>NZ_ADBD01000011.1:0-64245 GCF_000176715.1 Vibrio sp. RC586 | reverse complement strand
GAGTAGCTTCTGATTCTCACCTTTTAAGAAGTTTTGAGGCAAATTTCACTATAATGTGTGAATGTTGAGAAGACCCTTTTACTACCTCTTCTCTCTCACCAATTTGTTATAATGAAGTGTAAGGGTGGCAGAGGGCGAAGATGCCTTGTACCCTGACGAAGATGAGGATGAAGACGACGATCAGTAATTCTTGAGTCGATGATACCAGCCGCAGGGCTGGTATTTTTTTGCCTATATGAATGGATTGTAAGCCGTAGCCGCTGTGTTACATCAACGCTGCAATCGCGTTCACTTCAGGTATAATGCGCGCAAACCAACAGGAATTGGAACGCTATGCAGCTCTCACTCGCCGGTCTTTGGCAGCTTTCACCGCTGACGGATCTCTCTATCCCCCAAGATGACATTACTTTTCCAGCACCATTAAGTGCGGTGTTACCCAAAACACTGAGTGAAGCGGAAATCGCTGAGCAAGAGTGGCATTTAATGCATGATATTGAAGTGGATGAAGACCTGCTGAGCTTTGCGGCGATTGATTTGGTGTTGGAAGGCATTGATTACCATGCCGAAGTACGCCTGAATGGGGGCGCGTTGTTTGACTGTGATGGCTCACTAGCGATTTATCGTAAAGACATCCGCCCCTTGTTAAAACTAGGGCGTAACCGATTTGAAATTTTGTTTTTGGAAGCGGATGAGGATTGGTTGCTGGATGAAGAGGCAACTGAGCTCTGTTTTTTAGGCGAGCAAGATACGCCCAATTATGATCAGCGAATCGGGGTCTGGAAAGCGCCTTACCTGCAATGCATTCGCCATCTGCGCCTGAACCATGTTTCAACCGAGCAAGTTTGGCACCACAGTGGCTGTGAGTTGTTGGTGAATCTGTTTTTCACCACTTATTCTCCGGGACTGGTTTCTGCTGCGGTGAAATTTGATGGTCGGACGTATCAAGTGCCGATTGACGTGCGCAGTGATCACGCCAGCGTGCTGTTTCAAGTTGATGCACCTAAAATTTATGATGTACGCCGCCCACGAGCGGAGGATCTCTATATCATCACCGTGCAATTAGATGGGCAAATTAAGCGTTTCCAACTCGGTTTGAGTGAAGCACACTGCGTTAGCCATTTTCCTCTGTAATTTCCTGCGTATCAAAATGCAAAACGCCTTCATCAAGAAGGCGTTTCAATCAATATTTAAATGGGTTAGTGAGCACAACCGAAATGGCTTGAGTGCTTGCTTTGCCATATTTTCTCATGGAAGTAGTAGGCACAGGTATTGATGCTCGGCTCGATCATCGCCATTACCCCCCCCACTAACCAACTGCCCGTCAACAGGTAAGCCACACTAAACGCTACGCTAAAATGGATGGTCGCGAAGCTAGCGGTTTTGATTCGGGTATCGCCTGCAAAGCGGCGCAACGTTGGAGAATTGGCCCATGCTTTTTCATGGAAGTAAAACGCGACAGTGTTCACCATCGGTTCGAGCATCGCAATCAGGCTGCCGAGAAGAACATCACCTGTCAGGACATACGCTACCGTAAATGCGATGGTAAAGTGTATTGCTGCAAAACTTAATGTCTTTTTCATGATTCAGTCCACCTGATCTTGTTTGATGGAATTATTATTGATAATAATTCTCAATTCATCAAGTGGGAAAAACCAATCAATGCGATAGGAATTAGTGAATAAAAAAGGCGCTATGAAGCGCCTTTATAGAGATATGACATTAAGCATTGTGGGTAATTAGCCTTGAGGCTTCACAACCAAAACATTGATCGGGGAGTTTTCTACCACTTTGCTCGCCACAGAGCCGAGCATGACTTTATCAATGCGTGAGCGTTTGTGGCTAGGCATTACGATAAGATCCGCACCTAAACGCTCCGCATAATCAAGGATGGTCGCGTAAGCTTTGCCTTCTGCAATGTGCAGCTTGTAAACAATCTCTTCATCAATGTGTTTATCAGCAAATGCTTTGAGCTGAGCACGCACATCATTTTTCATTTGTGCTGCGGCATCTTTTGGAAAATAGGTCGCCACCATGGACATATGAATGCCTGGCAACACGTTCAGCAAGTGAATTTCGGCGTTGGAATGTTTGGCATGCCAGACAGCAAGCTGAACCGCTTTGTCTGCAAAGCCTTGTTCATTCAAATCAACCGGAACAAGAATATGTTTATACATGACGCTCTCTATGGTTATTATTCCCTATCCTTATGGGTTTAGGGGATAGGTTGGCGATGATTCATTGACGCGTTAAGTATATGCCTGATTTGACTCAGGCATATTGACGCAGCACCTTGTTATGCCTTTTTTATCCGTCTTTTTTGGTTCCAAGCCAGCAGCAGAGTGAGCAAAATTGCTGGCAGGAATACCCACTCTTTCATCGGACGATCGCTATCGACCACGACTGAGCGAATTTCCCAATCAAAGTCGATACCTGCCGCTTCGGCTGGGCTACCGAATTCCACCATTTCGACCAACATGCGGTTTTTCTCGTTGAGCAGAGTTAAGCCCATTGAGGCAATGCGATCTTGAGCACCGACAGCGCGATCTTCAAACGGTAACTGTACGGTTTTAGAGGTGTATTCGCCTTTAAGATTTTCCCCAGCCACGATCATTTGGATCGGTTGTCCTACAGGCGTTTGCTCCACAATCTGCTCTAACTTGGTGCCTGCATACATGACTTGAGCGGGGTAGACCATGTCCCACCAGAAACCGGGACGGAAAAAGGTAAAGGTCAGTACCAGTAATGCAATCACTTCCCACCATTTGGTTTTGGTTAACCACCATCCCTGTGTTGCTGCGGAAAACAACAACATGGCCGTAATGGAAGAGAGTATGGTGAGCATTAAGTGCCACCAAGTATCGATTCCCATCAACAAGAGTTGGGTGTTAAACACAAACATGAAAGGCAGGATTGCCGTCCGTATGTCGTAAGCAAAGCCCTGAATACCGGTGCGAATGGGATCGGATTTGGCGATCGCCGCGGCAGCAAAAGCAGCGAGACCGACCGGCGGTGTATCATCAGCCAAAATACCGAAGTAGAACACGAACAGATGCACCGCAATCAGAGGGATGATCAAGCCATGCTCAGCACCTAATGTGACGATCACGGGAGCCATCAAGGTGGAAACCACAATGTAGTTGGCCGTGGTTGGCAAACCCATACCGAGGATCAAACTGATCACTGCAGTAAAAATCAACATCATGATGACGCTACCGCCAGAGATAAACTCGACAAAGTCAGTCATCACCAGACCAATCCCAGTGAGGGTGACAACACCCACAACCGTACCCGCAGCAGCAGTCGCCACCCCGATACCGATCATGTTACGCGCACCAGAGACCAAGCTTTCAAAAAGGTCACTCACCCCTTCTTTAGCGGCATCGCCGAGTGCACCTGTGCGGTTAAATAGGGCAATTAGTGGACGTTGCGTTAATAGGATGAAAATCATAAATACGCTGGCCCAGAATGCCGATAAGCCGGGCGAGAAGCGCTCAACCGTCAAACACCACACCAAAACCACAATCGGCAGTAAGTAGTGCAAGCCAGATTTTAGCGTTGGAGCGACATCAGGGACGAACTGTAAGTCTTCATCAATTCCCAGCCCTTCTTTTGCATACGGTGCGGAAACTTTTACCAGCCCAACGTAAGCTACCAATAACACCGCGGTAAGAATAGGGGTCGCGGCTGTATCAAAGGCTTCCTTGGTCCAACCGATACCGTAATAAACCAACGCACTGATCACGCATAAGCCAAGAATCGTTGCGGTAAAAGAGAGTAGCTTTTGAGCCAAAGTCGACTGGTTACGACGAGGAAGGCCACTCATGCCCGCTTTACAAGCTTCAAGGTGAACAATGTAGATCAAGGCGATATAGGAAATTAGCGCTGGCAGAATGGCGGCTTTGATGACTTCGACATAAGAAATTCCGACGTATTCCACCATCAAGAAAGCGGCCGCCCCCATGATTGGCGGAGTCAACTGGCCGTTGGTGGAAGCGGCCACTTCCACCGCACCGGCTTTGGTTCCGGGAAAACCAACGCGTTTCATGAGCGGAATGGTAAAGGTACCTGTGGTCACTACGTTGGCGATCGAAGAACCTGATACTAGCCCTGAGAGGCCAGAAGCCACTACTGCCGCTTTGGCTGGGCCGCCACGCATGTGCCCGAGCATAGAGAAGGCGACTTTGATGAAGTAGGCTCCCGCACCGGCACGTTCCAACATGGCACCAAACAGCACAAACAGGAAAACAAACGAGGTTGAAACCCCAAGTGCGACACCAAATACCCCTTCAGTGGTTAGCCACAAGTGTGACATCGCCTTGTTCAAGCTTGCCCCTTTGTGGGCAATCACATCGGGCATGTAAGGGCCAGCAAAGGTGTAGAGTAAGAATAAAGCGGCCACCATCATCAGTGGTGGGCCTAACGCACGGCGGGTCGCTTCAAGTAGCAGCACCATGCCAACGACTGAAGCAATCACATCCAACTGAGTCGGGGCGCCAGAACGTCCGGCTAGCTCTGCGTAGAAGAGATAGATGTAAGCTGCTGACAAGCTGCCCGCCAGTGCTAAAACCCAATCCATTAAAGGAATACGATCGAGCGGTGAGCCTTTCATCGCTGGATAAGCAGTAAAAGCAAGAAAAACCGCAAAAGTTAAGTGAATGGAGCGGGCTTGCGTGTCGTTTAGTACGCCAAAATCGAAGATAAAGGGAAGTGGTGAAGCGTACCAAAGCTGAAACAGTGACCAACAGAGCGGTACGAACCAAAGTATACGTCCCGGAATGCCTTTCGGATTTCTGGCTCCGGTATCCGCCTGTGCCACCATTTCTTGCACATCGGGCGACGGTGTTGTTGTCTGCGTCATGTACCTTATCCTTATTATTGATGTTCCATAGACTTATCATCGGTACTTAGAGTGTTGTACCTGAAAGTAGTATCACCAAAAGAGCACGTGAGACTAATGAGGAGGCGATCGCCTCCTCTTTTTATTAATCAATAAGTTATCGTTTTATGGAGAGGAGAAGCACTCCTCCCCATGATTGAAACGCGTTACTTAATCAAACCGACTTCTTTGTAGTATTTAATGGCACCAGGGTGAAGAGGGATGGAGTTCCCTGCAGTCACCATCTCTTCTTTCTTCAGGTTGGCAAAGGCTGGGTGTAGACGAGTAAAGGTATCAAAGTTCTCAAATACCGCTTTGGTCACGTTGTACACTACCGCTTCAGGTACGTCTTCAGTCGTTACTAGCGTTGCTGCTACACCGAAGCTTTTCACATCTTGATCTGTACCACTGTACATGCCAGCAGGCACTACGCTGTACGCATAGTAAGGGTTATTCGCGACGATTTTTTCGATCTCAGGGCCGGTAGCGGGAACCAGTTTAGCGGCACAAGAGGTGGTTGCTTCTTTGATTGCACCGTTTGGATGGCCAACCATGTAGATGAATGCATCAATCTTGTTGTCACACAGAGCTTGAGAACGCTCAGAACCTTTCAGCTCAGACGCCAATTTAAAGCTGTCGTTTGTCCAACCGAAGGCATCCATGACCACTTGCATGGTCGCGCGATCACCAGAACCTGGGTTGCCAATGTTAACGCGCTTACCAGCTAGGTCTTTCACGTTTTCAATACCTGAATCCGCACGCGCGATGATGTTGAACGGTTCGGTGTGGAGTGAGAACACGGCACGCAGCTTTTTGTATGGGCCTTGCTCTGCAAATTCGCTGGTACCGTTATAACCATGGTATTGCCAATCGGACTGCACGATGCCGAAGTCCAATTCACCAGAACGAATGGTGTTAACGTTGTAGATAGATCCGCCAGTAGATTCAACTGAACAGCGAATGTTGTGATCTTTACGATCCTTGTTCACCAACTTACAGATAGCGCCGCCTGTAGGGTAATAAACACCAGTAACCGAACCGGTACCGATGGTAATGAAATCCTGTGCGCTGGCGACACTAGAGCCGATAACAGCAGCTGCGATTGCGCCCATTTTGATTATTTTAGGTAATGACATGAATTTCCCTTCCTTCATTGGTAATGTGACTCAAAGCATTTATATAGCCCCGAGTTTTCCTGCCTGAGAAATATTGCTTTATGCGATGAAAAGAATGATAAAGCGACGGAATCATACCAAAAAAACAACAGATAATTACACAACTGTTAAAAATTATAGTGTGATTGACTCATTTATTAGACAGCAAAACGTTGAGTATCCTATGTAGATAATTCTTATATTTCAATTGTTTAGTTTGTATGCTGGTAAAAAGATGAGCTTTCTAAGATGTGAATTTGGTCACGCGTGGCGCGTGACCATAAAGCGGCAGCAATGATAATTTTTAGCCGGCGTATTCAAACAATTCGCAGACAGAGTGGAAAAGTTCTTTCACTGGTACATCGAGTGTTGGTGTGATGAAAATTGTATCATCGCCAGCGACTACGCCTAGAATTCCTTCCGATTTACCTAGCGAATCCAGCAGGCGTGCAATCAGTTGTGCTGCGCCAGGGCCAGTACGAATCACCACTAACGCATTGTTGTAGTCTACATCCAAGACTAGTTCACGAAGTGAACTGCTGGCAGTGGGGACGCCCAGTTCTGCTGGTAAACAGTAGACCATCTCCATTTTTGCATTACGAGTACGCACTGCGCCAAATTTGGTCAGCATGCGCGATACTTTGGATTGGTTGATGTTGTCAAAGCCTTCGTTTTTCAGCGCTTCAACAATATCGCCTTGTGAGCCAAAGCGTTCTTCTTTTAGTAGGGCTTTGAAAGCTCGGACTAGGTTATCTTGTTTATCTACGTTACGCATGATTCTTCTTACTTAGGTTAAATGATCAATTTGTGCATATTCTCGCATACCTATGCATGACACACCAAACGACTCGCTAAATTTGTCTTAACTGTCACTGTAAAAGTTTTTGATATCAGGTTAGATCGCTTTATAACTCTTTGTCTAAATTGAACATTGGCCGATAATCGTCTATGACGCTGCAACGCCTTCTCAGCAGTGTTGCGCAAAGTCGCAAAGCTGACGTTAATTGATTGTAATCAGTTTGTGATTACTATAGCGTCTGACGGTCGGATACACCTAATTACCCTACAAACTTATAAGAGATTACTCTCAAGGAGATTTACGATGAAAGTCGCTGTTATTGGTGCCGCTGGCGGCATTGGTCAAGCCCTTGCTCTGTTACTCAAAAACCGTCTTCCTGCCGGTTCTGATTTGGCTCTGTACGATATCGCGCCTGTCACTCCGGGTGTGGCGGCGGATCTGAGCCATATCCCAACCCCTGTAACAATTAAAGGTTATGCGGGTGAAGATCCAACGCCTGCGTTGGAAGGTGCGGATGTGGTATTAGTTTCTGCTGGTGTTGCGCGTAAGCCGGGGATGGATCGTGCAGATCTGTTCAATGTGAACGCTGGTATTGTCAAAGCATTAGCAGAAAAAATTGCTGTGGTGTGCCCAAAAGCGTGTATCGGTATTATTACTAACCCAGTGAATACAACGGTTCCTATCGCGGCAGAAGTGCTGAAAAAAGCAGGTGTATACGATAAGCGTAAACTGTTTGGTATTACTACACTGGATGTTATTCGTTCTGAAACCTTCGTTGCGGCTCTGAAAAATAAAGATCCAGGCCAAGTTCGTGTACCTGTTATTGGCGGTCACTCCGGTGTCACCATTCTGCCTTTACTATCACAAGTGGAAGGTGTGAGCTTTACCGATGAAGAAGTGGCAGCTCTGACTAAACGCATCCAAAATGCGGGTACTGAGGTGGTTGAAGCTAAGGCGGGTGGCGGTTCTGCAACTCTGTCTATGGGCCAAGCGGCATGTCGTTTTGGTCTTGCACTGGTTAAAGCACTGCAAGGTGAAGCGAATGTGGTTGAGTATGCTTACGTAGAAGGTGAGGGTGAATACGCTCCATTCTTCGCTCAACCGATCAAACTGGGTAAAAACGGTGTTGAAGAGTTGCTGGAAATCGGCAAACTGAGCGCTTATGAGCAAGCAGCTCTGGATGGCATGCTGGATACCCTGAAAGGTGACATTCAAATCGGTGTTGAGTTTGTAAAATAATCGACACCTAATTTGACCATTTTAAGAATACCGCTCTTGATGAGCGGTATTTTTTTATCTCGGGCTTGCTGTGGTTGCTTAAATTAATCATTTGATTTTTCAGTATTAAATGTCGATTTGTGTTTTACCAGTAGTGAATTCTTATGTTACTTATCTAATTATCATTTCATATCACTGCTTTTCGTGTAAGATGCGCTGTTTTTTCTATTCTTCGACTCATGTGTTGTGAGTTGAATGGTTGCTCTTCAGTCATAACAAGCGGATTTCCTTTCTGTCTGTTATTGATTTTTGGAAGGGGAAGATGGCTTTTACTTCTGTTATTGGTGATTGAAAAATAATGGATAAAAAACTGGGTTTAGGCTCTCTCACTGCTTTAGTGATTGGTTCCATGATTGGCGCGGGCGTGTTTAGCTTGCCACAAAATATGGCGGCAGTTGCCAGTCCACTAGCAGTGATGATTGGCTGGTCGATCACTGGGATCGGCATGATCTTTCTTGCGCTTTCGTTTCAATATTTGGCCGTAAATAAACCCCATGTAAATAGTGGCGTATTTGGTTTTGCCCGCGAAGGTTTTGGGGATTTTGCTGGATTTTGCTCGGCGTGGGGCTATTGGTTTAGCGCCATGGTCGCGAACGTCTCTTATCTGGTGATCGTGTTTAGTACCCTAGGACTGCTGTTTGATACACCTGATCACGTCATCTTTGGCTCAGGTAATACCTGGTGGTCAATTGGAGGTGCTTCACTATTGCTGTGGGGAGTACACAGCTTAGTGTTAAGAGGGGTGCAAACCGCTGCTCTGATCAATCTCATCACCACCATGACTAAAATGGTGCCTTTACTGCTCTTTATTGTCTGTGCGATTACCGCCTTCAACTGGCCAACGTTTAGCCTAGATTTTTCCGGCATCCACCATATTTCAGGTGCGGATCTACTTGGGCAAGTCAAATCAACCATGCTGATAACGGTCTGGGTCTTTGTGGGAATTGAAGGTGCAGTGGTTGTTTCAAGCCGAGCGCGTCAGCGTAAAGATATAGGTCGAGCCACCATTCTGGGGTTGCTTACTGCACTGTCGATTTATGTCTTAGTAACGCTATTGTCGATGGGCGTGATTCAAGTCAATGAATTGGCGCAGTATCCCAACCCTTCAATGGCGCAAGTGCTGACTGCGATTATTGGTCCGTGGGGGAAATACATCATCGCGGTGGGGCTGTTGATCTCAGTCTGTGGCGCATTTTTGAGTTGGACGGTATTGGCTTCAGAAGCGCCTTTCCTTGCAGCAAAAGATAAGATGTTCCCACGTCACTTTGCGAAGCAGAATCAAGCGGGTAGTCCGGTGAATGCCCTGATTCTGACCACGCTATGTATCCAAGTTTCATTGATATTGGTGCGCTACACAGCTAGTACTTACGATACTTTGTTGATCTTTGCCTCAGAGATGATTTTAGTGCCGTATTTTCTGGTCGGTGCATTCACCTTAAAAATTGCGCTCGAACAGAAAGACAGAGGTAAACTTCTGCTGATTGGTCTAGGTGCGACTATTTATGGTTTATGGCTGCTGTACGCATCTGGTTTGCATTATTTGATGCTTTCAACCCTGCTGTATTTACCGGGTTTTGCTTTTTATCTCAAAGCGAAGCGTGAGCAGGGCGTAAAAGCGTTTTGTGGCCGAGAAAGGGTCGGCGCCTGTACTTTGCTGCTAGTGGCGGTCGGAGCGGCTGGTATGCTTTGGCAAGGTGCTTGGTAGGAAGTTCGTCTTCTTCCTACTCGAAGCTACAATTCCAAGTCATTTGGTATAGTTAGTACGTTAGATAAAAGAAACCCCTCAAGCTCGTAGAGCTGAGGGGTTTTTTAGTAACAAAACGTAATCCATTCTCGAGTGAGTTGCTGTCGCAATATCATCGAATTTGCAGACTATTTACTGCGATTGACGGCCATGTGAGCTAGCGTGATCAACGCTTGCTTGTATTCGCTTTCTGGCAGGATATCGAGTTCAGCAATCGCTTTGTCTGCTTCATGCTGCGCCTTTTCAATGGTGTATCGCAGAGAACCAGTTTGCTCCATCGCCGCGAGAATCTCATTAAGGCGCGACATGCCATTTGCTTTCTCGATGGCTTCACGGATCATCAATGCTTGTTCGGGATTGCCGTGCTGCATAGCATAAAGCAGTGGCAGAGTAGGCTTACCTTCAGCCAGATCGTCGCCAACGTTTTTACCCATCTCTTCGCCGTCCGAAGTGTAATCCATCACATCATCAATCAGCTGGAATGCTGTACCAAGGTACTTACCGTAGTTTTGCATCGCCAATTCTACCTCAGATGAAGCATCACATAAGATAGCGCCGATCTGGGTCGCAGCTTCAAATAAACGTGCGGTTTTTGAATAAATCACCTGCATATAGCTGGCTTCGGTGGTATCAGGATCGTTGCAATTCATCAATTGCTGTACTTCACCTTCGGCGATCACGTTCACCGCATCACTCATCAGCTTCAAGATCTTCAAGGATCCTAGCTCTGTCATCATCTGAAATGAGCGAGTGTAGATAAAGTCACCGACTAATACGCTGGCTGCATTGCCAAAAGCGGCATTGGCGGTCGCTTTACCGCGGCGCAGATCTGACTCATCGACCACATCATCGTGCAGCAAGGTTGCCGTATGAATGAATTCAATAAAAGCAGCAGCTGTCGTGTGATGTGAGCCCTGATAACCGAGCGCTTTGGCAGATAAAACTGCCAGCAATGGGCGTAAGCGCTTCCCACCACCACTGATGATATAGAAACCCAGTTGGTTGATTAGGGAAACGTCAGAATTAAGTTGAGCGTGAATCGTTTCGTTCACTTTTGCCATGTCATTGGCAGTAAGCGCTTGGATAGCTTTAAAATCCATCGTAAATCCGGCTGAAATAAGAGCGTATAAGGCATTTAGTCTTCTGGAATCGCTGCATAATACACTAAAAATCATTGATTAATACATGGCTTAAAGGCATGATTGCGGCACTTTTGTTTGGCGATTAGCTTTTCGCCATTTTTTTCAAAATATGGCTTGTCATAGGCACATCATTCACGTAGAATCTACGCCCTATTGATGATTAGTTTAGCGCACACCCTTATCGCATAAAATATAAGCATAGGCTGTGCGGAAAGAGCGGAGTAAAATATGTACGCTGTTTTCCAATCTGGTGGTAAACAACACCGTGTAAGCGAAGGTCAAACTCTTCGTTTAGAGAAATTAGACGTTGAAACTGGTGCAACTGTAGAATTTGATAAAGTTCTGCTAGTTGCTAACGGTGAAGACATTAAAGTAGGTGCTCCTCTAGTTGAGGGCGGTAAAGTAGTTGCTGAAGTGGTACAACACGGTCGTGGCGATAAAGTAAAAATCGTTAAGTTCCGTCGTCGTAAGCACTCTCGTAAGCAACAAGGTCACCGTCAGTGGTTCACGGAAGTGAAAATCACTGGTATCAACGCTTAAGTTATTAGGAGAGTTCAACAATGGCACACAAAAAAGCTGGTGGTTCTACTCGTAACGGCCGCGATTCAGAAAGCAAACGTCTAGGTGTTAAGCGTTTCGGTGGTGAATCTGTACTTGCAGGTAACATCATTGTTCGTCAACGTGGTACTAAGTTCCACGCTGGTACTAACGTAGGCATCGGTAAAGACCACACTCTATTCGCTCTATCTGATGGTAAAGTGAAGTTCGAGACTAAAGGTCCTAAGAACCGTAAATTCGTTAGCATCGAAACTGCTGAATAAGCAAAGTTTCTTGATGAATTCAAAAGCCCTGCCGTTTGGTGGGGTTTTTTATTTATCGAAAGTGTGGTCGACCCTAGACCCTAGACCCTAGACCTGAATGTGGCCTGATCCAAGCAGGCAGTTGTTTTCTGGGATCTACGTTCTCAGGTTTACTAGACTGATTAAGATTTCCCACGAGATTGAGTGGAGGAAAAATGAAATTCGTTGATGAAGCGGTAATTAAAGTTCAAGCAGGTGACGGCGGTAACGGCGTTGTCAGCTTCTGGCGTGAAAAATTCATTACCAACGGCGGCCCTGATGGCGGCGATGGCGGTGATGGCGGCGATGTGTATATGGTCGCCGATGAAAACCTTAACACCTTGATTGACTATCGTTTCCAGCGTTTTTATGAAGCTGAACGCGGTAAAAATGGTGGTGGCGGTAACTGTACCGGTAAAAGCGGTAAAGACAAAGAACTGCGCGTACCGGTAGGCACTCGTGCTGTCGATATTCACACTAATGAAATCATTGGTGAAGTCGCAGAACACGGTAAGAAGATCATGATCGCTAAGGGCGGTTGGCATGGCTTGGGTAACGCTCGCTTTAAATCTTCGGTCAACCGTTCACCACGCCAAAAAACTATGGGTACTAAAGGTGAGTTGCGTGATATCCGTTTAGAGCTGCTACTGCTAGCCGATGTCGGCATGCTAGGTATGCCAAATGCGGGTAAATCAACCTTTATTCGCGCCGTTTCTGCGGCTAAGCCGAAAGTCGCGGACTATCCGTTTACGACTCTTGTGCCAAGCCTTGGTGTGGTGAGCGTGCTGCCAGAGAAAAGTTTTGTGGTAGCCGACATCCCTGGATTGATTGAAGGTGCGGCCGATGGTGCGGGCTTAGGAATTCGCTTCCTGAAACACCTTGAGCGTTGTCGTGTGCTGCTACACATGATTGATATTCTGCCCGCGGATCAAAGTGATCCTGCGCAGAATGCTTTGACCATCATTGATGAGCTTGAGCAGTACAGTGAAAAGCTGGCGAAGAAACCACGTTGGTTGGTGTTCAACAAAGTTGATCTAATGTCAGAAGAAGAAGCGGACGAGATCATTCAAGACATCGTTGATGCACTCGCATGGGAAGGCGACTACTTCAAAATTTCTGCTGCGAATCGTCAAGGTACCAAAGAGCTGTGCATGAAGCTGGCGGAGTTTATGGATACTTTACCGCGTGAAGCGGAAGAACAGACAGAGGCGGAAAAAGTCAATTTCACATGGGATTATCACCATAAAGATGGCTTGGCCGGTCACGAAGTGATCACGGAAGATGATGACGATTGGGATGACTGGGACGACGAAGAAGATGATGGCCATGTTATCTATGTCCGTGACTAATCAACTTACAGATAATGCCGCAACTTTGTTGCGGCTTTTTTGTGTCTAAATCATATTCCCGCATTACAGTTTAAGGCACACTAAGTGCCACTTTTGGACTTTTTGGCTTAGGTATTTAGGAAAGGAATCATGGAAAGCAAACAGAGAGCCGTTTCTCGTTTGATCGCCCAGGCTGGGCAGATGCTGTTAGCACATGGCGCTGAGAGTACGTTAGTGGGCGATATGATGCGACGTATGGGGCTAGCCAGTGGTATGAGTGAGGTAGAGGTTTCTCTCTCGGCAAGTTCTTTGGTAGTCACCACGGTTTATAAGGAACACTGTATTACTACGGCGAGGCGCAGCCCAGATCGTGGGATCAACATGCGTGTGGTGACGCAGATCCAACGGATCTGCATCATGATGGAGAAAGGCATTCTCGATCACAGCTTAGCGCAAAAAAAACTCAATCAAATCAGTCCAGAACGCTATAACCGTTGGCTTGTCGTGGTCATGATTGGTCTATCCTGCGCGGCCTTTAGCCGCTTAGCGGGTGGGGATTGGACGGTGTTTTTGATCACGTTGATCGCTTCTTCAGTGGGGATGATTGTGCGTCAGGAAATCGGTCATCGCCAGTTCAACCCGTTGATCAACTTTGCTGCAACGGCCTTTGTCACTTCTGCCATTTCTGCCCAAGCCGTGATTTATCAACTGGGTAATAAACCCACTATAGTGATGGCATCTTCTGTGCTGATGCTGGTTCCTGGTTTTCCCTTAATTAATGCGGTTGCCGATATGCTCAAAGGTTACATCAACATGGGCATCGCTCGTTTTGTGATGGCGAGCTTGCTGACACTGTCGACCGCTCTCGGGATTGTTGCGGCAATGAGTGTGACTGGGATTTGGGGGTGGTAATGCTAAGTTGGGATCTGTTTTTCGGGTTGCTCAATGACATGTTTTTTGCCGCAATTCCAGCGGTTGGGTTTGCTTTGGTATTTAATGTGCCTGTGCCTGCACTGAAGTATTGTGCTTTAGGTGGTGCGCTTGGGCATGGTTCGCGTTATTTGATGATGCAATTTGGCGTCCCGATCGAATGGGCGACCTTTTTTGCTGCAACACTGGTGGGGATGGTCGGGGTATATTGGTCTCGCCGATTCTTGGCGCATCCCAAGGTGTTTACTGTGGCTGCACTGATCCCCATGGTTCCCGGAGTCTTCGCCTTTAAAGCTATGATTGCCCTCGTGGAGATTAATCATCTTGGTTTTTCACCAGAGTTGCTAGAAGCACTCATGGAGAATTTCCTCAAGGCGATGTTTATCATCGCGGGTTTAGCGGTTGGTTTAGCGGTACCGGGGCTGCTATTCTACCGCCGCAAACCGATTATTTAAGGTGATAGAAAGATGATGATCAGTATGATTGCCGCGATGGCAGACAACCGCATTATTGGTAAAGATAATCAGATGCCTTGGCATTTGCCTGCCGACTTCGCATGGTTTAAACGCTGCACATTAGGCAAACCTGTGATTATGGGACGTAAAACCTACCAATCGATTGGGCGACCTTTACCGGGGCGACACAATATTGTGATCTCTCGTGATGAGAGTTTGCTGATTGATGGCGTTGATCTGGTTGCGTCAATCGATGCCGCGCTGGCGAAAGCCGGAGAAGTCGATGAGATTATGATCATCGGTGGTGGGAGTTTGTATGCCGCTTGCTTGCCGATGGCCAATAAACTGTACATTACCGAGATCAATGCGGAACTTGATGGTGATACTCAGTTTCCTGCGTGGGGAAGTGATTGGCAGGAGTGCTATCGTGAGCATTACCCTGCAGATGAAAAAAATACCTATGCGATGGATTTTGTGATTTTTGAACGCAAATAACCAGAGATAAAATCGTCAACACCCGTATTAACGGGTGTTTTCTTTTTCAGCTTAAAGTGCGGCTTGAACAAAGTAGCGTTGATCTTCCCAACGTAACATGGTGAGTGTACCGCCCCAAACACAGCCAGTATCCAGTCCAATGACCTCATTGCTGTAATAGCCTTCCAGTGCAGCCCAATGGCCAAAAATCACCGTCTTTTCTAATGGGATCCGTTGCGGTAATTGAAACCAAGGTAATAAGCTACCATCGGTGATTTCGCTAGGAGGCAGTTTACATTGCATGTCCAAACGGCCATCAGGGAAACAAAAGCGCATGCGGGTGAAAGCGTTAATGATGTAACGCAAGCGATCTATGCCTTGCAGCTCTGCTTGCCATGTATCCGGCTCATCACTATACATCTGTACAATCAGGCTATCCCATTGTGTACTACGCAACACTTGTTCTACTTCTTGCGCTGCTTGGCGGGCGGTGGTGAGATCCCATTGTGGTGAAATACCGGCATGGCAGAGCACAAATTCTTCATGTTCAGCTAGCAAGGGTTGCTGACGTAGCCAATCAAGTAATTGAGGTGCGTCTTTTGCATCTAAAATAGGTTGAGTTTGATCGCGGCGTTTGGCCGGATGAGTGCCGAGTGACACTGCGAGTAAATGCAAATCATGGTTGCCAAGCACCACCCGTGCGGCATCGCCTAACTGACGGGCGAAGCGTAATGTTTCCAGAGATTTAGGACCTCTTGCGACTAAATCACCGGCAAACCAGAGAGTATCTTGGTGTGGGTCAAACTTGGCTTGCTCAAGCAGCAGTTGTAACTCATCAAAACAGCCTTGAATATCTCCGACGATGTAATTAGCCACACAAACTCCGTTAATTCAGTACATGAGGAACCGCTAGACGAAACGGTTCAATTTCTACCGAGAAAGACTCACCTTGTTCATCGACCATCAGGTACTGACCTTGCATCACTCCTACCGGCGTATCGAGCGCTGTACCACTGCTGTAGGTGTATTCATCGTTGGCTTGAATGTGTGGCTGTTCTCCCACCACACCATCGCCTTCCACTACCGTCTGCTTACCATCGGCGTCGGTGATCAGCCAGCGACGACCTAATAGTTGCACAGTTTGAGTGCTGAGATTCTTAATCGTGATCAGGTATGCAAACACAAAGCGATGATATTCAGGATCGGATTGTTCCTCAATGTAGCGGGTTTGCACTTGAATTTTGATGCAGGGAAGCGAAACATCCATGAGCGACTCCTCGGCCTAGTTGGGTATAACCTAGTGGCGATAAACAAAGGACGACTTAATGTCGTCCTATTGGATTATGCATGAGCTTTTTGATGCTGGGCATCAAGCCAGTTCGCTAATGCCACAAACTGAGCTAAGGTCAGGTTTTCTGGGCGCATGCCTGAGTTGATACCCAATGCCTCCAGCGTTTCTGGCTCAACCAAACCTTTGTAGCAGTTACGCACGGTTTTACGGCGTTGGTTAAAGCCTTCACGTACCACGCGATCTAACCACTCTAAGCTGGTCGCTGGGTGTGGCAGATCTTCATATGGCACCAGACGTACGACCGCAGAGTCCACTTTCGGGGGTGGCACAAACGCTGTTGGCGGAACTTCCAGTACCGGAACCACTTTACAGTAGTATTGCGCCATCACGGTTAGGCGGCCATAAGCTTTGCTGCCAGGGCCTGCCGCTAAACGGTTGACCACCTCTTTTTGCAGCATGAAATGCATGTCTTGAATGTCACGGTGGAATTCAAAAAGGTGGAACATCAGTGGCGTTGAAATGTTGTATGGCAAGTTACCAAACACGCGAAGTTTGTTGTTTGGCTTAACCAGCTGTTTGAAGTCAAAACGCATGGCGTCGCCTTCGTGGATCGTCAGCTTGCTTGCTAATTCGGGATGATTACGCAAGCGCTCTGCGAGATCTCGGTCAAGCTCGATGACAGTGAACTTATCCACTTCACGTCCTACCGGTTCTGTGATCGCGCCTAATCCTGGGCCGATTTCAACCAAGTTTTGCCCCGGTCTTGGATTAATCGCCGACACAATACCATCAATGATGTAAGGATCATTGAGGAAGTTTTGACCAAAGCGTTTACGTGCTTTGTGCCCTAAGTGGACATCATTTCTCATAGTGTTCTCGAAGTTATTTCGCTTTTTTATCAACTAATTCTATTGCGTAAGCCAATGCGGTCCAGAAGCTTCCTACATCGGCTTGACCCGTTCCGGCAAGGTCCAATGCGGTGCCATGATCCACCGAAGTGCGGATAAAAGGCAGTCCCAGAGTAATATTGACTGAGCGGCCAAAGCCTTTGTATTTGAGCACGGGAAGTACTTGATCGTGGTACATCCCGAGTATGGCATCGGCTTGTTGCAAGTATTTTTCACTAAAAATGGTATCGGCTGGCAGTGGGCCAACCAATTGCATGCCATATTGCTCACGCAAACGCTGTAGAGTTGGAGTGATGGTTTCGATCTCCTCCATGCCTAATACACCGTCTTCACCTGCATGTGGGTTTAAGCCACACACGTAAATTTTAGGCTCTGCAATGGCAAATTTCTCGACTAAATCCTTGTGGAGAATATGAACAATCTGCTCTAGACGTTCACAAGTTATCGCTTGCGGCACTTCTGCGAGTGGCAGATGTGTAGTGACTAACGCAGTACGTAAGCCTTCGGTGGCCAGCATCATCACGACGAGGGGAGTCTTTGACTGTTCAGCAAAAAATTCGGTATGACCGCTGAAAGCCACCCCCGCACGGTTGATCACCCCCTTGTGCACAGGGCCGGTGACAATAGCATCAAATTCGCCATTCATACAGCCTTTTGCTGCTCTTTCCAGCGTTTTTAACACATAGTGTCCATTCGCAGGATTGAGTTGACCGGCGACGACGGGTTCCGCGAGAGGAATATGCTCAACCAACAAGGTTCCTGCTTGTTGCGCTTGCACTGGATTATCGCGTTGATAATCCAGTAGCTTAACCTGTATGCCAAGTTGTGCGGCCCGCTGCGTCAATAACGCCTTATCGGCACACACCACCAGTTGGTGTGGCCAATCTTGCGCGGAGAGGGCGAGCACCAGATCGGGACCGATCCCCGCGGGCTCACCGGCTGTGACAATGATGCGTTTACTGCTCATCCTTCTCGTCCTTCAATACTTCAACAAAGGCGCTGGCACGCAGCTCTTGCAGCCAAGCACTGGCTTCTTCATTGAATTTACGATTGAACAAGATACGGTAGGCCTTGTTTTTCAGTGCGGAATCAGTTCTGTCCACTTCGCGACGATCGAGCACTTCTACAATGTGCCAACCATGTACGGTTTTAAACGGCTCACTGATTTGGCCTACGGGTAAGGTTTCAATCTGGTGTTTAAACTCTGGGACATACAGATCGGGAGTTTGATAGCCCAGTTCACCTTTTTGCGCGGCAGAGCCGGGGTCTTGGCTATATTGCTGTGCTAATTCTGCAAAGGTCACTTCGCCATTTTTGATGCGCTGTACGAATTCATTGAGCTGCTTTTGCGCGCCTTCATCGCTGAGGATGATGGTCGGTTTGATCAAGATGTGACGAGCATTCACTTCTGTGACCGCGACCGTTTCTAGGCCTTTGACATCATCTATTTTCAAAATGTGAAAACCGACACCACTGCGAAACGGGCCAATAATGCTGCCTTTGTTTTGCATTTTGATCTGATCAGCAAAGATGGTTGGCATCTCTTCTTTGCGCATCCATCCCCAATCTCCCCCTTGCAGGGCTTTGGGACCTTTGGAGTAGGCGTACGCCATTTGCGCAAAGTCTGCCCCATTTTTTAGGTCGTTGACCAGCTTGTTGGCCAAGGTTTCCGCGGCACTTTTATCTTGTCCGTCATCGACTCGCAGTTGAATATGACTGATTTTGTATTGCACAGTGGCATCGGTTTCCTGCGCCAGCAGCTCAGCTAACGTATCAACTTCGGCGGGCAGAATGTTGATACGACGACGAACTAAGGCATTGCGTGCATCACTCGCCGCCATCTCTTTACGGATTTGCTCACGGAACTCTGGGTAAGTTAAGCCTTCTTGCGCTACCGAAGCAATCAACTGCTCCTGAGTCTGTTGGTTGTTTTTCGCTATCTCTTTAATCGCTTCGTTGAGGCGGTTGTCATCAATTTTTACCCCAATCCGATCCGCTTCTTGTTGCTGCAAAGTATCGATGATCAGTTTTTCCAATACTTGTTCGCGCAGCACCGTTTCTTGTGGCAAAGGCTGCTTGTTCTGCTTGGCATTGGCCTTGATGGTTTTTAGGGCGCTGTCCACATCACTTTGTAGTATGACGCCGCTATTGACAATCACTGCCACGCTATCGAGTTGTTTGGGCTCTGCGTGAGCGTTGAAGAGAGTCAGCGCACTGAGAACGCTAATTAGTGTGGGTTTCCACAATTTCATGTGCAGTCCTATCTAAAATGTTTTAAGCCTGAGTTTCCTCAGGCTAGGTGAATTAGTTATTCAGGAAGAATGGGCGACCATAACCGAGTGAGTTACCTGCGCTATCGACACCTGTCATGCTTGAGCCTGCGCCAATGCTGGTGCCAAAACCAATAATCCCGATGTTAAAGCTGAAGTTATTCTCATAGATTGGGTTTTCAAAAGTTCGTTTTATCTTCCAGTCTTTTAACTGATTGCTATAAGTAAAGCCTATATACCAACAATCTGAGGTGTAAGTCAGATTAGCCAGCCACTCTAACGCCTCGTCTGTGGTCAGATCATAGTAATATTGACCGCTAGCCGACCATTTACGACTCAACTGGTAACCCGCCAAAATGCCCGCTTGTGAAATACCGTCTCGGGTAATGTCATCAATATTGGTAATGCTGTCGCCGACGGTATTGCGAATGTAATCCTTAGCAACATAGCGGTAGTTAGCTTGGATATAACCGCTGGCGACTCGATATTCTAATGTACTGTTGCCAAGTTGAACGGCTTGGCTATCGATGTCGTATTGAATGCCGCCGTGGTAGAACAGATAGTCAGCAAAGTTAAAGTCCATCTCAACGGCCCAAGCGGAATAGCTGGTTTTATCTGATGTGCTGTCTGGATTTTTATTGGACGGATTGAGCTTGCTGTCCAGATAGAAAATTTGACCAAACGCGATATTGAGGCGCTCTTTATAGTTGCTATCAAAGAAACGAGTCGATGCACCGTAGCTGACTTGGTTGGCGGACTCAATTCGGTCTACGCCGCTGTATTTGCGACTACGGAATAGCCCGTAGTAGTCGGTTTGCAGCAAAGTGGAATCATACAGACCAATATTGTCCTGATATTTTTCTGGCACGTAGAGATATTGAATTTTGGGTTCAAGGGTCTGAGTGTAGTCATCAAGCAGTACCGTATCTCGTTCAAGCACAATGCCTGCTACACTGCGAATCTCAGGGATAACGCGTGTCACACTCTCTTCCAGTTTGGCATCTGTGGCCTTATCAAGATCTTGTTGATAGTAGGTGCCCAAGACTCGTGCTTCGGTTGTCCAGTTGCCCCAAGTGTTGCTGAACGGAATTTTTAGCCCAGGTTCAATATGTACTCGAGTTGCTGAGGGTTTGCCTCTTGCATCGGTTTCAAAGCGCGAGACATGGCTGACAAGGTCAAGATCCAGATACTTCATCGCCTCTGGCGCATAGTAGTTGTAGGTGAGCTGGGGCATTAACCGATATGGTAAGTTGGAGCTAGAGGGGTTGTCGGTTAGCAGTTGGAAATCCCGCACCAACAGCGCAGAATCCCAATTGTCGCTACGGTAAGTGGCGCGCCCTTCTTGGATAAGTTGTCCATCTTCACGATTACCGACTCCCGAATCTAAGTCAGAGAAATAGTTGATATCGCTGACTTTTGAGTAGTCGATTTCAAATTTCCAAGCTTGTTGGAAAATACCGTTATGCTCATATTGGAATGCCCAGCGATCGCCTAATTCAGTGTGCAGCTGATCGTCGGCAAGATATTCAGATTTGATTTGACCCGCACCAAAATCGGTCAGATAACGGAACACACTATTGAGTTGTGTACCGCGCTTTTGCATGTAGTTGAAGGTAGTTTCTAAGTCATATTGGGGTGCCAAGTTCCAATAGATTGGTACTTCAAACGAATAGCCATTTCGTGAGCCGTAAGAGGCCGTCGGGTATAGAAAACCAGTTTTACGCGTATCACCGATTGGCACAGTCAAATAGGGGAGATAGAACACAGGTACGTTTTGCACTTCAAGACGCGGATTGTAGAAGGTCGCAATCTCTTCATTCTGATCCACATCAATGCTGGAAGCACGCATCCGCCATGCATTATCACCATCAGGACATGAGGTGATGGAGCCATCTTCAATTTCATACACGGCTTTGCCCGTTTTCGAAACATACACCGCTTCACCACGGCCCGGTTCACACAAAAACTGGTAGCGAGTATTTTCTAGCGTCATTTCATCGGTATTAAGATGGTTGGTCGCTTTGGTGGAGTGTGTTTTTATCTCACCATCACTGAACTGAACATTACCTTCAGCGACAACCACATTTTCTTGTTGATGCAAAGTCACGTTATCCGCAGCAATGCGTTTCTTACCTTGCACGACAACGACATTCCCCGAATAGGTCGCCTTCTGCCCATTGATTGCCTCTAGCTTATCCGCTTCGACATTGATAGGCTGTTGGCCGGGATTAGTAGGCTCAGGCTGGTTGACTAAACACTGCTCACCATTAGGTAATTGAGCGCGATTGTCATCCACACTCGCTTCTGCTTGTATCTGAGGTGCAAAGAGTGCAGCGCTAATCGAAGCGGCTAAAAACGTGCGGGAAAAGCATGACATGGGGTTGTACATCCTGTTGAACTTGTGGCCTGTTGAACTTGATGGATTCCGAACTTAGGAGCCTGAAATATAAACGGTCCTTATCATAAAGGAAATTGACGCTTGCGCCACTATCAGACCGCTTCACTCCAGAAAAATTCATAGATTGAGAGCACATAATGCATATTTTTGGCAAAATTCTTGGCGCTTTTTTTGGCTTCCTATTTGGTGGCCCTTTTGGCGCAATCTTTGGGATCTTCCTTGGCCACCAGTTTGATAAGGCGCGTCGTTTGAATCAGGCTGGCTTTCAAAGTGGTACATTTGGTGCAGGCCCTAGCCAAGCGGAGCGCCAAGAGGAGTTTTTTAAATCCGCATTTTCGGTGATGGGGCATGTAGCAAAAGCCAAGGGTCAAGTCACCAAAGAAGAGATCCAACTCGCGACCATCATGATGGATCGCATGAACCTGACCCTAGAGCAAAAACGTGCTGCACAAGATGCGTTTCGTGACGGGAAAGAAAGCGATTTTCCTCTAGAGCAAGTGTTAGAGCGCGTGAAAATCGCCACGGGCGGGCGTTTTGACCTGCTACAGTTTTTCCTTGAGCTGCAAGTCTCTTCCGCGTTTGCTGATGGGGATGTGCACCCGAGTGAGCGTCAAGTACTGCATCGTATTGCGCGTGGGCTTGGTTTTTCTTCCGAGCAGTTAGAGCGCCGTTTACGGATGCAGGAAGCGGCGTTTCGATTTCAACAAGGTGGTGGCTTTGGTGGTTCGCAGCAGCAATCCCATAGTGGGCAGCAATGGCAGCAGCCTTCATCACGCCATCAATTGGCCGATGCCTACGAAGTGCTTGGGGTGAGCGAAAGTGCGAGTGCGCAAGAGGTGAAGCGAGCTTATCGTAAGCTGATGAATGAGCACCACCCAGATAAGCTGATGGCGAAAGGTTTACCGCCAGAGATGATGAACGTCGCGAAAGAAAAATCTCAGCAAATCCAACACGCTTATGAGCTGATCCGAAAGGAGAAAGGCATTAAGTAAGCTCATCGTCATTATGCGCTTAGCTTTTCTAAGGCAAACTTAACCGTTTGCCTTTCTTTTGCAGGCAAAAGAGCAATTAGAGTGGGGCGGTTTTCGATAGATAACACTTTCGACAGATAAAACAAAACCCAGTCATAGACTGGGTTTCTAAAAGTGGCTCCTCCTGCTGGACTTGAACCAGCGACCTGCGGATTAACAGTCCGTCGCTCTACCGACTGAGCTAAGGAGGAATTATTCTTTTTAATGGTGCCGACTACCGGAATCGAACTGGTGACCTACTGATTACAAGTCAGTTGCTCTACCTACTGAGCTAAGTCGGCAAATCTACTTGCAAGGCAAGTGAGAAATTGGCTCCTCCTGCTGGACTTGAACCAGCGACCTGCGGATTAACAGTCCGTCGCTCTACCGACTGAGCTAAGGAGGAATTATTCTTTTTTAATGGTGCCGACTACCGGAATCGAACTGGTGACCTACTGATTACAAGTCAGTTGCTCTACCTACTGAGCTAAGTCGGCACATTTGTTATTGTTCGTGCAAGCACCAACAATCAAAATTGTGGTGCCCGGAGGCGGAATCGAACCACCGACACGAGGATTTTCAATCCTCTGCTCTACCGACTGAGCTATCCGGGCGACGGGGTGTATTAAAAGGTTTTTCGTGGTGGTCGTCAACATGAAAATCTAAAAAAAATATCGTTTGTTGTTTTTCTATACTTAATGGCCTGTTTTTGTCCATTTCGTTTGCCAAAATATCGCTAAATGAACCACAAGACCCACACGCTCAGTGAAATAGAGAGTTTTAAGCGTAGCCAGAAAATCACAAAGTACGTAAAAATACCTGCTTGATAAATATTTTCAGTTATACCCTTCCTACTTGAAGCTGCAGCCGTGTTGGTTAAGTGTATTCATCCAATCATGGAGTAGGTAGGCTCATGGGATGAATGCACTGGCTGACGACAGGCAACGTCAAGAAGTTTGGGTATCATAACGACGGGTAACCCATCAGTTCAGTGAAACGTTTTGCGATCACTGAACTGAAAGTATGCTTAACGAGTGACCTCAAAATGCGCAGCCCACTGTTCTAACTCGCGGGCGAGTTTGGTGAGAGTTTGCGTACTATTGTGGCTCTCCATCACCACTCGGCTCAGTTTTGAGCCACTTTCTTCAATCATATTGATTCGGCGAGCAATATCATCGCTGACTTGGGTTTGCTCAGCGGCCGCCGTGGCTATTTGATGGCTCATCGAAGAGACGCTTTCGAGTGCGCTGACAATCAATGCCAGCGCAGAAGCGGCATTTTCTGACTCTTGCACACTGCTTTGACTGGTTTGCCCACAAATCTGGATGGTTTGAATCGCATTACGCGACCCTTCCTGCAAATTGTGGATCATCTGCTGGATCTCTTTGGTACTGGTTTGCGTGCGGCCCGCTAAGTTACGCACTTCATCAGCCACGACGGCAAAACCGCGCCCTTGCTCGCCAGCGCGTGCCGCTTCAATTGCGGCATTCAGCGCCAGTAAATTGGTTTGCTCTGCAATATCACCAATCACATCCAGTACTTTAGCGATGTTTTTGACATCCAGATCCAGATCGGCAACCGCGGTGCTCGCAGTTTGTAATTGGGTCGCCAAGCCTTGAATATTGCTTACCGTGTTGTGGATGAGCTTTTGCGTATGCTGGCTTTGCTGATCCGCTTGATCGGTGTTGAATGCGGTATCACGCGCAGAATCGGCGACTTGGTTCGCTGAAGAGGCCATTTCGGTCATTGCAGTGGCAATCATGGCGGTAGATTGCTGCTGGCTATCCGTTAATTCGGCAATGCTTTTGGCACGAGTACCTGCGCCGGCTAATTCAGAACGTAAAGCAACCATGGATTGCTCAAGCTTAGCCACCAAGTCTGCAAGTGAGCTGCTCATCTGCTGCACTGCACCATAAATACTCTCTTTAGGGGCTTTTATCGCAAATTCACGACGAATGCGGCCTTGTGCCACCGCTTGTACTGCGCTGCGTACCTCATTGGGTTCACCGCCGATAATCAGCAGTATTTTACGAATCGCGACCAGTAACAGAGATAAAATCGCAACGGCGATCACCACACATAAGCTTAGTTGCCATTGCGCGGTAGACCAAAAACGCGCATTCACTTCGTTAAAACCAATACCCGTGCCGACAACCCAGCCCCAGTGTGGCGTTTTGCGCGCGATCGAGAGCTTTTCTTCAATCGAGCCATCTGCTTGCTTTTGTGTCCACGTATATTCCACTAACTTGCCCGATTGATGACGCAGCACATCTTGAATTAAGCGGCCCACACTATTGCCTTTACCATCTTTAAAATCGTGAAAACTGGTGTCGTGCAGTTGTGGGTCGAGCGGCGTCGCCACGAAAGTCATATTTTCATCTGCCACATACACATATTCATTATCTTTGTAGAGATTGTTGCGCATTAGGCGGGTGGCGAGCGCTTTGGCTTCTGGCTCCGACATTTTGCCTTCTTGAGCCAGCTTCTCTACCTCAGTCAAAATACTGTAGGCACTATTAAACAGCTCGGTTACACGCGCTTTGTTATCGAGATTGCTGGCCACACGTAACGTCCACAGCCCGGTCGCGGTTAGCGCGAGAAGAGCGGCGAGAATGATGGCAGATAATAAATAAGCTTGGGTTTTTAATTTCATAGTTTGAACCCTATGGGGAAGGTGTAAGCAGATTAAATTTTTGTGACGGTTTGATGTCGGCGAGATAGTAATGAGCTTGCTTATTTATTGATACGAAGTAAGTGTGAAAGTATGAGTTGGATTAAATTTTTGCCTCGAAATAAAAAAGAAGAGGTGAAAACGATGAGTTAAGTGAGGCGGGATGTTTGGGAAGTGAGAAGCGAAATCCAAAATGCAGATAAAGAAAAACCCAGTCAATGACTGGGTTTCTAAAAGTGGCTCCTCCTGCTGGGCTCGAACCAGCGACCTGCGGATTAACAGTCCGTCGCTCTACCGACTGAGCTAAGGAGGAACAATTTTTATTGTGTCTATGGCACAACTTTTAATAGTGGTGCCTCGAGGCGGAATCGAACCACCGACACGAGGATTTTCAATCCTCTGCTCTACCGACTGAGCTATCGAGGCAAATTTTAAGTGGTGCCGGCTGCCGGAATCGAACTGGCGACCTACTGATTACAAGTCAGTTGCTCTACCTACTGAGCTAAGCCGGCACACGTAACCTTTGCTGTTTGTGTCTTACACCAACAATCTAAAATTCGTGGTGCCCGGAGGCGGAATCGAACCACCGACACGAGGATTTTCAATCCTCTGCTCTACCGACTGAGCTATCCGGGCAACGGAGCGCTATTAAACGGATTTTCCCTTTCCCCGTCAACCTGTTTTTTGAAATATTTCGAAAAATCAGTTTGATTGCCGTTATTTTCAGCAAACTGCGGGTTTTTTGTTATCCCGCGTTAAATTCCTTCTTAAATTTGGTCACTTTTTCCAGATAACGACGCGCTTCCGCATTCGGATGTTTTTTGGTTAACGCCCAATACACTTGGTTA
Source organism: Vibrio sp. RC586 (assembly GCF_000176715.1). Classification (NCBI taxonomy): domain Bacteria; kingdom Pseudomonadati; phylum Pseudomonadota; class Gammaproteobacteria; order Vibrionales; family Vibrionaceae; genus Vibrio; species Vibrio sp. RC586. The sequence goes on along the minus strand of NZ_ADBD01000011.1, from coordinate 37,830 downwards.
GGTTGCAGGGCATTAAGGTCACGCATGGCGCGTTGACGATCACTGCTAAAGGTACTCAACACTCCGCCAGTGCCGCCGTTATAGGCAGAAATCATGCTGTATTCGAGAGATGTGGGGTGGCGGACCTCTTTCAAATAGCGATTTTTCAGGATGTAAAAATAGGCCGTACCGGTATCAATGTTGTTTTCTGGGTTAAACAGATACTCGGGGCTGGGTTCGCCAGAGCGGTTTTTGACCAGCTTGAACACATCCCGTCCCGCGGTTTTAGGCACCACTTGCATTAAGCCATAAGCGTTGGCCCAACTCACCGCATAGGGGTTGAAACTGCTTTCGGTTTTGATGATCGCGTAGATCAGATCTTCCGGGATATCGTATTTGCGAGAGGCTTTACGCACGATACTGGCGTATTTGTAGCCACGGATGTCGATTTGATCTTTGACCATGGGGATTTCGACGTAATAGGCTTTCTTGAAATCGACTTGCTTCACTTTCAAATGGTTAGCGATGAGGTAATCGGCGTAACGGTTAGCGCGCCATGACCACTGGATTGGCTGACCATCTTGATCGAGTACCTGCTGATACAAAAAGGGTTGGCCTTTGAGTTCAATGTCTTTTGAGGAGAAAAGATCGACGTGCGCGGGATCATCGGGAGTCAGTAAGGTGGTGATGATCGCATTGCGTAAATGGGCTTTAGGATCGATAGGTGAAACAGTTTCTACTATGATTCGACCTTCGGTGAAGTTGACTTCAGAGCGGCTTAGGTAGTTATCTATGTATTTGACGTAGTTATTTTTGCCAGCGATTTTTAGCTCGCGGCGTCCCCAACGTTTTTCGATATTGCCGGAGAAGCTGTTGATTAATGCATCCAGTGCGGCGGTGTCTTTCTGAAACTGTCCAGGTAATTCGGCTAAGTTCTTGGCGAAACGGTTAGTGGGCTCGTAATCAACATCGTAAATTTTCTCGATAAATTCACGACTACAGCCACTCAATAATAGAGCGGTGATACATAACACTAACTTTCTCATGCGCCTCCTAAAGCGAGCTTTCGCTACTCCTGATACGAAAATGACATCATAACCCAGCGGCATGATGTCATTTTTTGCAAGCAGATGAAATCCGAAATTTCCTACTTTGCAGGCGGTGTATAACCTTCGATATGGACTTCTTTACCTTCAAACAGGAAGTTCACCATTTCTTGCTCCAGCAATTTGCGGTGCTCAGGATCCATCATGTTGAGCTTTTTTTCATTGATCAGCATGGTCTGTTTGGTCTGCCATTGTGCCCAAGCTTCTTTGCAGATGTTGTCGAAAATGCGTTTGCCCAGTTCTCCGGGATAGAGTTGGAAATCCAAGCCATCGGCTTCTTTCTGCAATCGGGTACAAAATACGGTGCGAGCCATTCACTCTTCCTCTTTAAATGTGGCTATCAATGTCGAAAGGTAAGCTGTGCAACAGTTGTTTCACTGGTGCTGCGAGACCAATCTCATCGGGTTGGCTTAAGTTATACCAAAGACCTTTGCTCCCTTCCATGACGATGTCCGGTTTGCGGCTTAATTGCAGCAAAATCGGCGTGATATCGAGATGATAGTGGCTAAAGGTGTGGCGAAATGCGATCAGGGTTTTCTGCGATGTTATTGTGCTATCACCGATGGCGCGCTGATCTATGGTGGTTTGAATATTGGCGATCTCTGACTGTGGGAAGCAGTATAAACCGCCCCAAATTCCACTTTGCGGGCGCTGCTCAAGCCAGACGGCATTGTCGTGATAGAGCATGACAAACCAAGTGGCTTTGACGGGTTTATCTGTTTTCGGTTTCTTGCCCGGATACTCTTGGGGATTGCCTTGCTGCTTGGCAAGGCAAAACGATTCTACTGGGCACAGGCTGCATTTGGGCTTACTGCGAGTGCAGATCATTGCGCCCATATCCATCATGGCTTGGTTGTATTTATCAACATCCACACTTGGCGTGTGCATTTCTGCATAATGCCAAAGCTGGTTTTCGACACTTTTTTGCCCCGGCCAACCTTCAACGGCAAAGCAGCGCGCTAACGTGCGTTTCACGTTGCCATCCAAAATGGCGTGTGGTTTTTTATACACAGAAGAGAGCACGGCTGCCGCGGTGGAACGGCCAACACCGGGTAGCGCATTCATCTGCTCTAAATCGGTGGGAAACTCGCCGCCATATTCACTCACAACCATTTGCGCTGCTTTATGCAAATTGCGCGCTCTGGCGTAGTAGCCAAGCCCCGTCCAGAAATGCAGCACTTCATCTTGCGGTGCTGCCGCGAGGGCGTGTACGGTCGGAAAGCGCGCTAAAAAGCGTTCAAAGTAGGGGATCACGGTCGCGACTTGGGTCTGCTGTAACATGATTTCCGATAACCAAACGCGATACGCATTTTTATTTTGTTGCCACGGCAGGTTTTTGCGGCCGTAGGCGTCATACCAAGTAAGGATGGCCTGTGCAAAAGGAGTCACGACTTGCTCATTATTATTGTCTAAACTAGTGGAGCAAAATTGCACCACAGATTGGTGGTGAAGTAAAACCGACAAACATTGGGGATATTCTCTTTCTTCTTATTTGAAGCTGTGTCGGTGTTGGCGGCAGCGGCAAAGAGTTTGAGGGCAGGATAGTGAACGGTCAGTAATAACACTTGCACCGTTGACGATTCTTTGGATAATTCCCGCTCTGATTTAGTAATGTGCAGGCAATAGAAATGAGCGAAGTCATCACCCAGGAATATACCGAAGATGGCAAAGTGCTGCGTCGTATTCGTAGCTTTGTTCGTCGTGAAGGTCGTTTGACCAAAGGCCAGGAAGCCGCAATGAAAGAGTGCTGGCCAACCATGGGTATTGATTACCAGCCAGAGCTGTTGGATTGGCAACAAGTGTTTGGTAACGATAATCCGGTTGTGCTGGAAATTGGTTTTGGCATGGGCGCGTCCTTGGTTGAAATGGCGAAAAACGCACCTGAGAAAAACTTCTTTGGCATTGAAGTACACAGCCCAGGGGTTGGTGCTTGTTTGGCTTCAGCGCGTGAAGCGGGTGTGACCAACTTGCGTGTAATGTGCCATGACGCAGTCGAAGTATTTGCGCACATGATCCCAGATAGCAGCCTGCACACTTTACAATTGTTCTTCCCAGATCCTTGGCATAAGAAACGCCACCACAAGCGCCGTATCGTGCAGCTTGAATTTGCTGAAATGGTACGCCAGAAGCTGATTATCGGCAGCGGTGTATTCCATATGGCAACTGACTGGGAAAACTACGCAGAACACATGGTTGAAGTGATGAATCAAGCGCCCGGTTTTGCTAACTTGGCAGCTGATGGCGATTACATCCCGCGCCCTGATGAGCGCCCACTGACCAAGTTTGAGCAGCGTGGTCACCGTTTAGGCCACGGCGTGTGGGACATCAAGTACCAGCGCACTGCGTAAAGAGAGAATTTTGCTTAAGCCAACATCTGATGTTGGCTTTTTTGACCCTAATCCTCAGGCTACAGATAAGCTGAAGTAGCTTGAGACAAACTAATAATAAAGAGTCAACCATGAAGCCAACAGCAGACATTTTAGCCAGTATTCTTGACGAAGTTCGCCCACTCACTAGCAAAGGCAACGTAGCAGATTACATTCCCGCACTCGCCAAAGTACCGAGTGAAAAATTGGGCATCGCCGTGTTCACTAATCAAGGAGAAGTGATCACGGCTGGCGATGCACAGGAAGGTTTTTCGATTCAATCGATCTCTAAAGTGCTGAGCTTGACGCTCGCGATGGGCTTGTATCAGCCGGATGAACTGTGGAGTCGCGTGGGTAAAGAGCCTTCCGGCCAAGCGTTTAACTCATTGATTCAGCTTGAAATGGAGCAGGGAATTCCGCGTAATCCATTTATCAATGCGGGCGCGATTGTGGTGTGCGATATGCTGCAAAGTCGCCTTTCTGCACCTCGCCAGCGTTTGTTGGAGTTTGTACGCCAACTCAGCGGTGAGCCGCTCATTGCTTATGACAAAGTCGTGGCAGCATCGGAGATGATGCACAGTGATCGCAACGCGGCGATTGCCTATTTGATGCGTTCTTTTGGCAATTTCCACAATGAGGTTATTCCGGTACTGCACAACTATTTTCACGCCTGCGCATTGAAAATGAGCTGTGTTGAGCTGGCGAAAACCTTCAGCTATCTGGCCAACAAAGGTGTTTCTGTGGTGACGGGCGAAACGGTGATCACGCCAACCCAAAGCAAACAAACCAATGCCTTACTCGCCACGTGCGGCTTGTATGATGGGGCAGGAGAGTTTGCCTATCGAGTTGGTATGCCCGGAAAATCAGGTGTTGGCGGTGGGATTATTGCTGTGGTGCCGGGAGAAATGACGATTGCAGTGTGGTCCCCCGCACTGGATCAATCGGGTAACTCGCTCGCGGGGACTCGCGCGTTAGAGCTTTTAGCGCAGCGGATTGGTCGTTCGATTTTTTAAGCTAAAAATAAAAAGAAAGAGGCGCACGCGCCTCTTTCTTATTCTTCATCATCGGCCATAAAGGCTTCGAGCAGATCATTGAGGAACAGTTTGCCCTTCTCAGTAATTTGCCAATGCTGATCATCTTCACTGAGATAACCTTCACTGAGCGCCCAATCTAAGGTTGGACGGATCACTTCAATCGCCAGTCCCGTGGTGGCGGTAAAATCGGCTTTCGGGCACGGTTCAATCAAGCGGAAGCGGTTCATAAAGAACTCAAACGGCTTGTCTTGATCGGCAACCAACTGCTCGCTATCCAAGTAGGCTTTGGCCAGATTGTTCAACGCAGCCAAGTAGCCGCGCGGATGCTTGGTTTTGGTGGTGCGGACAATTCGCCCATCAGCAAAGCTCAGTTTGCCGTGCGCACCGCAGCCAATCCCGAGGTAATCACCAAAGCGCCAATAGTTGAGGTTGTGCTGACATTGATAGCCCGGCTTGCTATAGCCAGAAATCTCATACTGCACATACCCTGCATCACTGAGCTTTTGATGTCCGAGTTCGAAAATATCCCATAGCGCATCTTCATCTGGCAGCTTAGGCGGTTTCGAGTAAAACAGCGTGTTGGGTTCAATCGTCAGTTGATACCAAGAGAGATGCGGCGGATTCAGCGCGATCGCCTGATCCAAATCGGCTAGCGCTTGCTCGGGTGTTTGATCCGGTAGACCGTGCATCAAATCCAAATTAAAGCTGTTGAGGCCAATTTGATGTGCTAACTGTGCGGCGCGCACCGCTTCTTGCTGGCCGTGGATGCGTCCTAAACGCGCTAATTTTTCTGGCTCAAAACTCTGCACACCAATCGAAATGCGCGTGACCCCAGCGGTGCGATAGCCAGCAAAACGCTGTGCTTCAATCGTGCCGGGATTGGCTTCCATGGTGATTTCAATGTCTGGCTTAAACGTAATACGCTCGGCAACGCCTTGCAGCAAACGCGCGATACCTTCAGCAGAGATAAGGCTTGGTGTACCGCCGCCAATAAAGATTGAGTGCAGCAGGCGCGGGTCGTCCTTAAGCTGGTAACGTTCGATGTCGCGATCCAGATCTTCCAGCAGTGCATCCAAATACTCTTGCTCAGGAATCTCGCCTTTCTGCGCGTGCGAGTTGAAATCGCAGTACGGGCATTTCTGCACGCACCACGGAATATGAATGTATAAGCTAAGCGGTGGAGGCGTTAGCATGTACGCTGCTCTTCAATCGCTTTGAACAGTTTTTGCAGGGCTTTGCCGCGGTGTGAAAGCTGTTTTTTGCGTACTGGTTCTAGCTCAGCAGAAGCGCAGTTTTCTTCCGGAACCCAGAAAATCGGATCGTAACCAAAGCCATTACTGCCGTGTGGTGCGGTGAGGATTTTGCCTTCCCACTTGCCGTGGCAAACGATAGGCGTTGGGTCATCCGCGTGGCGCATCAACACTAGCACACAGTGAAAACGCGCGCTGCGCTGTTCGTCTGGCACATCTTGCATCGCCACTAGTAGCTTCTTGAGATTGTCGCCGTCGCTGGCATGCTCGCCCGCGTAGCGCGCAGAATAGATGCCCGGCGCACCGTTTAGGTAATCCACTTCCAAACCGGAATCATCGGCAATCGCCGGTAAGCCAGTAATTTGCGCGGCATGACGTGCCTTGATGATCGCATTTTCAATAAAAGTGGTGCCTGTTTCTGCCGCTTCAGGGACGTTGAATTCGCTTTGTGCGACGACATCAAACCCAAAATCGGACAATAGGTCCGCCATTTCACGCACTTTGCCTTGATTGCCCGTGGCTAAAACGATCTTTTTCATGCTGTTCTCTGTGGTTTATATGGGGAAACCCGACGGCTGCGTCGTAGATTCCCCATGTCTTCTATAAAATTACTGTTCGGTATAGAACTTCTGGCTGAAGGTCAGTTTTCCCGCCCCTTTCAGACCGGCATCGACATCAATATCAAAGGTCAGCATCTCTTCATTGCTGATCGGCACTTCCGCCAAATAGTAAATCGCGTTGCCTTCTTTGACTTGCTTAAAGCTCAGTTCACGCAAGTTACCAATCAGGTTTTTGGCATGGCCGGTCAGCTTGGCTTCGGTTGCAGGTTTACCGAGTGACGCGCGATCTAACACGCTGATATTGAGAATTGCGGTATAGCCGTTGCGCGTCAGCTGATAACTGCTCGCCACCTTCGGGGTTAAAAAGGTTGAGTTGAATGCCGAATAGTGCACTTCAATATCTTTAATGGTTTGTAGCTGCTCTGCGCTAGCAGGCAAAGCCAATAGGGAGAGCAGTAGTGACATCATCCATTTACGCATAATTCATTCTCCTTGTGAAAAAACTCCCTCAGAGAGGGAGTGTGATTATTCAATCAGTGCTGCAATTTCAGGTGGGATCTGGCTTGGTTGTAGGATACGCACTTGTTTGTGGCGTCCCAGTTCGCCTTTTTCGATCACCACCGAACCTTTCGCCACTTTGCACTGCTTGGCGAGATACTTGCTCAAGTGTGCGTTGGCTTTACCATCAATCGGCGGCGCGGTGATGGCGACTTTGAGTTCCTCACCATGCAGGCCGACAATGCTGTCGCGGCTCGCTTTTGGTTGAATATAGAGCCGCAGCAGTAAATCATCCCCTTCGCGCCATACGGCTGCCATTACAACTGATACCAGATTGGGCCAATCAGATCACCCATCAGGAAGTTGGCAAATTGCAGCACAATGAACAGCACCAGTACGCTGAGATCAAAGCCGCCCATCACCGGAATAATGCGGCGGATTGGTGCGAGCATAGGTTCAGTGAGTTGATTGAACACGTACTCAATTGGGCTGCGGCCTTGGCTGACCCAGCTTAGGATAGCGCGGATCAAGAGAACCCAGAACAGTAAGCCTCCCGCGGCTTTGATCAGAGAGAGCAAGCCAAGGAATAGGAAGTCAGCGCTGAAAGTGACGGCTCCGCCAGAGGCAATCAGTACCAAAGCCACGTATTTCAGCACGCAGAGTACGTACGCAAACAGTACGGTGGCGAGGTCCATGCTGCCCAATGACGGGATCACGCGGCGTAGGGGGCCAACCACAGGCTGTGTGGCTTTAACAATAAATTGAGAAAACGGATTGTAGAAATCAGCGCGCGCGGCTTGCAGCCAAATGCGCAAAATGACCACCATGATGTAGAGGTCAAACAGGGTATTGATGAGAAAGCTCATTGAATTCATAAGTTGCCCTTATTGATTTGGCAGCTGCTCATCTTGATGAGAGCTGCCTTAAGATTAAAATAGTTGTTCCATTTCTTGCGCACGAGCGACGGCCGCTTGCATTGCTTTGGCGACAATGTCGCTAAGCTTGTGATCATTAAAAGTTTGGATCGCTTGCGCTGTCGTGCCGCCTTTTGATGTTACTTGTTCACGCAGTGTCGTCAGTGATGTTTCTGGATTTGCTTTGACCATTTCTGCGGCACCGAGCGCCGATTGTTGTACCAGCAAGCGCGCGGTCGCTTCATCAAAGCCTTGCGCCATCGCCTCTTGCTGCATGGCTTGCATAAACAAGAAGAAATAAGCAGGAGCACTCCCTGCGGCGGCAATCACGCTGTTGATGCCAGATTCGTTTTCTACCCAGCACACTTCACCGACGCTTTGCATCAGTTGAGTGGTAAAGTTTTTATCCGCTTCGCTCACTGAATCTGGCGCATACAAGCCACTCATACCACGGTTCACCAGTGATGGGGTATTTGGCATCACACGCACTAAATTGAGCTGGGTTGCCAGCATTTCATTGAGTCTTTTTACTGAGACACCCGCGGCAATCGAGATAACTAATTTTCCAGAGAAATCGACCGCTTGCAGTGGCTTACATACCTCCGCCATCAGTTGCGGTTTGACCGCTAACACCACCACATCGGCTTGTTGCGCCGCAGCAAGGTTATCGCTGGTGGTGCGAATGCCATATTGCGCTTCAAGAGGCTCGCGGCGCGTGAGTGAAGGCGCGGTTGCGATGATGTTATTTGCGGCATAACCACTGGCAATCAATCCCGCAATAATGGCGCGCGCCATGTTCCCTGCGCCGATAAAGGCGATGCTTCTCTGTTCCATTCGATACTCTCAAATCTAAAAGGGGCACTCGTTGCAACGAGCATCCCAAACGTTAAGCGTTACGGCTGTAATCGCGCTCGCCAAAAATCGCCGTACCAATCCGCACTATGGTGCTGCCCGCTTCAATCGCGGCTTGCATATCGCCACTCATGCCCATGGATAAGGTATCAATTTGTGGGTATTTCTGAGCCAATTTTTGCTGCAATTCGGCTAATTGGGTAAATGCTGCCAGTTGCGCAGGGTAATCCGGTACGTTTTCAGGAATTGACATCAGTCCTCTTAACGTGAGGTTTGGCAGGCCAGAAATCAATTCAGCTAATGTAAATAATTGCTGCGGTTCGATACCGGATTTCGAGGCTTCACCGCTGGTATTGACCTGAATCAGCACTTGCAGTGGCGGCATGCCCGCAGGGCGCTGTTCATTGAGGCGCAAGGCAATTTTCTCGCGCTCAATGGTGTGTACCCAGTCAAAATGTTCCGCGACTAAGCGCGTTTTATTCGACTGTAGTGGACCGATAAAGTGCCACTCCAACGCTAATTGTGGATGATGCTCGGCAAAATAGCGGATTTTATCGACGCCTTCTTGCACATAATTTTCACCAAAGCAGCGTTGCCCTGCTTGAGTCGCTTCAAGAATAGCCTCGATTGGTTTAGTTTTGCTTACCGCGAGAAGTTGCACAGCGCTTCGAGCGCGTCCACACTTTTGTTGTGCGCTTTCGATCTGTGCAGTGATATGTTCAATATTTTGTTGAATACTACGCATAGCCAGACTTTATTAAGGAATTTAAATGGATATCGCTGAGTTACTGGAATTTAGTGTAAAGCATAACGCGTCAGATCTACATCTTTCCGCCGGTGTTCCGCCTATGGTACGGATTGATGGTGAAGTTAGGAAGCTTGGCGTGCCTGCTTTTACCCATTCTGACGTACATCGCTTGGTATTTGAAATAATGAATGATGCCCAGCGCAGTGAATATGAAGAAAAATTAGAAGTCGATTTTTCTTTTGAGTTACCCAACGTTGGCCGCTTCCGGGTTAATGCGTTTCATCAAGCGCGCGGATGCTCGGCGGTATTTCGTACCATTCCAACCGTGATCCCAACTTTGGATCAGCTAGAAGCGCCTGAGATTTTCACCAAGATCGCCAACTATGAAAAAGGCTTAGTGTTGGTCACCGGACCTACCGGTTCGGGTAAATCCACCACGCTCGCGGCGATGGTCGATTACGTGAATGCTCATCACAATAAGCATATTTTGACTATTGAAGATCCGATTGAATTTGTGCACAGCAACAATAAGTGTTTGATCAACCAACGCGAAGTACACCGTGATACTCACAGTTTTAAAAATGCCCTTCGCTCGGCATTGCGTGAAGACCCTGATGTGATTCTGGTTGGTGAGCTGCGTGACCAAGAAACCATTAGCTTGGCGCTTACCGCAGCGGAAACCGGTCACTTGGTGTTTGGTACACTGCACACCAGCTCGGCGGCAAAAACCATTGACCGGATTATTGATGTGTTTCCGGGCAGCGATAAAGACATGGTGCGTTCAATGCTGTCTGAATCGCTGCGTGCGGTTATCGCGCAAAAGCTCTTAAAACGCGTGGGTGGTGGCCGCGTTGCGTGCCATGAAATTATGCTGGCGACTCCGGCAATCCGGAACTTGATCCGTGAAGATAAAGTGGCGCAGATGTATTCGATCATCCAAACCGGTGCCGCACATGGTATGCAAACCATGGAGCAAAATGCCAAACAGCTGATGGTGCGTGGTGTGGTCGATGCGCAAGAAGTGCAGAGCAAAATCGAGTTGGATTTAAAAGCATTTTAGGTAGGTAAACACCGATGGAGTTAAATCAATATCTGGATGGGATGCTCAGCCATAAAGCATCGGATCTTTACATCACCGTGGGAGCGCCGATTTTATATCGAGTCGATGGCGAATTGCGTGCGCAAGGTGAAGAGCTCAGCTTGCCGGATGTCACCACCTTGTTGAATGCGATGATGGATGACGCGCGGCAAGCAGAATTTAAGCAGACGCGTGAAGCGAACTTTGCGGTGGTGCGTGACAGTGGCCGTTTTCGGGTCAGCGCGTTTTTCCAACGTGAATTGCCGGGCGCGGTGATCCGCCGGATTGAAACGCGTATTCCCACCTTTGAAGAGCTGAAATTGCCTGAAGTGCTGCAAAATTTAGCGATCGCGAAACGCGGTTTAGTCTTAGTAGTGGGTGCTACGGGGTCAGGTAAGTCGACCACTATGGCGGCAATGACGGGGTATCGTAATCAGCACCGTACCGGACATATCTTGACAGTTGAAGATCCGATTGAGTTTGTGCATGAACACAAGCGCTGCATCGTGACTCAACGAGAAGTCGGGCTCGATACTGAAAGCTATGAAATCGCGCTGAAAAACTCGCTGCGCCAAGCGCCGGATATGATTTTGATTGGTGAAATCCGCAGCCGAGAAACCATGGAATACGCGATGACTTTCGCGGAAACTGGTCATTTGTGTATGGCCACTTTGCACGCCAACAATGCTAACCAAGCGTTAGAGCGGATTTTGCATTTAGTGCCGAAAGAGCAGCGTGAGCAGTTCTTGCTCGACCTGTCACTCAACCTAAAAGGGGTGATTGGTCAGCAACTGTTGCGCGATAAAAACGGCAAAGGGCGACATGGAGTGTTTGAAGTTTTGCTCAATAGTCCACGAGTCGCGGATTTGATTCGCCGCGGCGAACTGCATGAGCTGAAAACGACCATGGCGCGTTCCAAAGAAGTAGGCATGCAGACCTTCGACCAAGCCTTATACCAGCTAGTGGTGGATGACAAAATTAGTGAGCAAGATGCCCTGCACAGTGCCGATTCGGCTAATGATCTGCGCTTGATGCTCAAAACTAAGCGTGGTGATAACTACGGCAGCGGCTCTTTGCAGAATGTGAAGATTGATATGGAGTAGCGGTGGGTTGCTTTGGGCGCTTTGCTTTCACTCCCTGCAACTCAAGCGAGTTTGGGATAGAGCTTCGAGTCTGGATTGGGCATACTGCCACTTTCTCGGTTGAATGGGGTGAGTGCGCATGCCGATCACGACTCAAGAATATCTCGCATTAGGTGACGCGATTGCGGCGTTAAAGACGCCGCAATTTACTTCCCGACTCGTGGTTGTGTTGCGTTGTATTGCTGATTTTGATTGCGCGGTGATCTTGGGCTATCGCCCCAACAAACATCCGATTTATCTGTATGACTCGCTCTCGACCCAGCGTGAGCTGCTGTTTCAGCGTTATCTGACTCATGCTTATCTTGATGATCCTTTCTATAGCGCTTTGCAGCACAACACGCGTTCAGGGGTGTTTCATCTTTCCGATTTAATGCCGCTCAATCCACAGCAAAAAGCCTATCAACACCAGTTTTATGCGCAAACCGGTTGGCAAGATGAAGTGAGTTTGGTGGTCAATCTCGATGGCGAGCGTTCGATTGTGGTGTATCTCGGCTGCTTTAAGCCGCGCTCTTTTCCACGCGAACAGATTACCGCGTTGCAACAGCGGTTTACCGTGTTGCAAGCCTTGTGTCAGCAGCATTGGCAGCAGCAGCCACTGCGGTTAGCGGAAAGTGCGCAGCCAAGCCAAGAGTTACGGACTTGGGTTGAACAGGCAATCCAGAGTTTTGGCGCGCAGCGTTTAAGCCCGCGAGAGCAGGAGATCACCGCACTGCTCATCCAAGGTTTAGACTCACAAGAGATTGCCGAGGCACTGGCCATCAGCCACGGCACAGTCAAAAATCATCGCAAACGCATCTATGCGCAGCTGCATGTCAGCTCGTTAAGCGAGCTGTTTCAACTGTTTCTCAATCATCTGATTGGCGTTGCCGCGGATTAGGCTGTCTCTCTTCCTTCGGTCATCAATTACCAAGATTGTCCCTTTAGGGACATCGCTCCTCAGGTTTAAAGTTGGTTACTCTGCTTGCCAAGACTTTTGGGAGGCAGAATGAATTCACAGCAACTTTTTGATGATTTACAGCAGCGCGGTTTGATCGCGCAAAGCACACCTCTGGAGGCGCTGGTTGAGCGCTTTACTACGCCGCAAGTGCTGTATTGCGGTTTTGACCCCACCGCAGGCAGTTTGCACATTGGTCATTTGGTGCCACTGCTGATGCTTAAGCGTTTTCAAAACGCCGGACACCAAGCGATTGCGCTTATCGGTGGTGCAACGGGCATGATTGGCGATCCAAGCTTCAAAGCCAACGAGCGGGTGCTCAATAGTGCGCAAACTGTGCAACAGTGGGTGAGTGATTTAAGCCAACAAATCACGCAATTGATGACCTCGCAGAGCGAGAATCTAGCACCGCTCATTACCGTCAACAATGCTGATTGGATCGGCAAGATCAATCTGATCGATTTTTTCCGAGATGTGGGCAAGCACTTTTCAGTCAATACCATGATCAATCGTGAATCGGTGAAGCAGCGTTTGGCGCGTCCGGATCAAGGCATCTCTTTTACGGAGTTCAGTTACTCTTTGCTGCAATCTTATGACTTTGCGCATCTCAATCGTGAGTTTGGCTGTGCGCTGCAAATTGGCGGCAATGATCAGTGGGGCAATATTGTCAGCGGGATTGATTTGACCCGTCGCCTGAATGGGGTTGAGGTGTGTGGTTTAACTCTGCCGCTCATTACCAAATCCGATGGCACTAAATTTGGTAAAACCGAAAGTGGTGCAGTGTGGCTTGAGAGCAGCAAAACTTCGCCGTACCGCTTTTACCAGTTTTGGTTAAACAGTGATGATGCGGATGTGTACCGCTTTTTAGCGTATTACACCTTTTTGAGCTCGGCTGAGATTGAGGGCATTCGCCAAGCCGATGCGTTACGTACAGGCAAGCCACAAGCGCAGCAGATTTTGGCGGAACAGGTGACCCGTTTTGTGCATGGTGAAGAGGGACTCGCTGCGGCGCAGCGGATTACTCAAGCGCTGTTTAGCGGCGATGTCAGCTATCTCAGCTTGAGTGAGTTGTCTCAGTTAGAGTTGGATGGCTTGCCTTGTGTGGCGGCATCACGCAGCGACACCTTACTCGATTTGCTGATCACCTCAGGCTTAGCCAGTTCCAAGCGCCAAGCGCGCGAGTGGTTGGAGAATGGGGCGATCCGTGTCAATGGTGAGCGAGTACAACAAGAAGGTGTGTTATCCGGCTTTGCACTGTTTGATCGCTACTACGTGCTGCAACGCGGTAAGAAGCAGTTTGCCTTGATCAAATTAGATGGATTGGCCGAGTAAAATCGTTTGATAGAAGCAGTGGGGTTTAGCCCCACTGACTTTCAAACCAACTCTCTAGAATGATCACCGCCGATTGGCAGTCAACATTGCCTTTGCTCAGTGCTTTGTAACCGCCCATCGCGAACAGTTCTGCGCGCGCTTCGGTGGTGGAAAGGCGCTCATCATGCAGTTCCACTGGCAAACCAAAACGGCCATGCAAACGCTGGGCAAATTTCTTCGCGCGTGGGGTGATGGTTTCCAGATCTTTGCCGTGCAGATCGGTGGGCAGGCCAACAATCAATAAATTGGGTTGCCACTCTTTGATCTGCTTTTCAATTTCATCCCAATTCGGGATGCCATCATTGGCTTTAAACGCTTTCAGCGGTGAAGCCGTGCCAGTGATCTCTTGGCCGATTGCACTGCCAATGCTTTTGGTGCCGTAATCAAAGGCCATAACGGTACGTGACATGGTGTTTCTCTTTTAATAAAAAATGACAGTAAAAAATGAGGCTGCGTGATCGCAGCCTTTGATTTGGTTAGGCGTGTCCGGCGTCGCTGGAAAGCTGCGCAGGGGAGATGCCGAGTTTTTGGATCGCCTTTTGCCACTTCTCATGCACGGGCGTGTTAAAAATCAGCTCAGGATCCGCTTCTATGGTGAGCCACGAGTTTTCGGTGAGTTCCACCTCTAACTGTCCAGCAGACCAACCAGAATAGCCAAGCGCGACAATGTAGCCTTCAGGTTCCGCCTCGGTACCGAGTACAGTGAGAATATCCTTCGAGGTTGTGACGGCGATGTCATCAGTCATGTTCATGCTCGATTCGTAGTGATCGCGCGGACGATGCAGAATAAACCCACGATCTTCCGACACCGGACCCCCATTGAACACTGGCTTTTTCAGACTCTCTTGGTGTGACTGTGGGTAAGCCGGCTCGATATCGACCTGCTTGAGCATGCCGCCGACCGTAATATCGATCGGCGCATTGATCATTAACCCCATCGCGCCGTCTTGGTTGTGCTCGCAGATATAAATCACGCTGCGCTTGAAGTAAGGATCCTTCATGTTCGGCATGGCAACCAGAAAATGATTGGTAAGATTCATACTGTGTCCAACCTCTATTTCACTGCTGTGGGTGCTCACATCGCGCCCGCTTTAAGGCGACGCTCGATGGCATCCATCAACTTGCCTGTGATTGAAATATCGTACGCAGCTTCAATCTCACGAATACAGGTTGGGCTGGTGACGTTAATTTCGGTCAGTTTATCGCCAATGACATCCAAGCCTACAAACAATAGCCCTTTCTCTTTTAGGGTCGGTGCGACCGCTAGGGCAATTTTCTTATCGGTTTCACTCAGTGGGCGTGGCTCTCCACGACCGCCGGCTGCTAAGTTGCCGCGGGTTTCCCCTTTGGCCGGAATTCGCGCCAAGCAGTAAGGCATAGGTTCACCATCGACTACCAAAATGCGTTTGTCGCCGTTGCTGATATCTGGCACAAAGGTCTGCGCCATGCAGTAATTCTGTCCGTGATTGGTTAAGGTTTCGATGATCACTGAGAGGTTAGGATCGCCCTCTTTAACGCGGAAAATCGAAGCACCGCCCATACCATCGAGGGGTTTTAGAATCACATCCCCATGCTGTTCACGGAAGGCTTTAATCTTTTCGGCTTTACGCGTCACCATGGTGATCGGCGTCAGCTCTGGGAACCAAGCGGTGAACAGTTTTTCATTACAATCGCGTAGGCTTTGTGGTTTGTTCACCACCAATACGCCTTCATCTTCCGCACGTTCCAAAATGTACGTTGCGTAGATGTATTCGGTGTCGAACGGCGGATCCTTACGCATTAAAATCGCATCCAATTCAGAAAGGGCGATGGTTTGCTCGGATTTGAATTGATACCAACCGTTGGGATCTTCTTTCAGCTCGACAACTTTAGTATCGGCCAGTGCCACACCTTGCTCTAAGTGTAGGTCATTCATTTCCATATAATGGATTTCATAACCGCGACGCTGCGCTTCAAGCATCATGGCAAAGCTGGAATCTTTTTTGATGTTAATGGAAGCGATGGGGTCCATCACAATACCGAGTTTAATCATGGTTTATCTCCATTTAGCCAAGATCGCCGAAACGAACTTGTAGTGCAGTTATCGCCGTGAGTGCCGCCGTTTCTGTGCGCAGTACGCGTGGGCCTAACAAGGTTTCTTCAAACTGGTAACGGCGAGTCATATCAATTTCTTCCGCTGACAAGCCGCCTTCAGGACCAATCAGCAAACGAACTTTGCTCACTGGGGTAGGTAAGGTATTGATCGAGTATTTAGCCCGTGGGTGCAAATTGAGTTTCAGTGCCTCGGTTGGCTCTGCACACCAAGCTTCGAGATCCATAATTGGGCGGATTTCCGGTACGGTATTACGGCCACACTGCTCGCAAGCGCTGATCGCAATTTTCTGCCACTGCTGGATCTTCTTCTCGAAGCGTTTTTCATCCAACTTCACGCCACAACGCTCAGAAAGCAGAGGCGTGATGGTGGTTACGCCCAATTCCACCGATTTTTGGATGGTGAACTCCATCTTATCGCCGCGTGAAATCACCTGACCAAGATGCAGATCGAGGGGCGATTCAATACTGTTTTCCACGCGCGCTGTGATATTGACCAATACCTGTTTTTTGCCAACTTCACTGATCACGGCTGGGAATTCAGCCCCAAAACCATCAAACAGCAGCACTTCTTGCCCAGCTTGCATACGCAATACGCGACCGATATGCCCTGCGGCATCTTCACTCAGGGCTACGGTGCTAAGCTGGTGGATCGGTTCTGGATGATAAATTCGTGGGATGCGCATGCGGATAATTCCTAATCATTAAACGAGGTTACCGTCTTCCAACGTAAAGCGGCAACTTCAGTTGGAAGAGGGATATCTGGCCTCTAACATGGATGCAAGTGGGGCAAAATACAAGGGGGCAGGGTGAGATTCTGCCCATCAGTTCGGGCATTGTTCACGCACAAAGCGGTTCGAGTTGCCTTGCACTTTTTCAATCCGTTGGTCACGCACACATTCCCATTCGCTGACCGGATACTGATTACTCCACGCCTGCATTAATTGGTTTTGCGCTTTGGAAAGTCGCAAACCGTACTGCTCACTCATGTACAGATATGTACGCGCAATCGCCCCGCGTGCACGCTCTGGCGGCATGGCTGTGCGCTCTTTGAAGTTTACTTGCATTTCGCACTGGCCGTAGGTGACGCCATCAATTCCATTCCACTGACTGAAACCGAAGTTGGAACGATCGCCATTCACTTCGCCAATCGCCGGAGTGAGGTTGTGCAGATCCGCTTCCATCTGATTGAACTCAGGGCTAGTACGGGTGCAGTTTTTACGGCCACCTTGTTGCCAGCATTGCAACTGATGACCAAATTGCCAAGCCGGCACCACATGTTCCCATTCAATCCGCGAAGCGCGATTCTCATTTTTACGCACTTGATAGCCGCAACTCTCCAAATCTGGGATGCCTTTTTTACCTTGCCAGCGAATCTCACAGCCGCAGTAAAAAGAGACCGGATGATCCTTATAAATCTTCACCGCTTCATTTTTCGCATGACTAAACGAGATGGGAGCGGCAAAGGTGAGCAGAGGCAAGCTAGCAGCAAGCGTGGTAACGAAACGAAAAATCATCATGAAAGACGTAGATAAGTAGGTTTTTTATCAGTTTAACACTCATAAATTGCCTTTGTCGTTGATGCTTTTGTTAGTTTTTAGCGAGAGCAAGGCAAAGCCTAAAGAGGTGGCCGCAGCCAATCAAAGGTTAGGCTTGGTAGATCAAGTTTTGTTGGCAGCTTTGGCAGCGATAGGTGGCTTCACCGCGCAATACTTTATTGTGGCGACGAATGGTGAGCGGGTATTCACGACACGCACAGCGGTAATGGAAGGTTTTGCCCTGTACTGAAGCGACAGAAAACGTGTGGGTGGTTTTCGGCTCAAGATTAAAGACTTGGCTCATCACTTGTTGCCATTCGACGCCGTGTGGACGTACTCGTCCATAAAGCTGATACGTAATCAGATGCGCGATTTCGTGTGGGATCACTTGCTGGAGGAAGTCATCGACGTTTTCGGCAAACAGCACCGGATTAAGACGGATTTCCCACAGCTGTAAATAGGCTTTACCCGCGGCGCGCCCGCGTAAACGGTAGTTGAGCTTAGGTAGTTTAAAAGGGCGTTGCAAAGTCTCGCTGGCGGTGGCGATACACTGTTTGATTTTCTGCTCAGCTTGGCAGTGCAGATCAAAACGAACCATTAGCGAATTTCTACCTCTAAAAACCCTATCATCGAACTCATAAAAAAGGCCCTTTCATGAGAAAGGGCCTTGAACTGTATTGCAATCTTCGCCGTTTGTCAGCGATGACTTGAAATCAATGCTTATTTTAGACCAGCGAAGTCACGCAGTAGCGCGGCTTTGTCTGTCGCTTCCCAAGGAAACTCTTCACGGCCGAAGTGACCGTAAGCTGCGGTTTTCTTGTAGATAGGTTGCAGCAGGTTCAGCATCTCTTGCAGACCGTATGGACGCAGGTCGAAGAACTGGCGAACGGCTTCAATGATGATCTCTTGCGACACTTTCTCAGTACCGAAAGTTTCCACCATGATAGACGTTGGATCAGCAACACCGATTGCGTAAGAGAGTTGGATTTCACAACGATCAGCCATACCAGCAGCAACGATGTTTTTCGCAACGTAACGCGCTGCGTAAGCCGCTGAACGGTCAACCTTGGATGGATCCTTACCAGAGAATGCACCGCCACCGTGACGCGCTGCGCCGCCGTAGGTATCAACGATGATCTTACGACCGGTCAGACCACAGTCACCCATTGGACCACCGATAACGAAACGGCCGGTTGGGTTGATGAAGTATTTGGTCTCTTTGCTCAACCATTCTGCTGGCAGAACTGGCTTGATGATCTCTTCCATCACCGCTTCACGCAGATCTGGCGTTGAAATAGAGTCACAGTGCTGAGTAGACAGAACCACGGCATCAATACCCACAATCTTGCCTTGGTCGTACTGGAAGGTCACCTGAGATTTTGCATCAGGACGCAACCATGGCAGCGTGCCGTTTTTACGAACTTCTGCTTGGCGTTGCATCAGACGATGTGCGTAGGTGATCGGTGCTGGCATCAGCACTTCAGTTTCGTTGGTCGCATAACCAAACATGATGCCTTGGTCGCCTGCGCCTTGCTCTTTAGGATCGGCTTTATCAACACCTTGGTTGATGTCTGGCGATTGCTTACCGATGGTGTTCAGTACCGCACAAGAGTTGGCATCAAAGCCCATGTCTGAGTGCACGTAACCAATTTCACGAACGGTTTGACGAGTTAACTCTTCGATATCAACCCAAGCGGAAGTAGTGATTTCACCACCTACCATCACCATGCCAGTTTTTACGTAAGTTTCGCAAGCAACGCGAGCTTTAGGATCTTGCTCAAGAATCGCGTCCAACACTGCATCAGAGATCTGGTCTGCAATTTTATCTGGATGGCCTTCTGATACTGATTCTGAAGTAAACAGGTGCTTAATCGCCATGATAGCTCCAATATTTGTGGTTATTCGGTAACGGCATGAAGTGGCGCTACCGATTAATTTCGTACATTTTGTAGGCGTTTCTACATCTAGACGGCTATTTTAGTGTCGAACGCTCAAATTACAAGCTCTTTTTCTGTTTAGCCCATAACCAAACGTTTGCTTAAAAAAGTCAGCTTTGCCACTACAAAGCGAGAATGTGCTAAAAAGTGTGACAAAATCGGAGCAAAGCACCAGTAAATCGTTTGCAGCAGCAGGGGGGCTTTGCGACAATAGCCGCCACTTATTTTTCGCATCCATTCATATCGCTTACTTCCAATTTAGGAGCCGACATGTCTTCTCGCAAACAACTTGCCAATGCTATCCGCGCCCTGAGCATGGACGGCGTTCAAAAAGCTAACTCTGGCCACCCGGGAGCCCCAATGGGCATGGCGGATATCGCCGAAGTGCTGTGGCGTTCACACTTGAACCACAATCCACAAAACCCCAACTGGGCTGACCGCGACCGTTTCGTACTGTCTAACGGCCATGGCTCAATGCTGATTTACTCGCTGCTGCACCTGAGCGGCTACGAGCTGTCGATTGACGATTTGAAAAACTTCCGTCAACTGCACTCCAAAACACCGGGTCACCCAGAGTACGGTTACGCACCGGGCATCGAAACCACTACGGGCCCACTAGGCCAAGGCATCACCAATGCCGTAGGTATGGCGATGGCTGAGAAAGCTCTGGCCGCGCTGTTCAACAAACCGGGTCACGACATCGTTGACCACTTCACTTATGTGTTCATGGGTGATGGCTGTTTGATGGAAGGTATCTCGCACGAAGCCTGTTCACTGGCGGGTACGCTGGGTCTGGGCAAACTGATTGCGTTCTGGGATGACAACGGTATTTCTATTGATGGTCACGTGGAAGGCTGGTTCTCAGACGACACACCAAAACGTTTTGAAGCCTACGGCTGGCATGTGATCCCAGCGGTTGATGGTCACGATGCAGATGCCATTAACGCTGCGATTGAAGCGGCGAAAGCAGAAACGTCTCGCCCAACGCTGATTTGTACCAAAACCATCATCGGTTTTGGCTCTCCAAACAAAGCGGGTTCACACGACTGTCACGGCGCGCCTCTGGGCAACGATGAAATCAAAGCTGCGCGTGAATTCTTAGGTTGGGAATACGCTCCGTTTGAAATCCCGGCTGACATCTACGCAGCGTGGGATGCTAAACAAGCAGGCGCAAGCAAAGAAGCCGCTTGGGATGAGAAATTCGCGGCTTACGCGAAAGCTTATCCAGCCGAAGCCGCTGAATACAAGCGCCGCGTAGCAGGCGAATTGCCAGCGAATTGGGAAGCGGCAACCAGCGAAATTATCGCTAACCTGCAAGCTAACCCTGCGAATATTGCATCGCGTAAAGCATCACAAAACGCGTTGGAAGCGTTCGGCAAACTGCTGCCAGAATTTATGGGTGGTTCTGCTGACTTGGCGCCTTCTAACCTTACTATGTGGTCTGGCTCTAAGTCACTGACAGCAGAAGACTTCTCAGGCAACTACATCCACTACGGTGTACGTGAGTTTGGTATGACCGCCATCATCAACGGTATCGCGCTGCACGGTGGCTTTGTGCCTTACGGTGCGACCTTCCTGATGTTTATGGAATACGCGCGTAACGCGATGCGTATGGCGGCACTGATGAAAGTGCAAAACATCCAAGTGTACACGCACGACTCGATTGGTCTGGGCGAAGATGGCCCAACTCACCAACCGGTTGAGCAAATCGCTTCTCTGCGTATGACGCCAAACATGAGCACATGGCGTCCGTGTGACCAAGTAGAATCGGCAGTGGCTTGGAAACTGGCCATCGAGCGTAAAGATGCGCCATCTGCGCTGATTTTCTCGCGTCAAAATCTCGCGCAGCAACCACGCAGTGCTGAGCAAGTCGCGAACATCGCCAAAGGCGGTTACATCCTGAAAGATTGCGCAGGCCAACCTGAACTGATTCTGATTGCGACTGGCTCTGAAGTGGAACTCGCGGTTGCCGCTTACGAGCAACTGAGCGCCGAAGGCAAAGCAGTACGTGTTGTGTCTATGCCATCGACCGACGCGTTTGACAAGCAAGATGCCGCTTACCGCGAAGCCGTACTGCCAGCGGCAGTGACCAAGCGTATCGCGATTGAAGCCGGCATTGCCGACTTCTGGTACAAGTATGTTGGCTTTGGTGGTCGCATCATCGGTATGACCAGCTTCGGCGAATCAGCACCAGCCGGTGAATTGTTCAAACTGTTTGGTTTCACGACTGAAAATGTTGTGAAACAAGCCAAAGAACTGCTGGCGTAATTAAAAGTCGCTCTTTGTTAAGCAAAGAAAAATCGATGATAAAAAATCTCGCTGCGGCGGGATTTTTTATTGCCACTCATCAGGCCTTGCTTGGCGTAGTGCATCAATAAATAGGCGCAGCCGAAGTGGGTGACGACCGAGCGGATAAAAGCAGTTGATCTCTGCGGGTCGAGATTGCCACCCATCAACGCATGAGATCACACTGCCCGGATGGGCATGTTCAAACCCATTAGCAAACCAAGTAGGGAGTAAACCAATACCGCGACCTTTGGCAATCGCATCGGCTTGCATCGCAAGATTATCACTTTGCAAACGGCTCTCTAGTGCAGGTAATTCATAGCTGCCGAGCTGTGGATGATGCAATGCAACTGCAGCTTGTCGAAACGCAATAAAATCAATCCACGGATGATGGATAAGCTCTTGTGGGTGATTGGGTTTATCTCTATAGGCCAAATAATTGGGAGAGGCGTAGGCGGCGTATCGCCACTGGCCAAGCCGCTCTTTGCGATAGCCCATAGGAGTGGTGCTATCAATCCAGAGAATTAAGTCTGGCTCGAACACTTCATCACCATGTTGAAACTGGCTGAGTAAACGGATCTTCAATGTCGAATGCTGCTGCATAAACTCATCCAACACTTGGCTGAGCCAACCACGGATCAAATTCGGGTGCACGACCAACGTGAGTTCACCAGTGACTTGATTATTCAATTCTTGCAACGCTTCCTGACTTTTATGTGCCAGTTCAAGTAACTGCTCAGAGTAAACCGCAAACACTTCCCCCGCTTTGGTGAGCGTTAAGCGGTTGCCCTGCCTCATTAACAAACTTTGTCCTAAATCTTCCTCTAGCTGTGCCAAGCGGCGACTCAAGGTTGACTTAGGCTGCTCAAGTGCTTTGGCGGCGGCTGTCAGGCTTTTATGTTGGCAAAGTGCATAGAAGGCTTTTACGGCGCTGAGATCTTGCATAGCTGTTTGACTCTTAAAGGATAATGACATCAGACGTTCCATATTTGGTCCGTACTATTCCATGTGTCGATCTATCTCCAGTACAGAATATATGAATAATCCGCCTTTGAAATTAAGAATGATTATCATTTAAAGGAGAGGTAAATGTCCAGACACAATCCATCCCCCGTCAGTTTATCTGTGACACTAGGCTTAATGTTTTCGGCTAGCGCTTTTGCTCAAGAAGCGACGAAAGCTGATGAAACCATGGTGGTCACTGCAGCGGGATACGCGCAATCCATTCAAAATGCGCCAGCCAGTATCAGTGTGATTTCAAGAGAAGATCTGGAATCTCGCTATTACCGTGATGTGACTGATGCACTAAAAGGTGTTCCGGGCGTAACCGTGACGGGCGGCGGAGACAAGACCGACATCAGCATTCGTGGTATGGGCTCAAGCTACACTTTGATTTTGGTGGATGGTAAACGTCAAACCTCACGTCAGACCCGTCCCAATAGCGATGGTCCGGGCATCGAACAAGGTTGGTTGCCGCCTCTGCAAGCAATTGAGCGTATCGAGGTGATCCGCGGCCCGATGTCTACGTTGTACGGCTCGGATGCGATTGGCGGCGTGATCAACATCATCACTCGTAAAGATCAGCAGCAGTGGTCGGGAAATGTTCAGTTATCCACTGTGGTTCAAGAGAATCGCGCCTCAGGCGATGAGCAGAGCGCTAACTTTTTTGTGACAGGCCCTCTAAGTGATGCTCTATCGCTGCAAGTCTATGGACAAACCACGCAACGTGATGAAGATGAGATTGAGCGTGGCTATGGTGATAAATCGCTGCGCAGCTTAACTTCAAAGCTTAACTATCAGCTCAATCCAGATCATCAACTGCAACTGGAAGCGGGAATATCAGCCCAAGACCGCGAAAATAACGTGGGCAAGTCGGCGCAATCGAGCGGATGTCGTGGTACGTGCAGCAACACCGATAACCAGTACCGCCGCAACCATATTGCGGTTTCTCACCAAGGGGATTGGCAAAACGTTGGGCAGTCCGATACCTATCTGCAATATGAAGAAAACACCAATCAGTCTCGTGAGATGAGTATTGATAATGCGGTGTTCAAATCCACGTTAGTGGCTCCTATTGGTGAGCACATGTTGAGCTTTGGTGTGGAAGGTAAACACGAAAGTTTAGAGGATAAAACCTCCAACAAAATTTCGTCTCGCACTCATATCTCCAATGCTCAATGGGCGGGATTTATTGAAGATGAATGGGCGCTTGCAGAGCAATTCCGCCTAACTTTTGGTGGTCGTCTGGATCATGACAAAAACTACGGCAGCCATTTCAGCCCACGTGTTTATGGAGTGTGGAATTTAGATTCAGCATGGACAGTGAAAGGTGGTGTTTCAACTGGCTTCCGCGCGCCACAGTTGCGCGAGGTGACACCGGATTGGGGACAAGTCAGTGGCGGCGGTAATATTTACGGTAACCCGAATCTCAAGCCTGAAACATCGGTTAATAAAGAGTTGAGCTTGGTGTACAGCGCTGGCACGGGTCTCGCGGCATCGTTGACCGCTTTCCATAATGATTTTCAAGATAAGATCACTCGCGTTGCTTGCCCTGCCAATATCTGTACTGATGGGCCAAACCAATGGGGGGCAGATCCTACTTATCGTGTGAATATTGATGAAGCGGAAACCTATGGCGCAGAGGCAACGTTAAGTCTGCCGATCACCGAAAACGTTGAGCTATCGTCTAGCTACACTTACACCCATTCGGAGCAAAAATCAGGGAATTTTGCTGGCCGTCCACTATTGCAGTTACCTAAGCACCTGTTTAATGCCAACTTGAGCTGGCAAACCACAGATCGCCTAAACAGTTGGGCTAACCTCAACTATCGTGGCAAGGAGATGCAGCCGGAAGGTGGGGCATCGAACAATGATTTTATCGCGCCAAGCTACACCTTTATCGATACTGGCGTGACTTACGCACTCACCGATACCGCAACGATTAAAACTGCGGTGTACAACCTGTTTGATCAAGAGGTGAATTACGCGGAGTATGGCTATGTCGAAGATGGTCGCCGCTACTGGTTGGGCTTAGACATCGCCTTCTAATTGCTAGAGGTTCATGAGGATTGGCGGCAGCGCCAATCCTCTGTGTGTTTTGCGATCGGCGGTGGAATCATTTATTGCACAGGATCGCCGTGCCAAAGCCTAGAGTATCGGTTACTATTGCCAACCAATCTGAGAGCGATAGGCGAGATACGATGCTGAGGGTAGCAATTAACGGCTTTGGGCGCATTGGGCGTAACGTATTACGCGCTGTGTATGAAAGTGGCAAAAGTGATCGCATCCAAGTCGTTGCGGTTAATGAGCTTGCCAAACCGGATGCGATGGCGCATCTCCTTCAGTACGATACTAGCCACGGTCGCTTTGGCAAAAAAATCAGCCATGATCAGCAACATATCTACGTTCACCATCAAAATGGTGAGTATGACTCAATCCGCATTCTGCATCTTTCGGAAATTCCTCTCTTACCTTGGCGTGATTTAGGTGTGGATTTAGTCCTCGACTGTACTGGCGTATTTGGTTGTCAGGAAGATGGTCAGCAACATATTGATGCTGGCGCGAAGCTCGTTTTATTTTCCCATCCGGGCGCTAGCGATCTCGACAACACCATCATTTATGGTGTGAATCATGAGACGCTCACTGCTGAGCATAAAATCGTTTCTAACGGATCTTGCACCACCAACTGCATTGTGCCGATCATCAAGGTATTGGATGACGCATTCGGCATTGATTCTGGCACCATCACCACCATCCATTCCTCGATGAACGATCAACAAGTGATTGATGCGTACCATACCGACTTGCGTCGTACTCGTGCCGCGAGCCAATCCATCATTCCGGTTGATACCAAGCTGCACAAAGGTATAGAAAGAATATTTCCGAAATTTTCTAACAAATTTGAAGCGATTTCAGTGCGTGTTCCCACTGTAAATGTGACCGCGATGGATTTAAGTGTCACAATTAAATCAAATGTGAAAGTTAATGACGTAAATCAAACCATTGTGAACGCATCTCAGTGTACATTACGTGGCATTGTTGACTATACTGAAGCGCCTTTGGTTTCCATCGATTTTAACCATGATCCGCACAGCGCGATTGTGGATGGAACACAAACGAGAGTCAGTAACGGGCAGTTAGTAAAAATGCTCGTTTGGTGTGATAACGAATGGGGCTTTGCCAACCGGATGTTAGATACCGCTTTGGCAATGCAAGCCACGCAGTAAAGGCTAAGCATGCACATCAAATCAGGTTTGGATATTGAAACCTGAAGAACGCATCCCCATATCGGTAAACAGCTAAGATTTTACCGACTCGGCAGGGTCGCCGAGTTGCAGAATTTTCATTTCTTTAAATAGTTTGAGAGGACAAATCATGTCTGTAATCAAGATGATTGACCTGGATCTTGCAGGTAAACGCGTATTTATCCGTGCTGACCTGAACGTACCAGTAAAAGACGGCAAAGTGACTTCTGATGCACGTATCCTTGCGTCTCTACCAACAATCAAGCACTGCTTGGAAGCGGGCGCTAAAGTAATGGTCACTTCTCACTTGGGTCGCCCAACTGAAGGTGAGTATGCTGAAGAGTTCTCTCTACTACCAGTGGTTAACTACCTGAACGACGCACTAGACTGCGAAGTTCGCTTAGTTAAAGACTACATCGATGGTGTTGAACTGAACGCAGGTGAACTGGTTGTTCTGGAAAACGTTCGCTTCAACAAAG
Source organism: Vibrio sp. RC586 (assembly GCF_000176715.1). Classification (NCBI taxonomy): domain Bacteria; kingdom Pseudomonadati; phylum Pseudomonadota; class Gammaproteobacteria; order Vibrionales; family Vibrionaceae; genus Vibrio; species Vibrio sp. RC586. The sequence continues at coordinate 11,423 of NZ_ADBD01000011.1, read as the reverse complement.
GCGAAAAGAAAAACGAAGAAGCTCTGTCTAAAAAATACGCAGCACTGTGTGACGTGTTTGTAATGGATGCGTTTGGTACAGCTCACCGTGCTCAAGCTTCTACTCACGGCGTTGGTATGTTTGCTCCTATCGCTTGTGCAGGTCCTCTATTGGCTGACGAACTGGAAGCGCTAGGCAAAGCAATGGACAAGCCAGCTCGCCCAATGGTCGCTATCGTTGGTGGTTCAAAAGTATCAACGAAACTGACTGTACTTGAGTCGCTGTCAAAAATCGCTGACCAACTGGTTGTTGGTGGTGGTATCGCGAACACTTTCATCGCGGCAGCGGGTCACAACGTAGGTAAGTCTCTGTACGAAGCTGACCTTGTTGAAACAGCGAAGAAACTGATGGAAGAGTGTGCAATTCCTGTTGCAACTGACGTTGCGTGTGCAAAAGCATTCGATGAGAACGCAGAAGCAGAAATCAAACACGTTTCTGAAGTTCAAGACGACGACATGATTTTCGACTTGGGTCCAAACTCAACAGCTGAACTGGCTGAGATCCTGAAAAACGCGAAAACTATCCTGTGGAATGGCCCAGTAGGCGTATTCGAATTCAAGAACTTTGAAGCGGGTACTCGTGGTATCGCAGAAGCGATCGCGAAATCTGAAGGCTTCTCTGTTGCGGGCGGCGGTGACACACTAGCGGCGATCGACAAGTTCGGTATCAAAGCGGATGTTTCTTACATCTCTACTGGCGGCGGCGCGTTCCTTGAGTTCGTTGAAGGTAAAAAACTGCCTGCAGTAGAAATGCTGGAAGCACGCGCTAAAGCGTAATAATCGAATGAAAGCGGGAGATAACTCCCGCTTTCTTGTTTGCTGCACGGCGAGTATTTCTTTGGTAGAATGCCGCGATTGGTGAGCAAACGTTTGCAAGAATTGAAACTTACCGTTTTTATTTTTAAAACGACAGAAAATAGGATTCCATCCATGTCTAAGATCTTTGATTTTGTAAAACCTGGTGTTATTTCTGGTGATGACGTACAGAAAGTTTTTGAAGTAGCAAAACAAAATGGCTTTGCACTTCCAGCAGTAAACTGTGTAGGTACTGACTCTGTAAACGGCGTTCTAGAAGCAGCAGCAAAAGTGAAAGCGCCTGTTATCGTTCAGTTCTCTAACGGTGGCGCAGCATTCTTTGCTGGTAAAGGTCTAAAACTTGAAGGTCAACAAGCGCAAATCCTAGGCGCGATCGCAGGTGCAAAATACGTTCACTCTGTAGCAGAAGCTTACGGTATCCCAGTGATCCTGCACACTGACCACGCAGCGAAAAACCTACTACCTTGGATCGACGGTCTGCTAGACGCAGGTGAAAAACACTTCGCAGAAACTGGCAAACCACTGTTCTCTTCGCACATGATTGACCTGTCTGAAGAGTCTTTGGAAGAGAACATCGCGATCTCTGCAAAATACCTAGAGCGCATGGCGAAAATGAACATGACACTGGAGATCGAACTGGGTTGTACTGGTGGTGAAGAAGACGGTGTTGATAACTCTGACATGGACTCTTCTGAGCTGTACACTTCTCCAGAAGACGTGGCATACGCTTACGAGAAACTGAACGCAATCAGCCATCGTTTCACTATCGCAGCTTCTTTCGGTAACGTACACGGCGTTTACAAGCCAGGTAACGTAGTTCTGACTCCAACGATCCTGCGTGATTCTCAAAAATACGTTTCTGAGAAGTTTGGTCTGCCAGAAAACTCTCTGAACTTCGTATTCCACGGTGGTTCAGGCTCTTCTTTGGAAGAAATCCGTGAGTCTATCTCTTACGGCGTGATCAAAATGAACATCGATACTGATACTCAGTGGGCAACATGGGATGGTATTCGTCAATACGAAGCGAAAAACCATGACTACCTGCAAGGTCAAATCGGTAACCCAACAGGTGAAGATGCACCGAACAAGAAATACTACGATCCACGCGTATGGCTGCGTGCTGGTCAAGCGGCAATGGTTGCTCGCCTAGAGAAAGCATTTGCTGACCTGAATGCGATTGACGTACTGTAATTCACGTTAAAGCATGAAATATGAAGAAACCCGCTCTTGAGCGGGTTTCTTTTTTATAGTCGGAGTTTGAATGGTAGCGGAGCTGCTGAATATTGTTTAACCTGTAGCTGGAACGTAGCAAATTCGTTGTAACCTTTTGTTTTGTTGTTCTTTACTAAACTCTGACTTTGCGAAATGTTGAGTTTGCGCTATCGTGCCAAAATTCTGACTTTTGGCAGTTTATCTATAAGTTCTATATTTGAGCTATTAGTTTCTGCTGATTTTTTATAAATTATGAGAGGAAAGCACTATGGCTGGTGAATCGGTTGGTGTTGAAGCACCTATCGTTGAGAGTTTTAATCAGGTCAACACTTGGCTAACCAACAATTCTGATCTGCTTATTCAATACGGCGTGAACATCATTTCGGCAGTTCTGATCCTGTTTATCGGTAATATCATCGTGAAAGCAGTAGCAGGTAGTGTCGCGAAAGTATTGAAGAAGAAAGATATGGATAAGGCTGTTGTGGAGTTCGTTCATGGCCTAGTTCGCTATTTGCTGTTTGTGATCGTGCTTATTGCTGCTTTGGGTCGTGTGGGAGTCGAAACGGCTTCTGTGGTAGCTGTGATCGGTGCCGCAGGTTTAGCGGTTGGTCTCGCTCTGCAAGGTTCTCTGTCTAACTTTGCCGCAGGTGTATTGATTGTGGCTTTCCGCCCATTTAAATCGGGTGACTACGTGGAAATTGGTGGAGTAGCCGGTTCGGTTGATGCGATCCAAATTTTCCAAACGGTATTGAAAACACCAGATAACAAAATGGTTGTTGTACCTAACTCTTCTGTCATTGGTGGCGCAATCACTAACTACTCACGTCATGCGACTCGCCGTGTTGATATGGTGATTGGGGTTTCATACAAGTCTGATTTGCAAAAAACCAAGCATGTGCTGCGTGAGACGCTCGAAAAAGATCCTCGTATTTTGAAGGATCCTGATATGACGATTGGCGTGCTGACTTTAGCTGATTCATCGATCAATTTTGTGGTACGTCCATGGTGTAAAACTGAGGACTACTGGGCGGTTTACTTTGATTCTATGCAAGCAATCAAAGAAGCTCTGGATGCCAATGGTATCGAAATTCCATTCCCTCAAATGGATGTGCATCTGAACAAAATCAATTAATGGTTTTGCTGTATACAAAATACCAAAGCGGAGTGTTTACTCCGCTTTTTTGTCGGTGATGGCCTAATTTAACCAATGATTGAGATATAAGTTCTTAGTCAAAGCAAAGGCAATAATGAACATCATCGCTGCGACTGCCATATCAATCACTTGTCTGACCCGAGGTTTAGAGAGTGTTGTACTCAATTTTGCTGCTCCGAGTGACAGAGTAAAAAACCAAACAAATGAAGCGAGGATAGTGCCAAGAGCAAAAGAAATACGCTCATCATCTTGGAATTGACCACCTATCGAACCAAGGATCACTACGGTATCCAAATACAAATGCGGGTTGAATACGGTGACGGCAAAAGCACCGAAGATCACCGCTTTACGCCCACTCGAAGTAGGGGTAGAGGATGAATTCGAGGCTTGTGCGGGCTTGAGAGCGGCACGAAGTGAGAGAAAACCATAAGCACAGAGAAACAGAATACCGCCCAAGGTGACCCCAATCAGCAAGCTGGTATTTTGCGAGATGAGCGCACCACCACCGAAAATGCCAAGAGTGATGAAAAACATATCAAGAACACCACAGGTTGCTGCAGTGGTGAGGTGATGGTGGCGTTTAATTCCTTGGTTGAGGACATATGCATTTTGAGCGCCAATCGGAATAATCATGGTTGCTCCTAAACTGAACCCTTGCAGTAAAATCCACCAGTTCATTTATTTACCTCATACAGCTTGATTGGAGTGATAGGCTGAGCAAGATAAGCATTCGAGCTAGATAAGTATAATTAATGATTTTAATATCATATTAAATAGGCTAATAAATGAGTAAGGGAATGTATGCGAGGTCTTGATTATCGTTGGATTGAAGCTCTTGATAGTGTCGTAAACAAAGGCAGTTTTGAGCGAGCAGCTGAGCAGTTGTTTATCTCCCAATCAGCGGTGTCGCAACGTATTAAACAGCTCGAGAAGTATTTAGCTCAACCAGTGTTGATCCGTGAGCAACCGCCAAGGCCAACATTAGTAGGGAAAAAGCTTCTCGGTTTGTATCGGCGTGTTTGTTTGATTGAGCAAGAGTTGGTGCCAGAGCTGACTAACCAAGAACATGTGCGCCCAGTTTCCATGTCTATCGCCACCAACGCTGACAGTTTGGCTACTTGGCTACTAAGTGCACTTGACCCCGTAATGAAGAGTCGTCAAGTTGAGCTGAATTTGGCCATTTATGGAGAATCTCGCACTTTAGATAAATTAAAAAATGGTGAAGTGGTGGGGGCGATTAGCCTTGAGCCGCAACCGATTACAGGGTGTAGTGCCGAGTATTTAGGGCAGATGGAATATTTGTGTGTGGCTAGCCCAGAGTTTTATCAACGCTATTTTGCTAAAGGGGTGAGTGAGCGCTCATTGATGAAGGCTCCGGCAGTGTCCTACGATCAGTATGATGAACTGCACAATAAATTTTTGTGGGACTATTTTTCAGTTCCGCGAGACAAGGTGATTAATCACACCGTAGGAAGCTCTGAAGCCTTCGTTCGTCTCGCTGTTTCTGGTGCGGCTTATTGCTTGATCCCGCGTTTGCAAATCATTAATGAGTTGGACAATGGGTTGCTGATCAATATCACGCCAGAATTTATGTTGTCGTATCCGATATTTTGGCACCATTGGCAATTAGAAACGGGAGTATTGCTTGAGCTTAGCCAAGCGATTATCAGTTATGCGAAAAATGTTCTGCCTCAGTGAGCCGTGACCGGGTCAAAGTTGTGTGATTTTTATGGCTTGGATCTGGCGCTATGCACCACTTCACTTATGATGATGGCAGGCGATGATATAAGGATCGAAATGATGAAATTATTTACACCTGTGGTTTTACTTTTATCGGTACTCTCGGCTCCTACTTTTGCACAGGAGTGGGATTTTCCATATGTCTCGACAACCGGGTATGGTGAAGTCACGGCAGTGCCTGATATGGCTGAATTTACGGTTAAGGTTGTCGAATCAACGATGAATGCCGAACAAGCTAAAGCAGCGGTTGATAAAGCAGTAACGGAGTTCACTTCCAAGTTAGTGAAATCAGGGGTTGGGCAACAAAACATCTCTAGTTCCAATTTGTACATCAACCCACAATATCACTACCCATCAAACGGAAAGCCTGAGTTGGTGGGCTATCAAGCTTCTCGCTCGGTTACTGTTAGAGTGGAAGAAGTCAGTAAGCTTAATCAATACTTGGATATCGCGTTAGAATCGGGCATTAATCAAGTGAATAGCATTCAGCTGAAAGTGCGCGATCAAGAGAAATACCAACAACAAGCACGCATGGCAGCGATAGAAGATGCTAAACAAAAAGCACATTTTTTAGCGAAAGGTTTTGATCGTCAACTAGACGGTGTTTGGAAAGTGGATTACAACACGCCTAGTGTTGAGCCAATCATGATGCGTTCAGCAAATCTTAGTGAAAAAATGGACGTAGGTGACACATACCAAGACTCTTCATTGGTGATCCGCGATCGTGTGGATGTGGTGTATAAACTGGCACAGTAATCTCTAAAATATGTGGTTAGTTTGAATGAAATAGGGGCGACGAAAGTCGCCCCTATTGTTTGTTGTCACATCATATTTATGACGTATTCAGCCTGCGAGTCTGTATTGCTAGAGATATCTTATTGTCTTTTCAAAATAATAAGATGTCTGTCATGTTTTTGTTACAGATAGACTAAAGTCTAATTTTGCTGAATTATTGAGCTAAACTGAGCAATAAGTAAACTGCTGACTTTTTCGTCAATAACGCTCATTGATTGAAGGAAAGTCATTGTTACTTTCCGTGATGCTTAGGCATAGAAATCAGGCACACTGAGCATTTGAGAGGCAGTGTATGTTGAATCATCTTCTGGTCAGACTGACGATTGGCTGTTTGTTGGTATTAGGCATTAAGCTCAGCGCACTTTATTTCCTACCTATGGTGCTTTTGCTTAATACTCATCACAAAGAGTTTTTTGGTTGGTAATAAAAAACGGAGCCCAATGGGCTCCGTTTCCGTTTCCGTTTCCGTTTCCGTTTCCGTTTCCGTATCGTATCGTATCGTTTCAGCGCAGCGCTAAGCTATCGCGTTGTCCGATTACAGTACATGTACTGATGCAGTGTTCGTTGTGCCAGAAGCAACCAATGCGCCTGAAACCATCACTACGATGTCGCCTTTCTTGCCTAGACCAGATTGCAGCGCAATCTCTTTGCCCAGGTGGTAGAAAGCATCCGTGTTGTCAATCGCTTCAACTACAACAGGAGTCACGCCTTTAGACAGTACGAGCTGTGCTGCGGTTTTCTTGTTAGTAGTAACAGCAATGATGTTTGCGGTTGGGAAGTATTTACGGATTGAACGCGCTGATTTACCTGCTTCAGTTGCCACGATGATTAGTGGTGCTGCCAATTTTTCAGCGGTGTCTACTGCACCTTTACATACTGCTTCAGTGATGCGCAGGCGTGGGCTATCTAGGCGTGAACCCAGCTCAGCTTTCAGTACTGAGTCAGTACGGTTCGCAATTTGCGCCATGATTTTCACAGCTTCAACTGGGTACTTACCTTTCGCAGTTTCGCCAGACAGCATTACAGCGTCAGTACCGTCCATGATCGCGTTAGCAACGTCACCCGCTTCTGCACGAGTTGGACGTGGGTTCTTGATCATAGAATCCAGCATTTGAGTTGCAGTGATAACCACTTTACGTGCGCGGTTACATTTCTCGATCATCATCTTTTGAGCGAAGATTACTTCTTCCGCTGGGATTTCCACACCTAGGTCGCCACGAGCAACCATGATGCCGTCAGACAGCTCAAGGATCTCATCGAAGTTGTCCAAGCCTTCTTGGTTTTCGATTTTAGAGATGATTTGGATGTTTTGACCGCCGTGAGCGGCTAGAACTTCACGGATTTCTTTTACGTCAGAACCTTTACGGATGAAAGAAGCAGCAACGAAATCAACGCCTTGCTCACAACCAAATTTCAGGTCATTTTTGTCTTTTTCAGACAGTGCTGGCAGGTTTACAGAAACGCCTGGCAGGTTAACACCTTTGTTTTCACCCAGAGCACCGTTGTTTAGAACTTTACACTTCACTTCAGTGTCTGTGGTTACAAGCACTTCCATTTCGATTAGACCATCGTCAACTAGAATACGGTTGCCAACGTTCAGGTCTTTAGCAAAGCCAGAGTAAGTTACCGCTACGCGATCTTTGTTACCTACAACAGTAATGTCTGTTGTGAAAGTGAACTCTTGACCCGCAACCAGATCCACATCATCACCGTTTTCCAGTTTGATAGTACGGATTTCAGGGCCTTTAGTATCCAGCAAAATCGCCAGTTGTTTACCAGTCACTTCCATTACTTTGCGGAAGTTTGCGATACGAGTGCCGTGCTCAACGTAGTCACCGTGAGAGAAGTTCAGGCGCATTACGTTCATGCCCGAGTTAACCAGTTCAGTTAGCTTCTCTACAGACTCAGTTTTAGGGCCAATCGTACATACGATTTTGGTCTTTTTCATGGAAGAGTTTCTCCGATAAACAAAATGATTTTGAAGTTGGTTGTTAGTTCTGAAGTGTTCTCGGTGGTGGCAACTTTATTTCGTCAATTGCCAAGTTTAGTTCACGAGTCTACAGCACTCCAAAACTGAAAGTCTTTCAACAGATTTAGTCATTTTATGACTGACTGTTTGATCAAGAATTTCAGAAAATTCGCCACTTAGCGCCGATGTACTGAGGGCTTAGGGCGTATTTTTTTCTCAATTCTGTAATTTTTTTTCTTTTCGAGGCCGAATTCTACCACTGAATGATAGCAATATCACTGTCTAAGAATTGTCTTAGGACAAGGTTTTAGCGTGAAATATTAATTTTTTGGATCGAAATAAATGGACTTGTTTATTTCGATTTAATTATACTTTGTTTCGATTCGTAACTTTAAGATGTGTTTTAAAATGTCAAAACGAAATACACAGCTGAGAAGGCACACTATAGTTAAGTTAGTTAACGAGCTGGGTGAAGTGAGTGTTGAAGCTCTGTCTTCGCAATTTGAAACCTCAGAGGTCACTATTCGCAAAGACTTAGCTTCGCTAGAGAAAAATGGCCAATTGTTACGTCGCTACGGTGGAGCCATAGCACTACCGAAAGAGGTGATGCATGATGAATTGAATGAGAAAGTTTCAATTCGAAAGATGTCTTTAGCCAAGGCAGCCGCAAAACTGATCCGCGACCATAATCGAATTGTGATTGATAGTGGTAGTACAACGGCTGCCTTAATTCAGCAATTGAATGACAAACGCGGCTTGGTCGTGATGACCAACTCACTGCATGTGGCGAATGCTTTAAATGAATTAGAAAACGAACCGACATTATTAATGACTGGCGGTACTTGGGATACGCATTCCGAATCTTTCCAAGGCAAAGTCGCGGAATCAGTACTGCGTTCTTACGATTTTGATCAGCTATTTATTGGTGCGGATGGCATAGACCTTGAACGTGGTACGACAACATTCAATGAGTTGGTTGGGCTGAGCAAAGTGATGGCCGAAGTCTCACGCGAAGTGATTGTAATGATTGAATCAGACAAAGTCGGCCGCAAGATCCCGAACTTAGAGTTGAGTTGGGATTGTATCGATGTGTTGGTCACTGATCATGAATTGAGTGACGAATTTGCCAAACAAATTGAATCTCACCAAGTTCGGGTTATTCGTGCCACGGTGAAATAAAAAACCTTCAGCGCTATTCACGTTGAGTAAAAGCGCGACAGTATAAAAATATGGAGTTTTAATATGTGTGGAATTGTTGGTGCGGTTGCACAACGCGATGTTGCTGAAATTTTAGTGCAAGGCTTACGCCGCCTTGAATACCGTGGTTATGACTCTGCCGGTGTTGCGGTTGTGGATAGCGATAAACAACTTACTCGCCTGCGCCGATTGGGCAAAGTGCAAGAGTTAGCGGATGCCGTTGATGCGGCGCAAGTGGTGGGTGGAACGGGTATTGCACATACTCGTTGGGCAACGCATGGCGAACCTTCGGAAATCAATGCTCATCCCCATATTTCAGGTGATATTACGGTGGTGCATAACGGCATCATCGAAAACCATGAAATGTTGCGTTCCATGTTGCAAGAACGTGGCTATGTATTTGATTCTCAAACCGATACCGAAGTAATTGCCCATTTGGTGGAGTGGGAACTGCGCAGCGCGGCTTCTTTATTGGAAGCCGTACAAGCAACAGTGAAGCAGCTTACCGGTGCTTATGGCACGGTAGTGATGGATCGTAATGACCCTTCGCGCTTAGTGGTGGCGCGCTCAGGAAGCCCAATTGTGATTGGTTTTGGCATCGGTGAAAACTTCCTCGCGTCAGATCAACTCGCGCTACTTAATGTGACGCGCCGCTTTATGTATCTCGAAGAAGGTGATGTCGCGGAAATGACTCGCCGTGAAGTTCGCGTGTTTGATCTGCTGGGTAATCCCGTACAGCGTGAAATCAGCGAATCGAAATTAGAGCACGATGCCGCGGACAAAGGTCACTACCGCCACTACATGCAAAAAGAGATTTTCGAGCAGCCAAAGGCGCTGATCAACACCATGGAAGGGCGTATTACCCATGACAGCGTGGTGGTCGAAAGCATTGGTGTGCACGCGGCAGAGATTCTGGCGAAAGTGGAACATGTACAAATTGTGGCTTGTGGAACCTCTTACAACGCAGGGATGACGGCACGTTACTGGTTTGAATCGTTAGCGGGTGTGAGCTGTGATGTCGAAATCGCGTCTGAATTTCGCTACCGCAAATTTGTTACTCGTCCCAATAGCTTGCTGATTACCTTATCGCAATCCGGTGAAACGGCCGATACCTTAGCTGCGCTGCGTCTAGCGAAAGAGAAAGGCTACATGGCGGCGATGACGATTTGTAACGTCGCGGGCTCTTCTCTCGTGCGTGAATCCGATTTCGCGTTTATGACCCGTGCCGGAACGGAAATTGGCGTTGCCTCAACCAAAGCCTTTACTACTCAGCTTGTTACGTTACTGATGCTGGTGACTGCGCTAGGTAAGCAACAGCAACGCATTGGTCGCGAGTTAGAAACTGAGATCGTACAAGCATTGCATCAACTGCCGAAGCAGATTGAAACCGCATTGTCGTTTGAAAAGCAGATCGAAACGCTCGCGGAAGACTTTGCCGATAAACACCACACGCTATTCTTGGGGCGTGGCGAATACTATCCGATTGCGGTAGAAGCCTCTCTCAAGCTAAAAGAGATCTCTTACATTCATGCGGAAGCGTATGCCGCAGGTGAATTGAAGCATGGTCCATTGGCGTTGATCGATGCCGATATGCCGGTCGTTGTGGTTGCACCAAGCAATGAACTCTTAGAAAAGCTCAAATCGAATATTGAAGAAGTACGCGCGCGCGGTGGCTTACTGTATGTGTTTGCCGATGAAGTTGCGGGTTTTGAAGCAGACGATACGATGAAAATCATTGCGATGCCTCATGTTAGCGAAATTGTGGCTCCGATTTATTACACCATCCCGATGCAGCTTCTGTCCTACCATGTGGCTTTAATCAAAGGTACCGATGTTGATCAGCCTCGTAACCTTGCCAAAGCGGTAACGGTGGAATAATCCTACCGATAATTAATGGAAAGGCTGTGGGATTAAAATAAAGTAGGTTACTTTTAAATATAGTTGGTAACTAGTAAATAAAGCTGGTAACTTGGCTCCGTATACTTTATTCGCAAATGTCGGAGGTACGGAGCTTGACCAGCTTATCCCTTGATTCTCGTTCCCTGAAATGGGTTAAACAGGGTCGCGGACAGGGTTCAGGAAAAGATTACCAACCCTGGCTGACAGTCAGAGACCTGCCTTCTGCAGGACGATCTCACCGTATCTGGGGATTTCAGACTCAACGAACCCACCATCTGTTGTCAGACTTAGAGCTGGCAGCGTTCTTTCTGTTTGATTGGAATCCATCTGTCACTGATATCCGGGAGCAATATCCTCTCCGACTAGAAGATACCATTGAACTTGCAGTGCAAGCGCGTATCCATCATCCCGAAGTACGAGGACAAATTCAAGTCATGTCCACGGATTTTCTAGTGGACACTAATAAGCCTGAGCTTCCAAGAATGGCTATTCAGGTAAAAACCTCTTCAGATCTTTCAAACCCTAGAACCATCGAAAAACTGGAACTTGAACGGCGGTACTGGGCGTTAAAGGAAGTGCCATGGTATTTGCTGACTGAAAAACA
>NZ_ADBD01000012.1:0-14894 GCF_000176715.1 Vibrio sp. RC586 | reverse complement strand
CGCCGATGTACTCATCATTAATGGCTTTGATGGTGAAGCCAGCGCCTAAATAAGGATCACTCTGGCCGTAAACGGTGGCCTCATTCCAGATGGTCGGGGTACAAAATACGGACACCCCTACGATAAAAACGAATATGTGGAACCCGACGATTTTGATGAAGAATAAAAGTGAGAATAAATGAGAGCCTTGCCACATGGTGAGGCTTTTTTTTGTCTTTTTGTTTATTAATGCAACCATACACCTTTTAATGGTGAGAATGTGTGATAAAGTGAGTGTCAGTCTAGGAATAAAAATGGCAACTAATAAATGGCTGAAATCATTTACGACATAAAAACAAAAACAATAAAGCACTTCACTTATCGAAAACCATCAGTGTTCATTGATGAAAATGGTGAGCCTCAATACAAATACTCTCCAAACAAAGACAATCATACTCACATTAAGAAGGTTATCTTCCTTAGTCTAGTTGGTTACGAGAAGGTAAATCTGCTAGATGAGAACGATAAACCAATTAAGGATGAACACGGTAATCCGATTTTCGTTAAAGGGGATGTGGTTTCCTACGAGCCAATGAATTACGTAAATGAGTTCATCCTTGCTAAACATGTTGTCGATGAAAAAGAGGATGCTCAGCAAGCCTCTAAGGCTCTCACCCATTATTTCAGGTTTATATTGGACGCTCAGGCGAAATGGGACGATAGATACGATAACGAAGATTACGATCCTTTTATTGACCCTCCTCGCCCTGCTTGGGATAGCTTTTCTCCCAGAAAAAACCTACGTGTCACCACTATGTATAGAAATGCTGTCAAAAAGGCCACGCTCGATGGCACAGGATTGGCTAAAACTACTGCAATGTCATACGTACGCTCAATGATTGATTTTTACAAGTATCACCTCAGGCAGGGCATGAGATTTAACAACCCACCATTTAAATTTGAAACCCTCCTGATTGACTTGGAGAGCAGCGGTACGGACATGAAAGCTCGCAAACGCAAGGAGATTCAAACTACCGATCTTAAATTGACTTTTCCTAAGTCGAAAAAGAATGACGGTGGAAAACTACCTAATTCTAATCGCGAGTTAAAGCCGCTTACGAATAGTGAGTGGAGGGAAATTAAGAACATTCTTGTTCAAACTAGGCGAGTCCTCAAGAACGTTAAGGGCGAGGAGAAGCTCGTAAGTCTACCTGAGGAATATTGTTTGCTATTTCGTCTTCTTCGGTACACAGGTCTTCGTAAGGAGGAGGGCACGAGTTTGCACTCAGGGCAAGTTATTCGACCTAATACGAAAGGTGCCATGTTGAGGCTGGGTGTCGGTAACCAATATGGCTCTTTGACTAAAGATCCTAATGGCGGATATAACAATAAATCTCGCCGTACAATTATTCCTAGCTCATTGATGCTTGAGCTTTACGAATACAGCCATTCAGCAAGATACAAAAAGCGCCTAGAGAAATTTAGGGAGAGGTGTGCGGTCGAGAGAGAGGCTGGCAATGATGCGTATTTTGATGGTGTTGATGGCGTCGATGAGGGCAAACAGTATCTATTTATTAGCAACTCAGGAGTGCCGCTCTTTAAGAAGTTAGAAGAAATCAACACCCGATGGAATGAAGTAAGAAAGACCGCAGGGGTGAATTTGGTCAATGATATTGACGCAGTAGTTCATAACCTTCGCGCTACTTTTGCTGTCTCTATTTTTCGGACGTTGTTGAAAAAAATGAACTCTGACGATGCGCTAGCACGAGTGTCTGCACTCCTTGGGCATGAAGACCTATCTACCACCTTACTTTACTTGCAAATAGCCCAAGATCAGCCAACAGGTGATGAAATTTGGGAGGATGTACTGGATTATCTCGGTGTGTTCGATGATGAAGAAGAATTAGATAACCTCCCTGAAGTCGAACAAACTGACAAACATGAGGCATCTCAATGAGTCGTAAAAACCGCTCTAAATCCCTTCAGCTTGATGACGATTTTTATGGGCAACCCGCCGCCACGGTTGAGCCGCTCCATTTGTCAGAATTAAAACTGAAGTGTGATGGGGTTACATCCCATATTGATCAACTTGTTTATAAAGATGCGCCTAACTATTCCAAATGTGGTGAAAAAATAAAGGGGGTGGACTACATCCCTGTAGTGAGTCGAGAGCGCTTTGTGCGGGATGTTTACCTGTTGATAAAAACAGATTTCAATCGCACTAAAAGAAGTTATTTTAACGAGTTAAGGGGCTACATACGTTGGCTAGATAGTACTCACAGAGAGCCATTAGATGGTGACTATTTTCACCCTGACCTCTATAACGCTTTCATGGATTATTACCAAGAGAAATGTAACCGTGGTGAAACAAAGTTAGCATCGTGGCATTCTGCAAAGAAGATGCTGAGTTTCTTTCTTAGAAGCCAGAACCGTACTCTTGAAGCAAAGGCGTTAAAATCCATAAAAGGGATAAAAAAAGAAACAGAATCCCATAAAGGGATTGATGTCGTCGGAGAGTTTAGACCTTTAGTTCGATGCTTTATTGCCGCTTTTAGTCAATTTAGAAAAGATTTTCTTGGGGGGATTAAACCAGAGATTCATCCCTTATGGAATGAACAGTTATTCAAGCAAGTGGCAGAAAAAGAGGGGTGGTCTGTAAGAAAAAGAGCCACTCAAAAGAGTTCTTTTAAGCGTGCTGTACGAGACCTGAATTCTACTCGGAATCATTTTTCTCAATTATCTGCTATTTTGGCGTTCTGCTTCACAGGGCAGAACACTACTCCTATCTTAAACCTTCGTTTTAGCGATGTGAGGTTTACACAAGAGTCCAATGGAAAAATCTACTTTGATATGACTAAAGCTCGTGCCAAGCACTTAGGCTTTGATACATCATTAGGCTTTCATAAAAAGACACAAGAGTTTTTTCATCATTGGGTTGAAATATCTAAAGCGCTCCAGAAGCAGTCAGGCACAGATTGGGTATTCCCATACTTTATGGCGTCGGGTGAAATCAAAAGTTTTGTTGAAGCGGATAGAATCCCTCAAAGGAGTATTAATAAGTTTACGAAGAAATTAGGGCTTACCCATATTACCCCATCGATATTACGTCAAACCAAAATCGACACGTTAATGAGGGTGACTGAAGATATTTACCTAGTCTCGATGTCTGCGAATAATGACGTTAAAACGATTCAGGCTAGTTATGCTCATGGCAACGAAAGTGACCATAAACGTAGTCTTGCTGCGTCAAATGAAGCCCTATATGACGTTGTGAAAAATGGAACGGCTCCTGATGAGGCAGCAAGTCAGGCAAAGTACAGCTACGCCGATGTGTTGAGTGACTATGACTATAAGCGGCTACGCAAAGAAGAACGGGAAAATGACGCACAAACTCCACTTGGTGTTCGTTGTAAAAATACTACGAAAGGCGCAGCAAATACTGTTAAGAAAAATTTAGAAAAAATGGGCATTAAACAGCCAGAAGAGAAAAAATGTACTGACTTTCTCGGCTGTTTTGAATGTGAGTTTCATCGATTGGTATCTGAGGTAGAAGACATTTGGCTGATGATGTCCTTCAATGACACGTTACAGCAAATGAAAGACTATCCAGCAATTAATAGCCTACCAACTGATAGGTTTCACAAATTGTGCAACACCATACAATCGATTTTAACGCGATTTAAAGCTGTTTCCCCTGATAATTATGCTCAGGCTCAGGAAATGCATAGTGAAGCTCCTCACCCGCTTTACAGTGATGGATACAGCCTAATGGACTTACTGGAGGCATTTTAGTGAATGTTTACAAACATAACACCCACAATAACGTTGATTCATTAGCGCCATTTCAGAGATCTAAAACGGCGTTTTTAATTGAGGGATTAGATAAACTCGACGTTAAAGGTAAGCCATATCACGTTGAAGAGTGGGATTTTTCAACCACTCATGTAGTAGGTATTAACTATACCTTACTAGTGAGATTTCAAGCGACAAAAACTGAATATGTCAATGAAATACAGGATGCGATGTATAAGGTTTATCATTATTTCAATGGAAAAAATTCGTCACTAGTATCAGTTAGGGTGATGGATACATTAAAAACAGGTTTACAGCATGTTGCAGACTGTTTGGATGGCACAGAGTGGTGCAACTTAGAAAACAACCGGAAGTGGAAATCGTTCCTTCGCCAACTGAAACAAAAAAAACTCGGCAGGGTTAGTGTTCAGAAAATTATTTCGGCATTAAACAAGCTGACAGAGTGTGGGGAGTTAAATTCATACGTTGATGCAAAGGCACTATATAAGTGTGCATCCGGAAATGAAAGAAAACAATTTGTCGCTATTCCCCATCGGTTGTATCAGCGGATAATGTCTCGTGCACTCGATGTTGTTGAAACATATCATCCCTATCGTCATGACATCTCTAGTGTCATGGGGGAAGCGTATAAGATTAAGAAACGAGTGCAGTCAGGGGAAAAGCTTTTCTCTGAAGGTCGTGGTTCTGGTCGTGAGCTATCAATGACACGTTCAGCTATAGAACAGAGAATTGATAGTGCCGTGAAAAGTATTACCCATGATATCCCTGACTTTAAGATAAATTTTAACGGGTCAGTTCTATCGGATATCTTGGCTAGTTGCCTGATGGTTGTTCAGGGGTTCTCAGGAGTTCGAATTGGTGAGGCGGCAAGCTTTAATGCGAATAGTGCTGATGAAGTAATTGTTAATAGCAAGAAGGTTACTGTCCTTACTGGGGAAACAACCAAAGGTAATAATGGCAAGCCTAAGACTGTTACATGGCAATCTCATCCCGTAGCTGAAGTCGCATTAGAGCTAGCCTACGATATGATGGCGTTTGCCCGAACGTTTTATCAGCAAGGTGTTGATGAAAAAGAAAGGCAAGGTGAAACCAAAGAAAATATTGAACATATGAGAAGGCAGTTGGGTTCAGCGTTTTTAGTGCCGACTATAACCCGTCAGGCTAGCAATAACTACATAATATACCCATCTGTTGCACTGAAAAGATTTATCAAAAGCTTAGATTACAAGGCAACCATAGAGGATGTTGAAGAGTTTAATATGCTCAATCCAACCCGAGAGGGGGAGTTAAAAGTTGGTGGCACATACTCAGGATTGTCTTCTCACGACTTTAGACGAACGTTTGCAGTGTTTTTTGTTCGGTACGGGTTTGGTACTGCCTCTGGAATTAAATTTCAGTTCAAGCACGAAAATATCAACATGTCGGGCTACTATGCCAACAATGCTGAACTTGCGCAGATGAATGACCTTCTGATGGATGAAGAAATCCTTGAAGAATTGAAAGAGGCAGGTATCGATTTAGGTGTTGATATTTTTGATGAAATCTTTAACCAAAGTGAGCACTTGAGTGGCGCTAAAGGTGAAGAAATCATGCAAGACCGAATGAAGAAGCTAGAGGCTGGAGAAAGTATCTTCATGACTCGTGAGGAAATTGAGGAAAACCTTCGTCGCGGCAACTTCCATATAATGCAACTCCCTAGTGGTGCCTATTGCACGAATGGTTCTTGTGACCGAGTCTGTGGGACTTTGTCATTTCGTGCAGAAATCAAAGAGTGTGAGCATAAGGTGGTTTCGGATAAGGGGGCTAAAGTGATTGCTAAACAACGAGATCGACTGATTGCTAAGTTTACGAACCTAAATACTGGCGATCCACTGAAAAGCTCGATTCTAACTGGTTTAAAACAGAAAATTCAGGTTGAGGAGCTGACGCTGAAAGCACACGAAATCCCATACCAGCCATTTAACGATGACATTATTTTGAATAGCGCTAGTTAAAAGGTTGAACCGATATTATGAATACAGAAGAATTAAAAAAACTGAGGCAAGAAGAGAAGTCTCTCTCTGCTGAGGAAAAGCTTAAAAAGGCACTAGAGCGCCTTCAGGCTGGTAAACCTGTTCGAACCAAAGCAAAAGGCCGTCTAACCCTGAATAAAATCAACAATGAGGCTGGTTTAGGGCGAAGCTATATTCATAAGTTTAAGGATTTCGTTGAAAATGTTGCTAACCCAGCAATCGAAAAATACAACGCTTCTTTGGATGACCCTGAGCAATCTGAGCAATCTGAGCAAATGGCTTCAGGTGCAGAGGATATGAGTGAACTTGATAAGCTCAGAGCCGAATTAAACCGAGAGAGAGAACTTAAGGTCGAGTATCGGCGAGAACGAGATGAGGCGATTGCGATCAATACTGAACTCGAAACTCTCAATAAATCTTTGATGTTTCGTGTGTACGAGCTTCAGGAGCAGCTTTCGGCTGAAGTTGTAGAATTTGAGCACCACAAAAAGTAATCACGCCAAGGCGCGTAGCTGGCAACTGGTAAGGAACCCTTACGAGTTGCCTATTGTCCCTTACTAACCATAAATGACGTGATTGACTGAAGACAGCTAGATTTCGCCAAAAATCAGCTTATCCGAAGTGTGTACCTTAGAGCGCCGACTCTAACGCGCTTGTGTCTAATTGTGAGTGGGTATACCTTCAGGCTGACAGTGCGGTCTTTTCGTGATTGACCTGCGGATGTGTAAGATCGTGTATGAGTTACTACACTAGAAAATGTTATTAGGCTTACCAACTATTTGTTGACCAAATCTAAGCCCAAGCGTCTTAGATGGCCTTTCTCTTGGTTGGACGGGGAAATCAGTTAATGAAATCAGCCACTATTTGTAATAGCTCAGATGCAGGCCTAGCCGACGTTGCGTTTTTATAGACAACAACCTTATCGCCGTACTGGACTATAAGGTTTCCGGCATCAGTGAGTGTGACCGATGCGATTACCTTATCACCAATCTCGTCTTGTATAATGTGCAGTACATCTTCCGAGGTCATGCAGTTACCCTAGTGGCATCAAAGTATGACCCTGAAAAGTAGCTACTGCCAACGATGAATATGTCGTATTTGATTGTTACCTCTCTGGCTAGATTTGTGTGATCTATCTTAGCTTTTAGGCAGTGCTTACATGTTATGAGCCATCGACTCAAAATCTGGGATGACGTTTGGATAGTTAAGTCAAACTCTGCAAAATTCCCTTGTATCCTCACATTATCGACCGTAAACAAATGCAGCGCATCAGTATCTAAAAGGCTTAGTTCGTGGATAAGCTTATTCATAGTTTTTCCTTAAAAAGGCTTAGGCAGGCTTGTGTGCCTACCTAACATCCCTATTTTTTAATTTCTACATTGCTTTGCTTCTGAACTCGTTTGGGCGTCGGCCCTTTGGGGAGGCATGGGACGCAAAATGCCTCATTGATGTTACCTGCGGCAGGGAGCGGTATATTATTTCCATTTTCGTCTTTTTTATATCTAGCCACTCGACGCACACTAATTCGGTTCCCCGGAATTGAAAGGCCAAGATGGCGATTCCAACCTTTGAAAATAGCGGACAGTTTACATAGCAACGAATAGGATGTTGATTCATGAACGATTGATTGAAGATAGTTTCTAACCTGATATTCGATATCATCCTCGGAGCTAAGGCCTAATGAAGAGATTACGCGAGTGAGATACGTTTCTGGACAAAGAGGTAGGTTCTCATACTCACAAACAGAAAGCTGTTTCTTTATTAGATAATGCGCGAACGCGTAGATAGTCTCAGATGCCTGACTCTCAAGTCTATGTTTTTTAAATACTTCTGAAATAAAGTGAACAGACAGTGCCAGTTCATTGTGTTCTTCTACATATGCTAATATTTCAGCGGGTTGAAATGACGTCCCTTGCGTTCCGCGAAAAGCATATGGATTTCTGGTCATGTCATATGCTTTGGCGAGCATCGCTACGCGAGAAAGGACGGGCGCACTTACCTTAACTCCTGCCATCTCTAAAACTTGCGATCTTGAGCGTATATTTCCCACATCTATATGCGCAAAACTGAGATCGTCAGTAACACCATAAGTAATGGGCGCTATAAACCCAACACAAGCCTCACATGCAGCCTCTAGCCTATGGTGTCCATTCAGAATTTCGCCTTCATAAGAAATGATGATTGGCTCACCAGTTAGACACCACTCGCGTCGTTTCATCGATTCAGCGTATTTTCTGACTTTTATTTTACTGAGACGTCTGTTTTTATTTTTTTTATTTACCGAACCTCGACTAGAAAACGTCAACATGTTTCTCGCCAACTGAGGGCTAATAAAAATGGTGGTGTGCTTAAGTGTTGTTTGTACAACCTTTACTCCTGCGTAGTATTTAGCGTTAACCTTGAAGATTTCTTCTAGCTGATCAGGTGTGAGCAAATCAGTGGCATTTTTCAGAAGAGTAGTAGAGCTGGCTAGATAGCTCGTTCTTTCGCTTTCATCAAATCGATTGACTAAGCTGCTGACAATCGAGTTCTCTAGATCTGCATTTGAAATGTCATCGGTATCACTGATATGTGGTTCTGTCATGTTTTTCATCCTGTGCCCTGCCTGTGGCAACATAGTGCGCAATCATGCGAGTAAGATTATGATTCTCGCTCATTATTGATCCGACAGGCTTGTCGGATCAAATTTAATTTTTAAATTACACTGCGGCAAACATGATATTGGACATAAAGAGTTGAAAGTTTTGGAACAAAAAATCAGCGGTATGTTGTTTTCGACTAAGGAAAGAACCTTTAAAACCTTGATTTCAACTATTCCAATGGTTGAAATTGATGCCTATTTTTCTGCTGAGAATGTTCAATCGGAGTTGAAGTGGGTTATTGATACCGCAACCAATTCGACTAACGTAGATAAGGTAAAGGCCATTCAGGCTGAGCTTGAGACACGAGTAGTCAAGGATGATGTTTTTGCGCCAGTTTCTCTTACCTTTGCTGTTGAGGGTAAGCCAATCTTAGATGGCACGTCCCGCAGTCTGCCGACATTGTCTTTCAATTCAAACAGTACCTACATCGTTGGTAATGTGCTTACTTTCATTGCTATTTGCAGGATGCTTGGAGTTAAAACCTTCTTGTTTAGCTCAAGATTAAGCGCAAAAGAAATTAATCAAAAAAGCCTAGCTCGGCAGCGATTAGCTATGGAAAAAGTTGAAATTCGGATTCTTTTCGATGATGAAAAAGGGCTAGATGCCACAGATATCGTTCATTTATTTAAGAAAAATGTTCTCTTTGATACAGCTTTAAACCTGCCTCATGTTGGTGATGGAGATAGCTTGTCTAGTGAAGGTGGTTTCCCATTACGCCCATTTATTCTTCAGTTGATCGAAGACACTGATATCGAGTCTTATGGTGGTGTCAGCTTTGATGCTAAGCATGTGAAAGTGTCTGAGAGTGCTATCACCACTCAATATGTTTTGTTTAAGTTGCTTGTCGGTGCGGTAGCCGGAGCTGGTACTCAAGAATACAGTAAGATGCCTAAAGACATAACTTCGGAATCAGGAGAGAGCCTCACATCGATACTAGCTGGAGACTATATGAATAATATCTCTGCATTCATGAGTGGATGGCTGAAACCTTTGAAGGAATCGTTTGCCAGCAATCGTTCCGGATATCAACTGTCTCCTCAAGTGTGGCAAGCATTAGGTCTCGTTATTTATCAACTAGTGAAGGATGGTATGTCGTTTGAGGAACTTGAAAATGCAGGGCGAGAATTGGGTAGTCTTGACTACAGCAAGAACGCTAAGCATTGGAAAGGCTGTCCTGTAATGGAACTTGATGCTCAAGGGCGTATTTATAAAAATGCCGCAAACTCTACACGTCAGTTTAGGCTTGGTTTGCAGGAGTACTTCTTGAAAGTGATCAGGGATGAGGCTTGCAATTAATAAAGTACGCAAGTTTCCAGTCCGGCTAATGCCTCTTAAGCACAAATCCAACACCGATTGAACTGATGTGGCTAGCTTAGAATTGCCCCAAAACGCGCTAGCGTAAGCATTCGTCCATATACCCGTGATCATTGAATATGCTTCCACTTGTAAATGGCTTCTTCATCAATCCAGAAAGTGAGTGAACCACGGTTGATTGGGGCTTTGTTGTACTGTTTCCAATTCGTTGTTTTGTAGCGAGGTTTCAGCATGGGGCTAAGGTCATTAATTTACTTAGCTGATCAGCTCGTAAGTGTCTGATTTAGCTCCCTCGAATTACGCAACAAAGCCACAGTTCCCTTGTAAGCAATAAAGTCATTAAACTATTATTTTCCGCTCACTCACATTTAAGCTGTCAGTTCTTTTTCAACTTTAGCTATAACACCGTTCACATGTTCTACGGTACAAGTAGCGTCAAATTTGTTTGGAATATCAATACACTTCAAAATGTCCGCTTTAGCGGGCGATAAATAGTTCAGTGTTTTAAGTAAAAATGCGTGGTCTTTTTTAACATTGGCGACAGCTTTACTTACATGATTACAGTTATGCTTCTTCCAAATCGGCTCATGGTGAAATAATCGATTTCTCAGTAGAAGTACCTTATGATACTCATCAAATAAAGCTGCAACTGTCAAATCAGCACCCCAAGGGTTTTTTGCATTGGAAAAAACCTCCTTTCTATTATCAGCTGACCATAAGAAACTATCCGAAGCAGTATTACGGTACTCGCTGTCTAACATATAAACCCAAAAGCCTAAAGTAAGCCGACAAATGACATCATCAGGACTGTATTTATCACCGCATTCACTTTTTGCTTTTTTAACTGCCGATTTAACTAGCTCTTTGGATTTCTCTGAAATCGGCTTTGTTAGAAACCACTCATCATCTTTAAAGTGTTTTTTCGCAATGTTATTAATGGAGTTTCGCAACCCAACTTCAACCATTTGCACCACTGGAAAAAAGCTACTTGAAATCGATTGAAAAGCCAGATACGCACCGACTTTAGATTCCGATTTGGTATAGCTCAGGAATGACTCATAAAAAGATAGACGAGGGGGTGAGATAACATTAACCAACTGCTCTAAAGGCATTCGAAACTCCATAACTACTTTACGTTAAGTATTTTTTTGTCTATTATACACAGTATCAAGGAGCTACCGAACGCAAGTTTTGTAGTGTACCTTTAGAATGTAAAGCTTCGAGGAGCTACCGAACGCAAGTTTTGTAGTGTACCTTTAGAATGTAAAGCTTCGAGGAGCTACCGAACGCAAGTTTTGTAGTGTACCTCTAGAACGTAAAGCTTCGAGGAGCTACCGAACGCAAGTTTTGTAGTGTACCTCTAGAATGTAAAGCTTCGAGGAGCTACCGAACGCAAGTTTTGTAGTGTACCTCTAGAATGTAAATGACAAAAGGCTGCTTATTGCAGCTTTTTTTATGTCTATTGTTTTAACAGTCGATAGACTAGACGCTAAATAAGCTCACACCTGCTTCCGTTGCTATAACTGACTTCCTACCCTCATTCTCTATTCGTTTACCTGCTCAACTTTATTAGCTGATAAAGTTTTCTTCCCTTATAAACTCTTTTCTTTTTTGAATTTGTGATGCTTTCCACTTGTCATTCAAAACTTGCTAAAGCACCAATCATGGTCAACATAAGTTGACACTAGCAAACTTAGTGCGTACCAATCAGCTATTAAGGTTCATAAGCCACTACTTACCCGAAACTTCTACAACTCAGGTTTTACATACTTTTAGTTATTCATGGCTTGCTAATGTTCGATTTTTCGAAACTCATTTATGTCCATACTCGTGCTAGGCCGAACCGCTCTAGCACGTTTCTGCCCCAAAATCAGTCAGAGCAAATACTCATACATATACTGTTAATGTGCATTAACTTACTAAAAGTAATTCGATTTCATCCATTTTTAAGTCAACTGCACCATATAACCATTAGGATGAAAGTATGCTTTGTTCATGATCTTACCAGCGCGTTTATGAGCTTCCGTTCTCACTAAGTTGCATAACCAAACGCCGTTTAATAGTGAATGTTCACCATTAACCCCACATAAGTGCCTCCAGACTCTGGAGTCACCACGGGGGTAAGAAAATATCGATCCGTCGCATTACCGTTACTTCGTAGACGATAATTTTTTATCCATACATCTGGGTAGGATACTGAGAATGTAAGAGCGGCCTGTAATACGCCCCATAACAATCACAACCCCCACATGAATACAGACACAAATAAAGGTTATGTTGACGGCTCCATGATGAATCAGCTTGACCCATTTATCGTCCCCAAATAGGTTTGCTTCCATTATAAAGCCTGAAATGCCAGCGATAATCAGCCCAGTCCACATACACCAAATCATAACGGCTCCCGCAGGGTTATGACCGAGATGCTTGTCTTTTCTCGTCTCTAGGACTTCAACAATGTGTTCCATCGCGTTCGAAATGGAAGGTAAAAATGAGGTCAAACGCGCTGGAGGCGGAGCGATACAACCCCAAGCCAATCGAATCAAAATGAAGGCCACTAAGGTATATCCTGTGTACTGATGTATACCCAATCAACTTGAAGATGCAGGCTTGAGCACCTGAAAGTTATCGTTGATTCGTGACGTCAAAGTGGTATAACACTCCGTAACGATATGGACATAAAGCGATAACTATCTAGGGTTAAGATATATGATGAGTCTTTCATTGATTGAGCGAGCACGTAAACTTTTCAAAATGGAAATGTCTGCCGTCGCTTATATCACCATGGTCGCAGCATATTTTGCGTGCGTGCTTAACTTACCAGTGACCAGTGAAATTTATAAATTGGCGGCGTCCGACTCGCTGAGTTTTGTACTGAGCAGTCCTCTACTGCTGTTTTTCTGTTTTATTATTATCTTTACGCTGTTTTCGTTGCCATTCATATTGAAACCATTCACCGTTGTATTAACGCTCTTGTCCTCAATGGCGTTCTACGCCGCTCATAAATATAACGTCATGTTTGACTACACCATGATTGAAAATATTTTTGAGACTCATACTAGTGAAGCAACGTCTTACTTGAGCGTAAGTTCCATTTCTTACTTTTTGATTTTCGGCTTAATCCCAGCCGTGCTTTTCAGTACAACTCGGGTGACTACGGCCAATTCCATACTGAAAGAATGCATTAAACGACTCGTTGCTGTCGTCATTTCAGTGATTGGCATCGCTTTGATTGCGTTACTATTCTACAAAGATTATGCGTCTGTTGGGCGAAACAATCATTATCTCAATAAGATGATTAACCCCGCTTTTGCGTTTAACACGTTTAAATACGTTCGGAACAATTACTTCACAACCCCGCTGGTTTATCAACCACTTGGCGAAGATGCTCAGTTAGTCGCCGCTCCTAATGGCAAACCAAATTTAGTGGTTCTGGTTGTCGGAGAAACCGCTCGCGCTATGAATTATCGCTACAATGGATACCAGCGTAATACCAATCCATATACCGAAAATATGGGGCTGATTGCCTTTCAAAATGTTTCTTCCTGCGGTACATCGACGGCGGTATCTCTTCCTTGCATGTTCTCAGATTTAAATAGAAATAATTACGAAAGAGCACGTGCCGATAGTCGAGACAACGTCATGGACATTATTGGTCGTGCGGGCGTCTCCCTCTCTTGGATTGATAATGATGGTGGAGATAAGGGCATCAGTAAGAACTTTCAATTACAAGAAATTAATCACTCAGTGTACCCTGAGCTATGCCGTGATGGTGTTTGTTATGATGAGGTGATGCTACGAGAGCTTGACCAACAGATTCAAGCATCCCAAGGACACCAACTTATCGCTTTGCATATCATTGGTAGCCATGGTCCAACTTATTACAAACGCTATCCAAAAGATAAAGCACATTTTCAGCCCGATTGTCCTCGTAGTGATATTGAAAATTGTAGTGATGAAGAAATCGTCAATACCTACGACAACACGATTGCTTATACCGACTTTGTGTTGGCTGAACTTATCAAAAAGCTCGACAACTACCAAGAAAACTACAATGTGGCCCTGATGTATATCTCTGACCATGGGGAATCGCTTGGAGAAAATGGCATGTATTTGCACGGAACGCCGTATGCCATCGCGCCGAAACAGCAGACTCAAGTGCCGTGGCTAATTTGGTTACCCGAGCAGTATTCTAAGCAAAGAAATATTGATAAAGAGTGTCTGCTTTCGAGTGCAAAAAATGGCGAATACTCGCACGATAATTTCTTCCATACTTTGATAGGGTTCTTTGGTGTGACTACGAAAGATAAGAATCAAGACATGGACATCATCCACCAATGCCGAACTTCAATGAGCTAATACCTATGAAATCGCAGACTATACAAAAACGCACAGGGCTTAACCGAATTATTTATACGTTTGTCAATAGTTATCGTGGTATTCGCTGGATGATCCAGAATGAGGCTGCATTTCAACAGGAATTATTGCTCTTTCTCCCGCTCACTGCTGTTGCCATATGGCTGCCAGTATCAGTTTTGCTGAAGGCACTGCTCATTTGCAGCCTATTGTTCATCTTGTTTGCAGAGATGGCGAATACCGCTATTGAAGCCGCGATTGACCGCATTGGCACTGATTATCACCCACTATCAGGGCTTGCAAAAGATATTGGCTCAGCTTGTGTGCTGGTCAGCTTTATGATTGCCACGATAGTATGGAGTGCTGTGTTCCTTTCAATAGATTAAGTAAACTTTTTGTCACTCAGAAAGTGGAACTAAACTATCACAGCAAAGCAAGTTTGCGATACGTGGAGTAATCCGTGCGTTTCTAATTTAGCAAAGTCGCTGACAAGGTTTTGTCCAAAAATGAGCTTCATAAAGTTTGAAGTCTGTCGCTATTCTATATTTTGCCTGTGCCTAACATACTAAAAGGTGTGAATTCGAGTAGCTTCTGATTCTCACCTTTTAAGAAGTTTTGAGGCAAATTTCACTATAATGTGTGAATGTTGAGAAGACCCTTTTACTACCTCTTCTCTCTCACCAATTTGTTATAATGAAGTGTAAGGGTGGCAGAGGGCGAAGATGCCTTGTACCCTGACGAAGATGAGGATGAAGACGACGATCAGTAATTCTTGAGTCGA
>NZ_ADBD01000013.1:0-987513 GCF_000176715.1 Vibrio sp. RC586 | reverse complement strand
TTGTATGTTTGATGTTCTAACTTAGACCCGTTATCCGGGTTGAGGACAGTGCCTGGTGGGTAGTTTGACTGGGGCGGTCTCCTCCCAAAGAGTAACGGAGGAGCACGAAGGTGGGCTAATCACGGTTGGACATCGTGAGGTTAGTGCAATGGCATAAGCCCGCTTAACTGCGAGAATGACGGTTCGAGCAGGTGCGAAAGCAGGTCATAGTGATCCGGTGGTTCTGTATGGAAGGGCCATCGCTCAACGGATAAAAGGTACTCCGGGGATAACAGGCTGATACCGCCCAAGAGTTCATATCGACGGCGGTGTTTGGCACCTCGATGTCGGCTCATCACATCCTGGGGCTGAAGTCGGTCCCAAGGGTATGGCTGTTCGCCATTTAAAGTGGTACGCGAGCTGGGTTTAGAACGTCGTGAGACAGTTCGGTCCCTATCTGCCGTGGGCGTTGGAAGATTGAAGGGGGCTGCTCCTAGTACGAGAGGACCGGAGTGGACGAACCTCTGGTGTTCGGGTTGTGTCGCCAGACGCATTGCCCGGTAGCTAAGTTCGGAATCGATAACCGCTGAAAGCATCTAAGCGGGAAGCGAGCCCTGAGATGAGTCTTCCCTGATACTTTAAGTATCCTAAAGGGTTGTTCGAGACTAGAACGTTGATAGGCAGGGTGTGTAAGCGTTGTGAGGCGTTGAGCTAACCTGTACTAATTGCCCGTGAGGCTTAACCATACAACACCCAAGGGGTTTTGTATTGGACTCAAAGCTAAGCGCATAAGAATGTGTGTGAGAACGAAGACAGCTTTCCAGATTATTCTCTAGAAATAGAGAGAAAGAATTTGCTTGGCGACCATAGCGTTTTGGACCCACCTGACTCCATCCCGAACTCAGAAGTGAAACGAAACAGCGTCGATGGTAGTGTGGGGTTTCCCCATGTGAGAGTAGAACATCGCCAGGCTTTAAATTTACAAAACACGTTACTTATAACGTGTTTTAAATTTTTGTGTGCTGATATGGCTCAGTCGGTAGAGCGCATCCTTGGTAAGGATGAGGTCCCCAGTTCGATTCTGGGTATCAGCACCATTTATTTCGATGCTTAGCTCAAAGCTGACATCAAAAAATTTGTTTGGCGACCATAGCACTTTGGACCCACCTGATTCCATCCCGAACTCAGAAGTGAAACGAAGTAGCGCCGATGGTAGTGTGGGGTTTCCCCATGTGAGAGTAGGACATCGCCAGGCTTTATTTACGAAGCCGCTGTAGAGATACAGCGGCTTTTTGCTACTTCACTTTTCTGTATTATTTCTTTTCTTTCGCATCGTTCAGTTTCCAATCATATTGATAGTCGATTTTGCCCGAATAAAGAGATAGCTCAGGACGATACTGCGCAAGGTGAATAAGAAGATCTTCTTTATTACCAAAATCAACGGCAAACCAGTCATAAATAGAGGAGAGGATTAAGGTGTCATTGTTCAATGTTGCTCCCTTACTGCTGTTGATAAAGGTATGTGCTGCATTACTAAGTAGTTGTTCTGTATTTTGTGCGGTAAAAGCTTGGGATTGCAGATTTGGGCAGCCTAGGCTGGCACAATTGACCGCATAATGGGTTCGTGGATCCTTCCAGATAGGGCGTAAAATTCGGTGCTCGATGTCATTGAGGGTTAGGGTTTGTCCTGCCACAGTAAAAACTTTCTCATCCCACGGCCCAAAACTGAATAGGCCCCCTAGTTTGGTTATGGACGCGACTGGGTAGTTATCCAAAATTAATTTCACTGTCAGAGCGTTGTAGAGATTAACCCAATATGCATATTGCTCTTGGCGGTTAAATTCTCTTGGATCCAATTTTGACAGTTGATCTAAGTAATCATTGAGTAGCGTTTTATCTTCCTTTGTTACCTCTGCATAGCGAAAGAGGGTGTTCTCCCCCACTTGAACAAGATTGCGATCGAGGATGCTTTGCCAAGCTTGGTGAGAGATGCTTGCCGTATTATTGTTATTACTTGCTTGCCAATAAGCCCAAAGCTCAGCCTTTGGTGCTGCATAAACGATGTTCGAAAAAATCAGAAGACAGAAAGCGAAGAGTGTTTTCATATCAGAGTAACCTTATCGTGAGATTGTGATTAGCTAGACCCGATGGCAACGCATTTTCTTTCGCGATAAAAAAGCTGCCATTAAGGCAGCTTAGTCATGCTTATTTTAAGAAGCTCGGCATTTTGGCTTCATACTCCGCAATTTTTGCTTCGTGCTGTAAAGTCAGGCCTATATTGTCTAAGCCATTGAGTAAACAGTGACGACGGAAATCGTCAATCTCGAAATGGTAAGTTTTGCCATTCGCGGCTACGCTAAGCGCTTCTAAATCAACGGTAATGGTTGCACCTTCCGTGTTGTGAACATAGCTAAAGAGTTCATTCACTTCTTGCTCGGTTAAACGAACGGGCACCATCTGGTTGTTGATCGAGTTACCATAGAAAATATCGGCAAAGCTTGGTGCAATCATAACTTTGATGCCGTAATCGGCTAATGCCCACGGGGCGTGCTCGCGTGATGATCCGCAACCAAAGTTTTCTCGTGCAAGCAAAATACTGGCACCTTGATAGAGAGGTTGGTTCATCACAAATTCTGGGTTCGATTTTTCACCCGCATCGTCCAAAAATCGCCAGTCGTGGAAAAGGTGTTTGCCAAAGCCAGTGCGATTCACTTTTTGCAAAAACTGTTTTGGAATAATCGCATCGGTATCGACGTTGGCTGCATCAAGAGGAACGACTAATCCGGTGTGTTGCTGAAATCCTGACATGGGGTTCTCCTTGAATTAAAACTGACGTATATCGACGAAGTGACCTGCAATCGCCGCGGCTGCCGCCATTGCTGGGCTAACTAAATGAGTACGGCCATCACGACCTTGACGCCCTTCAAAGTTGCGGTTTGAGGTAGATGCGCAGCGTTCTCCAGGCCCTAAGCGGTCATTGTTCATGGCTAAACACATTGAGCAACCCGGTAAGCGCCATTCAAATCCTGCTTCAATAAAGATCTTATCTAAGCCTTCGGCTTCGGCTTGCGCTTTCACCTGCTCAGAACCCGGTACAATAAGCGCTTGGACATGAGAGGCGACTTTTTTACCTTTGGCTACCGCTGCCGCAGCGCGCATATCTTCGATGCGCGAGTTGGTGCATGAACCGACGAACACTTTATCGACTTTATAATCGGAGAGCATTTTGCCAGCTTCAAGTCCCATATAAGCCAGAGCTTTTTCTGCTGAGCTGCGTTCAACAGGATCGGCAAACTGACTAGGTGATGGGATTGGCTCATCAACGGCAATCACTTGGCCTGGGTTGGTGCCCCAAGTTACTTGCGGTTTGATTTCGCTCGCTTCAAGAGTTACGACTGCGTCGAACTGTGCATCCTCATCGGTTTTTAAGGTTTGCCAATAGTCGACAGCGGCATCCCAATCATTGCCTTGTGGGGCAAATCTACGACCTTTAATGTAGTTGAATGTAGTTGCATCAGGGGCAATCAAGCCTGCTTTAGCACCTAGCTCAATCGCCATGTTACACACGGTCATGCGACCTTCCATGGAGAGATCGCGAATCGCTTCTCCACAAAATTCCACGACATAGCCTGTACCGCCAGCTGCGGTTGTTTTGCCAATGATCGCCAGTACGATGTCTTTAGCGGTAATGCCTGAAGCCACTTTGCCACGCACTTCGATTTTCATCGTCTTAGCGCGGCCTTGTTTTAGGGTTTGAGTGGCCAGTACGTGTTCTACTTCTGAGGTGCCGATCCCAAAGGCAAGCGAGCCGAAAGCTCCGTGAGTCGCGGTGTGTGAATCGCCACATACAATCGTCATGCCGGGGAGGGTAATACCAAGCTCAGGTCCCATCACATGCACAATGCCTTGGTACTTGTGGTTTATGTCATACAAAGTGACGCCAAATTCTTCGCAGTTTTTGGAAAGCGTTTGCATCTGGATTCGCGCCATTTCACCTGAGGCATTGATGTCTTTGGTGGTGGTAGAGACGTTGTGATCCATCGTTGCAAAGGTTTTGCTAACTTGGCGTACCGAGCGACCTTTTTCACGCAAGCCATCAAAGGCTTGTGGAGAGGTCACTTCATGAACTAGATGACGGTCGATGTACAAAATCGGCGTTTCACCCGGTGCGGCCACCACCACATGGGCATCGTAAATTTTTTCGTAAAGAGTTTTGGCTTTTGACATTGCTTCTTCCTTGAGCTCAATGAGCTAAAGAGGAGTGGGGTAACCCCACTCTCAAACTTATGAATTCAAAATATAGCTTGCGATTTTATCGCCCATTGCTGAGGTCGATAGGGCTGGTTTACTGCCTGCGAGATCTGCCGTCAGTTCACCTGCTGCTAATGCTTGGCTCACGGCATTTTCAATATCACGCGCTGCCGCTTCTTCACCCAAGCTGTAACGCAGCATGAGTGCCGCAGATAAGACCTGCGCGACAGGGTTAGCGATATTTTTTCCGGCGATATCAGGAGCGCTGCCGCCCGCGGGTTCGTACAGACCAAACTTGCTTTCGTTCATGCTGGCCGAAGGCAGCATGCCCATTGAGCCTGTGATCATCGCGCATTCGTCAGAGAGGATGTCACCAAAAATGTTCGAGCAGAGCATCACGTCAAACTGGGCAGGATCTTTAATCAGCTGCATGGTGGCATTGTCGATGTACATGTGCGAAAGCGCGACATCGGGATAATCCTTGGCAACCTCGCTGACCACTTCGCGCCAGAGAATCGAGCTTTGCAGCACATTGGCTTTGTCGATTGAGCAGACTTTTTTGCGGCGCAAGCGAGCGGACTCAAAAGCGATTCGCGCGATACGTTCAATTTCAAAACGATGGTAAACCTCGGTATCAAAGGCTTTTTCATTGGCGCCTTCACCTTCACGGCCTTTG
The DNA here is from genome assembly GCF_000176715.1 of Vibrio sp. RC586. Classification (NCBI taxonomy): domain Bacteria; kingdom Pseudomonadati; phylum Pseudomonadota; class Gammaproteobacteria; order Vibrionales; family Vibrionaceae; genus Vibrio; species Vibrio sp. RC586. Next base: position 982,607 of record NZ_ADBD01000013.1, on the reverse strand, counting down.
GGTTGGCCAAAGTAAATGCCGCCAGTCAGCTCACGCACCACCACAATATCGAAACCGCGAGCAGATATGTCAGCACGAAGAGGTGAGAAGGCCTCTAAGCCTTGGTGAATTTGAGCCGGGCGCAAATTACAAAACAGTTGGAAGTGCTTGCGCAGAGGCAGCAAAGCACCGCGTTCAGGTTGCTCGTTAGGTGGCAGATGTTCCCATTTTGGTCCGCCTACCGAACCAAACAAGACCGCATCAGCTTCTTCACAGGCATGCAGAGTGTTTTCTGGTAATGGACAACCATGGTTATCAATCGCGATACCACCGACATCGTGTTCTTCACGACTGAAGTGAATACCGTGCTTTTGTTCAATGGCATCCAATACTTTGTGGGCTTGCGCCATCACTTCCGGGCCGATACCGTCACCGGGCAATACGGCAATTTTGTAATGTTTGTCTGTCATGCGAGTCCTTTATGATCGATTTTTAAGTTGTGTTTTTGGCGCCTAAGGTTTTTGAATACTGAAGCTACTCAGCATTAAGCAGTAACCTCAGTAGAGCTAAGAAGTATTAGTATTAAACCGTAGCGACGCTTTTTTTCTGTTTAATCTGGGCGATTTGATCCGCGCGATGAATGCTATTGATAACATGCAACAAGGCTTGACCGGAAGCTTCGACGATATCGGTTGAGACACCCGTACCGTGATATTTACGTCCTTTATAATTCGCGATGATATCTGCTTGACCAAGGCCATCTTCACCTTCGCCTTTGGCGGTGAGGTCGAATTTATCGAGTACAATCTCATACCCAGTTAGGCGGTAGATACACTGATATAACGCATCAACTGGGCCATTACCAACGGCGGCTTCGCATTTTTCTTCATCGCCGCACAGGAGTTTGATACTGGTGGTGGCCATCACGCTGCCGGATTGCACGCTCAAGTAGTTGAGTTTGTAGAAGTCATCTTCTTCACGCAAATTGGAGAAATGCATCAAGGCTTCTAAGTCATAATCAAATACCTGACCTTTACGATCCGCCAGCTTCAAGAAGTCCCCATACAAAGCATCCAAGTTGTATTCGTTTTCGTTGTAACCCATCGAGTCCATATGGCTTTTCACGGCAGCACGACCACTACGGCTAGTGAGGTTCAGTGCTTGGTTTTTCAGGCCAATTGATTCGGGAGTCATGATTTCGTAGGTGTTTTTGTTTTTGAGCATGCCATCTTGGTGAATGCCAGATGAGTGGCTAAAGGCATTGGCCCCCACAATTGCCTTGTTGCTTTGGATTGGCATGTTGCAAAGCTGACTGACTAGCTTACTGGTGCGGCTGATCTCTTCATATTTAATACCTGTAGTCACACCTAAAAACTCTTGGCGAGTTTTGATGATCATCGCGATCTCTTCCAGCGCGCAGTTACCTGCACGTTCGCCGATACCGTTGATGGTTCCCTCTACTTGGCGCGCTCCCGCTTGAATAGCGGCAATCGAGTTGGCTACCGACATGCCTAAATCGTCATGACAATGCACGGAAATGATCGCTTTATCGATATTGGGTACACGGTTAAACAGCGTTTGAATAATGCCGCCAAATTCGCTTGGAATTGTGTAGCCAACCGTATCTGGAATATTGATGGTACGCGCACCGGCATTGATCGTAGCTTCAACCATACGACAAAGGTTGTCGATAGGTGTGCGTCCTGCGTCTTCACAGGAGAATTCCACATCATCCGTGTATTGGCGAGCGTGTTTCACTGCTTTGACTGCCATTTCTACGACGTCATCGTAGCTACGGCGCAATTTGTCTTGCACATGGATAGTTGAAGTAGAAATGAAAGTATGAATACGGAAAGCTTCGGCAACTTTCAATGCTTCTGCCGCGGCATCGATGTCTTTCGCAACGGCTCGCGAAAGGGCGCAGACACGGCTGTTTTTGATGTGTTTAGCAATAGTTTGTACGGATTCAAAGTCACCAGGGGAAGACACAGGGAAACCCGCTTCGATAATATCAACCCCTAAGCGCTCCAGTGCGTAGGCGATTTGTAGCTTCTCTTTTACCGTCAGGCTGGCAGACAACGCCTGCTCACCATCGCGCAATGTGGTATCGAATATAATCACCTGATCGTTCATGTTTGCTTCCTCGCACTAGAGTTAACGACTAACTTCCTGAATATTGTTGTAAAAATCGGCTATAAAAAAACCCGCATCGGCTGCGGGTTTTTTATCTTGTGTGGTGTTCTTCGTCCACAACCTACCCGCGTGATGGTTCCACGATCAGTAGTAGGCCTAGCAGGAGAGAAAAACGCATTGTCATCATTAACAATCCACCAAATTAAGTTAACAGATTAGTACCGTACTCGACACAATGCGTCAACCCCAAAGTTGGTTTTTCATTCACATTGCTAAGTATTTGTGCGATATGTTGAGTCAGTCGCCGTGCGTGATTTGAGAGGGGATGGATCCACAACTATGCAAAATTGCCTACCTAAGCTTGATGATTTTTCCTTTTGTTGCACAAAATCCATGGATAACTGTCGTTGGCGCTTCTAGAGAAGTTAGTGGGACATAATATTCAATTAATGGAGCAAGGTTTGATTACTACTTAGCTATCCCCTGCCTACGTGTCACCATTTCGACAAGCAATTTTCACCAGATTGTCATTTGCCCCCGATAAGCTCAAAGCATCTCCTCATCGGTAAAAAGGATGTGTGATGCGAGTGATACAACCTATCGCTAAATTGGATTTAGCCTTTTCATTATTTTGCTTACAACACCGTTACAACATGCCAGTCGCAAGGCTCAGCAAATCGATTTCACATACGGGAGATGGACATCTTTATGCTGTTATGGGGCTACTCGCTTGGTGGTTAGATAGTGCCCATGGGCTGATTTTTCTGACGCTCGGCCTTCTATCCTTTGCAATTGAGCTGCCGATTTATTGGGTGTTGAAAAATAGCTTTCAGCGTCGTCGTCCGCAAGAGTTCTCATCGTTAGTAACCGCTTACATAACGCCTAGTGACCGTTACAGCTTGCCTTCTGGGCATACTGCTGCGGCTTTCGTGATGGCGACTCTGATTGGTTATATCTATCCTCATTGGTACGCACTCGCCATAATCTGGGCTGGGTTAATTGGTTTTGCGAGAGTTTTGTTGGGTGTTCATTTTGTGAGTGATGTTCTTGCCGGAGCGTTACTTGGGATTGGTAGTGCGACTTATGCGATCACTGTTGTGGAGAAAGCCATTTGAAAATTCTTTATGGAGTGCAAGGAACGGGGAATGGGCACATTGCGCGTTCAAGAGCCATGTGTGCGGCACTTAAGCAACAACATGTTGAAGTCGATTATCTTTTTTCTGGTAGGACTGCCGCGAACTATTTTTCGATGGAATGCTTTGGTGATTTCCAAACACGACAAGGGCTAACTTTTGCTACGGAAAATGGGCACGTTAATTACGTCAAAACCTTGCGTAGGAATAATCTGTGGCAATTTTGGCAAGATGTACGAGCTCTGGATCTTTCAGGTTACGATTTGATTTTAAATGATTTTGAGCCTGTTACTGCTTGGGCTGCTAAATTGCAAAACGTTCCTTGTATTGGTATTAGCCATCAAAATGCGTTTTTGTTTCCCGTACCTTTAAAAGGAGCTTCTTGGATCGATAAGGCGATCTTACGTCACTTTGCTCCAGCCCAATATCATCTAGGTTTGCACTGGTATCATTTCGATCAACCAATCTTGCCGCCTATTATCTACACGCCAGAGCAGCCGCTCTGTCATCAGGCATTTATTCTTGTTTACCTTCCATTCGAAAATCTTAATGAAATCTGTGAGTTACTTAATAGGTTCACTAATGTTCACTTCATCTGTTATCACCCTGACGTACAAGGGAATGAGCAAACCGAAAATGTTCAATTGTGCCGTTTACACCACGGGGATTTCCAACATCATTTACATCAATGTCATGGTGTGGTCACCAGTGGTGGCTTTGAATTACCTTCGGAAGCCTTAACTCTGGGGAAAAAATTATTGATGAAACCCTTATTGGGACAGTTTGAACAGCTTAGTAATGCTGCAACCCTTGAAACACTTGGGCTGGCGAGTGTGATGGAATTTCTGGACCCTGCCAGCTTACGCCTGTGGTTAGATGAAAAACAAGCGGAGCGAGTGTTCTATCCTGATGTTGCTCAAGCTCTAGTTGAGTGGATTTTGCAAGGGAAATGGGAGAGCAGCTCTGAGTTGTCTCTAAAGCTCTGGCAAAAAGTCGATTTCCCGAGTTATGCCATTTTGGGTAACGATTCCACTGTCTCAATGAATTCGCCGTTAAAACATTTTAAACGTGAATGTTAGTGTGTGGTAAATGAGTAAATCATAGTTCAGGTCAATAATTAATAAAAATTCATTAAGATTGCATTTTTATAGATTTTTATAAAAATTAATAGTCTTGATTAATAAGGTTTTTTTTTAGCAATGGCTAAAATTAACTGACTTTTTGTCAATGCTATTGCATAGCCTCAAATGATTAGTCGATATTACTCGCCATCCACCAAGTATCTGGGCGGTAAATATTAAAAACAGCGCTTATCTATTCACCTTCGATTTATGCATATCTATTGTTGGTGATTACACTGTGAGGCATGCAAATGTTAGATAAAAAAGACGCAATGAGTGCCATTGCGAGTTACCGCATGGAAAGCACCCTACGAGGCGTAGACCTCAACCTGTTAACCGTTTTTGACGCCGTGATGCAAGAGCAAAACATCACTCGTGCGGCACATAATTTAGGTATGTCACAGCCTGCGGTAAGTAATGCCGTAGCGCGTTTAAAAGTGATGTTCAATGACGAGTTGTTTATGCGCCAAGGGCGTGGTATCCAGCCAACTCAACGCGCTCGTCAACTGTTTGGCCCAATCCGTCAAGCATTGCAATTGATCCGTAATGAGCTGCCAAGTTCAGTGTTTACTCCTGAAACGTCGACTCGACTGTTTAAGCTGGCGATCTGCAGCCCTTGTGATCTGCGTTTTGCACCTCAAATCATGGCATCTATTGATGAGTTGGCTCCAAGCGTACAACTTCATTTGGATGCAGAGTTTGATCGCCAAATTGCAGAACGTATGCGTTATCAAGAGATTGATTTTGTTATCGACTATGCTCGTTTTGATGATCAGGGCTTCTCTAGCACTGAAATTTTCCAAGATGAGTTGGTGGTAGTCGCATCAAAATTACACCCACGCATTCAAAGCAATATCACCGCAGAGCAACTGACGGCTGAAAAACACGCCAAGCTGTCAAAAGTGCATGGTCAACGTAGCTTCTCTGAGTTGGCGTATCGTGAATTTGATTGCCAGTCATACTACGAAGGCACCAGCTTGAGTAATGTACTGTACGTTGTTGGCCAATCTGAATTGGTCACCGTTGCACCTCGTTGGATGGCAGAAAATGCCGCAAATCGCGATGAGCTTCAGATCCTCGACTTCCCATTTGCGGATGCCAAAATCTCAGGTTATCTGAGCTGGCACGAATCAAGTGAAAAGGACAAAGGTCATATCTGGTTGCGTGATCAACTGATGGTGATTTGTGGAGAAGTGGTCGCGAACCGCTAATCTTTTCACCAAACTGAGTCTTTAAGGCCTTGGGCAGTAAGAGCTGTCCAAGGCTTTTTTGTTACAGAATGAGTTTTAATCGATAACTTTGACGTTAGTCAGTTGTGTTTTGGCCTTTGAAATGTACACTTGTGCGCTGAAAAGGCTTACAGGTGTAAGCTATAGGTAAGAGATATGACGAACTTAGATTTTCACATCGTTAAACGGATCCGCCAACGCATTGCCCAAGGTGGTGTTCGAGCAGCGCTGAAGCATAAAGAGAATGGCACATGGCAAGCAACGAGCTGGCAGCAGTTTGGTGAGCAATTGGATGCCCTCTCAATGGCGCTTTTGGCTCAAGGCATTGGTGTGCAGGACAAAATCGCGATTTTCTCCAACAACATGCCGCGTTGGACGATTGCAGATTTTGCCGCATTACAAATTCGTGCTGTGACTGTTCCGATTTATCCTACCAATACGCCAGAGCAGGCGGCTTACATATTACAAAATGCTGATGCTAAAGTAGTGTTTGTCGGTGAGCAGCCTCAATTTGATGCCGCACTCAGTCAGTTTGAACAGTGCCCTGAGCTGCGTTTGATCGTAGCAATGAATGCGAACATCGATCTTAAACAAGCTGATTGTGCAATGCATTGGGATGATTTCGTTACGCAGCATCAAACGCAAGATCACACCCAACTTTTTGAACTGATTGAACAAGCCAATTTTGACGATCTCTTCACTCTGATATACACCTCAGGCACTACCGGAACACCGAAAGGCGTGATGCTGGATTATCGCAATATTGGCTCTCAGTTAGAGGGGCATGATCAGCGTTTGAATCTCAACGAAGAAGATGTATCACTCTGTTTCTTACCGTTGTCACACGTCTTTGAACGTGCTTGGACCGCCTATGTATTGTACAAAGGTGCCACCAACTGTTACCTGCATGATGTCGCTCACGTGCGTGACGCACTAGGTGAAGTACGCCCGACCGTGATGTGTGCGGTTCCTCGCTTCTACGAAAAAATCTTCTCGGCGATCCATGAGAAAGTCGCTAAAGCACCGTTCATTCGCAAAGTGTTATTTACTTGGGCGGTGAATATGGGCGCAAAAATGGCCGTATGTCGTCAGCAACAGCACCAACCTTCATGGTTGCTTGCACAAAGTCATCAGTTAGCTGACAAACTTGTACTGAGCAAATTGCGTGCGCTGCTCGGTGGGCGGATCAACTTTATGCCTTGCGGTGGTGCAAAGTTGGATGAAACTATCGGCCGCTTTTTCCATGCCATCGGGATTAACGTTAAGCTCGGTTACGGTATGACTGAAACCACAGCAACCATCTCATGTTGGGATGACCACTGTTTTAACCCTGACTCTATTGGCCTTTCCATGCCGGGCGCACAAGTCAAAATCGGTGAAAATAACGAGATTCTGGTACGTGGCCCGATGGTGATGCGAGGCTATTACAAGTTAGAGAAAGAAACCTCGGAAAGTTTTGATGAACATGGTTTTCTGAAAACCGGTGATGCGGGCCATATTGATGAAAATGGCAACCTATTCATAACCGATCGAATCAAAGAGCTAATGAAAACCTCTGGTGGTAAGTACATTGCGCCACAAGTTATTGAAGGGGCGATTGGCAAAGATCACTTTATTGAACAGATCGCGGTGATTGCCGATACTCGCAAGTTTGTCTCCGCTCTGATTGTGCCGTGTTTTGATTCATTGGAAGTGTATGCCAAAGAGTTGAACATCAAGTATCAGGATCGTCTGGAGCTCCTCAAACATAGCCAAGTGCTGGAAATGTTTGAAAAACGAGTTAACGAACTGCAAAAAGAACTGGCAAAGTTTGAACAAGTGAAAAAATTTAAACTACTGCCCAAAGCGTTTTCTATGGATAGCGGAGAGCTAACACCGACGCAAAAATTGCGCCGAAAGGTGATTAACGACCGTTATCAGGATGAAATCGAAGAAATGTACCAAGATTCTTCGAAGAAATAACGCGATCAAATCCTTATCTTCTTTCAACACCTCTCGGCTCTATAGCTGAGGGGTGTTTTTTTATATTTGGACTTTTTACTTGGTTACTTATTACTTTTACGTTTGAAAAGAAGGGAAGTCATTTATTGAAGAAGAAAGCCGACAAAATAATCTACTTTTTTTCGATTGATCACTGGATGTTCAGCCTAAAACTCAATTAACTACCAAGATTGAATGCTTAATCACCGTCTTATTTTCGATTCAGCTGCAAAAGTATCCAAATTGGGGTTAGACCCATTGCTAAGAAAGCGTTACATTTGTTGCGTAACCTCGCGGCTGTTATGACAGACGCAGGACATAGCCGAAAGCGGAGAGTTTTCGAATTAGGCTACAAATAAGCCCTAAACTATGTAAAACCAGCCCTTTTGCCGACCGAGCTAAAGGTATGTTGGTAAGGAGACAAGATGGAAATGCTATCTGGCGCAGAGATGATCGTTCAATCTCTGATCAATGAAGGTGTTGAGCAAATCTTCGGTTATCCCGGTGGTTCTGTGCTCGATATCTATGATGCCCTTCACGAAAAAACCGATCAAATTAAACATGTCCTCGTTCGTCACGAACAAGCTGCAACGCATATGGCCGATGGCTATGCGCGCGCAACCGGAAAACCGGGAGTGGTGCTAGTCTGTTCAGGCCCTGGTGCCACCAATACGGTTACGGGGATTGCAACGGCTTATATGGACTCGATCCCGATGATTGTTATCTCGGGTAACGTAGCGACCAATCTGATTGGTAACGATGCGTTCCAAGAGTGCGATATTGTTGGTGTATCACGCCCCATCGTTAAACACAGTTTCTTGGTGAAAAGAGCGGAAGACATTCCTGAAACCATCAAAAAAGCATTTTACATTGCGTCGACAGGTCGTCCGGGACCTGTAGTAATTGATGTGCCAAAAGATGTGATGAACCCTCTGAATAAGCTGCCTTATGAGTATCCCGAAACCATAAAAATGCGCTCTTACAACCCGACGACAGCTGGCCATAAAGGTCAGATCAAAAAAGGGTTACGTGCACTATTGGAAGCGAAAAAACCCGTGCTTTACATTGGTGGCGGCGCTGTGATTTCGAATGCACATCAACAGGTACGCCAGTTAGCTGAAGCGCTGAATCTGCCCGTGGTGAGCACTTTAATGGGGCTGGGCGTATTTCCGGGTACACATAAAAACGCGCTAGGTATGCTAGGCATGCATGGTGTGTATGAAGCCAATATGGCAATGCACAATGCCGACCTGATTTTTGGTGTTGGGGTACGTTTTGATGACCGCACGACCAATAACTTAGAAAAATACTGCCCGAACGCGAAAATCATGCACATTGATATCGATCCATCATCGATTTCAAAAAACGTTAAAGTCGACTTACCGATTGTTGGCTCTGCTGATCAAGTGTTGGATGGCATGCTTAAGCTTCTGGAAGAGAGTACCGAGCGCAATGATGCGGTAGCACTAGAACGCTGGTGGAACGAGATTCAAGTGTGGCGTGATCGCCAATGCTTGGCTTATGAAAAGTCTGCTGAGCGCATCAAACCTCAGCAAGTGATTGAGGCTCTGTACAAAATCACGGAAGGCAAGGCGATTTTGGCTTCTGATGTAGGCCAGCATCAAATGTTCGCGGCACTTTACTATCCCTTTTCTAAACCGCGCCAATGGATCAACTCTGGCGGCTTAGGGACGATGGGCTTTGGTTTGCCAGCGGGGATGGGGGTGAAATTCGCTATGCCAGAGGAAGAGGTGTTGGTGGTGACGGGGGATGGCAGTATTCAAATGAATATCCAAGAGCTATCGACCGCCCTGCAATACGATATTCCGGTAAAAATTATCAACCTGAATAACCGTTTCCTTGGAATGGTAAAACAGTGGCAGGACATTATTTATCAAGGGCGTCACTCTAACTCATACATGAGTTCCGTGCCTGATTTTGCGGCGATCGCGGAAGCTTATGGTCATGTGGGGATTCGCATTTCTCGCCCAGATGAACTGGAAGCGGGGCTGGAAAAAGCCTTAGCGCTGAAAGATCGTCTGGTGTTTGTCGATATCAATGTCGATGAGACAGAGCACGTGTACCCAATGCAGATCAAAGGCGAAGGGATGGACAAAATGTGGTTGAGTAAAACGGAGAGAACCTAAGATGAGACACATTATTTCACTGCTATTGGAAAACCAACCGGGTGCACTGTCTCGTGTTGTCGGGCTCTTTTCACAGCGCGGCTACAACATTGAAACGCTCAATGTGTCGCCGACGGATGATGAAACGCTCTCGCGACTCAACATCACCACCAAAACCGACGAAATGCAGTTGGAGCAAATCCAGAAACAACTGCATAAATTGATCGATGTACTGAAAGTACAGGAAGTGACGGAGTGTGAGCACATCGAGCGTGAGCTGATGCTAGTAAAAGTGAAAGCCTCTGGTTTTGCACGCGCGGAAGTGAAACGTACAGCGGATATTTTCCGTGGACAGATTGTGGATGTGACTGCTGCGCAATATACCGTTCAGTTAGCGGGAACGAGCGAAAAACTGGATGCTTTTATTGAAGCGATTGCTGAAGTCACCGAAGTGATTGAAGTGGCACGCAGTGGTGTGGTTGGTATCGCGCGTGGCGAGCGAGCCCTCAGAGCGTAGTCGTTACCAACACAAATAAAAAACCAGCTGAAAGGCTGGTTTTTTATGTTTAGGATTCTGCATTCGTGAGCTGTGTAGCCCATGAATGTATTAGTGCAGAATACGCGCGCGGATGGTGCCATCGATCGCTTTGAGCTTAGTTAACGCCTCTTCAGAGCGAGCGGTTTCGACATCGATGACCACATAGCCAATTTCTGCGGTCGTTTGCAGGTATTGAGCGGCGATGTTGATGCCTTCTTCTGCGAAGATGGTGTTAATTTGAGTCAAAATGCCCGGACGGTTGGCGTGAATGTGCAGCAGACGAGAGCAGTTGCGATGCTCTGGTAGCGATACATCTGGGAAGTTAACGCTAGAGAGCGTTGAGCCATTGTCTGAGTATTTAGCTAGTTTGCCAGCGACTTCGATACCGATGTTTTCTTGTGCTTCTTGAGTTGAACCACCCACGTGTGGAGTCAAAATTACGTTATCGAACTTCATCAGCGGAGATTCAAACGGCTCTTTGTTGGATGCCGGTTCTTCTGGGAATACGTCAATCGCCGCGCCTGCAATATGGCCAGACTCAAGTGCACTACACAGGGCTGGGATATCCACCACAGTGCCGCGTGCTGCGTTGATGAAGATAGAGCCGGGCTTCATACGTGCAAACTCTTCTGCGCCCATCATGTTTTTAGTACCTGTGGTTTCTGGGACATGCAGCGAAATCACGTCGCATTTATTGAGTAGATCGCTCAGCGTATGCACTTGAGTGGCGTTGCCGAGAGAGAGCTTGCTCTCAATGTCATAGAAATAAACGTGCATCCCCAAGTTTTCAGCAATGATCCCCAATTGAGTACCGATATGGCCGTAACCAATGATGCCTAGGCGCTTACCGCGTGCTTCATAAGAATTGTCGGCACTTTTCTTCCAGATCCCACGGTGGGCAAGAGCGTTCTTTTCTGGAATACCACGCAGTAACAGTAGAATTTCGCCTAACACCAGTTCAGCCACGCTACGAGTATTGGAGAATGGCGCGTTAAACACTGGAATACCGCGTTTTGCTGCCGCATTAAGGTCGACTTGGTTAGTACCAATACAGAAACAGCCAATGGCCACCAGTTTTTCCGCCGCATTAATCACTTTCTCGGTCAGATTACTGCGCGAGCGGATGCCGACAAAATGCACATCTTTGATGGCTTCGATCAACTCAGCTTCTTCAAGCGAGCCTTTATGGTATTCAATGTTGCTGTAACCGGCTGCTTGCAGAACTTCTACCGAAGAGGGGTGAAGTCCTTCAAGAAGGAGGATCTTAATTCTGTCTTTTTCCAGTGAAACTTTGGCCATTTTATCGTCCTTAAAACTATGGAAAGGTGGGCTAACAGGCGCTGTTGTTCGAAATTGATCGAATTTAAGTCGTAATTTAGAAAAGCAAACGTTTTCCTTGTGCGCCTTCTGTTCACTAAATTAACAAACTTTTTTTGCTTTGGGTAAGAAAATTACGGAATAAGGCATATTTTTCTGAGAGAAAAGGATAAAAAACGGCACCCATGGGTGCCGTTTGTAATCAAATAACGGAATATGTGTGAAATCGCCGATATTACTCTTCGATTTTTGCACCTTGTGGTGTACCTGTGATCACGACATCCGCTCCGCGGTGGGCAAATAAGCCTACCGTCACAACGCCCGCGATGCCGTTGATCTTAGTTTCCAGATCTTTCGGATGGATGATCTTCATATTATGTACATCGAGGATCATGTTGCCGTTATCGGTGATGACGCCTTCACGATACACAGGATCGCCGCCAAGTTTCACTAGTTCACGTGCCACGTAAGAACGCGCCATTGGGATGACTTCAACAGGCAGTGGGAAGTTACCTAGAACATCAACCGCTTTGGTACCATCAACGATGCATACGAATTTTTTGGCAATCGCGGCTACGATTTTCTCACGCGTCAGCGCGGCGCCGCCGCCTTTGATCATGTCACGTTCTGGGTTGATTTCATCTGCACCATCAACATAGATATCCAGTGCCGCCACATCATTGCAATCATAAACGCGGATGCCGAGAGCTTCGAGTTTCTCGGTAGAAGCGATTGAGCTGGATACCGCGCCTTTAATTTCTTCTTTGATAGAGCCTAAAGCATCGATGAAGTGATTAACGGTTGAGCCTGTACCAACACCGACAATGCTGCCTTTTTCTACGTATTTTAGAGCAGCCCAACCGGCGGCTTTTTTCATTTCATCTTGAGTCATGCCTATCTCCTGAATATCAACTTGAGGGTATGTTGCGCGGCGCGATTATAACCCCAAATCGAAAGCAGAAGTAATCATTCGCATGCGACTAAAACGGCGGAGAGTGAGCTTACCACTGCCAAAGTTTGCTCGGTGTCACGATTTTACGCAGCGGAATATCCCAATGTTCTGTGGGGAGGGCCTCCACATATTGGCAGTCGTGTGCTAGCCCGATTGGCATAGCGCCTTGTTGAGTATGAAACCAAGGCGCTAATGTGCGATCGTAGTAACCGCCGCCCATCCCCAAACGCTGCCCTGAACCATCAAAAGCGACCAGTGGGGTACCGATAATATCGAGTTCCCGAACTGGGCAGATCAAGCGCTGATCGAGTTTCGGCTCATCAATCCCATAACGGTTTTTGGTCATCGGGGTTTGTGCGTGGTACTGCAGAAACAGCAGGTGACCCTTTGCGAAAGGGTGTAAAACGGGGAGATACACTTGTTTACCTTGCTGCCAAAGCCATTCGATCAGTGGTTGGGTATTTAGCTCACCATCATTGGCAAGATACAGGGCAATCCGCTGTGCTGAGGCAATCTCTGGTAGCGTTGAAAAGGTTTGAATAAGTTGCTGGCTGGCGGTTTGCTGCTCTGCAGGAGAGAGCGCTTGCCTACGTTGACGAATTTTCTGGCGGAGGAGTGTGCGAGAATCAGTCATAAAGGGAACCCCGGGGTGCCGTTGAGGATCGTAGCCCTTGAACCATTAGGTTCAAGGCGGATCAGTAATGGTAACCGTAGGCTTCTCGGTACAAGCCGAGCCTGCTCAATAGCTACCCAATACCAACCCTGTTATGTTGCTTATCGGCTCAGGGACATAAATCCGCTGACGAACACCCCAGGGTAAATCAATTCTTTGCTTATTGCTTTGCTGGCTTCACATTTTTCAATGCGACTTCTAATGAAGCGGTGAGCTGTTCCATACGCTCACTGAGCTGTGACTGAGTACCTGCATTTTCTTGCTGCTTAGTTTGTAACTCGTAGCAAATATTCAGTGCGGCAATCGTCAATAATTTCACCTCATTGGTGACTTTAGTCCGCTCAGCCATTTCTTTCAAACGATTGTCGAGATCTTGCGCGGCTTGAAGCAACGACGCCTCTTGACCCGCAGGGCAGTTTACCCGGGTCACCTTGCCCAAAATTTCAATGTCAACCGCTTGATTACTCATGATAAATGAACTCTTTTGGCGTAACTAAAAGATGAATCAGCTCAGGTGACCATCGAGGTGGAACTATAGGTAAAGCCAAAACAAGATTCAAGCCTTTCCCGTCGCAACCCCGTAATTGGGCGTTTGAAAACTCAGGATTTGGACAATTTGTGCAAAAGCTAAGCACCAACAGCAAGCGAGCGTTTTCGCTCTGGCGATGAAGTGGTAGGATTGAACTAAATTTCTCGGTTAGTGAATCCAATATGAGCAAAAACACACTTCCTGCTTACCCAGCTTTGGCAAACGAGCTGCGTACCGCTTCTCTCGGTATCAATCCTGCTGAGCTACAAGGGCTACTGGCGGGGATGTTGTCTGGCGGTTTGAGCCTCAACGATAAAAGCTGGCAAGCGTTGATCTTTGATTACACCAATGACGGCATGGGCTGGCCAATTGGGGTACTAGCCAGTGCCGAGCACATTCTGCTCGCGATGAATGCTGAGTTGGTGGATACCGATCTTGAGCTTTCTTTGCTACTGCCAGAAGGAGAAGGCGAAGAAGCGTTGTTTGAGTTGGCGGATGCCGTTGCTGAATGGATTAACCATTTTATCTCTGGATTAGGCTTGATCGGTGCCAATCTTAAACATGCCTCAGCAGAAGCCAAAGAAGCGTTAGAAGACCTTGAAGAAATGTCGAAATTGGGCATTGATGAAGAGGATGATTTGGCAGAGCAAGCAGAGCTTCTTGAACAAGTGATTGAGCATATGAAAGCCTGCGTGTTTATTTTGCATGCTGAATTTGGCGTAAAACCAGAACAAGATAACAAGCCAACAGTGCATTAATAAGGAAGCGCAATGACGGAAAGCAAGCAGCCTACTTTGAGTAAGTCGAACCATTTTGATGTGATCATTGCGGGTGGAGCGATGGCGGGCGCGACTTTAGCTTTGGCTTTACATCAACTGAGCCAAGGCAAACTTAAAGTAGCGGTTATTGAGGCGTTTGCCACCGATCATTCTGCGCACCCCGGATTTGATGCACGCAGTATTGCGCTTTCTTACGGCACGGTGCAGATCCTGCAGAATCTACAACTCTGGTCGAGTTTGCGCCCTTTTGCGACTCCGATTGAGCACATTCATGTGTCGGATCAGTCCCATGCGGGGATGACGGAGATTCGTCGTGAGTCACTTGGAGTGGAAGCATTGGGGTATGTGGTTGAGCTTGCTGATGTGGGGCGAGTTTACGCTGAGCGTATGGATCAATGTTCTTCCATTCAACAATTTGTGCCGAGTCGAGTCGTGAACATTACTCGTGAACAAGAGTTGGTTACAGTACAACTTGATAGTGGTGAAGTCTTACAAGGCAAGTTGTTGGTGGCGGCGGATGGTGCAATGTCCACCTGTTGCCAAGCGCTTGGTTTGACGATGCAGGAACACGATTTTGAGCAAGTTGCGCTGATCACCAATATCATTAGCTCGCAACCTCATGCAGGACGAGCTTTCGAGCGCTTTACGCCACATGGCCCTGTGGCTTTGCTGCCTATGAGTCAAGATCGCCTGTCTTTGGTGTGGTGTTTGCCGCCAGAACAAGTGGCGCATTGGCAGCATTGTAGTGACGCTGAATTCTTGCAAGGTTTACAACAAGCCTTTGGGTGGCGACTCGGAGAGCTTACGCATGCAGGGGAGAGAAGTGTTTATCCGCTGATTCTACGTTATCGAGAGCAAACCATCTCTCATCGATTTGCTATGGTGGGTAACGCTGCGCAAACCTTACACCCTATTGCAGGGCAAGGGTTTAACTTAGGTATCCGCGATGTCGCCACGCTGGCCGAAGAAATAACCCAAAGTGATGATGCGGGTGATTATGCTTTGCTGCAGCGTTTTTATCAGCGTCGGCAAGCCGATCGCACCGCGACTATCACGCTGACGACTGGCTTAGTACACACCTTTTCCAACGACTGGCTACCGATGCGGTTCGGTCGTAACCTTGGTTTGATGGCGATGGATAATCTGACTGTCTTGAAAACCCCGTTATTGCGCCGCACTCTCGGCATAGTTAACCGCTAATAGGTAAGAAAATGATGCAAAGTGTTGATGTTGTGATTATCGGTGGCGGCATGGTTGGCCTTGCGCTAGCGGCCGCTCTGAAAGAGAGTGATCTGCGTATTGCCGTGGTCGAAAACCATTTTCCGGAAGATTCTTTAAATCCTCTACCAGATGTACGCGTTTCTGCCTTGAGTCGCTCAAGTGAAATTGTGCTGCGTAACCTCAATGCGTGGGCGGGTATTGAAGCGCGCCGTGCTGCGCCTTACACAGCAATGGAGGTGTGGGAGCAAGACAGCTTTGCGCGCATTGAATTTAAAGCCAATGAGATGACTCAACCGAATCTTGGTCATATTGTTGAGAATCGAGTGATTCAGCTGGCGCTGTTAGAACAAGTACAGCAGCAAGCCAATGTTTCCTTACATGTGCCGGCGATTTGCCAAAGCATTGCGATTGGTGAGAGCGAAGCGTGGCTAACACTGAGTAATGGCCAAGCCTTAAGTGCGAAGCTCGTTGTTGGGGCTGATGGGGCGAATTCTTGGCTACGTCGTCAAATGGATATTCCTTTAACGCATTGGGATTATGGACACAGTGCGTTGGTGGCTAACGTACGTACCAGTGAAGTACACAACAAAGTCGCGCGGCAAGTATTTACGGCGCAAGGTCCTTTGGCTTTTCTGCCCATGTCAGAGCCGCAAATGAGCTCGATTGTGTGGTCAACGGAGCCTTCGCGTGCGGAAGCGCTGTTGAATATGAGTGAAACGCAGTTCAACAAAGCACTGACGGCAGAATTCGATGCACGATTAGGCCGCTGTGAAGTGGTCGGTGAGCGACAAGCTTTTCCACTGAAGATGCGCTATGCCCGTGATTTTGTCGCCCCTCGGGTTGCTTTGGTGGGGGATGCCGCGCACACCATACATCCTTTGGCGGGGCAAGGCGTAAACTTAGGCTTGCTGGATGCTGCTTGCTTGGCACAAGAGCTGCTAAGCTTGTGGGAGCAGAATCGTGATATTGGTGATGAGCGTAATTTACGTCATTACGAACGCTGGCGTAAGGCGGAAGCGGCAAAAATGATTGCTGCGATGCAGGGGTTCCGCGATCTGTTTGAGGGCGATAATCCCGCCAAAAAGCTGATCCGTGGGATCGGTATGCGTCTGGTCGGTCAGTTGCCGGGAGCAAAAGATGAAATCATGAAGCGTGCTTTGGGCTTGAAGGGCGATTTGCCTGAACTGGCGAAGCAAGTTTGGTTAGAGCGTGCTTATTGAGACAATAAAAAGGGTTGGCATTGCCAACCCTTTTTACATTGAATATTTACATTGAATCGTATGCTATTGAGTGTTTGCTTGTTTATGCATAAGCGCAACGCAGTTTCATGATCTCTTGATTGACTTCCTTGACGGTCTGGTAATGGCGCTGCTCGGCTTTCTCTGGCAGCTTTAACTTGCCATTATCGAACTCGAATTTACCGACACCATAGATATAAATCTTACCTTTAAACAGCCGACTTACGTGTTTAGCAATCATACTGGGTGTATAGCGCTTAAACAGTCTCATACTTCGATCCTTGCGTTGTTCTGGCACTGCTAAGTATAAGAAAACCTGATCAAAAAGAGTGTGATAGGCTTGGTGAAATACGCAGTACTTACTGATTGTTTGGAATATCTGTGCAGAGCTAGACAAAACTGCAGTTAAATATCCAGAATCATTTGACCAAACTTGAAAATTATTCTGGTAGCAGATACTGGTTGATTTTAAACAGCAAGTATTAAGCCACTTTCTTATTACACTTTTAAGAATAGTCGCTATAAATTCGAATTGGCAAGTTGCTTGTAAAATAATTGTAAAAAAATGCCCACAATTTTGCGGGCGAATAGTCACAGATACATTACACAAAAAGTGGATAACTTGAATGCTCAGTTAATTCACTTTTGAGTTGATAAGTCCTGAGTATGCTCAGTTACCCAGAGTGCTATCAACGCGTTACAGAGTAGAGTATTGTTTTTTGTTTGACTATTTATGTTTTTATTTTGATTATAAATTCACAAATGGGTTTTGGTTATTTTGAAGATGATCGCGTAGAAATGTAATGCTTTGGGTTATTGCATATAAATGAAGGGGCTAAACAAGGCCCAGAGAGTGAGAGCAGACCTTTAGGCAGCTCTCACAGAAGGAGATCTTAATGTTTATTCATCGCTGAGTGAGTAAGGAAGCGGTTGAATAGCCCAACGAGTTTCTGGTTGGGAAGCTAAACGCAATTCAGCACCTTCTTCTAGGTCATTGGGTAGTACGATCAAGCCGATTGCGATGCCATCATCGAATTGATAATGAGTGAGCAGTTGTCCGGCACTGCGCCAGTGTTCACCCACGGCACGCTCAAGAATCACAGGTTCCTCATTGCTAAATGGCGCTGTGATGTTGCCTTTGACAATGTACATGGCTCGCTTGTTGATACCGCGATATTTGGCGCGTGCCACGGTTTCTTGCCCAGTGTAACAGCCTTTGCTAAAACTGATGCCATCTACCGCTTGAACATTGAGTGCTTGTGGAATGTGTTCATTCTGGGTGCTTTGAGTTACGACAGGTACGGCTTCTTCAACATCCATACGAGTCCACAGGGCTTGTTCAACACACAGGCCTTGCCACGTATTCACGTACTGTTCTGCTTGTTCAGGTGTGACTAGTAGTAACCAACGCTGCTCACTCATGCGTACAGCTGTTCCACCTTGGATACGGCGCACATCGCCAGTTTGTTCGCTCAAGCCATCAACCCAAGCGTTGGCTTGGCTACCCATCACACCTAACGCAATATCGCTGCTTTCGGCAATCGTCACTTTAGAGAAGATGGCGTATTTCTTGAGTTCGCGCAGCTCGGCCTCAATCGCAGAACAACGCTGAAACATCGCATAACCATCGTGGTGATGAAATAAACGAAACACTGACCATACTTTGCCCTTGGCATCACAGTGCGCACCAAAGGTGACTTGTTGATCTTGTAGTGAAACTACATTACAGGTGACTTGCCCCTGTAGGTAAGATTTTTTGTCTGCGCCGACCATAGTGATGGCTCCCCATGCGGTGAGATGCGTTAGCATCAACTCAGGTAGGGGATCGTGAGAAGAAAGATTGATCACTGAAAAACGATTTTGCCAGTCCATGTTGTTCACCACTAAGGAAAAAGGTTTTGCTATGTTAATCTGGATCAACTTTTTTGTCAGCTTGAACAGGGACTGTGACTGAGTTACTAGTTGTCTGTCTGCGCCCTTGTTACACTCCGAGGCAGATGAAAACCATAAGGTGAGGAATACTGATGTACACCGCTGAACAAAAAGCGCGAATCAAATGGGCATGCCGCCGTGGTATGTTAGAGCTTGATGTGGTCATCATGCCATTTTTCGAAGAGTGTTTTGATTCACTGTCGGAGTCCGAGCAGGACGACTTTGTGGCTTTACTGGAAAGTGATGACCCCGATCTGTTTGCTTGGGTCATGGGGCATGGTCGTTGTGAAAATTTAGGTCTAGCAGCGATGGTGGATAAAATTGTCGCTCATAACCTCAGCAAAGTCCGCTAAGCTAATTTTTACTTCTTCTTATTACGCTCAGTTCATCGCACTGTTAATCATGATGTTGATGCTCTGGGCGTTATTCGTTTCTTCTATTCCTCTCGTGTTAGTCCCCTTTTTTAGTGCTTGGATCTGGCGTGGTCATCGTCTTGGCCAATGGATGCCTGAAAGTCTCGTGGGTGAAGTTGATCTCACCTTTTCAGGTACGTTGGAACAAGAGGGGCAACGTTCGACTTTTCATTCGATACATACTCTTTATGCGCCACTGTTTGTGACTTTACAAGGCCAAGGTAAACGTTGGTTTATCTGGCGTGATAGCTGTGATGAAGCTACTTATCGGCAGCTGTTAGTGAGATTAAAACGGGAGCTCAATGGCTCCCGTGATAATGCGCAGATCTCTTGATTGCTGTTTCAAGCGGAGAGGGCGTTATTTTTCCGGCACTAGAATAGTTGGACCACTGTCTGCGAGCTGTTCTGGGTAGTCCAGCGTGTAGTGTAATCCACGGCTCTCTTTACGTTGCATCGCGCAACGTACCATTAATTCAGCCACTTGCAGCAAATTACGCATCTCGAGCAAGTTATTGGAGACTCGGAAGTTGCTGTAATACTCATGGGTTTCTTGTTGTAGCAGTTGAATCCGGCGCATGGCACGCTCTAAACGTTTATTGGTACGTACAATCCCCATGTAATCCCACATAAATAGGCGCAGTTCGTGCCAGTTATGTTGCAGAACCACTTCTTCATCGGAACAGGTCACTTGGCTTTCATCCCAAGCGGGGAGTGATTGGGGCATGCTTGCTTTAGGAAGTTGGGCGATGATGTCTTGCGAAGCTGACCACGCGTACACCACGCACTCAAGTAGAGAGTTGGAGGCCATACGGTTCGCCCCGTGCAGACCTGTGTAGCTCACTTCACCAATCGCATACAGTTGTTTGAGGTCGGTTTGGCCTTGTGGATTCACCATCACACCACCGCAAGTGTAGTGTGCGGCGGGGACAATCGGAATTGGCTCTTTGGTCATATCAATCCCCAAATCCATCAAGCGTGAGTAGATGGTTGGGAAATGTTTTTCGATAAAATCAGCAGGTTTATGGCTGATGTCCAGATACATGCAGTCCGCGCCTAAACGCTTCATTTCGAAGTCGATGGCGCGTGCCACGATATCACGCGGAGCAAGTTCAGCACGTTCATCGAAATCCGGCATAAAGCGGCTGCCATCTGGGCGGCGTAAATAGGCTCCTTCACCACGCAGGGCTTCGGTCAGAAGGAAATTACGTGCTTCTGGATGATACAAGCAAGTTGGGTGGAATTGGTTGAATTCCAAGTTGGCAACGCGGCAACCTGCACGCCAAGCCATAGCGATACCATCACCAGAAGAAACATCAGGGTTAGAGGTGTATTGATACACTTTAGATGCACCACCAGTCGCCAGCACGACAAATTTCGCGCGAATCGTTTCTACGTGTTCCGCATTGCGGTTCCATACATAAGCCCCGACCACCTTATTCGCATCACCACCAATTTTATCTTCAGTGATCAGATCCAGCGCGTTGTGTCGTTCCAATACAGTAATGTTGGGATGGTTGTGGGCGTTATCTTGCAGCGAGGTTTGCATTGCCATGCCGGTGGCATCAGCGGCATGCAAAATGCGGCGATGGCTGTGACCGCCTTCGCGAGTCAAATGGTAGCGTGGGTGGTCCGCATCGCTGTCTTCTTCTTTATCAAAAGGCACACCGCCATCAATCAGCCATTGAACACACTCTTTAGCATGCTCGGCGATAAAACGCACAGTTTGCTCATCACAAATCCCTGCGCCTGCAATCAGTGTATCTTGTACATGTGAATCAATGCTGTCTGACTCATCAAACACAGCGGCAATGCCGCCTTGCGCGTAAAACGTTGCGCCTTCACTACGCGGCCCTTTACTTAATACAATCACTTTTCCGTATTGAGCGACCTGTAAAGCAAGCGATAAGCCTGCTGCGCCACTTCCTATGACTAATACATCACATTGATGCTCTCGGTCTGCGTTCATAAAAATGCCAATTCCCAAACTGTAGCGAGTAATCCAACTCGGAATATCTTGAAACTCTTCAAACAACACACGGATGCCAATCATCTGTGCGTGTGAAGAATCGACACCATGTCCGTTTAGCGAAAATGTCACACTCCACAATCAAGTGACAAGAAATTATCGAAAAATTCGGGTCGTTGATACGGTGTCAGTCCTGCTATTATCATCGCGCTAAATGCAATAGTTTGTAAATCTTATTGTCATCTTGGTTGTTGCACTCTATTAATTTGCAACATTCACCTCTATATAAAGAGATAAAGTAAAGTGGTGAATTAGGGATGTGCCCATATAAGCTTCATGCAGCAGTGAAAATGCTGCCTTAGTAAGGTTTTGAGTAAAATATTTCACCAAATAATGAACTTTCTCGATAATGCCGAGTCTCTAAAGGTGCTCATGCTAGTAGTGGTGTCAATATTACAATTCGCATAATGAGTACCCATATCTGAGAAGGTAGGGGAAATAACAATAGGAGTGACCGCTCGAATGAACGAGCAACTGACCGATCAAGTATTGATTGAGCGAGTTCAGAATGGAGATAAGCAAGCATTTAACCTTTTGGTTTTGAGATATCAAAATAAAGTGTGCAACCTTATTTCCCGGTATATGAGTAATTCTGGCGATGTGGCTGATGTAGCGCAGGAAGCGTTTATTAAAGCGTATCGAGCCATTCCAACCTTTCGTGGTGAGAGTGCGTTTTACACTTGGTTGTACCGTATTGCTGTTAATACCGCGAAAAATCACATTGTTGCGCAAAGCCGACGCCCACCCGCAAGCGATGTTGATGCTGAAGACGCTGAATTCTATGAAGGTGGTGATGCATTAAAAGAATTATCGAACCCGGAGAACATTACGTTGTCCAAAGAGTTGAAGAAGACCGTGTTCGATGCAATTGATGCGTTACCAGATGATTTAAAAACGGCAATGACGTTGCGCGAGCTTGATGGCTTGAGTTACGAGGAAATTGCGGAAGTGATGGATTGCCCTGTTGGTACAGTGCGTTCTCGAATTTTCCGCGCTCGTGAGGCGGTAGAGAAGAAAATTAAACCTCTTCTATAACGCAGATTTCGTAATGACTATGGTGAATAGAATGGCTGACAAAGAAAAACTTTCAGCACTCATGGATGGCGAAATGATCGACAATGAGTTGATTTTAGGATTGACTCAGGATCAAGAGGCACGTGAAACGTGGAAGAATTATCACCTGATTGGTGATGTGCTACGTGGTGACGTACCAATGCAAAAGCAATGGAATATCGCTGAAAGTGTAGCCTTAGCGTTGGAAAATGAACCGGCGCACAATCCGTTACATCACTCAAACAAGGTGATCGATTTACAGCAGGCAAGATTGGAAGCTCAACCCAAACCGCAGCAGGCAAAACGCCAGTTGCCCGTTTGGTTGACTCAATTTGGTCAAGTCGGTATCGCTGCCTGTGTATCTTTAGCTGTGGTATTAGGCGTGCAACAGTATGGTGGACAAACCTCAGTTGACAGCGAACTGCCTGTGCTGCAAACCATTCCACTCGCTGGAAGTGCAGAGCCAGTAAGTCTGACCCGTGACTCAGTAGGGAAGCATTCGTCAGACAGCGGCATGCAAGAGCAACGTCGTCGCGTAAACGCCTTACTGCAGGACTATGAACTGCAATTACGCTTAAATAATGAGAATGCCTCTACTCACCAACACCCAGTTGAATCGGTTGTGGAATGAAGAAATTTTTGATCAGTGCGCTGACACTGTTCTGTGTGAACTCAACAGCCGCCTTTGCAGAGGATGAGTCTGCAGAGGCGTTGTTGTCTCAGATGAACGAAGCTAGCCAGCATCTCAGTTACGAACTCTCATACATCTTGGTTAAGAAAAACAGCATTGAGCCACTCTTGTATCGTCATGCAAAACAAGATACTCAACAGCTCGCACATTTGGTTTATCTCAGTGGACCAGTACGTGAAGTGATCCGCCGTGGTGACGAAGTGAGTTACATAGAGCCGGGGGTTGAGCCTTTTACCATTGAATCAGGCAACATGGTGGCACCAACTATCCCATTGCTTAATAGTGATGTCACTGAACTGAGTCAGTATTACGACTTTGTCAAAGTCGGGCGTGCTCGCGAAGCGGGCGCCGCTTGTCAGGTGCTGCGGGTTGTTCCGAAAGACGGTTTACGTTACTCCTATGTTGTCTGGATCGATGAGAAGAGCCGTTTACCTCTGCGTGCTGATTTATTAGATCGGGATGGGGAAGTGCTTGAGCAATACCGAACGATCTCATTTTCAGTCAGTGAACGTTTGGCTGAACTGATGGCGGGATTGAATAAAGTGAAGCTCCCAGAGGTGCTTAAGTTGCCTAAAGGCAGTGTACAAGCGACTTTCTGGCAAGTCAGTTGGGTTCCTGAAGGTTTTAAAGCCATGGAGCTGAATCGCTATCGCATGGCGATGACCGATCGCCTAGTGGAAAGCCAAATGTATTCCGATGGGCTGTTTAACTTCTCTGTCTATGTGTCAGCCAGTGATAACTATTCACTCAAAGGGCAGTTGGTCAGACAAGGCCGCCGCACCTTGCACAGTTTAGTCAAAGGTGAAAATGAAATATCGGTTGTCGGTGATATTCCCCCTTCTACCGCGCAGCGTATTGCTCAATCGGTCATGTTTAGTGTGGCCGGAGTGAAAGCGCAATGATGACCGCATTAGCCACAGTGACCAAGGTAGTACCTGATCACGAAGGTTTTCAAGTGACACTCAGCTGCGAGCAACAAACCAGTTGCAGCAATTGTCAGTCCTCACAAAGCTGTGGTACAGGCGTGGTTTCCAAAGCGCTCGGTAATAAAACACTATTTTGGCGCTTACAAACGACTCAAGCTTTACAGGCAGGGGAAGTGGTTGAAATTGGTTTACCAGAGAAGAGCTTGTTGCTGTCGGCCGCGCTCGTCTATTTATTACCGCTGTTTTTCATGATGCTTGGCGCTTGGCTTGGTACTCAATGGCTTGCCCCTATGCTAGGAGTCGGGGAGAGCATAGTAATACTCACCTCATTGCTATTTATAGGATTAGGGGGGTGGGTTGCCAAACGTTATGCGAAAGTGCTCGAGCAGCGCTCTGAGCAACAAGTGGTTTTGTTACGAAAACTGGGTATCCCGGTTGCCTAAATTATGATGCGAACCCCAACGAAATTGGGTAGAATCGCCCAACTTGAATGAATAGCCGCCAACGCGGCTTTTCTATGTCCTTATTATTTAAGAGTTTAGTCATCCCAAACCTATGAAGCACATTCGTAACTTTTCGATTATCGCCCACATTGACCATGGTAAATCGACTCTATCTGACCGTTTAATCCAAGTCTGTGGCGGCTTGAGCGATCGTGAAATGGCCGAGCAAGTTCTTGACTCTATGGATCTGGAACGTGAGCGTGGCATCACCATTAAAGCGCAGAGTGTGACTCTCGACTATAAAGCGAAAGATGGCGAGACCTATCAACTGAACTTTATCGACACTCCAGGGCACGTTGACTTCGCATACGAAGTATCTCGTTCATTGGCGGCGTGTGAAGGCGCACTGTTGGTGGTGGATGCAGGTCAAGGCGTAGAAGCGCAAACCTTAGCTAACTGCTATACCGCGATCGAAATGGATCTGGAAGTAGTGCCAATTCTGAACAAGATTGACCTGCCAGCGGCAGAACCTGAGCGTGTTGCTGAAGAGATCGAAGACATCGTAGGTATCGATGCGATTGACGCGGTGCGTTGCTCGGCTAAAACCGGTGTTGGTGTGGATGAAGTTCTGGAAAAGATCGTTTCTGCGATCCCAGCACCACAAGGTGATCCTGATGCACCACTGCAAGCGCTGATTATCGACTCATGGTTCGATAACTACTTAGGCGTGGTTTCTCTGGTTCGTATCAAAAACGGTAGCTTGAAGAAAAACGACAAGATCAAAGTGATGAGCACCGGTCAAACTTGGGGTGTTGATCGCTTAGGTATTTTCACACCAAAACAAGTGGATACCGATTCACTGGACACTGGCGAAGTTGGCTGGGTGGTGTGTGGTATCAAAGACATCATGGGTGCACCAGTGGGTGATACTCTAACCTTGGCGAAAAACGGTTGTGAAAAAGCACTACCGGGCTTTAAAAAGGTAAAACCTCAGGTGTATGCGGGTTTGTTCCCTGTCTCTTCTGATGATTATGACAACTTCCGTGATGCTCTGGGTAAGCTGAGCCTTAATGATGCGTCTCTGTTCTATGAACCAGAAACCTCAGCAGCGCTCGGCTTTGGTTTCCGTTGTGGCTTCTTGGGTATGCTGCACATGGAGATCATCCAAGAACGTCTGGAGCGTGAATACGATCTCGACCTCATCACCACAGCACCGACCGTAGTGTATGAAGTTCTGAAGACCAACAAAGAGATCATCTACGTTGATAGCCCAGCGAAACTGCCAGCCATCAACGATATTGAAGAGATTCGTGAACCGATTGCGCGCTGTAACATTCTGGTTCCTGCGGATTATCTGGGTAACGTTATTACACTGTGTATCGAAAAGCGTGGTACTCAGGTGGACATGGTTTACCACGGTAACCAAGTCGCACTGACGTACGACATCCCAATGGCGGAAGTGGTACTCGATTTCTTTGACCGTTTGAAATCGACTTCACGTGGCTATGCGTCTCTGGATTACGGTTTCCAACGTTTTGAAATGTCTTACATGGTGCGCGTGGACGTACTGCTCAATGGTGACAAAGTGGACGCATTGGCGATCATTACTCACCGTGATCATTCACAAACCCGTGGCCGTCAATTGGTGGAGAAGATGAAAGAGTTCATTCCTCGCCAAATGTTCGATATCGCGATTCAAGCGGCGATTGGTAACCACATCATCGCCCGTTCTACCGTGAAGCAGTTACGTAAAAACGTTCTGGCGAAATGTTACGGTGGTGACGTGAGTCGTAAGAAGAAACTGTTGAAGAAGCAGAAAGAAGGTAAGAAACGTATGAAGCAGATCGGTAACGTTGAGCTGCCACAAGAAGCGTTCCTTGCGATTCTGCATGTCGGCAAAGACTAAGTTCTTTGGCGACTTCAATCTTATTGGTTTAACACATGAGTGAAAGGGTTTCGGCTCTTTCACTTTCGTATTTTTTAGATAAGGGAAGTCAATGGCGAACACATTCTCTCTGGTTTTGGTGATGGTAACCTTGGTCACCGGTATCGTCTGGACACTGGAAAAGCTGGTGTGGGCGAAAAAACGCCAACAAAAACAGGCTCAGTTACAGGCGCAAACTCCGGATCTGCCAGAGTCGGCGGTGAATAAAGCGTTGGCTCAGCCTTGGTGGGTTGAGAACAGTGTCTCTATTTTCCCTGTGATTGCCTTTGTTCTGGTTTTGCGTTCATTTATCTATGAACCATTCCAGATCCCTTCTGGCTCCATGATGCCAACACTGTTGGTGGGTGATTTTATTCTGGTTGAAAAATACGCTTACGGTTTGAAAGATCCGGTATGGCGCACTCAACTGGTAGAAACGGGTAAACCGGAGCGCGGCGATATTGTTGTGTTCAAATTCCCTATTAACCCAAGCCTTGACTACATCAAGCGCGTGATAGGCATGCCGGGTGATACGGTACGTTACAGCCCTGGCAAAGAGTTGTGTATTCAACGCCAAGGTGAGAATGAGTGCCAAGCCGTCCCGCTTTCTAATGTACAAGAGAGCGATTTTTACCAATATAACGTTCGTTTGATGCAATTGGATGAACAGCTCGGTCAGGTAAAACACAATATTTTGGTGAACCCATTACGAATCGATAATGTGGCTAACTACAAACCACGCAGTGGCGTGAATGAATGGGTCGTTCCGCAAGGACATTACTTTGTGATGGGTGATAACCGCGATAACAGTGAAGACAGCCGCTTCTGGGGCTTTGTGCCAGAGCAGAACTTGGTCGGAAAAGCCGTTGCTATCTGGATCAGTTTTGAGTTTGAACGCGCTGAAGACAGCGTACTTCCACGCTGGATTCCAACCGGTGTACGATTCAATCGTATTGGTGGGATCCATTAAGCCAGCATGAGCTGGTAATAACGTTGAGATTATGACACCTCCAATGAATAAATTAACAAGTAAGCTCGGTTATACCTTTAAGGAGATCGAGCTGCTTAATCTGGCGCTGACACATCGCAGCGCCAATGGTAAGCACAATGAACGTCTTGAGTTTCTGGGCGATTCAATTTTAAGTTTTGTCATTGCTGATGAGCTCTATCGCCGCTTCCCGAAAGTGAATGAAGGGGATATGAGCCGCATGCGTGCCACCTTAGTGCGTGGCAACACGTTGGCGGAGCTAGGTCGTGAATTCGATCTGGGAGATTACTTAAAATTAGGTCCAGGTGAGTTGAAAAGTGGTGGTTTTCGCCGAGACTCGATTCTAGCGGATGCGGTAGAGGCGATCATCGGTGCGATCTACCTCGACAGCGATCTGGAAACGGCGCGCAGCATCGTACTTGAGTGGTATCACGGTCGTCTGGAAGAGATTAAACCGGGCGCATCACAAAAAGACCCGAAAACTCGCTTACAAGAGTTTTTACAAGGCAGAAGAAAACCGCTGCCTGTCTATACGGTGACTAATATTAAAGGTGAAGCACACAACCAAGAGTTTACCGTTGCGTGTGAAGTAGCAGGTATGGATACGCCTGTAATTGGTAAAGGCACAAGCCGCCGCAAGGCTGAGCAAGCGGCTGCAGAAACGGCTCTGGAGCAATTAACCAATGGCTGATCAAGAATTTGATATCGATGCATACTTTGCTTCTCAAAGCGAAGGTAAATCTGTGGTGGCATCGACACCGGAAAACCAACATTGCGGTTTTGTCGCGATTGTCGGTCGTCCAAACGTGGGTAAATCGACTCTGCTCAACAACCTTTTAGGGCAGAAAATTTCGATCACCTCACGTAAACCACAAACTACTCGCCACCGTATTATGGGCGTAGAGACCGATGGCAATTATCAGGCGATATACGTTGATACCCCAGGACTGCACATTGAAGAAAAACGCGCGATTAACCGTTTGATGAACCGTGCGGCATCAAGCTCATTGAGTGATGTCAACTTAGTGCTGTTTGTCGTTGAAGGTACGCACTGGACCGCCGATGACGAGATGGTATTCACTAAGCTGCAAAAAGCTAACTTCCCAGTGGTGCTGTGTGTGAACAAAGTCGATCAGGTCAAAGATCGCAACGAAGTGATGCTGCACATGCTGGAGCTTTCTAAGCGCATGCAGTTTGTCGATATCGTACCGATTTCTGCTAAGCAGGGTAAAAACACCGACGTGCTGAAAAAGCATGTACGCGACCATTTACCGAAAGCCGTGCACCATTTCCCTGAAGAGTATGTGACGGATCGTTCACAGCGCTTTATGGCGTCAGAAATCGTGCGTGAAAAGTTGATGCGTTTTACTGGCGAAGAGCTGCCGTATTCAGTGACAGTGGAAATCGAGCGTTTCGATTACAACCCAGATACCGATGGCTTCCACATCAATGCCCTGATTTTGGTTGAGCGTATCGGCCAGAAAAAAATGGTGATTGGCAAAAACGGCGAAAAAATCAAAACCATCGGCCGCGAAGCGCGTCTGGATATGGAAGAGCTGTTTGGCCGCAAAGTCTACCTAGAAACTTGGGTGAAAGTGAAATCCGGTTGGGCGGATGATGAGCGCGCCCTGCGTTCACTCGGTTACATCGACGATCTCTAAACGCTAAAGGTGGCAACCCAGTTGCCACCTTTTTCATTTCTACCTTCAACTGCATGATAGAAAGGGAAAATGTCAGACGGACTGCAACGCTGTTTTGTTCTGCACCGCCGCCCTTACAGTGAATCGAGCTTAATTCTCGATATATTCAGTGAGGAGTACGGACGAGTTACCTTGATGGCCAAAGGTGCGCGCGGAAAACGCTCCAATCTCAAAGGGGCGCTGCAACCTTTCACTCCTTTACTGCTGAAATGGTCGGGCAATGGCTCGATGAAAACTTTGCGCCAAGCTGAACCAATTAGCCTTGGTTTGCCGCTTTCCGGCGTCTATCTCTATTCTGCGATGTACATCAACGAGCTAGTGGATAGAGTGCTAATGCCAGAAGTCGCCAGCCCTGGGCTATTCCATGATTATCTGTTTGCACTCACTGAACTGGCGCAAAGCACTAATCCCGAGCCGGCGTTGCGTCGCTTTGAACTCGCTTTGCTTGCGGCGATGGGGTACGGCGTGGATTTTCTGCATTGTGCAGGTACGGGCGAGCCAGTTTCACCAGACATGACCTATCGCTATCGTGAGCAAAAAGGCTTTATTGCCTCGGTGCGCCGCGATAATCTCACCTTTCTCGGTAACGAGCTGATTGCGATCAGCGAGCGACGTTTTACCAGCAAAGAACAACTGCAAGCGGCAAAACGCTTTACACGTTTAGCCTTAAAGCCGTATCTTGGCGGCAAACCTTTAAAAAGTCGTGAGTTGTTTCGTCAAACAACTCTACCTAGAGCACGGAGTACAGAAGAATGAGCTCAATTTATCTTGGTGTGAACATCGATCACGTGGCGACTTTGCGTAACGCACGCGGCACGCAATATCCCGATCCTGTGCATGCAGCAGAAATTGCTGAACGTGCGGGTGCAGATGGTATCACCATCCATCTGCGTGAAGATCGTCGTCACATTACTGATCGCGATGTACGTATTTTGCGTGAAACGCTGCAAACGCGCATGAACCTTGAAATGGCGGTGACCGATGAGATGGTTGAGATTGCGCTGCAAACTCAACCAGAATACGTTTGCTTAGTGCCTGAAAAACGTGAAGAACTGACGACAGAAGGTGGCTTGGACGTACTTGGTCAGCTTGAGCGCGTAAAAGCGGCCACGGAAAAACTCACCGCGGCAGGCATTAAGGTATCTCTGTTTATCGATGCCGATCGCGAGCAAATTGATGCAGCCAAAGCCTGTGGTGCACCATTCATTGAGCTGCATACCGGTCATTATTCGGATGCAAAAAGTGAAGTCGATCAGCAAAATGAGCTGAAAAAAATCGCGGCAGCAGCGGCTTATGCTCACGACTTGGGCATTACGGTGAATGCTGGTCATGGATTGACTTATCACAACGTTGCTGCGATTGCGGCGATCCCTGAAATCTACGAGCTGAACATCGGCCATGCGATCATTGGTCGCGCGGTATTTGATGGCTTAGCGAAAGCGGTGGCAGACATGAAAGCCATCATGGTTGCAGCGCGCCGTTAACACTATGATCGTTGGACTCGGGACGGACATTGCTGAAATCGAGCGGGTTGAAAAAGCCTTGGCACGCTCTGGTGAAAACCTTGCGCGCCGTATTCTCAGTGATTCTGAATGGGAGCAGTACCATAGCTTGAAACAGCAAGGACGGTTTCTAGCCAAACGTTTTGCGGCTAAAGAGGCCGCTTCTAAGGCATTAGGAACCGGTATTGCACAAGGAGTGACCTTCCATGATTTTACGATTAGCCATGATGAGTTTGGGAAGCCCTTACTCACTTTGAGTGGTAAAGCGGCTCAGCTTGCCACGCAGCTGCAAGTTGCGAATATCCATCTTTCCATTTCTGATGAACGCCATTATGCCATGGCGACTGTGATCCTTGAGCGCCGCTAATGCGGCGTTCATTCTTTAGTTCATTTCAAATATTTCATTTTCTGACTATATTTTCTCTATATCCGGTTAATTTTCTAAACTGAGTAATGGTATTACTATCATTTTTGCTGGTGTATCACAGTCATAACGAACGAAGCCATAACGAACTAAAAGAAACGAATTGGGCGATGTCTTCATACTGAACATCGAAATGGAGAGGCTTTCACCGAGCGTCTAAATTGGCGGTTGGTGTTACGTGTGGAATATTAGGAATACCCCAAGATGCTTCAACACTCTTATCGAATGCTTTTTCCTAGAGCTGCTTTGATAGTGCTGCTGTGGACAAGTTCACCTGGATTTGCGGTGGATTGGGCTGTCTCCGGCTATGGTTCTGTAGGTTACAGCTACGAGAATGAAGAAGATCTTGGGTTTCTGAGAAATATCTCACAGCCAGATGATTATCGCCGTAATGGCTCCTTTTTACCGGATTCCAATATTGGTGTGCAGTTCGATGTTAAGCTCAGTCCTGAATGGTCAGTCACGACTCAATGGGTGTTAGAAGATCGCGTCGATCAATCATTCAATGACATCACTGAATTAGCTTTTGTCCGTTACCTACCCGATGAACATTGGGACTTACGTTTAGGTCGTCTAGGTTTGAATGCTTATACCGCTGCAGACAGCCGCCGCATTGATTATGCCTACCTCTGGGTTCGACCACCTCAAGAGTTGTATGGAGGGATTTTTTACGATGCCATTGATGGGGTTGATATCACTTATCGAGGACTTATTGATGAACTGAGCTGGTCTCTGGGGGTGCAGTATGGGCGTATTGAGCAGAAGTTGAAAAACACGGATAGACCTGAAATTACGGCAACACAATCTAATAATACTTTAGCTTTGGTGCTAGCTGCTGAGCATGGTCCTTGGAGCGGCCGTCTATCCTATGTCAATGTGGGTTCAATGAAGGTTGGGTTAGATGAAACCTCCATGCAAGCGCTCAATTCAGTTCAGCAATTGGCGAATGCAGGTTTAGGGGCGATTAGTAGTGAAGCCGCCTACCTCTATCAACAAAGTAATATTGAGAATGAAGCTATTCGCTATTGGCAAATGGGTGTTGGATATGCCGATGCAAAGCTCACCATGCAATCAGAACTGTATGCCATTCGAGGCAGCAAAGCGGTTGTTCCTGACGGAATTGGTGGGTATGTATTGGCCGGATATTCCTTAGGTGCACTTACGCCTTATGCCATTTACGGAAAATTTACCCCTAAAAATCAACCCTATCAGGCTCAATCCGACTGGGGATTGTCCCCTATTAATGGCGCTGAATTAGCGGCGTTTCAAAAAATTTTAATTGGAGGAATTAACTCCACCTACATAGATCAAAGCACCTATTCACTAGGAGTTCGGTGGGATGTCACCACGCAAATGGCGCTGAAAGCGCAGTATGATTACGTCAAAATAAACGATTACGGCTATGGGTTATGGGCTGCATCGATGGAGAACCTTTCGCAAGGGCGAGACGTTCAGGTATTCACTCTTAGCTTGAACTTCGTGTTTTAGGGGGACCGTATGAAATATTGGTTTCTCCTAGTTATCTTGTTCTCTCAATGTACTTTTTCTGCTGAGTTGTATGTGGTAGCAAGCTCGCAAAGCCCACTGCTGACGGTGGATAAGCAAGAGTTATCCTCGCTCTATTTAGGGCGCAATCGCGTGATTGGAGATACTTACATTAATCAAGTGTTGGATCGCAGTGGAGAAGTGAGGCAGCGTTTCTTTTTGCAAATCACGAATATGCAAGAGAGTCAGGTGAATGCGTATTGGGCAAAGCTTAAGTTTTCTGGGCGGTTACGTGCTCCAGAATCGATACTGAGTGAGCAGGAGCTGGCGGAAAAACTTGAAGCAAACCCATTTTCTATCGGTTATACCGATCAGGCTCCAGAAGATAGGCTGAAGGTGCTATTGGTGATTTATGACTGACCGCGCCAAAATCTCACCTTTGGTTAACCGCTTATTGAAGATGATTTCACTTTCGGCATTAGGTTATCTGTTGGCGATTCTCGCGATTATCATTCCACGAGGCTTGAATGGTGTTGAAGAACAGAAGCGAGAATTGGAGCAAAAGCTCGCACTCTCGTTGAGCAATTCTGCATCCATTGCCTTGTATGTGAATAACTACGATATCGCCTCGGAAGTGATGGATGCCTTGTTACTGCATAAAGAAATTAACGCAGTAAAACTTGAAGGTGTGGATGGTATTCATTTTGAACGCACCAACATGTCACAGTTATTCAATGAACAGAACTTCTGGAATGATGCCAACCGCTACAGCTTGACTTCCCCTGTTGATGGTAACTTGATTGGCCATCTAATGATTCATGAAGATCATCAGTTCATTCGTCAGCAAGCGATCAATCAAATTTTCGACCAACTGCTAGTGGTGATGATCCAGTTTCTGGTGACATTTTTTGCACTTATCTGGATTGTTCGCCGTTTGGTGGGTAAGCCTTTGACTGAGCTTTCAGCAACCTTGTCTAAGGTGCGACCTAGTAGTGATCACAAAGTAGCAGTTGCGCAAGAAAACCAACATAACGAGATAGGTTTAGTGGCGGAGAGTATTAATCAGTTTATCGATGAGTCACACCAAGCATTGATACGTGAGCGTGAATTGCGTGAGCAGATTGAGCGCTGGGAGAGTTACTACCGCACAATCGCAGAACAAGACACCCTGACGGGGCTCAAAAACCGTTTAGGCTGTGAAAAATACGTGCTGAATAAAAAACGCATGTGTTCAGTCATGGTATTACTGCTGATTGATTTAGATGGCTTTAAACAAATAAACGATACTCTTGGGCATTCGGCGGGGGATGAAGTTCTACGTGAAATTGCCAAACGTTTTTTGACTCTATCACAGGAGCATTTCTCTGACAGCGTCGTGGGGCGTTTGGGGGGAGATGAGTTTGCTATTTATATCGCGATTGAAAACTTTGATGCTATAGCGGTTGAAGAGTTTGCGATGAACTTAATACAGGCCTCAGCCACACCGATCACCGTGGGTAAACAGAGTGCTCAAGTTGGATGTAGTATTGGTATCAGTCATACAGATTGTTCCAATATCGATTTAGAAATATTGCTGTTACAGGCAGATAAAGCCATGTATTGGATTAAACATCGCGGTAAGCATGGTTACCACTTCTATACTACAGGGCAGGAGGTGCACTCTCTGCCCAGCAATAATGAGTTGAGGGATCAATCCAGATAGGTGCTTGAGGCATCTACGACTTTGGCCATCTCGTCTTGCAGTTCAAACAGCTCTGGTTCCAATTCTTGCACTGTCGCGCCGTGGCGAAGTGCATGCTCTAATTCGGCACAGACCTTACGTAGTTTTGGTACGCCACTGTAGGCGCAGCTACCATGCAGTTTATGAATGTGATGCAGTAGATCGCTCGTTGCATACTCTTCATCTTCAAGTGCGGTATTGATGATCATTTGAATCTCAGCCAAATGCACAACTAACATGGTTAACATCTCTTTGGCGAGATCTTCTTTATTGGCCGATTGGCGCAGCGCTGCTGGCCAATCAATGATGGCATCATCATTATGCGGTGAGAGGCTCGGCATGTTCTGAGTGGCTGCTGCACCGTCTGGTGGTGTGATTTTAGCTACCTGTTTGCTGCGGGTGTGAGGACTCCAGCGAACCAATACCTGCTGCAATATATATTCTTCAATCGGTTTGGTGAGGTAATCATCCATTCCCGCTTTCAAAAGGCGATCTCGCTCACCAGCCATGGCATGAGCTGTTACAGCAATCACTGGAGTATCTCGATACCCCTTGAGTTGTTTGATTTCTTTGCAAGCGGTCACGCCATCCATGTGTGGCATCTGAATGTCCATCAAAATAATATCGAATTGACGTACTTGTGCTTGTTCGATGGCTTCTTGGCCACTGGTACAGGCAACGACATACTCAACGCGCTCTTGCAAGAGTGCAGTGATCAGTTTGAGGTTAGCCGTGTTATCGTCCACTGCCATGACGCACAGCGGTAATTTATCCACCTGAGGTTTTGGCTGGGTTGGTTTAGCCAATTGCGGTTGTTGGGCGGCTAGGGTTTGCAGTAATTTCTTACGGGACAACGGTTTACCGATGCATTTTACTGGATAGCGTTGCATCAATTGATCCGCTAAGGCTAACTCTGTGCTCGGTACCCCTACGATCACGTTGTGTGCCATTGCCAATGCGCGTTCAATCCAGAGTTCGACCAAGGTGGGGTTGGTCTCTTTACTTGGCGCGAGATTGAGTAGCACATAGTCGTAAGTGTGTTCCTCTTCTGGTATGGCTGAGCGGTAAGTGACCTCCAATCCACTTTGTACCAGTGTTTGTTGCACAATTGATGCCGCTTGCATATTGGGTTCAATCAACAACAGGCAACGCTGCTTAAGCGATGGAATGTCATAGCCATCATTGATTGGTAGCTCAGTTGTGTGTAAACGTAGAGTAAACCAGAACGTCGAGCCTTGATGTAAGCGGCTGGTTAGGCTGATTTCTCCGCCCATATGGCTGACCAGTTTTTGGGTAATCACTAGCCCTAACCCAGTACCGCCATAACGGCGAGAAATGCTGGCATCGGCTTGGCTAAAAGCTTGGAATAACTGGGCTTGTTGACGCTCTGAAATACCAATTCCCGTATCGCGCACCATAAATTGCAGGTCTATTACATCATCGCGCAGTGAACGCATTTCCACGCTCACATCAATATTGCCGCGTTCGGTAAACTTAATCGAGTTGCC
The DNA here is from genome assembly GCF_000176715.1 of Vibrio sp. RC586. Taxonomy (NCBI): domain Bacteria; kingdom Pseudomonadati; phylum Pseudomonadota; class Gammaproteobacteria; order Vibrionales; family Vibrionaceae; genus Vibrio; species Vibrio sp. RC586. The sequence continues at coordinate 946,924 of NZ_ADBD01000013.1, read as the reverse complement.
GACTAAGTTAGTCAAAACTTGTTGAATACGTAGCGGATCGCCCACCACGCCGCGCGGAATTTTCGGATCGATCTTGAGGGTGATTTCTAACCCTTTCTCATGGGCGCTGGTGGCTTGTAAGTTAACCACTTCCTCTAGAATATCTTGGAATTCAAACGGAATATTCTCCAACGCCAGTTTTCCGGCCTCAAGTTTAGAAAAGTCTAGAATGTCATTAATGATCGTTAGAAGATTATTTGCTGATTTTTCAATGGTTTGTAAGTAATCTGTTTGGCTGTTGGTGAGCTGGGTTTTCAACATTTGTCGAGTAAAACCAATTACACCATTAAGTGGGGTACGCAGCTCATGGGACATGTTAGCCAAAAACTCAGATTTCACCCGTGCCGCTTCTTGCGCCCGTTTTTTGGCAATGTCGAGTTCCACGTTCTGAATCTCTAACTGCTCCAAGGTTTCCCGCAAATCGGAAGTGGCTTGGTCAATACTGTGCTGCATCTCGACATGGTATTCAGAGAGTGACACCGCCATCGCGTTGATGCCTTTTTTCAGCGCATCCAACTCGCCGTGCATTTTACCTTCAATACGTACATCTAAATGACCACGACGAATGCGATCCACCATGTTTTTCATGTGTGTGATGGGGCGAGTGACATCGTGCATCAAACGAAATGCGAACACACCTGAGAGCAAAATCCCAATCACCAGCACTAAGCCTGCCGAGAAAATTTCCTGATACTGCTGCAAACGCAGGGATGAGAGGTCAAGTTCAATCGCGATATAGCCCATCACGGGGGTGGTTGGATTGGCATCACCATTTTCCAATAGGCTGCGCTCAGATACGATTGGTGTACGCAGAATCAGCGTGTTTTCATCAATCACCGAACTGCTCAAAAAGGGGATAGGTTTATCCTTGGGATACATCAGCTTTTCGAAATTGGGGTGAAAGTTGGAGGTGACAAATAACTCATGGTTGCCATCAAACACCGCAATGCTGCGAACTAATTTAGAATTTTTCCGATGTGCATAGCTAATAATGCGCCGCACCGATTCACGGCTTTGCATGCGTAAGGCATCTTCACTGGCGATGGCCAGAGGTTCGATGATGCTGGCCCCTGAATTGATCACTTGGTTTTCTAAGTCGTGATAGCGGTTAAAAGAGAATAGTGCGCTAAGCAGCAGGCCAATAATCAGGGTTGGAGCCAGAGTGAGTGTCACAACGCGAGCGCGCAAGCCATATCTTTGAGTCATTATTGTCTAAACATTGTGGTGTGGATATGGGAAAATACCTCGCACAAATCGGATTGCGCGGGGAAACGTTGGCGTTAGCTTAATCAACTCCCTCATCTTCGACAATCACCCCCGTGCAGAATAGTGATGCCGGGGCGAAAACAAATCTATTTCAACACTTGAGCACAGAGCATGGCACGTTTCTTTCAACCGAAAAAGCACAGCACGTTAGACAAAAAGCATCAACCCGTCATCATAGAGCGGTTGGATCACCAAGGCAGCGGACTGGCCTTTTTGCAGAAAAAGCCGTTGTTTGTGGATGGCGCTTTGCCAGGGGAAGAAGTGCTAATTCAACTGACTGAAAGTAAAAGTAAATACGCACGTGGGCAATTGATCAAAGTGCTCAAACCAAGCGCTGAGCGAGTTGAGCCTTTTTGTGCCCACTATGCACAATGTGGTGGCTGTGATTTACAGCATCTTGACCGAGCCGGTCAAATTAACCACAAGCAGCAGGCGTTAAGTCAATTAATGGTGAAGTTTGCAGGGCAGAGCCTTGCCCTGTCTGCGCCAGTTTGTTCTGATGATCAAGGCTATCGCCGCCGAGCAAGATTAAGCTTGATGTGGGATAAGAAAACCCAGCAACTGCAGTTTGGCTTTCGTCGTAAGCAGAGCAAAGCGATTGTCAACGTAACACATTGCCCTGTACTAGAGCCGAGTTTGAATGCGCTCTTGCCGGAATTGAATACCTTGTTGAGCCAATGGTGCCAACCTGAGCAGTTGGGGCATGTGGAATTGGTGAAAGGCGATAATGCGCGAGTATTGGCGCTGCGTCATGTCGGTGCGTTGACTGAACAAGATCAGCAGCGTTTAACTGACTTTGCCTCGCAAAACCAACTAACCTTATACCTAGCATTGGAAGCAGGCACGTTGCAACACGTACAAGGTGAACCGCCTTACTGTGAAGAAACCGGTAGCCGTCTAAGCTTCTTGCCGAGCCACTTTATTCAAGTAAACCGCGCGGTGAATCAGAAAATGGTCGAGCAAGCCCTTCATTGGCTAGAAGTGAGCGAGCAAGATCGCGTGCTCGATCTGTTTTGTGGTTTAGGGAATTTCACTCTGCCGTTAGCAAAACAAGCGCAAGAAGTGGTGGGTGTAGAAGGTGTAGAAGAGATGGTGCAACACGCCACTCACAATGCGAAATTGAACCAAATCAACAATGTGACGTTTTATCAGGCCAATTTGGAACAAGATATGACAACCGCCTCATGGGCGCAGCAGAAATTTGCTAAAGTACTGCTCGATCCCGCCCGTGCAGGCGCAGAAGGGATTGTGGAACAACTGGCCGCGTTAGGAGCGGAACGGGTGGTGTATGTGTCGTGTAACCCAGCGACACTGGCTCGTGATAGCCAAAGCTTGCTGAGCCAAGGATTTTGCTTAGAGAAACTGGGCATGCTGGATATGTTCCCGCACACCAGTCACCTTGAATCCATGGCTTTATTTGTGAAAAAACGCTAGCGACTGAACTCTTCATTTCAGCGTCAGTCGAAGGCTAAAAATACAATTATTAGGACGATATCAATGGTTGCGGTACGAAGCGCACACTTAAACCCAGACCAACAGTTTGAGCTAGAAACATGGATAGCCAGCCTTGCCCAAGAGGGTAAAACGGCCGCTAAATTGACCGCAGTGTACCGTGAGTGTGAGCAGTTGCTTGCCGGTAACCCTCAAGGGCCACTGCTGCTGTGGCGTGGGCGGGAAATGATCGAAATTTTGATCACTTTATCTATGGATCGCCCAACGCTGGTGGCAGCTTTGCTATTTCCCATCGCCACCAGTGGCGTGTTGGATAATGAGTCACTCGAAGAGAGTTATGGCAGAGAAGTGCTCAAACTGATCCTCGGCGTGGAAGAGATGGCAGCCATTGGTCAGCTCAACGTCACCATGCATGGCAGTGAAGCCTCAGCACAAGTGGATAACGTGCGCCGCATGCTACTCGCGATGGTGGATGATTTCCGCTGCGTGGTCATCAAGCTCGCGGAGCGGATCTGTAACCTGCGTGAAGTGAAAAATGAACCGGATGAAGTGCGCCGCATCGCCGCGAAAGAGTGTGCCAACATTTACGCGCCACTGGCTAACCGTTTAGGCATTGGTCAGCTCAAATGGGAAATTGAAGACTACGCGTTCCGTTACCAACAGCCTGATACCTACAAACAGATTGCCAAACAGCTTTCTGAGCGCCGTATTGTGCGTGAGCAGTACATCCGTGATTTTGTCAGCGATCTGCGCGCTGAGATGAAACAGTTAGGCATCAACGCCGAAGTCAGCGGTCGCCCGAAACACATCTACAGCATCTGGCGCAAAATGCAGAAAAAGAGCCTCGCCTTTGATGAGCTGTTTGATGTGCGCGCGGTGCGGATTATTGCCGACAAGCTGCAAGACTGTTATGCCGCGCTCGGTATTGTGCATACCAAGTACAAACATTTGCCGAACGAATTTGATGACTACGTGGCAAACCCGAAGCCGAACGGCTATCAGTCAATCCATACCGTGATTTTGGGGCCGGAAGGCAAAACCATCGAAATCCAGATCCGTACCAAGCAGATGCACGAAGAGTCAGAGCTTGGCGTGGCGGCGCACTGGAAATACAAAGAGGGCAGCAGTGCTGGCCGCAGTGGTTACGATGAGAAGATCACTTGGCTGCGGAAACTGCTTGATTGGCAAGAAGAGATGTCCGACTCGGGCGAAATGCTCGACGAGCTGCGTAGCCAAGTGTTTGATGATCGCGTTTACGCCTTTACTCCGAAAGGCGATGTGGTCGACTTGCCGATGGGAGCCACACCGCTCGATTTTGCCTACCACATTCACTCCGAAGTGGGGCATCGCTGTATTGGCGCGAAAGTGGCAGGACGTATCGTGCCTTTCACCCACAAATTGCAGATGGGCGATCAGGTTGAAATCATCACCGCCAAAGAGCCGAATCCATCACGCGACTGGTTGAACCCATCGCTTGGTTTCGTTCATTCAGGGCGCGCGCGCGCCAAGATTAATGCTTGGTTCCGCAAACAGAGCCGTGAAAAAAATCTCGAAGCGGGACGGGAAATTCTCGAAATCGAACTGGCGAAAATCGGTGCCAATCTGAAACATGCCGAGGCATATGCACTTAAGCGCTTCAACGTTAACAGTGTCGATGAGATGTATGTCGGTATCGGCAGTGGCGATCTGCGTATTAACCAAATCGTTAATCACATCAATGCGTTAGTAAATAAACCGACCGCTGAGGAAGAAGATAAGCTCGCGCTGGAAAAACTGCAGGAAAACAAAGCCCTAACGCCGAATCGCCCGCATAAAGATGCGGTGGTGGTGGAAGGGGTCGATAACCTGATGACTCACCTTGCGCGTTGCTGCCAACCGATCCCCGGTGATGAGATCCGCGGCTACATTACCCAAGGCCGTGGCATTTCGGTGCATCGTAGCGATTGTGAACAATTGGAAGAGTTGAGCCATCACGCACCGGAGCGGATCATTGATACCGTGTGGGGCGGCGGTTTTGTGGGTTCTTACTTGCTGACCGTGCGCGTTGAAGCGATGGAGCGCAGTGGCTTACTGAAAGACATCACCACCTTGCTGGCCAATGAAAAAGTCAAAGTGGCGAGCATGAAGAGCCGCTCCGACTACAAACGACAAATCATCATCATGGATTTCGATCTTGAGGTGAACAACGTTGAAGCCTTAGCGCGAGTCTCCAAACGTATCGAGCAGATCAAAGACGTTATGTTGGTGAAACGCTTAGGTTAACCCTAACCAAAACGGCGAGGTGAGAAGTGAAAACTTCCACCTCGTTGCTATTTTAGGCTCTCAAAAAATCCAATGTTAGGCCAGCAGTGAGGATATGTATGTCACACCCAATTGAACAACTCGAACAGATCATGAGCCGCCTGCGTGACCCAGAGCAGGGTTGCCCGTGGGATAAAGAACAAACTTTTGACACCATTGCTCCATACACCATTGAAGAAACCTTTGAGGTGGTGGATGCCATCACCCAGCGCGATTGGCCTAACTTGCGTGAAGAGTTGGGGGATTTGCTATTTCAGGTAATTTTCTACAGCCAAATGGCCAAAGAACAGGGACTGTTTGAGTTTCGTGATGTGGTGGATACAGTCAATGAGAAGCTGACGCGCCGCCATCCTCATGTATTTGGAGATGTAGCCTTTGAAAATAACGAGCAAATTCACGCCAATTGGGAGGCTGAAAAAGCCAAAGAAAAAGCCCAAGCAGGCAAAAACGAGCAGAGTATTCTAGACTCTGTACCACGTTCATTGCCCGCATTATCGCGTGCTCACAAGATCCAGAAAAAGTGCGCCAAATACGGATTTGATTGGGACAGCCTTGGCCCAGTTGTCGACAAAGTGCACGAAGAAGTCTCAGAAGTGATGGAAGAAGCACTGCAAGTGGACGTGAATACGCAAAAAGTAGAAGAAGAGTTAGGCGATTTATTGTTCGCCACCGTCAATTTAGTGCGCCATTTAGGGCATGACCCTGAAATGGCTCTGAGCAAAGCCAACGCCAAATTTGTGCGCCGCTTTCAAGGTGTTGAAGACAAAGCGAGAGCGAAAAATAAGCCACTACAGGACTTTACTTTGGCTGAGTTGGATGGTTTTTGGGATGAAGTAAAACTTGAAGAAAAACAGGCGATAAAGCCGTTTTAATGGCTGAGCATTAAAAAAGAAAGCCAACTCATTGATGAGCTTACTGGTTGATTAAACTGCTAATTTTTCAATTGCTGAAAAAGAGTCCCTTTTGGGACAAAATTGACTCAGATAATGTGCCGCTTATGCGCTTCGCTTCAATTTGGTTTGATTTGAAGCAAAAAATAAAAAATTGAGTGTGATAGATTTCACGTTGTGGCAATGGGGGGCTTCTGGTATAGTTTTGTCCCGTCCAGAAGAAATCCATTTCCCTCATTCAACCATTTTCAGGTTAAACATGACGACAAATTATATTTTTGTTACTGGCGGGGTTGTATCCTCTCTAGGTAAAGGTATTGCAGCGGCATCCCTTGCAGCGATTCTCGAAGCTCGTGGTCTTAAAGTGACCATGATGAAGCTTGACCCTTACATCAACGTTGACCCAGGCACAATGAGCCCGACTCAACACGGTGAAGTGTTCGTTACGGAAGATGGCGCGGAAACTGACCTAGACCTTGGTCACTACGAGCGTTTCATTCGTACCAAAATGACCAAGCGCAACAACTTCACGGCAGGTCGTGTTTACGCTGACGTACTGCGCAAAGAGCGTCGTGGCGACTACCTAGGTGCAACCATTCAAGTTATCCCTCATATCACGAATGCGATCAAAGATCGTGTGATTGCAGGCTCAGAAGGCCACGACATCGCTATCGTTGAAGTGGGCGGTACTGTGGGTGATATTGAATCACTGCCATTCATGGAAGCGATCCGTCAGCTAGCAATCGAAGTGGGCCGTGAAAACGCCATGTTCATGCATCTGACGCTGGTCCCTTACCTAGCGGCAGCGGGCGAAGTAAAAACGAAGCCAACTCAACACTCAGTAAAAGAACTGCTTTCTATCGGTATTCAGCCAGACATTCTGGTTTGCCGTAGCGATCGTATGATCCCAGCGAACGAGCGTAAGAAGATTGCTCTGTTCTGTAACGTGCCTGAAAAAGCCGTTATCTCTATGAAAGACGTGGATTCTATCTACAAGATCCCACAACTGATCCGTTCTCAAGGTTTGGATGATTTGGTGTGTGCACGTTTTGGCATTAACGCGCCAGAAGCGGATCTGTCTGAATGGGAACAGGTGATTTACGAAGAAGCGAACCCAACCGGTGAAGTGACTATCGGTATGGTCGGCAAGTACACCGAGCTGCCAGATGCTTACAAATCCGTCAACGAAGCGCTGAAACATGCAGGTCTGAAGAACCGCCTGAGCGTGACCATCAAATACGTGGATTCACAAGACGTTGAAACCAAAGGCACCGATGTGCTCAATGGTCTAGATGCTATTTTGGTACCGGGTGGTTTTGGCGATCGTGGTATCGAAGGCAAAATCCGTGCAGCTCAGTATGCACGTGAAAACAAAATTCCTTACCTTGGCATCTGCTTGGGTATGCAAGTGGCACTGATCGAATACGCGCGCAACGTAGCGGGTATGGAAGGTGCACACTCAACCGAATTCAATAAAAACACCAAATACCCAGTGGTTGGTTTGATCACTGAATGGGTAGATGGCGAAGGCAATGTCGAAGAGCGTAGCGAGAAATCAGATCTGGGCGGTACCATGCGTCTAGGCTCACAGCTATGCCACCTTGAAAAAGGTACCAAAGCGTACGAAATGTACGGTAGCGCAACGATCCATGAACGTCACCGCCACCGTTACGAAGTCAACAACCTGCTGCGTCCTCAGATTGAAAAAGCAGGTTTGAAGGTTTCTGGTCTGTCAGCAGATAAGAAGCTGGTTGAAGTGATTGAGAACCCTGCTCACCCATGGTTTGTAGCAGCGCAGTTCCACCCAGAGTTCACCTCAACCCCACGCGATGGTCACCCTCTGTTTGCTGGTTTTGTGAAAGCAGCAGGTCAGTACCAACGCGGTGAATTGAAGTAAAAGGATACGGGTAGCCACTCTAGCAGTGTGGCTACCCTTTTAGTTTTGACATTTAAATTCAATTGAGAGGAAACATTAATGTCTAAGATCGTTAAAGTTCTAGGTCGTGAAATCATCGACTCACGTGGTAACCCAACGGTAGAAGCAGAAGTTCATCTAGAAGGTGGTTTCGTTGGTATGGCAGCAGCTCCATCTGGTGCTTCTACTGGTTCTCGTGAAGCGCTTGAACTGCGTGACGGTGACAAGTCTCGTTTCCTAGGTAAAGGCGTTCTGAAAGCGCTGGCTGCGGTTAATGGTCCAATCGCAGACGCTCTGGTTGGCAAAGATGCAAAAGATCAAGCAACTATTGACCAAATCATGATCGACCTAGACGGTACTGAGAACAAGTCAAACTTCGGTGCAAACGCGATTCTAGCGGTTTCTCTAGCAAACGCGAAAGCAGCAGCGGCAGCAAAAGGCATGCCTCTGTTTGAGCACATCGCTGAGCTGAACGGCACTCCTGGCGTATTCTCAATGCCTCTACCAATGATGAACATCATCAACGGTGGTGAGCACGCTGACAACAACGTAGACATCCAAGAGTTCATGATCCAACCAGTTGGCGCAAAAACTCTGAAAGAAGCAGTACGTATGGGCGCAGAAGTGTTCCATAACCTAGCTAAAGTACTGAAGTCTAAAGGCTACAACACTGCAGTGGGTGACGAAGGTGGTTTCGCTCCTAACCTGAAATCTAACGCAGAAGCGCTAGAAGTTATCGCTGAAGCGGTTGCGGCTGCAGGTTACAAACTGGGTACTGACATCACATTAGCGATGGACTGTGCGGCTTCTGAGTTCTACGACGCAGAGAAGAAAGAATACAACCTGAAAGGCGAAGGTCGTATCTTCACTTCTAACGGTTTCTCTGATTTCCTAGAAGAGCTGACTGAGAAGTTCCCAATCGTTTCTATCGAAGACGGTCTGGACGAGTCTGACTGGGAAGGTTTCGCATACCAAACTGAGAAACTGGGTAAGAAAATCCAAATCGTTGGTGACGATCTGTTCGTAACTAACACTAAGATCCTGAAGCGTGGGATCGACAACGGTATCGCTAACTCTATCCTGATCAAGTTCAACCAAATCGGTTCTCTGACTGAAACTCTGGCTGCGATCAAGATGGCAAAAGATGCTGGCTACACTGCAGTTATCTCTCACCGTTCCGGCGAAACTGAAGACGCAACTATCGCTGACCTAGCGGTAGGTACTGCTGCAGGTCAAATCAAGACTGGTTCCATGAGCCGTTCTGACCGTGTTGCTAAGTACAACCAACTGATCCGTATTGAAGAAGCTCTGGGTTCACGTGCTCCTTTCAACGGTCTGAAAGAAGTGAAAGGCCAAGCTTAATTTTAAGCGAGCGCCTCCGCGACTGTTGACGATAACAGTCTCGCGATAAAAAAACGCCCTGCATTGCAGGGCGTTTTGCTTTCTACGGTTGCGGGCAACGAACTACAGAGCCTCGATTGCCGATACGCGCCGTTTATCCAACTCTTCTTTGATATGCTTGCCTTGAAAGCCATCCGCTATCACGGCTTGAACTTCTACGCTAAGGGCGGCTTGGTAGGCGCGCAGGAAAATCTCACGTTGTGGATAGGGCTCGGCCTCTAACCCTAAACGGCCACGATGATCCGCTTCACAACACAGTAGCACTTGCTCAAGACGCTCCGGTTTGCGCCACACATCCAAAAGCCCCAGCACTTTAAGCTTGGTGGCTGGCTTTAACTCATCGGCACGATGAACATTGGAGTGCTGCGCGCACACTGCGAGCGCTAAATCACGAAATTCGTTCGGTACGCGAATGCGCTCGCACAGTGATTCAATTATTTTTAGCCCAGTATGGCAGTGTAATTTATGGCTTGGCCATTCAGCGGATGGCGTCACACCTTTCCCTAAATCATGCACTTGCGCCGCAAAACGTACGGGAAGGGACTCGGAAAGTCTTGCTGCTTGTTTAGCAACCATTAACGTATGAATACCAGTGTCGATCTCAGGGTGCCATTTTTCCGGTTGTGGCACGCCGAACAAGCGATCGACTTCAGGCAGCACCACCGCCAGCGCGCCGCAATTACGTAACACCTGCAAAAACACTTCGGGATGATGGGTCGAGAGCGATTTATGCCACTCTTGCCACACACGCTCGGCGGTTAAGTGCTGTAATTCGCCTGATTGAGCAATGTCAGTCATTAACTGCATGGTTTCTTCGGCAACGGTGAAACCTAGGTGATGCAGCTTGGCCGCAAAGCGCGCCACGCGCAACACGCGTAAGGGATCTTCCACGAAGGCTAGCGAAACATGGCGTAGCACTTTCGCGGCGAGATCGCGCTGACCTCCATAGGGATCAATCAGTTGCCCAGAGTTATCTTGCGCCATCGCATTGATGGTCAGATCGCGGCGCAGCAGATCTTCTTCCAAAGTCACGTCTGGAGCATAGTGGCAAGCAAAGCCTGTGTAACCTACGCCCGTTTTGCGCTCGGTACGGGCAAGGGCATGCTCTTCTTTGCTTTTCGGATGTAAAAACACTGGGAAGTCTTTTCCCACGGCTTGAAAGCCAGCACTTAACATAGCTTGTGGACTGCTGCCGACCACCACCCAATCACGGTCATAAACTGGAAGTTGCAGCAATTGATCGCGCACTGCGCCGCCAACGAGGTAAATTTGCATCGTAGAGTCTCAAAAAATTGCGCGAATGGCATTGGCTAATCTTAGTCAGCAATGATACGTTGCACCCACTGTGATGAATAGGGTCAACAAGCATGTATCTGAACTTCTTTGGGTTTGACGAATTACCGTTTTCTATCGTCCCCAATGCGCGCTACCTCTACCTGAGTCAGCGTCATCAGGAAGCCATAGTACACCTGCAAGCCGGATTGGGCGATGGTGGTGGTTTTGCCATGCTCACCGGAGAAGTCGGGACAGGAAAAACCACTGTCGCGCGAGCGATCCTGGCGAGTTTGCCGGGCAAAACGCGCGCGGGGATGATCCTCAATCCCACTTTCTCGGATCTAGAGCTGTTGGAAGCCATTTGTGATGAGTTCGAACTGAACTATCCGGAAAAAGCGACCTTGAAGAAGCTGACTCAAATACTGCATGAGTTTTTGTTGGCCGAACATGCGCAAGGCATCCAAGTGCTGTTGATGATTGATGAAGCGCAGCACTTAGCACCGGATGTGTTAGAGCAACTGCGCCTACTGACCAATTTGGAAACCGAGAGCCATAAATTGCTTAAGGTGCTGCTGATTGGTCAGCCGGAGTTACAAGAAAAGTTGCGAATGCCGCAGTTGCGTCAACTCGCGCAGCGCATTACCGGGCGCTACCATTTACTGCCGCTGAGTGAAGCGCAAAGCGCTGACTACATCCGCTTTCGGCTTGAACAAGCCAGTGGTAACCCTGAGCTATTTAATCGCAAAGCCTGTCAGTGGATTGCCCAGCAAACTCACGGTATTCCGCGCTTAATCAATCTGGTGTGTGATGCGGCCTTAAAACAGGCTTATCAAGCGGGTGAGCAGGAACTGAGTTTGGACAGAATCAAACGTGCCTGCCAAGAGGTGATGAGCTTTCAATCTTCCGTCTACCATGTCACACCTACTAAATCACAAACACCGAAGTTATCTTATCTCTCTAGCGCATTAGGCGGTGTTGCTCTTGCCGTGTTGCTAGCATGGCAATTACCGCCACAGCTTGAGCGAGCTGTACAAGCCTATTTCCCAGCGCCAGAGATTGTGCCACCAACCGAACAAACGGTATTTCCGCAAGCTCTGCGCAGTGCGTTACTGAACTCGACCAGTAGCGAAGATGCCGTTGACACACTGTATGCGGTTTGGGGCTATCAAGCCTCGGTGATGGAGCGATTTTGCCAAACTCAAGCGGATGCGGTGCTCTGGTGTGAATCGCAAACTGGGGATTGGGCTACCCTACAAGCTTATGATTTGCCCGCCGTACTCACTTTAGTGATGGATGAAGTTCCAACTTACGCGGTGTTGTATCGCTTAACGGGCGATCAAGCGGAGCTGTTGGTGGGAAATGAGCGTTACCGTATTGCGCGCCAATGGCTAGAGCCGTTATGGCGTGGCCAGTATTCGTTGCTTTGGCAGGGTGGTTTTTCTCGAACGTTAAAACAAGGAATGCGTGGTGCAGATGTGGCATTGCTAGAGAGCAAACTCGCACAAGTTTTGGGTGAGCCTGAGCGCCCCCGTGAGCTGTTTGATAAAGATTTAGCGCGTAAGGTTGAACTGTTCCAACGTTGGCAAAATATGCATGTTGATGGTATCGCAGGAAGACAAACCTTACGCCGCCTTGAGTTGTTGACTCAGCAGCAAGCGCCGAGTTTGAAGGAGGAAGGTTAATGTCAAAAGTGATGAATGCCTTGAAGCAGTCTCAGCAAAAGTATCTGCAAGCTCAGCCAATCAGTGATCGCACTTATAACGAGCAAGAACCCACTGCGATGAATTCGTCCCGTTGGTGGCACTTAGCACTGTGGTTATTGCCGGGGTTGGTGACGGCTGGAGTTATGACCTACCAACGTTATGAACAAGCGCAGCAAGAAGCAGCAACGCGGCAAACAGAGCCAACCATTGTGCAGATTGATGCTCCGTTGGAACGGCTAACGTATCCTGAGTGGCATGAGTTGCAACCCACTTTTATTGAGTCTGTGGCAGATGAGCCCTATGAGGATGAGGATTCTGTCGTTCTCGCGGAAAATATCATTGTGCCGCCTGCGACACTGAGGGGGGCTTCGCAGCCGAGTGAATCGAAGCAGGCTTTGGGGGATCTCGATTTAACTCAGCTTTCGCCAGAGTTAGCATTGCGAGTGCAGGCGATTATGCGCGATCAGCCGACTTTGCCTTTACCAACCCCTTCAATTCCACCAGCCTCTTCTGCGGTGGAGTTAACGAAATACAGCGATCGTTATGCCGGACGATTGCCAGCTCTGAACTTTCAAATGCACGCTTTTTCCAGTAATGAACAAAAACGCTGGGTAAAAGTGAATGGGGTAGAGTATCGCGAAGGGGATATGCTAACCCCAGAGGTGAAGCTCGAAAGTATCAAGCCACAAAGCAGTGTGATTATCTTTGGCGGTGAAGAAATTGAGATACCGGCACTGCATGATTGGAAAGGGTAAAGGTATTGCTTTCAACGAGAAGAAAAATAAAACGGCCACATGAGTGACCGTTTTGTTATGTGATAAAAGTGGCCTATGCCCAACCCGCAGGGTGGCGCTTACGGCGAGGAATAATATGCGGTAATACCAAACCAAGCAGTAAACCAATACCAGCAACACCGCCACCGTAGGTGAAGTATTTCAGCAGCAGATCTTCTTTTTGTGTATCGAGTTTCGCACGCAGCTCGCGAATTTCGCTTTGAGAATCGGTCAGCTGCTTGCTGATGTCTGCATAGTTACGCTCTAGATCGGCAATTTGCTGATTACGAAGTTCAAGTGATTCTGCCAAACCTGCTTGCTCGCTATCGGCGTTTTGGCGTGCATTGGCTAATAGCTTTTTCACTTCAGCCAACTCTTTTTCTAAGGCCGGTAAGCGCAGAGTGTTGCTCACTTCACGGGTGATAAAACGGCTCTCTACCCAACCGGTACGGCCACGTTCATCAGTAATTTGGCTGTAACCACTCTCTTTATTCACCTCAAGCAGTTTGACCTTTTCTCCAGCATCAATGCTGCCAAGAATACGGTATTGATTGCTTGGGCCGGAATGCATGTAAGTGAAGAGTTTGTCCGCGATGTAGCGGTCTTGCGCGAACGTTGGTGCGGCCAACATGGAAAAGAGCACCATGCAGATCAGTTTTTTCACAGTAAATCCCTTAATTTAAAGATAGATTTGGCGATAAGTCTCATAAAGTTTGTGGCAAATAGTATGCAGTTTTGGCAGGCGCTGCAACAAAGAAGGGAGGCAAAGCCTCCCTTTCTGTGCGTTTGAGTCAATAATGACAGTTCGCTAACATTGAGCTTACGTGCAGCTTAGCCGGCAAACATCGCTTGAATGGCGTAGAAGAAAACCACGGCTAAGAGCGCGCCTGCTGGTAGAGTGACAACCCAAGAGGCAACGATGTTGCGTACCACACCCAAGTTCAGGGCAGCAATACCACGCGCAAAACCGACACCCAGTACCGCACCAACCAGAGTTTGAGTGGTTGAGATAGGTAGACCCGTGCCTGAAGCTAGAACCACAGTTGAAGCCGTTGCTAGCTGGGCTGCAAAACCACGGCTTGGTGTTAGCTCAGTAATACCAGTACCGATGGTTGCCATTACTTTGTGACCTAATGTCGCGAGACCAACAACAATACCGAAACCACCCAGAGGTAGAATCCACCATGCGATAGAGCTTTTCGCTGCCACTTCACCCATGTGTTCAACGGTTGAAACCACTGCAGACAAAGGACCAATCGCGTTCGCTACGTCGTTTGAACCGTGAGCAAAGGCCATTGCACAAGCTGTAATCACCATCAGCGTGCTGAAAATGCTCTCGACACCACTGAAACCGTGGTCTTCATCGCGATTAGCAAATTTCTTCTGAATATACAGGTAGCCGCCGACCATCACGATGGCAGATACCACTGCCGACCACATCCAAGCTTCAGGTGTAGTCAGGTGCAGACCTACGTGTTTAAGGCCTTTTTTGATGGTAACCAGTGCAATCACCATAGTGGTGATGAACATGTATACCGGCACGAAACGTTTCGCGTTGATCAGTGGTTTTTCCGTATCGAAGATGAGGCTTTGTGCACTGACGAAGATGAGGTAAGCAAAGAAGCCTGAAATCACAGGGGTGACAATCCAGCTGCCGACAATACCTTGTACTGAGCTCCAGTCGACCGCTTCTGTACCAACCGATACACAAGCAAAGCCAATGATGGCACCGATGATAGAGTGAGTGGTAGATACCGGCCAGCCCATATAAGACGCTACCAGCAACCAAGTGCCAGCCGCCAGCAGTGCTGACATCATGCCATAAATCAGCACATCGGGTTTATCTGCGAAAAGAGAGGTTTCGATAACCCCATTACGGATCGTTTCTGTAACTTCACCACCGGCTAAGTAAGCGCCTGCGAATTCAAAAATCATCGCAATAATAATGGCTTGTTTAACGGTGAGTGCTTTTGATCCTACTGAAGTGCCCATTGCATTGGCAACATCATTCGCACCAATACCAATCGCCATCAAGAAACCGAAGACAGCTGCCACAATAATCAAGACGGTGCCGTAGTTCGCAAGGATTTCCATCGTAATACCTAGTTGTTGATAACAAGCGGAGCAACCCAAACCTGTTTTTGACGCAGATGACGACCTTCAGCGTAGAAAATACTCATCGCCTAGCAGGTCGTCATAGTGTGGTTGCTCTTCGTTATTTGGTTAACTTTAAATTTAAGAACGAGAAAGCATAAGCTCTAAGCGAGCACCAACGCGCTGCGCTTGGTCGGCAATACCGCCCACCCATTCCAGAATTTTGTACAAGAACATGACATCAATTGGATTCATTTTTGATTCGATGGCCATCAATTGTTGGCGCAGGCGAATCTGCATGGAATCGGTGTCATCTTCAATCACATCCAGTTGATGGATCATTTCAGCCACGAGAGTTACCTCACGACCTTTGAATCCAGTTTCCAATAACTCGTCGAGCTCGTTGATCACATTCTGCGCTTGGTTAGCCGCGTCTAAACAACGTTTAACGTAAGCGATGAAGTTTTCTTGGAGAGGCTCAGGGATAACAAGCTGTCGACCATATACACGGCCCGCAATGTCTTTGGCGAGGTTTGCAAGTTTGTCCTGTTGAGTAAGAAGCTCAAGCATGTCACTACGATCAACAGGCATGAACAAACCGCGAGGGAGTTTAAGACGAATTTCACGCTTTAACACGTCAGCTTCTTTCTCTAGGTGAGAAATCTGTGCACGAATTTCACCTGCTTTTTCCCAATCCCCTTTGTTACAGACTTCAAAGAAGTTGATCAGATGAGAGCAGCATTCATTCACACACACAACGTGGCGTTGCAAAGGCTTAATAGGGGACTTTGCAAATAACCCCATGATTGTATTTACTGGCATGGTCATTCAACCTAATAACTATAACCTTGAAATAACATACACCATATTATGATGAAATGTTGAGCGTTGGCTATAAAGGCGCGCATGTTAACCCAAACACTGTCGCAATAAAACTGTTTTAGATCATCATTAGGCTGATATTTCTCTCTTGCTCCGGTGTCTATAAGGCAATATCCTGTCGGCATCTGCATCGAAAGGGATAATTATGGAAACCGAGATAGAACTGAAGTTTTTTGTTTCTCCAGAATTTTCAACGATTTTACGCGCGAAGATTTTGGAGACTAAAGTACTTCAGCACAGCTGTCGGGAGCTAGGAAACACTTACTTTGATACCCCCGATAACTGGTTGCGTCAGCATGATATTGGACTGCGCATCCGTCGCTTTGATGAGGTGTATGTCCAAACGGTGAAAACCGCAGGTCGTGTGGTCGCAGGTCTACATCAGCGTCCGGAATTCAATGCTGAACATCACAGCAATGACCCCGATCTCTCTTTGCATCCTGCCGATATCTGGCCGCAAGGCAAAGAAGTGGCTCAATTACAAGCGGAACTGATGCCGCTTTTCTCGACCAACTTCACGCGTGAACAATGGCTGATTGGCATGGCCGATGGTAGCCAAGTCGAAGTCGCCTTTGACCAAGGTGTTGTGGTAGCAGGTGAGCGTCAAGAACCGATTTGCGAAGTGGAGCTAGAACTTAAGTCTGGCCAAACCGATGCGCTGTTTACGTTGGCACGCCAGTTGTGTGAACACGGTGGTATGCGTTTAGGTAACCTGAGTAAAGCCGCGCGTGGCTATCGCTTAGCGGCTAATTATTCGGGTGATGAAATACAACCGATGGCGTTGGTGAGTGTCGATAAGAATGACACCGCAGAGTCCTGCTTTATTCGTGCTTTAGAACATGCGTTAGCGCACTGGCATTATCATGAGCAAATCTACACGGAACGTGAGGGTGTAGCGGCATTGCATGAGATTCGTCATGCTGTGAGCTACCTGCGCCAACTGCTTTCTGTCTACGGAGGCATTATTCCGCGCCGCGCCAGCGCCATTTTACGCCAAGAGCTTAAATGGTTAGAGCAAGAGTTACAGTGGCTGAAAGAGTTCGAATATCTAGAGAGTTTGCAAGAAGATAAAGGTTATGCGCTGCGTAAACTGGATGCGCGTAAGTTTTTAGTTGCTGCACTCAAAACCTTGCAAGAAGGCTTGCCACAGCGTGAAGATACATTGCGTTTGCTCAATAGCGCTCGCTACACCGGTTTGTTGCTGGACTTAAGTCGTTGGGTGCTGACTCGTGGTTGGCAGCCATTCTTGGATGACAAAGCGCGCGAAAAAATGGCGCTGTCACTCGAAGTCTTCTCCGTGAAACAACTCGACCGTACTTGGGCTGAGTTAATGGATGCTTTTCCTCCTGGTAAAGCGTTAGGTGTACAAGAGTACCTCGATCAGCAGTACCGCTTGATGCGTAATCTGTACACAGGCGTTAGTTTTGCCGGCTTGTATGATGCAGAAGATCGACAAGCTTTCCGCATGCCTTGGGCGGATTTACTACACGGTATTGATGATTTATTGCGTCTTAAACCGTTAGAACGGTTGGTAGAGCTGCTGCAAGGTGAGGAACAAGATCAACTCAAGCGTTGGTTGATCCGCCAAGAGAATTCCATTTTGCATGCCATGGAGCAAAGCCGCACTATGGGTGTAGAAGCGCATCCGTATTGGCGTGAGTAGTGCTGATTAAAAATTGATTGAGAGGGGAAGCGTTGAGCTTCCCTTTCTTTTGGGGCTATTTAAGTCTGTCTTTGGTTTCTACTGCTTTCTCAGTATCCGATGAGCGGTGTTGCAGTTGCTGTTCTAAGTGTTCCATGCGATCTAACAATTTCTGCTGATTTTCTAATAGCTGTTGCAGCGTTGATTCTTTCTCGTTCGCTTGGGAATGATGTCGATGGTGTTCCGGCAAGGTAATAAACGAGGTGATCAGTCCTGAAATCATACCGAACATTCCGACTCCGCACAGAATAATGGCGGAGGCCACTAATTTACCTGCATTGGTGACCGGATAATGGTCGCCATACCCTACGGTTGAAATGGTTACTAATGACCACCAAAGAGCATCGCCTCCGGTGCGAATATTGGCTTGTGGATCATGGCTTTCAAACATCAGCATCATGCTAGAGCCTAACGTCAGCAGCACCACCAACAACAATAAAATGGTGGCTAAGGTGGTTTCTCGGCGGTTGGCTGTTAAGGCTCGCAAAATAGTTTTACCGGAGCGTATTACAAGAATCACGCGCAAAATGTGGAAAATCCGAGCAAAACGTAGCGGTTCAATCACGGGGATACTGGCAAGAATATCAATCCAATGTGCTTGGAGATACTGCAGGCGATCTTTGGCGCGGATCAAATCTACGGTCAGTTGCAGCAAGAAAATGCTACAGATGACAAAATCAATGCCGATAAGCACTTGTCGGGTTTCATGATCGATTGGCACAAACAATAAGCCTGAGATCACAAATAGCGCCATGAATGAGAGAATTAGCGACAACAAGCTCATTGGCTTTGTTTCATTTTTGATATCATCGGTTTTCATACGAGGCTCGAAATAATAGGTGGCGGATCATCGGTAATTCGCACTTAGTCGCAATATAAAAAGAGAATGGAGAACTGACAATGGCAACGATGTCCTTTAAGCCATGGGAGAGGGTAATCACGGATGTTCGTCTCGTCCCGAAAATGGTGATGCTGATGGTATTCAGTACGGTGTTGATCGTTGGCAAGCAACTGTGGGATGCACACACCTTCTACCAATCTTTATTAGCTGCCACCAATAGCGTGGAAGTCGCTCAGCAGCATTACGATAACTATTTGGTACAAGTTTTTTGGCAAACGCTATTACTGATTGTGGTGTTTGTGGTGTTGTTGCTGTTTGCTGCGCGAGTCATGTTACGCCAAACTCAATATTTGAGTGAAGCAATCAAAAGAATGGCGCAGCGTAACCTTTCCGAGCCGATCACCATGGATTGCAAAGATGAGTATGGGGATGTGGCGCGTGAGCTAGAGAAAACCCGCCGCCAGCTGCAAGATCTGATTAAGCTGCAAATTGATGCTTCGCAAGAGCTGACCTCACTCACGGAAGTGATGACCTTAAGCATGTCGGAAACCAAAGATTCGGCGCAAGAAGAGTTCAACGAGATTGATCAACTGGCGACTGCGATGAGCGAGATGTCGTCAACGGTGCAAACCGTGGCAGAACATGCGCAGAGTGCTTCGGCTTTGACGGAAAATACTTCTCAGCAAGCCCAAACCGGCCAGCAGTTTGTTAAAAGCACAATTAGCAAAATGAGTGAACTTTCGAAAGACATCAGCTCTTCAGCACAAGCCGTGAATCAAGTCGAAGAGCGAGTGGTGGCGATCAGCAGTGTGGTTGGGACGATTCGTAGTATTTCTGAACAAACCAACTTGCTTGCTCTCAATGCCGCGATTGAAGCGGCGCGTGCCGGTGAAGCGGGACGTGGCTTTGCGGTGGTTGCCGATGAAGTACGAAACTTGGCACAGCGTACACAAAATGCAACGGTGGAAATCCAAGAGATGATCTCGCAACTGCAAAACAGTGCCAATAGCGCTGTGGAACTCATGGAAAAGAGCGTGGTGCAAGCGGCCGATGGGGTTGAGCTTATCACCAACGCGGGGAGTGAGTTAGACGGTATCGTAAGTCAAGTTCAGCAGCTCAATGACATGAACTTCCAAATTGCCGCTGCAGCAGGTCAGCAAAGTAGCGTAGCGGAAGAGATGAATGAAAACCTCAACAATGTGCGTGAGTTGGTGGAAGGTTCCGTGACGGTCATGACTGAGCTGCTCGAAACTTCAGAAATTATGCAAAGTAACGCCGAAGAGCTGGATAGAAAAATCACCGCATTTCGCGTGTAAGTCAGCGATATTGGTTGGGTTGTGTAACCCAGTTCAATAAAACTCAAAATAAAACGCCTACTAGGGTTCTGTAGGCGTTTTTTTTAAGCCTAAGTTTGCGATATAACTAGTCAACATTCAAAGACAAGGAAGCATCATGTCACTGCCCAGCGCGCTTTTGCCTACCGCCGAATTGCATTATCAATCACTGATTTCTGAACATCCGCATGTCGCTAGTTGGCCTTCTCATCTGCTCAGTGATCTGCACTATGTCATTGGTTTAAGCCAGTTTGTGGCACAAACTCTGCAACGTGATGACCAACTGTGTCAGGGGCTACCATCGTTATTAGCCCAATCAAGCCGCGAGCAGAATTATCGCACAGAGTTAGCTCAGTGGTTGGCGGAGAGTTCGGACGAGGCCTCAGCGCAGAAGCGTTTGCGCCAATTTCGCAACCAAGAAATGGTCTATATCGCGTGGCGTGATTTTTGTGCGAGCTGGACACTAGAAGAGAGCCTTACTCATCTTTCCCAGTTGGCGGAGGCACTGATTTTCGAGAGCTATCAATGGCTATATCAGCGCTGTTGTCTGGAGATGGGTACACCATGCAATGCGCAAGGGGAAGCTCAGCCGATGTTGATCATCGGCATGGGTAAACTCGGTGGTGGCGAGCTCAACTTCTCTTCTGACATCGATCTGATTTTCACCTATCCAGAAAATGGTGAGACGCAAGGTGCGCGCCGTTCCATTGCTAATGCGCAATTTTTCACACGATTAGGTCAGCGCTTGATCAAACTGCTCGATCAATCCACGCCGGATGGTTTTTGTTATCGAGTGGATATGCGTTTGCGTCCGTTTGGCGACAGTGGCCCACTGGCGATGAGTTATGCCGCATTAGAGGATTACTACCAAGAGCAGGGGCGTGACTGGGAGCGCTACGCCATGATCAAAGCGCGGGTGATGGGGCGTGAAATGTACCCGCAATATCAAGAACTGCGTCAGATGTTGCGTCCGTTTGTGTTCCGCCGTTATATCGACTTTAGTGCGATCCAATCCCTGCGCCGGATGAAATCCATGATCAGCAGTGAAGTACGTCGCCGTGGTTTGAGCAACAACATCAAGCTCGGAGCGGGCGGTATTCGTGAAGTGGAATTCATTGCGCAAGTGTTCCAGTTGATTCGTGGTGGCCGCGAACCAAGCCTTCGTAAACGCGGCTTACTGGAAACGCTCGATGCGATTGCCGAGTTAGAATTGCTAACGGGTGAACAAGTCCAAAATCTGCGTGATGCCTATCGCTTTTTACGCCGTTTGGAGAATCTATTGCAAGCCATGGCGGATAAGCAAACACAAACTCTGCCCGACAAAGAAGACGATCAATTGCGCCTTGCGGTCGCGATGAGATTTGCTGATTGGTCGAGTTTGCAGCATGAAGTGAGCGAACAAATGCAACGTGTGCATAGCGTGTTTGCAACTTTAATTGGCGAGGAAGATGAGGAAGAAGAGCAGGCGGTTGCTCGTCATTTCCATGAGCTATGGGATATGGCGCATAAACCGGAGGTGATTGAAAACATCATTCAGCAAGATCTCGGATTACCGAATGCTGAGGAGCAAATTCGAACCATTATTCAATTTAAAGATGATCTCGCCAAGCGCACCATTGGGCCGCGTGGGCGTGAGGTTCTCAATCGACTGATGCCCAAAGTGTATCAAGCGGTTTTCGCTCATCCTGAAGCGGAATTTGGGGTTTCCCGCGTTTTAGCGCTGCTGCACAGTATCGCCACACGCACGACTTACCTTGAACTGCTTGATGAACATCCTGCCGCCTTGGTGCAACTGGTGCGCTTGTGTACTGCTAGCCCGATGATTTCCGAGCAACTGGCGCGTTATCCGATCTTGCTTGATGAACTGATAGATCCACAGCATCTGTATAACCCTATCCCACTTGAATCCTACCAAACGGAATTGCGGGATTTTCTGGCGCGT
Source organism: Vibrio sp. RC586 (assembly GCF_000176715.1). Taxonomy (NCBI): domain Bacteria; kingdom Pseudomonadati; phylum Pseudomonadota; class Gammaproteobacteria; order Vibrionales; family Vibrionaceae; genus Vibrio; species Vibrio sp. RC586. Next base: position 925,114 of record NZ_ADBD01000013.1, on the reverse strand, counting down.
ATTCCAGAAGAAGATATGGAGCAGCAGATGGAAGCGCTGCGCCAGTTTAAGCAGATTTCGATCCTGCGCATTGCCGCAGCAGATATTGCAGGCGTACTACCGGTAATGAAAGTGAGCGATCACTTAACCTATCTTGCAGAAGCGATTGTTGAGGCGGTTGTGAGCCAAGCATGGCTGCAAGTGAGCAGTAAATACGGTGAGCCGACCCATCTTAAACATCGCGATGGACGAGGTTTTGCAGTGGTCGGTTATGGTAAAGTCGGAGGTTGGGAGCTGGGCTATAACTCGGACTTGGACATCGTATTTATGCACGACTGTCCGGTTGAGGTGAACACGGATGGTGAGAAAAGCATTGATGGCCGCCAGTTCTATCTGCGTTTGGCGCAGCGGATTATCCATATTTTCTCCACTCGTACTGCATCCGGCATTTTGTATGAAGTGGATACCAGATTGCGCCCTTCTGGGGCTTCTGGATTACTAGTGAGCCCGACCCAAGCCTTTGATGAGTATCAGCGTAACGAGGCGTGGACTTGGGAGCACCAAGCGTTGGTTCGCGCACGGATGATTTATGGTGATGCACCATTGCAACAAGCGTTTGTCACCACACGGCATGAGATTCTTTGTTTGTCGCGTGAAGAACAAAAACTCAAACAAGACGTGGTTGAGATGCGGATCAAAATGCGCGATCACCTCGGTGGCAAAAAAGCTGGGCGCTTTATGCTTAAGCAAGATGAAGGCGGGATTACCGATATTGAATTTTTAGCGCAATATCTGGTCCTACGCTTTAGTCATCAACAACCTAAGCTGACCCGTTGGTCGGATAACGTGCGCATTTTTGAGTCCTTAATGAATCATCAAGTGATGGAAGAATCGCAAGCACTGGCTTTGACCCATGCCTACACCAGTATGCGCGACCAGATTCATCACCGCAATTTGCTCAACCAATCGGCGGATGTGCGTGATTCACAATTTGTGGTTGAACGTGAACAAGTGATACAAGCTTGGCAGCAGTGGCTTGGTTGAGCACTTCTGCCGTATAGGCGGCTGTGATAAACTCCGCCTCAATCGGATTATTGGAGATTGATAATGAAACCAGTCCTACCTGACTACAGCAAAGCGGGTGTATTAATTGTCGGCGACGTGATGCTTGACCGTTACTGGTACGGCCCAACTGGCCGCATCTCACCAGAAGCCCCTGTACCTGTAGTGAAAGTAGAGCAGAGTGAAGAGCGTCCGGGTGGTGCGGCTAACGTGGCGATGAATATCGCTTCTTTGGGTGGTCATGCGCACATCATTGGCCTCACAGGGCAAGATGAGCCTGCGAATGTACTTGCAGATAAGCTCACTTCACTGAAAGTACATTGTGATTTTGTGGCGCTGCCCAATTATCCAACTATCACCAAACTGCGTGTATTGAGCCGCGGTCAGCAGCTGATCCGTCTGGATTTTGAAGACAAATTCGAAAACACCGATGCGCAGTTGATTCTATCGCGTATGGAAAGTGCATTGCCTAAAGTGCGCGCGGTGATCTTGTCTGACTATGCTAAAGGTGCGTTAGAGCACGTACAGCAGTTTATTCAAAAAGCCAATGCAGCGGGTGTTTCCGTGTTTATCGATCCTAAAGGTAGTGACTTTGAGCGCTATCGTGGAGCCTCACTACTTACGCCTAACATGTCTGAATTTGAAGCTGTGGTCGGCAAAGTCAAATCTGAGCAAGAGTTGGTGGAAAAAGGCTTTGCACTGATTGAAAAATTCGATCTCGGTGCATTACTGGTGACTCGTAGTGAGCACGGTATGACATTGCTGCGCCGTGGTATGGAGCCTTTCCATTTACCTACTCAAGCGAAAGAAGTGTATGACGTGACGGGCGCGGGTGATACCGTGATTTCCGTTCTAGCGGCTTCTGTTGCTGCGGGTAAACCGTTAGATGAAGCTTGTGCGCTTGCCAATGCGGCAGCAGGCGTTGTGGTCGGTAAACTTGGTACATCAACGGTATCTACCATTGAGTTGGCAGAAGCGGTACACGGCAGCAAAGACACCGACTATGGTGTGATCAGTGAAGATGCTCTGATTGAAGCGGTGAAGAAAGCACAAGCTCGTGGCGAAAAGGTCGTGATGACCAACGGCTGTTTTGACATTCTGCATGCCGGCCATGTTTCCTATCTGAATCACGCGGCTGAATTGGGTGATCGCTTAATCGTTGCCGTGAACACCGATGAATCAGTGAAACGCCTGAAAGGCCATGGTCGTCCGGTAAACAGCACCGATCGTCGTATGGCGGTGTTAGCTGGTCTTGGTGCTGTGGATTGGGTAGTGCCATTTAGCGAAGATACACCACAGCGTTTGATCGCGGCCGTTTTACCGAACTTGTTGGTGAAAGGTGGTGATTACAAACCGGAAGAGATTGCCGGTGGTAAAGAAGTGGTTGCAGCGGGTGGTGAAGTTAAAGTTTTGAACTTTGAAGAAGGCTGTTCAACCACGGAAATCATCGAAGCGATTAAAGGTGGTCGTGGTTAATCCTGCGTCACGAATGATTCACCGTTTATGATTTGCTGAAGAATAAATAGCAAAAGGGGCCAATCGGCCCCTTTGTTTATCTCATTACAGTTTTCTCACGAATCCATCTATCTATGGATCTATGGATTATTTTTTCGCGACTTTCAGGCCCGCGTTAACGTCCATAATGTCTTGCTCACTAAGAGTTCCAACCGCTTGACGCAGTTGCAGCACGCTGAGAATGTAGTCATAACGAGCGTTAGATAGGTTCTTGTTCGCATCGTACAGACGACGTGTCGCATCGAGAACATCAACAATGGTACGAGTACCTACATCAAAACCGGCTTCGGTCGCCTCCAGTGCTGATTTCGCTGAAATCACCGCTTGTTCGTAGGCACGCAGTGCACCAATTGAAGCGTTAATGTTGTTGTTGTACGCACGTACATCTTTAACTACTGAGCGGTAAGCGGCTTCCAAATCTTGGCTTGCTGCGACATACGCAAATTCAGCCTGTTTGGTTTGTGAAGAAATGTTGCCACCGGTGTAGAGAGGAACACGTAAATTCACGCCAATATTGAGATCGTTGTATTCTTCACTCGATGACCCTTTAGCGTTGTCATTACTGTTATTGCCGTAGTTGTAACCGCCATCCAAAGTTAGTGAAGGCAGATGACCTGAACTGGCTAAAGAGATGTTGTCACGTGCTACATCTTGGCTGATGCGCGCAGTCAGTAGAGACAGGTTTTTCTGTTGCGCCTGCTCAATCAGTGCATCGGTTGACTCACTGGTGCGGCTTGCAGCAAAGCGTTTTGTGTCGAGTACCGATAGCTTCGAATACTCTTGGCCAGTGATTTCACGCAGCACTTCATAGCTATTGGTGAGGCTGTTTTCAGCCAACACTTCATCGGCTAATACGCCATCATATTGTGCCTGTGCATCATGCACGTCAGTAATCGCCGACAAGCCAACTTCAAAGCGTTGTTTTGTTTGCTCTAATTGGCGGCCTACTGCTGCTTTTTCTGCACGCACGAATTCTAAATTATCTTGTGCACGTAGCACTTCGAAATACGCTTTCGATACGCGCAAAATCAAGCCTTGTTGTGTCGCTGCGTATTGTGAGTCTGCTTGACGAGCTTTTTTCTCCGCTGTATCTAGGCTAACCCAGCTTGAGCGTTGGTAGAGTTCTTGTGAAAAGTTAACGCCTGCAGAGAAGATATCACTTTCGCGTGGATCTTGATCACTACGGTTTACATTGTAGCCAGCCGTCAGATTAATCTGCGGTAAAAGGGTACTGCGGCTTGAGGTAACCGCTTCAAACGCAGCATCACGTTGAGCAGCTACGCTGAGCAATTGGGGATCATTGTCTTTCGCTTGGTTATAAATCTCTGCCAGGTTTTCTGCCCAAACGGCAGAACTTAGTGTGCCTAGCGCAGCACTAACAAATAATGGAAGCAGTTTTTTCATCGGTCCTATTTCCTGACGTGATGTGAAAGGATTTATGCCTCAAGAGTTTAACTCAAATTGGTGCTAATTCACTCGAAACTTTGCACTTTTTTACACTTAGCTGTCCATCTGTGCAATAAAAATCATGAGCCACTTAAAAAATACGATAAATTTTGTATAAAAAATTGAGCCTTAGCTTGGTAGTCGGCAAATTCCACGAGTAAACTATTAAGTTCGTCAATAGGAGGTGCGAATGCAACACTCGAAACCCAAAACAATCTCTTTTAATAAGAAAGATGTCGAAATCCTTAATAAAGAGACACTGTTTAAAGGCTTTTTCCGTATGGTGAAGTACCGCTTTAAGCATAAGCGTTTTGCGGGAGGCTGGAGTGAGCCTATAGAACGAGAAATGTTTGAACGTGGTCATGCTGCTGCCATGTTGCCGTACGATCCTATTCGTGACCAAGTGGTGATCATCGAGCAGATCCGCGTGGGAGCATTAGAACATGAACAGCCTTGGCAACTGGAAATTGTGGCTGGGGTGATTGATACCGCAGAAAGCTCAGAGCAAGTGGTACGCCGCGAAGCGGTGGAAGAAGCCGGGTTGAAAGTTGGAAGAATAGAGAAAATTACATCCTATTACCCCTCTTCCGGAGGATGTTCTGAAAAATTGGATGTTTTCATCGGTGAAGTCGATTGCTCTCAAGCGGGTGGCATTCATGGTTTAGACTGTGAAGGAGAGGACATTAAAGTGCATGTGATGAGTCGGGCAGACGCTTACCAATTGGTCAAACAAGGCCAGATTGAAAATGGCGCATCAATTATTGCACTGCAATGGTTAGAGTTAAATTATCAGCAACTGCTGCAACAGTGGCAGCCCAGCCATAAGTGATGAGTCAATTGACAGTAAAAAAACCGTATCACGTCGATCTTCGTGAGTTGATGCGCGTGTATGAAACCAACTATGCCAAACTGAATGCTCTGCTGCCCACACAGCCGGAGGTCGGTGATATGCGTTGTTATCAAGCTGCTCAAATGACTTATCAGTTGCAAGTGCTAGAGGTCACAAAGTACACAACTTTGTTGGAGATCTGTCAAAGTGATGACTTGTCAGTATTTCCATTACCTACCATGTCTGTCAGGCTGTACCACGATGCTCGCGTGGCCGAAGTTTGTGCCAGTGAGTTATCAGGGCGAGTGCAGCCGCGTTATGACTATCCGAATGAAAACATGGTGCAACCGGATGAAAAAGCGCAACTGAATCGCTTTTTAGGTGATTGGCTGACCTTTTGTTTAAAACATGGCATTAGCCGTAGTCCAATCCCATTATCACAATAGAGAACAGAGTTAGGTTTACCGATTTTGAAAGTGTCGTCTCAATCAGCGGGTTCATCCATCAAACTTATTCAGATCACGGATACCCATTTGTTCGCGCCTGAAGAAGGCAGTTTGCTGAGCGTGAATACGTCTGACAGTTTTGCAGCTGTAGTTGCGGCTATTGGCGAAGAAATGGTGGAGTTTGATGCCGTACTCGCCACGGGCGATATTTCGCAAGATCATACGCCAGAGTCCTATCAGCGTTTTGTCGCTGGTATTCAGCCGTTGCACAAAGCGTGTTTCTGGCTGCCCGGTAACCACGATTACAAACCGAGTATGGATAGCGTATTCCCCGCGAGCCAAATACATGCGACAGAGCATGTGTTATTGGGTGAGCATTGGCAGATGGTTTTACTCGACTCACAAGTTGTGGGCGTTCCCCACGGTAAACTGAGCCAACAACAACTTGAGCTACTGGACAGTAAGCTCGCCGAATACTCTGGACGTCACACATTAGTGTTGCTTCATCATCACCCACTTCTCGTTGGGAGTGCTTGGCTTGATCAACACTCACTCAAAGAGAGTGAGCGTTTTTGGGATGTCGTTGCGCAGCACTGTAATGTGAAAGCCATTTTGTGCGGGCATGTTCATCAGGAGATGGATCGCCTTCACCTGGGAGCGCGAGTGATGGCAACACCTTCTACTTGTGTGCAGTTTAAGCCCAATTCACAAGATTTCGCGTTAGATAACTGCTCACCCGGTTGGCGTGAATTAACATTACACGCGGATGGTCAAGTGAGCACCCAAGTGAAACGGCTCAAGCAAGGCCGATTCTTACCTGATTTTAACTCGAACGGATACTGATATGACTGCCCGCCCTGCATTGCTGCTTTACATCCACGGTTTTAACAGCTCACCTTTGTCACACAAAGCGCAAGTGATGCAGCAGTATTGCCAGCAATATCGGCCCGATATCAAAGTCGTGGTGCCTAAGTTACCGAGCTTTCCGGCGCAAGCGGCGCAGCATCTGTTGTCTGTCGTGGAGCAATATCGCGCGCAATATCGGATCGGGTTGGTCGGTAGTTCATTAGGTGGTTATCTCTCCACTTGGCTAAATGCCCAATTTGGCTTGCGTGCAGTGCTGATTAATCCCGCAGTGAAGCCATATGAACTGCTAGCCAATTTCCTCGGTGAACAGGTTAACCCTTACACTCAAGAGCGTTACGTGCTCGAAGCGTGTCATATTGATGAGTTGAAATCGCTCGATACACCAGTGCTGAAGCAGCCAAGCGATTTTTGGCTACTGCAGCAAAAAGGCGATGAAGTGCTGGATTACCGACAAGCAGTCGATAAATACCAAGCCGCTAAACAGACGGTGGAAGAGGATGGTGACCACAGTTTTGTGGATTTTGAGCGTTATCCAGCACAGATTATTCAATTCTTAGAGCTGTAAGTTTCGGCTGGCTTCGGCGGTTTTCTGCCCTGCGCAGTGTTTTGCTGCGCAAAGCCTCATAAATTTACCTGATCCTTGCGCTGTATCCTTGACATAAAGGGGCAGCTTCCAGACTATGTTCCCCTTATACTTTGGCGTAAAAGCAGCAACCAGTTTGAAAAGTGTGAGGCGAGATTAAATGGCTCGTATCACTCCAATTCTGTGGCTTAACTTGCTTAAGTGAACACCTGAAATAATGCGATTATTCGCACAAATTATGCACAAAAAAACAGGTTTTCATTTAGCGCTGATAAAGTTACCAATCATGAGCAAATAAAGCATTCCGTATTATGACTGAACAATATAATGCTGGCGCCATTGAGGTTCTCAATGGCTTAGAACCAGTGCGTCGCAGACCGGGAATGTATACCGACACCACGCGTCCCAACCACCTTGGGCAAGAAGTGATCGACAACTCTGTCGATGAAGCGCTGGCCGGATACGCCTCGAAAATTCAGGTAATTCTCCATGCCGATCAATCACTTGAAGTAATTGATGATGGGCGAGGCATGCCTGTCGATATTCACCCAGAAGAAAAAGTCTCTGGGGTGGAGCTTATTCTGTGCAAACTGCACGCCGGTGGTAAGTTCTCCAACAAAAACTACCAATTCTCCGGTGGCTTGCACGGGGTAGGTATTTCGGTGGTGAATGCTCTGTCGAAACGCGTGGAAGTCGCCGTGCGCCGTGATGGTCAAGTGTATGAAATTGCCTTTGAACATGGCGATAAAGTGACTGAACTGGCCGTTACTGGCACGTGTGGCCGCCGCAATACCGGTACTAGCGTCCATTTCTGGCCAGACACCAAATACTTCGACTCACCGAATTTCTCCGTATCGCGCCTAGTGAATAACTTGCGCGCCAAGGCCGTGCTTTGCCCTGGCTTAGAAATCATCTTTACCGATAAGGTCAACAACAACGAGCATCGTTGGCTGTACGAAGATGGCCTAAAAGATTATCTGGCCGAAGGGGTGAAAGGTTATACCTTACTGCCGGAAGAGCCGTTTACTGGCGAATTTACCGCGCAAACCGAAGCAGCAACGTGGGCTGTGATTTGGTTACCCGAAGGTGGCGAGTTGATCACCGAAAGCTACGTTAACCTGATCCCGACCGCGCAAGGCGGTACCCATGTCAACGGCTTACGCCAAGGCTTGTTGGATGCGATGCGCGAGTTTTGTGAGTTCCGCAATCTGCTGCCACGCGGTGTGAAATTGACAGGCGAAGATGTGTTTGACCGTTGTGCTTATGTACTGTCGATCAAGATGCAAGATCCGCAGTTTGCAGGCCAAACCAAAGAGCGCCTCTCTTCACGTCAATCGGCGGCGTTTGTGTCTGGCGTGGTGAAAGACGCGTTCAGTTTGTGGCTTAACGAAAAACCGCAACTGGCAGAGCAGTTAGCCGAAGTCTGTATTGCCAACGCGCACAGCCGGATGCGAGCTAGCAAGAAAGTGGTGCGTAAGAAGATCGCTTCAGGTCCTGCCTTACCAGGTAAATTGACTGACTGTACAGTGCAAGACCTTAACCGCACTGAACTCTTCTTGGTGGAAGGGGATTCGGCGGGCGGCTCGGCAAAGCAAGCGCGTGATCGTGAATTCCAAGCGGTAATGCCACTGCGCGGTAAAATCCTCAACACGTGGGAAGTTTCTGCCGATCAGGTACTGGCTTCACAAGAAGTGCACGACATCTCGGTGGCTCTGGGGATTGATCCGGACAACGACAACCTCGAAGCACTGCGCTACGGCAAAGTGTGTATTCTTGCGGATGCGGACTCCGATGGTCTGCACATCGCCACGCTATTGTGTGCGCTGTTTACCCGTCATTTCCGCGCGCTAGTGAAAGCGGGTCACGTTTATGTTGCCATGCCGCCACTCTACCGCATCGACTGTGGTAAAGAAGTGTTCTACGCACTGGATGATCAGGAAAAAGAGGGCGTGTTAGAGCGCCTGAGCCAGAAAAAAGCCAAAGTGAACGTGCAACGCTTTAAAGGGTTGGGTGAAATGAACCCGCTGCAACTGCGTGAAACCACGATGGATCCCAACACTCGCCGCTTGGTGCAACTGACCATTGATGATGCCGAAGCGACCGACGAGATGATGGATATGCTGCTGGGTAAGAAACGTGCGGATGACCGCCGTACTTGGCTGCAACGCAACGGCGATATGGCAGAGGTGTAACAAATGTCTACAGAAATCAGCTTTGATGGCGTTGAACAGCTGCCGCTGCGCAAGTTTACCGAAGACGCTTATCTCAACTATTCGATGTACGTCATCATGGACCGTGCGTTGCCTTACATTGGCGATGGTTTAAAACCGGTTCAACGACGTATTATCTATGCGATGTCCGAGCTGGGCCTTTCCGCATCGGCTAAATACAAAAAATCGGCACGTACCGTGGGTGACGTGCTTGGTAAATATCATCCACATGGCGATTCAGCCTGTTATGAAGCCATGGTGTTGATGGCGCAGCCATTCTCCTATCGCTATCCGTTGGTGGATGGTCAAGGTAACTGGGGTGCGCCGGATGATCCGAAATCATTCGCGGCCATGCGTTATACCGAAGCCAAACTGTCAAAGTTTGCCGAGATTTTGCTTAGCGAATTAGGCCAAGGCACGGTGGATTGGCAACCAAACTTTGACGGCACCATGCAAGAGCCGAAAATGTTGCCTGCGCGTTTACCGCACATTCTGCTCAACGGTGTCACCGGTATCGCGGTAGGTATGGCGACCGACATTCCACCGCACAATGTGCGTGAAGTGGCGGAGGCAACTATTCACCTCATTGATAATCCAAACGCGCCGCTGACCGATTTAATGCAATACGTCAAAGGCCCAGATTTCCCGACCGAAGCAGAAATTATCACCCCAACGGTTGAGCTAGAGAAGATCTACCGTTCGGGGCGTGGCAGCGTAAGAATGCGTGCTGTGTGGTGCAAAGAAGGTTCGGACATCGTGATCACCGCGCTGCCGCATCAGGTCTCGGGTGCGAAGCTGCTGGAGCAGATCGCCGCGCAAATGCGCGCCAAGAAGCTGCCGATGGTGGAAGACTTGCGCGATGAATCGGATCATGAAAACCCAACGCGTATCGTGATCGTGCCGCGTTCAAATCGAGTCGATTGCGATCTGCTGATGAACCACTTGTTCGCCTCAACGGATCTGGAAAAAAGTTTCCGCGTTAACCTGAACATGATTGGTCTCGACAATCGTCCTCAGGTTAAAGGTTTAGTGCAAATTCTGAGCGAGTGGATCAGCTTCCGCCGCGAAACGGTACGCTCACGTTTGCAATACCGCCTCGATAAAGTGCTGGCTCGTTTGCACATTTTGCAAGGTTTGTTGATCGCATATCTCAACCTTGATGAAGTGATTGAGATCATCCGCAACGAAGACGATCCGAAAGCGGTGCTGATGGCGCGTTTCGATCTGACCGATATTCAAGCTGACGCGATCTTAGATACCAAGTTACGCCACTTGGCGAAACTGGAAGAGATGAAGATCCGCGGTGAGCAAGATGAGCTGGAAAAAGAGCGTAAAAAGCTGGAAGAGTTACTCGGCTCGGAACGTCGCCTCAATAATCTGCTCAAAAAAGAGATCAAAGCGGATGCCGACAAGTTTGGCGATGATCGCCGCTCACCACTAGTCGAACGCGAAGAAGCTAAAGCGCTAACCGAGCGTGACTTGATGCCAAGTGAAGCGATCACCGTAGTGCTGTCTGAAAAAGGCTGGATCCGTCACGCCAAAGGTCATGATGTGGATTGCCAAAGCCTGAACTACAAAGCAGGTGATAACTACCTGACCCATGCCTGTGGTAAGAGTAGTCAGCAAGCGGTGTTCTTGGGTAGCGATGGCCGTAGTTACTCGCTCGAATCCCACACGCTACCATCGGCGCGTGGTCAAGGTGAACCGATTACCGGGCGTTTGAATGTGGCTGAAGGCACCACGATTCGCCAAGTGGTCATGGGCGAAGAAGATCAGCTCTGGTTGGTGGGTTCAGATGCCGGCTACGGCTTTGTGTGTAAAGGCGATGATCTACTGTCGAAAAACCGCAGCGGTAAAGCGCTGATCAACTTGCCGGAAAATTCGGAAGTGATGACCCCACAAGTGATTGCCGATCTGGATAAGGATGAGATTCTCGCGATTACCAACCAAGGCCGTATGCTGCTGTTCCCGATTAAGGATCTGCCGCAACTGAGCAAAGGTAAAGGCAACAAGATCATCAACATTCCTGCGGCGAAAGCCAAAACCCGTGAGGAAGTGTTGTCTAACCTGATGGTGTTGCCACAAGGCGCTTCAATTACCCTGTATGCGGGTAAACGTAAGCTAGGCTTGAAGGTGAGCGATCTGGATAACTTCCGTGGTGAGCGTGGCCGCCGTGGTGGCTTGCTGCCTCGTGGTTTACAGCGTGTGACCGCGATTGAGATTGAAAGCTCAGCTGAGCCGAGCAGCACTGATAACAACGAAGAAGAATAGACAAGAGGAGCCATTTGGCTCCTCTTTCTTTACTCTCAAACCCGAGAATTAATACTGATCTTCTGACCAACCATCGCTGTCTGACATATCAGGCGCGCCGGGTATGGCTTTTTCTTCATCTGCCCACTCACCAAAATCAATCATCTGGCACTGTTTGCTGCAAAATGGGCGGTGTGGGCTCTGTTCACCCCATTCCACGTCAGTGCCACATTGTGGGCATTTTACGATAGTGAGTTTTTTGGTCATAACACTGTCCTATTGAAAATAGCTGTAACGGCTTACTTTTCATTAAAGCTAAGTTCGTAAAGTTCTTTCGAGAAAAAAGTAGTGAGGCTTTAGCAGCACACCGCCAAATCAAAGGCGATATCTTGAGTGCAGGCTTGCCCGTTGTGAAAGTCGATAAATTTGATGGCAAAACGGTTCTTATGTCCAGAAATCATCGGGTAAACACCGTATTCAAGTGGAATCGCAAGGCGCAGGATGTTGGCATCTTCCGCATCGCTTTGGTAGAAACCGTTGCTTGCCATGCGTGAGCGATAGTGGCCAGTTTCACGAGTCAACTTAAGCCACAGCTTGAGTGCGTTCGAAAGCGGCGTGAGGGTTTGCATCCATAGTTGGGCATCATGCGTTTTGCGCTCCAGTGGTAAATGCAACCAGTAGTGCAGCGCCGGCAAATCAAAGCAACATGAACCACCCGGTAGATTAAAGCGCTGACGAATTGCGCTGAGAAAGCGATCTTCTTTGAGTGATTGGCCAAAACGCTCAGCACTCATTAAATCACGATGCACTTCATCGACTTCGGCTAGAAGAGAGTTAAGCATCTCTTGATCCACCCCTTCCACATTCAGCCAGCTGCGATAGGTTAAGCGCTGCTTTTCCATATCTTTAGCTAGTTCACTTTTCAGCTGAATTTGCTCAAAAATTTCGAGCATATCGAACAGCGAACGGAAGAAAAGTTGATGTTGAAAACCATCACTGAACGCGGAGGCACGCTCCATCTGATTGAGCAATGCTTCGACACGCAGGTAGATGCGTGTTTTTTCATTGAGAGGGTGTTCAAACTGGTGCGTGATCATTGAGCTAGCCTTGGATTCTTTGCACTTATTCTCACAAATTTTGCCTGCTCATGGCTAGATACTTTTGGTGCAATAGTGTGATTTGAGGCAAAAGTTTCTGGTTTTCTGCGTTATTTTTGAGCACATCATCAGCCATTGCCAAACGCTGAGCACGCGAGGCTTGCGCAGCAAGGATAGCCTCAGCTTGTTCGCGAGATACCTTATCGCGCGCCATGGTGCGCTCAATTTGCACTTGTTCATCGACATCGACCACTAACACGCGATCGGCCATGGTTTGCAATTGATTCTCGACCAGCAAAGGCACAATCAACAGCGCATAAGGTGAAGTGGTTTGGGTGAGCGCTTGGCGCATACCTTGGCGGATCATCGGATGCAGCAGTTGGTTGAGCCAGACTTTTTCATCCGGATCGGCAAAGATGCGTTCACGCAGCGCGGCACGATTGAGAGAGCCATCAGAGTGCAAGACCGATTGCCCAAAATGGGCGGTAATCGCTTTTAATCCTTCGGTTTCCGGTTCAACCACTTCACGTGCGATCACATCGGCATCGACCAGATCAATGCCAAATTGTTCGTGAAACAGGTTGGCGATGGTGGTTTTGCCACTGGCGATACCGCCAGTTAATGCCACGACAAAACTCATAGCGGTTGTCCTACCCAAACGGTGAAGTACCAATTAATCACCTTCTCGCCCCACAGCAAGGCAAACCACCCGGCGATAGCCAAATAAGGACCAAATGGAAAGGCCATATCGATGCCTTTTTTCTGCTGGCGCAGTTGGATTAAACCGAAAATTACGCCGACTACGGATGAGAGCAGCACGATAACCGGCAACAGCTGCCAACCCAACCAAGCGCCCAGTGCCGCGAGTAATTTGAAGTCGCCATAGCCCATGCCTTCTTTACCAGTCAGCAGTTTAAACAGCCAATAAATCGACCACAGCGAGAGATAGCCCGCCATAGCTCCGATCACCGCATCACTGAGTGAGACTGGAGAAAAGCCAAGCAGTGCCAGCGCAATACCGCCCCACAGTAAAGGCAGCGTTAATTGGTCGGGCAGCAACATGGTATCGAGATCGATAAAGGTCGCCGCAATCAATACATAGCTGAAAAACAGCAGCGCCACGGTAAACACTCCGAATGGAAAGTGAGTAGCAATCACTAAGCTCATGAGGGCAGTGAGTAGCTCAATCAAGGGATAACGAGCGCTGATCGGTGCTTTACAGTGTGAGCATTTACCGCGCAGCGCCAACCAACTGAGCAGTGGAATATTATCAATCACGCGAATCGGTGTTTGGCAGTGTGGGCAGGTTGAGCGTGGCAAACTGAGCGTGAGCTGTCCCTCTGGTGGCGTGATGCCATATTCAGGAAAACTCGCCGCACATTCCGCGCGCCATTCACGCTCCATGATTTTGGGTAAGCGGTAGATCACCACATTGAGAAAGCTACCGACAATCAAGCCAAACAAAGTGGCGAAAACAGGAAATAACCAAGGGTAGTAGTAAAACAGTTCCATCCATTGTGCTCTAAGCAAATTGAGGGCGCGCTCAAGGGCACGCCGTTTGATGCCATACTAACCCAATACACTCATTAAGTTAAAGATAGGTAAGTACATCGCCACCACCAAGCCGCCCACCACGATGCCCAGAAAAACGATGATCAGCGGCTCTAATATTTTGCCTAAGTTATCGACCGTATTATCGACTTCAAATTCATAGATGGTGGCGACTTTGTTGAGCATGTCATCCAATTGGCCAGATTCTTCACCAATCATCACCATTTGTAGCACCATCTCAGGGAAGGCTTCGGTATTACGCATGGCGATATACATGGGCATACCGGCGGCGGTGTCACGGTGTACCTCGTTGATCGCGGTTTCAAAGTGCACATTGCCTGAGGTTTTTGCCGTGGTTTTCAAACTGGCGAGGATCGGAATCCCCGCAGCAAAGCTGGTGGCAAGCGTGCGGCTGAATTTCGCGATGGAGGCTTTGGCGAGTACATTGCCAATAATCGGAAATCTCAGCCCTAAGCGACTGGTTTTTAGACGGATCTGGAAGGAGTTTTTACGCAGCGCTTTCAAGCCAAAAATGGCTGCTACGATGGCGATAAATGCCCATAAACTGTAAGCCTGCACCCAGTGTGAGAGCTTCAGCACTTGCTGTGTAAACCAAGGCAGTTCAGCACCAAAGCCTTTAAACATGCTTTCAAACTCTGGGATCACCATGGTCAACATCAAGTAGGAAACCCCAAGCGCGACCAACACCACCATGCTGGGGTAGATGAGCGCTTTAATCACCTTCGCGCGCAACTGTTCACTTTTCTCGCGGTAGGTGGCCAGACGCTCAAACACTTCGGGTAGATTTCCTGACATTTCTCCCGTTTCCACTAAGTCGACATACAAGGTATCAAAATGGGCGCTGGCGGTGCGCATCGCCTTGGAAAGCGGCGTGCCCGCTTCCACGCTTTTGGTGATTTGCGCCAGAATCGATTTCATCTCAGCTTTACGGTGATTATCGCCCACCAACTTGAGGGCTTGTACAATCGGTACGCCCGTAGTCAGCATGGTGGCTAATTGGCGGGTAAGAATGGTGATGTCTTTCGTCTTGACACGATGGGTCAGGCGAGAGAGGAGAGAAACGCTGCCCTTCTTGAGTTTTTTGATTTGGATATGCTGCTCTTTGAGCTTATCGCGAACCTCCAATTCGTTTAAGGCAAGCATTTGACCCGACACTTTTTTGCCGTTGCTGTTGATGCCTTTCCAGCGATAGTTTTTTAAGGCTACATGTTTGGTTGCTTTCATGTTTCGGCTCGCCATGTCATGGGTAGAGTTACAAGGTATAAAAAATGAAACGGTTAAAAATAGAGCACGCGTTGTAGCTCGGCAAAGCTGGTGATGCCCTCACGTAGTTTTTCTAAGCCGGATTCTTGCAAGCTTTGCATGCCATTGGTTTTGGCTAAACGTTCAATTTTGTGAATGGTGGCACGTTGCATAATGGCTTCTGCCAGCTCGGTATTAAACGCCATCACTTCATAGATGCCGACGCGCCCTGAATAGCCGCCCGTACACTCGTTGCACCCTGCGGCATTGGCTTCATACAAGATTTCATTCGGCTGAAACGCAAATTGGCTTTGCAATAGGACGGAAGGATGCACTGCGATTTTGCAGTGTTTACACAAGCGGCGCGCGAGGCGCTGGGCAATGATTAAACTGAGTGAAGACGCGAGGTTAAATGGCTCCACCCCCATATTGGCTAAGCGAATCACGGTTTCAGCGGCCGAGTTGGTGTGCAGCGTGGAAAGCACTAAGTGACCGGTCTGCGCGGCTTTAACCGCGATTTCGGCGGTTTCCAGATCGCGGATTTCGCCGACCATCACTACATCAGGGTCTTGGCGCAGAAACGAGCGTAGCGCCTCGGCAAAGCCAAAGCCGATTTTTGGCTGCACTTGCACTTGGTTAATCCCAGAGAGGTTTATTTCCACCGGATCTTCCGCGGTCGAGATATTGATCTGTGACGTGTTAAGAATGCGCAGCCCAGTATAGAGCGAAACGGTTTTGCCGCTGCCGGTGGGGCCTGTCATCAAAATCATCCCTTGCGGTCTTTTGAGGGCATTGAGATAGAGCTGCTTTTGCTGCGGGTTGTAGCCGAGCTTATCAATATCCAGATTGGCGGCGCTGCTATCGAGCAGACGCAGCACGATTTTTTCGCCCCATAAAGTGGGAAGCGTGGAAACGCGCATATCAATCGCGGTATCGCGGCTCAGGCGCAGTTTAATTCGCCCATCTTGCGGCAAGCGGCGTTCGGCAATATCTAATTTGGAGAGAATTTTAATCCGTGCGGCTAAACGGCGGCTTAAATGGCTGGCGGGTTGCTGAGTTTCGACCAAGATCCCATCGCAGCGCAGGCGAATTCGGTATTGGTTTTCATAAGGCTCAAAATGAATATCCGAGGCACCTTTACGCACCGCATCGAGTAATATTTGGTTGATAAAGCGACTGACAGGGGACTCATCTTGGCTGAGATCTTCGATCGATTGCAGCTCGTCATCGCCGACTTTAACCAGATTGGCGAGCTCATCTTGGCTGATCTCTTTGCCTTGATTGGCGGCGCCTTGAATCGAACGACCATACAAACGGCGGATGGCCGCTTGTAGCGCACGGTGATCGGCCAGTGCCAGTTCAACTTGCAGCCCAGTGGCAAAACGAAATTCTTCTTCGGCTTGCAGTAAGGTCGGGTCTGAGACGGCGAGCAGTAATAAAGTGCCTTGCTTGGCAATCGGCAAGGCATCGTAGCGGGTAATCAGTTCACGCAGCCCAAGCTGTTGGCACAGGCTGGCGTAGTCGTAGCGGCTGAGGTCGGTTTCCGGCAAGCCGAAAATATGGCTCAGTTGTTCGGTCAGTTCTCGGGGGTGAAAAAAACCTAAACCAAGCAGCGCATCGGGCACCGAAGTTCCCGAAGCGCTGACTTGGGTAACCACCGCTTGTTCTTGCGTTGCGCTGATTAACTCAGCCTGACGCAAGATAGCAACAAGGTTGGTGAGCATAAAATATTGATTATTTATTGATTTTGTCTATGGACCACAACTATCAATATCTAGATCAATTAGTTTCGCATTTACAGTTCTAGTGCAAGACCAGCCATCATTATCTCTTGCGAGGGTTATTACCCCATCAGCCAAATTCCCTGTTGATGGAAAAGTAAAAATCAAAGAGTTGTCCCCAGTGGTTATCTCTCCTAGTGGGTTTGCATCAGTTTTTGTGCCTAAATCAGCAAGTGAAGTTGTTGCTGTGATATCACCTTCCTCTTGGATGTGTAATTCCGCAGGAGTTTGCAGAGCCTTCAAAGTGGCAATAGCAGAAGATGCTTCGCTTTTGGTAACATAATCCTGATATGCTGGAATAGCGATAGCAGCCAACACACCAATAATCGCTACCACAATCATCAATTCAATTAAGGTAAAACCTTGCTGTTGTTTGTTTTTATACGCTTTCATAATTCCCTCCGTAGGTGTTTGCGTATTAAGCGCAGTGAGCATATGCCTTGCTACACAAGGGGGGAATCGAGTCGCGAGCGCTCTTCGAGTGAGTTAGGGTTTTAACCTATTGATTTGCATGATGAATACAAAAAACTTCGAGGCACTTAAAAACTTATGTGACTAAATGAGTTATTAGAAACAAAAACAGGAGACTTGATGCCTCCTGTTAACTGTTTGAAATGTTTGAAGTTAGTCTCAAGTGTTACGACTTAAAACGCATCGAGAGATCGAGGGCTTTGAGGTGTTTGGTCAGTGCGCCGACCGAGATGTAATCTACGCCGGTCTCGGCACACTCTTTGAGATTATCCAGCGTGATATTGCCGGAGTTCTCCAGCGCGGCGCGCCCGGCGTTAATCTTTACCGCTTCACGCATCATCTCAAGGCTAAAGTTATCGAGCATAATGATGTCGGCACCGGCGCTGATCGCCTCTTCCAATTCCGCCAAGGTTTCGGTTTCCACTTCGACGGGTTTACCCGGATTGAGCTGCTTGGCGGTGGTAATGGCCTGACGGATCCCGCCACAAGCAATAATGTGGTTTTCTTTAATGAGGTAAGCATCAAACACGCCGATGCGGTGGTTATAACCGCCGCCACAAGCCACGGCGTATTTCAGGGCGCTGCGTAGGCCGGGAATGGTTTTACGAGTATCGAGCAAACGGCACTGGGTGCCTTTGAGCTCTTGCACATAACGCGCAGTAGCCGTGGCGCAACCGGAAAGGGTTTGGATAAAGTTCATCGCGTTGCGCTCACCGGTGAGCAGAATACGCGCAGGCCCGGTTAAGGTACACAAGGTTTGGTTAGGCGAGAGCGTATCACCATCTTGTACATGCCATTCAATGCTCACTTGGCCGCCGAGCTGTTTAAACACTTCATCCGCCCACAACTGGCCACAAAACACGCCCGCTTCACGAGTGATGATGGTTGCCGTATTGATGCGATCGGCGGGGATGAGGCTTGCCGTGATGTCCGCGGCTGGGTCGAGCGTTCCCCCTAAGTCTTCTTTTAATGTGTCGATCACGCTGCGAGTAATATCGGCAGGCAGTTGCTGTTTCAGGTACGCAAGGCGATCCTGACTGTTGTGAGTTTCTTTCATCGCAAGTCGAATTTCCGTGTTATTTGCTGTGTTAAACCAAACCACGCCATGATACTGACTGTTGCCTAAGAATTCAGCCTCTAATCTCGCATTTCGCTGTTAGCTAGGTAAAATCAGCGTCATTCAAGTATCCGTTTCTCATTGAAGTTGCCGCGGTGTTGGTTAGGTTTGTTCATCATCATCATCATCATCATCATCATCATCATCATCGCGTTGGTCGATGTTGGAGATAAACCCACTGTCAGCTACCTGCAACTCTCCGTTGTTTGAGGATATAGAGACGAATAAGGTGGCCATTCGATGAAAGCCCAAGGCAAGGAGAAGAAATGATTGATAGCCAAGGTTGGTACAGCCATGCCAGAAAAGTCCCTTCTCCGCATTGTGATGCACGCAGTGATCGGGAAGATGTTTCATTGTTGGTGGTGCACAACATCAGTTTGCCCCCCGGCCAGTTTGGCGGCCCGTACATTGAGCAGTTTTTTCTGGGCGAGCTGGATGCCAATCAACATTCGTTTTTTAAGGTGATCGCCAAAATGCGCGTCTCGGCGCACTGCGTGATCCGCCGTGATGGTGAAGTGGTGCAGTTTGTGCCGTTTCATCTGCGCGCGTGGCATGCGGGTGTATCCTCTTTTGCCGGTCGAGCCAAGTGCAATGATTACTCGATTGGCATTGAGCTAGAGGGGAGCGATTTTGTGCCGTATACCGATGCGCAATATCAAGCGTTGACTGAGCTGACCCAAGCTTTGATGGTGCATTACCCGCACATCACTCTACCGCGCATTACGGGGCATCAGTATATTGCGCCGCTACGCAAAACCGACCCCGGTTTGGTGTTTGATTGGCGGCGTTTTCGTGCGGGATTGGTTTCCCTATAAATAAAGTGTTACTCCCTCCCTGATTAGGGGAAGGAGTTTTTAACGGCTCAGCCTGTTTAAGCTAAATCGCGTCGTGATACTCGGTCAGCACTTGCTCGACCCAAGTCGCGATGCGTTCGTCACTCAAGTCGTATTGCGAATCTTCATCCAGCGCGAGGCCGACAAAATGGCTGCCATCTTCAGTCAGGGCTTTAGAGGCTTCAAATTCATAGCCTTGAGTTGGCCAGTAGCCGATGATATTAGCTCCGCTCTTCTTGATCTGGTTGTGCAGTAGTCCCATCGCATCCAGGTACCATTCGCCATAGCCTTCTTGATCGCCTAAGCCGAATAACGCGACGTACTTGTTTTTTAGCGACACGCCATCGATGTGATCCCATACCGCACTCCAGTCTTCTTGAATTTCACCGAAATCCCACGTTGAAATGCCCAACAGTAAAAGGTCGTAATCACTCATTAAAGTGAGGGAGGATTCTTTTACGTTGTGGATGTCCACCAACTCTTCACCTAACATGGCGCGAATTTTCTCCGCGGTCATTTCGGTATAGCAGGTAGTTGAGCCATAAAATAGACCAATCTTCATCAATAATTTGTATCTGTCTGCGAAGGAATGGCAAATTCTAACCATAAAAATGATCGGAATGCAGCCAATATCCTGCATCACACGCGTTTTTATGCTATTAAACCCGCTGTAAATAGAGTGCTAAAGCTGAGGACAGAGTGAGCGAAGCCTTATCTCCCGACCAAGGGTTGGTGGAACAATTTTTAGATGCGATGTGGTTTGAGCGCGGTTTGGCAGAAAATACCGTAGCCTCATATCGCAATGATTTAAGTAAACTACTCGGCTGGATGGCGCAGCATCAGTATCGGCTCGATTTTATTAGCTTTTCGGGACTGCAAGAGTACCAAATCTGGTTGACGGAGCAGGATTATAAACCGACCTCGAAAGCGCGTATGCTGTCAGCGATTCGCCGGTTGTTTCAATACCTGCACCGTGAGAAGGTACGTGCCGATGACCCAAGTGCACTTTTAATCAGCCCGAAATTGCCAACGCGCTTACCGAAAGATTTGACTGAAGCGCAAGTTGAAGCGCTCTTAAGTGCGCCGGATCCACAAACACCGATAGAGCTGCGCGATAAAGCCATGCTCGAATTACTGTATGCGACCGGGTTGCGGGTGACCGAATTAGTGTCGCTGACCATGGAAAACATGAGCTTACGCCAAGGTGTCGTGCGGGTGATTGGTAAGGGCGGTAAAGAGCGTTTAGTCCCAATGGGTGAAAATGCTGTTGAATGGATTGAAACTTTTTTGCAGCAGGGACGGTCTTTACTCCTTGGGGAGCAGACATCGGATATCGTATTCCCGAGCAGTCGTGGTCAACAAATGACTCGGCAAACCTTTTGGCATCGTATTAAGCACTATGCGGTGATTGCGGAGATTGATGTTGAACAGCTTTCCCCACACGTATTGCGCCATGCATTTGCTACTCACTTGCTCAATTACGGGGCGGATCTGCGCGTGGTGCAGATGCTGCTTGGGCATAGTGATTTATCGACCACACAAATTTATACTCATGTCGCGACTGAGCGGCTTAAACAACTCCACAACGAGCACCATCCAAGGGCTTGAAAATAAGGTGATTTTCATGAGCGTACTGCGCCGACTAACATGGCTGGCATTTCCTTTACTGAGTATGGCATTCAACGTACAAGCGAGCACTGCACCCACCGAGTTCAACAAAGCCGAACTTGAGCAGCGCTTTGCCAAACTGGGATTACAGATTCAAGACATTAAACCCGCAGATATGGATGGTTTGCTCGAAATACAAACGTCAGGCGGTATTCTTTTTTCTTCGCCGAATGGAGAGCACTTCATCGCGGGGACGTTGTACGCACTGGATGCCAATGGCGGCTACGTTGATGTTGTGGCTCAACGCCAAGCGCCATTGAATGCGAAGAAGTTGGCCGCGTTGCAAGACACTATGATTGAGTACAAAGCGCCGAATGAAAAATACGCAATCACCGTGTTTACCGATATCACGTGTGGTTACTGTGTGCGACTGCACAGTCAGCTCAAAGAATACAATGACTTAGGCATTACCGTGCGCTATTTGGCTTACCCACGCCAAGGGCCTAAAGGCCAAGTGGCTGATCAGATGGCGGCCATCTGGTGTTCAAATGATCCGAAAGCGGCGATGCACGATGCGAAAACCAATCGTAAAACCATCACTGCCGATAAAGATATTGCTCAGTGCCAGAAGACGATTGAGCAGCACTATATGCTAGGTCATGAGCTTGGCATTAGCGGTACTCCGGCGATCTTCCTGCCTAATGGTGAGATGGTTGGCGGTTACTTGCCTGCGCCACAACTACTGCAACGCCTGCAAGCCACTCAATAATCTCCAACCGATTAAGGAATCAGGCCAAAGGCAACTTTGGCCTGTCACAGCATGATAGAAATACAGCGACGTCCAGACCCCGATCTTTCTCTTCTTCCTGACCATATCGACCCGCTATTGCGCAGGCTTTACCTCAACCGTGGTGTGCGTGATATCGCGCAACTCGAAAAAGCCGCCAAAGCACTGCATTCCTTTAAGCAACTGCATGGGATTGAACGTGCGGTCGAATTGCTGTTTGCCGCGATTGCCGAGCAAAAACGCATCATAGTGGTGGGGGATTTTGATGCCGATGGCGCAACCAGTTCGGCGCTTTCGGTGCTCGCGCTACGTATGCTCGGCAGCCACAACGTGGATTACTTAGTGCCGAACCGTTTTGAAGATGGTTATGGCCTGAGCCCCGAAGTGGTTGATCAAGCGATTGAGCGCGGCGCAGAGATGATCATGACAGTGGATAACGGCGTTTCTTCGCTGGAAGGTGTGCGTTACGCCAAGCAGAAAGGCTTGCAAGTGTTGGTGACCGATCACCATCTACCGGGACAGCAATTGCCTGAGGTCGATGCCATGGTGAACCCGAATTTGCAGCAGTGTGCTTTTCCTTCTAAGGCGCTGGCTGGGGTAGGGGTGGCGTTTTATTTGATGATGGCACTTTGCGTGCACATGCGTCAGCAAGGTTGGTTTGCTGCACAAGGCATTGCTGAACCGAAACTGATGGAGTTGATCGATTTAGTGGCGCTTGGCACGGTGGCGGATGTGGTGCCGTTGGATGACAACAACCGGATTCTGGTGCATCAAGGTTTGCAGCGTATTCGTGCGGGCTTAGCGCGTCCCGGGATTCAAGCACTGATTGAAGTGGCTAAGCGCGATGCGCGCCGTTTGGTGGCTGCCGATTTTGGTTTTGCGCTCGGGCCACGAATTAATGCAGCAGGGCGTCTGGATGATATGTCATTCGGCGTTGAGCTTTTGCTGTGTAATAACATTCACGCGGCGCGGCGTATGGCCAGTGAACTGGACGGTCTTAATCAAACCCGTAAAGAGATTGAAGAGGGGATGAAGCAAGAGGCAGTCGCGTTTTGTGAGCGTTTGCAACTGAGCGATGATCGCGAGCTGCCTTACGGCTTGGTGCTATTTCAGCGCGATTGGCACCAAGGGGTGATCGGCATTCTCGCTTCGCGTATTAAAGAAAAATACCACCGCCCCGTGATTGCGTTTGCTGAAGGTGGCGATGGCAAGCTTAAAGGCTCGTGTCGTTCGGTTCCTGGCCTGCATATGCGTGATGCGTTGGATAAAATTGATACGCAAAATCCGGGCATCATTCTCAAGTTTGGTGGCCACGCGATGGCGGCGGGTCTCACTATTGAAGAGCAAAATTTTGAGCGTTTTTGCCGACTGTTTGACCAAGTGGTGCGTGAAGAGCTGGATGAAGCGGCACTTAAAGGCATTATTCTCAGTGATGGTGAGCTGAAACCAGAAGAGTTTTCGCTGCATACTGCCGAATTACTGCGTGCCGGTGGCCCGTGGGGACAAGCGTTTCCTGAACCGCTGTTTGATGGTGAATTTAAAGTGCTACACCAAAAACTGGTTGGCGAAAAGCACCTCAAACTGATGTTAGAGCCGCTGTATAAAGGCTTCCCGACCAATGTGATGATCGATGGCATTGCGTTTAACGTTGATCTGCGCCGCTGGCCGGATGCGTCGGTAAAAACGATACGCTTAGCGTACAAGCTGGACATCAACGAGTTTCGCGGTAATCAATCATTGCAACTCATGATTGATTATCTAGAAGCGAAGTAGAGCTTCCCCCTTTCGGCAAAGGGGGAAATTGATTCGTGAGTGCAATGCTCCGCTCTTGTCATTTTTTACTTGTTGCCTTCATCTTTATTCAAAAATTGTCATCAATTGACACTTCTAGCCCATTAAAGCCCCACCTGTATATAAGTTGTAATTGGTCTTACCAATAATTTTGCTGTTTTAATCAACTATTGTTGCTGGATTGTTAGAGCGTGAGCGGTTCTATGATTTAGGTCAATTTTCGGCTGGACACTGGCGTTTTAATTATGTTAATTTCTGCACCAACATAAAATTGGTATTACCAATTGCCAGCAAGAAGAATAAGAGTAGAAGAACAATAAATTATGGCTTATCAAAGGATTCGTCAGCCAAAGCTCTCCGATGTGATTGAACAAGAACTGGAGAGACTGATAGTGGAAGGAACACTCTCACCCGGTCAGCAACTTCCTCCGGAACGCGAGCTAGCCAAACAGTTTGAAGTGTCTCGCCCCTCGATCAGAGAAGCCATACAACGCCTGGAAGCCAAACGCTTGCTCACCCGTCGTCAAGGTGGCGGTACATTCGTTAGCGACCGTATTTGGCAGAGCTTTTCTGATCCTCTGCTAAATTTATTGTCTAGCCACTCCGAAACTCAACTGGATCTGCTGGAAGCGCGTCATGCACTGGAAGGCATTTGCGCCTATTTTGCGGCGTTGCGTGGTACCGAAGAAGATTTTGCTCGCATTCAACATTGTGTAACGCGTATTGCAGAAGCACAGGCATTGAACAATGTGGATGAAGAAGCGGAGCGCGTGATGGCCTTTTTGATCGCCATTACCGAAGCGGCGCACAACGTTGTGCTACTGCACATCGTACGCAGCTTGAGCCCACTGCTTGAGCAGAATATTCGCCAGAATTTTAAACTCTTACATCGCCGCCCTGAAGCGGTAGAGAAAGTAAGCAAACACCGGGCTAACATTGTGGATGCGATTGTTTCGGGTCAGCCGGAAAAGGCACGTGAAATGTCCCATTCTCACTTAGCTTATATCGAAGAAACGTTGTTGGATTTGACTCGTGAACAGACTCGCCGTGAGCGATCTCTGCGTCGAATTCAGCAGGGTAATGAGCCGCAATAGCGGCCATTGCGATTCAACTTAAATCCAACCAACAGAAGGATAGATCGCCATGTCTGACATGAAGCATGACGTAGATGCACTGGAAACTCAGGAGTGGCTTGCTGCCCTTGAATCCGTTGTCCGTGAAGAAGGCGTAGAACGTGCGCAGTACCTGCTTGAGCAAGTGCTAGAAAAAGCGCGTCTGGATGGGGTAGACATGCCAACTGGCGTGACGACTAACTACATCAACACCATTCCTGCGGCACAAGAACCTGCTTACCCAGGTGACACCACGCTCGAACGTCGTATCCGTTCAATCATTCGCTGGAACGCGATCATGATCGTGCTGCGTGCATCGAAAAAAGATCTGGAACTGGGTGGCCACATGGCTTCTTTCCAATCTTCAGCTGCTTTCTACGAAACCTGTTTCAACCACTTCTTCCGTGCTCCAAATGAGCAAGACGGTGGTGACTTGGTTTACTATCAAGGTCACATCTCTCCAGGGATCTACGCACGTGCTTTCGTTGAAGGCCGTTTGACTGAAGAGCAACTGGATAACTTCCGTCAGGAAGTGGATGGCAAAGGCATTCCTTCTTACCCACACCCGAAATTGATGCCTGAATTCTGGCAATTCCCGACCGTATCTATGGGTCTGGGTCCAATTTCTGCAATTTATCAAGCTCGCTTCCTGAAGTATCTGAACGGCCGTGGCCTGAAAGACACCACGGCACAACGCGTATACGCGTTCCTTGGTGACGGTGAGATGGACGAGCCAGAATCACGCGGCGCGATCTCTTTCGCAGCGCGTGAGAAGCTGGATAACCTCTGCTTCCTGATCAACTGTAACCTGCAACGTCTGGACGGCCCTGTTATGGGTAACGGCAAGATCATCCAAGAACTGGAAGGTCTGTTCCGTGGCGCTGGCTGGAACGTAGTGAAAGTGATCTGGGGCAACGGTTGGGACAAACTGCTGGCGAAAGACACCACTGGTAAACTGCTGCAACTGATGAACGAAACCATCGACGGCGACTACCAAACGTTCAAATCGAAAGATGGCGCGTATGTTCGTGAGCACTTCTTCGGTAAGTACCCAGAAACAGCAGCACTGGTTGCTGACATGACTGATGATGAGATTTTCGCTCTGAAACGCGGTGGTCACGAATCATCTAAAGTGTACGCAGCGTACAAAAACGCTCAAGAAACTAAAGGCCGTCCAACCGTTATCCTAGCGAAAACCGTTAAAGGTTACGGCATGGGTGATGCCGCTGAAGGTAAGAACATTGCGCACCAAGTGAAGAAGATGGATATGACCCATGTTCTGGCGATGCGTAACCGCCTTGGTTTGCAAGACCTGATTTCAGATGAAGCAGTCAACGACCTGCCTTACCTGAAACTGGAAGAAGGCTCAAAAGAGTACGAATACCTGCACGCTCGTCGTAAAGCACTGCACGGTTACACTCCTCAACGTCTGCCTAACTTCACTGGTGAGTTCGTTGTGCCGGCTCTGGAAGAGTTCAAGCCGCTGCTGGAAGAGCAAAGCCGTGAAATTTCTTCAACCATGGCGTACGTACGTTCACTGAACATCCTGCTGAAAGATAAGAACATTGGTCAAAACATCGTTCCAATCATCGCAGATGAAGCACGTACGTTCGGTATGGAAGGTCTGTTCCGTCAAATCGGTATCTACAACCCACACGGTCAGAACTACACCCCACAAGATCGTGATATCGTTTCTTACTACAAAGAAGCGACTTCAGGTCAGGTACTGCAAGAAGGTATCAACGAGCTGGGTGCAATGTCATCTTGGGTTGCGGCTGCAACGTCATACAGCACCAACAACCTGCCGATGATCCCGTTCTACATCTACTACTCTATGTTCGGTTTCCAACGTGTTGGCGACATGGCGTGGATGGCGGGCGATCAACAAGCGCGTGGCTTCCTACTGGGTGCTACTGCAGGTCGTACAACGCTGAACGGTGAAGGTCTACAGCACGAAGATGGTCACTCGCACATTCTGGCAGGCACAGTACCAAACTGTATCTCTTACGACCCAACCTTCGCTTACGAAGTTGCGGTAATCCTGCAAGACGGTATCCGTCGTATGTACGGTGAGCAAGAGAACGTGTTCTACTACCTGACACTGATGAACGAAAGCTACGCTCACCCAGCAATGCCTGCTGGCGCTGAAGAAGGTATCCGTAAAGGTATCTACAAGCTGGAAAGCTATTCGTCTCAAGGAACGGCTGGTAACAAAGCAAAAGTTCAACTGATGAGCTCAGGCACCATCATGAACGAAGTGCGTAAAGCAGCACAAATTCTGAGTGAAGAGTACGGTGTAGCGTCTGATGTTTACTCTGTGACTTCATTCAACGAGCTGGCGCGTGATGGCCAAGCGTGTGATCGTTTCAACATGCTGCACCCAGAAGCAGAAGTGAAAGTCCCTTACATCGCACAAGTGATGGGTACTGAGCCTGCTATCGCAGCGACTGACTACATGAAGAACTACGCGGATCAAGTACGTGCGTTCATTCCTGCTGAGTCTTACAAAGTGCTGGGTACGGATGGTTTCGGCCGTTCAGACAGCCGTGAAAACTTGCGTCGTCACTTTGAAGTGAATGCTGGTTACGTGGTAGTCGCAGCGCTGAATGAACTGGCTAAACGTGGTGAAGTTGAGAAATCAGTGGTTGCAGAAGCAATCAAGAAATTCGACATCGATACTGAAAAAACCAACCCGCTGTACGCTTAATTGAAGGTAGGAAAAGTAATGGCAATCGAAATTTATGTACCTGACATCGGTGCGGATGAGGTTGAAGTCACTGAGATTCTCGTCAAAGTCGGCGACAAAGTGGCTGAAGAGCAATCTCTGATCACGGTTGAAGGCGACAAAGCTTCTATGGAAGTTCCTGCTTCTCAAGCGGGTATCGTTAAAGAGATCAAAGTGGTTGCAGGTGACAAAGTGTCTACTGGCTCTCTGATCATGCTATTTGAAACAGTAGCTGAAGCGGAAGGTGCAGCAGCGGCTGCACCAGCTCCTGTGCCTCAAGCAGCTGCACCTGTTGCTGCGGCTCCAGCGGCAGCTGCACTGAAAGAAGTGCAAGTACCAGACATTGGCGGTGATGAAGTTGAAGTGACTGAAATCATGGTTAAAGTTGGCGATGTGGTTGCTGAAGAGCAATCTCTGATCACCGTTGAAGGCGACAAAGCGTCAATGGAAGTACCAGCACCTTTCGCAGGTACGGTTAAAGAGATCAAAATCGCCGCTGGCGACAAAGTATCAACTGGCTCACTGATCATGGTGTTTGAAGTAGCAGGCGCTGCGCCAGTTGCAGCACCAGTTCAAGCTTCGGCACCAGCGGCAGCCGCTGCTCCAGCCGTTGCAGCACTGAAAGAAGTTCAAGTACCTGATATCGGCGGTGACGAAGTGACCGTAACGGAAATCATGGTTAACGTGGGCGACAGCATCAGCGAAGAGCAATCATTGATCACAGTAGAAGGCGATAAGGCTTCTATGGAAGTACCAGCACCCTTTGCTGGAACTCTAAAAGAGATCAAAGTAGCAGCAGGCGATAAAGTGAAAACTGGCTCGCTGATCATGGTGTTTGAAGTTGCTGGCGCAGCGCCAGTAGCGGCACCTGTTCAAGCTTCTGCACCAGCGGCAGCACCTGCTCAAGCAGTAGCTCCTGCGGCGGCTGCACCTGCAGCAAGTGGCGAATTCCAAGAAAACCATGAGTACTCACACGCTTCTCCAGTAGTGCGTCGTCTGGCTCGTGAATTTGGCGTTAACCTAGCCAAAGTAAAAGGCTCTGGCCGTAAGAACCGTATCCTGAAAGAAGACGTACAGAGCTACGTGAAAGAAGCGCTGAAACGTCTGGAATCTGGCGCGCAAGCAACCGCTTCAGGCAAAGGTGATGGCGCTGCTCTGGGCTTATTGCCTTGGCCAAAAGTGGACTTCAGCAAGTTCGGTGAAACCGAAGTGCAACCACTGTCTCGCATCAAGAAAATCTCTGGTGCTAACCTGCACCGTAACTGGGTGATGATCCCGCACGTGACCCAATGGGACAATGCAGACATTACTGAGCTAGAAAAATTCCGTCAAGAGCAAAACGCGATGGAAGCGAAGCGCGACACAGGTATGAAGATCACACCGCTGGTGTTCATCATGAAAGCCGCTGCGAAAGCGCTGGAAGCTTTCCCTGCGTTCAACTCTTCTCTGTCTGACGACGGCGAAAGCTTGATCCTGAAGAAATACGTGAACATCGGTATCGCAGTGGATACACCAAATGGTCTGGTGGTTCCTGTGTTTAAAGATGTGAACAAGAAAGGCATCTACGAGCTGTCCAAAGAGCTGGCTGAAGTCTCGAAGAAAGCCCGTGGCGGTAAGCTGACTGCAGCTGATATGCAAGGTGGCTGTTTCACTATCTCTAGCCTAGGCGGCATTGGCGGTACAGCGTTTACCCCAATTGTTAACGCACCAGAAGTTGCTATTCTGGGTGTGTCTAAGTCTGAGATGAAGCCAGTGTGGAACGGCAAAGAGTTCGCGCCACGTCTGCAACTGCCACTGTCACTGTCTTACGATCACCGCGTGATCGACGGTGCAGAAGGTGCACGCTTCATTACTTACCTGAACGAGTGCCTAAGCGACATCCGTCGTCTGGTACTGTAAGCGCATTCTCGGGTGGCGAAAGCCACCCGATTTAATGGTTATCTCCCAATTTGACGTTGAAACTGATTTTCCGTTGAATTGTTGTCTAGCTCACAGGCTACATGGATTTACTTTTCACACCATTAACATCTCTGTAAACTGTTGCGGTCTGAAAGTAATCGTTTTACATGATTGATTTGAAACATTCGTTTTTGATTCGTTTGTAAATAAAACAACTAGATAGAACACCCATCAGCCTGTTAGGGATATTGACTACAAGAGGTCGAAATGAGCAAAGAAATTAAAGCCCAAGTCGTGGTGCTTGGTGCCGGTCCTGCTGGTTACTCCGCCGCATTCCGCTGTGCAGACTTAGGTCTGGATACCGTCATCATCGAACGTTACAACACGCTAGGTGGTGTGTGTCTGAACGTTGGTTGTATTCCTTCTAAAGCACTGCTGCACGTTGCAAAAGTGATTGAAGAAGCTAAAGCGCTGACTGAGCACGGTATCGTGTTTGGCGAGCCAAAAACAGACATCGACAAAGTTCGTCTGTGGAAAGAAAAAGTGATCAATCAGCTGACCGGTGGTCTGGCTGGTATGGCAAAAATGCGTAAAGTGAACGTAGTGAACGGCTACGGTAAATTCACTGGCCCGAACACCATTGAAGTGGAAGGCGAAGAGGGTAAAACTGTCGTAACTTTCGATAACGCGATCGTTGCCGCAGGTTCTCGTCCAATCAAACTGCCATTCATTCCGCATGAAGACCCACGTATTTGGGATTCAACCGATGCGCTGGAACTGAAAGAAGTGCCTGGAAAACTGCTGATCATGGGCGGCGGTATCATCGGTCTCGAAATGGCGACGGTTTACCACTCACTGGGCTCTAAAATTGATGTGGTTGAGATGTTTGACCAACTTATCCCTGCTGCGGATAAAGATATGGTTAAAGTCTATACCAAACGCATCAAAGATAAGTTCAACCTGATGCTGGAAACCAAAGTTACCGCAGTTGAAGCGAAAGAAGATGGTATCTACGTTTCAATGGAAGGTAAGAGCGCACCAGCACAAGCTGAGCGTTACGATGCGGTTCTGGTTGCGATTGGCCGTGTACCAAACGGTAAACTGCTGGATGCTGAGAAAGCGGGTCTGGAAGTGGACGAGCGTGGCTTTATCCGCGTGGATAAGCAAATGCGCACTAACGTTCCGCACATCTTCGCGATCGGTGACATCGTGGGTCAACCAATGCTGGCACACAAAGGCGTGCATGAAGGCCACGTAGCGGCAGAAGTGATCTCTGGTAAGAAGCACTACTTCGATCCAAAAGTGATCCCATCAATCGCTTACACCGAGCCAGAAGTTGCTTGGGTTGGTAAGACAGAAAAAGAAGCGAAAGCAGAAGGTATCAACTATGAAGTTGCGACTTTCCCATGGGCAGCCTCTGGCCGTGCGATTGCTTCTGACTGTGCAGACGGTATGACTAAGTTGATCTTCGATAAAGAGACTCATCGTGTGATCGGTGGTGCTATCGTAGGTACTAACGGTGGTGAACTGCTGGGTGAAATCGGTCTGGCGATTGAGATGGGCTGTGATGCAGAAGACATCGCACTAACCATTCACGCTCACCCAACGCTGCATGAGTCTGTTGGTCTGGCGGCTGAAGTATTCGAAGGCACCATCACTGACCTGCCAAACGCCAAAGCGAAAAAGAAAAAGTAATTTCTGATCCGCTTGGTTAAAGGAAGAAACCGCTGCGTGCAGCGGTTTTTTTTCGCTTTTGATTCCAAATTGAATGCAAAGTAAGCAGTTAAACCGAGATTTGGCGGGCTAGCCGATTGTTTCTGGACTCTGTTCACACTTCTCGCTACAATCCGCCGCGGAGTTGACTGGGTAGTCGCTGCCTTATTGACGTCCCTTGGCCTATCGCCAGGGAGACTGATAAGGGGGAGGAAAGTCCGGGCTCCATAGAGCAGGGTGCCAGGTAACGCCTGGGGGGCGCAAGCCTACGACAAGTGCAACAGAGAGCAAACCGCCGATGGCCTCTCCTTCGGGATGGGATCAGGTAAGGGTGAAAGGGTGCGGTAAGAGCGCACCGTGCGACTGGCAACAGTTCGTAGCAGGGTAAACTCCACCCGGAGCAAGACCAAATAGGCCTCCACATAGCGTTGCTCGCGTTAGGAGGCGGGTAGGTTGCTTGAGCCAGTGAGTGATTGCTGGCCTAGAGGAATGGCTACTACCGCGCAAGCGGAACAGAACCCGGCTTATATGTCGACTCCACCTATTGCAGACCCATCATAGCCTCGTGTTATGGTGGGTTTTTTGCTTTTTGCTGACTCAGGTAACAGCAAAACCATTAAACTTAGCGCAAAGTCACGTCCTGTATACGCTTATGGCTAGCGGTAGTGTCTGAAATCGGTACACTAACCCATATGACGGGCATGCCCAGCACAACGAGAAAATCATGACTGCATCTTTCCAACACATCTCTGTATTACTGAACGAATCGATTGAAGGATTGGCGATTAAGCCGGATGGTATCTACATCGACGGTACGTTTGGTCGCGGTGGTCACAGTCGTACCATTCTTGCGCAGTTAGGTCCACAAGGTCGTCTGTACAGCATTGATCGTGATCCGCAAGCCATTGCTGAAGCGCAGAAGATTGATGATCCGCGTTTTACCATCGTCCATGGTCCTTTCTCTGGGATTGCGGAATACGCACAGCGTTATGATTTAGTGGGTAAAGTCGATGGTGTGTTGTTCGATCTCGGCGTTTCTTCACCACAGTTGGATGATGCGGAGCGCGGCTTTAGTTTTATGAAAGATGGCCCACTCGATATGCGTATGGATCCAACCAGCGGCATGCCGGTTTCTGAGTGGCTTGCCCAAGCGGATTTGGATGACATCACTTGGGTGATTCGCGAGTTTGGTGAAGACAAACATGCGCGCAGAATTGCCAAAGCCATTGTCGAATATCGGGAAAACGAGCTCAACGAGCCCTTGACGCGTACCAGCCAGTTAGCAAAACTCATCTCCGACGCAGCACCGAAGAGTTTTAAAGAGAAAAAGCACCCTGCAACCCGTGCTTTTCAGGCTTTTCGGATCTACATCAACAGTGAATTAGAAGAGATTGATACCGCATTGCGCGGCGCTTCGGACATTCTGGCTCCACAAGGCCGCCTGTCTGTGATCAGCTTCCATTCATTGGAAGATCGCATGGTGAAGCGCTTTATGCGTAAAGAGAGCCAAGGCCCACAAGTGCCGCACGGCATCCCTTTGACCCAAGATCAAATTCGTGCGCTGGGTAGTGCCAAGATGAAAACCGTGGGTAAGGCACTCAAGCCATCGGATCAAGAAGTGGAACTCAACCCACGTTCACGTAGCTCAGTGCTGCGTGTGGCTGAAAAACTGTAGAGGGTTATGATGCCTCGCCAGTCTCCGCCGAATCTTGCGAAATTAATTGCCCTCGATCTACTCACCGTAGGTCGGGTGCCTTTGTTGTTTTTGGTGCTGATTTTCAGTTGTGCGATGGGCGTGGTGTTTATGACTCACCATACCAGACAGGCGATCAGCGAAAAAGACCAAGCCTTTATGGAGCGTGAGCGGCTCGATAACGAGTGGCGCAACCTGATTTTGGAAGAAACTGCTTTGGCTGAACACAGTCGAGTACAACAACTAGCCAGAAAAGATCTGGAGATGAAGCGTCCGGATTCAGATAAAGAAGTCGTGATCAATCTTAAATGAAGAAGAAAACCGCCCCAGCTAAATCCTCCAAAGTTTCTCCCCGTGTGACCACGGCTGAACCCGCGCCAATCTTTATTCGTTGGCGTTTTTATCTACTGCTGTTTTTTGTGTTAACCGCTTTCTGTGGCTTGGTGGCTCGGGTGGCGTATATTCAGATCATTGAGCCGGATAATCTGATTAAAGAAGGTGATTTACGCTCAATTCGTGCCAAAACTTTGCAATCTGCTCGCGGTATTATTTCTGATCGCAATGGAGAGGCTTTGGCGGTGAGTGTTCCGGTTGAAGCGGTCTGGGCCGATCCTGTCACCATTTACAAAGAAGGTGGATTGGTCGAGAAAGATCGTTGGCATGCACTTGCGGATGTGCTCGGATTAGATCGCCAAGAAATGATGAAAAAAATCGAGGATAATCGTTCTCGTCGTTTTATTTATTTGCAGCGTCAAGTTAGCCCTGCGATGGCGAAATACATCCGAGAACTTAAGCTCTCTGGCATTGGGTTAAAAGAAGAGTCTCGCCGTTATTATCCTGCGGGAGAGGTGAGTGCTCATTTAGTCGGGGTGACTGGGATTGACGGTCATGGCCTCGAAGGGGTAGAGCGAAGTTTTGATTCTACGTTAACTGGCGAGTCAGGCAGAAGCGTGACGCGTAAAGATAAGTTCGGTCGAGTCGTTGAAAACATTGCCCTAGAAGAGCGAGAAGAAGGTAAACCCATTCAGCTCACTATTGACCAGCGCTTACAAGCGATCGCTTTTCGTGCTGTTAAACAGGCAATGGCGGATTACCGTGCCACGTCTGCATCTGCGGTGATGTTGGATGTGAAAACGGGGGCTGTGCTAGCGATGGTTAATGCGCCGTCTTACAACCCGAATAATCGAAGTGACTGGCAAAGTTTTAAAATGCGTAATCGGGTGATCACCGATGCGTTTGAGCCTGGCTCAACGGTTAAGCCTTTTGTGGTGTTAGCCGCGTTGGCAAACGGTGTCGCGGATAAAAACACCATCATAGATACCGGTGATGGCACCATGCAAATTGGAGGTAGTCGAGTGCGGGATACCTCCAAAGTTGGCAAAGCCGATCTCACGCTGATTTTGAAAAAATCGAGCAACGTGGGCGTTGCTAAATTAGCGTTGGACATGCCGTTGGAAGCGTTGCTCGGTATGTACAACTCGGTTGGGCTTGGTGAAATGTCAGGCTTGAATCTGATTGGTGAAACGCTAGGCATTTTCCCTAGCCGCCGTCGTTGGTCACAGTTTGAAATTGCGACCTTGTCGTTCGGCTACGGTCTTGCGATCACTCCTATCCAACTGGCTCATGCCTATGCCACGCTAGGCAATCATGGCAAATATCAACCGATTCACGTTGTGGAAGGGAATCGGCTCGGTGAACCTCGCCAGGTGGTGGATGCTAAATACGTCAATCAAGTGCTCGAAATGTTGGAAACGGTCACGCAACCCGGCGGTACGGCAACCCGTGCGGCGGTTCCGGGGTATCGCATTGCGGCCAAATCAGGTACGTCACGTAAAGCGATTGCTGGCGGTTATAGTGATGAATATTTTGCCTATACCGCAGGGGTGGCTCCGGTGAGCGACCCAAGAATTTCACTGGTGGTCATGGTCAATGAGCCGCAAGGCGACTCTTACTATGGCGGCGCAGTGGCCGGTCCGGTTTTCTCGGAAATCATGAAAGGCGCATTACAAATCCTCAATATTGCTCCGGATGAAAACCGCTTCCAAAACAAATAATAGTGTGAGACGGAACATGAACACGCATACAGCGCTCTCCAAACTGATCGCTCCTTGGTTTGAGTTGACTGACCCTAAATTGGCGTCTCTGGTCATTACTCATCTAGAACTGGATAGTCGCCAGATTAAGAGCGGTGATACCTTTGTTGCGATTCGAGGCCATGCGGTCGATGGTCGCCAATTTATTGATAAAGCCATTGCACAAGGTGCTAATGCCGTGTTGGCAGAAGCGGATGCTCACCACGCTCACGGGCAGATTGAGTACCGTGAAGCAGTACCAGTGATGTATTTGAGCGAGCTTGGTCAGCATTTGTCGGAAATGGCAGGACGTCTTTATGGCGGCCACCACAATCAACTGATTGGCGTAACGGGTACCAATGGTAAAACAACCATCACGCAACTGATTGCTCAGTGGCTAGAATTACTGGGCCATAAGGCAGCAGTGATGGGTACGACAGGCAATGGCTTTTTAAATGCGCTTGAGCCGGCGGCGAACACCACAGGTAACGCGTTACAAATTCAAGCCACACTGTGGGATTTAGCTGAGCGCGGCGCGCAGTACACCGCACTCGAAACCTCATCACACGGTTTAGTGCAAGGGAGAGTGAAAAAGCTCAATTTCGTGGCTGGAGTGTTTTCCAACTTGAGCCGTGACCATTTGGATTATCACGGAACGATGGAGGCTTACGCCGCCGCGAAATTCTCCCTATTTAGTGAGCATGCTTGCCAAAACGCGATTATTAATGTCGATGATGCGGTCGGCGCGCAATGGGTCAAACAATTGCCGCAGGCGATCGGGGTTTCCTTAGTGACGAAACCGGATACGGCGCAAGCCATCTGGGCGCGCCAAGTGGAATACGCTGAAAGCGGTATCACGCTGAACTTTGACAGTTCGTGGGGAGAAGGCGAACTGCACGCGCCACTGATTGGTGAGTTCAACGCCTGTAACGTATTGCTCGCGTTCGCCACCTTGCTTAGCTTGGGTTTTGAGAAAAGCGCATTGCTCGCCACAGCGCCACAATTGCGCCCTGTCATAGGGCGGATGGAGCTGTTCCAACGTGAGCAAAAAGCCAAAATAGTGGTCGATTATGCACACACACCTGATGCGCTGGAAAAAGCTCTGCGCGCGTTACGTGTGCATTGTGCTGGTCAGTTGTGGGCGATTGTGGGTTGTGGTGGCGATCGCGACCGCGGTAAACGCCCGATGATGGCCGCGATTGCCGAACAGTTTGCTGATCGGGTGATCCTGACCGATGACAATCCGCGCAGTGAATCGCCGCAAGCGATTGTGGCGGATATGGTGGTAGGACTGACTCATCCCGAACGCGCTCATATCGAACATCACCGTTTTCAAGCCGCGAGTTATGCGCTCCAAAATGCAGGAGCGCAAGACATCATCCTGCTCGCGGGCAAAGGACATGAAGATTATCAGGTGCTGGCTAACGAAACGATCCATTACTCGGATCGGGAAACCGCCCAACAGTTATTGGAGTTACACCCATGATCCGCGTAATGCTTTCACAGCTTTGTTCGGTATTGAATGCTCGCTTAATCGGCGCTGATCGCGCGATCAGCGTGGTATCAACAGATAGTCGTCAGATTCCCGCTGAAGCACTGTTTGTTGCTCTGGTCGGTGAACGTTTTGATGCGCACGATTTTGCTTCTCAAGCCGTCATTGGCGGTGCAGTGGCGCTGTTGGTTGAGCGTGAGCTCGATGCTGACTGTTCACAACTGGTAGTGGCGGATACCAAACAAGCCTTAGGTCAACTGGGTGCTTGGGTACATGCGCAGTGCCAAACACCTACCGTGGCGATCACTGGCAGTTGCGGTAAAACGACTGTTAAAGAGATGGTAGCGAGCATTTTAAGCCAGAAAGGCCAAGTGCTTTATACCCAAGGGAACTTCAATAATGACATCGGCGTTCCACTGACGTTGCTGCGTTCAACAGCCGAAGATGATTATGCGGTGATTGAGCTTGGTGCCAATCATATTGGTGAAATTGCTTACACCACAGCTTTGGTTAAACCGGATGTGGCGTTAGTCAATAATGTGGCCGCCGCACACTTAGAAGGTTTTGGCTCTATCGATGGCGTAAAACGTGCCAAAGGTGAGATTTACCAAGGCTTACGAGCAGGTGCTGTGGCGATTGTGAACCTTGAAAGCCATGGTGGAGATCTCTGGAAAACCGATCTGGCTGACAAAACCGTGAAAACATTTTCCACTACCGATCACAATGCTGACTTTTATCCACGCGATGTGCGGTTAAATGCGCTCGGGGTGGCTAGCTTTACTTTGGTAACGCCAATCGGTGAAGTGGACGTTGAGTTGGGTATTATTGGTCAACACAACGTAGCCAATGCATTAGCCGCGGCGGCTTTATCACTGGAAATGGGCGCGAGCTTGGCGGAAATCCGTCACGGTCTGGCACATTTAGCCAAGGTAAAGGGTCGAGTTGACCTTACTCATTTGCGTCAAGATATCACTCTGATTGATGATAGTTACAACGCCAGTGTGCCTGCCATGAAAGCCGCAGTTGACCTGCTGGGCGGCTTTTCAGCCGTACGTTGGTTAATTTTGGGCAATATGGCGGAGTTAGGTGACGAAAGCCTTGCACTTCACCAACAAGTCGGTGAACATGCTGCACCATTCAGTTTTGAGTTTGTCCTGACGTATGGCAAGGATGCAAAAGTGATCAGCGACCTATGCCAGGGTCATCACTTTGCTACCCATCAGGACATGATGACATTTATTGAGCAGCACATAGAACAACAACAGGGTCGCGCTCAAGTATTGTTGGTGAAAGGTGCCAACAGTGCAGGGATGAGTAAGATTGCGGCTGCTCTCAAGGAGAAATTTGCATGATTATTTGGCTTGCTGAACTGCTCCAGCCGTATTTTTCGTTTTTCCGTCTATTCGAATACCTCTCATTTCGCGCTATCGTCAGTATTCTGACTGCGCTTGGGATTTCGTTGTGGATGGGGCCGCGCATGATTAAGCGTCTGCAAATGCTGCAGATCGGCCAAGTGGTACGCAATGAAGGGCCTGAATCGCACTTTAGTAAACGCGGCACCCCAACCATGGGCGGGGTGATGATCCTCGCTGCCATCACCATCACGGTGCTATTGTGGGCTGATCTGACTAACCCCTATGTTTGGGCTGTTCTTGCGGTACTGCTTGGTTACGGTGCGGTCGGTTTTGTCGATGATTACCGTAAAGTGGTGCGCAAAAATACCGATGGTTTGATTGCGCGCTGGAAATACTTCTGGCAATCGGCGATTGCATTGGTGGTTGCTTTTGCTCTGTATGCACATGGTCAAGATACGGCGGCAACGCAGCTGGTAGTGCCTTTCTTTAAAGACGTGATGCCACAACTGGGCTTGATGTATATTGTGTTGACCTATTTCGTGATTGTTGGAACCAGTAACGCGGTGAACTTGACCGATGGTCTGGATGGTCTGGCGATTATGCCGACTGTGTTGGTTTCTGCTGGTTTTGCGGCGATTGCATGGGCAACCGGCAATGTTAACTTTGCTAACTATCTACACATTCCTTACATTCCACATAGCTCAGAGCTGGTGGTGGTGTGTACGGCGATTGTTGGGGCGGGGTTAGGCTTCTTGTGGTTTAACACTTACCCTGCTCAAGTGTTTATGGGCGATGTGGGCGCGTTAGCGTTAGGTGGCGCATTAGGCACTATTGCGGTACTGGTTCGTCAAGAATTTGTGTTGGTGATCATGGGGGGGGTATTTGTGATGGAAACCCTATCAGTGATCCTGCAAGTCGGTTCTTACAAGTTGCGTGGACAACGTATCTTCCGCATGGCGCCGATTCACCATCACTACGAATTAAAAGGCTGGCCAGAACCACGCGTGATCGTGCGTTTTTGGATCATCTCTATTGTTTTAGTTTTGATTGGCTTGGCGACACTCAAAGTACGCTAAGTGGATTAAGGATGTAAATTTCAATGGACCGTTGGCAAGGCATACAGCATGTGGTCGTTGTAGGGCTCGGGATTACCGGGCTCTCTGTCGTTAATTATCTGCGAAAATATCACCCGTTAGTGACCGTGCAGGTCATTGATACCCGTGCAACTCCTCCGGGGCAAGAGCAGCTTTCGTCTGACGTTGCACTGTATCGTGGTGGTTGGAATCTTGAGTGGTTACTCAGTGCCGATTTGGTGGTGACTAACCCGGGCATTGCGTTGGCGACTGCTGAGATTCAACAAGTGCTTGCGGTAGGGATTCCCGTGGTCGGTGATATTGAGCTGTTTGCATGGCATGTGGATAAGCCTGTCATTGCAATCACTGGTTCGAATGGCAAAAGTACCGTAACCGATTTGAGTGGCGTACTGGCCAATGCAGCAGGAGTGAAGGCCGCGGTAGGCGGCAACATTGGCGTGCCTGCGCTGGATTTGATTTCTCCAGACGTTGAACTGTATGTACTTGAGCTATCAAGCTTCCAATTAGAAACTACCTCTAGCCTAAAACTGAAAGCGGCCGCGTTTCTCAATCTTTCTGAAGATCATATGGATCGTTATCAGGGGATGGAGGATTACCGCCAGGCCAAACTGCGCATTTTCGGTCATGCCGAAACCGCAGTCGTGAATGCCGATGATACTCAAACTTTCCCTGACCGCGCGGCGCATCTGCAAGTGGTGACGTTTGGTGTCGAACACGCTGCACAATTTAGCGTTGCTCAACATCAAGGTCGCGAATATCTCTTTGCCCATGATGAAGCTGTAATGGCTTGTGACGAGCTAAGTTTGGTCGGCCGTCATAACGTGGCCAACGTACTCACAGTCTTAGCTTTGCTGGATTCAGCCGGAGTGAACTTCCGTTTAGCTTTGGATGCACTCAAGTCTTACACGGGTTTGACACACCGCTGCCAAGTGGTTGTCGATAATCACGGTATTAAATGGGTCAATGATTCTAAAGCGACCAACGTAGCAAGTACGCTGGCGGCTCTGTCAGGTCTTAAAATCGAAGGGCAACTCTATTTACTGGTCGGTGGGGTTGGTAAAGGTGCTGATTTCACACCACTTGCTCCCGTCTTAGCGACATTGCCCGTGCAGTTGTGCTGTTTTGGTGTGGATGGGGACAAGTTTATGCCGCTACATTCTTCTGCTCGTTTCTATGATTCGATGGAGAGCATTATTCGCTCGATTCGTCCACAGTTGAAAAGCGGCGATATGGTGCTGCTTTCTCCTGCTTGTGCGAGTTTTGATCAGTTTAAAAACTTCATGGCGCGTGGGGATATTTTTGCCCAACTCGC
This sequence comes from Vibrio sp. RC586, assembly GCF_000176715.1. Lineage (NCBI taxonomy): Bacteria > Pseudomonadati > Pseudomonadota > Gammaproteobacteria > Vibrionales > Vibrionaceae > Vibrio > Vibrio sp. RC586. The sequence continues at coordinate 885,161 of NZ_ADBD01000013.1, read as the reverse complement.
TCGGCAATACGCATAAGCGTTAGGTAAGTCACTTGTTTTTATCCCGATCTTTCACAAAACTGAGCCACTGGTTGAGAACTTCCTCACCAGAGGCGCTGTTTGACCGTCAATTGGTCTGGATTGCATTCGGCTTGATGCTGATTGGCCTCGTGATGGTGACATCAGCTTCGTTTCCAATCAGTTCACGCCTGACCGATCAACCTTTCCACTTTATGTTCCGCCAAGCCATCTTTCTGCTGCTAGCGATAGGGACCTCGAGTTTGGTTCTGCAAGTGCCCTTAGAGCGTTGGATGAAATACAGTTCATTACTGCTTGGTATCTCTTTCATATTACTGATTATTGTGTTGCTAGCGGGGAAGTCAGTGAATGGTGCATCACGTTGGATACCACTGGGTCTTTTTAACCTCCAACCCGCAGAAGTGGCCAAGTTGTCACTGTTCATTTTTATGTCCGGTTATCTGGTGCGTAAACATGATGAAGTTCGCCAGACGTTCTTTGGTGGCTTTTTAAAACCTATCATGGTGTTTGGTACGCTCGCGGTGTTGCTGCTTGGTCAGCCAGATTTAGGGACAGTGGTCGTGATGTTGGTGACACTGTTTGGCATGCTATTCATTGCGGGGGCTAAGCTATCCCAGTTTTTGGCTCTAGTGGTCGCTGGGGTGCTTGCAGTGGTCGCATTGATTGCCGCCGAACCTTATCGTGTACGCCGTGTGACCTCATTTCTGGATCCATGGGAAGATCCATTTGGTAGTGGCTATCAGCTCACTCAATCCTTGATGGCATTTGGTCGCGGTGAATGGTTTGGGCAAGGGTTAGGCAATTCGATTCAAAAACTCGAATATTTACCCGAAGCGCACACTGACTTTGTCTTCGCAGTATTGGCGGAAGAGCTAGGCTTTGTTGGTGTTGTGTTGGTATTGGTGCTGATTTTTAGCCTTGTATTGAAAGCGATCTTTATCGGCAAAAAAGCATTTCAACATGATCTGCAGTTTGGGGGGTATCTTGCTTTTGGTATCGGTATCTGGTTTGCCTTCCAAACTCTGGTTAACGTTGGGGCTGCCGCAGGTATGGTGCCCACCAAAGGTTTAACCTTGCCACTGATCAGTTACGGTGGTTCCAGTTTAATTATTATGTCAGTGGCGGTATCGATTCTGCTGCGAATTGATCATGAATGCCGTATTGCGGCCCGTCACACTCCAGAAGAAATTACAGCCGATGAATAAGAGTAAAAAGTTAATGGTGATGGCGGGTGGAACCGGCGGTCACGTGTTTCCTGGCTTAGCGGTTGCGAAACAACTACAGCAACAAGGTTGGCAGATCCGCTGGTTAGGCACCGCCGATCGTATGGAAGCCGAATTAGTCCCTAAACACGGTATAGACATTGACTTTATTCAGGTCAAAGGGCTGCGTGGTCAAGGGCTTGTACGTTTGCTTAAAGCGCCTTTTCAAATCGTGAACGCGATTTTACAAGCGCGACGTCATTTACTGGCTTATAAGCCAGATGCCGTGCTAGGCATGGGGGGATATGTAAGCGGCCCTGGTGGGATTGCTGCTTGGTTGCTGGGTATTCCAGTGGTGTTGCATGAACAAAACGCTGTCGCTGGTCTGACTAACCAATGGCTGGCTAAAATTGCTCGCCGTGTGTTTCAAGCTTTTCCGGGCGCATTTGCGAATGCACCGGTAGTTGGAAACCCTGTGCGCCAAGATGTGGTGCAACTTACTGCACCAGAGCAACGTTTTGCGCTGCGTAGTGGTGCGATCCGAATTTTGGTAATGGGCGGCAGCCAAGGCGCTCGCATTTTGAATCAAACTATGCCAGCGGTAATGGCAGCGCTAGGTGAGGGTTATGAAATCCGCCATCAAGCAGGAAAACACAACCAACAAGACGTCGCAGAGGCTTATGCGGCAGCTGATGTTGTAGACGCACAAGTTACCGAATTTATCGATGATGTAGCCGAAGCTTACGCTTGGGCGGATTTGCTGATTTGCCGTTCAGGAGCGCTGACGGTTTCTGAAATTTCTGCTGCGGGCGTTGGTGCGATTTTTATTCCCTTCATGCACAAAGATCGCCAACAAGCCCTGAATGCTGACCATTTAGTGGCATGTGGTGCTGCAAAAATGATTGAACAGCCAGAGTTGAGTGTGGAAAAACTTACTCAAATGGTACGTGAATTGGATCGCCTACAACTTTTGACGATGGCACAGAAAGCACGCCAAGCTGCGAAGCTTGATGCTGACAAGGTGGTGGCGCAAGCGATCATCGCCATGACGGAATAACGAGAACAGAATTATGACGATTAAACATACCCAAGACCTCGCACAAATTCGCGCTATGGTGCCAGAGATGCGCCGTGTTAAAGCGATCCACTTTATCGGTATCGGTGGTGCAGGTATGAGTGGGATTGCTGAAGTGCTGCTCAATGAAGGCTATCAAATTTCAGGCTCGGATCTGGCGGCCAATGCGGTGACAGAACGTCTGGCTCAAAAAGGAGCAACGATCTTTATTGGCCATGAAGCGCAAAATATTGAGCGTGCAAGTGTAGTGGTCGTATCCACCGCCATTAACGAACTGAATCCAGAAATCCAAGCCGCGCGTGAAAAGCGTATCCCTATTGTGCGCCGCGCCGAAATGCTAGCCGAGCTAATGCGTTTCCGCCACGGTATCGCGGTCGCCGGAACGCACGGTAAAACCACTACAACAGCACTGGTGACACAGATTTACTCTGAAGCAGGGCTCGATCCTACATTTGTGAATGGTGGACTAGTTAAAAGTGCTGGGACCAATGCGCGCTTAGGTTCTAGCCGTATTTTGATCGCTGAAGCAGATGAGAGTGATGCTTCATTCCTGCATCTGCAACCTATGGTGACCATTGTCACCAATATCGAAGCCGATCATATGGATACTTACGGTGGCGATTTCGAAAACCTCAAACAGACCTTTATCGACTTTCTGCATAACCTGCCTTTTTACGGCCAAGCGATTTTGTGTATTGATGATCCAGTGATTCGTGAGCTTATTCCGCGTGTTAGCCGCCAAGTGATCACTTATGGATTCTCAGAAGATGCCGATGTGCGTATTGAAAATTACCGCCAGAATGGTCAGCAGGGCCAATTTACCGTGGTACGTAAAGGCAAAGCGAATTTAGAGATCACATTGAATATTCCTGGGCGCCATAATGCACTCAATGCTTCGGCGGCTATTGCAGTCGCGACCGAAGATGACATTAGCGATGAAGCGATTTTACGTGCCATGGCCAATACCCAAGGCACAGGCCGTCGTTTTGATCATCTAGGTGAGTTTGAAACTGGTAACGGTGTTGCTATGTTGGTGGATGATTACGGTCACCATCCAACCGAAGTGGATGTCACCATCAAAGCCGCGCGTAATGGCTGGGCTGAAAAACGTTTAGTGATGATTTTCCAGCCGCATCGTTACACACGAACTCGCGATCTGTATGACGATTTTGCCAACGTACTTGAGCAAGTCGATGTGCTGATCATGCTAGATGTGTATTCAGCGGGAGAGAAGCCAATTGCTGGTGCTGATGGTCGATCCTTGTGTCGTACGATTCGTAGCCGAGGTAAAATTGACCCGATCTTTGTGCCGGATAGCCAGACATTGCCTGCGGTGCTTGCCAATATCTTGCAAGAGGGTGACTTAGTATTGACGCAAGGCGCGGGTGATGTCGGGAAAGTAGCAAGGCATTTAGCGGCTCTTGAACTCAATATTGCGAACATGCAACAGATATAAGCAACCGAAAGGTTGTCTCATTGGTGAATTCCTTGGTATCAAGCCCAGATTTCTGATGTTGGGTATTTGATACTTTGGATCACCTCAGTATAATCCGGAGGTTAAAGTCATTGCTTTTACCTCTATGACGCAACGAAATAGGGAATCAAATTGCCAGTCGTTAACAGGAACACCGGGCTTTGATCAACAAGGTACTTTTAGAAGGCCGTAGAATCACCCGCTCACCACAAGTGAAACAACATGCCTGTGGTGCGAGTTTTTTTCTGGTGGTGCTATTGCTGATAGGTGGTTTGCTGTATTCGACGATCAGTTGGATGTGGGACGAACAACGTCTTCCTCTCTCGAAACTCGTTTTACAGGGTGACTTACAATATGTTTCCTCCCTCGATGTGCAACGAGTATTAGCTCGCTTGGATCATATCGGAACATTTATGTCGCAAGATATTAATGTTCTACAAGAGAGTGTACAGTCGATCCCATGGGTATCTCATGCATCGATTAGGAAGCAGTGGCCTGATACGATTAAAGTTTATTTAACTGAATATCAGGTCGAAGCGCTATGGAATGCCAATGCGTTATTAGATAAAAATGGCACGGTATTTTATGGTGATATTGCGCAAGTAAAAGGCGAATACGTTAAATTATATGGACCTGATGGCACTGCGCCGCAGGTATTAAAAGCGTGGCGAGATTTCAACCCGAAATTTGCTCAGTTAGGTTTAAATATCTCCTCATTAGTATTAAATGAGCGACGAGCTTGGCAAATAATTCTCGACAATGGTATTCGTCTGGAATTGGGAAAAGAGTCATTAGAAGAGCGAATATCGCGATTCTTTTTACTTTATAAACAATTAGGTAATAAAGCTGAACAAGTCAGCTATATCGACCTCAGGTATGATACTGGAGCTGCGGTAGGTTGGTTCCCTGAACAAGAGTTAACACAAGAGAAAAACGATGACTAAGACTGTCGATGACAACATTGTTGTTGGTCTGGACATAGGCACTGCCACCGTCTCCGCTCTCGTGGGTGAAATACTCCCTGATGGTCAAATTAATATTATTGGTGCGGGTAGTAGCCCATCCCGCGGGATGGATAAAGGCGGCGTTAACGATCTTGAATCGGTAGTGAAATCGGTTCAACGTGCGATTGATCAAGCCGAAATGATGGCGGAATGTAAAATCAGCCAGGTATTCCTTTCGATTTCAGGTCGACACATTGCCAGTCGCATTGAGAAAGGAATGGGGACAATTTCAGATGAAGAAGTCTCTCAAGAAGATATGGATCGCGCGATCCATACAGCAAAATCAATCAAAATTGGTGAAGAACAACGCATTCTGCATGTTATTCCGCAGGAATTCACCATAGATTATCAGGAAGGCATCAAGAACCCACTCGGTTTATCTGGGGTTCGCATGGAAGTGAGTGTGCACCTGATCACTTGCCATAATGATATGGCAAGAAACATCATTAAAGCAGTTGAACGCTGTGGGCTAAAAGTTGAACAATTAGTCTATTCAGGCCTAGCGGCTAGCAACGCGGTGATTACGGAAGATGAGCGCGAGCTCGGTGTCTGCGTGGTTGATATTGGTGCGGGCACCATGGATATCGCGATCTGGACAGGTGGCGCATTGCGTCACACTGAGGTTTTTTCGTACGCTGGAAATGCCGTCACGAGTGATATTGCCTTTGCTTTTGGTACGCCAGTCAGTGATGCGGAAGAAATCAAAGTAAAATATGGCTGTGCGCTGAGTGAATTAGTCAGCAAAGATGACACGGTGAATGTTCCCAGTGTTGGTGGACGTCCATCGAGAAGTTTGCAACGCCAAACCTTGTCGGAAGTCATCGAGCCTCGCTACACTGAGCTGATGGGCTTGGTCAATCAGACTGTGGATTCGGTACAAGAATCCCTGCGTAAAGATGGTATCAAGCATCATCTGGCAGCCGGAGTGGTGTTAACCGGCGGCGCAGCACAAATTGAAAGTTTAGTAGAATGCGCAGAGCGCGTATTCCGCAATCAAGTTAGGGTGGGTAAGCCGCTTGAAGTGAGTGGGCTTACCGACTACGTAAAAGAGCCGTATCATTCTACGGCAGTGGGATTACTTCATTACGCAAGAGATAGTCAAATCAGCGATGATACTGAATATCAAGAACCAAAACGTCCTTCAATGACGGGGTGGGTCGGCCGCTTGCGCAACTGGATACAAAAAGAGTTTTAACCTGAGAGACAGGAAAAACGGAGATAACACATGTTTGAACCGATGATGGAAATGTCTGACGATGCGGTAATCAAAGTCGTTGGAGTAGGTGGTGGCGGCGGTAACGCTGTTGAACACATGGTGCGTGAATCCATCGAAGGTGTGGAATTCATGAGTATCAATACTGATGCTCAGGCACTGCGCAAAACAAGCGTTGGTACTGTTATCCAAATTGGTGGCAATATCACCAAAGGTCTAGGCGCAGGTGCTAACCCACAAGTTGGCCGTGATGCAGCGCTAGAAGACAAAGAACGCATTAAAGAATTCCTTACTGGTGCCGATATGGTGTTTATCGCAGCAGGTATGGGTGGCGGTACAGGAACCGGAGCTGCCCCAGTGATTGCCGAAGTGGCAAAAGAGTTGGGCATTCTAACGGTTGCTGTGGTAACTAAACCTTTTAGCTTTGAAGGCAAAAAGCGTTTGGCTTTTGCTGAGCAGGGGATTGAAGAGCTATCTAAGCACGTTGATTCACTGATCACGATACCAAATGAAAAGCTGCTCAAAGTGTTAGGTCGTGGTATCACGTTACTGGAAGCCTTTGCGAGCGCGAACAACGTACTTAAAAATGCAGTGCAAGGCATCGCAGAGCTGATTACTCGCCCTGGCATGATTAACGTCGACTTTGCGGATGTACGCACCGTGATGTCGGAAATGGGTCATGCCATGATGGGTAGCGGTGTTGCAAGAGGTGAGGACCGTGCGGAAGAGGCCGCTGAAATGGCGATTTCTAGCCCACTACTGGAAGACATTGATCTTGCTGGTGCTCGTGGTGTTCTTGTGAACATCACCGCTGGTATGGATATGCGACTGGATGAATTTGAAACTGTAGGCAATACTGTTAAAGCTTTCGCTTCTGACAATGCAACAGTAGTGATCGGTACTTCGTTAGATCCAGATATGGCTGATGAAATCCGTGTAACGGTTGTGGCAACAGGTATTGGTACCGAGAAAAAACCTGATATTACGTTAGTGGCAGGTGGTAAAGCTAAAGTTGCTGCTGTTTCAGCTCCTGCAGTGGCTCGTGTTGAAGAGAAATCGGCACAGCCTTTGCATGAAAGAGTTGAAGTCAAAACTCAACCAGCAGCAGCGCCTTCGCACTCTTCGGCAAGTCAGAGTGTCGCGCCAAAGCCAGAAAAAGAGAGCGGATATTTAGATATTCCAGCTTTCCTGAGACGTCAAGCTGACTAAAATATCAGCACAATTTGACAGTGTTCAAAATTCTGGTAGGATGTCGGTCGGTGTTGTGCCGACCGTGCATTGTGGCTAAAAAAATCGAGGCAACTAGATGATCAGACAACGTACTCTTAAAGAAATAGTGAAAACAACTGGGGTGGGTTTACACTCTGGTCGTAAAGTTACGCTGACTCTTCGCCCAGCCGCAGCCAATACGGGGATCGTGTATCGCCGTACTGACGTCAACCCACCGGTTGATTTTCCTGCCGATCCGGCATCTGTGCGTGACACAATGCTTTGCACCGCTTTGGTGAATGATCAAGGCGTGCGCATTTCAACGGTTGAGCACCTGAATGCAGCTTTAGCTGGCATGGGTATCGATAACGCGATTATCGAAGTGGATGCGCCTGAAATCCCGATCATGGATGGTAGTGCTAGTCCCTTTGTTTATCTACTGCAACAAGCAGGTATTGAAACGCTGAATGCACCAAAACGCTTCATCCGCATTAAGAAGCCTGTACGCATTGAAGACGGTGATAAATGGGCTGAATTTGTGCCATTTAACGGCTTCCGTATGGATTTCGAAATCGAATTCAATCACCCAGCGATTGAAGGCGATGATCAGCGTCTTGTGTTTGATTTCTCCTCACAAGGTTTTGTGAAAGAAATTTCTCGTGCGCGTACTTTTGGTTTCATGCGTGATATTGAATATCTGCAGTCTCAAAACCTCTGCTTAGGTGGTAGTTTTGATTGTGCGATCGTTTTGGACGATTATCGTATCCTGAACGAAGAAGGCTTGCGTTTCGATAACGAATTTGTGACTCACAAAGTATTGGATGCGATTGGTGACTTGTACATGGCTGGTCATGCGATTGTTGGTGAGTTCCGTGCTTATAAATCAGGTCACGGTTTGAATAACCAACTGCTGCGTGCAGTGTTGGCTGATCAAGAAGCATGGGAATGGGCGACCTTCGAAGAAGAAGTGGGTTCACCAGTTGCTTTTGCTGAGCCGAACATGGTGCTGGCGTAAGCCATTCATAAAGAACAAGCATAATAAAGCCAGACTGATGTCTGGCTTTATTTTTTCTTTTAAATTCAATTGTATTGAAGTGGGGGGCTAGATAAGTTCAACCTTCTCACTCGTCTTTTTGATTGGCTTTCGCTAAACGTGCCAAGCTTTGTAAGCGTTTTTTCACTTTATCTGAGGCTTGATCGGCAACCGCGAGCAGTACATGAGCGGCATTTTCAGATAAAGGTGGGCGAGGATTTGCCGTCGAGGCCTCTCCAGAAGGCTGTTTGGTCTGCCGATACAGCTCTGGGTTGACTCGTACCTCGATGCTGATCAAATGGCCAAATCCGTTTTGCCGTAACTGAGTCAGAATGTGTAATCGCTCATAATCCACTTTCATTTTAAGTGCTGCACTCGCGGCTTCGAGTACCAAATTTCCCCCTCGTACATTTGCAGCGCGCACTTGTGCTTTTAACCCTTTGGGTAGGATTTCTTGTAATTGGCGATTGATCTGCAAAATAGCTTTAGCATGTTCTTGGATCTGTTTGAGTTTGGATGCCTGAATCAAGTCATCAGTGGCCGTCGGTCGATGATCTCGCATCGGACTCTCCTTTGATTGGGGGGACGGTTATTCTAGCGCGCTTCTTAGCGCATCGAAACGTACATCTTAGATTGCATCGTTCCTTTAAAAAGCAGCAGAAACCTTGTAAACATTGGGCTTAGTGCACAAAACCGCAAGCTCGTATTCAACAAATCATCGAGAACCTTGGTTGTTGAGACAAAAATTCCTTAAACTAGGCAGCACTTAATTAACTGCGTGCCTTGAAAATAAACGCTGTCATCACAATATCTCACACAGATGACTTATCTCAGTACCCTTAGTGGAAAATAGGTAGAGACTAAAGACATTCCAAGGTCGATAGACAGCGATTTAGCACAGAGAGATTCACTACAAATGATAACTAAGCTACTGACAAAGGTGATTGGCAGTCGCAATGACCGCACACTGCGCCGTTTACGCAAGATTGTAAAAGAGATTAATAACTACGAACCTGCCTTTGAAGTTCTCTCCGATGAAGAGCTAAAAGCCAAAACAGTAGAATTTCGTCAACGTATTGAACAAGGTGAAAACCTAGACCAACTTCTACCAGAAGCGTTCGCGACCGTTCGTGAAGCCTCTAAGCGTGTGTTTGGTATGCGCCATTTCGATGTACAGCTGATTGGCGGTATGGTGCTGCATGGTGGTCAAATTGCTGAGATGCGTACCGGTGAAGGTAAAACCTTAACTGCAACGCTTGCAGCTTACCTGAATGCTCTACCTGGCAAAGGTGTACATATTGTTACGGTCAACGATTACTTGGCCAAACGTGATGCGGAAACCAATCGAGCTCTCTTCGAATTTCTAGGCATGACGGTGGGTGTCAACGTTCCAAACATGCCGCAACCTGCTAAAAAAGAAGCCTATCAAGCGGATATTTTGTACGGAACCAATAACGAATTTGGTTTTGACTATTTGCGCGATAACATGGCATTCCGCCCTGAAGATCGGGTGCAACGCGCCCGCTTCTTCGCAGTTGTCGATGAGGTGGACTCAATTTTAATTGATGAAGCTCGTACTCCGCTGATTATTTCTGGTCCTGCGGAAGACAGTTCTGATCTCTACATTCGTATCAACAAACTGATCCCACAACTGCAAAAGCAAGACCAAGAAGACTCTGAAGAATACCGCGGTGATGGTCACTTCACGGTTGATGAAAAATCTAAGCAAGTACATCTGACCGAAACGGGTCAAGAGTTTGTTGAAGAACTGCTAGTGAAAAATGGCATGATGCAAGAGGGGGATACCCTTTACTCTCCTGCGAATATTAGCTTATTGCACCATGTTAATGCGGCGCTGCGTGCCCATGTGCTGTTTGAAAAGAACGTCGATTACATCGTGACACCGGATAATGAAGTGGTGATCGTTGATGAACACACTGGGCGTACCATGCCGGGGCGTCGTTGGTCCGATGGTCTGCACCAAGCGGTAGAAGCGAAAGAAGGGGTGAAGATCCAGAACGAAAACCAAACACTGGCATCGATTACTTTCCAAAACTTCTTCCGTTTGTATGAAAAACTATCAGGTATGACAGGTACAGCCGATACCGAAGCGTTCGAGTTCCAACAAATCTATGGTTTAGAAACGGTCGTTATCCCAACCAATAAACCTATGGTGCGTAATGATATGCCAGATGTGGTGTATCGTTCTGAAGCAGAAAAGTTTGCCGCGATCATTGAAGATATCAAACTTCGTGTTGAAAAAGGCCAACCGGTACTGGTCGGTACGGTTTCGATTGAAAAATCGGAATTACTGTCAAATGCGCTGAAAAAAGCGGGCATTAAACACAATGTTCTGAACGCGAAGTTCCACGAAAAAGAAGCGGAAATTGTTGCCGAAGCGGGTAAGCCAGGTGCTGTGACTATCGCAACCAACATGGCGGGTCGTGGTACGGACATCGTGCTGGGTGGTAGCTGGCAAGCCAAAGTTGAGAAGTTAGAAAACCCAACCCAAGACCAGATCAATGAGATTAAAGCTGAATGGAAGCAAGTACACGATCAAGTGTTGCAAGCTGGCGGCCTACACATCATTGGTACTGAGCGTCACGAATCTCGCCGTATCGATAACCAGTTACGTGGTCGTTCTGGTCGTCAAGGGGATGCAGGTTCTTCACGTTTCTACCTCTCAATGGAAGATACGTTACTGCGTATTTTCACTTCCGACCGTATGGCGGCTTTGATCCAAAGTGGTATGGACGAAGGCGAAGCGATTGAATCAAAAATGCTCTCTCGCTCGATTGAAAAAGCACAACGCAAAGTAGAAGGTCGTAACTTCGATATCCGTAAACAGTTGCTAGAATACGATGACGTGGCGAACGATCAGCGTAAAGTGGTTTACGAATTGCGTGACGAGCTGATGAGCGCAGACGACATCAGCGACATGATCGCGCAAAACCGCGAAGATGTGCTCAATGCGGTGATGGATGAGTACATTCCGCCACAATCTCTGGAAGATATGTGGGATATCAAAGGATTGGAAGAACGCTTGAAGAACGATTTCGATCTGCCACTGCCGATCCAATCTTGGTTAGATGCTGACAACAAGCTGTATGAAGAAGCGCTACGTGAGCGCATCATCGAACAAGCAGTTGAGGTTTACAAAGCCAAAGAGCAAGCGGTTAGTCCTGCGGTGATGCGTAACTTTGAAAAATCTGTGATGCTACAAACGCTTGATACTCTTTGGAAAGAGCATTTGGCGGCGATGGATCACTTGCGCCAAGGTATCCATCTACGTGGCTATGCGCAGAAGAACCCTAAACAAGAGTACAAGCGTGAATCGTTTGAACTGTTTGAGGAACTGCTTGAAACATTGAAATCCGATGTGATCACCGTGTTGTCAAAAGTTCGTGTTCAGCAGCAAGAAGAAGTTGAACGAATGGAAGCTCAGCGCCGTGCTCAAGCTGAAGAAGCGGCGCGTCATGCGCACGCACAACACGCAAGTGTTGATGAAGCTGAGCAAGAGGAGTCGAACCAACCTATGGTGCGTGATGAGCGTAAAGTGGGGCGTAACGAACCTTGTCCATGCGGTAGCGGTAAAAAATACAAACAGTGTCACGGGCAAATTAACTAAGCCAGTTTCACCTTATCAAATAAAAGAGTCGCTAAGGCGACTCTTTTTATACCCAAACAACTTGAAGTTGCAGCCAACATCGCTGCGGCTTCGAGTAGGAAGGGTATAGAACTGAAATTCACGTCAGCCAGAAATACAGGAGTCGCCCCTTGAAACGCATCCATATTGTTGCAGGGATCATCTTCAATTCAGATCAGAGCGAAATTTTCATCACCAAGCGTCCAGACCATCTGCATAAAGGCGGTTTTTGGGAGTTCCCCGGTGGTAAGGTGGAAGCTGGGGAAAGCCGAGAGCAAGCCATGATTCGCGAGCTTGACGAAGAGATTGGTATAACAGTGACGGAACAACAACCATTCCAACACTTTGATTATGACTACACAGATAAATCGTTGAGCTTTGATTTTATGTTGGTTACTGCTTTTGAAAATCAACCTCATGGCCGTGAAGGTCAGCAAGGTGGTTGGGTGAAAATTGCCGATTTGGCTAATTACCGTTTTCCTGAGGCGAATGAACCGGTACTGCATCAAGTCATTGCTCAGTTTGGTTAAGTGGATTTTTCCGTGCTCGGTAAAGTTGTCAGGCTAGCCAGAGTGGAAGATAGTTGGTAGTTTAAGTCTACAAATTGGAACTGCCTTAAGGCAGTGGAGAATGGAGACAGCAAGATGGTTAGAATTGCGATTGCGGGTGCCGCAGGACGTATGGGACGCAATCTGGTAAAAGCAACACACCAGAATCCGCTTTCCGAATTGGGCGCGGGCTCTGAGCGTCCAGAATCCTCATTAGTGGGCGTTGATATTGGTGAGCTGTGTGGTATCGGTAAACAAGGTATTGTTTTAGTCGATAACCTAGAGCAAGCCGTTGAACAGTTTGATGTGATTATTGATTTCACTGCGCCCGCCAGCACCTTGGCTAACTTAGCCTTGTGTGAGCTGCATGGTAAAAAACTGGTGATTGGCACAACGGGCTTTACCGATGCTCAGCGCCAAACTATTGAACAAGCAGCAAAGAAGATCCCGATTGTCATGGCACCCAACTACAGCGTTGGTGTCAACTTGGTGTTTAAACTGCTGGAAAAAGCCGCCAAAGTGATGGGTGACTACTGTGATATCGAAATCATTGAAGCTCATCATCGCCATAAAGTCGATGCGCCTTCTGGTACGGCAATTGGTATGGGTGAGGCAATCGCTCATGCGATGGGCAATCAACTGAGTGATGTAGCGGTGTACGCGCGAGAAGGGATCACTGGCGAGCGTTCACGCAATGAAATTGGTTTTGCCACAATTCGTGCGGGAGACATCATCGGTGAGCATACCGCCATGTTTGCCGATATTGGTGAGCGAGTGGAGATTACCCACAAAGCCACTGACCGAATGACGTTTGCCAATGGTGCGGTCAAAGCTGCCATTTGGCTCGCGCAGCAACCCGCCGGTTTCTACACCATGACCGATGTGCTCGGATTGAATGACCTCTAAATACATAATTATGCGCCAGCGAACTGCTGGCGTTTTTTTTTATCCTTAAAAGTTGATTAAAAATCTTCTCATCCATTCTTTGCTAAATTCAAGCTTGTTTTGTTGTTATTTTGGTTGTTTTGTGCTTGTTTTTTGGTTTTTGCTCCGTTTGTAACTAAAAACTTGGCCTATTAACGATTGCTTTATGTATGGTTGTTTTTTTGCCACCTATTTCCATTTTTAAAATGTTCTTTCTCACTGAGTGGGGGGTGAATAGACAAGAATGACTGAGTAAAGATGTTTTTTTGATGGTTTTGATGAATAAATTCATCAGAGTCTCGTAAAGATAAATTAAATTTTCAGACTTGTGTTGACAGTCTTCGATCACATCCCTAGAATATCGCCAATTTGTCTATAGCATCCTAATGCATGATTTAGTGGCTAATAGGAAGACGAATTTGCAAAATAATTTATTTTTTATGCATTTTTATTCTGGAGGTTGTCTTGAGTAAATCAGCACTGTTAGTCCTAGAAGATGGGACAGTGTTCCGCGGAGTGTCCATCGGGGCAGATGGTATTTCCGTCGGTGAAGTTGTTTTCAATACCTCGATGACGGGGTACCAAGAAATCCTCACTGATCCTTCTTATTCCCAGCAAATCGTTACTCTTACTTATCCTCACATTGGCAATACCGGAACCAACTCCGAAGACGAAGAATCCACTGCGATTCATGCTCAAGGCCTTGTGATTCGTGATCTCCCTCTTATCGCTTCTAACTTCCGCAGTGAACAATCCCTCTCTGATTACCTCAAATCGCAAAACATAGTCGGCATTGCTGATATTGATACCCGTAAGCTGACACGCCTCCTGCGTGAGAAAGGCGCACAAAACGGTTGTATCATGGCTGGCGATAAATTGGATGAGGCACTAGCACTGGCGAAAGCGAAAGAGTTTCCTGGCCTGAAAGGCATGGATCTCGCGAAAGTGGTTTCCACCAAAGAAGCGTATGCGTGGAAACAAGGCTCATGGACGCTAGAAGGCGGCCTACCTGAAGCGAAAGCGGACAGCGAACTGCCTTACCATGTTGTGGCTTACGATTTTGGTGCGAAGCGCAACATCCTACGCATGTTGGTGGATCGTGGTTGCCGCTTAACTGTGGTACCGGCGCAAACCTCAGCCGAAGACGTGCTCGCCCTTAATCCAGACGGTGTGTTTCTATCCAATGGCCCAGGCGACCCAGAGCCATGTACTTATGCGATTGAAGCCACACGCGTTTTCCTTGAGAAAAACATTCCTGTTTTTGGGATCTGTCTAGGTCACCAAATTCTGGCACTCGCCTCCGGCGCGAAAACAGTAAAAATGAAGTTCGGTCACCATGGTGCAAACCATCCAGTGAAAGATTTGGATCGCGGTGTGGTGATGATCACCTCACAAAACCACGGTTTTGCAGCCGATGAAGCGACTCTGCCTGACAACCTGCGTGCAACCCACAAATCGCTGTTTGATGGTTCACTGCAAGGGATTCATCGTACCGACAAGCCTGCATTCAGCTTCCAAGGCCACCCAGAAGCAAGCCCAGGTCCACACGATGCAGCACCGCTGTTTGACCACTTTATTGAACTGATTAAACAATTCCGCGCTTAATTTGGAGTAGTAGATAATGCCAAAACGTACTGACATTCAAAGCATCCTTATCCTTGGTGCGGGTCCAATTGTTATCGGTCAGGCTTGTGAGTTTGACTACTCAGGCGCGCAAGCGTGTAAAGCCCTGCGAGAAGAGGGTTACCGCGTTATTCTGGTTAACTCAAACCCTGCCACCATCATGACAGACCCAGAAATGGCTGATGCGACTTATATCGAGCCAATCCACTGGGAAGTCGTGCGTAAAATCATTGAAAAAGAGCGCCCAGATGCGATTTTGCCCACCATGGGCGGCCAGACTGCGCTGAACTGTGCGCTGGCACTGGAAAAACATGGCGTATTGGCTGAGTTTGGCGTGGAAATGATCGGCGCAACCGCCGACGCGATTGATAAAGCTGAAGACCGCTCACGCTTTGATAAAGCGATGAAATCAATCGGTCTGGAGTGTCCTCGCGCTGATACTGCGAAAAGCATGGAAGAAGCGTACAAAGTCCTCGATATGGTGGGTTTCCCATGTATCATCCGTCCTTCTTTCACTATGGGTGGCAGTGGCGGCGGTATTGCTTACAACCGTGAAGAGTTTGAAGAAATCTGTACTCGCGGTCTGGATCTTTCACCGACCAATGAACTGCTGATCGACGAATCGCTGATTGGTTGGAAAGAGTACGAGATGGAAGTGGTGCGTGATAAGAACGACAACTGCATCATCGTCTGTGCGATTGAAAACTTTGACCCAATGGGCATCCACACCGGTGACTCCATCACGGTTGCACCAGCACAAACACTGACTGACAAAGAATATCAAATCATGCGTAACGCCTCTTTGGCGGTACTGCGTGAAATCGGCGTAGAAACTGGTGGCTCAAACGTTCAGTTTGGTATCAACCCGAAAGATGGTCGCATGGTGATCATCGAGATGAACCCGCGTGTTTCTCGCTCTTCTGCTCTGGCTTCAAAAGCCACTGGTTTCCCAATTGCGAAAGTGGCGGCCAAGCTAGCGGTGGGCTTCACACTGGATGAGTTAATGAACGACATCACGGGCGGCGCAACGCCAGCATCGTTCGAACCCACCATCGACTACGTAGTGACTAAGATTCCTCGTTTCAACTTCGAAAAATTCGCCGGTGCCAATGACCGTCTGACTACACAAATGAAGTCAGTGGGTGAGGTGATGGCGATTGGCCGTAACCAACAAGAATCACTGCAAAAAGCATTGCGTGGCTTGGAAGTAGGTGCTGCTGGTCTGGATGAGAAAGTGGATCTAGACGCGCCTGACGCACTGACCAAAATTCGTTATGAGCTGAAAGAAGCAGGCGCAGAGCGTATTTGGTACATCGCGGATGCCTTCCGTGCTGGTATGTCAGTGGATGGGGTATTTAACCTGACCAACATTGATCGCTGGTTCCTAGTGCAAATCGAAGAACTGGTGAAGCTGGAAGCGGAAGTGAAAGCCGGTGGTTTTGCGGGCCTGAACCAAGACGTACTGCGTAAGATGAAGCGCAAAGGCTTCTCTGATGCGCGTCTGTCCAAACTGCTGGGCGTCAGCGAAAACGAAATCCGTCGCCTGCGTGACCAATACAACATCCACCCAGTGTATAAGCGTGTGGATACCTGCGCGGCAGAATTTAAGTCAGATACGGCTTACATGTACTCCACTTATGATGAAGAGTGTGAAGCCAGTCCGACTGACAAAGACAAGATCATGGTGCTGGGCGGTGGTCCAAACCGTATCGGTCAAGGTATCGAGTTTGACTACTGCTGTGTACACGCCGCGCTTGCCCTGCGTGAAGATGGTTACGAAACCATCATGGTTAACTGTAACCCAGAAACCGTATCAACCGATTACGACACCTCAGATCGCCTCTACTTTGAGCCTGTAACTCTGGAAGACGTGCTGGCTATCGTACGTGTTGAGAAGCCAAAAGGCGTGATCGTGCAGTACGGCGGTCAAACACCACTGAAACTGGCGCGCGCGCTGGAAGCGGCGGGTGTACCTGTGATTGGTACCAGCCCAGATGCGATTGACCGTGCTGAAGACCGTGAACGTTTCCAACAAGCGGTACAGCGTTTAGGCCTCAAACAGCCAGACAACGCGACCGTGACGGCAATCGAGCAAGCGATTGAGAAGTCGCGTGAAATCGGTTTCCCACTTGTGGTTCGCCCCTCTTATGTTCTGGGTGGTCGTGCGATGGAGATTGTGTACGATGAGCAAGATCTGCGTCGTTACTTCAACGAAGCGGTGAGCGTATCGAATGAATCACCAGTTCTGCTGGATCGCTTCCTTGATGATGCCACCGAAGTGGACGTGGATGCGATCTGTGACGGTGAGCGCGTCGTGATTGGCGGCATCATGGAGCACATCGAACAAGCGGGTGTTCACTCTGGTGACTCAGCCTGTTCTCTGCCGGCTTACACCTTGAGCCAAGAGATCCAAGACAAGATGCGTGAGCAAGTTGAGAAGCTGGCATTTGAATTGGGTGTTCGTGGTTTGATGAACATTCAGTTTGCGGTCAAAGACAACGAAGTTTACCTGATTGAAGTTAACCCACGTGCTGCGCGTACTGTGCCGTTTGTCTCCAAAGCAACCGGTGCACCGCTGGCGAAAATCGCGGCGCGCGTAATGGTTGGACAAACTCTTGAGCAACAAGGCTTCACCAAAGAGATCATTCCTCCTTACTACTCAGTAAAAGAAGTGGTTCTGCCGTTCAACAAGTTCCCAGGTGTTGACCCACTGCTTGGCCCTGAAATGCGCTCAACTGGTGAAGTGATGGGTGTTGGTGCGACGTTTGCTGAAGCGTACGCCAAAGCAGAATTGGGTAGTGGCTCTGTTTACCCTGAAGGTGGCCGTGCGCTGCTTTCGGTTCGTGAAGGTGACAAACAACGTGTGGTGGATCTGGCTTCTAAGCTAGTGAAACTGGGTTACCAGTTGGATGCCACTCATGGTACAGCGGTGATTCTGGGCGAAGCGGGCATCAACCCACGACTGGTCAACAAAGTGCATGAGGGTCGTCCACATATTCTGGACCGTATCAAGAACCACGAGTACACCTACATTGTGAACACGGCTTCTGGTCGTCAAGCGATTGAAGACTCAAAAGTGCTGCGTCGTGGTGCTCTGTCACACAAAGTGAACTACACCACGACACTGAATGCTGCGTTTGCTACTTGTATGGCACACACAGCAGATGCCAAAGCATCGGTCACTTCAGTGCAAGAGCTGCATGCGCGTGTAAAAGCTAGCCAAGCTTAATTGGTATTACAACAAGAGAGGCTCAAGGCCTCTCTGACAACCTCTTTGCCCGCTCGTCAGCGGGCTTTTTTATTTTTGAATCTCCCCGATCTTTGCATATGTCATCCTGAATGTTGATTGATGAAAAATGGGAATAGGTTGTCGTCTTGTGTTTCGCTGTTTTCACTTTTTCAGCAGTGTTACTGTTGAGTTTTATTGTTCAATGCGTTGATAAAAAATGGAACTTTCACTGGAAGTATTAGGCCTGCTGTTTTTGGTGGCAGGGATTGCAGGATTCATTGATGCTATGGCAGGCGGTGGCGGTTTGCTGACCTTGCCTGCTTTGCTTGCGGCAGGTGTGCCGCCAACACAAGCCTTAGCCACCAATAAGCTACAAAGTTCGTTTGGTAGCTTTTCTGCCACCCTCTATTTTGTACGCAAAGGCGTTGTGAGCCTGAAAGCGATGCGACTGGCAATTGCTTGTACTTTCGTTGGTGCAGCGCTTGGCGCAGAAGCGGTGCAATATATTGATGCGACTTTGCTGACCAGCCTCATCCCCCTATTATTGCTCGGTATCTCGCTCTATTTCTTACTGGCACCGACAACAAAAAACCACAGTGGCCCAGCACCTTTATCCGAAACCGCTTTTGCTTTCACAGTGGGTTTTGGTATCGGTTTTTATGATGGTTTTTTTGGCCCCGGTACAGGCTCAATTTTTACCGTCTGCTTTGTGGCTTTGGGGCATTTTAGTTTGGTGGAAGCCACCGCTCGCACTAAGGTACTCAATTTTACGTCCAACATTGCCGCGTTGACCTTTTTCTTAATCGCGGGTTTACCCATCTGGCAAATTGGCTTAACTATGGCGGTCGGCGGATTTATCGGTGCTCGTATGGGCGCGAAAGTTGTGATCAGCAAAGGTCAGCGTTGGATTCGGCCTCTGGTGATCACCATGTCTATGTTGATGGCGCTAAAACTGCTTTGGGAACAGCATCATGCAGCGCTATTATCAATGCTTGGACTCTAGTAGTGCGATAACGACTGGCGCGCAGGCAAATATGAATTGGCCGACTGAGGTCGGCGAGTTCTTCAAAATCAAAGCAATAGTGTGGTTCAATTTTCAGTGTGCTCACTATCGATCGTGGCACTAGGGCTGGTAACATACCGCCGAGCGCGAGCTGCGCAGCCGCGGTGTAAGAGTCCATCTCCATCGCAGGACGAATACCTTGTTTGTGCAGCATGGCAGCTTGATAGGTGTTCGAGGGATTAGCTAAATCATTGGTAATCAACTCGCTTGGCAGTGAGTGCAGAGCTTCTTTGCTGACAACAGTAAAAGGTTCATCACCTAAATGGAAAGTTAATAAGCCATGATTGGCGGGTAGATAACCTGCACAAAATCCCAAGGTTGCTTTACCTGACTGCACATTTTCGACAATTCTTGGGGTGTGGTTGGTGGTGATCACAAGGTGCGGATCCTGCTGGCGATAGCGCCCCATCACCTCCCCAAGATAACCCGCTACCAAGGTTTCTGAGCAATCCATGCGAATGGGGGTATTGTCTTCCAGTGTTTGCTGCTCAAAGATCAGGCCATGTAACTCATTAAAGGTCGGGCCGATGCTAGCAATCAACTGTTCGGCATCAGCCGTTAATTTGATGTGTCTTCCCGCAGGAGCAATCAATTTCCTCCCCAGTTTTTTCTCTAAATTCGCAATGCGTTTACTGACCGCCGACTGGCTGATATAGAGCTGGCTACCGGTACGGCTCATGGTTTTTTCTTTGCTAAGTACCAGTAGGGTTTCAATACCTTCGAGTAACATGCTTTGATGACAAATAGGAATAGATGCTTTGAATTGTATGTGGAATTCAAAGTTAGGTCGTGCGTCAAGCTCACAAAGTCAGTTTAGGCTAAAGAAAGTAATGAATTTACGGAAGGAGTGCTCCCCACCGCTGGGCGATGGGGACCTAATTGAGCTATTTCGTCAGGGCAAAAGTGGGCAGAGAAAGATGCCAACGAATGGCACCAAGGCGGATGAGCAAAGTCGTGAACACGCCTGATAACAGAGCGGTTGAACTGCTATAACCCATCGCCAGTGCGGTAGTGTGGAAAATGCCACCGATAATACAGGCGGTTGCGTACACTTCACTGCGCAGCACCATAGGAATTTCTCGGGCGAGGACATCGCGGATAATTCCACCGCCGCAGCCCGTTATCACGCCCATAATGATCGCGATTAAAGCAGAATCTTGATAGATCAGCGCTTTTTCAACCCCGATCCCAACGAATACGGCTAAGCCGATCGCATCACTGACGGGCAGAATCCACCATGCGAGCCTCTTTGGACGGCGCACCAACAACATAGTCAGTGCACAGGTGATCATAATTACCCATAGGTAGTTGGTGTCTTTGATCCAAAATACCGGAGTGGCTCCCAATGCCATATCACGAATGGTTCCACCACCGATCGCAGTGACACTGGCCAGAACCATAATGCCAAACGGATCCATTTTTAGGCGCCCCGCTAAGAGCACTCCAGAAACTGCAAACACGGCAGTACCAAACATATCAATCAGATAAAGCAGAGAATTATCCAAAGCAGTCTCACTATCTATAGAACTATTAAAAGTATAGAGCGGGCAAATTGGGGCGAATTTTACGAGATTTTATCCACTAAAGTTACTGCTTTTGTGCAATTTTGAGGTACTGACACACTTGTTCAACCGCATCTAACGTTCTTGGTGTCGGGCGGTTTAGCCAGTCGGAATTGAGCGCCCAAACTTGTTCATTTTCTACCGCTTTGAGCTGAGTTTTCCACGTTTGCCACATATGACCATTCGCCATGGCATGGGGAGAGGTAAATATCACATCGGGTTGCTTCACCAGAACTTGCTCTATGCTTACTTGTGGATAAGGGGCGGCACTGTCGGCAAAGATATTTTGGCCACCACATAGATTAAAGACTTCGCTTGGCCAATATCCTTGAGCCAACGTAATGATCGGCTTTTCGCTGAGCTGATAGAAGAATCGGATAGGTTGATTGCCTGCATATTGCTCGTGCAATGCTTGTAAACGTTGTCGAAAGTCGTTAGCCGCTTTTTGACCAATCTCTGGATTAGTCGAATACTGACTGAGTGCTTCGATATTATTGGCAATTTCATCCAACGTTTTGGTTTGCGAATCGTAAATCGTGAAGCCGAGTTGGCGCAGTTTGGCCAATTCACGTGGTGGATTGCCTGCAGGCCAAGCGATGATCAAATCGGGTTTGAGCGTTAGGATTTTCTCGATGTTGATGGTTTGGTGATTGGCGACGTGCTCCAGTTTTAGCGCTTGTGGCGGATAGTCACTGTACTCGCTCACCGCAACTAACTTATCGCCCAAACCGGCGGCATAAGCAATTTCTGTCGCGTGAGGGGCAAGGCTGATGATGCGCTCGGCGGGAAAAGGCGCAGCCAATAAGCTTGGGGTAATGAACAAAAAAGTGCATGCGATGAGCCGGATAACAAGCATTTATACTCCGCGATAAATCAGTAGTAACAGTAAACTTTCTAGCGCTATCCAAACGAAGATACGCCATGCGATGAGTTTTTGGACTTGCGCAATATGAATCGCCGCAGGGGCGATGCGCCCGCCAATTTTGGCACGTACGCTTTTTTGCTCACCATAAATCGCAGGGCCGCCCAATGAGAGTTGTAATTTATTGCCAACGGCACACAGTAGCCAAGCGGGGCCTGGTAGTGGCCAACTACGACTTTGTTCTAGTACGGCTTTAAAAACGTTACCCGCTTGTTTGCCAGTGATGATGATTAAGCTAAATAAGCGTAGGGGGAGCCAATCGAGCACTGCGAGAACACGCACGGCAGGCAAACCGAAAGGTTGGTATGTCGCCCGAGATGGTGACCAAGCACGAGCCAATTCAGCGATTAAGAGATACATCAAAGCACCGCCGCCCCCGAACAAGCCATACCAAAACAGCACCCCAACCACATTGCGGCCAAATCCCATAACGAGAGTTTCAACGCCTGCTTTTCCAAGCCCAAGCGCTGAAAGCGTTGTGGTTTGACGGTTTACAAAAGGCTGCAGCAGAGAGCGTGCTTGCGGTTTGTCCTCTTTTGCTAGCGCTTGGGTGAGCTGAGTACCTAGCGTTTCTTGGCGTCGCCAATCCAAGGCGAGCAGCAGCAGTGCTAAATCAAACAGCTGTGGCTGCCAGACTAAGGGTTTGAGCGCCCAAAGCACCGCGATAGTTGGCAAAACCATTAATCCCCACGCGAGAGAGCCCGAAATGAGGTTTTGGGTGTCACTGGCTGGTGTATTGACCTTACTGGCTAGCAGTTCGGCAAACTTGTGCCACAAAGTGACAGGGTGTACTGCATGAGGAATCGGCAGCAGCAAATGAAATAAGAGGGCGCCCCACATCACGAGGAGCGCGCCATTGGCATAAAAGTGGGAAAACCCAGTTTCCATTAATCAGCTCGCTTACTTGAGCAGTTCAACCATTTTCAACACCATAGCAGAAGAGCTTTGTGCTGCCAGCGGCAGGAACTCTTCAAACGACAGTGGCGATTCTTTATCGGCAACGTCAGAAATCGCGCGAACCACCACAAATGGAACCTTGAATTGATGACAAGTTTGCGCAATCGCGGAGGCTTCCATTTCTACCGCAACAACGGTTGGGAAATATTGACGGATAAAGCTTTGACGCTCAGCCGTACACACAAACGCATCACCGGTACAGATAAGGCCACGAACGGCGTGAGTATCCGGCAATTGAGCCAATGCTTGTTCTGCCACCGTCATTAATTTTTCGTCTGCTTTGAAGGCGGCTGGTTGGCCAGCCATTTGGCCAATTTCATAACCGAACGCAGTCACATCCGCATCGTGATGGCGAACTTCAGTTGAGATCACCACATCACCGACATTAAGGCTGGCATCAAAACCGCCGGCAGAGCCTGTGTTGATCACTACATCTGGTGCGTACTGGCTGATCAGCAAAGTTGTACCCAGTGCAGCAGCCACTTTACCGATCCCAGATTGCAGTAAAACCACGTCGACACCTTGGATTCGACCGCTGTAAAAAGTACAACCGGCTTGGCTAACTTCTTGCACGTCTTCGATGAGATCTTTCAGGATGGCGACTTCTTGTTGCATTGCGCCGATGATGCCGATTTTCATAGGGGCTCTCTTTCATCTATCAATAGGAAAACAGGCCGCAGTGTAGCACGAGCACCCTTGGAGGATCGAGGTTAGGGTTGCTCAAGTAAACCTGACAGCGTGAGCTTTTCGCGCAACTCTTCGGCACGGCGGCGATTAACCCCAAAGTCACTATAGCCAATACGTGATTCTGAGCGCACCCATAAGTGATCCTGTTGAATGCTTAGTTCCAGATCATCAACAAAACGGAACACACTCGAAGTGCATTCGATACGCAAATATTGCCCATTTTTTTCCGCAGTGCTTGCTCCAGAGAGGGAGAGGGCTACGCGTTCTACTTGGTCAATAGTGACGCCTGGGCGCAAAATAAATGGCGCAAGATTGAATTTATCGCGTTCATCTTGAGTTGAAACACAGTTGGGTTTATTGGTACAAGGGATTGCGGTGCGATCTTGCATAGGAGCGACTCCCTGACTGCAGGCGGTAAGCGAAAAAGCAGCTATAACAGCATAAAATGACGGATGCATGGTGATTAGTTCACTCTCATCTTAGTTATGCACTTCTTATCAGCAGTGCTCAATTGGAAGGATGTTTATCAATATATTTTGTGCTTATTATAGGTAGCAAATATAAAAAAGGATCCATAACACTATGAATCCTTTGTTGTTTGCGTCAATGTTCTCGTAAAAATGTGAGCTAGAGTCCAAGATAGTCGAGAATTCCCTCGGCTGCTTTGCGTCCTTCATCTATCGCAGTCACCACGAGATCGGAGCCGCGTACCGCATCACCACCGGCGAAAATTTTCGGGTTGGTGGTTTGATATTGATAAGTTTGCTGTGCAGGTGCTTTGATTCGCCCCCACTGATCAAGTTCAACATCAAATGGTTCTAACCAAACCATTTTGTGTGGCTGGAAGCCAAACGCCATGATCACCGCATCGGCTGGCAATACGTGCTCGCTGCCTGTTACGGGTTCTGGTTTACGACGACCTGCTGCATCGGGTTCACCCAAGGCGGTTTTGACCACTTTGACTCCGGTTACTTGCCCATGCGCATTGACTTCAATCGCAAGGGGTTGCAGGTTGAACATGAACTCTACACCTTCTTCTTTGGCGTTTTTTACTTCACGGCGTGAACCGGGCATGTTCTCTTCATCGCGGCGATACGCACAAATCACTCGCGATGCGCCTTGGCGAATCGAAGTACGTACGCAGTCCATCGCCGTATCACCACCGCCGAGTACCACCACGTTTTTTCCTGCCATATCAATGAACGGCGTATCGCTTGTAAGCTCCATGACTTTATAGGTATTGGAGATCAAAAACGGCAGAGCATCGTAAACGCCGGAAGCGTCTTCGTTGGCTAATCCTGCACGCATAGATTGGTAGGTGCCGACACCAAGAAATACCGAATCATACTCATCCAGCAGTTGTTGCAGTGTGATGTCTTGGCCAACCTCGACATTAAGACGAAATTCGATGCCCATTTCACTGAAAATGCGGCGACGATTTTCCATCACACCTTTTTCCAGCTTAAACGAGGGAATACCAAAAGTGAGTAATCCGCCGATTTCAGGGTAACGATCAAACACCACAGGTTTTACCCCATTGCGCACCAGAATATCCGCTGCGGCAAGCCCTGCAGGGCCGGCGCCGATGATCGCCACTTTTTTATCCGTCCACACCACGTTGGACATGTCAGGTTTCCAACCCATTTCGAATGCGGTATCGGTAATGTATTTTTCGATGTTACCGATCGTTACTGCGCCGAAATCGGCATTCAGAGTACATGATCCTTCGCACAGACGATCTTGTGGGCACACGCGGCCACACACTTCGGGTAGGCTGTTAGTTTGATGCGACAACTCGGCCGCTTCAATAATGCGTCCTTCATTGGCCAGTTTCAGCCACTGCGGAATGTAGTTGTGTACTGGACACTTCCATTCACAGTAAGGGTTACCGCAATCGAGGCAGCGATCGGCCTGCGCGGTGGCTTGTTGCTTAGTAAAAGGCTCATAAATTTCGACAAATTCAATCTTGCGGATTTGCAGTGGTTTTTTCGCCGGATCCACACGACTGACATCGATAAATTGGTAAACGTTTTGGCTCATCAATCAGGCTCCTTCCAATTATTGTGCTTGCACGCGCAGTTCAGCTGCGCTGCGGCTCTGATGGCCGAGCAGGGTACGTAGGTCCGCTGCTTGTGGTTTTATCAGATAGAACTTCGGAATCCATTCATCAAAGTTCGCCAAAATCTGCTCAGCGTGCGCTGAACCAGTTTCTTCAAGATGCTCTGCAATCAGTCCACGTAGATGTTCTTGGTGGATATACAGATCGGTCAAGGCCACCGCTTCAACCGATTCATCGTTAACACGGCCTTGGAAATCGCTATTTTCATCGAGTACGTAAGCAAAACCGCCGGTCATTCCCGCGCCAAAGTTCACGCCCGTTGCGCCCAAAATGGCGACGATACCGCCCGTCATGTATTCGCACGCGTTATCACCCGCACCTTCAATCACGGCAATCGTACCTGAGTTACGCACGGCAAAACGTTCACCTGCTTTGCCTGCTGCAAACAGTTTGCCACCGGTTGCGCCATACAAGCAGGTGTTACCGATAATGGTCGCTTCGTTACACACAAAAGCGGTGCCTTGGTGAGGGCGAATAACAATTTTGCCTCCCGCCATGCCTTTGCCGACATAGTCGTTGGCATCACCTGTTAGATACAGCTCAAGGCCGCCAGCATTCCATACACCGAAAGATTGACCAGCCGTGCCGTTGAGTACGAGCTTGATCGGAGAGGTGGCCACACCCACGTTACCGTAGCGTTTGGCAATTTCTCCAGACAGGCGCGCGCCAATTGAACGATCGGTGTTGATCACGTTGTAATAGAGTTCCTGCGATTGCTGTTTTTCCACCGCAGCCAAAGCATCTTCCACGATCTTCAGGTTAAGCGCCCCTTTATCAAACGGCGTGTTCGGTTCGGTGCAGTACAGTGGCAGATTTTGCGGCGACACTGGCGCTTCGAGCAGGTCGGAGAGATCCAATTTGCTCTGTTTCGCGGTCATGCCTCCTACCACTTCCAGTAGATCGGTACGGCCGATGAGATCAGTGAGTTTCTCGACGCCTAATTCTGCCAGATAACCGCGAACTTCTTCTGCTAAGCCTTTGAAATAGTTCATCACCATTTCTGGTAGACCTTTGAAGTAGTCTTTACGCAGCGTTTCATCCTGCGTTGCCACACCGGTTGCACAGTTGTTGAGGTGGCAAATACGCAGGAATTTACACCCCATCGCGACCATTGGCGCAGTACCAAAACCAAAGCTTTCCGCCCCTAAAATCGCCCCTTTGATCACGTCGAGTCCGGTTTTCAAACCACCATCGACTTGCAGACGGATCTTGTGGCGCAGGCCGTTGGCGACCAGTGCTTGCTGAGTTTCCGCCAAGCCAAGTTCCCACGGACTTCCCGCATATTTTACGGAAGTCAGCGGGCTAGCTGCGGTGCCGCCGTCATAGCCTGAGATGGTGATAAGGTCGGCATAAGCTTTCGCAACACCGGTCGCAATTGTGCCAACTCCCGGCTCAGAAACTAGCTTGACCGAGACTAAGGCTTTGGGGTTGATCTGTTTGAGATCGAAAATCAGCTGCGCCAAATCTTCAATCGAGTAAATATCGTGATGCGGCGGCGGTGAAATCAAGGTCACTCCGGGAACGGAATAACGCAGTTTCGCGATCTCAGCGGTGACTTTGTGCCCCGGAAGCTGGCCACCTTCACCGGGTTTTGCCCCTTGAGCGACTTTAATTTGCAGCACATCGGCATTGGTTAAATAGTGCGGTGTGACCCCAAAGCGGCCAGAAGCGACTTGCTTGATACGCGAGTTACGTTCGGTGCCAAAGCGGCGTGGGTCTTCACCTCCTTCACCTGAGTTGGAATAGCCGCCCAAGCGGTTCATCGCGGTGGCCAACGCTTCGTGTGCTTCTGGGCTTAACGCGCCAATCGACATCGCAGCGGAGTCAAAGCGTTTGTAGAGATCGCTGGCGGGCTCAATATGCTCCAGTGGCAGCGGTTTCTCCGAGGTTTTCAAACGCAGCAAATCACGCAGCATAGCCACAGGGCGCTGGTTGACTTGTTTAGCAAAGTCGCGGTAATCCACCGTTTCGCCAGATTTCACCGCTTTTTGTAGTGTGCCAACCACATCTGGGTTGTAGGCGTGGTATTCGCCACCGTGGACGTATTTGAGTAAACCGCCGTGTTCGAGAGGCTTACGTTTTGCCCATGCTTTACGCGACAGATTAAACAGATCTTGCTCAAAATCGTCGAAGTTTGCGCCTTGAATGCGGGTGGTAACCCCTTTAAAGCAGAGCTCAACCACATCGCGGTGCAGACCTACGGCTTCAAACAGTTGTGAGCAGCGATAAGAGGCAACGGTCGAAATGCCCATTTTGGACATGATTTTATACAGACCTTTGTTGATGCCGTATTGGTAATTCTGCATCACTTCACGATAGCTCTTTTGTAGTGCGCCATCGTCAATCATTTTGCCCAGCGTTTCGTAGGCTAGGTAAGGATAAACGGCAGTGGCACCAAAGCCGATCAGCACCGCAAAGTGGTGTGGGTCGCGCGCGGCACCCGTTTCAATAATGATGTTGGCATCGCAGCGCAAATTGGCTTCAACCAAACGGGCTTGCACCGCACCTACTGCCATCGCGGCTGGGATCGGCAAGCGATCCGCCGTTAACGCGCGGTCGGAAAGTACGATCAATACCGTACCTTCGCGCACCACTTGTTCAGCTTTATCACACAAATCGAGCACGGCTTGCTTCAGATCTTTCTCTTGCGGATCGAAGTTGATGTCGAGAATCGTGTTGCGATAGTGCTGATCACTCAAAGTCAGCAGTTGCTGCATGTCTGAATAGAGCAATACGGGCGAACCAAATGTCACACGATGCGCATGGCCATCAGTTTCACAAAACACGTTCATCTCTTGGCCAATACTGGTGGCCAGCGACATCACATGTTTTTCACGCAATGGGTCGATCGGTGGGTTGGTCACCTGAGCAAACTTTTGGCGGAAGTAATCGCTGATCAGGCGCTCTTTTGAGGAAAGCACCGCCATCGGCGTGTCATCGCCCATTGAGCCGACCGCTTCTTGCGCCATATCGCCAAGCACACGCAGCACTTGATCGATCTCTTCGTTGCTCATCGCAAACTGCTTTTGGTAAGTTTTGAGCAGATCTTGGTCGAAGCTGCGCTCACCAACTTGATCGTCAGGCAATTCTGAGAATGGTGTCAGTTTGTGAACGTTGTTTTCCATCCATTCACGATACGGATGGCGACTTTTCAGATCGTTATCGATCTCGCTCGATTGCCAAATTTTGCCTTTGCGAGTATCGATCACCAGCAGTTCACCGGGGCCAACACGGCCTTTTTCGGAAACCTCATCCGGAGCGTAATCCCAAATTCCGACTTCGGAAGCAAGAGTGATGAGCTTATCTTTGGTGATCACATAACGCGCAGGGCGCAGGCCGTTACGGTCAAGGTTACACGCGGCGTAGCGACCATCGGAAAGTACGATCCCAGCCGGACCATCCCATGGCTCCATGTGTTTGGAGTTGAAATCGTAGAATGCACGCAGATCCGGATCCATATCCGGATGGTTTTGCCATGCGGGCGGAACCAGCATGCGCATCGCGCGGAAGATGTCCATCCCGCCGGCTAAAAACAGATCCAGCATGTTATCTAAGCTTGAGGAGTCAGAACCGGTTTCATTCACAAAAGGCGCGGCGGTTTGCAGATCCGGCAACAGCGGTGAAGCAAATTTATAAGCCCGTGCGCGTGCCCACTGGCGGTTACCATCAATGGTGTTGATTTCCCCATTGTGTGCCAGATAGCGGAACGGCTGAGCCAGTGGCCAGCGTGGCTGAGTATTGGTAGAAAAACGTTGGTGGAACAAGCAAATTGCCGATTCCATACGTAGGTCTGCTAAGTCCAGATAAAAGCGCGGTAAATCCGCTGGCATGCATAGGCCTTTGTAGACCAACACTTGCGTGGAGAGTGAACAGATGTAGAAATCACGATCATCAGTGATCTGCTTTTCAATCCGGCGGCGCGCGATATAAAGGCGGCGCTCAACATCGCGTTCACGCCAACCTGCAGGCGCGGAGATAAAGACTTGTTGAATATCTGGCAAAGAATCGAGGGCTATCGGGCCAAGCACTTTAGGGTTGGTCGGCACTTTGCGCCAGCCCGCAACACTTAAGGTCTCTTTGGCGAGTTCTTGATTAACAATCTGCTGCGCCTGTTGTGCTTTTTGCGGATCTCGGCTGAGAAACAGCATCCCGATCGCGTACTGTTTGCTGAGCTTCCAATGTTGCTCTTCTGCGATCAGGCGCAAATAAGAGTCTGGTTTTTGCAGCAGCAGACCACAACCATCACCGGTTTTACCATCGGCGGCGATACCGCCACGGTGAGTCATGCGATCAAGTGCTGAAATCGCGGTACGAACGAGTTTGTGGCTGGCTTGCCCTTCCATGTGCGCGATCAAGCCGAATCCACAGTTGTCTTTTTCAAGACTTGGATCGTATAGAGCCATTGCAATTCTCCCTTTGCTTCTCTGTCATCCTGACAGTAAATGACTATCTCCCTTCCACTTGAAGTAACAACTCCAAGTGATTGGGTATAAGTATTCGTCTAAATTGTTATTATTTGAATATTTATTTAATTTTTCGGATTAAAAAATTAACAAATTTACAGGTTTTTATTTTCAATGAGTTCACAACCTATAGCTTATTGTGAAAAAGGTCAAGTTATTGGTTGAAAATAGGGTTTGAGGGGGATTTACCGAGGATTACTTCAGGTAATTTCTTTTTATTCAATAGGATAGCTTTTTATCAGTTGCAGATAACTTAGGTTTCTATCTCGATAAATGAGAATAGGTATAAAAAAGGCCAGCAGGGAATGCTGGCCGAAGTAAAACAATATGGAAGGAAACGGTTCACATTAAGGCGCGAGTCAGGATGTTTGTCTCACGCCTTGGGACTCATCTAAGCAGAAAGCATTAGTGAGTCCGCTTTGGCTTCAAGGTGAGAGTTGCCCATTAAGAAGGTGTCAACGGCTCGTGCACATTCACGTCCTTCGTTGATGCAACGTACGACCAGTGATTGGCCTGTGCGCATATCGCCAGCGGCGAATACGCCTTTTTGGTTAGTAGCAAAGTCTTGAGTCGCCACATTGCCGCGTTCATCCAGCTTAATGCCGAGCTGAGCAAGCACACCGTGTGGTTCTGGATGCAAGAAGCCCATCGCCAGAAACGCCATATCACAAGGAATGACGCGCTCACTGCCTGCGATCTCGTCAAAGCTTGGACGCTCACCGGGCGCCGCATCTTTCCAAACGATGTCAGCAATGCGTAGACCGGTTACTTCGCCTTGTTCATTGCCAATGAACTCCTTGGTGAGGATATTCCAGTGACGCTCACAGCCTTCTTCGTGAGAAGTAGAAGTGCGCAGAATCATCGGATATTGCGGCCAAGGCATGTTAACTGGGCGCATTTTGGTTGGGATCGGCATGATCTCAACTTGAGTAATGCTCGCTGCGCCGTGGCGGTTAGAAGTACCCACACAGTCAGAGCCAGTATCGCCACCACCAATCACCACCACGTGTTTGCCTTTGGCGTGGATCTCTTCGCCTTTCAGATCCATGTCATTGGCACGGCGGTTGTTTTGCGCGAGGAACTGCATCGCGAAGTAAACGCCTTTCAGATCACGTCCCGGAATCCCCAGATCGCGTGGTACGGTTGATCCGCCCGTCAGCAACACGGCATCAAACTCCTGACGCAGTTGCTGAGCGTTGATGTCTACACCGATATGCGCATTGACCACGAACTTAACGCCCGCTTGCTCCATCACATTGATTTTGCGATCAATCACATCCATGCCGAGTTTGAAATCCGGAATACCAAAGCGCAGCAAACCGCCGACTTTTTCATCACGTTCAAACACAGTCACGCTATGACCTGCCGCATTCAGCTGCTCAGCCGCGGCAAGCCCCGCAGGTCCGGAGCCAATGATCGCGACCGTTTTGCCTGTGCGTGAACGTGGCGTTTTCGGCTTGGCATAACCTTCTTGGTAAGCGCGTTCAACAATGGTTTTTTCAATGTTGCAGATGGTGATCGGATCTTGGTTGATACCTAACACACACGCGCTTTCACAAGGAGCTGGGCAGACACGACCCGTAAACTCAGGGAAGTTATTGGTCGAGCTCAGAATATTCCAAGCCTCTTCCCAGCTGTCGCGATACACCGCATCGTTAAACTCGGGAATGATGTTGCCAATCGGGCAGCCGTTATGACAAAACGGCACGCCACAATCCATACAACGTGAAGCCTGCTGATTGATCTTCTTACCAAACTCTTGGTTAAGAACGAACTCTTTGTTGTTTTTGATCCGCTCTGCCGGGTCGATTTTTTTCGGCAGTTCACGACCAAATTCTAAAAATCCGGTTGCTTTACCCATTTATACCGCCTCCGCTGCTAATGTGGCTTGTTGCTCCTGCTCTTTGCGCTTTTGCAGTACAGCTTTGTAATCACGCGGCATCACCTTGGCCATCGTGGCTAGGCTTGCGTCAAAGTTGGCAAGGAAAGCTTTGGCCACTTCACTTCCTGTGAATTGAACATGCTTGGTTAACATTTCTTTGAGTAGGGCTTTGTCTTCCGTTTCGATTGGATCTAAATCGACTAACTCAGCATTAAGCTTAGATTTGAAGTCGCCAGATTTATCCCAAACGTAAGCCACACCGCCACTCATTCCCGCGGCGAAGTTACGACCGGTTGAGCCGAGGATCACCGCGACACCGCCCGTCATGTATTCACAGCCGTGATCGCCGATACCTTCAACCACCACTTTGGCACCTGAGTTACGTACACAGAAACGTTCACCGGCTAGGCCGCGAATGTAAGATTCGCCAGAGGTTGCGCCGTAGAAACAGACGTTACCGACCACAATGTTCTCTTCCGGAACGATGGTGGCGTTACGGTTCGGGTAGAGCACCAGCGTGCCACCAGAAAGACCTTTACCCCAGTAGTCGTTGGCATCGCCTTCCACTTCAAAGTAAACGCCTTTAGTGAGGAAAGCTCCGAAAGATTGTCCCGCACTGCCGTTGAATTTCACCTGCATTGGCTGTGGTAAGCCTTGGTCTTTGTAAACCTTACAGATTTCGTTCGATAGCATAGTACCGGTACTGCGATCGGTGTTGATGATCGGCAGTTCGGCTTTGACGGCTTCACCACGCTCAAGGGCTGGTGTTGCTAATTGGATCAAGGTGCGATCCAGTACGCTTTCAAGCTGATGGTTCTGCTGAGTCTGGCAGTAAATACCATCGACACTGCGCGGCTGCTCAATAAAGAGGATGGGCGACAGATCGAGATTCTTATATTTCCAGTGACCCACATCATCACGCACTTTGAGTTTGTGCGCTTGGCCAACCATGTCATTGATGGTCCGGAAACCCAGTTCAGCCATGATTTCACGCAGTCCTTGTGCCATGTATTGGAAGAAGGTCACAACGTCATCCACA
The DNA here is from genome assembly GCF_000176715.1 of Vibrio sp. RC586. NCBI lineage: Bacteria > Pseudomonadati > Pseudomonadota > Gammaproteobacteria > Vibrionales > Vibrionaceae > Vibrio > Vibrio sp. RC586. The sequence continues at coordinate 852,269 of NZ_ADBD01000013.1, read as the reverse complement.
CGGCCAGCAAAACGCTCACGCAGGGTTTTGTTTTGTGTGGCGATACCGACAGGGCAAGTGTTTTTATGACACTTACGCATCATGATACAGCCTTCAACCACCAGTGCTGCGGTTGCGACGCCCCATTCTTCTGCACCCAGCAGTACCGCAATGGCGATATCGCGTGGGGTTTTCATCTGTCCATCAGCTTGCACCACGATGCGGTTACGCAGACCGTTTTTGAGCAGAGTTTGGTGAGTTTCAGCCAGACCCAATTCCCAAGGCAAACCTGTATGGCGGATAGAAGAGATCGGCGATGCACCGGTACCACCATCGTGACCTGCAATCAGAACTACGTCAGCTTTGGCTTTGGCTACACCAGAAGCGATGGTACCGACACCGGCTTCAGAAACCAGTTTGACGTTGACGCGGCCTTTACGGTTGGCATTTTTCAGATCGAAAATCAGCTGGGCTAAGTCTTCGATTGAGTAAATGTCGTGGTGCGGTGGTGGTGAAATCAGGCCAACTCCTGGTGTGGAGTGACGAGTTGCCCCGATCCATTCATCGACTTTATCGCCAGGTAGCTGACCGCCTTCGCCCGGTTTCGCCCCTTGCGCCATCTTGATTTGGATTTCATCCGCGTTGGTCAGATAGTAAGAGGTCACGCCGAAACGGCCAGAAGCCACTTGCTTGATCGCTGAGCGTTCTGAATCGCCATTCGCATTCAGTTCAAAACGCATTGGGTCTTCACCACCTTCACCTGAGTTGGATTTCGCGCCTAAGCGGTTCATCGCAATCGCCAGTGTGGAGTGCGCTTCATATGAGATAGAACCGAACGACATCGCACCCGTTGCAAAGCGCTTCACAATGCTTTCGATCGGTTCCACTTCCTCAATCGGAATCGAACCCGCAGGATTTTTCACAAAATCGAGCTGGCTGCGCAGAGTCACCGCTTTATCGCCTTGGCTATCAACCGCTGCCGCATATTTCTTAAATTGCGGGTAGTTTTTATGGCGAGTGGACTCCTGCAGCAGGTGAATGGTTTCTGGGTTAAACAGATGTTGTTCACCGCGCTGTTTCCATTGATACACGCCGCCGACATCCAACACTTGCAGTGGGATTTCGCGCGCTGGGTAGCCAATGCGATGACGAACCAGAACTTCTTTGGCGATATCGTCGAGGGTTAAACCTTGAATACGAGTGATGGTGCCGGTGAAGTATTTATCGACCACCGCTTTGCTGATCCCGAGCGCTTCAAAAATCTGTGCACCATGATAAGACTGCAGCGTCGAAATCCCCATTTTTGAGAAGATCTTCAGCAAGCCGCCATTAACGCCTTTACGGTAATTCTCGAAGTATTTCTCAACCGAAATATCAGCATCGAGTTTCTTCTGACGTTTGAGGTCAACGATGGTTTCCACCACAAGATACGGGTTAACAGCGTTCGCGCCGTAGCCGAGTAGGGTAGCAAAGTGGTGTGTTTCACGCGCATCACCGGTTTCGACCACAATGCCGCATTTAGAACGCAGACCTTTGCGGATCAGGTGATGGTGTACTGCACCCACGGCCAGCATCGCTGGGATGGCGGCATGGTTGGAGTTCACCGCACGGTCGGTCAGCAAAATGATCGAGTAGCCATCAATCACCGCATCTTCCGCGTATTGGCAAATACGTTTCAGAGCACGCTCTAGCTTGCCTGGTTCGTCGCTGGCACGAAATACGATGTCCAACGTTTTGGCTTGTAGGTGCTCGTTATCAATCGCGCGAAGTTTTTCCAACTCAGCGTTAGAAATCACTGGTGATTCTAGCTCGACCTTACGGCAGTGAGCCGGTGTTTCCGCCAGCAAGTTTTGATCGCGGCCGATATAGGTGTTGAGCGACATCACCATGCGTTCACGGATCGGGTCGATTGGTGGGTTAGTCACCTGAGCAAACAACTGCTTAAAGTAGTTTGAAAGATGCTGAGATTGGTGTGACAGCACGGCTACAGGCCAGTCTGCACCCATCGAACCGAGCGGCTCATAACCCGTTTGTGCTAGGGTCAGAATGATGTCATTGACCTCTTCGCTACTCACCCCAAACGCTTGTTGGCGATGAAGTAGACGCTCTGGCGAAGGTTGGCTGTGTACGTTGTCGGCATCCGGCAGCTTTTTCAAGCTGAGTAGGTTTTCTTCTACCCATTTTTCATAAGGCTGCGCTGAAGCGATGCCGTCTTTGACTTCTTCATCAGAGATAATACGGCCTTGCTCTAGGTCAGCAACAAAGATACGTCCCGGTTGCAGACGACCACGGTATTCCACATTAGCAGGATCAATTTCCACTACGCCAGATTCGGAAGCCATGATCAGAAAATCGTCTTTGGTCACGGTATAACGAGACGGACGCAGACCGTTACGATCCAGCGTTGCACCGACTTGTACACCATCGGTAAAGCACACGGATGCAGGGCCGTCCCAAGGTTCCATGACGTTGGCATGGTACTGGTAGAAGGCGCGGCGTTTGGGATCCATCGCTTTATTTTCTTGCCATGCCTCCGGGATCATAATCATCAGAGCGTGAGGCAAGCTGCGACCAGAAAGCACCAGCAGTTCGAGTACCATGTCAAAGTTAGCGGAATCGGATGCGCCTTCTTGGCAGATAGGCAGCAGCATGTCGATTTCAGCTTGAGTAAACAGTTTGGATTGTAAAATCGCTTCGCGCGCTTTCATCCAGTTCAAGTTACCGCGAACGGTGTTGATTTCACCGTTGTGCGCGATGTAGCGGAAAGGCTGAGCCAGTCGCCATTTCGGGAAGGTGTTGGTAGAAAAACGCGAGTGCACCAACGCCAGTGCGGTGACCATGGTTGGATTTTGCAAATCGAGGAAGTATTGCGGTACTTGCTCTGTGGTCAGCTGACCTTTATAGACCAAGGTTTTGTACGACATCGAGTTGATATAAAAATCATCGCTGATGTTTGACACGCTCTCAAGGCAGACGCGAACGGTGTAGTTACGTAGCACGTACAGCTTACGTTCCAGCTCTTCCGGCTGCATACCTGGACCGCCAGAAATGAACACGTGTTCAAATTGTGGCTCAGTGCTGAGTGGATCGGCACCTAACATGCTGTTGTCGGTTGGCAAAACACGATAGCCAATCACATCCAGATCAAGGCGTTTCGCATTACGTTCTAGAATATCGCGGCATTGGGCACGTTTGTGTTCATCTTTCGGGAACAACACTACACCCACACCATATTTTTCGAATGAAGGCAGTTTAATGCCAAGCTTAACGGCTTCTTCGAGTAAAAATTCGTGAGGTTTTTGCAGCAAAATACCTGCGCCGTCACCGCTGCAAGGGTCACAACCCTGACCGCCGCGGTGTTCCATGCGTGCAAGCATATCCAAAGCTTGAGTAACCACCTGATGGGATTTGCGATTTTTCAGGTGGGCGACAAAGCCGATGCCACAAGCATCGTGCTCTAGCTCCGGCGTATAAAGACCTCGTGAACGCTGCGCTTTATCTACCATAGATACATCCTTCCAGTTTTGAGGACGCAACAGCACTGAGCTTGCACTCAGTTATTCCCACTACGCTTCATGCAGCATCCGCTGAATTAAGCGCTCGGGTGATACGTCCTGTCCTTTTTTGTTTTGAGTGAAATCTGCTTAGGGAGCAGATCCGCGTCCTTTCCGTCTCTCACAGGAAATATATTGTGAGAAAGACAATCCTTAGTGACATTCCTGTTGTTGAGCCACTTTACTAGTGGATTCTTTTGGTAGGTATGGAATGTCACCGATAGTCTGCCGAGTTTTTTGTAATTAATTGAGCAAAAAAGCACGGAAAACTGAAAGTATCCTACAATTTTGCTGGCGCAAATTCCAACGAAAAGTCTGCGGATTGGTTTATTTTTTTACAGCAAGGTGAATGTTTTGTTTAACAATGCAGCAACAATATTCAAATAGTGTTTGCTTTATGCCTATTTATTGATTTGGCTTCGTTTGAAATCAAACGCGAGGGATTAAAATTTGTGACGAATTTGATTGGAAATGTAATTAAATTACACGGATGGTAGTGAGAGATATTTGTATTTAGATTGGGCTAACACATGCATCTACATCAACTGGTGAACACCATAGGTCAAGATTTACAACGTCGCTATGGAGAGAAAGTTCATAAACTGACGCTCCATGGGGGGTTTAGTTGTCCAAATCGAGACGGTACGATTGGCCGTGGTGGCTGCACTTTCTGTAATGTGGCCTCGTTTGCCAATGAAGAGAGCCAGCAGCAGAGTATTCAAGAGCAGTTGAAAGATCGGGCGGGGGAGATCAAACGCGCCAAAAAATACCTCGCTTATTTTCAGGCTTACACCAGCACGTATGCGGAAGTGCAAGTGCTGAAATCGATGTACGAACAGGCTCTAGAAGAAGCGGATATTGTGGGGTTGTGTGTGGGCACTCGGCCTGATTGTGTGCCGGATGCAGTGCTTGAGCTGCTCGCCGATTATGTGCAGCAAGGTTACGAGATTTGGTTGGAGCTTGGGCTGCAAACCGCGCACGATCACACCTTAAAACGCATTAACCGCGGGCACGATTTTGCCTGTTACGCAGAGATCACAGCCAAGGCGAGAGCGTTAGGCATCAAAGTGTGTACTCACTTGATTGTTGGGTTGCCCGGTGAAGGACGCTGTGACAATCTCGCCACATTACAACAGGTGCTTAGTGTGGGAACGGATGGTATCAAGTTGCATGGTTTGCACATTGTGGAAGGCAGTACCATGGCCAAAGCGTGGCGAGCGGGGCGTTTAACTGTGCTTGAACAGGATGAGTATGTATCGATTGCCTGTGAAATGATTCGCTCAACGCCACCGCAGATTATTTATCATCGTGTGTCTTCGGCGGCCCGTAGACCAACGCTACTTGCCCCGTTGTGGTGTGAAAATCGTTGGTGGGCGATGACTGCAATCGGCAAAACTCTTGAGATTGAGGGGCCACAAGGCTCGCTGATCGGTGAGCCATTCAAGTATGTAGCTCTTAGTCTAAAGTAATAATCCACAGCAAAAATATGTAATCTTTTGTACTATTTACACTGTCTATTAATAAAAAAGCTATTACATGTCCGGATCGATCTCTGAGTTTTACATGATTTTGCTTACTATCGGGGGGATGCTCGGTGGCGGTTTGCTGCTTTGGTTAGGGTGGTACAGCCATATTCAGCCTCAAAGATTAGTTCGATTATTCCACAACTCTCCTTCAGGTATTTTGCTGGTGGGGGAGCAATGTGTGCTGCAGGCCAATTTGGCTGCGTATTTATTGTTGGGCATTCGCCTTGTGGGTCGCCATTATCTGTTTTCTTCAGAGTTGGGTAAGGATGATGAGCAAGCTTTCTATCGAGCAATTGAAAGCAGTGGGCAGCAAAAACGCTCAGTTTCTTTGCTTTGGCCAGTGCCTGATAACAATACCAACACATTAGAGGTCTCGGCCACTTTACTTCATCGCTGGCCCCAAAAAGTATGGTTAGTGAATGTGATTAGTTTGGATTGTCCAAACAACGATATCGCACAAGAGCGACATTCATTTGCTATGGCGCGTACCGCGCTCGATTCTCTGTCTGAGCTGATTTTTATCAAAGATACAAACGATCAATTAACAGCCACTAACCGAGCGTTTGATCAATTTTGGCAAGGTAGAGAAGAAGAGGGGAGCTCTACTTTTAAAGGCATTATGAAAGGTCGCACGAGCCAGCGTTGCTGGACTGTGACACCGGATGGACGTAGCTGTCTTTTAGAAACCTATCAACGGGTATTGATGTCCCCTGATGGCGAAAATATTGGGTTACTGGGGATTAGTCATGATGTGACCGATTGGTACAACATGCAGTGTCAGTTAAGAGAAGAGATGGAAAAACGCCGTGATACTGAGGTGGCATTGGCACAGCGTGATACCATTTTGCAAAATATCCTCGAATCGAGTCCTGATTCGATAGGTATTTTTAATGAAAATATGGTGTACCAAGCTTGTAACCAACCATTTGTGGAGGCACTTGGTATCGCTGAAATCTCTGATTTAGTTGGAAAACGCTTACAAGATGTGATCCCTGAACATCTCTATTCACGGCTATCCGATACAGATAGCCAAGTGCTACATGAAGGAAGATCACTGCGCTATATCGATAGAATCGAACGACCAAATGGTCAGTCGGTGTGGTTTGATGTGGTGAAATCGCCATTTCGAGATCCCGCTTCTGGCACGAATGGAGTGCTGATCATGGCGCGTGACGTCTCCGAACGTTTTCTTGCCGCTGAGCAATTAGAGGTCGCGAACCAAGAGTTAGAACGCCTGAGCTTTTTGGATAGTTTGACCCAAGTTGCGAATCGACGTCGTTTTGATGAGCAGTTGCATACACTCTGGCATCTACATGTTCGAGAAAATCACCCGTTGAGCATTATTCTTTGCGATGTGGATTTCTTTAAAGATTACAATGATGCTTATGGGCATTTGATGGGGGATGAGACACTTAAACAGGTGGCGATTGCCTTTACTCAAGTGGCTAATCGCCATTCCGATTGTGTGGCGCGTTATGGGGGGGAAGAGTTCGGTATTCTACTGCCCAATACTCCACAATCAGGCGCGGTAATGTTGGCTGAGCGAATTCATCAAAAAATTCGTTCATTAGCAATCCCTCATTCCCATTCCAAAGTCGCTGATATTATCACGGTAAGTCTAGGGATAGTGACGCACATACCGCAACCCAATGATCTTCCCGAACAGATGGTAGCGTTAGCTGATCGCGCGTTGTACCAAGCCAAAACCAATGGACGCAATCAAACCTCTATTTATACAGAAAGTGATCAACACACCCTATTTCTCAATCACTTGTGAGACTCATTGAACTCTGAAAATTGAGTGCTTAGCACGGAATATCGAATGGTTTGGGAGTAAGAGTTGCTAACGTTTGCTCTGGAAAAAGGCTAGACTAATGGCTCTTTATCTGACGGAGCAGTAAATGAAACCGATGAAAAATCTTGCCCAGTACTATGTGGATTTATTGGTCAAGCTAGGGATTTTGCGTTTCTCCATTCTGTTGGCTCTCGCTTTAGTTGCGTTGGCGGTGGTGGTGCAAGTTGGCATCACCTTGATCCTTAATGGCTTTGTTGATGATATCGACATTATCCGCTCCGTATTCTTTGGGTTACTCATCACGCCTTGGGCGGTATATTTCCTCTCTGTGGTCGTGGATCAACTTGAGGAGTCTCGTCAACGTCTCTCGAAATTGGTTTCCAAGCTCAAAGATATGCGTTCGCGCGATCAAGAACTTAATCAAAAGCTTCAACAAAACATCGTGAAATTGAATCAAGAAATTGAAGAGCGAATTAAGGCGGAAGAAGCACGCGAAGAAGCCATGCTCGATCTTGAAAATGAAGTGTATCAGCGCGAGAAAACCCAAGTGGAACTCGCCGAACGAACCGCATTGCTGCGTTCTTTCATCGATGCCTCCCCCGATTTGATCTATTACCGTAACGCTAAAGGTGAATTTTCAGGCTGTAACCGAGCTATGGAAGAATTAACCGGCAAACGTGAAAGCGAATTGGTGGGATTAACTCCATGGGATGTTTACCGCAAAGAAATCGCCCAGTCGATCGTAGAAACCGATCAGCAAGTGTTTAATAACAATAGTTCTATAACTTATGAACAGTGGCTGGAATACCCTGATGGCCGTAAAAGTTTCTTTGAGCTGCGTAAGGTCCCTTTTTACAGTAAAGATGGTCGTCATCTTGGTTTGGTAGGCTTTGGGCGTGATATCACCGAACGTAAACGCCATGAAGAATCACTCGAAAAAGCCAGCCGTGATAAAACTACTTTCATCTCTACAATAAGCCATGAGCTGCGTACGCCGCTCAATGGCATTGTCGGCCTCAGTCGAATGTTGCTTGATACGCCATTAAGTGGTGAACAACGCAAACATCTGCAAACCATTAATGTCAGTGCGGTGACCTTAGGCAATATTTTCAATGACATTATTGATATGGATAAGTTTGACCGCCGCAAGCTAGAGCTTTTCCCTGCCGCACTCAACTTCGAAGAGTTTGTAGCTGAGCTCGAAGTGCTCGCCGCTTTGATGGCTGAGCAAAAAGGGCTGCGTTTTGATTTAGAACGTTTGACTGACTTACCTTCATTAGTGGAGGTTGATGCCACTCGCTTGCGTCAAGTGCTATGGAATCTGCTCAGTAATGCAATGAAATTCACTAAAGAAGGTGGCGTTGTAATGACGGTCAGCGCGGAATGTGATGAACAATATGCTGATATCACCATTGAAGTTGAAGATACAGGGATTGGTATCCCTGAAACTGAATTGGAAAAAATCTTTGCTATGTATTATCAGGTCAAATCAGGCAAAGATAATTTACATGCGGTAGGAACAGGAATTGGCTTAGCCGTATCACGTCAGTTGATTAAGTTGATGGGGGGGGATATCAGCGTCAACAGTGAAGAAGGATTTGGCAGTACCTTTACCGTAACCATTCGCGTGCCGCTTTTGGTTGAAGTGTCCACCACGGTTGAACCCCAAGAGCCGCAAACTCAACTGAATATCTTCATGGTGGAAGATATTGAACTGAATATTACCGTTGCTCGCTCATTACTCGAGAGCCTGGGGCACACAGTTACAGTCGCAATGACCGGTGAAGACGCCATCCAGCGCTTTAACCCGACTGAATATGATTTGGTGTTCCTCGATATTCAATTGCCGGATATGACCGGATTCGATATTGCTCAATATTATCGAGCTCACTACTCCTCATTACCCCCACTCGTGGCCTTAACGGCCAATGTTTTGAAAGATAAAGAAGAGTATCGTAAAAAAGGGATGGACTCTGCGATCAGCAAACCTTTATCTGTTGCCGCTGTTCGCGAAGTGATAGCCAAAGTTAGCAATAGTCTTGAATGTGATGTTCCTTCTATCGAAGTTACTTCGACGCCAAAAGAACTGCCCCAGGATATATATCAGCAATTACTAGATCTCGAGATGCTGCAATCCTATATCGAAATTGTTGGGTGCAACCCCGTCATTGATAGCGTGACCTTATTTGAGCAGTCTATGCCTGCTTATCTTGCGGTGTTGGATTCCAATATGGTCGCCAAAGATAAAGATGGGATTGTCAGTGAAGCGCATAAAATCAAAGGTGCAGCGGGCTCGGTAGGGCTAAAGCGGATCCAAAAAATCGCGCAAAAGGCGCAGTCACCAGAAGCTCCGGCATGGTGGGAAAACATCAGTGATTGGGTTGAAGAGATCAAAAATGAATATCAATCGGATATTGCGCTATTAAGGCAGTGGCTTACTCAGCAAACGAACTCAAATCAGTGATAAAAAAAGCCCCTAGCCATCGGCTAGGGGCTTATCTAATTAGGTATAGAGAAGAGATTAATCTTCTAAGTCACCACAGAAACGGTAGCCTTCACCGTGAATGGTTGCAATAATTTCAGGTGTACCTGAAACTGATTCGAAATGCTTACGAATACGGCGGATTGTCACGTCCACAGTGCGGTCGTGTGGTTTTAGTTCACGGCCAGTCATCTTCTTCAGTAGATCCGCACGAGTTTGGATTTTGCCCGGATTTTCACAGAAGTGCAGTAGAGCGCGGAACTCAGAACGTGGCAGTTTGTAGCTATCGCCATCAGGGCTCACCAGTGAGCGGCTATTGATATCCAGTTCCCAACCATTAAACACGTATTTTTCAACGCTGCGTTTTTCTTCTTGCGTGGTGCCTGCGTGCATAGAGCGGCTTAGCAAGTTACGCGCACGAATGGTTAATTCACGTGGGTTGAATGGTTTGGTGATGTAATCATCTGCACCGATTTCTAGGCCCAGAATCTTATCCACTTCATTGTCGCGACCAGTCAGGAACATGAGCGCTACATCCGCTTGCTCGCGTAATTCGCGTGCTAACAGTAGGCCATTCTTACCTGGCAGGTTGATGTCCATAATCACCAAGTTGATTGGATAATCGGACAGCACTTGGTGCATCTCTTCACCATTGCTGGCCTCAAAAACAGCGTATCCCTCTGCTTCAAAAATACTCTTAAGAGTGTTACGAGTTACTTGCTCGTCTTCGACGATAAGGATCTGCGGGGTTTGCATTAGCGTTACCTAAACTTGTGAAAAAATCGTGCTAGTAGAACTCATTCTAGGCAAAAAGATTACATACCGATGGTTAATGTTAAAAATAAGATAAAAAACTAATTAACATCACTACTTTTTGTCCGCCATCCTTGGTGTAACTAGTTTGTGAGCACTCCAGTTCTCAAGAGGTTCTACTAGTCTATGGGGCGGATTCTATAATGTTAACAGCATGCTAACAACGCCAGAATGTTAATTCCAATCACTTTGTTGATTTACATCAAGAGTTAGAATGTAACAGATATTAAGAACAATAACGAGTTGTAAACTTACCAAATGATCAAGATAGACGCTAGCCTTTGGCTGAACTACCAATCGGTGAAGTTTTCCTTTGAAAAGCCAGTGAACTGGTCGTTTTATTGCATAATTACCGCATGGAACCCTAGGAGTATTCGCTTGTCAGATGATGAGAATTGCGTAAATAATCAACGTTTACAGCAATGCTTGATCGATTATGATTGGGTGAAAGTGAGGGTAGGAGACGCTCAATTTCAGTGGTTTGAAGACAGTTTTGCGGTAGTCATGCCGCTTTCAGAAGCCCGATCGCTGGCGCAGAGATTTGCTCAAAACGCGATTTATTTTGTACAAGATGGGGAGCTTTATCTCTGTTCTTGTCTTAACGATTGCGAGCTAGATCTCGGGCCAATCCGAAATCAACAAATCTGAAAACTAAAATCATGGAGGAATGATGAGAGATATAACCCCAGATCTGTGCGATAAGTACGAATCGCAAGTAACTTTACTTAACCTACCACTGCAAAATTTTGGTCAACGCAGCGCATTTTGGGGAGAGATTGTGACTGTTCGTTGCTATCACGATAACTCAAAAGTCCGTGATGTTCTGAGCCAGAATGGTAAAGGTAAAGTATTGGTCGTTGATGGTCATGGTTCATGCCATAAGGCATTAATGGGAGATCAACTAGCCATTTTGGCCATAAAAAATGATTGGGAAGGTGTGATCATTTATGGCGCGGTGCGCGATGTGGTCGCGATGTCTGAGATGGATTTGGGAATCAAAGCGTTAGGCGCTTGCCCATTCAAAACAGAAAAACGTGGTGCTGGGCAGATCAATGTAACATTAACCATGCAAAATCAGATCGTAGAACCGGGTGATTATTTGTACGCGGATTGGAATGGCATTCTGATGTCAGATACACAGCTTGAAGTGATTTAGAAGCGAAAACCGATACCGAACTCGACACCTTGCTGCCATTCTTGGTAATCCAGTGTGGCATGCAAGTCGAGATTTTCTTTCAGCATTAATCGACTGGAGAGTTCTGCTGATAGCGCGTTTTCCTGAGAGTTTTTACCGCTGTTGTCCGATTTCGATAAGGATAGTGTTCGTAATGTGCTTTTAAATGAAAGCCGATCGGTAAACTGATAACGAATTCCACTGAGCCAACCGTTCTCAGTACGGTTAGGGCTGCTGTTGATGCGAGCTCCTACATACCAATCAATATCGTCAAAGAGGTTGTAAGAATAACCACTATCAATCGTCCAGCTATCAAAACCTTGGCTACTATTATCGCTTGAAATAAATAATTTGTGTGGCGAAGCGCTGTTTTCTGTGGGGAGGGCTGGCAGTGTTTCCGCCCAAGAGAGAGGAGTGATGAAGACTATCAGGAGTAACCCCAGAGTTTTCATTTCTATCCCTCATGTTGCGTATTGAAATTGATTGTTAAGCTCAATTTAAGCATAAAAATAGAGAAGGAACAGGTCACCTTTTATAGCAATTTGTTATTTCGATATAAGCAGATTGTTGGTAGCACACGATCCGATTACGTGAATTGGAAAATGCATTACATAATCGTGAATTCTTCAAAGAGTAGATAAAAAAATCAGATTTTCGTTGACGAATTGAACAAAAATAAGTTAAACGTATTTGCAAGCAAACACACAGATAGACAGAAATCCGTTATGTTGAATCACAGCCTAATCGTAATGACCACCATTATTACCATTACCGACACATCGCATGTTGGGGCAGGCTGCTGAGCGAAAAATTTCACAAAAAAGGCCTGTATCCCAACCGATACAGGCCTTTTTTTATACCCGCTTTTAGAGCATTTGGAGGAAGGGATGCGAGTATTAAAGTTTGGAGGTTCATCGCTGGCGGATCCGGAGCGTTTTCTACGCGCCGCTGACATCATCGCCAATAATGCCCAACAGGAAGAGGTGGCTGTTGTCCTCTCAGCTCCGGGCAAAACCACCAATAAACTGGTGGCGGTGATTGAAAGTGCGTTAGCCCGAGGTGACGCGGAACCGCAAATTGTGGAGCTGGAAAGTTCTTTTTATGCCTTGCTTGATGGTATTAAAGCCCAGTTACCGAATTTGAATGAAAGTGCTTATAAGCAGCAAGTCGACTCTTCTATGAGTCAACTGCGCCAGTTTGTACACGGCATTACCTTACTAGGGATGTGTCCAGATAATGTCAATGCTCGAATTATCAGCAAAGGTGAGCGAGTCTCCATCCAACTGATGAAAGCGGTGATGGAAGCCAAAGGTTTACCCGCCAATCTGGTTGATCCCGTTAAATACCTACTCGCTAAAGGAGATCACTTGGAAGCTATGGTCGATGTGGAAATCTCGACTCAGCGTTTCAGACAATCTCCATTGCCACAACAGCATGTCAATATCATGCCTGGTTTTACTGCGGGTAATGCGCAAGGTGAATTGGTCTGTTTGGGGCGTAACGGTTCGGATTATTCAGCCGCTGTACTGGCTGCCTGTTTACGTGCGGATTGTTGTGAAATCTGGACGGATGTGGACGGTGTGTATAACTGTGATCCACGTTTGGTCGATGATGCGCGTCTTCTGAAATCGCTTAGTTATCAAGAGGCAATGGAGCTTTCTTACTTCGGTGCATCTGTATTGCATCCTAAAACCATTGCACCGATTGCTCAATTTCAAATCCCTTGTCTGATCAAAAACAGTTTCAACCCACAAGGTGCAGGAACCTTGATCGGCCAAGACACTGGCGAAGATAAACTCGCGATCAAAGGCATTACCACTCTGAGCAATCTCACTATGGTCAACGTTTCTGGTCCAGGAATGAAAGGCATGGTGGGGATGGCGAGCCGTGTATTTGGCGCGATGTCAGCGGCCGATGTGTCGATTGTGCTTATCACTCAATCCTCTTCGGAATACAGCATCAGCTTCTGTATTGAAGCGCAACATAAAGCTTTGGCACAGCAAGCTCTGGCGGAAACCTTTGAATTGGAACTTAAAGATGGTTTGCTTGAGCCGGTTGAATTTGTCGATGATGTCGCCATCATCACGCTAGTCGGTGATGGTATGCGCACGTCACGCGGCGTGGCCTCGCAATTCTTTGCTTCACTTACTGAAGTGCACGTCAACGTAATTGCGATTGCCCAAGGCTCTTCTGAACGTGCTATTTCTGCGGTGATCCCAGATGATAAGATTTCAGAAGCGATCAAAGCCTGTCACGAAAACCTCTTCAACTCTAAACATTTCTTGGATGTGTTTGTGGTCGGTGTTGGCGGTGTGGGCGGTGAGTTGGTGGATCAAATTCAGCGTCAACAAGCTAAGCTTGCGGAAAAAGGCATCATGATGCGCGTTTGTGGCCTCGCTAACAGTAAAGGCATGTTGCTTGATAGCCAAGGCTTACTGTTGGAGCAGTGGCGCGATCGTATGGTCAATGCAGATCAAGCGTTCAGTTTAGATAACCTAGTGGCCTTGGTGCAGCGTAATCACATCATTAACCCTGTGTTGGTGGATTGTACTTCCAGTGGTGAGATTGCCAACCAGTATGCGGATTTCCTCGCAGCGGGTTTCCATGTCGTTACCCCGAATAAGAAAGCCAATACCGCTAGTATGAGTTATTACCATCAGTTGCGTAATGTGGCTCGTCACTCGCGTCGCAAACTGATGTACGAAACCACGGTTGGCGCGGGGTTGCCAGTTATCGAAAACTTACAAAACTTGATTGCTGCTGGGGATGAGCTGGAAAAATTCAGCGGCATTCTTTCCGGCTCGCTATCTTTTATCTTCGGCAAATTGGATGAAGGCATGACCTTGAGCCAAGCAACGCAGCTTGCTAAAGAGAAAGGCTTTACAGAGCCAGATCCGCGCGATGATCTCTCTGGTATGGATGTGGCGCGCAAGTTACTGATTTTGGCGCGTGAAGCAGGGTACGAATTGGAGCTGAGCGATGTGGATGTTGAACAAGCACTGCCCGCTGGCTTTGATGCTTCAGGCAGTGTTGAGGAGTTCATGGCTCGTTTAGCGCAGGCCGATGCCGCGTTTGCCGAGCGAGTGGCGCAAGCCAAAGCCGAAGGCAAAGTGCTGCGCTATGTGGCGCAAATCGTCGATGGCCAGTGCCAAGTGCGGATTGTCGCGGTTGATGAAAACGATCCTATGTTCAAAGTCAAAGAAGGTGAAAACGCGCTGGCTTTCTACAGCCGTTACTATCAGCCAATCCCATTGGTATTACGTGGTTACGGCGCGGGTTCTGAAGTGACTGCTGCAGGCGTGTTTTCAGATGTGATGCGTACACTCGGTTGGAAATTAGGGGTTTAATAGAAATGAGTTCAGGTGACATGAGTGTTGTGGTGTACGCACCCGCTTCCATTGGTAATGTCAGTGTTGGTTTTGATGTATTGGGGGCCGCCGTGTCCCCGATTGATGGCACGTTACTCGGCGATCGAGTGAAAGTGGAAGCTGGCGCAGAGGCTTTCACACTGAAAACGGCGGGGCGATTTGTCGATAAGCTTCCCGCTAATCCGAAAGAAAACATTGTGTATGACTGCTGGCAAGTATTCGCGCGTGAGCTAGAGAAAAAGTCGGTGGTACTGAAGCCGCTGACCATGACGCTAGAAAAAAATATGCCGATTGGTTCAGGATTGGGCTCCAGTGCTTGCTCGATTGTCGCGGCTCTGGATGCGTTGAATCAGTTTCACGCCAGTCCGCTTGATGAAACCGAGCTTCTGGCTCTGATGGGGGAGATGGAAGGCAAGATCTCTGGCAGTATTCACTATGACAACGTTGCTCCCTGCTATTTAGGCGGTGTGCAGCTCATGCTTGAAGAGCTTGGCATCATCAGTCAATCCGTACCGAGTTTTGATGACTGGTATTGGGTGATGGCCTATCCGGGGATCAAGGTGTCTACGGCGGAAGCGCGTGCCATTTTGCCTGCGCAGTATCGCCGCCAAGATATCGTGGCGCATGGCCGCTATCTGGCAGGATTTATTCACGCTTGCCATACTCAGCAGCCTGAATTAGCGGCAAAAATGATCAAAGACGTGATTGCCGAACCCTATCGTGAGAAACTGCTGCCGGGTTTTGCCAAAGCACGCAGCTACGCCGCGTCGGCAGGCGCACTGGCAACGGGCATCTCGGGCAGTGGTCCGACTTTGTTTAGCGTGTGCAAAGAACAAGCGGTGGCTGAACGTGTGGCACGTTGGCTTGAGCAAAACTATGTGCAAAATGAAGAAGGATTCGTCCACATTTGTCGCCTAGACAAGCAAGGTTCGAAAGTAACAGGAAGTGAGCTATGAAGCTGTACAACATAAAAGAAAATGATGAACAAGTCTCCTTTGGTCAAGCCGTTCGCCAAGGGTTAGGTCGCAATCAAGGCCTATTTTTCCCAGCACAATTACCGAAGTTTGACGATATTGATGCTCTATTGGCTGAGGATTTCGTCTCTCGTAGCAGCAAGATTTTATCGGCATTGATTGGCGATGAACTCCCTGCGGATAAAATTCGCGCTATGGTGGATTCCGCTTTTCAATTCGCCGCACCGATTGCCAAAGTGAAAGAGGGGGTTTACGCGCTCGAATTGTTCCACGGGCCAACGCTGGCGTTTAAAGATTTTGGTGGCCGCTTTATGGCCCAGTCTCTGGCGGCGGTCTCGAACGGCGGAAAAATCACGATTTTGACCGCAACTTCAGGGGATACCGGCGCTGCTGTTGCGCATGCTTTTTATGGCATGCCAGACATCAATGTGGTGATCCTCTACCCGAAAGGCAAAATCAGCCCATTGCAAGAAAAGCTGTTCTGCACATTAGGTAAAAACATTCACACCGTGGCGATCAATGGTGATTTTGATGCTTGCCAAGCGCTAGTGAAACAAGCTTTTGATGACGCAGAGCTGCGCCAACAGATAGGTTTGAACTCCGCCAACTCGATCAACATCAGCCGTTTGATGGCACAAATCTGCTACTACTTTGAAGCTGCTGCGCAGTTGAGCAAAGCTGAGCGTGAAAATCTGGTGATTTCAGTACCAAGCGGTAACTTTGGTAACTTAACCGCGGGGCTGTTAGCCAAAGCACTGGGTTTACCGGTGAAGCGCTTTATCGCGGCAACCAATGCCAATGATACGGTGCCACGTTACTTGGAAACAGGACGTTGGGAACCCAAACCCACGGTAGCGACAACGTCAAATGCGATGGATGTTAGCCAACCGAACAACTGGCCGCGTATCGAAGAGCTCTGCCAACGTATGGGATGGGGCTTAGAAACGTTAGGCAAAGGCGCCGTTTCTGACGAGGAAAGTGCACAAGCAGTACAAGAACTTTATGATCTAGGCTACTTGTGTGAGCCACATGGTTCGATTGCTTACCGTGTATTGGAAGAGCAGCGCCAGCCGCAAGAAACGGGGCTGTTCTTATGTACCGCGCATCCCGCCAAATTCAAAGAAGTGGTGGATGACATTCTAAGTACAGACATTGAACTGCCAGCACCGCTTGCTAAACATGCAGCGATGGAGTTGCTCTCACAAGAACTGAATGCCGATTTTGTAGCGCTGCGTGCGTTACTGCTGAATGTGAAATAATCAGCGGATCTGAGAAAGCGAAGATAATAAAAAAACGGTGCTCATTGAGCACCGTTTTAGTATGGATTCTTTACTGACGATTATAGAGATTCAGTGAAAGTACGCGCGATAACGTCGCGTTGCTGCTCTGCAGTCAGAGAGTTAAAACGCACTGCGTAGCCAGAAACGCGGATAGTCAGCTGTGGGTATTTTTCTGGATGAGCAACGGCATCTTCCAGAGTTTCACGCTTTAGTACGTTTACGTTCAAGTGTTGACCACCTTCGATGCGTGGTGCCGCTTCGATCGCGACTTCACGGCTTTCGAATTGACCAAGATCGTTGATGCTAACCACTTGATCAGCTTCAAAGCCTTTCAGCGCAGCAACACAGCGTGCTTCATTCTTTTCACTATCGAGCAACCAGATTGAGTTCAGTAGGTCATCGTTAGCAGCTTTAGTGATTTGGATACCTTGGATCATCGCTTTCTCCTAGTCCACATCAAGTGGCGTTATTGGTGTTAATTTTCAGATCTTGTTGAGCTGGCTATTATATAGCAAATATCCACATGCTTAATATTGATTTGTGTCAATTTACAACAAAAAACCATTTTTAAATT
This sequence comes from Vibrio sp. RC586, assembly GCF_000176715.1. Lineage (NCBI taxonomy): Bacteria > Pseudomonadati > Pseudomonadota > Gammaproteobacteria > Vibrionales > Vibrionaceae > Vibrio > Vibrio sp. RC586. The sequence goes on along the minus strand of NZ_ADBD01000013.1, from coordinate 834,750 downwards.
AAGGTTTGATTTTTGATTTGTATCAATAAATGCTTTAAAAACAGTGATTGGAAATTTTATTTTAATTAATCAAAAATAGTTAAATGAAATTTTGTTGTAAATTTACTACATTATTGTAATCAAACTTGACCAGAACTCGATAAAATCAGAAAGTTATTCGTATGAACTGAAAGTCCGAAGTCATTTAGCAACAATAAGAAGTCGTGTTATGTATGAGAAGTTAATTGGGGCGCATGTTTCGGCCTCAGGTGGTGTTGAACTCGCGCCAGTTAGAGCGCGCGAAATCGGGGCGAATGCGTTTGCCCTGTTTACTAAAAACCAGCGTCAATGGGCAGCTAAGCCTCTTGAAGCAAGTAGCATTCGTGCTTTCAAAGCAAACTGCAAAAAATGGGGGTTCACCAGTGAGGCGATTTTACCGCACGACTCTTATCTGATTAATTTAGGGGCTCCGGAGCCCGAAAAGCTCGACAAATCACGAGCCGCTTTTGTTGATGAAATGATACGTTGTGATCAGTTAGGGCTAACTTTGCTTAACTTTCACCCAGGTAGCCACTTGCAGCAGGTTTCAGAAGAGGCGTGTTTAGCGACGATTGCTGAATCGATCAACTTGGCTCACAAAGCTGTGCCGAATGTGATTGCAGTGATAGAAAATACCGCTGGGCAGGGGAGTAACTTAGGTTGGCGTTTTGAGCATTTGGCGGCAATTATTGACCAAGTTGAGGATAAAGAACGGGTTGGAGTTTGCCTCGATACTTGCCACGCCTTTGCTGCAGGTTATGACTTACGTACTAAAGCAGCGTGTAATGAGACTTTCGCTGAATTTGAACGGGTGGTCGGGATGCACTATTTACGCGCAATGCACATTAATGATTCAAAAGGTAAGCTCGCTAGCCGTGTTGACCGTCACCATTCATTAGGAATGGGGGAAGTCGGTTGGGAGTGTTTTGAATATATCGCGCAAGATGCTCGATTTAACGGTATACCCCTAATTTTAGAAACGATTGATCCAGAAATATGGGCGACCGAGATCGCAACACTGCGCAAATTTTCTGAGCAAAAGTAAAAATAATCAGCGAGTTTCACAGATTTGGCATCTTTTTTTCATCATGCTCAGGGTCAGCGTTGTAAGAAGGATGCCGCTATGAACACATTTGCTAGCTCAGCTTCGCCTAGTTCCAAACCTGCCGCTCGTCGTCCAGTCCCTAATCGACATGTTAACGGGCAAGGTCACCATCGTTCACCTCAACCACAGAAGCCGAATTAAGGCTTATTTCATTCGCAAACCCAAGTGAACATTTCTCACATTTTGCCCCACCTTTTGAGCAAACTGAAAGGTGGGCTAACAATCTATTTCTTGGTGTTTTTGTCCCTCATTTGCGATTGGTTATGGAGGACTTACCTGCATCTTGATAGGGTTTGGGTATACAATACTGCCGTTGATCATAATTTGTAGGTATTGATATGTCTGAATCACTCACTTGGCATGATGTCATTGGTAAGGAAAAGCAGCAGGATTACTTTCAGCAAACCATGCAATTTGTTGAAAGTCAGCGTCAGGCCGGAAAGGTCATCTACCCACCGGCAAAAGATGTGTTCAATGCGTTTCGGTTTACTGAATTTGGCGATGTCAATGTCGTGATTTTAGGGCAGGATCCTTACCACGGTCCAAATCAGGCTCATGGTCTGTGTTTCTCTGTATTGCCAGGTGTCAAAACGCCGCCGTCTTTAGTCAATATCTACAAAGAGCTGGCACAAGACATTCCAGGATTTCAAATTCCTCAACATGGTTACTTGCAAAGTTGGGCGCAGCAGGGCGTATTGTTATTAAATACCGTATTGACCGTTGAGCAAGGGATGGCGCATTCGCACGCCAATACGGGATGGGAAACATTTACCGATCGCGTGATTGATGCACTAAATCAACATCGTAGCGGTTTGGTTTTTTTACTGTGGGGCTCTCATGCACAGAAGAAAGGACGCATGATTGATCGCCAGCGTCACCATGTATTAATGGCGCCTCATCCATCTCCGCTTTCTGCACATCGAGGTTTTTTAGGGTGTCAGCACTTTTCTCAAACCAATCAATTACTTTCAAATCAATGCCTTAAGCCAATAGATTGGCAGCCACAACTCGAAGTTTAATTTGATCGGTGTTTTTTCGACCAGTTTCAAAGCTGAGATATCAATCCTTATGTACACTTTAGATTAGTAAAGTATGGAGATTGATATGATGATGATGGAACGAATTCGCCGTGAACACAGTTATATGGTGCGGTTACTGTCGATTTTACGCCATAAGCTAGATTTGGTGAAAAGCGAACAACCCATTAATTACAGTTTATTGAAAGAGATCATTGATTATTTAGCGAGCCATTCAGAAAAAGTACATCACCCGAAAGAGGACATTCTTTATCGACACTATATGGTGAAGTATGGTGACGAACAGCAAGTGGCTAATCTGGAGCAAGAGCATCAGGCTCTATCGCAAATCACCCACCAATTTTTAAATGTTATGGAGATGATCCTCAATGATGCTGTGGTGCCGCAAGATGTATTTATTGAACAACTTGAGGCCTTTATTCAAGGGCAAAAACGGCATCTTGAGCTTGAAGAGCAGTCAATCTTACCTTTGATTAATCAAACGTTTGGATTGGATGATTGGCAAGTGGTCGAAGCGCAATGGCTAGAAACGGATGATGACCCAGTGTTTGGTGAAACCATCGCTGAGCGTTATGCTCATCTAGCGCGGCGAGTTCGTAAAAGTGAAAGTGAATGTACTTAAGGAAAAGGGATTTCGCCGAGAGCTTAAAAACAAAGGCACGTGTGTCACGTGCCTTTATCGTTCAATTCTCTAGATTTTGATGTCATCAGCATCGAGGCAGACATCCATCTCTAACAGCTCTTTCTCAAGCCGTTTGCGATCTCGAATCGCTTCAATTTCGCGCCACATCCGTTTCACCGGTTTTGAACGGCTAGTACGAATTTTAGAGATTTCCATTTCCAGCAGCTGATCAAAGTGCAGTTCGTCCATAAGTCGCCTCATTATTGTTGTCATCATTCCCTGAGTGCTCTCTAAATAGCACATCTTGCCGAAGCGTAACTTTGATTTGTTTCTCATTTGTTTCGTTTCTATGAAGCTTTGATGAGCTTTTGAACAGAGTTTCACATTTTTAGCGGGGCGTTATCGATGAAGAACTAAACAACTAACAAAGGCAAACGATTAGCTTTGTGCTTTTTTCATGTTGAACAAATGTTATTTTTTCCGTTTTTCTGACCTGTCTCGATTTTTTTTTAGTCACTTAAGCAAGTTGCATGACCGCAAGCTGACATAAAGATCATGATTCAACTATGGTGACACGATTCCCAAAGGGTGAGATTCCATTGCTGGAATGTACAATGCGCGTTCAATAAATGAACGGTGTTGTGATTTTTTTATGTTTATTTTGTTTTGTATTTGTAGCTTAATTTCTTTTTTAGATGTTAATGAAACGTGTTTTTAAGGTGAAAAATAACATTTTAATGAAACATGGCTCATATTGATTTTTGCTTGGTGAGGTTGCATTATCCGCCCGTCAAAAAAATAGGCTGGGTGCTTTTCGAGGCCTCTTCTGCTCGATAGTGCCAAGACATACACGGCAAAAAGATAAACTCAATACTATATCCGTGTAACAGAAACTCTTATTCATCGGGGTAAGAGCAGCCCATCACTCAATACGAGGTTCCTGTGACAGACTTAATTAACTTAATGAACGACCTACTATGGGGTTCCATCTTGGTTTACCTATTGGTTGGGGTTGGTATTTACTTCACTCTACGATTGGGTTTCATCCAATTTCGCCATTTCACTCATACTTTCACTGTTCTGAAAAATAGCCGCAAGGCGGATAATGCGGGTATCTCTTCTTTCCAAGCTTTATGTACCAGCCTTGCCGCTCGTGTTGGTACGGGGAATATGGCGGGGGTTGCTGTTGCTTTAACTGCCGGTGGCCCTGGCGCCATCTTCTGGATGTGGTTGATTGCCATGTTAGGTATGGCGACTTCTTTCGCGGAAAGTACATTGGCGCAGCTGTACAAAACCCGTGATAAAGATGGTAACTACCGTGGTGGTCCTGCGTACTATATGGAGAAAGGCCTTGGTATGCGTTGGATGGGGGTGCTGTTCTCCATCTTCCTGATCATTGCCTTTGGTCTGGTGTTTAATGCCGTTCAAGCCAACTCCATTACTAACGCAATGAAAACCGCTTTTGGCTTTGAGCCTATGGTGATCGGTGTCGGCATCGTATTGCTGACCGCATTCGTTATTTTTGGTGGTATTCGTAAAATTGCACGTACGGCTGAGCTAATTGTTCCTTTTATGGCGTTTGCTTACCTTGCGATTGCCCTGTTTGTTGTGCTGATGAACTATGAGAAAGTACCTGATGCGATCAGTCTAATTTTCAAAAGTGCCTTCGGTTTACAAGAAGCGGCTGCGGGTGGTTTAGGCTATGCGATTGCGCAAGCCATGATCAACGGTGTGAAGCGTGGCTTGTTCTCAAACGAAGCGGGTATGGGTTCTGCACCTAATGCAGCAGCCTCTGCAACACCTTACCCACCACACCCTGCGTCACAGGGTTACGTGCAGATGTTGGGGGTATTTATCGATACCATCGTTATCTGTACTGCGACTGTGGCGATTATTCTGATGTCGGGCGAATACGTGCCTCATGGTGAGCTGACAGGGATTGAATTAACTCAGCGTGCCTTAAGTTCACAAGTGGGTGAGTGGGGAAGTATCTTCATCGCGTTTGCGATCTTCTTCTTCGCGTTCACTTCAATTATTGCGAACTATTCATACGCAGAAACTAACCTGATTTTCCTTGAGCACAACAATAAGAAAGGCTTAGTGCTGTTTCGTCTCGTGTTCTTAGGTATGGTTATGTTTGGCTCGTTGGCGACATTGCCAACGGTATGGGCGATGGCGGATGTCTCGATGGGCTTGATGGCGATTGTGAACTTGGTGGCTATCCTCTTGCTCTCTGGCATCGTGATTAAACTGGCGAAAGATTACAACCGCCAATTGGATGCTGGTAAAGTGCCAACGTTTGATGCTAATGATTATCCTGAACTGAAATCTCAACTTGAAGATGGCATTTGGGATAATAACAAGGCGTCATAGAAACGACCGATATTAGAAATTGAAAAAGCCATGCAGACACTGCATGGCTTTTTTTGTACCCTAGTTTGCGTCATCTTATAAATACCCTAATCACTTGGAATTACAGTAAGTACTGTTGTTTCACATCGATTGGGGAACAAGCTCAACAGAAGATAGGAATTACTATGCTGATTGTCGTTTCACCTGCGAAAACGCTGGATTATGAATCGCCCGTTTCCACCTCAAACTTTACGCAGCCTGAATTGACGGAGCATTCGGCAGAGTTGATCCAAGTGTGTCGTACGTTATCTCCGAGTGACATCTCTGCATTGATGAGTGTCAGTGATAAAATTGCCGGACTCAACATCGCCCGTTTTGAACAGTGGAGCGAAACCTTTACTTTAGACAATGCTCGTCAGGCCATTTTTGCTTTTAAAGGCGATGTTTACACAGGGCTGGAAGCGGAAACGTTGTCTGAAACCGAACTTGAGTTTGCTCAGCAACATTTGCGCATGCTCTCAGGTCTGTATGGTGTGTTGCGCCCACTCGATCTGATGCAGCCTTATCGTCTGGAAATGGGAACCAAGCTCGCGAATGAACGCGGTGCTAACTTGTACCAATTCTGGGGTAACATCATTACCGAAAAACTCAATGAAGCGATCCAAGCGCAAGGCGATAATGTGCTGGTGAATTTGGCTTCTAACGAGTATTTCAAAGCCGTCAATCCGAAGCGATTGGATGCCAAAATTGTGACGCCAATCTTCAAAGATGCCAAAAATGGCCAATATAAAATCATCAGCTTCTACGCTAAAAAAGCGCGTGGCATGATGGCGCGCTACATCATTGAAAATCGAATAGCTTCAGTTAAAGCTTTGGAAAGCTTTAATACGGCTGGCTACTATTTTGTTGCCGAAGAATCGACACCAACGGAGCTAGTGTTTAAACGCGAAGAGTAATAGTAAGTAGAAGCTAAGAGAGGGAAAACGCAATGTGGCAGTGGTTAAAAGGCTTGATAGCGAAATACGATGCTTGGTGCCAAAGCATGGGGCTTGCCCCGGGGCAGAAGCGAAGTTGTGTTCCTTATCGTAAAGACCCTGCAAATGAGCGAGATGACTCAAAGTCTGCTTGAAGTGTCGTTGTTCGACACTCATTGTCACTTTGATTTTGCCCCTTTTGCTGCCGAACCAGAGCTTGAGTTACAACGAGCGGCAGAACAAGGGGTAAAGCGTTTACTTATTCCCTCGGTAGGACCACAAGACTGGCAAGCAGTGGCTGCGCTTGCTCAGCGTTTTCCATCCACGATTTACTATGCGTTAGGCTTCCATCCTCTCTATTTAGATTCCTCTTCTCCTACCCATTTACCTCTGCTAGAAACGGCACTGATGAAAGCTGAACACGCTTGTGTGGCTGTTGGGGAGTGTGGTTTGGATGGCATGATTGAGGTAGATACTCAATTGCAAGAGCGAATGCTTACCGCACAATTAGCCTTGGCGACTCAGACTAAATTGCCGGTCATCTTACACAGTCGCCGTACGCACAATCGCTTGTTGCAGTTATTGAAACAGCAACGTTTTCAGCAAGGTGGCGTATTGCATGCTTTTTCTGGCAGTTTGCAAGAGGCGCAGCAGTTTGTCGATTTAGGTTTTAAGATTGGGGTCGGCGGGATGATTACTTATCCAAGAGCGAATAAAACCCGCCAAACGATTGCGGCATTGGCGCCCGAGCATTTAGTGCTGGAGACAGATGCCCCTGATATGCCGCTGAATGGTTTTCAAGGTCAAGCTAACCATCCTGCTCAACTACCTAAAGTTTTAGAAACACTCGCTGAGCTAAAAGGTGTTTCGGCACGCCAACTCGCGCCAATCTTATGGAAAAGCAGCCAAACTCTGTTTGGCTTGTGTGAACAAAACCGAAACAAGATGTAGCGTTAATGACGCATCTGTCACTAAAACTTGAGTGACATCACATATATTGGTGAACGCGTGATGAATCTTATCCGAAAGTGTGAATTCTGCATTACTTTCTCCCTCTGCCCGTGAGTATAATTGCCCCCGCTTAATCGCTCCATTTTGTAACACGCCAACACTAAACTAATAAGGAAGTCATAAACTATGAGCCTGTTTATGAGCCTCATCGGCATGGCAGTTCTGCTAGGAATCGCAGTTCTACTGTCAAGTAACCGTAAAGCTATCAAAATAAGAACCGTGGGTGGCGCTTTTGCTATCCAATTTTTACTGGGTGCATTTATTCTGTATGTACCTTGGGGCCAAGAGCTACTTCGTGGATTTTCGGACGCAGTCTCTAACGTAATTAACTACGGTAACGATGGTACTTCATTCCTCTTCGGTGGACTGGTATCTGGCAAGATGTTCGAAGTGTTTGGCGGCGGCGGTTTCATTTTCGCATTCCGTGTACTACCAACGCTGATCTTCTTCTCTGCGCTGATTTCTGTACTGTACTACTTGGGTGTTATGCAATGGGTTATCCGCATTCTAGGTGGTGGCCTGCAAAAAGCTCTGGGTACTTCACGTGCGGAATCTATGTCTGCAGCAGCAAACATTTTCGTTGGTCAAACTGAAGCGCCATTAGTCGTTCGTCCATTCGTTCCAAAAATGACTCAATCTGAGCTGTTTGCGGTAATGTGTGGTGGCTTGGCTTCTATCGCTGGTGGTGTGTTAGCGGGCTACGCTTCTATGGGCGTTAAGATCGAATACCTCGTTGCTGCGTCATTTATGGCGGCACCAGGTGGTCTGCTGTTTGCAAAGCTGATCATGCCAGAAACTGAAAAACCACAAGAAGGCGAAGAAATCGCTATTGACGGTGGTGATGACAAACCAGCTAACGTGATCGATGCTGCTGCGGGCGGTGCTTCTGCTGGTCTGCAATTAGCTCTAAACGTGGGTGCAATGCTGATTGCATTTATCGGCCTGATCGCTCTGATCAACGGTATGTTAGGTGGCATTGGCGGTTGGTTCGGTATGCCTGAACTGAAACTGGAAATGCTGCTAGGTTGGGCGTTTGCGCCTCTTGCTTTCCTGATCGGTGTTCCTTGGAATGAAGCAACCGTTGCAGGTGAGTTCATCGGTCTGAAAACCGTTGCCAACGAATTCGTTGCTTACTCTCAGTTTGCTCCTTACCTGACTGAAGCTGCACCAGTGGTTCTGTCTGAGAAGACGAAAGCGATCATCTCTTTCGCACTGTGTGGTTTTGCGAACCTTTCTTCTATCGCAATCCTGCTGGGTGGTCTGGGTAGCTTGGCACCTAAGCGTCGTGGCGACATCGCTCGCATGGGTATCAAAGCGGTTATCGCCGGTACTCTATCTAACCTGATGGCAGCAACGATTGCTGGCTTCTTTCTTAGCCTTGCTGCACTCTAGTTAGAATCGGATCTAGAAGTATAGACGCCGTTTAAATTCACCCCGTAGCAAGTGATTGCTGCGGGGTGTTTTGCTTTCAGGAACCCCAATTGGAATGGGAGTTCCTGAGTGAGACTTTGTAATGGATTGCATGGCTGAAGCCTTGTGTGGTAAGGATTCTCTTTTAAATTTCAGCCGTTTTTTTTTGAGATACAAACCGTTTGCGTTTAGCGCAGCACTACCGTTTTGTGACAAATGTCGATACTGTAGCTGTGGATAAAGAACGAGATGATCAAACAGAAATAATGATCAACCGCGTTGACCGCCGAGCTGAAGTTCAGGTGGCAAACTTGTCCTGTGGAATATGGATGAGTTTTCGCTGGTTCTCAACATGACAAGGAGTATGATGAGGACCGGAGGCAATCGCATTGCCTGTATACAGTAAGATACCGCAAACGCAAATTGTTGTGCCATTGACCAAACTGGTACTGTGCGGTGACAAGGATAGCAATTGGTGTATGAGCACCGAGTCTTCAAGGAACCAAGTCCGTTCATTTGTGGCTGCTTAGTAGATAAGATAATCGGCTGAGCAGTGGACTATATGACTATATTGATCGGAGATAGAAATGAGCGAATTAAAAGCAGCAGCTCTACGTGCACTAAAATTGATGGATCTGACTACGCTGAATGACAACGATACGGATGCGAAAGTGATCCAACTTTGCCATGACGCAAAAAGTCCAGTAGGCAACACCGCTGCCATCTGTATTTACCCTCGCTTTATTCCTATTGCTAAGAAGACACTTCGCGAGCAAGGAACACCTGAAATCCGTATTGCTACGGTAACCAATTTCCCTCACGGTAATGACGATATTGAGATCGCTGTTGCTGAAACGAAAGCCGCAGTTGCTTACGGTGCCGATGAAGTGGATGTGGTATTCCCATATCGCGCGCTTATCGCAGGCAACGAGCAAGTCGGTTTTGAGCTGGTGAAACAGTGTAAAGCCGCTTGTGGCGACAATGTGCTACTGAAAGTGATCATCGAAACCGGTGAGCTGAAAGAAGAAGTGCTGATCAAAGAAGCCTCTCAAATCTGTATTGAAGCTGGCGCAGATTTTATCAAAACCTCAACCGGTAAAGTGCCTGTGAATGCGACACCAGAATATGCACGCATGATGCTGGAAGTGATCCGCGATATGGGCGTAGCCAAAACAGTTGGTTTCAAACCAGCCGGTGGTGTCCGTACGGCTGAAGATGCACAACAATATTTGGCAATGGCCGATGAGATCCTAGGTGGTGATTGGGCGGACAGCCGTCATTACCGCTTTGGTGCATCAAGCCTACTGACCAACCTTCTGAATACATTAGAAGTGACAGACCAAAAGGCAGATCCTGCCGCTTACTAATATCAATTGTGTCTGATGGCAGCGCGAGTCTTCGCGCTGCTTAACCTCTTTACACTACGCAGTTCTTTTGGGAACTGGGAGGCATCTATGTATTTACCTCAAGAAATTATCCGCAGAAAACGTGATGGTGAAGTTCTCACCAACGATGAAATCAACTTCTTCATTCAAGGTGTAGCGAATAACACCGTCTCTGAAGGGCAAATTGCCGCGTTTGCGATGGCGATTTTTTTCCGTGAAATGACCATGCCTGAGCGTATTGCGCTAACTTGTGCAATGCGCGATTCCGGCATGGTGATTGATTGGAGCCATATGAATTTTGATGGCCCGATTGTCGATAAACACTCCACGGGCGGCGTGGGCGATGTGACCTCACTGATGCTTGGCCCTATGGTGGCAGCCTGTGGTGGTTATGTACCGATGATTTCTGGCCGCGGCCTTGGTCACACCGGTGGTACGCTCGACAAACTTGAAGCAATCCCTGGCTACAACATTACCCCAACCAATGACGTGTTTGGCAAAGTGACCAAACAAGCCGGTGTGGCGATCATCGGTCAAACTGGCGATTTGGCACCCGCGGACAAGCGTGTGTACGCAACGCGTGATATTACCGCGACCGTGGATAACATCTCGCTGATCACCGCTTCAATTCTTTCCAAGAAACTGGCGGCCGGCCTTGAATCGCTCGTGATGGATGTGAAAGTCGGCTCTGGTGCTTTCATGCCAACTTACGAAGCGTCTGAAGAACTCGCCAAATCGATCGTGGCAGTGGCGAACGGTGCAGGCACCAATACCACGGCGATTTTAACCGATATGAACCAAGTGCTGGCGTCCTCTGCAGGTAATGCGGTGGAAGTGCGCGAAGCCGTACGCTTCCTCACTGGTGAATACCGTAACCCGCGTCTGCTTGAAGTCACTATGGCGTCGTGTGCCGAAATGCTGGTGCTTGGCAAGTTAGCGAAAGATACCGCTCAAGCACGTGAGAAACTGCAAGCAGTATTGGATAACGGCCAAGCGGCAGAGCGCTTCGGTAAAATGGTGGCAGGCCTTGGCGGCCCAACGGATTTTGTTGAAAACAACGACAAGTATCTGGCGAAAGCTGAGATTGTTCGCCCAGTTTACGCTCAGCAATCTGGCGTTATTTCTGCGATGGATACCCGTGCCATTGGTATGGCTGTAGTGGGAATGGGCGGTGGTCGCCGTGTGGCGACTGATCGCATTGATTACGCTGTGGGCTTTGATCATTTCATCCGTCTGGGTGAAATCGCCGACAGCAACAAACCTTTAGCAATGATTCATGCCCGCAATGAAGAGCAGTGGCAACAAGCTGCCAATGCACTACAAAGTGCGATTAAAGTGGGCGGTGACTATGTACCAACACCGGATGTTTACCGTCAAATTCGAGCTCAAGATGTGTAATACCGGGGGGAGTGAGCAATGAAAAGAGCATTTATCTTAGTTTTAGACTCGTTTGGGATTGGCGCGACAGCGGATGCAGAAGCCTTTGGTGATGTAGGTTCTGATACCCTAGGCCACATTGCGGATCAATGTGCGCAAGGTTTGGCGGATAACGCAGAGCGTAAAGGCGCATTGCAACTGCCTAACCTTTCCAAATTGGGTTTGGCGATGGCACATAAAGAGTCGACTGGACGTTTTGCTCCGGGGTTGGATGAGCGTGCCGACATCATTGGCGCTTATGCCCATGCAGCAGAGCTGTCATCTGGTAAAGATACTCCGTCAGGTCACTGGGAAATTGCTGGTGTGCCAGTGCTGTTTGAATGGGGCTACTTTAGCGATAAGCAAAATAGCTTCCCGAAAGAGTTAACCGATCGCATTTTAGCGCGTGCGGGTCTGGACGGATTCTTAGGCAACTGCCACGCCTCGGGCACTCAAGTGCTGGATGACTTGGGCGAAGAGCATATGCGTACTGGCAAGCCGATTTTCTACACATCGGCAGATTCCGTATTCCAAATTGCCTGCCATGAAGAGACATTTGGCTTAGATCGTCTGCTGGAGTTGTGCCAGATTGCTCGTGAAGAGTTGGCGGATTACAACATCGGTCGCGTCATTGCGCGTCCATTCGTTGGCCCAGGTAAAGGCCAATTTGCTCGTACCGGTAATCGCCGTGACTTGTCAGTTGAGCCACCTTCAGCGACTGTGCTGCAAAAGCTGGTGGAAGAGAAGCAAGGCCGAGTGGTGTCTATCGGTAAAATTGCCGATATCTACGCGTACTGCGGCATTACCGACAAAGTTAAAGCCACTGGTATTCCAGATCTGTTTGAAGCGACTTTAGAACAGATTAAACAAGCCGGTGATAACACCATCGTGTTCACTAACTTCGTGGATTTTGACTCTGCCTATGGTCACCGCCGTGACGTAGCAGGTTATGCGGCTGCGCTAGAGTATTTCGATAACCGTTTACCTGAAGTGTTGGAACTGATGCAGGAAGATGACATTCTGATCCTAACTGCTGATCATGGTTGCGACCCAACATGGCCGGGCACTGACCATACTCGTGAGCATATCCCTGTACTGGTTTACGGTAAAAAAGTCGCACCAGGTTCATTAGGCTGCCGTGACACCTTTGCCGATATCGGGCAAACTCTGGCAAGCTACTTTGGCACATCGCCAATGGATTACGGTAAGAACTTTTTATAATACACATGCCCTACGGCTAGCTTCAGCCTTAGGGTTTTGTTGAATGATGGCGATTGAGCCACCAAACCAAAGGAACGAAAAACATGGCAACTCCACATATCAATGCACAACTGGGTGATTTCGCTGACGTTGTACTGATGCCGGGAGATCCTCTACGCGCGAAATACATTGCAGAAAACTTCCTTGATAACGCCGTTCAAGTGTGTGATGTGCGTAATATGTTCGGTTACACAGGTACTTACAAAGGTCGTAAGATCTCAGTAATGGGTCATGGTATGGGTATTCCATCTTGCTCGATCTATGTTACGGAACTGATCAAAGATTATGGCGTGAAGAAGATCATTCGCGTTGGTAGTTGTGGCGCAGTGAATGAAGGCATCAAAGTACGTGATGTAGTGATCGGTATGGGCGCTTGTACCGACTCTAAAGTGAACCGTATTCGCTTTAAAGATCACGACTTTGCTGCAATTGCGGACTACAAAATGGTGAAAGCTGCAGAAGAAGCGGCTAAAGCACGTGGCATTGACGTGAAAGTCGGCAACCTATTCTCAGCAGAATTGTTCTATACGCCAGATCCTTCCATGTTCGATGTGATGGACAAATACGGCATCGTTGGCGTTGAAATGGAAGCTGCGGGTATTTACGGTGTTGCTGCAGAATACGGCGCGAAAGCACTAGCGATTTGTACAGTTTCTGACCACATCAAAACGGGCGAGCAAACCACCTCAGAAGAGCGTCAAAACACCTTCAACGAGATGATTGAAATCGCGCTCGATTCGGTATTGATTGGGGATCAAGCTGGTTATTAATCGCGGTATAACGTAACCACTGAAAAGCAAAAACCTCAGCTTGGGCTGAGGTTTTTTTATCACTCAATAAGTTGTTCTACTTACTCATTCATAGACTGTTCGGCTTGTTTGAGTAACAAATTCTCACCACTGGCCTTTTTCGGTCTGCGACGTAACAGAAGCGTCAAGAGCACCCCACTAACAAAACTCATCAGCAGCATCCAATACATGTTGCGATCGCTTTTACGATAGTGATGGTCGGAAATCGCTGTCACTTTACCTGTTTCAAAGGTGATGCGAACAAATCCGATTAAGCTGCCATCGTTGATCACTGGTTCAACGAGCTGTTGGCGGCCAATGCTCGCAGTATGCAATGGAGTGTCTAAGCCCAAAACTTCACGCACACTCAGCGCGGTTTCACTTGCGGCAAGGAGCACGCCTTCTGAATCATAAATTGAAGCATCGAATACGAGTCGATCGGTCGCAAGCTGGTTAGTAAGCGCTAACAGACGTTCTTGATCTTGATCGGCAATCATACTACTAGCAGACATAGCGGCTTGAGTAATTAGCACTTTGGTTAAGGTTTCGAGTTGGTTGGCTTGAATGCGTTCATTGCCTTTACTGATCACAACGCTGTCTTGAATGGTGATAAAAAACATCAAGGCGACTGCTAGCACAGTCGCAACACGTACTACGACTCGGAATGAAAAAAGTGAACCATCCATGATGAGATAAACCTACAAAAAACCAACTGCGCTCATATTGAGACTTGCGTTTTTAAATTGCAATAGGGTAACGTCAGGCTACACCGAATAAGGAAAGTGGACATGGATGCTTTAACAACTTTATCGATCAAAAAACACACCGCCCTGCTCAATCGTTTCCCAGAGACGCGTTTCGTGCCTCAGTTAGCGAAAAATCGTGCAAGCTGGATAGTGTTTGCACATTACCTGACACCTACACAATTTGAAGATATGGATTTCTTCACTGACCGCTTTAACGCCATTTTAGATGTATGGAAAGTGGGTGAATATGAGGTGGCGTTAATGGATGGGGATCTGACTTCTCAACATGAAATTATCCTAAAAGCGTTAGAGCTTGATTACGCAAGAATTCAAGATGTTCCCGATCTCACTAAGCCTGGTCTGATTGTACTTGATATGGACTCGACCGCGATTCAAATTGAATGCATTGATGAGATCGCGAAATTAGCTGGAGTGGGTGAGGAAGTGGCAGAGGTGACAGAGCGTGCCATGCAAGGTGAACTCGACTTTGAACAGAGCTTACGTTTGCGAGTCAGTAAACTCCAAAATGCTCCTGAGCAGATTTTAAGCCAAGTGCGCAAGCATTTACCGCTGATGCCAGAACTTCCAGAATTGGTGGCAACACTGCATGCCTTTGGTTGGAAAGTGGCGATTGCGTCAGGTGGTTTTACCTATTTTTCTGATCATCTCAAAAACATGTTATCTCTGGATTATGCTCAGTCCAATACGCTGGAAATTGTGGGTGGCAAACTCACAGGACAAGTACTGGGTGACGTGGTTTCAGCCCAAACCAAAGCTGATATTCTGAGATCGCTTGCGCAGCAATACGATATCGAGATCCACAACACGGTCGCCGTAGGGGATGGCGCGAATGATTTGGTGATGATGGCTGCTGCAGGGTTAGGGGTGGCTTATCACGCCAAACCGAAAGTGGAAGCCAAAGCACAAACCGCTGTGCGTTTTGCCGGATTGGGGGGGGTGGTGTGTATTCTTTCTGCCGCGTTGATCCGTCAGCAGAAGCTCAGTTGGCAAGCGAAACCTTAGGTCAGCCTTGTTCGAAGAATAAAAAAGCCACGCTTGTCGTGGCTTCTTGTTATCGAGCACCAAGGTTGATGATGGTGATCATCGAGTAATAGGCGGTTATCGAGTCAACTCAAGACGAATCAAGACTTCCTCGGTTATATCGACCAGTTCCCCATAGCCAATCTGAGCCAGCATCTCTTTTTCTAGACTTTTGGCGTGATGAGGGCTGATGGCGGCCAGTTCTTTCAAATCGCTGCGCAGCAGATTCGTAATCGGGGAAAACACTGGCACTCCACTGACACGTAAGGCGTAGAATTCCCCCATCTCTTGCCCTTGGCGGATAAATCGGATCCGATCTCGAGTATCGGTGAAGTCACTCAAGAGTCTAGATTCAACGGACTGAACGCGAGCACCATATTTCACCACACTGATATACACCTCATTATATTGTGGTACTGCGCCTTCAATGCGCTTCATTGGCGTAGCCAACAGCGAATTGGTATGGCCTTTGAAAATAGGCTGAAGGGCGATGCGATTCTCACTGCCGAGCTTGGCAAGCAGTGCGAGATGAGGAGGGAGCGGGTAATTAACCCCAATCACTTTGGGCTTCAGGTTACTACCGACTTTTTCAACAAAAATGGGGGTGCTGACCATTTTGTCTAACAGGATGTTATGCAAACTCTCCAGTAATTCGTTGCTCGGGAGTATTTCTTCTTTTTTCAATAGCTTATCTTGATTGTGCTCAATAATACTGTTGAAAAATGCAATGGTTTTGAGGGTTTGGGTTGAATCCTCAATCATCAACTGTAACTGGCGTCCTTCAGGCCCAATCCTTACGACTTGGTAGGGTGCATTGTCCAAAGGAATGGTTTTGTCATACAACTTAAGTTCAAGATAATCGACCCAAACTTGATCATTGGCTTTGACATCGAGCGGTGCATCTAAAATTAAACTCAAGCCACGCTTTGATAAATCAACCGTTGCACCAGTGACTCGCTGTTCATCTTTACTTACTTGCACCGGTGTTTTAAAGCGATAGCGAGGTTCTTTGCGTCGGGAGCGAGCGTCAAAATAAATTCCCATCGGGTTACCCACGACTTGGCGTGGGTGACGAAAATCATTCAGAGCGCTACTTGGAAGATTGGGTTTTTCGACCAACAGATAATCGAGAGCAGTTTCTGTATCACCAATCTCTTGCAACACACCACAATGGGTGAGAGACGTGGATTGCTCATCAAGTTCAGCAGAGTGTTGAGCAAGGGCTTGTCGTTCTTCTTCAGATAATTCAAAGACAAAAAGTCGAAATGCTTTCCAACTGTCACGCTTAGCACCAATGTGCCAAAACAGCTTACGTTGCTCTTGAGTGGCTTCCGGCATCAACATCGAGAAAAACAAGGTTTTCTGTTGATGTTCATGCTTAAAGGCGTACAGAACATTATTGCTACCACGAAGCCCAGGAGCTGTGAGTTGTGCCATGCGTTCAGGCTTGAATAACGTCCCTAGTGCTTGTTGGTTGCGCTCATCATGCCAATATTGCCAAATCGGACGGTTGTTTTCGGTCAGTAACGCGAGCTTGAGTTCATTGCCACTAAAAAACAGCGGTAAGTTACAAGTGTGCTTGAGGTACATGTGCTCATAGCCACGAGTTCGCGCACGAATAATTTTGTCCTGATTGTCATGGCGTGCTTTCTGAGTATTGGTCTGAATCGCTTCCTCAATGACTTTTTCAATCACGTCAGTGTCACTGAGTTTAAGAACGCGCAGAAATTTAATCGCATCGCTGTCATAAGACTCATCGACGCCCAGAATGCGGTATTCAATGTTTTTATGTAACCCAACGACATTCGAGGTTTTATTGAGCTCAGCGAAATACACGTGGATCACTTCCCCCAACTTATAATCAAAAGCTGCGGGCACTTTCAATTTGGCGCCTGAAGGTGAAAGGTCAATGCTTAAACCATGGATTAACTGTTCATTCTTTCGATGGATTTCAATTTGTGTGGAGATCTTTAGGCGGTTCTCTTGGCGTTTGAGGTCATAACCTAGCTTGATTGGCTCGACTTCAAAACTGGTGTCTTTGGACTGATCACCTTTTGGGTCGAGTTTGCCCTGTTGTTTCATGACTCGGAAATTATTGCGCGTGTTATTGACCGCTTCCCAAACGCCTTCGGTGTAACCCCCAAATTTCTTGATACTTTTGTGGTAAGAGTTGAACGCGACATCATCGAGCCAGTGCTGACGACCTTCAAATTCATATTCCCGACACTCTCCTTGCACTTTGCCACGCAAATCAATGCTTTTGCTGCAAGGTGCCATTAAGCGGTTCAGTTCCATTTTGACCAATAATTTGGCTGAGGGCGGTTGCCCTTCGGTCATTTGTGACAAAAGGTAATCTAGATCACCAGAGCGATAAGCTGGTATAAGCCGTTCAACCAGAGAGAGAATTTCGGTTTGCTGCATACTTTTCTGTTAAAGTGTCTTCTATTTTGATGCATCGGCATCAACATCCTAATCTTTAGCGATATGTTGCAGCCGTTCCACTTTTTCTTAAAGTATTACGCCTTATAAGTGAGAGCAAGTTCGAGGATTGATCGTGAAAGCAAAGCGCGCCTATGTATGTAACGAATGCGGAGCGGATTTTCCGCGTTGGCAAGGGCAATGTAATGCCTGTGGTTCGTGGAATACGATTTCAGAAGTTCGTCTCGCCGCTTCCCCACAA
Source organism: Vibrio sp. RC586 (assembly GCF_000176715.1). Taxonomy (NCBI): domain Bacteria; kingdom Pseudomonadati; phylum Pseudomonadota; class Gammaproteobacteria; order Vibrionales; family Vibrionaceae; genus Vibrio; species Vibrio sp. RC586. The sequence continues at coordinate 816,905 of NZ_ADBD01000013.1, read as the reverse complement.
GTTGCGCGCAATGAACGGCTGGTGGGATACGCTGGAGCCGTAGAAGCGAAAGTACAAACCCTAGCCGATATCGATTTACAAGAAGTGCCTCGATTCACCAGTGGCTTTAAAGAGTTAGATCGCGTTCTCGGTGGCGGTATTGTACCGGGCGCGGCAATTTTGATCGGTGGTAACCCAGGCGCAGGTAAATCCACCTTGTTACTGCAAACCATGTGCTTGCTTTCCGCGCAAATGCCGACCCTGTACGTCACAGGGGAAGAGTCATTGCAACAGGTCGCGATGAGAGCTTCGCGCCTTGGTTTGCCGAAAGAGCATCTAAAAATGCTCTCTGAAACCAATGTGGATCGGATTTGCCAAATTGCTGAGCAAGAGAAACCGCGCATCATGGTCATTGACTCGATACAGGTGATGCATGTTGCGGATGTGCAATCGTCCCCTGGTAGTGTTGCGCAAGTGCGTGAATCCGCGACTGCGCTCACGCGTTATGCTAAACAAAATAATGTGGCGGTGTTTATTGTTGGTCATGTGACCAAAGACGGCACTTTGGCAGGACCGAAAGTGCTAGAGCATATTATTGACTGTTCAATTTTGCTTGATGGTGATACGGATAGTCGCTTCCGTACACTGCGTAGCCATAAAAACCGGTTTGGTGCGGTGAATGAACTGGGCGTGTTTGCTATGACAGGACAAGGGATGCGTGAAGTGAGCAACCCTTCGGCGATTTTCCTTTCTCGTGGAGAAGAAGCCACGTCTGGTAGCTCAGTGATGGTGGTGTGGGAAGGAACGCGTCCACTGTTGGTGGAAATCCAAGCCTTAGTGGATTATTCACAACTCGCTAACCCACGACGTGTCGCTGTTGGCTTAGAACAAAACCGCCTCTCTTTATTATTGGCGGTGCTGCATAAACACGGTGGCTTGCAAATGGCCGATCAAGATGTATTTGTCAACGTAGTGGGTGGTGTCAAAGTCACGGAAACCAGTGCAGATTTAGCTTTGCTAATGGCTCTATTGTCGAGTTTTCGTGATCGTCCACTCCCTAAAGATGTGGTGATTTTTGGCGAAGTGGGATTAGCGGGTGAAATTCGTCCCGTACCGAGTGGTCAAGAACGCCTTAACGAAGCCTTCAAGCATGGATTTAAAAAAGCCATAGTGCCGATTGCCAACATGCCGAAAGGTGGCATCGCCGGAATGCAAATACATGGCGTTAAGAAATTGTCGGATGCGATTGCGGCGTTTGATGAGTTGTAACGCGCTGTAGATTTTTAAAGGCAATAACACGGAAAGGCGAAACTTAAAAATATCCTTTTGACGTCTCGCGAGCCGTTTGATAATCGCCTATAGTTTTTCAGCGATAGGCACAGGGTGAATGCCCCTTGCTACTAGAAGCCGCTGCGGTATCGACTGCAACGCTAAGTAGTTTGGGTATATTTTTTTTCAGCAAGTGCATGCAGGGGTATCAGTATTGACAGATTGTGATATACTCTGCGCGCACTTTATACCTTATTAACAGAGTAAGACAATGGCAGATTTATCATTATACAGAAACATTGGTATCTTCGCGCACGTTGACGCGGGTAAAACCACTACCACTGAGCGTATCCTGAAGCTGACTGGTAAAATCCACCGTCTGGGCGAAGTACATGACGGCGCTTCAACGATGGACTTCATGGAACAAGAAGCTGAGCGTGGTATCACTATCCAGTCTGCTGCGACTACCTGTTTCTGGAAAGGTCACCGTTTTAACGTAATCGACACCCCGGGACACGTTGACTTCACCGTTGAAGTTTACCGTTCTCTGAAAGTTCTTGACGGTGGTATCGGTGTATTCTGTGGTTCTGGCGGTGTTGAACCTCAGTCAGAAACTAACTGGCGTTACGCGAACGATTCAGAAGTATCTCGTCTGATCTTCGTAAACAAACTAGACCGTATGGGTGCTGACTTCTTCCGTGTTGTTGAACAAGTGAAGAAAGTTCTTGGCGCAAACCCACTGGTTATGACTCTACCTATCGGCCGCGAAGATGAATTCGTTGGTGTGGTTGATGTTCTAACTCGTCAAGCGTTCGTATGGGATGACTCAGGTCTTCCAGAAAACTTCGAAATCAAAGAAGTTCCAGCAGACATGGTTGATCAGGTAGAAGAATACCGTGAAATGATGATCGAAACTGCTGTTGAGCAAGATGATGAGCTGATGATGGCTTACATGGAAGGCGAAGAGCCAACTGTTGAGCAAATCAAAGCATGTATCCGTAAAGGTACACGTGATCTCGCATTCTTCCCAACTTTCTGTGGTTCTGCATTCAAAAACAAAGGTATGCAGCTTGTACTTGACGCAGTAGTTGATTACCTACCTTCTCCAACAGAAGTAGAACCTCAACCACTGACTGATCCAGCAACGGGTGAGCCAACTGGCGAAGTAGCAACAGTATCTGTTGATGCGCCTCTAAAAGCGCTAGCGTTCAAGATCATGGATGACCGTTTCGGTGCCCTGACCTTCGTTCGTATCTACTCAGGCAAAATTAAGAAGGGTGATACCATTCTTAACAGCGCAACGGGTAAAACTGAGCGTGTTGGCCGTATGGTTGAGATGCACGCAAACGACCGTAACGAGCTGGAATCTGCGCAAGCAGGTGACATCATCGCGATCGTTGGTATGAAGAACGTTCAAACTGGTCACACTCTATGTGATCCTAAGCACGAATGTACTCTTGAGCCTATGATTTTCCCAACACCAGTTATCTCTATCGCTGTTAAGCCTAAAGATAAGAACGGTTCTGAGAAAATGGGTATCGCGATCGGTAAAATGGTAGCAGAAGATCCATCATTCCAAGTTGAGACTGACGAAGATTCAGGCGAAACCATTCTGAAAGGTATGGGCGAACTTCACCTAGACATCAAAGTAGACATCCTTAAGCGTACTTACGGTGTTGAACTTGAAGTGGGTGCTCCTCAAGTTGCTTACCGTGAAACTATCACTAAAGCAGTTGAAGATAGCTACACGCATAAGAAACAGTCTGGTGGTTCAGGCCAGTTCGGTAAGATCGATTACCGTATCAAGCCAGGAGAGCAAAACTCTGGTTTCACCTTCAAGTCAACGGTAGTTGGTGGTAACGTTCCTAAGGAATTCTGGCCAGCAGTTGAGAAAGGCTTCAAGTCTATGATGGACACCGGTACTCTTGCTGGCTTCCCTGTACTTGACGTTGAAGTTGAACTGTTCGATGGTGGCTTCCACGCAGTTGACTCATCTGCAATCGCATTTGAAATCGCAGCGAAAGGCGCATTCCGTCAGTCAATTCCAAAAGCGGCTCCCCAGCTTCTTGAACCAATCATGAAAGTGGACGTGTTCACTCCTGAAGATCACGTTGGTGACGTTATCGGTGACTTGAACCGTCGTCGTGGCATGATCAAAGACCAAGAAATGGGTCTGACAGGCGTACGCGTTAAAGCTGACGTTCCACTATCTGAGATGTTCGGTTACATCGGTTCTCTACGTACAATGACTTCTGGTCGTGGTCAGTTCTCTATGGAGTTCTCTCACTACTCAGCATGTCCAAACAACGTAGCTGATCAAGTAATTGCTGAAGTTAAAGAGCGTAACGCGAAGAAGTAATTCTTTGTCTTAAAGCTTAAAAAAGCCCTGTAAGTAAATGCTTACAGGGCTTTTGTTTTGGAGACGTAAGGTATAAATCCTTAGATGACTAAACGCTTTCCTTGAATGGGGCTAATACTTACTCTTCCCACACCACCAATTGCCCTTTAGGCCAATTTTGGCCGACATCATGGTATTTTTTCTCTAATACATGGCGTTTGATTTTGAGTGTTGGCGTCAAAATGCCATTATCAATACTCCACGGCTCCTTAATCATCAAGACCCCTTTGATCTGCTCGTGAGATTCCAATTCTGTGTTCATCCGAGTAATGACTTTTTGAACGGTACGCTCATAACGTACACGATCAAAATCTGGGAAATGGTGCGGGATCACTAATAAGATTGGAGTTGGTAGCCCAGAGCCAATCAAACACATCATCTCTACACGGCTGTATTCAAACAGCTTTTTCTCGATAGGTACGGGAGCTACAAATTTGCCTTTCGCCGTCTTGAAGGTGTCTTTTTTACGACCTTGGATGGTTAAATAGCCATCACTATCGATAGCGCCTATATCGCCGGTGTGTAGCCATCCATCATTGTCAAAGCTTTCGGCTGTTGCGGTGTCATTTTTATAATAACCCGCAAATAAGCCTTTGCTGCGTACCATGATCTCTTCATCGGCTGCGATTTTCAGTTCAATACCAGGTCCAGCATTACCCACCGTGCCAATTTTGTCAGCGCGGAAAGGGTAGTTGATGGTGCTATAAGCAAAGGATTCCGTCATGCCCCACGCTTCGGTTATGTTTAGTCCAATACTGCGATACCATTCGAGTAATGCAGGGGAGACTGGCGCTGAGCCACAACCGAGCACGCGAGCTTGGTCTAGCCCTAAACCTTCGGCCAACTTGCGTTTGATGAGTGAGTGGATGAAGGGGATTTTGAGCAAAATATTGAGTTTTTTCTGTGGCAGTTTATCTTGGATGCGTTGTTGGAATAGCGTCCATAAACGAGGGACCGAAATAAACAGGGTCGGGCGGTGCATTTTGACATCTTCGATAAAGGTATCGAGAGATTCTGGGAATGCGGTCAGTACGCCACCAATAATCGATGAACCAAAAATATAGACTCGTTCAGTAATATGGGCGAGTGGTAAATAAGAGAAGAGACGATCACCTTCTTGAATACCAATATGGTTAATCAGTTGCTGCGCTGACCAAGTAAACGCACCGTAGGTGAGCATGGCTCCTTTAGGCTGCCCAGATGTGCCAGAGGTATAGACAATGGACATGAGTTTATCATCAAAGTGGGTTGGTCGTTCTTCACTAGGCTGATGCTGTTTGATCAGTGTTTGAAACTTATATTGGCATTGGGCTGATGAAGAATAAGGAAGTGAGATACTGATGATATTTGGGCGTTCGGCCAAGACATGGGTAGTGGCTTTATTGTCATCGAGTTTGCCGACAATCAGGATTTTGCTTTCACTGTGTTCAAGGCAGTAGTCAATAGTGTCACTACCTGCAGTTGGGAAAATGGGCACACTGATATAATCACCGAGCATCATGGCCAGATCGCAAATAAACCATTCAGCACAATTTTTAGAAATAAGCGCAATTCTATCTCCTGGAACAGCCCCTAAAGCACGTAGAGCAGAGACAAGGCGTAGCGCGTGATCGGCTACTTCAGCGTAAGTAAACTCGACAAACTGACGGTTAATGATTTGCTTTAAGTACACCTCATTCGGGCGCTCTTGAGCCCAACGGAGTAACATTTCATTGGGAGGAGGGAGAGCGCAAGGAGGGTGATTGAATTGATTCGTCTGGATCATTCTCAAACTCCTGACATGTTGCCTTTGTGTTAATTTATTGTAAACGTTAGCATGAGCAGCTTGGAGCATCGAACCTTTTTTACCGAAAGAGGGGGAAATCTTGTAAATCTGTTGTCGAGATCAAACGGATTGATTGAATACTCAGTGTGTTACGCCGCTGTCTTTTGGATCCAATTCAGGGAAGCGTTCAATGATGATTTTTAACTCTTCTTGACTTTCACGCAGTGCATTAACGCAGTAACGATCTAGCTTTCCTTCACTCACCATTTTCTCTAACTCTAATAAGGCATGAGGAATGGATTGGGCTTGCTTGTATGGCCGGTGGGTAGTTAAAGCATCAAAAATATTGGCGACAGTAATAATACGGGCTGGGATAGGTATCTGCTCACTGGTGAGGCCAAAAGGGTAACCGCTGCCATCCAAAAACTCATGATGGTAGGCCACAATTTCTCTTAAAACCGCTAAGCAAGGGTGGTGAGGGGTACCGAATTTTTCGATTAACTCATTGAGTAAACCTATGCCTGACTCAATGTGCTGATGCAGTTGTTGCCGCTCATTACTCGCTAACGCTGTACTTTTTTGTAACAGACTGGTGGGTAATGCCAGTTTTCCGAGGTCATGGCATGTAGCAAATTGTCTGATGTTTTCAATCAATTCATCATCAAGACCATACAAATCCGCGATCTCAGTGGCGATGATATGAGCATAGCGGCTGATCCGTTGATTGTGTTGTTTGATGTGCAACCAGTGATCTGGAGATTGCTCCTCCATTTGGTGTATATCATCGACCAAATGATGAATTAGCGAGTATTCACCACCGATGGATTGCTGGATCAATGTGAAATAAGTGTTCAGTTGTTCAATAACAGGTTCAGAAAAATAATGACTAACAGAAGAGTTGAAAAAAAGGAAACCAATGAAAGTTTGATCATCAAAAACAGGTTTTACTAGTGAGGAGCAATACTGCTGCTCAAGTAACCAACGGTTATGATGAGTATGACTTTTTAATTGATTGGGGAAGTCATGAATAACGCGCAGAGAAGCGGATTGTTTGCTCTGCAGCAGAGAGGGAAGTTCGTTCAGTGGCACTTCATAATGTACAAAGTCATGGCTAGCTGGAGAGCTGTCTGCACAGGTTTTGATCGAGTCTTTTTTCTCATCGTACAGAGCAAAAGAAATTCTTTGCACATCAGGAAGCTCTACTCGGATTTTCTCGAGCATGCTGATCAAATAAGTATTGAGCGACCCCACCGATGGGTAATAGCGAAACCGACCAACTTTGGCTTGCATCTGCATATCACCGTCCTTCCTTGCGAGCTACATATTTAGTTTAGACAAGGATTCAGACATTGACGAATGGGAGTCGCGTTTTTCTCGGCTTTAGGCGGATCCGCTGATGAAACCAAACAGCAAGGCGCTTGCGACCATACCTACAAGTGGCATGCGAATGATTTTAAACAGGAAAAATCCCACTAAAAGTGCTGCCCAATCGAGTGGGGCATGTACCGTGCTACTCCACACGGGTTGGTACAACGCCGCCAGCAATAACCCCACCACACAAGCATTCACGCCTTGCATTGCCCCCGCAATTTTGGGGCGCTGAGCTAATGCAGCCCAGTTTTTTAATACGCCTAGTAGCAATAAAAATCCAGGTAGAAATACAGCAAAAGTCGCGATTAAAGCGCCAACCACAGGCATCTCTGGTGTCAGCACATAGCCAAGGTAAGTGGCCAAGGTAAACATTGGGCCCTGCACCGCTTGGGCTGCCGCGTAGCCTGTCAGAAATTGATCAGTAGATAGGCTGTCACCCAAGGCATTTTGCAGCAAAGGAAGAACCACATGACCGCCACCAAACACTAAGCTACCCGCTTGGAAGAAGTGACCAAACAATTCAACCAGCGGCGAGCTCGCAGCCAATAGCGGCAGTCCGAGTAATAAACTTGCAAAGAGCAGCAGAGAAAGCCAAGAGGGGCTGAACGTGGTTGTCGAAGGTGACTGTTGTGGTGCCAAGCGAGCCTGGCCGACCAATGCGGCAAGCAGCAATACTGCGAATTGGGTTAGTAGACCGGGTGCCAGCGTGATGGCAACCGCAGTCAGAACACATAACCCTGCAGTAAGGCGCTGCTGACAAAAATTGCGATACATGGTTAAACAGGCATCTGCCACCACTATGATGGCGAGTAGCTTCAAGCCATGAATGACTTGTTCAAACAGCGGGGTTTGTAACAGATGGCTACTTAGCCCTGCCAGCAGCAACATGATAAGGACTGAAGGGAGAGTAAAACCGAGAAACGCCGCCCAACCGCCAGCCAGACCACCACGATGATAACCAATGGCAAAACCAACTTGGCTTGAGCCCGGACCCGGCAAAAACTGACTCAGAGCTACAAACTGTGCGTATTCTTGCTCGCTAAGCCAACCCAGCTTTTCCACAAAAGTATGACGAAAATAGCCAATATGTGCCGCTGGGCCACCGAAGCTCACCCAACCTAAAGCAAAAAAAGTTTTGAAAATCGTCAGCATAGCGATCCGAGATAATTACGATAGTTCTGTTGGGCCATAAATTAGGGGGAGTCAAAGCTGAGAACAACCCAGAATGTGTAAGAAATTACACAATTATGATGACAGTCGTATGACGCAATTCTTGAGTAGAAAAATTGAGTCAAAATAGACACGGATGAACCCATGGAAACGTTTACACATTTGGCGGGTTGTTCACAGAATCTGAGCTTGAAAGTTTGCTAGACTTTTTCATATCAGCAGCATTTCATCATTCCTATTCCACGCTGCGAAATCTTATTGAATGACTCTTTAACGCAAACGGCTTGATGGATATACGCCGTATAGAAAAGGCGTTATTGGCTTGTTGCTTCGCGTGTTCAAGAGGGTTTTATGCGCAACTTCTCCGATATTCTTCTTAGCCAAGATTGGCAAAATCCCCACATCGTTAAATGGTACTGCCGAACCGCGCATGTAGCTTTGCACAGTTATCGCAATGAGCCGGAGGCTCGTTTAGCAACAGGGGGAACCCGTTGCTCGCTAAACGGTAAATGGCGATTTGCTTTGTTTGAGCGGCCAGAAGCGGTTGAACCTGCGGTGATAGATACGGATTTCGATGATAGCGCTTGGGCGCACATTCCTGTACCGAGTAACTGGCAGATGCAAGGCTTTGATAAGCCGATTTACACCAACATCCAATATCCATTTGCGGATCGGCCGCCTTACGTGCCGCAAGATAACCCCACCGGCTGTTATCGCCACCGTTTTACACTGGAAAAACAGGCGCTAACCGAGTCCACTCGTATCGTGTTTGATGGCGTGAATTCGGCATTTCATCTGTGGTGCAATGGTCATTGGGTCGGTTATTCACAGGATAGTCGTTTGCCTGCTGAGTTTGAGTTAACGCCTTATCTACAAGAGGGTGAAAACCTGTTGGTGGCTATGGTGCTGCGTTGGTCTGATGGCTCTTATTTGGAAGACCAAGATATGTGGTGGTTGAGCGGCATCTTTCGCGATGTGTATCTCTACCATAAGCCGATACTCGCGATTGAAGATTTTTTTATCCGCACTGAATTAGATGCGCTTTATCAACATGCTGAATTGCGAGTAGAAACTCGCTTAAGCCAAGTGACTCGTCATCATCAAGTGCAAGTGGCTTTATTCGATGTACAAGGTGAATGCGTAGCGCGCTCCCAAGCCTTGCATACAGGTCAGCGTGTAGTCGATGAAAAAGGGGCATGGCACGATAAAACCGAACACAGTTTAGCGATTTGCTCTCCGACACTGTGGAGTGATGAAGCACCTTACCTTTACCGATGTGTGATCAGTTTGCTGGATGAGCAGGGCGTACCGATCGAGTTTGAAAGTGCGGCAGTGGGTTTTCGCAAAGTAGAAATCGCTCAGGGACTACTGAAGCTCAATGGTCAGCCCTTGTTGATCCGCGGGGTGAATCGTCATGAACATCATCCCGAATTGGGGCATGTGATGGATGAGGCAAGCATGCGCCGCGACATTGAATTGATGAAACAGAACAATTTCAATGCGGTGCGCACCGCCCATTACCCCAATCATCCGCGTTGGTACGAACTGTGTGATGAGTACGGTTTGTATGTGGTGGATGAGGCCAATCTCGAAACCCACGGCCAGTTCCCGATGAGCCGACTTTCCAATGATCCACAATGGGTGAATGCCTATTTGCAGAGAATGATTGGCATGGTGGAGCGCGATAAAAACCACCCTTGTGTGATCATTTGGTCACTCGGCAATGAATCGGGGATTGGTACCAATCATCACGCCATGTATCAGTGGACGAAACAGCGCGACCCATCGCGTCCTGTGCAATACGAAGGGGGCGGCGCTAATACGGCGGCGACCGATATTGTTTGCCCGATGTACGCGCGGGTCGATCAGCATCAGCCACATCCTGCCGTTCCCAAGTATGCGCTGAAAAATTGGATCAGTTTACCGCAGGAAACCCGCCCGCTGATTTTATGTGAATATGCCCATGCGATGGGCAACAGCTTGGGCGCGTTTTATAAATACTGGCAGGCGTTTCGTGAGTTTCCTCGTCTGCAAGGTGGCTTTATTTGGGATTGGGTCGATCAGGGCATTTCCAAATGGGATAGCGAGGGGCGCCACTATTGGGGCTATGGCGGTGATTTTGGCGATACGATTAACGATCGCCAATTCTGCATAAACGGTTTGCTGTTTCCAGATCGCACGCCGCATCCTGCTTTGCATGAAGTCAAAAAAGTCCAGCAGCCGTACCAGTTCACGCTGAACTATCCCAAGCTCACCATTCACAATGAGCGCTTGTTTGCAGCGCTGCCGCTGGAGTTGGTAGTCAGTGTGCTGTGCGATGGGCAAGAGATTAAGCAAGAGCGTCAGCCGCTTGATATTGCGCCGCGCGCTACAATCACGCTGGATTTAGCGTTGATGCCAATGTTGCCAGAGCATGAATACCACCTCAATGCAGTCTTATTGTGTCGTGAGGATCAGCCTTGGTCTCAGGCTGGGCACTGTATTGCTAGTGAGCAGTGGTGTTTGCAGCCACGAAGAAGCATGTTACCTAAAATCACACACGCTCCGCTGCCTCAATGGCAGCAAGATGGGGATAAGTTGCGCATCGAGGCGGCCAAGCAGCAATGGCAGTTTAACCGCCAAACTGGGCTATTGGAGCAGTGGTGGAAAAGTGGTCAGCCCGTATTGAGTGAGCCGCTGCGCGATAATTTTTACCGCGCGGTGCTGGATAATGATATTGGTACCAGCGAAGCGCAGCACCTTGACCCGAATAGCTGGATCGCACGTTGGCATGCGGCGGGCTTCGATAAGCTGCGTGCGGTATGTGATGATCTTCGCGTCACCACCTTGAACGAGAGTGTCGAAGTGGTGGTCGATGTCGCCCATTACCATCAGCAAGCGTTAGCACTTCGTACCCGTTGGCGTTACCAAATCTTCGGTGATGCGCAGGTAGAGCTGAATATTGAGGTGAGGGTGTGTGCCGATTTGCCGCCGCTGCCAAGAGTGGGATTAACGCTCGCATTGCCAGTGGCAGAAACCCCAGTTTCTTGGTTTGGTCGCGGGCCGCATGAGAGTTATCCAGATCGTTTACAAGCGGCGCATGTGGGACGATACACTGCCACGGTGGATGAGCTGCATACACCGTACATTTTCCCGAGCGAAAATGGTTTGCGCTGTGATACTCGCCAGCTACAAGTAGGCGCTTTGGTGGTGGAAGGGCATTTTCACTTCTCGCTCAGTCGCTACTCACAAGCGATGTTGGATAAAGCCAAACACAGCAACGAGTTGGTGGTGGGGGATAAGTTGTATCTCAATCTGGATGCGCAGCATATGGGTGTGGGCGGCGATGATTCGTGGAGCCAAAGTGTGCACCCTGAATTTTTGCTCACTCAGCCGCACTATCAGTATCAGCTCACCTTAAGTGTGAAAGCGTCATCCCCTCAATAAGCCAGAGAGCCTTAAGGCTCTCTTTTTTGTGCCACGCTGTCGCGGCGAACTATGGTGGGCGAAAAGATCATCGGATCATTTTCACGCGGCGCATCGGTTGCCAAAGCAAGAGCCAATTGAGTGGCTTTTTCCGCCATCAGTTGAATTGGGTAACGCACGGTCGTCAGGCGTGGACGCAAGTAGCGCGAAATCAGGGAATCGTCAAAACCGATCACCGAGACATGTTCAGGAACCGAATGCCCATTTTCCTCAAGTACCAACAGGGCTCCGGCGGCCATATTGTCGTTGTAAGCGACCACTGCGGTAAAAGGCAGTGATTTCACCAGCAGGTTGGTCATCGCTTGTTCGCCCCCTTCATTGTCAGGGCTAGCGGTTTCAATGTAGCTGCTGCTTAGGGTGATGCCATGTTCCTTCAAGGCTTGTTGATAGCCTGCAATCCGCTGATCGGCATCTTCTATTTGATGAGAGGAGCTGATGCAAGCTATGTTTCTATGTCCTTGACGGATAAGAAAATCAGTTGCTAAATAAGCACCTTTTTGATTGTCGAGTGAAATACAGCGATCGGCGATCTGTGGAATATGGCGATTGATCAACACCAACGTTTTTACCTCGTTGGCGTACTCAATCAGCTCCTCATCGGGAAGCGCTTTGGAGTGGATGACCAACGCATCACAGCGGCTGTTGATGAGCAGCTCCAGCGCGCGGCGCTCTTCTTCCGCTCGGTGGTAGCCGTTGCCGATCAGCAAATGTTTTCCTTCGCGGTGGGCGACAGTATCGACAGCTTTGACTAAAGTTCCAAAGAAGGGATCAGAAACATCGCTGACCAAGACACCTATGGTATTGGTGCTTTGATTGACTAAAGCGCGAGCGGCGGCGTTCGGACGATAGCCGAGTTTGTGCATCGCACTGGTCACCGCATCAATCGAGGCTTGGCTGGCTTTCGGGGATTTGTTGATGACGCGTGAAACCGTTGCCACAGATACACTGGCTTCACGCGCTACGTCTTTTATGGTTGCCATAAGATTCCTTCTCTATCACAGGCGCAATAGTAGCGCTCCCTGTGAAAACAGCGCAATTGTAACTGAGTACATAAGAGTGAATTGTGAGCCATGACGCTTGTTCAACAGGGATTGGCGTAAAGTGTAAACGTTTTTAATGATTAAGAAGGATAAGAGTTATGGACTCGGCGTTTTTGACGGTAGGGTACGATGATTTTGCGCGGCTGGATTTACGCATTGGCACCATTGTTGAGGCAAAGCTTCATCCTCGTTCGACCCGCAACTATATTGTGCAGATTGCGTTGGGAGAGCAGATGTTGCAAGCCGTCACCGCGTTAGCGCCTTATTACTCGTCAGAACAATTACTCAATCAACAAGTGGTGGTGCTGTGCAATCTCAAACCGAGCTTAGTGGCTGGTGTAGAATCCCACTGCATGCTGCTGTGCGCGGAAACGCAAGATGGAGAAGAGAGTGTATTGCTCACCCCACAACGGATTATCGCCAATGGGGTGAGAATCGTTTAGCGTACAGCGCCAATCAGTTGATCAATCAAGCCATGCTGCTCCGGTGTCACCCCCGCCAAGTTGCCGAATTTGGGGGCGTGGCGTTCATTGTCTAACGGATGTTGCCAGCCCAAGGTTTGCTCGACAAATTGCCGTGCAAACGCTTCGGAAAACTCAAGGCAGCCACTGAGCACGGTATCGACATAGGTTTGCACGATCGGGCTTTGTGAACAGGGCGGTTGATGCTGCTCGGTGACGTAAATCCAAATCGGTTTTTCAGGATCAAAATGCTCTTGTGTGTGAATACGATCTGCGGCTAACGCGATGCGCTGATAACCGCGCTCACGGCGATCAAATTCCGCTAATGCAACCTCATCAATTTCCAACAGCACGCCGTTAATTTGCCCGTCACCTTGATGAACCACTAAGGGCGAAAGAATGTAACTGTCATCGATTTTGCCAAAATAGCGCACTAATCCGGTTGCGCTTGCTGGAATGGCGCGTCCAGTCTGGCCGGTTAAACGGCGTGAGGCAGAATTAATCAGGCTTCCATAGCCAAAGATGTACATGATGAGTTCCTGTAACGATTTACGATTGATTATCAAAAAAACGCAGACGGCGCAAAATCCAAAATTCTAAGCCAAAAATCAGCCCAAGCCCTGCGCAAAACAGCCCAAAGGCAATGGGCGATTCAGTCCCCGGAATACCGCCAACGTTAACGCCTAACAAACCCGTTAAGAAACTGGTCGGCAGGAAAATTGCCGCGATCACTGAAAACAAATACGTGTTCTGGTTCATCTTCTCTGCATGGTATTGGCGCAGCTCACCTTTGATGATTTCCAGCTCACTCAAGAAGAAGTCCAAGGTTTCGTTAATCCGCGTTACTGTGTTGACGCTGTGGCGCAAACGAAAATGTTGGCTCTGCGCAAGGGCCACTTCTGAGGTGAGGTAATCATCCAAAGCGTACTGTTGCGGCTTGATAAAACGTTTGAGTTTAAGTAGCGATTTATGAGTTTGCATCAGTTCATTGCTGAGTTCGAGTTCTTCATCAAACTGGGTGATGCGCTCCTCAATTTGGTCGAGATAGAGGTCGATATTTTTATTCAGTTCATCGACCACTCGCACAATCAATTCAGCTAAGTTTGAAGGCCCTTGGCCTGCTTCTAGCGCTGCACGCACAGTGCTGATCGCTTTAGACGGTGTTTTACGAGTCGAGGTCAACGCGCCGTGATAATAGAGAATACGCACACTGAGCATGTCCGCAGGATCAGCGTTATCATTAAGATTCACTCCACGCAAAATCAGCAGAAAGTTCTGTTCATCATACTGCTCAAACAGGGGGCGAGTATCTTCGGCCAACAAACTGTCGATCACCGAAGAGGGGACATTTTGGTCGAGTAACCACTCGCGAAGTCCTTTAGCATCGCGTTGGCAGTGATACCAATCACCCGCTTGTAGCTGTTGTAATTGAGCGGCGTGGTGTTGTGGGGAGGAATCGCCAAAACGCCAGTGATCGATGAGAAACTCCATGGTTATCCTTGTTTGTCAAATGTTGATAGCAAGAAAGTAACAATGGAGCGATAAAGAGTCAAAGCTCGGAATGTCTCCGAGCTTTGACTAGAGAAGGATAAAAGGTTTAAAAACCACGCATTTGAATGCGGCGTAAGAACTCGGTCATGATGCGATCGTAGAGCAAATCGCCCAAGAAGGCGTCTTCCACATGGTGGTCGATACTTGGATTGTCGTTCACTTCAATTACGTAAACTTGGCCATCAATTTCTTTGAGATCCACGCCGTAAAGGCCACCACCAATCAGGTTTGAGGCTTTCACCGCTACATCGACAACATTTTTTGGCACTTGTTTAAGATCCAGTGTCTCAAAGCCGCCCGCAGTCACTCGGCCGCTGTTGTGGTGCTGGTAAATCTGCCAGTGGCCACGGCTCATCATGTACTTACAAGCAAAAATCGCTTGGCGGTTCATCACCCCGATACGCCAGTCAAAGTCGGTCGGCATAAAGGCTTGCGCCAAAATCAGCGCACTTTTCTCAAACAGGGTGCCGGCTTCTTGCTCCAGCTCTTGTTCATTACGCACTTTCACCACACCGCGAGAGAAAGCACCATCTGGGATTTTCAGCACCATCGGGAAATCCAACTGTTCCATCAGTCCGGTTTTCCACTCAGGGTCAAAACTGCGGATGATCACGCTCTTCGGAGCAGGTACTTTGTTGGTTTCCAACAGCTCAGTCAAAAATACCTTGTTGGTGCATTTCATGATCGATTCAGAGTCATCCATCACCACTAAGCCCATCTTCTCGGCCGTTTTCGCGAAGCGGTAGGTATAGTTGCTGATATTGGTGGTGGCGCGAATAAACAGTCCATCAAATTCCCCCAAACGAGATAAATCATCCGGTGAAATGGTTTCCAAGTTCATACCCAAACGGTTGGCGGCGCGGTGGAAACGTTTGAGTGCAGAAGCATCGGACGGCGGCATTTTCTCATCTGGATCAACCAACATCGCGATGTCGTAGCGGTACTTCTTCTCTTGTTTTGGACGACGCCACACTTTGGTAGAGAACATTTCCAGCGACTCAATGAAGAAATCCTGTTCTGGGTCTTCTAAGTCTTGGAATGGGAAGGGGGCGATTTTGATGATTTGCCATTGCCCTTGGTATTTGTGCATTTCCAGTTCAATCACAGGCACCATGAACTGCTCAAACAGGCGGCGCGCCAGTTTTTCCAAGCCTTTTTGTGGGGTGCGGCCAAAGTAAATCTTAGTGCTGATCACGTCAGTGCCGTTGCTCAGCTTGTGCATCTTGATCAGGCCGGAAGAGAGGAAAAACGGCTGATTGATGTCGTTAATCGCCATCACACGAGGGATGACGCGATGACCGCGCGCTTCCGCCATCAGTGAAACATAGTAGCCACTACTCATGTAGCCGTAATCACGGCACAGGTTAACCACCTGCACACTGCGGTGATTGAATTTCCAGTCAGTATCGAGATACTGATCGACACTAACGACTTGTTCTGATGGGAAATATTGTTGCCAGTCACTGGCTTGATCGGTCACGATTAAAAGGTTAGCCATCGGTGTATTCTTCCTATTGCAATAGGTCTATTATTTGAGTCGCAATCTCGTCAATCCACTCATTATTTAAGGACGTTGAATGGACATTCGTCGTGCCAATAGCGCTGATCTCAATGCGCTCAATGCGTTAGAACAACAGCTTTTTGACGGGGATAGAATTTCTCCTCGCCAAATGAAGCGTTTTTTACATTCCGACCATGCGGCGTTATTCGTGGCAGATGCCGGCGACCAGCTGGCGGGATATGCATTGCTTCTATTTCATCAAGGTACACAGCTATCAAGGTTGTATTCGATTGCCGTAAAACCTGAATTCAGAGGGCAGAGAATTGCTCAGAGTTTAGTCGAGCAATGTGAGCGTGCTGCTCTTGATCAAGGCTCGACTACATTACGGCTGGAAGTGCGTGAAGACAATACCGCCGCATTAAAATTATATGAAAAGATGGGCTATAAAACCTTGAAGTTGCTCATCCATTACTATGACGACTTGTGCGATGGTCGCAGAATGCAAAAAAGGTTAACGCCGAAAGAGTCCAAAGTCTTGCTGCCGATGCCTTTGTATGTGCAAACCACACCGTTTACGTGTGGTGCTGCGTGCCTATTAATGAGTTTTTCTTGTTTGGATAAGGATTTTGAGCCGACTCGCACACAAGAAATGCAACTGTGGCGTGAAGCCACCACGATTTTTATGGCCGCGGGGCATGGTGGCTGCAGTGGTCAGGGGTTGGCGCTGGCCGCCGCAAGACGTGGTTATCATGTTGAGCTGTGGAACCAATCTCGAACAACGCCTTTTATTGATAGCGTGCGTGACCCAAACAAAAAGCAGATTATTGAGTTAGTACACCAAGATTTTTGCCAACAACTTGCCGAACAAGATGTGAGTATGATTGATGCCCCGCCATCGCAAGCCCAGCTTGAGGAGTGGGTAAAGCAAGGCGCTTGTGTACTGTTGTTGATCAGCACCTATCGCTTTGATGGTAAGAAAGAGCCGCACTGGATTGTGCTCAGTGGCTTGAGTGATAAGTTCTTCTTTTTCCATGATCCGCATGCAGAATCGGAAGAACATGTGAGTGGTTCTGGTTATATTCCGGTGGGCAAAGCGGCACTGTCGCAAATCATCGGCTTTGGTAAGCAGAAACAGATCGCTTGTGTGGTGATCACGCCTCGTAAATAAAGGGTGAGTAGAAAATACTTCTAAAAGTCATAATGACTCGATTTTTTGGTGTCATTATGACTTTCTTTGTTTCTAGTTTTTTGATTTTAAAGATGAATCATCTTGGCTTGATTCGTGCTCCATTATTGCTTTGATCTGTGATGAAGTCGGCGAAGGAGCCCAAGTGATCAACATTATCGATAAACGTGTCGAAGAGCGTATTCCTGCTGTGCTGCGGTTGGGATTTCGTCCTTTCTTTTTGCTTGGCAGTGTTTATGCCGTAGTGGCGATTGTAGCTTGGGTATGGATGTTCCAAGCTGGGCAGCCGCAACGATTGCAAGTTCCCGCCCTGTGGTGGCATGTGCATGAAATGCTGTTTGGTTTTGCGATGGCGATTGTGGCCGGATTTCTACTGACTGCCGTACAAAACTGGACGGGCATTAATGGCACGAAAAGCCACCGTTTAGCTGTTATTGTGGCTCTGTGGTTAATGGTGCGTGTATTGTTTTGGATGCCTATACCACTTTGGTTAACATCGAGCATTGAAGCGTTATTTCTATTGGCGGTGGCGTATGAAGTGGGTTTACGTGTAGTGAAGGCTAAAGGTTGGCGCAACCTGTTTTTCATCCCTCTTTTTTTGTTGGCGATTGCGGCTAACTTTGCCAGCTACGCCACCATTAAAGGTATGCCTCCATTCCCGAGCAATGCGGTGTGGCAAGCCATGCTGTGGTGGTTTATGTTGCTGCTTTCGGTGATGGGCGGGCGAGTGATTCCGTTTTTCACCGCAAGACGTTTCCAGTTTACGAAAGCTGAGCCGATTTTGGCTTTGGATGTGATCGCTAACGGTAGCTTACTGGCTCTGTTTATTCTCAGTTTCTTCCCATTGACCATGGCACAACTCGGCCAGCCTTTGATGCTGTTGGCTGGCGTCGCGCAATTGATCCGCTTTTTACGTTGGCAACCTTGGCGTACCTTGAGTGAGCCTTTGGTGTGGTCACTGCATGCTGCCTATCTGTGTATCCCGCTGAGTTTGCTGCTGCGTGGGCTAGTGAATAACGCTTGGCTGAATCACAGCTTGCTGCACTTATTTGCGATTGGTGCGCTGTCTGGCCTAGTTTTAAGCATGATTGCGCGCGTAACTATGGGGCACACGGGGCGAGCGATTTATCAAGGCCCTAACATGCAATGGGCATTTATCGCTTTGTTGCTTGCCGCACTTGTGCGCAGTTTAGGTATGGGGTTGCTACCGCAGCAGTTGCTGATTTGGGTCAACCTAAGCGCTGCACTGTGGGTGATTGCGTTTGCGCTGTTTGTGCTGCGTTTTGGCGCGATGTTGCTCAAGCCGAGAGTGGATGGTCATCCCGGTTAAGCGCATTGAAATGCACAAATTGAGATAAAAAAATGGCTTGGAAATCCAAGCCATTTTCTTTCATCACCAACGTATCAAGATCAGTTGTTCTTGTGCAGTTCGCTGTTGAGTTCAACCGCCGATTTGTTGGCCAGACACTCAATTTGTCCGGTCAGTGAGTTACGACGGAACAGCAGATCAGAAACGCCAGCCAAATCGCGCGCTTTCACGATATCGACTTGGTTGCCATCTTTATCCAGTGTGCGCACTTTAGTGCCAGCCGTCACGTACAAGCCTGATTCCACAGTACAGCGATCGCCAAGTGGGAAGCCCAAGCCTGCGTTGGCACCAAGCAGTGAGTTTTCACCAATCGATACCACTACTTTGCCGCCGCCAGACAGCGTACCCATGATGGATGCGCCGCCGCCGATGTCTGAGCCATTGCCCACCACAACACCCGCAGAAATACGGCCTTCAACCATGCTCACGCCAGAGGTTCCCGCGTTGAAGTTGATGAAGCCTTCATGCATCACAGTGGTGCCTTCACCCACATGTGCGCCCAGACGTACGCGAGAAGTGTCCGCGATACGAATGCCAGTTGGAACCACGTAATCGACCATTTTCGGGAATTTGTCGACGCAATCGACCGTTAGCACACGGCCAGCCAAACGCGCTTCGATCTGGCGCTCCGCCAGTTCTGGCAGATCAATGGGGCCTTCGTTGGTCCATGCGATGTTGTGCAGTAAGCCGAAAATGCCATCCAGCACAGTACCGTGTGGTTTAACCAGTCGGTGAGAAATCAGTTGTAACTTTAGGTAGCCTTCAGCCACGCTTTGTGGCTTGTCATCGCTGGCCAGAATCACCAGCACGAGAGGCTGTTTGGCATTGGCAGCTTTGTCAGCAAACGCAGCGCTTGCGGCTTGTTGATGAGCGGCGAAAACTGCGGCTAATTGCGCGCTTTGTGCCGCGGTGATTTCTAGCGCTTGATTGCCTTCTTGGTAACCGGCGATCGGTGCCAATGCGGCAACCAAAGCGTCGCTAGGAGTCAGAATGGGGGTTGGGAAGAAGGCTTCAATAATTTTTCCATCACGATTTTTGGTTGCGGTTGCTAGGCCTAAAGCAAAGTACGCCATGTGTATTCTCCATCATCAAAAGTGAGCGGTTTACTGTTGTTTTTTTCAGCAGCAAAGGCATTGAGTTGAGCATCCACCGCTCAACCGATAGGTAGTTCATCATAAAGAGTGGATGAGCAGGATAAAAGACCGCAAAGGCAATCCGTCTGTAGAAGAATGCATTTTGTCTTTTTAAAGTGATCCCCGTCCTACTTGAAGTTGTAGCGGTGTTGGCTACGTTCGTTCACCCCAATCACATAGTTTATCTATGCTCATGGGGATGAATTCTCTTGCAGCCTACCTGCAACTCCAAGTAGTTTGGGTATAAAAAGAATCCCGTTCGTTTTTCGCAGTGCTTCGTTTGTGAGCCAACCTCAGCAAATAAAAAACCGCTGGTTTCACTCAGCGGTTTTTGGAATTAAGCAGCGTCGTCGACAGACTCATCTTCATCACTGTCTGCAACTGCTTTCGGCTTTTTGCCCGTCGCTGGAGCCGGTTTGCGTTTGGCGCCCAGTGCACACAGTACGTCTTCTTTGTTTTGAGCCAAGAACATTGCCAGTTCTTCTTGCTTGGCTTCATCTTCGATCAGAGCACTTTTACCCAGCAGCTCGAAAAGCTCGTCTGCCATATCCAGCATTTTGTCATAAGCGTCAGCTTCGGCTTTCGAGGTAAAAGTCATTTTCTCTTCTCCGTTGCGCTCCACCACGTACTTCACGATAACAGCCATGGTTAATCCTCTAGTTTGTCGCTAAAAATAACTGGCTGTTTATACAGTTTTTAGTCAGTAAAGTCCAGTTGCGACCACTAAAATGCGCGCTGAGTCATATCCCTTGATTCGCTGATTAATCGAGCAGCAGTAGGGCGCTTTGGCTCGCCCATTGGGGGCAAAATTCAATGAACTGCCGTAGCAGTGGGTTTTGGTATTTTTCTTTGTGTACCAACATCCAGAAGCGACGTTTCATATCGAGAGGGACATTGAGAATCACCACGCGCCCATCTTGTTGAGGCGTTTTCGCGGCTAATCGAGACAAGCAGCCTAGCCCTAAACCGGAAGAGACACTATTGATCAGCGCTTCGGTGGTATTCAGTTCAAACGCTTCAATCCAGTGTTCAATACGTGGCGCAATCACACGCAAGAAGAACTCGCGCGAGCCAGACCCCGCTTCACGTAGCACCCAATCGCTGTGTTCAAAATCGCTCATCACCAAACGTTCACGCTGAGTCAGTGGATGGTTAGGCGCGCAGATAATGCACATTTCATCTTGGCTAAACTGAGTAGAAATGAGTTCTGGATGTAGCGTCTTGCCTTCAATCAGACCAATGTCGAGTTCGTAATCGACCAGCTTTTGGCACACTTGCGCTGAGTTGGAAATAAATAGGCTTTGCGAAGGGTGCGGATGTAGTTGGCGAAAGGCACTAATCAAATAGGGGGCGACTTGGTTGCCCACGGTATCACTGGCCCCAATCCGCAGTTTACCGGTAAGAACCTGTTGTTCATTAAACAGACGATCAATATCGGTAGTACGTTGCAGCAGCTCATCGGCCAGTGGCAACAGTTTTTGCCCTTCTTGGTTAAGCACCAAGCGGTTATTGACGCGATCAAACAGCGCATGGCCAAGCTGCTTCTCTAGCTCAGACAGCGCGACACTGACCGCAGCTTTGGAGAGGCACAGCACTTCTGCGGCGGCAGTCAAACTTTTGTGTTGGGTTATGGTGGTGAAAACCCGCAATTGTTTGAGCGAAATATGGCTAGCCATGGCGATCGTTTAGTTTTATTGAACATGTGTTAGGAATAATTAGATAGTTGAAAACAAAGTGCAAGCGTAAGATGCGCGTATTAACCGATAACCATCAATAGAGAGACAGTATGATTCGAGCAGCAAAAGCGAAAGTGATGGGAGCGCCGACCCCAATGGCCGGCCTCGCGCTAGGGATTGCGAGCTTGGGATGGAGTTGGGAAAACATGGTACCTGCACAGGGTATCGCGCAGTGGACTGGCGCAGCGATTGCCAGCATTTTGTTGATTGTATTGGCGTTTAAATTCTTGTGGCACGGTCATTTGTTACGTCAAGATTTGGCTCACCCTGTGGTGGGCAGTGTGGTGCCGACCTTTGCGATGGCGACCATGGTGGTGTCGGCATCGCTTGGTCATTTTTACCCAGTGGCCGGTGATGCTTTGTGGCTGTTTGCCGTGGGCTTACACATCCTGTTTTTGGTGAGTTTTTTGTATCACCGGGCTCAAGCGTTTGAACTGCACCACATGGTGCCAAGCTGGTTTGTGCCGCCAGTGGGAATCATTGTGGCTGACGTCTCTTTTTCAGGCAATTCCGCATTAGCGCCGATTGCTTATGTCTGTTTGGTGTTTGGCATGTTGGCTTACGCTGTGATGCTGCCCATGATGATCTATCGTTTTATCTTCACTCAAGAGATCCCAGATGCGGCGAAGCCAACGTTGGCGATCATGGCCGCGCCTGCCAGCCTCTCTCTAGCGGGTTATCTGACAGTCGTGGTTGAGCCTTCTCCTGTGATTGTGGCGCTGCTGTTTGGGATTGCGGTGCTGATGACCGCAATCATTTACTTGGCGTTCACGCGCTTACTGCGCCTGCCCTTTAGCCCCGGCTACGCGGCATTCACCTTTCCGATGGTGATTGGTGCGACCGCGCTGTTTAAAATGGCGCACTGGATGGAAACCATCGGCGTAGCAGAGCGTTATGTAGCTCAAGTACATTGGTTAGCGAGTTTAGAGTTGATTGTGGCAACGATTGTGGTTAGCTATGTCGCACTGCGTTACATGATCGCTTACCGCCCTGCCGCCTTTCGCTCAGCAGAGAGTGTAAAGTAATCTTTGTTTTAGCTAGAGCAGGTCTACTCTTGCTCTAGCTGATTGCAATGCCCACTTCTAATTGCTCAAACCAATCTAAAAAGCGCTTGATATTATCCCCTGTGAAAATGGCCCCATGTTGCGGGCACATCATTTCAATGTCTAACTGTCGAATTTGATGAATCCATGCCAACTTCGCCTTGTTGGAGGGCATCCAACGGCGATGAAAATACTCCATCTTCGGTATATGGCTATCAAAATCCTCGACAAAAAATGGCGAGTTTGGCTCGTCTAGTGCAGCGCCCACATCGCCAGACATCAAAATTTTTGCTTTGGGATCGTAGACCGAAAAGTTGCCAGAAGAATGCAGGTAATGCGCGGGAATAAATTGGATCTCTAATCCAGCTAAGGAGATTTTCCCCCCTTTGTCAGCAATTGGAGCATAGGTGATGGACTCCATTCCAAAATGGCGGATAAAACCTTCCCATAACCAAGGGGAATGCAGTACCGCAGAGGGGAGCGTTTTATCCCATAAACCGAGTGAGGAAATAATGTCCGGATCTTGATGTGAAGCGAAAAGATGAGTGACTTGTTCTAAAGGCACTTCTTTGACCACACAACCCAGCATAGCTGAAAATAGCTCAATGCCACCTGGGTCAAGCAACATGGCTTGTCCTTTGTTCATGATCATGTACTGGTTGGTATCAATAATGCCATCAGGCTTTTGTGGATCACGAGCGAATACGAGCCAACGGTGCTGCTGATTTTCAAACAAAACTTTGCTTTGCATGAATCACCTATTCGAAAAAATATTAAGAGAAAGCATGACGTGTCCTTGAATCGTCTGTGCAAGTTCAGAGACATCCTCAGCAATCAAATTGAGTTGAAGTTGAAATTTATCATCGGTTTGTGAGGCTTCGACGCTGAGCATGACCGAGATGATTTTGGCGATACGTAAATCTTCATACAGATCTTGCAAAAGTTGGTATAAGGTTTTGTATTCACTCTCGAAACGATGATTGAGTTCTTGATAAACGCGCTGATTATTGTGCTTAATGCCATCTAGCCGACTCTGGCAATAGGCTGGCTGATTGGCGTGATAAACCTTTTCTACACGCTCTAATAAGTTAAGTGATCGAGCACTGGCTATCGCGAGTTGGCACAATTGTTGGGCTTGCAGATTGATGACCTTAGAGGTGCTGAGTGTAGAGTTTACGAGGTCATCAATCGCATCGGTAATAGGACGAAACCCTGCCGCGCTTGCCCCGGCACGCAACGCCAAAGCGCGTGCATTACTGGCAACCAGAGATAGTTTATTCGCGATGAGCACGCTACGGTGCAACTCAGCGGCGACCTCTGCGGCGATGACATAAATAGGCTTATCAACCATAAGTTAAGTCATAACTCCTTTGTTTAGCGAGAATGTCAATGACACATGAATAACTATAGTTGGCCTTGTTCAAAATGTTAGTTTTGATTCTGCTGGTAAGTTTTTCGGTGTATCAAGCTCTTATGCTATTCTTGCCATTCCCAAGCTTTGAAACGCCGAGTGCATTGTGTTTACTGTCTACCACTCCAACCAAGTTGAAACGCTGAAGATCCTGTTGGTTCATTTAATCAAGAATGAACCGTTGGACGATCCCTTTATTCCTGAGAGTATTTTGGTGCAAAGCCCCGGTATGTCGCAGTGGCTTAAAATGGCGCTTGCCAGTGAATTAGGGGTTGCGGCGAACCTTGAGTTTCCTCTACCGGCAACGTTTATCTGGCAGATGTTTACTCAAGTGTTGCCCGATGTGCCGCAGCGCAGTGCATTCAATAAAGAAGCCATGAGCTGGCGTTTGATGGAGCTACTGCCAAAGCTGCTTGACCGTGACGAATTTCAACCGCTGCAACGCTATTTACAAGACGATGAAGATGACTCAAAACGCTTCCAATTAGCGGAAAAAATTGCCGATATTTTCGATGGTTACTTGGTGTATCGCCCCGATTGGATTTTAAGTTGGGAAGCGGGTGACGAAGTGGCGGAAATCGCTGACCAACACCCGTGGCAGCCGATTTTGTGGCGTGAACTCTACGCTTATACTCGTGAGCAAGGGCATTCGATTTATCACCGTGCCAACCTCTATCAGCGTTTTATTGAGCAGTTGGCCAGTGGCAATTTTGATCGCAGCGTATGGCCTAAGCGCTTGTTCATCTTCGGTATTTCTGCGCTGCCGCCACGTTATATTGATGCGCTGCGCGCGATGGGTGAGCATATCGACGTGCACCTGATGCTGACCAACCCTTGTCAGCACTATTGGGGCGACATTCGTGACCGAAAATATCTGGCGCGAGTGGCAGCGCAAAAACGCAAAATCCTGCAAATTAATGGTGAGCAAGTCACCATCGGCAGTGAAGTCTCGCCGCTCAAAGGCGATGTAGAAAGTTATCTGCAAGAGTCGCTTCATCTGAATCATGCGGTGGGCAATAGCTTACTGGCTTCGATGGGCAAGATGGGGCGCGATAATCTCTATCTTCTGGCACAAAATGATCAGTCCGAATTAGAGCTGTTTATTGACATTCAACGCGACTCGCTGCTGCATCACATCCAAGCGGATATTTTGCATCTGCAAGAGCATCAAGACGATGCCAAGTTCGCCAGCAGTGGCCATAAACCCAGCATTGCCGCGCAGGATGATTCCCTGCAGATTGCCTTGTGTCACAGCCCAATTCGTGAAGTGGAAGTGCTGCACGACCGACTGCTGGCTGAGTTTGAGCGCGATCCCAGCCTAAAACCGCGCGATGTGATTGTGATGGTGCCGGACATTAACGCCTACGCCCCTTACATTCAGGCGGTGTTTGGCAACGCGCCCGGCGAGCGTTTTATTCCGTTTTCAATTTCCGATCGCAGCGTCGATCAAGAAAGCCCGATCTTAACCGCCTTCTTGCAACTGCTCGCGCTGCCGCAATCGCGCTGTCTGGCGTCAGAACTGCTTGAGCTCCTTGAAACCCCGGCGATTATGGCAAGGTTTGCGATTGACGAAGAAGAGTTTGCCACTGCCAAACGTTGGGTCGAAGAAGCGGGCATTCGTTGGGGGCTGAATAGTGACACTGGCGCAGAGTTTGAACTGCCCGCCAGTGAACAAAATACGTGGCAGTTTGGCATTGAACGTATGTTACTGGGTTACGCCATGCCGGCTGAAGCGGGGTTGTATGAGCTTGGCGGCCAGTGGCTTGCCCCCTATAACCAAGTGCAAGGTATGAGCGCTGAGTTGGCGGGTAAGCTCGCACACTTTGTACAAACGCTCAGCGAGCTGCGTAGCCAACTGGCGCAAACCCAAAGCATGGAACAGTGGCGTTATTGGCTCAACGAACTGTTGGAGCGCTGTTTTAGTGTCGATCTGCAAGGTGAGCTGGCGCTGAAAACCATCCGCGATAGTTTGGTGAACCTAAAACAGCAGCTGGCTGATGCGGGTTACCAACAAGCGATTTCACCGGCCATTATTCGCCAAGTGCTGACCAATAAACTCTCTGGAACTCGGATTAGCCAACGCTTTTTAGCGGGACAAGTGAACTTCTGTACTCTGATGCCGATGCGTTCGATCCCGTTTCGCCGAGTATGCCTGCTCGGCATGAATGATGGGGTTTATCCACCCAATGAAATGGTCGAAGGGTTTGACCTGCGCAATGTGCAGCGCCGAGTCGGCGACCGTTCGCGGCGTGAAGAGTCGCGCTACCTGTTTCTCGAAGCACTACTGTCGGCCAAAGAGCAGCTGTATATCAGCTATGTCGGCCGCTCGATTCAAGATAACAGCGAGCGAGTGCCTTCGGTGTTGGTCAGTGAACTTCTGGAATATTGCGAGCAGAACTACTGCTTGGCAGGCGATGAACATTTAGAAAGTGATGACTCCGGACGTCGCTTGGTTAAGCACTTAACCACCCAGTATCCTATGGTACCGTTTAGCCCGCAGGCGTTTATCGCTGGCAGTTTTGCCCGTGAATGGCTACCTGCCGCGCGCCGCCAAGGGCAGAGTAGTGCCGATTTTCTCACCCCACTGAGTGATTATCTGCTTGAAGTGAGTTGGCCGATGGAGTTGGATCTGGTCGAGCTGCAACGTTTTTGGCGTCTGCCGGTGGAGTATTTCTTCAAACGCCGCTTGAAAGTGAGCTTTGAGCCGCCGCTTGCCGTGATGGAAGATGATGAGCCGTTTGCTTTGGATGGATTGAGCGCGTATCAGCTGCGTGATGAGTTGGTGGAAGATCTGCTGGCTTGCCGCGATGGCGCAGAGCGTGACCAAGTGGTGGCGCAGTTTGCTAAGCAGCAACGAGCGCAAGGCAAGTTGCCGGTGGCGGCGTTTGGCGATCTTGAATTGGCGCAAAGTGCGCAGCAAGCTTTGGCGCTGGCGGAAAAAATTGGCTTTTTGTGTCACCAACCACTGGAAGATGAAGAGATTGATCTACGCTTGCAGCCCTTTGACGATGGCCGAGAAGTCTTACTACGTGGTTGGCTCGTGAAGCGTTATCAATCTGGCTTGGTGCGCGCACGCAGTGGCGCGATTCGCTCGGAAGATTTATTAGCCGCATGGATTGATCATCTTTGCTTGGCGGTGAGCGGCAAAGCCGTCACGACCCATTTGATTGGTTATGAGCGCAAAGAAGGAGTGCAGCACCAAATGCTGCCGCCACTTAATGACGCGCAGCAAGCCAAGGCGCTACTGAGTGAACTGGTGGCGCTGTTTTGCCAAGGCATGAACCAGCCTTTGGCTTATTTCCCGAAAA
Organism: Vibrio sp. RC586; assembly: GCF_000176715.1. Taxonomy (NCBI): domain Bacteria; kingdom Pseudomonadati; phylum Pseudomonadota; class Gammaproteobacteria; order Vibrionales; family Vibrionaceae; genus Vibrio; species Vibrio sp. RC586. The sequence goes on along the minus strand of NZ_ADBD01000013.1, from coordinate 789,749 downwards.
CGGCGTTGGCTTGCGTTGAGGCGGGATTTTCCCGTGGCAAATGGCAGGAAGATGAAGAGAAGTCCTACAAGAAAATGGCGGACACCTTCAACGATAGCTTTTACATCAAGGGTGAAGGCGGTAATCGCTACATCGCGCGTATTTGGCCGCAGTGGAGTGATGAACTGGCAAAATCGCTGCGCCAATTGGCCATCACAGTGCTGCAAACACCGCGTTTACAAGTGCAAGATGCCAAACAGGTTTAATCATGAATGACGTGGGAAGTGGGTGGCCGCCAGAAAATCATTATTGGTGTAGGGCGTTCGCTGTACGGCCACAGGTCAGAGGGACCTAAATTCTTGTGTAACAAATGAATTTGTTAACGTGCGCGCAGTGTAAAGCGCCGCCTTGGCTTGTGCCGTGAAGTGGATCCCATAAGCCCATACTCAATCACGGTTTTTAGTTTAATGCAGAGAAATATTCGTTTTAGGTCACATCTCTGTCATCGGTAGATAGAAGGATTAAGGCTGATGAGTGCCGATTCAAATAAGCTCGCTGTTACGCTCGATACGTTGCGTTTTCCTTTGCATGGAGCGCGGCTGATTGAGGCCTCGGCAGGCACCGGAAAAACCTACACCATTGCCGGACTCTATCTGCGTCTGGTGCTTGGACATGGCTGCGCGGAAACTCGTCACGCGCATCCACTGAGTGTTGATCAAATTCTGGTGGTGACTTTTACCGAAGCGGCCACTGCAGAGCTGCGTGACCGTATTCGTCGCCGCTTGCACGATGCGCGCCTCGCTTTTGCTCGTGGCGCGAGTGACGATCCGCTGCTTCGCTCCCTGCTGGCTGAATTTACCGATCACAACTTAGCCGTCTCTTTGTTGCTGAGTGCCGAGCGGCAGATGGATGAAGCAGCGATTTTCACCATCCACGGTTTTTGCCAACGGATGCTGACGCAAAATGCGTTTGAATCGGGCAGTCGCTTTGAAAATGAATTCGTCACTGATGAAAGTCGTCTCAAAGCGCAAGTGGTGGCCGATTATTGGCGCAGACAGTTCTACCCTTTGCCCATTGCCCTCGCGAGCGAAGTGCGCCGCTTATGGCCTGCACCCTCTGCACTGTTGGCTGAGATTGCCGGTTATCTTTCTGGGCCGCCAGTCAAACTGACCACACCTTTGATGGAAGGGGATTTGGCCGCGCTGCAACAAGCGCAGATAGCGCGCATTAGCGAGATTAAGCAGCACTGGTTAGCGGAGCGAGATGAGATTGAGCCCGCAGTAACTGGCTCTGACCTGCACAAAAATAGCCAAAATGCGCTGCTGCGCCGTTTGCCGATTCTGGATACTTGGGCGCAAAGTGAAACGCAAGATCTGCAAGTACCGTCAGAGCTTGAAGAGTTCACCCAAAGCGGGTTGCTTGCCAAATCGAAGAAAGGCAATCCGCCACAATTAGCGCTGTTTGAACGGATCGAAGCGTTTCTTGCCGAGCCTGTGTCACTCAAAACACCGCTTTTGGTGCATGCGATTCATCACTGTCGTCATTGGTTGGCGAAAGCCAAATCCACCCATCATTGGCTCTCGTTTGATGACTTGCTCACTCAACTCAGCGCTGCTCTGGATAATGATGAGCAAGGGCTATTGGGCGAGCGGATCCGCACGCTTTATCCGGTGGCGATGATCGACGAATTCCAAGATACCGATCCGCTGCAGTACAGCATTTTCAGTCGGCTGTATCTGGGCTATCCGCAGTGTGGATTGCTAATGATCGGCGACCCGAAACAGGCGATTTACGCTTTCCGTGGCGCCGATATTTTCACTTACATCAAAGCGCGCAATCAGGTGAACGCTCACTACACCTTAGGCACGAACTGGCGATCCAGCGCAGCGATGGTGGCGGCCGTGAACCAAGTGTTCAGCTCTGCGACTCATCCGTTTATTTACAGTGATGACATTCCCTTTCAGCCCGTGGCGGCAAGCCCTGGTGCTGATAAGCGCCATTGGTCACTGGAAGGGCAAGTACAACCAGCTTTGACCTATTGGTGGCCGGAAGATCTGGATAAACCACAAAGCAAAACCGATTACTACGCGCAAATGGCCGAGGCGTGTGCGGCGCAAATTCAGCACATTTTGACTGCTTCGGCCTCTGGCGCGGCAACCTTTCATCGCGGCGAGGCGATTGAAGCGGGCGATCTGGCGGTGCTGGTGCGTACCGGTAATGAAGCGCGCATGGTGCGCGATGCACTCAGTCAGCAAGGTATCGCTAGTGTGTATCTTTCCAACCGTGATAGCGTGTTTGCCAGCGATGTGGCGCAAGATATTGAACGCTTGCTGCTCGCCGTGTGGCAGCCAGAAGATGAGCGCTTGCTCCGTGCGGCGGTTGCCTCGAATCTGTTTGCGTTAACCGCCAGCGAGCTGGATGCGCTGAATAACGATGAAAACGAATGGGAACAGTTGATTGCCGAATTTCGTCAATATCGCCGTTTGTGGAGCGAGCGCGGCGTATTGCCGATGCTGCGTGCAGTATTAACTCAGCGCCACATTGCCGAGCGTTGGCTGGCGGAAAGTGAAGGTGAGCGCTGGCTCACCGATTATCTGCACATCAGCGAACTCTTGCAGCAGGCCACGCGTGAGATCGATAGCGATCAGGGTTTACTGCGTTTTCTGACTCAGGCGATGGCGGATGCTGCGCAAGGGCTCGGTGGCAGTGATGAGCAGATCCAGCGTCTCGAATCTGAGCGGCGTCTGGTGCAGATTGTCACCATCCACAAATCAAAAGGGCTTGAGTACCCGCTGGTGTTTTTGCCGTTTGTGATGAGCTATCGCGAGAGCAGCGAAGGCAAATATTACGATGCTGAATCGGCCACTACTTGGGTCGATTTAACCGGCAATGAAGAGGCGTTAGCCAAAGCCGATCAAGAACGTTTGGCAGAAGATTTACGCTTGCTGTATGTGGCGCTCACTCGCGCTGTGTATGGCTGTTTTATTGGGATTGCGCCGCTGCGCAACGGCAATTCGAGCCAAGAGCCGACCTCGGCGCATCGCAGTGCGATGGGGTTTCTGCTGCAAGATGGTCAAGAGGGTGGTATCGCGGATCTGCAGCAAGCGCTGCTTAAACTGTGTGAAAACTTACCGGATGTCGCGCAATGCCCACCACCGAAGCGTTTCGAGCAAGCGTATCAGCCGCCACAACTGGACGAGCGAGAGCTGACTGCCCGTGAGTTAAGCCAAGCGATTGATCGCCGCTGGCGAGTGACCAGTTACTCAGGCTTGGTGATGCAATCGAGTCATGCTCGCCATGATCCTTTGCAAGAGTTGCCCTTGCTTGAAGTAGGCGGTTTTGATCTTGATAGTGCGCAAGAGCGTGATGGAGCGGCGCTGGAATCTGTCGAGCGCTCGATTTTCAATTTCCCGCGTGGTGCACGCCCCGGCACGTTCTTGCATTCGCTGTTTGAAGAGGTGGATTTCCAACAATCGGCGCACAGTGAACCCAATACTAAAATCATCCTTGATTTGATGGAAAGTGAGCAGATTGAAACTGAGTGGCTGCCGGTGTTGCAACAGTTGGTCGACACCGTATTGAGCACGCCACTGGATGGTAAAGTACTGCGCTTACAACAGATTATGGCCGCCCAGCGCCTGACCGAGTTGGAGTTTTTACTGCCGATCGAAGTGTTGGATGCGCCAACCCTGAATCGCATCACCCAGCGCCATGATCCGCTCTCGGCACACGCGGGTGATCTCGGTTTTCACTCGGTGCAAGGCATGCTCAAAGGTTTTATCGATCTGGTGTTTCAATATCAGGGGCGCTATTACGTGCTGGACTGGAAATCCAACCATTTGGGTGACGATCCAGCAGCGTATCATCCACAGCGTTTGGGCAGTGCGATGGCCGATCATCGTTACGATCTGCAATACCAAATTTACGCGTTAGCGCTGCATCGCTTTTTGCGCAGCCGTTTAGCTCATTACGACTACGAGCAGCATTTCGGCGGCGTGTTTTATCTCTTCTTACGCGGGATGGATGGGCGCAGCGATCAAGGCGTGTTCCATACCAAGCCAAGCTTGGCCTTGTTAGATGAGTTGGATGGATTGATTGCAGGGCGCGAGCTGGCACAAAGAGCGAGTAAAGCTGGGCAGATGGAGCTTGATTTATGATGTTTTGGGATAGCGAAGTAGCGAAACGTCTGCTGGCACAAGGCGCGCTGCGTCCTTTGGATGTGCAGTTTGCCCGCTTTATTGGCAAGCAAGCGGTACTGGCTGGGCACAACGCTGCAGAAAGCGAGCTTTTGAGTGTACTGAGCGCGGCGCTGAGTGCGGAACTTGGGCGTGGGCACATCTGTTTGCCGCTGTGGGATGCTCACGGTAATCGCTGCGATCTGGCGGCACTGGTTGGTCTTTATGGTGAAGCGAGTTTGCAGCACAGTGAGCGCTGGTTAGCGGTAGACTGGCAAGCCTTACTACAAGCCTCGCCTTTGGTGGGGCAGCAAGGTGAAGCGGTGCCGTTAATGTTTGATGGTGCAAGGCTCTATCTGCATCGCTACTGGCATTATGAAAAGCAACTGGCGGCGCGATTGACTGAGCTAGCAGCACCCCAACGTTTAACCAGTGCTGAACTGGCTAACTTGCGTGAACGCCTTAATACCTTATTTGCCCGCGACTATTTAGGCTTGTGGCAGGCACTACAGCAAAAGCCGTTGAGTTCGGTCGAGCGGATTCAACTGCTGAATGATCGATTGGATGTGGTGGAGTCGGACGCGCTGGATTGGCCTGCGATTGAAGCCGTGGTCGAAAAAGCGCAGCGCGCCGCGGATTTGCAACCGTTAGAGCAGCTTATTCCGCTTACTCACTGCTTAAACTGGCAAAAAGTGGCGGCCGCTGTCGCGCTCACGCGCCGTTTTGCGGTGATTTCCGGTGGGCCGGGAACCGGCAAAACCACCACAGTGACCAAGCTTCTGGCGGCACTGATTAGCCAAAGTATGGCGCAAGGTAAAGTGCCAGAGATCAAATTGATCGCTCCAACCGGCAAAGCCGCGGCGCGTTTAACCGAATCGATGGGTAAAGCGGTGAGTCAGCTGGCGATAGAGCCTGAGATCGCCGCGGCGATCCCGAGCACTTCTAGCACCATTCACCGTTTGCTTGGCGCGATTCCGGGCAGTGCTGAGTTTCGTCATCACGCACGCAATCCACTCCATCTTGATCTGTTGGTAGTCGATGAAGCGTCCATGGTCGATCTGCCTTTGATGGTGAAACTGGTCGAAGCCTTGCCGAAGCACGCTCGTTTGATTTTGCTGGGCGATAAAGATCAGTTGGCCTCGGTGGAAGCGGGGGCGGTGCTCGGTGATATTTGCACCTTCCTGAGCCAAGGTTACGGCAATGAGCAGGGGGCGCAGTTGGCTGAACTGACGGGTTTTGCCACTCTGCGCCAAACTGCCAGTAAGACGGTGAATCCGGTGGCGGATTGCTTATGTATGCTGCAAAAAAGCTACCGTTTTGATGCGCGCTCTGGCATTGGTCAATTGGCGAAAGCGATCAACAGCGGATCTCCGGCGCGCGTTGAAGCGGTGTGGCAGCAATCGTTCAGCGATATTGAACATTTTGCGCTCAGTGGCGAGCATTATCAGCAACTGCTGCAAACGTTAGTACAGGCTTATCGTCCTTATCTGAGCTTGCTCAATCAGCCGGCTGAACAATTTGAGTCGACAAAACAAAGCATGCTCACACTCGCCAAATCAGCACTCGATGCGTTTAGTCGCTGCCGATTGCTCTGTGCGCTGCGTGAAGGCGATTTTGGGGTGATGGGGCTGAACACTCGCATCGAACGAGCATTGAATGCTCACAAGCTGATTAAAACTCAAGAAGAGATCTGGTACCACGGGCGGCCGATCATGGTCACGCGCAACGATCATGGCTTGGGTTTATACAATGGCGATATTGGCTTGTGTATGCGCGATCGTGAAGATGATCAGGGCAGACTGAAAGTCTATTTTGAGTTGCCAGATGGCAGCATCAAAGCCGTGTTACCGAGCCGAGTACCGCAACATGAAACGGCGTATGCGATGACCATACATAAATCGCAAGGCAGTGAATTTGATTTAACTTTACTGATACTACCGCCGGATTACAGCCCGATTTTGACGCGCGAGTTGGTTTATACAGGAATCACAAGGGCGAAAAAACAGCTTAAATTGTATTGTGATAACAAGGTGTTGCAGCGGGCGATTAAAGTGAAAACCCAAAGGGCAAGTGGGCTAGTGGCAAGGTTGGAGCAGTAAATGCTCCGCCATTCCGTGGCGGCACAGCATTAGACGTTAGCAAAAGCTTTGGTAAAAGTGATACTGCGGATCTGGTAACGTTTACAAGATTCTAGGAGGAAGGTTTTTAAATTGTCACTGGCGGGAAACACACAGTGCACATCGACTCCTGAGAGAAACTCTGCGTCAGCCATATCCCAGAAGCTTTGTAGAGAGTTACAAATAACGGTTTTCATAGACGATTTGCTCTTAGATACATGATAAATGTAGTAGTAAAAGCAATCCATGCGTGAATTGAGAGAGGTCTCAAGCGTCAAATCCTGACAATATTGCTGAACAAAATTTAATCAAAAACGCGCGCATTCTATCGACCTCTTACCTAAAATAAAAGCGAAAAATGCACAAAAAAGATGCAACAAAGTGCATTAATATTTCATATCTTTTCATATGCATTTCAAGCTGTTGAATTTAAAGCTGCAGCATCAAAATTTTTGAGCGGCGTTGGTAGTTATATAAGCTCTTTTTGGCCATCGGCAGAGCTTCCACATCAGCTTCAATAAAGCCTTGTTCGCGGAACCAGTGTGTGCTGTGAGTAGTCAGCACAAACAGGTGACGAATACCCATCTGCTTTGCTTGATGCTTGGTGTGCACCAACAAATGCAGGCCACGGTGACCGTCACGATATTCAGGATGAATGGCCACACAAGCCATCTCTGCCATCCGTTCTTCTGGGTAGGGGTAGAGTGCCGAGCAACCAATCACTAAACCATCTTTGTCGATGATGGTGAACTTGTGGATCTCTTGCTCCAGTTGCTCACGAGATCGACGCACCAGAATGCCTTGCTCTTCCAGTGGACGAATCAAATCAAAAATACCACCGATATCATCAATGGTCGCTTCGCGGATCTGCTCGGCACTGGCCATCACGATCTGGGTGCCGATACCATCAAACGAGAACAGCTCTTGGATCAACGCGCCATCTTCTTTGTAGCTCACCAAGTGACTGCGTGGCACACCGGCGCGGCACGCTTTTAAAGCGGCGCGCAAAAAACGCATGGTGCTGAAGCACTCTTCATCATCTGGCGCGCACTCTTGCTCCATGTTTTTGACGAGGCGTTCAACATCGCTCGGGAAGAGTTCGGCAATCGCGTTGCCTTTGGCATCGATGATCCCTTGCTGTGGGCAAAACCCGATCAGCTTGTCGGCTTTAAGTTTAATCGCCACTTGTGTGGCCACTTCTTCGGAAAGCAGATTGAAACACTCACCGGTGACTGAGCTGGTAATCGGGCCAAGCAGAACAATCGAACCTAAATCCAACATGCGGTTGATGCCTTCTACATCAATCCGGCGAATGCGTCCGCTGTGGCAGTAATCGACACCATCATCTATACCTAGTGGTTGAGAGATGATGAAATTGCCGCTCACAACGTTGAGTTGAGTGCCCGCCATCGGCGTATTGTTCAGGCTCATGGAAAGACGCGCGGTGATCGCGTGTTGCAGTTGTCCGGCGGCTTGCATCACTAAGCCTAGCGATTGTTCATCAGTGATCCGCACGCCTTTGTGGTAAGGCGTATCACGTTGATTTTTTTCAAGGATTTGATTGATTTGTGGACGAGCTCCGTGCACGAGTACCACTTTAACGCCAAGGCTGTGCAGCAGTGCGATGTCGCTAATAATGTTGGGGAAGTTTTTATCGGCAATAGCCTCTCCCCCGAGCATGACGACCATGGTTTTTCCACGATGGGCGTTTACATAGGGCGCTGACTGGCGAAATCCTTTGACGAGAGCAGTACTGCGAATTTTCACGGCTGAACATCCTTGGTGTTTAAATATGCGCAAATAATGACTTTTTATTCTTTTTTGAGCAAGCGGTTTTTTATATGACCGGATGAGAAATCAACTCATTTCAAATCCTGTTCATGCAGATTAGAACGGATGCAAAACAGCGGTATGACAAAACCGTGAACTGTGATGAGTCGTAATGGCTGAGTTGTCGAGATGAGCCAAGATGGTGAAAGCAAAACATCAAGCGAACCGAAAAAATGTCGGCTTAAGCAAAGAGCGCTTACTGTTGTTAATTGCTCTATTGGGCTCGGCCTATGTTTTTATGCTGTACAGCAATATTTTTGGACGATTGCAGGATCAGTGGTTTCCGAAATCGGAGCTGTATGGCTTGTGGATAGAGCAAAATGTTGCCCCATACGCCGCACAGAAGATCAGGATCAGCTCACAAGGCGTTGTAATGAATGGAAGGTTGGTAACCACTCACTTTGAGTACGATGGGAATCTGCTGGAATTTATGGTTAATGACCAGAAGTATGCATTCGACATCCAGTTAGAGAAGAAAATCATGAAGCAACATTCATCATCAAATTATCAAGCTGTCTACCAATTGTCAGAAAACGTAAAAAATAACCGTTATTAACAAAACCTCAATTGCACAGTTACGTTGAGTTTGTCATCCTCTTGGCAAACTCAAACCATGGATCTCTTTTGTGAGTAAACGTCTTTTTTCTCTTGTTAGTTTGGCGCTGTTATTTGGTTGTGCACAACAATCGACGGATCGCGCACAGCAATACCAGCAACAAACTTTCCCGCAAATTCTCAATCGTGCCGATGTCGTTGAATCGAACAAACCACGCGACTATACCGAATTCAGCAAACAAAGTGACTTGGTGGTACAAGGTTCAGCTTCGTTGGCTAAACTTTATCAGCCTCTGTATGAGCAGTTGAATGAGTGGGTACTACAAAGTGGCGACCCAGCGACACTGGCTCAATTTGGTATTCAAGCCGCTCAGTTGGGGGGCGGTGATAAGCAAGGCAATGTGCTGTTCACTGGCTATTTTTCGCCTGTTATTGAACTGAGACATCAGCCAAATAGTGAATTCAAATACCCTGTTTATGGATTGCCAAAGTGTAATAAAGACTGCCCAACCCGCAGTGAGATTTATCAAGGCGCGCTGGAAGGCAAAGGCTTGGAATTGGGTTATGCCGCCAACTTGATTGATCCGTTTATCATGGAAGTACAGGGCAGTGGTTTTGTGCATTTTGGTGATGACGATACTTTGGAATACTTCGCTTACGCCGGAAAAAACAATAAAGCCTATGTGAGCATTGGTAAAGTGCTGATTGAACGTGGTTTGGTTGAGCGAGAGAAAATGTCGCTCAAAGCGATCAAAGATTGGGTGCTTGCTAACGATGAAGAAACGGTGCGCGAACTGTTAGAGCAGAACCCTTCTTTTGTGTTCTTCAAACCACGTGCAGCAGCTCCAGTAACCGGAAGTGCAGGGATTCAGTTATTGCCGATGGCATCGGTTGCGGGTGATCGTTCGATTTTCCCAATGGGTACGCCGATTCTGGCTGAAGTGCCGCTATTGAATGCTGATGGTACTTGGTCTGGTGCACATCAACTGCGTTTGTTGATCGTGCTCGATACGGGTGGTGCGGTAAAACAAAACCATCTCGACTTGTACCACGGCATGGGACCACGTGCTGGGTTAGAGGCGGGGCACTATAAGCACTTTGGTCGTGTGTGGAAGCTCGGGTTAGAAAATTCGCCCACCCAAGCACCGTGGGCATTGCCGCCGGAAAAACAAAAATAGTTTTGCCTCTATTGAGTGGGTGGCAAACTGGACATTCTTGTGAAGAGTGCGTATAAATCGCACTCTTTATTTTTCAGCTAGAGTGGAAATGTGGTTATGCGTGAACTCGATACTCCTGCCTCCGACAGTTACAACCAACGTTTTGGTGGTACGCGCCGTCTGTATGGTTATAACGAAGTCGACATTTTACGTGCCGCGCACGTGTGTGTGATTGGGATTGGTGGTGTGGGTTCATGGGCCGTTGAAGCTCTGGCTCGAACAGGTATTGGCGAGTTGACCCTAATCGATATGGATGATGTGTGTGTCACTAACATCAACCGTCAAATCCATGCCATGACCGGTACGATTGGCAAAAGCAAAATCGAAGTGATGGCGGAGCGCGTTAAGCTCATCAACCCAGAATGCAAAGTCAATTTGGTTGATGATTTCATCACGCCGGATAATCAACATCTTTATCTCAGCAAATCGTTTGATTACGTGTTAGATGCGATTGATAGCTTGAAAGCCAAAGCTTCTCTGTTGGCGTATTGCCGCAGCAATAAAATCAAAGTGATCACGGTAGGTGGTGCGGGCGGACAAACCGATCCCACCCAAATTACCGTGGCGGATTTGACCAAGACGATTCAAGATCCGCTTGCGAAAAAGCTCAAAGATCGTCTGCGTCAGCACCACAACTTTCCAACCAATCCAGCGCGTAAATTTGGTATTGATTGTGTGTTCTCGACCGAGCAACTCAAATACCCACAAGCGGATGGCTCGGTATGTGCCACTAAATCCACTGCGGAAGGTCCAAAACGTATGGATTGCGCCAGCGGATTTGGCGCAGCGACGGTAGTAACGGCGACGTTTGGTTTTGTCGCGGTAGCACGCATCGTCGATAAACTGATTCAAAAGCATAAAGTGAAGGAGTAAGGGTATGATGAGTTCATTTCCTGCTCATCCCTTTGGTGATGACATTAATGCACAAACCGTCTTAGAAACCATGCAAACACTGCACGGTTGGGAAGATCGTTATCGCCAGATCATTCAATGGGGCAAACTGCTGCCTGTGATGCCTGAAGCGCTGAAAAGTGAGCAGGTTCTTGTCTCTGGCTGTGAAAGTGAAGTGTGGCTAGTGGCCGAGCAGCAAGGTGAGCCGTGGTTTTTCTGCGCGGATTCCGATGCACGGATTGTGCGCGGTTTGATTGCGATTGTGTTGGCGGCGTTGAATGGTAAAACTTCTGCAGAAATTAGCGCATTTTCGATGGATGACTATTTTGCCCAGCTTGGTTTGCTGGCGCATTTAAGCCCATCACGCGGCAACGGCTTGCAAGCGATAGTCGCGACAATTCAGGCTAAGGCCAAGAACTAACCACCTACTTTTCCAATGAAAAGAGCCTCATCGTGATGAGGCTCTTTTACTATTGATGCTCAGGTTTACAGCAGATCCACCGCTTTATGAATGGCGGCGATCAAACGTTCTACCTCTTCTGCGCTGTTGTATACCCCAAACGAGATTCGCACCGTCCCTTTGACGCCAAACGCATCCATCAAAGGATGAGCACAGTGATGCCCGGCACGAACGGCAATTCCTTGCTGATCGAGCAAGGTGGCGAGATCTTGATGATGCACGCCATCCATCACTAAGCTCAGCACACTGGCGTTAGGCTGATAACCGAGCACGCGAATATCATCGATTTGCGAAATAGCTTGGTAAGCTTGCTGTTGCAGTTGGTGTAAGTGCGCTTCCACGGCGGTGCGATCAAGGCTTTGATACCAATGAATCGCGGTGGCGAGAGCAATGGCACCCGCGACATTCGGCGTGCCAGCTTCAAATTTTCCGGGTAGACCGGTAAAGGTCGTACCGCCAAACGAGACCTTTTCAACCATCTTGCCACCGCCATGCCAAGGTGGCATCGCTTCTAAAAGCGCCGTTTTGCCATACAGCACACCAATGCCCGCTGGCGCATACAGCTTATGGCCGGAGAAAACATAAAAATCTGCATCCAGAGTGCGAACATCCACGGTTTCATGGACTACGCCTTGTGCACCATCCACCACCACAATCGCACCTTGTTGATGCGCGGCTTGGATCACCGTTTCAATCGGCTGACGAGTTCCCGTGACATTAGTGACGTGAGCTAGAGCCACGATCTTGCAGCGCGGTGACAGCATTTTCTGAAAGGCTTCAAGACCAAATTCACCCGTTGCTGTCATCGGGATTTTGACCACTTTCGCGCCCGTTTGCTCAGCGACCATTTGCCACGGCACGATATTGGCATGGTGTTCGGTTTCACTTACCAAAATTTCATCGCCAGCTTGCAATGTGCTGCGGGCATAACTTTGTGCGATGAGGTTGAGTGCTTCGGTGGCGCCACGCGTCCAGATAATGTTTTTGCTGCTCGGCGCACCTATAAACTGCGCGACTTGTTCACGCGCTGCTTCAAATTGGCTGGTGGCTTGCGCCGTCAAACTGTGGCTACCGCGATGCACATTGGCATTGTGCTGGCTGTAGTAGTGGCTGATGGCATCAATCACACATTGCGGTTTTTGCGTAGTGGCAGCACTGTCGAGATAGATCAGTGGGTTGCCGTTGACGGTTTGTTGCAGCGCCGGAAACTGCGCGCGGATTGCATCAAGATTGAGCATCAATAAAACCTGAAAGTTCGGTCAGTTGTTGAGGGTGAAGCGCCATTGGAGCCGCGACTTGTTGAGCCAATTCCGCTCCAGCGAGCAGTGCAATCATGGCGAGCGCAAACTCCAGCGCGGTGCCCGGCCCTTGGCTGGTGAGCAAATGTTGCGTGGCATAGTAACAGACGCGCTGACGACTCAGACGCTCTGAGGGAATATGGTCAAAAAAGTTGGGGTGACAAGTCATGCGTGCGCCGACAAATTTCTGCTGTTTGGCGAAAACCAGTGCAGGTGTCGCGCAAATCGCGGCAACCAGTTTGCCTTGTTGTGAGAATGCATCTATCAGTGCAAGTAGCGGTGTACTATCGGCAAACGCTTGCGCTCCGCCCACACCTCCGGGCAGTGCCAGTGCATCAAAATCTTCCGCAGAGAGGGCATCCAGTGTTTGCTGTGCTGTCAGCCATACACCGCGTGAACCTTGTACTTGCAAATCTTCGCCGATAGCCGCCATAGTGACTTGAAAGCCAGCCCGCACCAAAGTATCAACAATAATGACACTCTCCATTTCCTCGCTGCCATTGGCAATCGGGACTAAAATTCGTTTGCTCATGCCTTGATCCAACTCTGCTCTAAAGTTTTGATTTGATGATATAACTGGCTATTTGCCGGAGTCGCAATACCATGTTGTTCACCTTTGCGCACCACATAACCTGTAATAAAGTCTATCTCGGTTGGCCGTTGGTGGAAAACATCTTGATGCATCGAGGAACGATTAGCCGCAGTCGCTTGGATGACTTGATAAACCAAATCACGCAGTGCGGTTTCATCACAGTTCACCGCTTCTGCTCGCATAACGGCTGTCACCTCATCTAAAATAGCGGCGATGGTCGGCGCAAATTCAGGTACATCTAATGCACCGTTTGAGCATTGATGAATCGCCGTGAGCGGATTAATCGCGCAATTCACCGCCAGTTTATGCCACAGAGCGTGTTGGATTTCTGGATTCCATGTCACTGGAGCGAGTGCGTGATTAAAAACGTCTGCGATAAAATCACAACGTGCACCGAGGGCATTAAAAGAACCCACTTGGGTTTGGCCGAATCCCGTATGGCGGACTTGGTTGAGGGTGGTTTTGAGAGCACCGTGAGTTGTAGTGGCGAGCAATACCGGAAAATGAACCAAAGATTCGTTGATGGCTTCGATTGCGCCCATACCGTTGTGCATAAACAACAACATAGTATCGCGATTCAGATGAGGCAGAAGGGGCAACAGAGCGGCTTCCACTTGCCAAACTTTGACAGTGATCAGCAGTAAATCGGCGTTGGTTAGCGTGTCTCTGTTTTGATTGCTGAACAGAACTGGCTCACCATCGTCAAGTTGTAATTCTAACGTTGGTTGAGATTGGCGGCTCCAGAGTGCCACTTGGTGACCCGCACGATGCAGATGCAATGCCCACAGAGAACCGACCGCACCTGGGCCAAGTACCACAATATTCATCTCTATCCCCTGCTGAAAACCGAATGCGCCAAGGATAGCGAGGGGAGTTTTGAAAGCAATAAAAAATGGCGCGAAGTCGCGCCATTTTTGCTATTCAGGCTCTTTTCCTGTTTAGGAAGGAGTGTGCAGTTTCTACAATTAGAACTTGTAAGTTACTGCTACGTAATGACCAAAGCCTGTTGATTTGAAGCCATCGGTATCTTTGATTCCGTAAACGTCTTTGTAGCCTTTTAGACCGTAACCTACAGCGAAACGATCTGAATGCCAGTAGATACCGTTAAACATTGCGCCACCACTGCTGGCTGTTGAGTATTCATCTTTTAGGCCAAATTGGTAATCAATATAACCTTGGTAAGAGATGAATGAACCGTTCTCGAAGAAGTAGAAAGGCTTGAACCAGTTAGTCGAGATTTGGAAGCCGTTCCAATCTTTGCGGTTGCCATCATAAGTACCGTATAGGTTCAGGCCAACTTTGCCAAACCATGGAACCATCACATCAGAACCAAGACCAATTTTCTGGTTGTTTACAGAAAATGGGTTAGTGGCAAAGTCTGTACCGTCCCATTCGAACAGTGATGCAACGTAAACTTCTTGTACCGGACCGAAAGACATATCAACGCCAGTAAGTGCATCTAGAGACATACGTGGCGCAAACTTCATGAAGATTTTTGGATCGCCAACTTTGTCACTGCTTTTGTTCGTTGCTAAGTTAAACACGTCAACGTAACCGTACAGATCAAAGATGCCAGAACGACCGCCAAATTCCATTTCCAGATAATCATGAGATGATTTGCCTGGAAGTTCGTCGAATGCACCCATTAGGTTAAATTGCATCCACTTGTAATCGTTTTTGTGGATATCGCCATCTGAATAGTCAGCAGCCATAACAGGTGCTGAAGTCGCTGCTAATAGGCTCAAAGCAAGAAGTGATTTACGCATAAAGGGAACTCTCTATAAGTGTGTTGTGTATGGCGGCTGTTTAACGACAGCTCGTTCAACTGGCGGGCATAATAACGATAAAAATCGCAATTAAAAGTGATAAGAAGTGCAAAATTAAAGCTTTCGAGTGATGTTAATCACATCTTTGTGAATTGGTTTTGAACTTATTTTATATTTCATGAAATTGCATTTTTATTGTGATTTTGATCAATTCTTGCGTGAGATTGCAAAATGTTTATCGTGATCGATAAACCAACAATTTTGGTGAGTGATCGGCAAATGGACTCTTTTCGTATACCTAAGTGAATTTATGAAAAGGAGTGAGTAATGGAAGAGATAATGTTGTTTCCACTTAGCTCCATCGTACTTCCTGAAGGAAAAATGAAGCTGCGTATTTTTGAGCCCCGCTACCAGCGGATGGTGGCTCAATGCAGTAAAACGGGCAGTGGATTTGGCCTTTGCTTGTTCGATAGTAAGTCGAATAAAAATGCAAACGAATTATCTAAGTTTGGGACTTTAGTCAAAATCGTTGATTTTGAAACGTTAAGCGATGGTCTGCTGGGTATCACCGTGGTTGGCATGCGCCGCTTTGTGATTCGTAAAGTTCGGGTTGAGTATGATGGCTTACGTATCGCAACGGTGCAGTGGTTGCCCGATTGGCCGAGTCAGGAGTTGTTAGCGAGGGAGCGTTTTTTAGGTGAACAACTGCAAGAAGTGTATCGACAGTTTCCACAAATCGGGGAACTACACAGCTTGTGTTTTTTCGATGATGCGAGTTGGGTCTGTCAACGTTGGCTTGAGCTGCTACCTTTAAGTAACGATCAATTTGATGTATTAGTGGGAAAAACAGATTGCCATGCGGCCTTGGCTTTTTTGCAACGCACCATCGAATCGTATTTGGATACTTGAATAAATTTGTTGGTTAGGATTGATCTTGAGTGGTAACCCTGACGTATAGGCTAGCAAGGGTGTCTGCGTGAGTCATAAAGGATGCGTTTCTATGTTTAATCCATCACCTCATACGTTTGGTCGCCAAGAGTGGCTCGACTGTATGGAAAAGGTCAAAACCAGAGATAAGCAGGCGTTTGCTCTGGTTTTTAGCTATTACTCGCCCAAACTGAAGCAGTTTGTGATGAAGCATGTCGGGAGTGAGCAGGTGGCGCTGGAGTTGGTTCAAGAAACCATGGCCACGGTTTGGCAAAAAGCGAGTTTATTTGATGGACAGAAAAGCTCATTAGCGACTTGGATTTATACCATAGCGCGTAACCTGAGTTATGACTTGCTACGTCGACAAAAAGGGCGTGATGCCTATGTGCTTGCCGATGATATCTGGCCTGACGAATATTGTCCTCCCGACTTAGTTGACTACTACGCCCCGGAGCAAGATCTTCTCAAAGAACAAGTTAGGAAGTTTCTTGACCGATTACCCGAATCTCAGCAACAGGTGATCAAAGCGGTTTATTTAGAGGAAATACCACAACAGGATGTGGCTGATATGCTCGATATCCCTTTGGGCACGGTGAAGTCACGTCTGCGCCTTGCGGTCGAAAAGTTAAGATTATCAATGGATGCGGAGTCTGTATGAGTTATCACCCCGATTATGCTTTGCTCGCCAATTACGTTGAGGGCGATTTAGATTGTGCGCATGGTCTTGCCATTACGGCTCATCTAGAGATTTGCCCACATTGCCGCGATATTGTGCATGAAATTGAAGGCGAATTGGGTGAGCGGCTCAATCAGCAATCAGCACTGGCCGCAGCTTTGCCTGCAGAAGCTGATTGGCAACATATGTTTGATTCGATCGTGGCGTTACCTCAACACCCAACTGCTCCGATAACGGTAAAATCGTGTCCAACCTTGGTAAAGGTCAACGGTAAGCAGATCGCTATTCCCAAGGCTCTGGCTCGCCTCGTGAAACAAGAACAAGCGTGGCGGAGTTATGGCGGCAAAGTGTTTAGTTTACCTTTGCGATCAGAAGAGAATGTACGAATGAATCTGATGTACATCAGCCAAGGTGTTTCGATTCCGCAACATACTCACAAGGGATTTGAGTCAACCTTGGTGCTGCATGGTGGATTCAGTGATGAAAACGGTCATTATGAAGTGGGTGACTTTATTCAGCATGACGGGCAAGTTTGCCACTCCCCTCGTACGCCGCAAGGGCAAGACTGCCTCTGTTTAACGGTACTGACTGAGCCGATGGTGTTCACCCAAGGGGTGGCGCGGATCTTTAACCTCTTTGGAAAAGGGCTCTATCCGTAATTGGGGCGATGTCATGGAAAGTTGAAAGGGAGCTGCTTGGCTCCCTTTGATTGAGTCCATTTAACAAGATAGATAATCGTTCTATTGGGCGATGTTATCCTCTGGTGTTGGATCTTCCTTATGCTGTTTGGCTTTTTCCAACATCAAGGTAAAGTCATTGCGCAGTGAATAAAGCATGATCAAACTCGGGATCACCATCACCGCGGTCAAAATAAAGAACAGCGACCAATCATTAAGGTAATCCGCTAATTCTCCACTAAATGAAGCGATCGTTGTCCTGCCTAAGTTACCCAGAGAGGCAAGCAAAGCATATTGGGTTGCTGAAAATGCTTGCCCTGTCATTAAGGTTAGAAACGACACAAAGGCCACTGTGGAAAAGGCCGAAGTAAAGTTATCGACGACTAATGTCGCTAAAAACAGGTGTTCATTAGGACCGACTTTGGCGATCCAGGCAAACATCAAGTTACTCGACGCCATAGCGATACCACCAATCATCAGGCCTCGCACAATCCCGAATTTGATATTGACTAGGCTGCCAAGTAAGGTAAACAAAATGGTGATACCCCAACCGAGCAGCTTAGAGTAGTAGCCGATCTGCTCGTTGCTAAAACCAATTTCTTTATAAAAGGCAATCGACATACGACCCAAAAAGGCTTCACCGATTTTGAACAGGAACACAAACAGCAGTAGTGTCAGCGCAACGCGAAAACCATTACGACGGAAAAAATCGATAAACGGCTCGAATACCGTAACGGTTAACCAACGAAGAATTCGATTGCTAACGATCTGTTGGTGGCGTTCTTCGGCAAGTTGCTGTAATTGATCTCGCTGGGTCTGTGGCTCACCTACCAGCAAAGTAAACAGCATTAATAACCCAACCACTCCCGCCATAATGTAGTAAACCCCATTCCAACCCATGCTATCGGCATTCACGAACGCAAAATAGCCTGGCAGAGAGTACCCTGTCGACCAACCGATCACCGCCATTGCAGAGGCTTGGGGGAGTTTGCTCGATTCACTTTTTGAGAAGGAATCAATTCGGAAAGCATCGATTGCCACATCTTGCGTGGCTGAAGCAATCGCAATCCCCAAAGCGAACATGGAGGTGAGTATCAGATTATTGGCTGGGTTAATGCCCGCGATCAGCAAAGTACCTATTAAAATGATGCACTGGCAAAAAAAGATCCAACTTCGGCGCTGACCAAGCATCGAGTGCAGAATGGGTAACTTGACTCTATCGACTAGCGGAGCCCAGAGAAAGTTAATCGCGTACACCGTAAATATACTGCCGAAATAACCGATGGCAGCGCGGCTGAGTCCGGCATCTTTCAACCAGCCAGTCATGTTGGAACCAATCAATACCCATGGGAAGCCGCTGGCACAACCCAGCATAAATACCCAAAGCAAGCGTCGATCAAAATAGCTAACAATCAATTCTAGCCAAGAATGGGACCGGGGCTGTTGAACCATAACGAGTCCTTTATGAGAATGATTAGGAAGATAGTCGCACTCCCGCTACTGGGAGTGCGGTGAGGTCATTTAAGGTAAGAGGATGACTTTGTTGATGATGATAGGAGTAATAGGCACGTTTTGCATCCGACCTTTATTTTGAGTAGGTTGCTGAGCCATTTTTTCAATCACATCAAATCCTTCAGTCACTTGACCAAATACGGCATAACCTGGGGGTTGGGCGGCGTAGTTCAAAAAGTCATTATCGACCAAGTTGATGTAAAACTGGCGAGTCGCAGAATGTGGATTCTGAGTTCGAGCCATCGCAATGGTCGCTGTATCGTTGCGTAAACCATTACTGGCTTCATTGGCGATCGGGGCGTAGGTTGGCAGTTGGTTGAGGTTTGCATCAAAGCCACCACCCTGCGCCATAAACCCAGGGATCACTCGATGAAATTGGCTGCCCACATAACTACCATCATCCACGTAGCGTAAGAAGTTTGCTACCGAAACGGGAGCTTTCTCTTGATTTAGCTCCACGGTGAAATTCCCAAGTGAGGTTTCTACTTCCACTTTAGGTCCCGCCCAAACACAACTGCTCAGCAGTGCTGTTGCAGCCCACAGCCATGACTTAGCCATTGAAACGCTCCTGCATGTAGCTTTGCAGCTCAGTATCGTTGGCAATCTCTTTCAATACCAAGTTAATCATGTCATTGAGTACGGTTTCGATTTCATCGTTGGAGGCGCTCAGCATACCAGTACGTTTTGCTGTACCTGCATAGCTTTTTACGAGCTTGCCTTTTGGTGTTTCCGCGGTGATCTCTAGTGTTACACTACCATCCATCTCATTTTCAATCATAGAGTGTTTCACCGATACCAACAGCTCTTGGATTTCCAAAGTGATGGTGTTTTCGCTGTTTACGCTGAGACGGAAACCTTGCGAGCCTAGCTGTTCTGCCAGCGCATTCTCTAAAGTGATGCGAACGTTTTGGCGAGGGTGAATCGGCTCAATATTGTTACGGCCACTATCAACCAAAGCCACATACTGCGCAGAACGTACATCTTTACTCACCAGAGAAAAGCTACTGTTTGTCACAATTGCATTTTGGCTTAATGCTGCTTGAGGCGTTACGTTGATTTGGCTCTGCTGAGGAGCAGAACAAGCGGTAAGTAGAGCGATGGAAGCCGCAAGAACCAGTTTTTTCATGGTTAATTCCTTTCGTTTTATTGTGCACACAGCCGCAAGGCTTAAGATTTAATAGCTTGTAAGATAACAAATTTACTGTTGTTGGCGATCACTCTAACATGGCTTTTGCCAAACAATCTTGCCAGTTTTACATCGTAGCCGAGGTGACGATTGCCGATCACCCATAATTTCCCGCCTTTTTTCAGAACTTGCTTTGAGTCACAGAACATCTGCCAAGCAATGTGATCGGTAATCGTCTGTTGTTGATGAAAGGGGGGGTTACACACAATCATTGAGCTGCTTTGTGCTGAAAAACCATCTAAACAGTTGTTAGCGACACATTGGATATCCCGTTCACCAAGATTGTTGTGTAAGTTTTTTTGTGCTGAAGAGATCGCCATAAAGCTTTCGTCAACACAAGTGATCTTCGCTTGTGGGTTCAGTTGCCCAAGACGAACAGATAGCACCCCGTTGCCACAGCCGAGATCAATAAAATCTTCTAGAGTCGGATCTTCTGGTAAATGCTCTAGGATAAATCTGGCTCCCAGATCTAAACTTTCACCCGAATAGACATTCGGTAAATTAGTGAGAGAGATAGCATAAGGCTCAACGCTCCAGCGACAATCTTTGCTCACGTCAGGAATTGGATTCGCAGTGGCTGAACTGAACACTAAACGGTGCTTTTTCCAAGCTAATGATGTTGTGGTCGCGCCTAAGTATTTTTCAAATAGGTTTAGCGTAGAAGTGTGGATCTCCTTCGCTTTGTTTACCGCAATAATCGGTGTGCTAGCCGGAAGGGCTTTGCGCAGCTGGCTGAGGATCCAAATTAAATGGCGATTGCTTTTCGGTAGCTGTAATAACACCACATCAGCATCGGCAGGGATTTCATCCATAGTGGTAAGGAGGTTCACCATAGGGAGCTGATTGTGCTGCAAATTGGCTTGAGTCGCTTGATGGGCAATGTATGAGTCACTCATCATGCTGACTTTATGTTGTTTCGCAAACCAGCAGCTCAAGGCACCAAAGTGATCATTAATGATCACAACATGGCTATTTTGAGGTAGGCCAAGTTGCTCAACATGCTGGATGAGATACTCATCGCCGGCATCCCAAGCTTGCAGGGTGTCATTATTGCGTTTCGGGAATCGATGAAGAGTGAGCGTCTGCTCAAGCAAAGTAAGCTCAGTTTTCATATTGCTCGTGTTTCTAGTAAATTGACGGCGCATTGTCTCAGATGGCGATAAAACAGCAAACTAAAACCTAGGTTTTTGAAATTTAGCCACACGCCAGACCTTCCATGGTCTATTCTCAATTTGTCATGTTGTCGACACACGAGTGTTCAACAAGGAAAGCAATATGATTCAAAATGTTATTGAAAAGAAGCTGAATGATGAATTTCAGCCAAAGTTTCTCAACGTGCTTAATGAAAGCGATATGCACAACGTGCCAAGAGGTTCAGAAAGTCACTTTAAAGTCACGATTATTAGTGAGTGTTTCGAGGGATTGCGACTCGTTGCACGACACCGGTTGGTCAATCAAACCTTGTCGGATGAGTTAGCCAATCATATCCACGCTTTGGCGATTCATACCTATACTCCTGAAGAGTGGCAACAGAAGAATCAGGAGATACCAGAGAGTCCTATGTGTTTGGGTGGTTCACGGAAAAATGCTCAATAAAATGTGCTACAACTATTAACTCTGGTTGTCTCTTGAACGATTTTTTAACACGGTTTAAACAAATTGGCCGGAGCAGACTGACTTTTAGTCGGTTTTACGATATCGATACGATAAATTGTCCTACATAAAATAGGCTTTAGTGAGTTTGTGCGATGCTTCAAAATTATGATGATTTCTTAGCCTTTCGCTCAGGATTCGTTTGAAATTAAACCGTGATTCAGGGCATTGGTCATGGCATCAAGTTCCCAAAAGATGCTAGACTACAGCACCTGACAAATCCCCCACATGATTTGTGATGGGATTTTTAAAAGGATGTTGCGGTTTTAATGGTTAAAGCCATTAAAACGGACACTAACAATGTCGTGTCTACCGAGGTAAGGATTCCGCTAGCGTTGTTCAGTTGTAAGAACAAGGCAAACGGAGTGCGCCTCGAATTTGCGCAATGAAAGAATCTTTTTCCCGATAAAAGTAGTGCAAGTGCGTATGATTACAATAAAAAAGGGTTTGGACCTTCCTATTGCAGGAACTCCTTCCCAGGTGATTAGTGATGGTAAAGCCATCAAAAAAGTCGCCTTGCTTGGCGAAGAGTACGTTGGCATGCGTCCTACTATGCATGTTCGCGTAGGTGATGAAGTAAAAAAAGCTCAGATTCTTTTTGAAGATAAGAAGAATCCGGGTGTGAAATTTACTTCACCAGTCAGCGGTAAAGTGGTTGAAATCAATCGTGGTGCGAAGCGCGTTCTTCAGTCTGTAGTGATTGAAGTAGCGGGTGATGACCAAGTGACATTCGACAAGTTTGAAGCCCATCAGCTAGCTAGTTTGGATCGTGATGCGATCAAAACCCAGCTTGTTGAATCAGGTCTTTGGACTGCTTTCCGTACTCGTCCGTTCAGCAAGGTTCCAGCCGTTGATTCCACTTCTGAAGCCATTTTTGTTACTGCAATGGATACCAATCCATTGGCAGCTGAGCCTACGGTAGTGATCAACGAACAATCGCAAGCCTTCGTAGCGGGTCTCGATGTGCTTTCGGCTCTGACCACTGGCAAAGTGTACGTTTGTAAAAAAGGTACTAGCTTGCCACGCTCTCAACAGTCGAACGTAGAAGAGCATGTCTTTGATGGTCCCCACCCTGCTGGCCTCGCAGGCACACACATGCATTTCCTCTATCCAGTAAGTGCAAGTCATGTCGCGTGGAGTATTAACTATCAGGATGTGATTGCGATTGGTCAATTGTTCCTGACCGGTGAGCTATACAACCAGCGTGTTGTTTCTTTGGCAGGCCCAGTAGTGAACAAACCTCGTTTGGTTCGCACGGTATTGGGTGCATCGCTAGAGCAACTGGTGGATAGCGAAATCATGCCAGGTGAAGTGCGCATTATTTCTGGTTCTGTGTTGTCTGGTACTAAAGCCACTGGACCTCATGCTTATTTAGGCCGTTACCATCTTCAAGTATCTGTCCTGCGTGAAGGGCGTGATAAAGAACTGTTAGGTTGGGCAATGCCTGGTAAGAACAAGTTTTCTGTTACTCGCTCTTTCCTTGGTCATCTTTTCAAAGGTCAAGTGTACAACATGACCACCACAACCAACGGTAGTGATCGTGCCATGGTGCCAATTGGCAACTATGAGAAGGTCATGCCATTGGATATGGAGCCTACCTTGTTGCTTCGTGATCTGTGTGCTGGTGACAGTGACAACGCGATTCGCTTAGGTGCTCTGGAGCTAGATGAAGAAGATCTGGCACTGTGTACGTTCGTTTGTCCAGGCAAATACGAGTACGGTCAGCTCCTGCGTGAGTGCTTAGACAAGATCGAGAAAGAAGGGTAATTTCCATGGGCCTTAAAAAGTTTCTTGAAGACATCGAGCATCATTTTGAGCCAGGCGGCAAACACGAGAAGTGGTTTGCTTTGTATGAAGCTGCGGCAACGCTGTTCTATACACCAGGTCTGGTTACAAAAAGAAGCTCACACGTACGTGATAGCGTCGACCTAAAACGTATCATGATCATGGTTTGGCTTGCAGTATTCCCAGCGATGTTCTGGGGTATGTACAATGCTGGCGGTCAAGCTATTGCTGCACTTAACCACCTTTACTCAGGTGATCAACTAGCCGCGATGGTGGCGGGTAACTGGCACTACTGGCTGACCGAAATGCTTGGCGGAACCATGTCAAGCGATGCCGGTTGGGGCAGTAAAATGCTGTTGGGTGCAACCTACTTCCTACCTATTTATGCCACTGTGTTTCTTGTGGGTGGTTTCTGGGAAGTGTTGTTCTGTATGGTGCGCAAGCATGAAGTCAACGAAGGTTTCTTCGTAACTTCGATTCTGTTTGCTCTGATTGTTCCGCCAACTCTGCCACTTTGGCAAGCCGCACTAGGTATTACCTTTGGTGTTGTGGTTGCTAAAGAAGTGTTTGGTGGTACAGGCCGTAACTTCCTTAACCCAGCGTTAGCTGGCCGTGCTTTCCTGTTCTTTGCTTACCCAGCACAGATTTCAGGTGACCTAGTATGGACTGCAGCGGATGGCTTCTCTGGTGCAACTGCACTGAGCCAATGGGCGCAAGGTGGTGCAGGTGCACTGATCAACAACGCGACTGGCCAAACGATTACTTGGATGGATGCTTTCATCGGTAACATCCCAGGCTCAATCGGTGAAGTTTCAACACTGGCACTGATGATTGGTGCGGCGTTCATCGTATACATGGGCATTGCTTCATGGCGCATTATCGGCGGCGTAATGATTGGTATGATTCTGCTGTCGACACTGTTTAACGTGATTGGCTCTGATACCAACGCAATGTTCAACATGCCTTGGCATTGGCACCTTGTTTTGGGTGGTTTTGCATTCGGTATGTTCTTCATGGCGACTGACCCAGTTTCAGCTTCCTTCACCAATGGTGGTAAGTGGGCTTACGGTATTCTGATTGGCGTAATGTGTGTGCTGATCCGTGTCGTGAACCCAGCGTACCCAGAAGGTATGATGCTGGCGATCCTATTCGCGAACCTATTTGCACCACTGTTTGATCACGTGGTTGTAGAGAGAAATATCAAGCGGAGATTAGCGCGCTATGGCAAGCAATAACGATAGCATTAAAAAGACGCTGTTTGTTGTTATCGCGTTGAGCCTAGTGTGCTCAATCATCGTATCGGCAGCGGCTGTCGGTCTGCGTGACAAGCAAAAAGAAAATGCAGCACTGGATAAGCAGAGCAAAATTCTGCAAGTAGCAGGCATTGAAGCGAAAGGCAGCAAACAAATCGTTGAGCAGTTCAATAAGAACATTGAACCACGTTTGGTTGACTTCACCACTGGTGATTTTGTTGAAGGTGATGCAGCAAACTACGATCAACGTAAAGCAGCAAAAGAAGCCTCTGAATCTATCAAGCTGACCGCTGAACAAGATAAGGCGAAGATCCAACGTCGTGCGAATGTTGGTGTGGTTTATCTCGTGAAAGACGGCGACAAAACTAGCAAGGTGATTCTGCCTGTACATGGTAACGGTCTATGGTCAATGATGTACGCGTTTGTAGCAGTAGAAACGGATGGTAACACCGTTTCAGGTTTGACCTACTACGAACAAGGCGAAACCCCTGGATTGGGTGGCGAAGTTGAAAATCCAGCTTGGCGTGCTCAATGGGTCGGTAAAAAGCTGTTTGATGAAAACCACAAACCTGCGATCAAGATTGTCAAAGGTGGTGCACCACAAGGTTCTGAGCATGGCGTAGACGGTCTGTCTGGCGCAACGCTGACCAGTAATGGTGTACAAAATACCTTCGACTTCTGGTTGGGTGATATGGGCTTTGGTCCATTCCTGACAAAAGTTCGTGACGGAGGTCTTAACTAATGTCTAGCGCAAAAGAGCTGAAAAAGAGTGTGTTAGCACCAGTTCTGGACAACAACCCGATTGCATTGCAAGTTCTGGGTGTGTGTTCTGCACTGGCGGTAACCACTAAGCTGGAAACGGCATTTGTTATGACGTTGGCGGTAATGTTTGTTACTGCATTGTCTAACTTCTTCGTTTCTCTGATCCGTAACCACATTCCTAACAGTGTACGTATTATTGTGCAGATGGCGATTATCGCTTCTTTAGTAATCGTGGTAGACCAGATCCTTAAAGCGTATCTGTACGATATCTCTAAGCAGCTATCGGTATTCGTTGGTCTGATTATCACCAACTGTATCGTAATGGGCCGTGCAGAAGCGTTTGCGATGAAGTCTGCGCCGATCCCTTCTTTCATTGATGGTATTGGCAATGGTTTAGGATATGGTTTCGTGCTGATGTCGGTTGGTTTCTTCCGTGAGCTTCTCGGCTCAGGCAAACTGTTTGGTTTGGAAATTCTACCTCTTATCAGTAATGGTGGTTGGTATCAGCCAAACGGCCTGATGCTACTCGCACCTTCAGCATTCTTCCTGATCGGCTTCATGATTTGGGCGATTCGTACGTTCAAACCAGAACAAGTAGAAGCGAAGGAGTAAGGTTGTCATGGAACATTATATTAGTCTGCTGGTGAAATCGATTTTCATCGAGAACATGGCACTCTCTTTCTTCTTAGGGATGTGTACATTCTTGGCAGTGTCGAAAAAAGTTAAGACATCATTCGGCTTAGGTATTGCGGTAATCGTAGTACTGACTATCTCTGTACCAGTCAACAATCTGGTGTATAACCTAGTGCTCAAGCCTGATGCACTGGTTGAAGGGGTAGATCTAAGCTTCCTGAACTTTATTACCTTTATCGGTGTTATTGCGGCATTAGTACAGATTCTGGAAATGATCCTCGATCGCTTCTTCCCGCCTCTGTATAACGCACTGGGCATCTTCCTACCATTGATCACAGTAAACTGTGCCATCTTTGGTGGTGTGTCTTTCATGGTGCAGCGCGACTACAACTTTGCTGAATCTGTGGTATACGGTTTCGGTTCTGGTGTGGGTTGGATGCTGGCTATAGTCGCTCTTGCAGGTATCCGTGAGAAGATGAAGTATTCAGACGTTCCTCCTGGTCTGCGTGGTTTGGGTATTACCTTTATCACCGCTGGCTTGATGGCGTTGGGCTTCATGTCATTCTCTGGTGTTCAACTGTAAGTCGGGTAAACCGCAGCAATAAAGGAATAGTTAATGTCTACTATTATTTTTGGTGTAGTGATGTTTACCCTGATTATACTGGCGTTGGTTTTGGTGATTCTGTTCGCCAAATCCAAGCTAGTACCAACAGGTGACATTACAATCTCAATCAATGGCGATCCTGAAAAAG
Source organism: Vibrio sp. RC586 (assembly GCF_000176715.1). Lineage (NCBI taxonomy): Bacteria > Pseudomonadati > Pseudomonadota > Gammaproteobacteria > Vibrionales > Vibrionaceae > Vibrio > Vibrio sp. RC586. Next base: position 763,053 of record NZ_ADBD01000013.1, on the reverse strand, counting down.
CGATCGTAACCCAACCGGGTGGTAAGTTGCTGGGTGCATTGGCTGGTGCCGGTGTATTCGTATCTTCTGCTTGTGGTGGTGGTGGTTCATGCGGCCAATGCCGTGTAAAAATCAAATCGGGTGGCGGTGATATTCTGCCAACAGAACTGGATCACATCAGCAAAGGCGAAGCCCGTGAAGGCGAGCGTTTGGCGTGTCAGGTTGCTGTGAAAACCGATATGGATCTAGAACTGCCAGAAGAAATCTTTGGTGTGAAGAAGTGGGAATGTACGGTTATCTCTAACGATAATAAAGCCACGTTCATCAAAGAGCTGAAACTGCAGATTCCTGATGGCGAATCAGTACCGTTCCGTGCGGGTGGTTACATTCAGATTGAAGCGCCAGCGCACCACATCAAGTATGCTGATTTCGATGTGCCAGAAATGTATCGTGGTGATTGGGACAAGTTTAACTTGTTCCGTTATGAGTCTATCGTAAACGAAGATATCATCCGTGCTTACTCTATGGCGAACTATCCAGAAGAGTTCGGCATCATCATGCTGAACGTGCGTATCGCGACTCCGCCGCCAAATAATCCAAACGTGCCACCAGGCCAAATGTCTTCTTACATTTGGTCACTGAAAGCCGGTGATAAATGTACAATTTCTGGCCCATTCGGTGAGTTCTTCGCGAAAGACACTGATGCAGAAATGGTATTTATCGGTGGTGGTGCAGGTATGGCGCCAATGCGCTCGCATATCTTTGACCAGCTGAAGCGTCTGAAGTCTAAGCGTAAGATGTCTTACTGGTACGGTGCGCGTTCTAAGCGTGAAATGTTCTACGTAGAGGATTTCGATGGCCTAGCGGCTGAGAATGACAACTTCGTATGGCATTGTGCATTGTCGGATCCTCAACCAGAAGATAACTGGACGGGTTACACCGGTTTCATCCATAACGTGTTGTACGAAAACTATCTGCGTGACCATGAAGCACCAGAAGATTGTGAGTACTACATGTGTGGACCTCCGATGATGAACGCGGCAGTAATCAACATGCTGAAAAACCTTGGTGTAGAAGAGGAAAACATCCTACTGGATGACTTCGGTGGTTAATCGATAACTCACTACATCAAATGGCTGGCTCGTTTGAGTCAGCCATTGTTTTTTTACAAATCGGATATTGAAAGTGTCGATCTCATTACATGTAGCGTGCAGTAGTATCGGTATTTCCCATATCAATTTTTAACTCAAAGGAGTAAACAAGTGAGACATTGGCTTGTTGTATTAGCTTCTCTTCTCCTGCTTGCTGGTTGTGAAAAGCCGGTTGAGCAAGTGCATATTAGTGGCCCAACCATGGGAACCACTTACAACATTAAATACATTCAACAGCTGGGCATTGCGGATTCTAAAACACTGCAAACGGAGATCGATCGGCTCCTTGAAGAAGTGAACGATCAGATGTCGACGTATCGTAAAGACTCTGAATTAAGCCGTTTTAACCAGCACACTAGTGCGGAGCCGTTTACGGTTTCAACTCAAACCGCTACGGTTGTGAAAGAAGCGATCCGTTTAAACGGTCTGACTGAAGGAGCGCTAGATGTGACGGTAGGTCCTTTAGTCAACCTTTGGGGATTTGGCCCAGAAGCACGCCCTGATGTGGTACCGACTGATGAAGAGCTGAATACGCGCCGTGCAATCACGGGTATTGAGCATCTGATGGTGGAAGGTAATACACTGAGCAAAGATATTCCTGAGCTGTACGTTGATCTGTCTACCATTGCGAAGGGCTGGGGCGTTGATGTGGTAGCGGATTACATCCAATCCCAAGGTATTGAAAACTATATGGTTGAGATCGGTGGTGAAATTCGTTTGAAAGGATTGAACCGTGATGGGGTTGCTTGGCGAATTGCGATTGAAAAACCGAGTGTGGATGAACGCAGCGTTCAAGAGATCATCGAACCTGGTGATTATGCAATTGCAACATCCGGTGATTACCGTAACTACTTTGAGCAAGATGGCGTTCGTTATTCGCACATCATTGATCCCATTACAGGACGTCCAATTAATAACCGTGTGGTTTCTGTAACTGTGCTAGATAAATCCTGTATGACGGCTGATGGTTTAGCGACTGGTCTAATGGTGATGGGCGAAGAGCGTGGTATGGCGATCGCTGAAGCCAACCAGATCCCAGTCTTGATGATTGTAAAAACGGATGATGGTTTCAAAGAATACGCATCAAGCAGCTTTAAACCGTTTTTAAACAAGTAATAGTGAGCATAAAACAATGAACACATTTTTGATTACTTTTGGTTTCTTTCTTGCTGTTATTGCCGCTATGGCCGTTGGCTACATTTTCCAACGTAAAGTGGTGAAAGGGAGTTGTGGTGGGTTAGGTGCCGTAGGCATCGAAAAAGTGTGCAACTGCCCAGAACCTTGTGATGCACGCAAAAAGCGTGAAGCGAAGGCTGCTGCACGAGCAGAACGCCTTGCGGCTTGGGAAAAAGATCGCATTGCCTAATCAACTCAAATTCAAGTAAAAAGCTCGCCGTGGCGAGCTTTTTTTATAAGAGGCTTTTCTTGCTAGCAACATAATACCATACTGTTTAAATATACAGTTATGGTGTGCTATGCAAGATAGAATCCGAAAAATCATTCATGTCGACATGGACTGCTTTTTTGCTGCGGTAGAAATGCGGGATAATCCCGCATATCGCGATATCCCTCTGGCTGTGGGGGGACATGAAAAGCAACGTGGCGTGATCAGTACTTGTAACTATCAAGCACGAAAGTTCGGTGTTCGTTCGGCTATGCCTACGGCTCAAGCATTAAAGCTTTGTCCACAACTGCATGTTGTTCCTGGGCGTATGCAGATCTATAAAAATGTTTCGCGACAAATCCAAGCCATTTTCCAGCGCTACACCACGGTGATTGAGCCTCTTTCCCTAGACGAAGCTTATCTTGATGTTACAGCATCAACCGCGTATCAAGGCAGTGCAACGCTTATTGCTCAAGCGATTCGGCGTGATATCTGGCAAGAGCTGAATTTAACCGCTTCTGCTGGTGTTGCGCCCATCAAGTTTCTTGCCAAAGTGGCTTCAGATATCAATAAACCGGATGGCTTATATGTCGTGACTCCTGAGCAAGTTCAGGAAATAGTCGATAGCTTACCATTGGAAAAAATCCCCGGAGTAGGCAAGGTTGCTTTAGAGAAACTCCATCAAGCCGGCCTCTATGTTGGCGCTGATGTAAAAAATGCAGATTATCGTCAGATATTGCACCAATTTGGCCGTTTAGGGGCTTCTCTATGGAAAAAGAGTCACGGAATAGATGATCGTGAAGTGGTAACCGAACGTGAGCGTAAATCGGTGGGGGTTGAGTATACCTTTAGCCAAAATATCACAACGTACGAGGAATGTTGGCAGGTCATTGAGCGGAAACTCTACCCTGAATTAGATATGCGTTTGAGCCGAGCACACTCACAGCGAGCGATCATTAAGCAAGGTATCAAAGTGAAGTTTGCGGATTTTCAGTTGACGACAATAGAACATAATCATCCCTCCTTAGAGTTAAGTTACTTCCAGGAACTTTTGGAACAAGTGCTAACGCGCCAACAAGGGCGCGAAATTCGATTGTTAGGGTTGAGCGTGATGTTGAAACCAGAACTGCAAATGAAACAGCTGAGCATGTTTCCCAATGAATTGTTGTAGGTTGGAAAAGATTGTTACTTGATGAATTGAACAATAAATAGCAATTGAGTGTCACTTTTGACGATATATTGGCGTATGATTCATCGGGATTGATTATAGTTGGCAAAAAATCAGCCAGAGAACACCATGAAAAAACACCTTTTAGCTTTATCTTTATTAATGAGTTCATCCACATGGGCTGCACAGTGCCAAGTGGATATACAAAATGAAGTGCACCTGAATACTCAGCGAGTTGAAATATTACGCTCTAGCAGTGATAAAGCACTGATTGATAAGCAAAACAATCTTTATATACAAGGCAAAAAGATGGTTTTGTCAGCGGATCAACAAGCGGCGGTGAGACAATATCGAGAGCTGTTAACGAGCATGCTACCTAAAGCACAGCGTTGGGCGGATGACAGTTTGAAAGTGGCAAATCAATTAGTGGACGAGGTGGCAGTATCTTTAGAAGCTCCACAAGCTTTTGAGAATGTGAAAAAGTCGATGGCAACGTTTTTTGCGCAGGCTAAAGCTCTATATTTTAAAAATGGCGATCTGGTTGTCCCTGCTGAAACCTTTGAATCGATGCAAAATCGTTGGCAACAAGAGCTCTCCAGAGGCCGAGAAATGCTGACTCAGCAGTTTTTTGCCAGTGCATTTGATGTTATGGCGAATAAGATGCAGCAAGAAGGTGGGTTAAATTTGACTCAACTTGGTAAAAACATGGGAGATTTGAAAATCAAGTTGGATGAAAAGGTCAAAGAACAGACGGCGACCTTTGAAAAACAAGGGCAAGAGTGGTGTGACGCTCTCAATAAAATGACTCAGCAAGAACAGCAACTGCATAAAAAAATCCCTCAATTAAAGAACTATCAAGTTTTCACCATCTAAACTGAGAAGAGTGTAATTAGCACTCTTCTTTCTACTGGTAAGCTTTGTTATGACGATGGTGATATGAAATTAAATAACTTTAGCCTACGTTGGTTGACAACGCTTAATGCGTTGGCAGTGGTTGTGGGCTTCTTGGTGTTTTATCTAACCTTCAAATTTTTTTGGTCTCATGATCGCGATATTGAGCAGGCGTTGCAGTTGCAACAAGCCGAATTACAACGCGTTGAAACCATCATTTCATTAGAGCGTAAAGAAACGGGAGCTTCGTTAGCGGATTATGCCGCATGGGATGAGATGGCTGAGTTTATCGCTAAACCCACGAGTGAGTTTATTACCAGTAATATTGGTGACCATGCTTTCACTTCCCAATATCTAGATGGGATTTTCATTTTCGCCCCAGATCAAACTCTTATATGGGGTAAGAAATATGATTCATTTGTCGATCAAAGTGTTACTTACGATTATTTGCTGCCAGATTTCTCAGGGATTTTGCAGCAAGCTCATGCTTTGAGTAAGGAAAAAATATCGACGATGGTGCGCTACATCGTTGTGGGGGGAGAGCCTTATCTGGCCGCAACCGCGCGTGTGTGCAACAGTGAAGGTGAAGATTGTGACAAAGGCTATTTGATTTTTATTAAAAAAGTTCGAGCCCAATTTGCTAAGGTGGTTGAACAAGCGACAGGGGTGGATATTGAAGTTTTAACCTGCGAGAACGATTCACCATTACCCGCAGAAGAGCCTGATGTGTCATACATTAAACAATTGGATTACAGCGGTAATTCAAGTGTGTTGTTTAAAATTAACCATCAAGTGAAACATCCCGCTTTTATTCGCACGCAAGAAGTGGTGGCATTGTTCTCTTTTTCGTTGATGATGTATTTGATCAATTTACTGGTTGTACAGCGACTGGTTCGTCCAATTACTGCAGCAAATCAAGTGTTGCAACAGTTCAAAACATCAGGGGGGAAAATGCCTGATGCAAGCACATTTATCTCCTCTGAAATGAAAGAGTTTGCGGTTACGATCAATCGTATTGTTAGTCAACTTGATGAAAGTCAGCAGGTGTTACGTTGGCAGTCAGAGCATGATCCTTTAACGCGAATTTCAAATCGTCGCCATTTAGAAAAGCAGCTTAAAAGCTTTATGAACGATCGTCAGTATCCACATCTCGTTTTATATTTGATCGATATTGATTATTTCAAACGCTTTAATGACAGCTTTGGGCATCTTGCGGGGGATGAAGCCTTATGTTCCGTTGCCAATATCTTGCAATCATTAGAGTTTTTTGGAGATAAAATTGTCGCTCGTTTTGGGGGGGAAGAGTTTTGTGTTGTGCTCGCTTCTGAGAGTCCGTTCGATGCGGATCGGTTCGCACAGCAAATGCATGATAAAGTTGCTCAGCTTGCAATTGCCAATCCTGTCAATTCAACCTTTCAATCTCTCACCATTAGTATTGGTGCCGTATATGCCTCTTCGCCCCAAATGGAGTCTTACCTGTCTCTCTTTCATCAGGCTGATATGGCGCTTTACCATGCGAAAGAAAGTGGTAGAAACCGATATGTTGTGCGTTGGTTTGAATAAAAAACAAACAATCTTCCAGTGATTTTTTGATTCGAGTCGATAAAAATAAAGCGGCTGGACAATTTTTCAGCGAATGATTCTGCTTAAGATTGAGTCGGTCTGCGCTTTGTATTAATGTACTAGTCAACTAGTGTGTTGGTATCGTGTGAGTCGTCGTAATGGCACAAACAAATTCTCGTGAGACTTTCAGTTCTCGTCTTGGTTTTATCCTCGCTGCTGCTGGAGCAGCCGTTGGTTTAGGTAACATCTGGGGTTTCCCCACCCAAGCAGCTAGCAATGGTGGTGGCGCATTTCTATTGGTGTATCTGGTATTAATTTTTGTGGTTGCTTTCCCCATGTTGGTGGTTGAAATGGCAATCGGCCGTTATGGGCAGGCAAACCCTGTTGATAGCATGCGTGCATTAACACCGAATCCAACCGCAAAGAAAATCGGCGGATTAGTCGGTTGGATTGGGTTGAGTGTACCGAGTGCAGTGCTAGCCTTTTACAGCATTGTCGGAGGCTGGATTATCTGTTTCTTGCTAGGTGCGATGACGGATCTGTTTGGCCTAACAGCGGCGAGTGCTTGGCTGAAAGGTTTTAATGTTGAACGTAATCTGTTTGGTACCGTGGTTTTTTACGTGCTGACCATTTTGATTGTGCAAGGTGGAGTGAAAAAAGGGATTGAGCGTTGGTCAACCAGACTCATGCCAGCGCTGTTTGTGCTGTTTGCGGTGTTGTTTATTTACATCATGACGCAGCAAGGCGCACTGGACGGATTGAAGCATTATCTAATTCCTGATTTTGAAAAAGTGTTGGATCGTAAACTTATCCTAGCGGCGATGGGACAGGGATTCTTCTCATTAACCATTGGCGGATGTTCAATGCTGATCTACGGTTCTTATCTGAGCAAGAAAGAGAACCTGCCGAAAATGGCTATGAGTGTGACCTTGGTGGATACTGCAGTGGCTTTCATTGCGGGTTTGGTAGTGCTGCCTGCTATGTTTGTGGCCATGAATAAAGGGGTAGAGATTTACGCCCAAGATGGTTCTTTACTAAGCTCTGATACCTTGGTGTTTACTGTGTTACCCCTGATGTTTGATAGCTTAGGCATACTTGGGCAGATCTTTGCCATGGTATTTTTCCTTCTGCTGACTATCGCAGCATTGACTTCTTCAATCTCCATGCTTGAGTGTCCAGTGGCTTTAGTGGGTGAGCGTTTTAATACGCGCCGCACGCCAACCAGTTGGGTGCTGGGTAGCTTGATTGCGCTAGTAAGTGTAGTGATTGTATATAACTTTGGTGCGTTGTTTGGTTTGGTAGCAACGTTGGCGACGCAATACCTACAACCGACAGCTGCTCTGCTGTTCTGCCTGTTTGGTGGCTGGGTATGGCACCGTGATGCCAAAATGAAAGAGCTACAAGCGGGATTCCCTGAGTTGCAACAGAGCCTATTTGGCAAAATTTGGCCTTGGTATGTGAAATTTGTCTGTCCAATTTTGGTGGCCACGGTTATCTGGGCTTCGTTTGGTTAAGCACACTCATTTCAAATAATAAAGCCCTCGGTAGGAGGGCTTTTGCAATTCAGCTATTGCCGTATTTAGAGAGTGACAATATGCCCAGTGGTTAAGGGATCTAAATCGGCCTCGGTTAACTCTTCGATGAACTCTCCCACCACCTGCTCAATGATTTCATCATCTTGATGGAAATAGGCGAGATGGAATACGGCATCGCCTTCGTTAACCAAAGGAAGTGTTTGTTGGCCAATGACAATGCCACTCTTGTTAGCGCGGATTTCCACTTCCAGTTTGCCGAGCGGTGAGTTGATGTAAGCTAACACTTGGCCTTTCTCAACCTTATCTCCTAAGGAAACGAGTGTACGCAAAATGCCATCCGCCTCAGCGCGTAGCCAACTGGTGGATTTCGCAATCACAGAGGTGGGTGTTTTTTTGCGACTGGAACGGAGCATTCTAATCGCCTGCATCACTCGTTTAATGCCGATAATCCCAGCGTTAATCGCAATCGGGTCAAAACGCAGTGCTTCACCCGCTTCATAGGTTAATACTGGAATTTGCTGCTTTTCCGCTTCGCTACGCAGCGAGCCATCTCGTAAAGGTGAATCAATGATCACGGGAGTAGCAAATGCTTGCGCAATGCGCAGGGTTTCTTTGCTGCTTAAGTCCGCACGGATTTGTGGCAAGTTAGTCCGATGAATCGCGCCTGTATGCAGATCGAGAATGTAGTCACAACGCTCGGCGACTTGTGAAAAAAAGGTGTGTGCCATGCGCGAAGCTAATGAACCTCTTTCACTACCGGGAAAACAGCGGTTCAAGTCGCGACGATCAGGTAAGTAACGTGATTTATGAATAAAGCCGAAAACGTTGACTATAGGAACGGCAATCAATGTGCCTTTGAGTTTTTTTTCGTCGAGAGTGTTAAGTAGTTGGCGAATAATCTCCACACCGTTGAGTTCATCACCATGAATGGCGGCGTTGATCATCAACACTGGGCCAGGAGCTGAGCCATGGATAACTTCTATCGGAATGGAAAGAGGTGAGTCGGTATACAGTTTGGCAGCTTCGAGCTCGATTACTCGCCGAGATGAAGGGGGAATGGTTTCCCCCAAAAATAAAAAGTCGCTGTGCTTTTTAGCCTTTGCCACGTGTTTTAGTCCTTTTACTGGCTGCATTTTTCTCAATGAATTCCACAATCATTCCGGCAATGTCCTTGCCTGTTGCCGCTTCAATGCCTTCCAAGCCTGGAGATGAGTTAACTTCCATGACCAGTGGGCCGCGAGCGGAACGAAGCAGATCAACCCCCGCCACATTCAACCCCATGATTTTCGCAGCGTCAATCGCGGTTTTACGCTCTTGTGGTGTGATTTTAACTAGAGATGCAGTGCCACCACGGTGCAGGTTAGAGCGAAATTCTCCATCTGCTCCTTGACGTTTCATCGCCGCAATCACTTTATCGCCAATCACAAAGCAGCGAATATCAGCACCGCCTGCTTCTTTGATGTACTCTTGCACCATGATGTTGGCTTTGAGTCCCATAAAGGCTTCAATCACGCTTTCTGCTGCGGTACGTGTTTCGGCTAGCACAACACCGATACCTTGAGTGCCTTCCAGTAGTTTGATGACAACAGGAGCCCCCCCACCATATCGAGCAGGTCTTTCACATCATCAGGCTTACTTGCAAAACCGGTGATCGGCATACCAATACCGCGGCGAGACAGCAACTGCATAGAGCGCAGTTTGTCACGCGAACGAGTGATAGCGACTGACTCATTGGCTGGGTAAACACCCATCATTTCAAATTGACGCAACACTGCGGTGCCGTAAAAAGTGACCGAGGCGCCAATGCGTGGAATGATCGCATCAAAACCCGCTAACTCTTCGCCTTTGTAATGAATTTCCGGTTTTTCGGAGTTGATATTCATGTAGCAGCGCAAGGCATCAATGACACGAACCTCATGGCCTCGCTGTTTGCACGCTTCTATCAAACGCTTGGTTGAATACAGCGAAGCGTTACGCGACAGAATACCAATTTTCATTTACTCGGCTCCTCGAAAGGGATTAAAAAAGATTTTGTAGGATCAACCATGATTCGATGACGCATAGCCGTACGACCTAATAACATACGAAATGCCATGTTTTCCCGATTGGTCAAGGTGATCTCAATTGGCCAAGATTGGCCGCCAAAGCTAATTTCCGATCGAATGACGTAGCGTGTTTCTTCATGGCCGCCGGAATCGCGAACGACACGTTCGTCAATCACCGCCGCTTCACACTCATTCACTAACTCATCATTCTTTTGCATCGGATGGATCCAAAAACGAACCCATGGAGCTCCTTCCTTAGTAAAGCTCTCTACTTTGAACGCGTGCAAGCAAGACGTTCGGGCTCCAGTATCGATTTTCGCTTTAATGCGTTCAATACCTAACCCTGGAAGGCTGAGTTCCTCGCGCCATCCGACAATCATTTTTTCTTTCATCGCAATTTCATTAGTTTGAGAATTTCAGATACCGCTAAGGACAAGCAGCACCCTCGAAACAACCTGCATTTTGCACGTTGTCGCTTGAAGAGAGTTTGGTGAATAACTCTGGGAACTTCAAGGGGGCGAACTCTAGCAGCCAACCTTAAATTCAAGCTAATGAATTAAATTTTCCTTTTCGACAAAAAAAATTGATACAAAAAAGCCGAGTCATTGAACTCGGCTTTTTAAGGATTAGGCTTTTGCTGGAATGTTTGCTAACAATGCCACCATTTGTTGCCAGTAAAGATCTACGGTATCAATTTTTACTTTTTCATCCGGTGAATGTGGGAATTTGATGGTTGGACCGAAGGAAACCATATCCATATTTGGATAAGGTTTTTTGAACAGTCCACACTCAAGACCTGCATGGATCACCATAATGTTGGGTTTATGGCCGTAAATGCCTTCATACATATCACGGAAAATATGCATGATTTCTGAGTCAGCATCTGGCTTCCAGCCCGGATAAGCACCAGAAAGCTCAAGTTCAGCGCCTGCAAGTTCAGCGATTGATTTCAACATGCCTTCCACTTGGTGACGACCTGAATCCATCAATGAACGAATTAAGCACAGCACTTTGAACTGCGTAGCTTCAGTCGTGATCACGCCCACGTTCAGGGAGGTTTCTACCACTCCTGCGATGTCATCACTCATACGAATAACACCGTTCGGGCAGGCGTTTAGAGCGGCAATAAAGCGCTGTTGAGTTTGTGCGGTGAGCACTTCAGTGTGAAGTTCTTTGGCTTCAAGGAAAGATACCAAGTTGGTTTCTACTTTGCCTAGTTCTGCTTTGAGTAACTCAGTGTAGTAGCTAAATAGCGTTTCCAATTCGGCGACGCGATATTCAGGCAGAGCTACAGTAACAAAGGCTTCACGCGGGATTGCGTTACGTAGGCTGCCACCACGGAAATCGACCAGGCACAGATCTAATTCTTTGGCATGCCCAGCTAAAAAGCGCGCCATCAGTTTGTTGGCGTTGCCGCGGCCAGTGTGAATATCACAACCCGAGTGACCGCCTTTTAAACCTTTTAAGATCAACTGACGGCCAACATAACCTGCTGGAATAGCTTCACGTTCAATCGGGAAAGCAAATTCGGCGTTCACGCCGCCTGCACACCCCATGTAAACTTCACCTTCCTGCTCTGAGTCTGTGTTGAGCAGAATATCACCTTCTAACCAACCGTCTTTCAGGCCAAAAGCGCCTGTCATGCCTGCTTCTTCGTCAATGGTTAGCAGAACTTCAATTGGACCATGCTGAATATCTTTAGACGCTAAAACCGCAAGGCAAGAAGCCATACCAATACCGTTATCAGCCCCTAGAGTTGTACCTTTTGCAGTAACCCATTCACCATCGATATAAGCTTGAATCGGATCTTTCGTGAAGTCATGCACTGTGTCTTCATTTTTTTGCGGCACCATATCAATGTGCGCTTGAAGTACCACACCTTTACGATTTTCCATGCCCAGTGTCGCTGGCTTTTTGATAAAAACGTTACCAGTCTCATCACGACGAACGGGCAACCCTTGTTCTTTAGCCCAGTTGATAATGTACTGAGCTAACGCCTCTTCATGTTTTGAAGGGTGCGGAATAGAACAGATAGTGGCAAAAAATGGCCAAATCGGATTTGACGATAACTTACTGATTTCGGTTTGGAACTCAGACACAGATGACTCCTTACTGTAATTTTTCCCGTGTATCCTCTCTGCAGCGCTGAAATATGGTAGAGCATTCGGCTGTAGTAGGTAGGTACTTTCGGAGCACAGCATATCACTGTGCAAAGCAGTGGAGTAGGCTAAAAGTGTTGGGAAAACCGGTTTTACTGATAGATCAATACAGGATTTGGCATGTAGATGTCGTTGAGTGGCTTAAGTTAAATGCATCAGAATACATCTGTGTGTAATCTAATTTTATAGTCCTGTAATTTAATTACCTTAATATTATGCCATAGATCAAATAAATTCATTTTTGTGATTTTAATCACTATTTTTATTGTAATTAATTTTCTTGGTGGTATATTTATGTACAACTTCGCTAGTGAAGAGAAAATGCTCAAAGGATGAGTCCGATTTATCGCCTCCAAGGAACCGAGAAATCAAGTAAATAGTTTTGATTTTAATGGTGATAGTTATGAATAAAGGTTTATCGTCTGTAATGTTCTGGAACCAGCACGCTGTGTACACCGGTAACTTTGCATACCCCCGTAGCTTCGGCTACTGATACGCAATCTTTGCGTCTCGAACAAGTTTTGTTCACCCCTTAATTAGAATTTATTGACAACCAATTTGGTTGATATGATTCACCGCCATCTCACTTGAGGTGGCGTTTTTTTATGTCTAAAAACTCCCTCATTAGATACTGCTCGCAAGATTTTGTTGGCATTGGTCTATTTGCCTATCCACGCATCGACCTTTTTCCCTTTTGCTTAGAAAACCCTCACTCAGTCTGAATTGTGTCTGGAATTTGTTTTTTGATAACTTTATAATCGCCGCCAATCGTTTACGCAACCGTTTACTTTTTTACCACTAAAGGATTCGAACATGCTGGAAAAGCTTTTTAAACTCAGTGAATATCGCACAAACGTGCGCACTGAGGTCCTCGCGGGTGTCACCACCTTTTTGACGATGGCTTACATCATTTTTGTAAACCCAGCGATTTTGTCGGATGCCGGAATGGATCGCGGTGCCGTTTTTGTTGCGACTTGTTTAGCGGCGGCGATTGGCTGTTTCATCATGGGTTTTGTCGCAAACTATCCGATTGCTCAAGCGCCAGGTATGGGGCTAAATGCCTTTTTTACTTACGGTGTGGTTTTGGGCATGGGGCATACATGGCAAGTTGCACTCGCAGCGGTATTCTGCTCAGGTGTGCTGTTTATCCTGCTCAGCTTGTTTAAAATCCGTGAGTGGATCATCAACTCAATTCCACATTCTTTACGCACCGGTATTTCGGCGGGTATTGGTTTGTTTTTGGCGTTCATCGCACTAAAAAATGCGGGTATCGTAGTCGATAATCCAGCGACGCTGGTTTCTCTAGGTGCTATTACATCACTGCACGCTGTGTTGGCTGCTGTAGGTTTCTTCCTGACTATTGGTTTAGTGTATCGCGGTGTGAAAGGGGCCGTGATGATCGCTATTTTAGCGGTAACGGGGCTTGGTTTGGTGTTTGGTGATGTGCAGTGGGGCGGCATTGTTTCTGCGCCACCAAGCATTGCGCCAACCTTCATGCAATTGGATTTCTCTGCTGTATTTGAGCTGGGAATGATTTCAGTGGTGTTTGCTTTCTTGTTTGTTGACCTGTTTGACACGGCTGGCACTTTGGTTGGCGTGGCAACTAAAGCGGATTTGATTGAAAAAGATGGCAAAATCCCACGCCTGAACCGCGCTCTTTTAGCTGACTCTACGGCAACTTCTGTAGGTGCTTTGTTGGGTACATCTAACACCACTTCTTATATTGAAAGTGTCTCTGGTGTAGCTGTGGGTGGCCGTACTGGGTTAACGGCTGTGGTGGTTGGCATTTTGTTCCTTCTTGCATTATTCTTCTCGCCATTAGCGGGTATGATCCCTGCTTATGCAACGGCCGGCGCACTTTTTTATGTTGCTATTCTGATGTTGTCTGGTTTAGTGAGCATTGATTGGCGTGACCTGACTGAAGCGGCACCCACTGTTGTTACCTGTTTGATGATGCCTCTGACATTCTCGATTGCTGAAGGTATCTCACTGGGTTTCATTGCTTATGCAGCAATCAAACTCTTCAGTGGTAAAGGACGCAGCGTTTCTCTCAGTGTTTGGGTCATGGCGGCGATTTTTGTCATCAAGTACATTGCAGCTGCGTAATAGAAGAAGTTATAAAATTTCAATTTAGGTTTATCACATGAGCAAAAAATTCGTTATCACCTGGGACAATATGCAGCATTACTGTCGTGAACTTGCACAACGTCAAATGCCAGCAGAACAATGGAAAGGTATCTTGGGTGTCAGCCGTGGAGGCTTAGTTCCTGCAGCCATTCTCGCTCGTGAGTTGGGTATTCGTTATGTTGATACGGTATGTATCTCTAGCTATGACCACGATCACCAGCGTGATATGACCGTGCTAAAAGCGCCAGAGCATGACGGAGAAGGTTTCCTGATCATTGATGATTTGGTGGATAGCGGCGATACCGCGCGTAAAATCCGTGAAATGTATCCAAAAGCTAAATTTGTTACTGTTTGTGCTAAACCAGCAGGTAAAGACTTGGTTGACGAATATGTGGTTGATATCCCTCAAGACACATGGATTGAGCAACCATGGGATATGGTGTTGTCCTACGTTGAGCCAGTCAATCGTAAGCAGAAGTAGTCTTTTTGTGCAGAATTTGAAAATGACCCTTTCAAGGGTCATTTTTTTTTACTACTGTTAGCCCAACTTAGCGTAACGCCAGTAATAGAGACTTACCATGTCCGAAGCGATCAGCAAAAACCTGTCTGAGACCCTGTTTCAAAATCACAAACAAGCGAAAGAGACTTCTTCGTTGACCCAATATATGCCGAGCAGTTTGGAGCTGTTAGACGCTCGCCGTGAACAATCTTCTTCTGCTTGGTATCGCAATTTACGTCGTTTGCAATGGGTGTGGCAGGGGCTTGATCCTGTTGAGCAGGAAGAGGTTCTCGCACGGATTGCGTCATCTACTCATTCGCGTACTCATGATGAATGGTTAGATACCGTAATGGGTTACCGTAGTGGTAACTGGACTTATGAGTGGACTCGGGTTGGCATGCTGCACCAAAAGCAAGCGGCTGAACGTCAAGGCGAAGAGGCGGCGGATGAAATGTTCACTGCTGCTCTGTGTTATAGCATCGCAGGCTACCCTCATCTCAAAAACGATAACTTGGCTCTCCAAGCGCAAGTATTGGCGAACAATGCCTATCAAGAGGGCGCAAAACTCACTGGTTTTGTTGTGAAACGTTTGGAGTTCTCCTACCAAAACAAAAAAATCGCTGGCTATTTGCATTTGAAAAATACTGATTCCCCTAAACCTGTGGTGATTGTTAGCGCTGGTTTGGACAGCTTGCAAACCGATATGTGGCGTCTGTTTCGCGATTATTTTGCCAAACGAGACATCGCTATGCTGACGATTGATATGCCATCACTAGGAGCAAGCTCGCAATGGCCGCTGACGGAAGACTCTTCTTGTTTGCATCAAGCTGTGCTGAATCAGTTAGCAGATCTGCCTTGGGTGGATCATTTCCGTGTCGGGTTGATTGGTTTTCGATTTGGCGGTAATGCGATGGCACGTCTTGCATTTCTAGAGTCGGAAAAAATCAAAGCGTGTGTCGCATTAGGGGCTCCGATCCACGATATTTTCACCTCACCGAACAAATTGGCGGGGATGCCGAAAATGTATCTCGATGTTCTGGCTTCACGCTTAGGTAAAAATGTAGTGGATGTGCGCAGCCTAGCGGGACAATTAATGGCTTGGTCACTGAAAATACAAGGTTTTATGTCTGGCCGAAGAACGAAAACACCAATTTTAGCACTCGGGTTAGAAGGGGATCCGGTGTCACCTTATTCAGACAACCAACTTGTGGCACTCTTTAGCCACGGTGGACAAGCCAAGAAAGTAAAAAGTAAAACCATTTCACAGGGATATGAGCAATCCCTCGATTTGGCAATAAACTGGCTAGAAGATGAACTTTGTAAGTGACATTTCCGTAAAATTCATCAAGATTAATTATTAAGTGGCGAATATTTGTTCGCCCAATAACAAAATAAAACGATTCTTGATTGCTGCTTATGGAGATGAACTATGTCAGAGATGACCAAAGCCCCCACCCACTATCGTCTGCTTTCCGCTCTGAAAGCCATTGGTCCTTACTTGCGTGAAGGGCAGTGTAGTGATCGATTCTACTTGTTTGATTGTCTCGCCTCTTGCGTTAACGATAAAAAGTCCCCTGAGAAACGTGAATTTTGGGGCTGGTGGATGGAATTAAGCCAAAATGAGCAAGAGATGTCCGCTTGCTACCATATCGGCCGTTATACTTTAGCTGGAGATTGGATAGCGGAAGAGATTCCTGAAGTGGCACAAAACGAAGTGAAGCACACACAGGCTGAATTTCACAAAAAGTTGGAGAAAACGTTACGCGAACGTTTCGAAATGACCTTAGCTGTTGCTAGCGAGTCAGCCGATTTTGCTTAATTGACCCAGTTCAATCGTTAACCTAAAGAAAAAGGTGCTTTTGCACCTTTTTCTGCTTGTGCAATGCAGTGCGGATTGCTAAAACATCGTCTCTTAAAGTTTTTCTCGACAGAAGCAATCATGACTACAAATCAACGAAGCGTAACGGCTCCACAAACGGTTGTTGTGAAGCTGGGAACCAGTGTTCTGACCGGTGGTACCCTTGCACTGGATCGAGCTCATATGGTTGAGCTTGCACGCCAGTGTGCAGAACTGAAAAAACAAGGTCACTCAGTAGTGATCGTGACTTCGGGTGCCATTGCGGCAGGCCGTGAGCACTTAGGTTACCCTGCGCTGCCCAACGCGATCTCTAGCAAGCAACTGCTGGCGGCCGTTGGGCAAAGTCGTTTGATTCAAGTATGGGAATCGCTGTTTGCGATTTACGGTATCAAAATTGGTCAAATGCTGCTGACGCGCGCTGATCTTGATGATCGCGAACGTTTCCTCAATGCGCGTGACACCATCAATGCTTTGGTTGAAAACGGCATTGTGCCAGTGGTCAATGAAAATGATGCAGTGGCGACCAACGAAATCAAAGTCGGTGACAACGACAACCTATCGGCATTGGTCGGTATCTTGTGTGGCGCAGACAAGCTGCTGCTACTGACCGATCAAAAAGGCTTGTTCACCGCCGATCCGCGTAAAGATCCTAATGCCCAACTGATCAAAGAAGTGACCACCATTGATGACACACTGCGCAAAATTGCCGGTGGCAGTGGTACCACACTTGGTACCGGTGGCATGGCAACTAAGCTGCAAGCGGCTGACATTGCCCGCCGTGCAGGGATTGAAGTGATCATTGCGGCAGGTCGCGCACCCAATGTGATTTTTGACTCGTTGAGCAACGAGCCACAAGGCACGCGCTTCTTGGCCTTAGAAGAAGCCTTAGAAAACCGTAAACGCTGGATTTTAGCAGGGCCCGCTGCTTCTGGTGACATAGTGATTGATGATGGCGCGGTGAAAGCGGTACTCAACAAAGGTAGTAGTTTGCTGGCGAAAGGGGTGGTTCGTGTGCAAGGCCACTTCAATCGTGGTGAAGTAGTGCGTGTATTGGATAAACACAACCATCTGGTCGCGCGTGGCATCTCAGCCTACGCACATGATGCTTTAGCGGAAATCGCGGGTAAGCACAGTAAAGAGATCATCGATATTTTAGGCTACGATCACGGCTCAGAAGTGATCCACCGCGACGATATGGTCGTGATTCAAGAATAGAGGAGAGAATGATGGATTTAACCGTACTCGGTAAAGCGGCCAAAGCGGCCTCTTTCCAATTGGCAACGGCCAGTACCGCGCAAAAAAATCAGGCTCTCGCCATTATGGCCGAACAGCTGGAAGCACAAAGCGCGAGCATTCTCGCAGCGAACGCTAAAGATATTGCATTAGGGCGCGAAGCGGGGCTGTCTGATGCCATGCTGGATCGTTTGCTGCTTAATGAGTCTCGCTTGCAAGCGATCGCCAACGATGTGCGTAACGTGATTAAGTTGAACGATCCAGTGGGCGGCGAAATCGATAGTCGTGTGCTGGAAAATGGTATGTCACTGGCGCGTCGCCGTGTGCCACTTGGCGTAGTTGGCGTGATTTATGAAGCCCGCCCGAACGTTACCATTGATATTGCTGCGCTGTGTTTGAAAACAGGGAACGCAGCGATTCTGCGTGGTGGCAAAGAGACCTTTTTCTCTAACATGGAACTGGTCAAAGTGATCCAGTCTGCGCTTGACAAAGCGGGCTTGCCTGCAGCATCGGTACAGTACATTGAAAAGCCGGATCGAGAATTGGTCACTCAACTACTGAAAATGGACGATTATGTCGACATGATCATCCCACGTGGCGGTGCGGGCCTGCACAAAATGTGCAAAGAAAACAGCACTGTGCCAGTGATCATCGGTGGATTTGGTATCAGCCACATTTTCGTGGATGAAAGTGCCGATCTGGATAAATCCGTTGCCGTGATTGAAAATGCCAAAGTACAACGCCCTTCAGCATGTAATGCATTGGATACTTTATTGGTGCACCAAGCGATTGCCAAACCGTTACTGGAAAAATTGGTCGCAAAATTGAATGGCAAAGTGGCGTTTGTTGCTGAGCCAAAAGCTAAGGCATTGATGAGTTCAGCAGCCGATCTGCGCGATGCGCAAGACGGAGATTTTGATACTGAATGGCTCAGCTACACCTTAGGGGTGAAAGTGGTGCAAGACGTACAAGAAGCTATCGATCACATGCGTGAACACAATGCGAGCCACTCTGATGCGATCATGACCAACGATCTCTACAATGCTGAGCTGTTTGTGAATACCGCCGGTTCTGCAGCGGTGTATGTCAACGCTTCAACTCGTTTTACGGATGGTGCACAATTTGGTTTAGGCGCAGAAGTTGCGGTCTCCACGCAAAAACTGCACGCGCGTGGTCCTATGGGGCTGGAAGAACTCACCAGTTACAAATGGGTTGGTAAGGCTAATTATCTGTCTCGCAGCTAAAAAATCTCAATAAGATGTGATGTAAAGGGGCTTCATGCCCCTTTTTCTTTGGCTCTCAACAGCACATCGGCTACACTGATTGCCTTGTTATGGAGGTAATATGCATTGTCCTTTCTGTTCTGAAAACGATACCAAAGTGATCGATTCACGTCTGGTGGCTGACGGACATCAAGTACGCCGTCGTCGTCAGTGTCTAGGTTGTAATGAGCGCTTTACCACTTTTGAAAGCGCGGAATTAGTGATGCCGCGTGTGATTAAATCGAACGGTAATCGCGAGCCATTTGATGAAGAGAAAATGATTGGCGGTCTGCAACGAGCCTTAGAAAAACGCCCTGTCAGCGCGGATGCGATCGAACTGGCGATCAGCACTATCAAATCCAAGTTGCGCGCCACTGGCGAGCGTGAAGTGCCGAGTAAACTGATTGGTAACTTGGTGATGGAGCAATTAAAAGTGCTAGATAAAGTGGCCTATATCCGTTTTGCTTCCGTATATCGTAGCTTTGAAGATGTACGAGAGTTTGGTGAAGAGATCGCCAAGCTACAGGATTAATGCACCGCGACTATGCCTATGTTTACCTCTTTTGATCATCAAATGATGTCTCGCGCGATTGAATTAGCGTGGCGTGGACGTTTTACCACTTCTCCTAATCCTAATGTCGGCTGCGTGATCACTCGCGGCGAGCAGATTGTGGGCGAAGGCTTCCATTTTCGAGCAGGCGAGCCCCATGCTGAAGTGCATGCGATGCGCCAAGCGGGCGAGCTGACTCGCGGTGCTACTGCTTATGTTACTTTAGAGCCTTGCTCTCATTACGGCCGCACTCCACCGTGTGCTGAAGGCCTTGTCAAGGCTGGAGTGGCAAAAGTGATTTGCGCGATGCAAGACCCTAATCCGCAAGTGGCTGGACGTGGCGTACAAATGTTGCGTGATGCTGGCATTGAGGTTGAAGTAGGGTTGCTTGAAGCCGATGCGCGAGCACTGAACCGTGGTTTCCTGAAACGTATGGAAACCGGCATGCCTTATGTGCAGCTTAAAATGGCGGCCAGTCTCGATGGTCAAACCGCGCTCGCGAACGGTAAAAGTCAGTGGATCACCTCTCCCGCTGCGCGTAAAGATGTGCAGTGTTTTCGCGCGCAAGCCAGCGCGATTCTTTCTACGAGTCAAACGGTGCTTGCGGATAACGCTTCACTGGCAGTGCGTTGGCACGATTTACCGAAATCGGTACAAGCGCAATACGCTGAAACAGATTTGCGTCAGCCTCTTCGCGTCATTTTGGATCGTCAACATCAATTGCATCCAGAGTTAGCGCTATACCAAACACCTTCACCCGTGCTGCGAGTTGCCAGTGAGAATGCCGATCTCTGTATTTCTACTGAGAATGGAAAGCTTGATTTGCGTGAGCTTTTGGCGCAACTGGCTCAGCAACACAATGTGAATCAAGTGTGGGTGGAAGCGGGTAGCCAACTGGCTCAATCATTGATTGAGCAAAAGTTGGTGGATGAAATTATTCTCTATTTAGCGCCGAAACTGATGGGCAGTGATGGCCGTGGTTTATTTGGCGCGCTCGGTTTGACAGAGATGGCTGAGGCCATTGAACTCAAAATTGAAGATTGTCGAATGGTGGGGGCGGATCTGCGGATCATCGCCACCCCAAAATCAAAAGATTAACACTATGTTTACTGGAATTATTGAAGCGGTCGGCAAGCTGACTGCCATCATCCCCAAAGGCAGTGATGTCACTATCATTGTTGAGGTGGGCAAGTTGGATATGGCCGATGTCAAACTCGGTGACAGTATCGCGACCAATGGTGTGTGTTTAACTGTCGTGGCCTTTGATTCGCGCAGTTTCAGCGCGGATCTGTCGATGGAAACCTTGAAAAAATCTGGCTTTGCTCAGTATCAGGTTGGTGATCGCGTTAACCTTGAGAAAGCGATGCTGCCGACTACTCGCTTTGGTGGCCACATTGTTTCTGGGCATGTGGATGGCTTAGGTGAAATCGTCGAGCGTATTCCTGTTGGTCGTGCGGTAGAACTGTGGGTTAACATGCCTGCGGAACTGAACAAATACGTCGCGGAAAAAGGCTCAATTACCGTCGATGGGATTAGTTTGACGGTGAATGATTTACGCAAAAACGCCTTCAAACTAACGATTGTTCCCCACACCAGTGCAGAAACCACGATGGATGAATTCCAAGTGGGTCGCCGAGTGAATCTGGAAGTGGATGTGTTAGCGCGTTATATGGAGCGCTTGCTCCAAGGAAACAAAGAGAGCGAACCACAATCGCGACTGACGATGGATTTTCTGCAGCAAAACGGCTTCGCTTAATCATTTGCCATAAAGACGAATAACGATAGGACTGACATCATGCCAATTAGTACCCCACAAGAAATTATTGAAGATATCCGTCAGGGCAAAATGGTCATCCTGATGGACGATGAAGATCGTGAGAATGAAGGTGATTTGATCATGGCGGCGGAGCATATCACGCCAGCAGCAATTAACTTCATGGCGACTCATGGTCGTGGCCTTATCTGTTTAACCATGACCAAAGAGCGTTGCCGACGTTTGGGTTTAAACCCTATGGTGCAAGATAACAATGCGCAGTACACCACCAACTTCACCGTCTCGATTGAAGCCGCTGAAGGGGTAACTACTGGCATTTCGGCGGCGGATCGCGCACGTACGGTGCAAGCGGCGGTAGCCAAAGAGGCGAAAGCATCTGATTTGGTTCAGCCGGGGCATATTTTCCCGCTTGCCGCGCAAGAAGGTGGGGTGCTGACGCGTGCAGGCCACACTGAAGCGGGTTGTGATTTGGCACGATTGGCAGGTTTTGAGCCAGCTTCGGTGATTGTGGAAATTCTGAACGATGACGGTACCATGGCACGTCGTCCGGATTTGGAAGTGTTCGCTGAAAAACACGGTTTAAAGCTCGGCACGATTGCTGACTTGATTGAATACCGCAACCACACCGAAACCACCATTGAGCGCGTGGCGCAATGCAAATTGCCGACCGAATACGGTGAGTTTGAACTGGTGACTTACCGTGACATCATCGATAAGCAAATTCACTTCGCACTACGCAAAGGGGATGTCACTACATCGCCCACTTTGGTGCGTGTTCATCTGCAAGATACCTTTACCGATTTGCTACACAGTGACCGTACCGCCGAGCGTAGTTGGACGCTGACTACCGCCATGCAGCGTATTGGTCAAGAAGGTGGGGTATTGGTGATTCTTGGCAATGAAGAGTCAAGCGATCTGCTCCTGCACCGCGTGAAAATGTTTGAGCTGCAAGATAAAGGTGAAGCACCGGCAATGGCGAAAAAGCAAGGCACTTCGCGCCGTGTGGGTGTGGGTTCACAAATCCTTGCTGATCTAGGGGTTAAGGAGATGCGTTTGCTCTCTTCGCCGAACAAAAAATACCACGCATTGGGCGGTTTTGGTCTCAATGTAGTCGAATATGTCTGTGAATAATCACAGCAAATTGCCGGTTTGCCGCGTGTTGTCTTGAAGGTGGGGTGCGGCTTTTAGCCCAAATTTCTGTTAGATATTGCTCACAAAATTGTGCTAGAATCCGGCGATTCTCACTTGATGAACAGAGTTAAAGGAAAGCTATGAAAGTGATCGAGGGTGGTTTCCCAGCACCAAATGCGAAAATTGCGATTGTGATTTCTCGTTTCAACAGTTTTATCAATGAAAGTTTACTGTCTGGTGCCATCGATACTCTTAAGCGTCACGGTCAGATCAGTGATGACAATATTACTGTCGTTCGTTGCCCTGGTGCAGTTGAGTTGCCATTGGTAGCCCAACGTGTTGCAAAAACAGGCGACTACGATGCGATTGTCTCTCTGGGTTGTGTGATCCGTGGCGGTACACCGCACTTTGACTACGTTTGCAGTGAAATGAATAAAGGTCTGGCACAAGTGTCTCTGGAATTTAGCATTCCAGTCGCATTCGGTGTACTGACTGTTGATACTATCGATCAAGCTATTGAACGCGCAGGAACCAAGGCTGGTAATAAGGGTGCTGAAGCAGCACTGAGCGCACTTGAGATGATTAACGTTCTTTCTGAAATTGATTCCTAATGGGGGCCAGTGTGAAACCAGCCGCACGTCGTAATGCACGTCAATTTGCGCTACAAGCAATTTATTCATGGCAAATTACTAAAGAGAATGTTGCGACTATTGAAGAGCAATTTCTAACCAGCGGTAAGTACGATGAAGAAGAACATCGCGCCGCTGAGCCAGCTCTTGCTGCTCCTGAAACCGATGTTTCTTATTTCCGTGACCTGTTAGCCGGTGTGGTTTTGAACCATACTGAACTAGACAGCAAACTGCGTCCTTTTGTTTCTCGTCCGATGCAAGATCTGGACATGATGGAACTGGCGCTGCTGCGTTTGGCCATGTACGAAATGACGCGTCGTGAAGACGTACCATATAAAGTCGTGATTAACGAGGCGATTGAACTGGCAAAAGTATTTGCCGCTGAAGATAGCCATAAATTCGTTAACGGTGTATTGGATAAAGCCGCACCGCACGTACGTAAGAAAGCGTAATCCGTTTTCCACAGAAGGTCAGCAGTTGCTGACCTTTTTTCTTAATAAGCTGCTGCTTCTGTTGGCTTAATTAACCAAAGAGTCTGGATGATGTTTGGTGAATTTAATTTAATCGATAAATATTTTTCTAACCGACAACCACAACGCAAAGATGTGCATTTAGCGTTGGGGGATGATTGTGCGATTGTTAAAGTTCCTGAAAACTCACGAGTGGCGATCAGTACGGACACCTTAGTAGCGGGAACTCATTTTTTAGCTGAAGCGAATCCAGCATGGGTTGCGCATAAAGCGTTGGCTTCTAACATCAGTGATCTGGCGGCGATGGGCGCGACACCGGCTTGGGTCTCCCTTGCTCTCACTTTGCCTGAAATCGATGAGGCGTGGCTAAAACCTTTCTGCGATGCCTTTTTCGAGTTAGCCAATTACTACAATGTGCAGCTAATTGGTGGTGACACTACCAAAGGTCCGCTCAGTATTACTCTGACGGTGCAGGGTTTTTTGCCTAAAGAGCAAGCCATGTTGCGCAGTGGAGCGAAAGTCGGTGATTGGCTGTATGTCACTGGTGATCTTGGCGATAGCCAAGCGGGGTTGGATGTGATTTTGCACCCTGAAAAGCGCCAATTGCCATTTGCAGAGATTTTAGAGCAGCGCCATTACCTTTCGACACCACGAATTGTTGCTGGGCAAGCCTTGGTGCATTTGGCTTCTTCGGCGATTGATATTTCCGATGGTTTGATCGCCGATCTGTCGCATATCATGCAGCGTTCACATGTTGGGGCGAGTATTGATGTGAGTTTATTGCCTCTCTCGAAAGAGTTATTACAGTTCGTGGATGATGCCACTACAGCTCAGCAATATGCGCTGACCAGCGGTGAAGAGTACGAACTCTGCTTTACCATACCAGAAGAGAATCGCGGATCATTGGAAAATGCCTTGGCTCACTGTGGTACTAAAGTGACTTGTATCGGCCAGATTCGTCCGGCTGGCACTTTTGAGTTGCATAATAAAGGCAAAAAGCTCAACTGGCAGTTAGCCGGATATGATCATTTTAAGGTGAAATCATGAGTGATCCGCGCAGCAACATCTCCTTACGCAACCCTTGGCACCTGCTGGCAACAGGCTTTGGTAGTGGTTTATCTCCTGTGGTGCCTGGCACTATGGGGACCTTAGCTTCGGTGCCGTTTTATCTTATGCTGGCGCAACTTCCTGTTACCCTGTATTTGGTGGTGATTGTGGTCGCTAGCTTTATCGGGATAAAAATTTGCCAAGTGACTTCGGATGATATGCAGGTGCACGATCATGGCTCCATAGTCTGGGATGAGTTTGCCGGATTTTGGATCACTATGCTGATAGTGCCTTTATGCCAATTACCGGTTTTTGATTGGAAATGGCTAGCCACCGGTTTTGTGCTATTTCGCTTTTTCGACATGCTCAAGCCGTGGCCAATCAGTTGGTTGGATAAGCGCGTGCATGGCGGCTTCGGTATCATGATTGATGATGTAGTGGCAGGAGTTATGGCGGCGATCTGCTTAGCCGCTATTGGTCACTGGCTACAGTGGTTCCCTTCAGTATCGGCATGAAATCATAGTGTAGTGTGCAGGTTCCCCTAGGGGGAACCTGACTAAACTAGTTTAACTTTTCTAAATCCGCTTCAATTTCTGCAATTTTACTGGCGACAACTTTTTCTAAGTGGCGTAAATCGTTAAGAATTTTCTGTTTCACATCCACGTCACTCATCACTTCGGTTTTGGTTATCTTGTTCAGCTCATCAATCACCAGCGTCAAATTACGATTAATTTCAGTCACTTCTTTGTATTGATGACTGCCACTATCGACCAATACATTTTTGATCTGCCTCGGATACTTAAACTTAACGCTTTTGGCGAACAGCTCGCCCTTTTGCTTTTTGAAGTAAATCTTCAATACGTCTTTATGCGCTTCTTGGCGCAATGAATAGCGTTCAATTTGCGTAGGTTCATTAATACCCAAGCCAACAAGATGGGGAAACATAAGCAACCTCTTAGTTAAACTAACCCTCGCGATCCCTTTGCTACTTTAAGCTGCAGTGGTATTGGCTATATTCGTTCATCCCAATGACATAGCCTGCCTATGCACATTGGGTATGAATTTACTTGCCGCCTACCTGCAACACCAAGTAGTTTGGGGATATCACCAAACCATATGTATTGAATAAGTGTGGTGATAGCACCTCATTGACTGTAGCAGTTGGTTGATGTGCCTGACAGCTCAATAGGTTAAGTTGTGCTCAAGATCGCACCTGATTGGTTTCATTTCCCTAGCCACTCGCTATTGAGCGCTTGGAGCAAGATGTGCAACATTCTCAATCAATCTTTCACGCAGCAGCTGCTCTTCTTCATCATTGAGGCGGGCGCCTTGTGAGTTGGTGAGGATAAATAAGTCCTCTGCTCTTTCTCCAATCGTGGTGATTTTGGCCGCATGTAGATCGAAATTCAGCTCAGCAAACGTTGCACCAACGGAAGCTAATAGTCCTGGAGTATCTAATGCAACAAATTCCATTAACGTCCGCTTTTTACTCTTGGTTGGCAGAAAATCAACTTGAGTCTTGACCTTAAAGTGGTGCAAGTTGCGCGGAATGCGGCGTACTTTCTGCGTTGTGGGACGACCTTCTTCCAAAACTTGCACCAGATGGTGAATTAAAGCTTGGTGACGATTCTCTTCGATCGCCTGTCCGTTCTGGTCGAGCACCATAAAGGTATCGAGCACGTAACCGTCTTTGCTGGCCATGATTTGAGCATCGTGTACGTTAAGGTTACGGCGATCTAGTTCTGCAACCACAGTGGCAAATAGAGCGGCTTGATCTTTGGTGTAGACGAAAACTTCAGTACCGCCACGCGTGGCTTTTTTACTGATCAACACCAGCGGCTTACGGCTGTCTTCATGGCGCAATAAATGAGTGCAATGCCAAGCGATCTGCTTGTGAGTATGGCGCAAAAAATAATCGGCTTTAAAGCGTTGCCACAGTACATCGATTTCTCGGCTCGAGAACCCCTCTTTACGCAGTAGCGCCGAAGCCATCTGCTGGTTGTGGCGAATACGCTCACGAATATCAACCGGATTCTCCAAGCCGCGGCGTAACGCCCGTTGTGTGGAGTAAAACAGCTCTGCCAGTAGCGTACGTTTCCAACTGTTCCAAAGTTCAGGATTGGTCGCGCAGATATCGGCCACGGTTAAGCACACCAGATATTCGAGGCGTTCTTCATCCCGTACTTTTTTGGCAAATTCGATGATTACATCCGGATCGTAGATATCACGGCGCTGCGCGGTTACCGACATCAGTAGATGGTTTTTAACTAGCCAAGCGACCAATTTCGCTTCGGGTTTTGATAAGCCGTGTTCAATACAGAAGTCGTATGCATCATCAGCGCCAATTTCCGAGTGATCGCCTCCACGTCCTTTGCCGATGTCATGGAAAATAGCGGCGAGGATCAGTAGCTCCTTTTTCTGAATTTTGGGGTAAATTTCACAGCAGATAGGGTGGCGTTCGTGATTCTGTGGGTCGCTAAACAAATGGATATGCTTGAGCAAGCGAATGCTGTGTTCATCCACAGTGTAAACATGGAAAAGGTCAAACTGCATCTGGCCGACAATCTGGCTCCATTGCGGTAAATAAGCTGCAAGGACGCCAAGTTTATGCATTTGGCTAAAGGCTTTATGCAGTGCATTGGGGTGACGTACGAGTTCAATGAATTTCTCACGTGCCTCTGGAATGGTGTGCAAGAATTTATTGAGACGGCGACGCGCGGTGCGCAATTGACGCATGGTGGCCGGTGCAACCGATTCGATGGTGGAATCGCTGGCCATATGCAAAAACATATCCAGAATAGTTTCTGGGCGAGCTTGGAATAGGGCAGGCTTACGCGCTTCAATCATGCTGCCTCGGCGTTGGAAATCTTCATCAATCACAATGGCTTCTGCCTCTTCGCCGTTATTGAGAATGGCTTTATCGAAGATTTTTAGCAGCATTTTGTTCAGTTCTGCGACTCGACGCAGGGTGCGGAAGAATTCTTTCATCATCATTTCTACACCGCGATTACCTTCACCAAAGTAACCGAGATGGCGTGCGACTTGCACTTGATGGGCAAACGTCAAGCGGTTGTCATAACGTCTTAATTCAATGTGCAGAGCAAAACGCACTCGCCACAGAAAATCTTGGCATTCAACCAACTCACGGTATTCCGCATCGGTTAAAAAGCCAAAGCGGCTCATTTCGTACAGCGAGGTTGCCCCAAAATGGCGGCGAGCAACCCAGCTTAGAGTGTGAATATCGCGCAGTCCGCCGGGGGTCGATTTAATATCAGGTTCTAAGTTATAGGTGGTGTCGTGGTAACGAGCATGCCGATCTTTTTGCTCTTGAACTTTGGCTTGATAGAAGATTGCACTGGGCCAAAATGACTCCGAATGGATGACCATTTTCAGACGATGAAACGTCTCTTCACAGCCGCATAATAATCGCGCTTCCTGCAGGTTAGTGGCCACCGTTAAATCGGCTTTACCAATTTCAGCACACTGTGCAACGGTTCGAACTGCATGACCTATTTCGAGCTTGAGATCCCAAAGTAGAGTCAGAAACTGACTAATCTTGCTGGCTACTTGTTCACTTAATGATTGTTGCGATAAGACAAGAAGATCGATATCAGAAAGAGGATGTAGCTCACCTCGACCATAACCGCCCACAGCAACCAAACTTACTTCGAGCAGTTCATCAAAATCAAAGAATTGCCATAAGCGATGCAGGAGAAGATCCATATATTCGGAGCGTCCCAACACCAGATCGGTCACCGGGTGATGGTTGAAAAATTCCTGCTTTTGATATTCAGTAAAATTTTCCAGCTGCTGCTTTAAGCTATCAATAGTCAGCTGGTGATCTTGAAGTGTGAGCGGGGATTGATACAACATAGCGCGTCCATGCTGGCGTTAACACAAGTTAAAGCCAATCTAGCAGATGGGAGAAGATAAAAAAATATCCCTGACTAGCAGGGATATTTTTCAGCATTGAAGAGCTTAAGCGTTGTTGAGCAAACGCGGCAGTGTTTCATCTTTACGCAGGGTTAAGATCTCGCAGCCAGTGGCCGTAACGAGAATGGTGTGCTCCCATTGCGCAGATTTTTTACCGTCGGCGGTGTAAACCGTCCAACTGTCTTCATCATCAAGGCGGCAGCCAAATTTACCGGCGTTGATCATCGGCTCGATGGTGAAAATCATCCCTTCACGCAACACGGTGCGATCACTGTTTTTGTAGTGCACCACTTGTGGCTCTTCATGGAACTCAGCACCAATGCCGTGACCACAGTAATCACGCACGATAGAAAACTTAAAGCGTGGATTATTTTTGTTGTTGGTCTTGATGTGTTTTTCAATCGTGCTACCAATTTCGCCAAGTTGCACGCCTGGTTTAACTTGTTTTAGAGCCAAGTACAGACATTCTTGTGCCACATGACACAGGCGCTTGTCTTCGAGTGACACCTCACCAATCAGGAACATTTTTGATGTATCGCCGTGGTAACCGTCTTTGATCACAGTAATGTCAATATTGAGGATGTCACCATCGCGCAGTACCGCAGGGCGTTGCAGTTGGCCGAAGTAAGAATCTTCACTGGCTGGAATACCGTGGCAGACAATGTGATTGATCGACGTGCAAATCGATTTTGGAAAACCGTGATAATTCAGTGGTGCCGGAATTGCGCCTTGAACCTCAGTAATGTACTTATGACAAATCTGATCAAGTTCTTCGGTGGTCACGCCTGCTTTCACATGAGGTTCAATCATTTCCAGAACTTCAGCGGCTAAGCGGCCCGCAACGCGCATCTTTTCAATTTCTACGGCATTCTTGATTTTTATAGACATCGGCTTTCTCTACTGACTTGTGAGCACACAAGGTGCTAGTGGCGCTATTGTAACAATGGACAGATGAAGCGCAAGAAAACAGTCATTGTTGAGCCAGAAACGACAAGTAAATACGCCATGCTTCATCTGTTGCTAACGAATTTTTTCTAGCCAAACTGAGGCAAAATATGGTATAAAGCGCGCCGGAATCTGGGTCCTTATTCTCCTTCACGGCGAAAAGGATTGAGAACCACAAACCTAATTGTTTAAATCACACACATTCCGACACGTGTTCCGGGGTGCTCCAATAAGGAGTCGGATATACGGGGAATGTGGAGGCCTAACCCCATAGAGGATTTTAAAATGGCATCTGTATCAATGCGCGATATGCTGACAGCGGGCGTACACTTCGGTCACCAAACTCGTTACTGGAACCCAAAAATGAAGCAATTCATTTTCGGTGCTCGTAACCGCGTTCACATCATCAACCTAGAAAAAACTGTACCTATGTTCAACGAAGCTCTAGCTGAGCTGGCAAAAGTTGGCGAGAAAAAAGGTAAAGTTCTGTTCGTAGGTACTAAGCGCGCTGCATCTGAGTCTGTTAAAGAAGCTGCTCTAGCAAGCAACCAATACTACGTTAACAACCGCTGGTTGGGCGGTATGCTGACTAACTGGAAAACTGTTCGTCAGTCAATCAAGCGTCTGAAAGAGCTGGAGGTTCAATCAACTGACGGTACTTTTGACAAGCTGACTAAGAAAGAAGCTCTAATGCGCACTCGCGAAATGGAGAAACTGGAAAAGTCTCTTGGCGGTATCAAAGATATGGGCGGCCTGCCTGACGCTCTGTTCGTAATCGATGCAGATCACGAGCACATCGCTATCAAAGAAGCGAACAACCTAGGTATTCCAGTATTTGCTGTTGTTGATACTAACTCTAGCCCAGACGGCGTTGACTACATCATCCCAGGTAACGACGACGCGATCCGCGCTGTTCAACTGTACCTGAATGCGGCTGCTGCATCGATCAATGAAGGTCGTAACAAAGACGCTGTTGTAGCTGAAAAAGACGGTTTCGTAGAAGCGGAATAATCTCGGCTCTGAGTGAAACTTAGGTGCTATCTGCCATAATTGTGCAGCATAGACCAAGTTATAGTTAGCATTGGGGGCCGATATGTAGGCCCTCAATTTTTACCCAATCCAGAATTAACTGAGGAATAGAGAATGGCTGTTACTGCTGCTCTAGTAAAAGAACTGCGCGAGCGTACTGGCGCAGGTATGATGGAATGTAAGAAAGCCCTTGTTGAAACTAACGGTGACATCGAGTTGGCGATCGAAAACATGCGTAAGAGTGGTGCTGCTAAAGCTGCTAAAAAAGCTGGCAACATCGCTGCTGAAGGCACCATCATTATCAAAGAAGGCGAAGGCGTTGCGGCTCTGGTTGAAGTAAACTGCCAAACTGACTTCGTAGCAAAAGACGGTAGCTTCGTAGCATTTGCTAACCAAGTTGCTGACGCTGCTGTAGCTTCTAAAGCCTCTGTAGAAGAACTACAAGCGCAATTCGAAGAAGTTCGTGTTGCTCTAGTTGCGAAAATTGGTGAGAACATCAACATCCGTCGCGTTCAGTACGTTGAAGGCGTAACTCTGGCTACTTACCGTCATGGCGACCGTATCGGTGTAGTAGTTGCAGGTTCTGCTGATGCAGAAACACTGAAGCACGTTGCAATGCACGTTGCTGCTTCTCGTCCAGAATTCCTGACACCAGACGACGTTCCTGCTGAAGTCGTTGCGAAAGAGCGTGAAGTTCAAGTTGGTATCGCAATGAACGAAGGCAAGCCAAAAGAAATCGCAGAGAAAATGGTTGAAGGCCGTATGAAGAAATTCACTGGCGAAGTTTCTCTGACTGGTCAACCATTCGTAATGGAACCAAAGAAAACTGTTGGCGAAATTCTTGCTGAGAAAGGCATCACTGTTTCTGCATTCGTTCGTCTAGAAGTAGGTGAAGGTATCGAGAAACAAGAAGGCCTGAGCTTTGCTGAAGAAGTAGCACTGGTGCAAAAAGGTTAATCCTAGCGCGATTGCTCAAAAAAGACCGTGGCCATAGCTGCGGTCTTTTCACGATTAACGCCTTGATTAGTGAAATGTGGCTCGCAAAAGTGTTGATTAGCCGTGATGAATGGATTTAAGCCCACACTCAAATCTATCCATGACTGTTAATCCTCAACTCTCTTTGGAAGGTAACTCCCATGACTACAAACCCTAAACCAGCTTATCAACGTATTCTGTTAAAACTAAGTGGTGAAGCGCTACAAGGCACTGAAGGTTTTGGTATTGATCCAACGGTACTTGATCGTATGGCTCAAGAAGTAAAAGAACTGGTTGAGCTAGGCGTGCAAGTAGGCGTGGTGATTGGTGGGGGTAACCTGTTCCGTGGTGCTGGTCTTGCAAAAGCAGGCATGAACCGTGTTGTGGGTGACCATATGGGGATGTTGGCAACCGTGATGAACGGTTTGGCGATGCGTGATGCGTTGCACCGTGCTTACGTTAACGCTCGTTTGATGTCAGCGATTCCTCTTAACGGCGTATGTGATGATTACAGTTGGTCTGATGCGATTCGTGAATTGCGTCAAGGCCGAGTGGTGATCTTTGCTGCGGGTACAGGTAACCCATTCTTTACTACGGATTCGGCTGCGTGTCTGCGTGGTATTGAAATCGAAGCTGACGTGGTTCTCAAAGCAACGAAAGTGGATGGGGTATACAGTGCTGACCCGGTAGCCAACCCTGATGCACAACTGTATGATAAGCTTGCTTACAACGATGTGCTTGAGAAAGAACTGAAAGTGATGGATTTGGCGGCATTTACACTGGCACGTGACCATAAAATGCCAATTCGTGTATTTAACATGAATAAGCCAGGCGCACTTCGTCGTGTCGTTATGGGTGAGGCTGAAGGTACACTGATCAGCGATGCGCAGTGATCGGTCTCGAAACCAAACGCTCTCGAAACGAAAACAAGAATTAAGGTGATATTGTGATTAATGAGATCAAAAAAGATGCGCAAGAGCGTATGGAGAAAAGTGTTGAAGCACTGAAGAATGGCCTGTCAAAGATCCGTACTGGCCGTGCTCACCCAAGTCTATTGACTGGGATTTCTGTTGACTACTACGGCGCTCCAACTCCACTTAATCAGGTTGCTAACGTGATTGCAGAAGATGCTCGTACGTTAGCGATCACCGTGTTCGATCGCGATTTAACTCAAAAAGTTGAAAAAGCGATCTTGATGTCTGACTTAGGTCTAAACCCAATGTCAGCAGGCACCATCATCCGTGTTCCACTGCCACCGCTGACGGAAGAGCGTCGTCGTGATTTGGTGAAAATTGTACGTGGTGAGGCGGAAGGTGGTCGTGTTGCTGTGCGTAATATTCGTCGTGATGCAAACAACGATCTGAAAGGTCTACTGAAAGACAAAGAAATTTCAGAAGATGATGAGCGTCGCGCACAAGAAGACATCCAAAAACTGACTGATGCAGCAGTGAAAAAGATCGATGATGTTCTTGCTGCAAAAGAAAAAGAGCTGATGGAAGTTTAATCCACTAGCTTGGTGAACAAAACGCTGTGCTCGCAGCACAGCGTTTTTTTATGCTACTCTTGCGCTTCTTTATTTATTCGTTGTATTTCTTATGCAGAATCTATCTATTTCCCAGGATATATTGCCAAAGCACATCGCCGTTATTATGGATGGCAACGGGCGTTGGGCAAAAGCACAGGGAAAACCGCGAGTGTTCGGCCATAAAAATGGTGTGGCAGCGGTTCGCAAAACTATCTCAACCTCTGCTCGTCTTGGCATTAAAGCCGTAACCCTGTTTGCTTTTAGCAGTGAAAACTGGCGTCGCCCAGAAGAGGAAGTCGGGGTGTTGATGGAACTGTTTATTACCGTTCTTTCCACCGAGATTAAAAAATTGCATAAGAATAATCTGCGTTTACGAGTGATTGGTGATAAAAGTCGCTTTAGCGAGCGACTGCAATCTAAAATCGCTCAAGCAGAAGAATTAACTGCCAACAATACGGGTATGGTAGTGAATATTGCGGCGAATTATGGTGGTCAGTGGGACATCTTGCAAGCCACGAAAGCTTTGGCGGAAAAGGCTAAACAAGGTGATCTGCAGCCTGCAGATATTGATGAAGCGATGTTCAAACAACATTTGACCATGGCTGATCTGCCGGAGGTGGACTTGCTTATCCGCACCAGCGGAGAGTGTCGCATTAGTAACTTTATGCTTTGGCAACTTGCCTATGCAGAAATGTATTTTACTCCAGTCTTCTGGCCTGAGTTCGATGAAAACTGCCTGATTGAAGCAGTGACTTGGTTTGTTAATCGTGAGCGCCGTTTTGGTTGTACTGGTGAACAAATCAAGGCATTGATGGAAAACTGAATATAGGACTTCTCAATTTGAAGCAGCGAATCATTACAGCGCTTATCCTCGCGCCTTTGGTGATCCTTGGTATCCTTTATCTGCCTTTTGCTGGTTTTATGTTGGCACTTGCGGTAGTAACTTTACTTGGGTTCTGGGAATGGACTCAGTTTGTAGATCAACCGTCACGTGTTTGGGCTATGGTTCCGGCATTGGTGGTTGGTGGATTGAGTGTCGCTCTGATCGATTTTGAATTGCCAGCGATTGGTAATCTTGATACTACTCATCTGATTGTGCTTGGTATCGGCAGTTCATGGTGGTTAGTTTCGAGTGCTCTGGCGATCACTTATCCACGCTCGCGTCCGCTATGGGAGCATTCAAGTAGCGTTCGCCACCTATTTGGCTTGCTGACATTGCTACCTTTCTTCTGGAGTGTGCTGTTCTTACGTGCCAACTCTTACCTTTCCGACCCTTTTTATGGCGCGAAACTTGTACTCTTCGTCTGTTTTCTGGTTTGGGCTGCAGACAGCGGTGCCTATTTTTTGGGAAAAAGCTTAGGTAAACACAAAATGGCACCAGCAGTAAGCCCTAACAAAACCATAGAAGGTTTAATTGGAGGGATTGCTACGGCAATGCTGGTGGGTTACTGGGTTGCCGAGTGGTTTGGCCTTCAATTTAGCTCAATGATTGCGATGTTACTGATCATTTTGGTCACAGTTGTCATTTCAGTATTGGGTGATTTGGTCGAAAGTATGTTTAAGCGAGTCTCCGGTATCAAAGACAGCAGTAATATTATTCCGGGGCATGGTGGCATTTTAGATCGAATTGATAGCCTTACGGCCGCCTTTCCTGTGTTCGCACTTCTCTATTTCTTGTTTTAATCATCAGGCTGCCTTGGCAGCCTGATGTGAATAACAGCGGTTTCACTATGCGTAAATTAACCATTTTAGGTGCCACTGGTTCTATCGGAGCCAGTACCCTTAAGGTAGTTGCCCAAAATCCACAGCAGTTTTCGATTGTGGCTTTAGTTGCTGGGGGCAATGTTGCCAAGATGTATCAGCTTTGCCTGCAGTGGCAACCCCAATATGCGGTCATGTCGACAGCACTGGCTGCTACAGAATTACAACAGTTGCTTAAAAGCCAAAATCAAGCAACAGAAGTGTTGTATGGCGAAGAGGCTATGTGCCAAGTTGCTGCATTAGATGAAGTCGATACTGTGATGGCAGCGATTGTTGGTGCCGCAGGTTTGCTGCCGACTATGGCGGCGGTGAAAGCGGGTAAGCGAGTCTTATTGGCTAACAAAGAAGCGTTGGTGATGTCCGGTCAACTGTTCATCGATGCAGTAGCGAAATCAGGCGCAGAGTTGATGCCAGTCGATAGTGAGCATAACGCGATTTTTCAATGCTTACCGAGTGAGATTCAAACTGAGCTTGGACGCTGTGATCTAGAAAAACACGGCATCAGTCATATTTTGTTAACAGGGTCGGGCGGCCCTTTTCGCTACAGTGATCTCGCCACACTGGATAGCGTAACGCCAGAGCAAGCTATTGCTCATCCAAACTGGTCCATGGGGCCAAAAATCTCCGTTGACTCAGCCACCATGATGAATAAAGGGCTCGAATATATCGAGGCGAAGTGGTTGTTTAATACCTCTCGTGATCAGCTCAAAGTGCTTATCCATCCTCAATCGGTTATCCACTCGATGGTGCAATACAGAGATGGTTCAGTGATGGCTCAGTTAGGTGAACCGGATATGGCCACGCCGATCTCTTACGCAATGGCTTATCCTAAACGCATTTCAGCAGGAGTCCCTGCATTGGATTTCACGCGGTTACAGCAGCTGACGTTTATGGATGTGGATTTCGCGCGCTATCCTTGTTTGCAACTGGCGATGGATGCGTGTTTTCTTGGGCAGCATGCTACTACCTCACTCAATGCGGCAAATGAAGTGGCAGTTGATGCCTTTTTAAAACAGAAAATACGTTTTACTGACATCGTATTAATCAATGAGCAGGTCTTGTCTAAGGTCTGCGCGACTAATGCTCAGTTATATGGCATTGACTTGGAAAGCCTGCTTGAGCTAGATACAATGGCTCGCCATTTCGCCCACCAAGTATTAAAAGAGCGTTAACCATGAACGACATCTTATGGAATTTCATAGCCTTTATCATTGCATTAGGAATTTTAGTTGCCGTGCATGAGTTTGGACATTTCTGGGTGGCTAGACGCTGTGGGGTAAAAGTTGAGAAATTCTCCATTGGGTTTGGTAAATCAATCTGGAAACGCACCGCTAGCGATGGCACTGAATACAGCATTTCGATGATCCCACTCGGTGGTTACGTCAAAATGCTCGATGGTCGTGTCGATGATGTCCCCGCCGAGCAACAGTCTATGGCATTTGATAAGCAGTCGTTGTGGAAACGCTCTGCAATTGTCAGTGCGGGTCCCCTCTTCAATTTTCTGTTTGCGATTTTTGCCTATTGGCTGATGTTTATGATCGGCGTTCCTGCGGTTAAACCTGTAATTGGGGAAGTGACGCCTTATTCGATTGCCGCTCAAGCAGGATTAACATCGGGCATGGAAATCAAGGCAGTTTCGGGAGTGCATACCCCTGACTGGGAGTCGGTTAACATGGGCTTGATTGGCCATATTGGAGATGACAGCCTTACCTTGACGGTTTCTTCCTCAGAAGGTGTTGGACTCGACGAAATTAAAACAATAAATCTGCGTGATTGGAACTTTGATCCAGAAACTGAGTCTGCTATGAGGGCGTTGGGTTTTAAACCTTTCACGCCAGCCATTTCGAATCAATTAGCGAACGTAACTGCACAAGGTGCAGGTGAACGTTCTGGGCTACAAGTTGGCGATACAGTGCTGCAAATCAATCAGCAGGTGATCGATGATTGGCGGCAGGTGGTGAATGCCATTCAAAGTCATCCGAATACGCCTATCACAGTATTGGTTGAGCGAGCTGGACAAAAAGTTGAAATCGAATTGACACCGGATAGTCGTGAGCTTTCGCAAGGAAAAGTGATCGGTTTTGCTGGAATCGCACCAAAAGTCGCAGAATGGCCGCAAAGCTATCGATTTGAAATGCAATTTGGTGTATTTGAGTCGCTGAGCAAAGCCGTGGAAAAAAGTGCTCAGGTGATTGATCTGACGGTTAGCATGTTAAAGAAACTGCTAGTCGGCGATGTGGGCCTGAATAATCTCAGTGGGCCTATTTCGATTGCCAAAGGTGCTGGTGCGACAGCAGATTATGGGTTCGTTTACTTTTTGGGCTTTTTAGCTCTGATAAGTATCAACTTAGGCATTATCAATTTAGTACCGCTACCGATGCTCGATGGCGGTCATCTACTGTTTTTTATGATTGAAGCGGTAATTCGTCGCCCTGTACCGGAAAAAGTACAGGAAATGGGTTACCGGATTGGTGGAGCCATTATTTTCTCTTTAATGGCCGTGGCAATCTTTAACGATTTTACTCGCCTGTGATTGATAAACATTAGGCAAGAGTTGCAGTAAGGAAGAACTCAAAACAATATGGCGATGAAACAGATTCTGCTCGCGACATTGCTCGCTACTAGTGTGTCAGCGAATGGTGCCGAAAAATTCGTAGTACAGGATATTCAAATTCAAGGTCTGCAACGGGTAGCGTTAGGTGCTGCATTGTTGAAAATGCCTGTGCGTGTTGGGGATAGTGTTGATTCACAAGATGTGGCCAACATTATCAAGGCGCTTTATGCCTCTGGTAATTTTGAGGATGTCAAAGTACTACGTAATGGTAATGCTTTGGTCGTTCAAGTCAGTGAGCGTCCTACCATTGCGAGTGTGTCATTTTCTGGCAACAAGGCAATTAAAGAAGAGCAGCTTAAACAGAGTATCGAAGCGTCCAATATTCGTGTTGGCGAGGCTCTCGACCGTACCACATTAAGCAATATTGAAAAAAGCCTTGAAGATTTCTACTACAGCGTGGGCAAATATAACGCAACCGTAAAAGCTGTTGTGACTCCATTGCCACGTAATCGTGCTGACCTGAAGTTTGTTTTTACCGAAGGGGTCTCAGCCAAAATTCAACAAATCAACTTTATCGGCAACCAAGTATTTAGCGATGAAGAGCTACTCTCACGTTTTAATCTGAATGTGGACGTCGCTTGGTGGAACTTCTTAGCTGACGATAAGTATCAAAAACAAGTCTTGGCTGGTGATATTGAAGGCCTGCGTTCTTATTATTTGGACCGTGGGTATCTGAAATTCCAAGTTGATAGCACCCAAGTGGCGATTTCACCTGATAAAAAGGGCGTCTATATCACTCTCAATCTTAATGAGGGTGAGTCCTACACGGTGAGCCAAGTGCAATTTCGAGGCGAGCTGTTAGGCAAAGAGAATGAGTTTAAAGCACTGATCCCATTTGAGATTGGTGAGGCGTATAACGGCTCAGCTGTGACGCGCATGGAAGAGAGTATCAAGAAAATTCTTGGGGAAGCAGGTTATGCTTACCCGCAAGTTCGCACTCTTCCTGAGTTTGACGATGAAAAGCAGCAAGTTTCTTTAGTTGTTCATGTGGAAGCTGGAAATCGCATTTATGTGCGCGACATTCGCTTTGTGGGCAACAACAGTACGCGAGATGAAGTGCTGCGTCGTGAAATGCGTCAGATGGAAGGCAGTTGGCTTAACTCTAAAGACATCGATACAGGGAAGACTCGCCTTAATCGTCTAGGCTTTTTTGAAACGGTGGAAGTGCAGACAGTTCGTGTTCCTGGCAGTGAAGATCAAGTGGACCTAGTCTACAGCGTGAAAGAGGCCAATTCGGGTAGTGTCAACTTTGGTATCGGGTACGGTACTGAGTCAGGGGTGAGTTTCCAAGTCGGTTTACAAGAAGAAAACTTTTTGGGTAGTGGTAACCGAGTCGGCGTTAACGCCATGATGAACGATTACCAGAAAAACCTAACCTTAGAATATCGTGACCCATATTGGAATCTTGACGGTGTCAGCCTTGGTGGCAAGGTTTTCTACAACCAGTTTGAAGCATCTGAAGCAGGTATTGTTGACTACACCAATGAAAGTTACGGTACTAGCCTAACTTGGGGTTTCCCATTCGATGAATTAAACCGCTTTGAGTTTGGTGTTGGTTATACTCATAACAAACTTGGAAATTTGACACCTTATTTACAAGTAGAGAACTTTCTGACTGCGCAAGCGAGTAATATCGACTCGGAAGGAAATTTATTGACTAATGATTTCGATATCAACTTGTCATGGACCAGAAATAATCTGAACAACAGCTATTTCCCAACATCGGGCAACCATCAGCGTGCTTACTTTAAATTTACTACTCCGGGATCTGATGCGGAGTATTTTAAGTTGCAATATGATGTACGCCAGTATTTCCCGCTGACCAAGAAGCATGAGTTTACCTTGCTGCTACGTGGTCGTTTAGGCTACGGTAACGGCTACGGACAAACCGATGGAAAAGATAATCTGTTCCCATTTTATGAGAACTTCTATGCGGGTGGCTTTACCACATTGCGCGGATTTGGGTCAAACTCTGCAGGCCCTAAAGCGGTGTATCGTGACTACTCGGGTTCAAACAACGGTACCGATACCGTCACCGATGATTCTGTTGGCGGTAACGCGATCGCGTTGGCTAGCGTCGAATTGATTGTTCCAACACCATTTGCTTCAGATGAGGTGCGTGGCCAAATTCGAACCAGTATTTTCTATGATATGGCCAGCGTTTGGGATACTGAATTTGATTATCGTTCTAGTGGTGCTGAGTATGGCAACCAGTATTACTACGATTATTCAGATCCAACCAATTATCGCTCATCCTACGGCGTTGCACTGCAGTGGGTATCCCCAATGGGACCTTTGGTATTCTCATTGGCTAAACCAATTAAAATTTATGAAGGTGATGACGAAGAGTTTTTCACTTTCACTATCGGAAAAACCTTCTAGGAGAGGAACATATTTTGAAAAACATGATTAAAGCAGCTGGCTTTGGCCTGATTATACTAAGTTCATCTTTAGTCGCTAATGCTGCTGAAGCTGCGCAGAAAATTGGTTATATCAATACTGCGAAAGTGTTCCAAGCTTTGCCACAGCGTGAAGTTGTTTTGCAAAAAATGCAAGAAGAGTTCAAAGATAAAGCGGCTGAGCTGCAAGCGATTCAAGCTGATGCAAAAACCAAGATTGAAAAGCTAAAGCGTGATGGTGAGCTGATGAGCCAAGATGAAGTGGAAAAGCTTCGCATTGAAATCGGTCAGTTGGACAGCAAATACAAAATTAAAGCCCAGGCTCTAGAGCAAGCGTCCGCACGTCGTGAAGCAGAAGAGAAGCAAAAGTTACTTAAAGTTATTCAAGATGCAGTGACGAAAGTGGCTGAGAAAGAAGGTTACGATATTGTGATTGATTCTAGTGCAATGCAATACGGTAAATCTGAGCACAATCTATCTGAGAAAGTTATCAAAGCCATTAAATAATCGAAAATTATGACCACATTAACTTTAGCCGAACTGGCCACCATCACCGGAGGGGAGTTACACGGTGATCCAACCGCACTAGTCAGTGCGGTTGCGCCTATGGATAAGGCACAGCTTGGAAATGTGACATTTTTGTCCAATCCCAAATACAGTAAGCACTTAAGTGCGTGCAAAGCGACAGTCATCATGGTTAAAGCCAGTGAGCGTGAACTCTGCCCGGGTAATGTTCTGGTTGTCGCCGACCCTTATGTGGCTTTTGCCAAAGTGACACAGGCGTTAGATTCCACTCCTGCTCCAGCGTACGGTATCGCGTTGAGCGCGGTGATTGCTGAAGATGCGAAGTTAGGTAACAACGTTTCGATTGGTGCCAATGCAGTGATTGAATCAGGCGTACAGCTTGGTGATAACGTGGTTGTTGGTGCGGGTTGTTTTATTGGTAAGCAGGCGTGTTTGGGTGACAACACTAAACTTTGGGCCAATGTTACTATCTATCATAAGGTAGAAATTGGTTCTGACTGCTTAATTCAATCGGGTACTGTGATTGGTTCTGACGGTTTTGGTTACGCCAATGAACGTGGCGAATGGATCAAAATTCCTCAGTTGGGTTCCGTTCGTATTGGTGATCGTGTAGAGATCGGTGCTTGTACTACCATCGACCGCGGTGCGCTTGATGACACTGTGATTGAAGATAATGTGATCATCGATAACCAAATGCAAATCGCGCATAACGTGCACATCGGATATGGTAGTGCCTTAGCGGGTGGTACCATTATCGCCGGCAGCACTCGTATCGGTAAATATTGCATCATTGGTGGTGCAAGTGTGCTTAACGGCCATATCGAGATTGCTGATGGTGTGACCATCACAGGTATGGGCATGGTGATGCGTAGCATTGAGGAGAAGGGGATGTACTCTTCTGGTATTCCTCTGCAAACCAATAAAGAGTGGCGCAAAACGGCTGCTCGAGTACACCGCATTGAAGATATGCATAAGCGACTGAAAGCTCTAGAAAAGCAACTTGAGCAATCAGATGCCGAGCAGCCTGATAACTCACAAGCGTAATTGGC
Organism: Vibrio sp. RC586; assembly: GCF_000176715.1. Taxonomy (NCBI): domain Bacteria; kingdom Pseudomonadati; phylum Pseudomonadota; class Gammaproteobacteria; order Vibrionales; family Vibrionaceae; genus Vibrio; species Vibrio sp. RC586. Next base: position 721,843 of record NZ_ADBD01000013.1, on the reverse strand, counting down.
TGACACCAAAGGCTCGCATCTTGCGAGTCTTTTCGCTGTTGGGTATCCCTTATTTATTTTTACACGAACAGGATGATGACTTTGACTACTGATAAGAAAACGATGAACATCACTGAAATTCAATCGCTTCTTCCGCACCGCTATCCATTTTTGCTGATCGATCGCGTGACCGATTATGAAGAAGGTAAATATCTGATTGGTTTGAAAAATGTTTCAGTGAACGAGCCTCAGTTTACCGGTCATTTTCCACAACTGCCGGTTTTCCCCGGCGTATTGATTTTAGAAGCTATGGCGCAAGCTACTGGCTTATTGGCGTTTAAAACCTTTGGTGCGCCAAAAGAAAATGAATTGTACTACTTCGCAAGCATTGATGAAGCGAAGTTCCGTAAGCCTGTTACCCCTGGCGATCAGCTGATGATTGAAGTTGAATTTCTGAAAGAACGCCGTGGTATTGCGCTGTTTAACGGTGTTGCCAAAGTGGATGGTGATGTCGTTTGCTCTGCTCAACTCAAATGCGCACGTCGAGAGTTTTAAAATGATTCACGAATCAGCACAAATTCACCCTACTTCGGTGGTGGAAGAAGGTGCCATTATTGGCGCTAACGTAAAAATTGGTCCTTTTTGCTATGTCGACAGCAAGGTTGAGATCGGAGAAGGCACCGAGCTTATGTCGCACGTTGTCGTTAAAGGTCCAACTAAAATCGGTTCTTTTAACCGTATTTTCCAGTTTGCTTCAATTGGTGAACAGTGTCAGGACCTGAAATACGCCGGTGAAGATACTCAGCTCATCATTGGTGATCGCAATACGATTCGCGAAAGCGTCACCATGCACCGCGGTACGGTGCAAGATAAAGGCATCACTATCGTGGGTAGCGACAACCTATTTATGATCAATGCTCACGTTGCACATGACTGTGTGATTGGCGATCGCTGTATTTTTGCCAATAACGCCACGTTGGCGGGCCACGTCAAAGTGGGCAACCAAGCGATTGTCGGCGGCATGTCTGCTATCCATCAGTTCTGCCATATTGGTGACCATTGTATGCTGGGTGGTGGCTCCATCGTGGTACAAGATGTGCCACCGTATGTCATGGCGCAAGGTAACCACTGTGCACCTTTCGGTATTAACGTGGAAGGCTTAAAGCGTCGTGGCTTTGAAAAGGCAGAAATCCATGCGATTCGCCGTGCGTACAAATCGCTGTACCGCAATGGCTTGACGCTAGAAGCCGCAAAAGCCGAAATTGCTCAAGAAGCAGAACAGTTCCCAAGTGTGAAAGTGTTCCTCGATTTTCTTGAGAAATCCGAGCGCGGCATTATCCGCTGAACGGTTGGTGCTCATTCACTTACTTAGTGCAGTGAATTGACGGATAAATTGAAAGATCGCTGCGACTCTCAGCGATCTTTTGCATTTTTAGTCTCTGCTGACTTGCAGTCCAGAGAAGAGTCTCTTTCAACGGTGGAGAAATAGGGTGAACAGACCATTACGGATTGGCATCGTGGTAGGCGAACTTTCAGGTGATACCTTAGGTGAAGGTTTCATTAAGGCGGTGCGTACACGTTACCCCGATGCGGAATTTGTCGGTATCGGTGGACCGAAGATGATCGAGCTTGGCTGTGAGTCTCTGTTTGATATGGAAGAGCTTGCCGTCATGGGGCTGGTCGAAGTGCTTGGGCGTTTACCGCGTTTGTTGAAAGTGAAAGCCGAACTGGTCAAATATTTCACAGCCAATCCGCCAGATGTATTTGTTGGCATTGATGCCCCTGATTTTAACTTGCGCCTTGAGCTAAGCCTTAAACAAGCTGGGATCAAAACCGTACATTATGTCAGCCCATCGGTCTGGGCATGGCGACAAAATCGTATTCATGGCATTGCGGCAGCTACTAATCTGGTGTTGGCTTTTTTGCCGTTTGAGAAAGTGTTTTACGACAAATTCAATGTACCTTGTGAGTTTATCGGTCACACCTTAGCGGACTCCATTCCGTTAGAGTCAGATAAGTTGGCCGCTCGCCAGTTACTTGGCTTAGATGAGCAACGCCGCTGGTTAGCGGTATTGCCTGGTAGCCGTGGTGGCGAAATGAAAATGCTTGCGGAACCGTTTATCGCGACTTGCCAAAAGTTGCAGGCACGCTATCCAGAGTTGGGCTTTGTCGTTGCGTTGGTGAATGCTAAACGCCGTGCACAATTTGAAGAAGTATGGAAGCAAGTTGCGCCAGAACTCAACTTTGTGTTGGTGGATGATACCGCGCGCAACGTGATTACCGCATCCGATGCAGTCATGCTGGCTTCTGGAACCGTTGCACTGGAATGTATGTTGATTAAGCGGCCCATGGTGGTTGGTTATCGAGTGAATGCCTTTACCGCGTTTCTGGCTAAACGTCTGCTGAAAACGCCTTATGTCTCTTTACCGAATATTTTGGCCGGTGAAGAGTTGGTGAAAGAGCTGCTGCAAGATGATTGTACGGTCGACAATCTTTACCATGAGGTGAGCCGTTTGCTTGATAGTGATAATCAAGATTTAATGAGTAAATTCACCGAAATGCATCAATGGATCCGTAAAAATGCGGATCAGCAAGCGGCGCAAGCTGTACTGCATTTGATTCAGAAACAAAATTAAAAAGATTGAGAAAACAACATGGCGAAGAAACCAAGCATTGAGTTGCCTGCATTTGAGATTCCGGCTGGTTATGCCTTGATTGCGGGAGTGGATGAAGTTGGCCGAGGTCCTCTTGTTGGGGATGTGGTTACTGCGGCGGTTATCCTTGACCCTAATCGGCCGATTGTGGGCTTGAATGACTCCAAAAAGCTCAGTGAGAAAAAACGTTTAGCGTTGTTTCCTGAGATTCAAGAAAAAGCCTTAGCTTGGTCGGTCGGTCGCTGTTCTCCACAAGAGATCGATGAACTGAACATCTTCCAAGCGACCATGGTTGCGATGCAGCGCGCGGTGGCGGGATTGGCTGTGCAGCCAGATTTGGTGTTGGTGGATGGTAATAAAGTCCCCAAACTGCCGATGGAGGCACAAGCCGTAGTCAAAGGCGATCTGCGCGTGGCGCAAATCAGCGCAGCTTCGATTATTGCCAAAGTGATCCGCGATCACGAGATGGAAGAGTTGGATAAACAATACCCTCAATTTGGTTTTGCCAAACACAAAGGTTACCCAACCGCTGTGCATTTCGCCGCCATCGAGCAGCATGGCGTGATTGAGCAACATCGTAAAAGCTTTGGCCCAGTAAAACGCGCACTCGGTTTAGAATAAGCTACTGAAAGCCAACGCAGATTAACGTATCCCCTTCCTACTTGAAGCTGCAGCGGTGTTGGCCACGTTCGTTCACCCCAATCACATAGTTTATCTATGCTCATGGGGATTCACTCTCTTGCCGCCTACCTGCAACTCCAAGTAGTTTTGGTATAGAATAGAGCGCAATTGCGTTTCCTAAGATTTGGATATTCCTTGCATGTCAGACCCAAAGTTCATCCACTTACGTGTTCACAGTGATTTCTCCATGGTGGATGGTTTGTCCAAAGTACCGCCATTGGTGAAAAAAGTGGCGGCAATGGGCATGCCAGCAATGGCGTTGACCGATTTTACTAACTTGTGTGGCTTGGTTAAGTTTTACAGCACCGCGCACAACTGCGGAGTTAAACCAATCATCGGTGCCGATTTTACTTTGCAATCGGAAGAGTTTGGTGACGAACTGACCAAGCTGACCGTCCTTGCCAAAAATAACATCGGTTATAAAAACCTCACCTTATTGATTTCAAAAGCGTATCTGCGTGGTCATGTCCAACATCAACCTGTACTTGATAAAGCTTGGTTGATGGAGCATGCCGAAGGCTTGATTGTGCTTTCGGGGGGTAAGAGTGGCGAAATTGGGCGAGCTTTGCTGAAAGGCAACCAACAACAAGTTGAGAAGTGCCTTGAGTTTTACCAGACCCACTTTGCCGACCACTTCTATTTAGAATTAGTGCGCACTGGGCGTGCCGATGAAGAGAGCTACTTACACTTTGCGCTTGAGCTGGCTGAGCAATATGAGCTGCCAGTGGTCGCAACCAATGAAGTGGTGTTTATTACCGAAGAATCGTTCGAAGCGCATGAAATCCGAGTGGCGATTCATGATGGTTACACGCTCGAAGATCCGCGTCGCCCGAAAAATTACAGCCCTAAGCAGTACTTACGCAGCGAAGCGGAAATGTGCGAGCTGTTTGCGGATATTCCCGAAGCACTGGAAAACAGCGTGGAGATTGCCAAGCGTTGTAACGTAACGGTGCGCTTAGGCGAATATTTCCTGCCTAATTTCCCAACCGAAGGGATGGCGATCGAAGACTTCCTAGTCATGAAATCCCGTGAAGGTCTGGAAGAGCGGCTCGAATTCCTTTTCCCTAATCCAGAAGTCCGTGCACAGCGCCGCCCAGAATATGATGAGCGACTGCAAATCGAGCTCGATGTAATCAACCAGATGGGTTTCCCTGGTTACTTCTTGATCGTGATGGAGTTTATCCAGTGGTCAAAAGATAACGATATTCCGGTAGGACCGGGGCGGGGTTCGGGTGCCGGTTCGTTAGTGGCGTATGCACTGAAAATCACCGATCTTGATCCGCTCGAATACGATCTGCTGTTCGAACGTTTCTTAAACCCAGAGCGGGTATCCATGCCCGACTTTGACGTCGATTTCTGTATGGATAAGCGTGACCAAGTGATTGATCACGTTGCGGAAATGTATGGTCGTGATGCGGTATCACAAATCATTACCTTCGGTACCATGGCGGCGAAAGCGGTCATTCGAGATGTGGGTCGAGTGCTTGGTCATCCGTTCGGTTTTGTCGATCGCATTTCAAAATTAGTCCCACCCGATCCGGGTATGACACTCGAAAAAGCGTTTATTGCCGAGCCGGCATTGCAAGAGCTGTATGACGCTGATGAAGAAGTCAAAGAGCTGATCGACAAGTGCCGAATTCTGGAAGGCTGTACCCGTAACGCCGGTAAACACGCTGGAGGCGTTGTAATTTCGCCCACGGCGATTACCGATTTTGCGCCGATTTACTGTGATGCGGAAGGTAACTTCCCCGTTACCCAGTTCGATAAGAACGATGTAGAAACCGCCGGCTTAGTCAAGTTCGACTTCTTGGGGCTGCGTACTCTAACCATCATTGACTGGGCGTTGGGGCTGGTTAACCCGCGCTTGAAAAAAGCAGGCAAACCACCGGTACGGATTGAAGCGATCCCGCTCGATGATGCGCGCTCATTCCGTAACCTGCAAGATGCCAAAACCACCGCGGTATTCCAGCTCGAATCGCGCGGTATGAAAGAGCTGATTAAGCGACTGCAACCTGACTGTTTTGAAGACATCATCGCTCTGGTGGCGTTGTTCCGTCCGGGGCCGTTGCAATCTGGCATGGTGGATAACTTTATCGACCGTAAGCATGGCCGAGAAGCCATCTCTTATCCGGATGAAAAATGGCAACATGAGTCACTTAAAGAGATTCTAGAGCCAACGTACGGCATCATCCTCTATCAAGAACAGGTGATGCAGATTGCGCAGGTGCTGTCGGGTTATACCTTGGGTGGGGCAGATATGTTGCGCCGTGCAATGGGTAAGAAAAAACCGGAAGAGATGGCCAAACAGCGCGCCGTGTTCCAAGAAGGGGCTGAAAATAACGGCGTCGATGGTGAGTTGGCGATGAAAATCTTCGATCTGGTGGAAAAGTTCGCCGGATACGGATTTAACAAATCGCATTCTGCTGCCTATGCTCTGGTGTCTTACCAAACCCTATGGTTGAAAACCCACTATCCTGCTGAGTTCATGGCCGCGGTAATGACCGCGGATATGGACAACACCGAAAAAGTGGTTGGCTTGGTGGATGAGTGTAAGAACATGGGATTGACCGTGTTGCCACCGGATATCAACTCCGGCTTGTATCGCTTTAACGTGGATGACAACGGTGCGATTGTTTACGGCATCGGTGCTATCAAAGGCGTGGGGGAAGGTCCAATTGAGGCCATTCTTGAAGCACGTAACAAAGACGGTTATTTCAAAGATTTGTTTGATTTCTGTGCGCGAATTGATCTGAAAAAGGTCAACAAGCGCGTGATTGAAAAACTGATTTTGGCTGGTGCTCTTGATCGGCTAGGGCCACACCGTGCTGCCATGATGGCATCAGTGGATGATGCAGTGCGCGCGGCAAGCCAACATCATCAGGCTGAAGCATTTGGCCAAGCGGATATGTTTGGCGTACTCACCGATGCGCCAGAAGAAGTCGAGCAGAAATACACGCAAGTACCTGAGTGGCCGGAAAAAGTACGCTTGGAAGGGGAGCGCGAGACGCTTGGGCTGTATCTCACCGGCCATCCGGTTGATGAATACCTGAAAGAGCTCACCAAATACACCAGTTGCCGTTTGAATGAAGCTGCGCCAACACGGCGTGATCAATCATTAACCGTTGCCGGATTAGTGATTGCCGCACGAGTCATGACCACCAAACGCGGTACAAGGATTGGCTTGATGACACTGGATGACCGTTCGGGGCGTATGGAAGTGATGCTCTACTCAGAAGCACTTGATCGGTATGCAGAATGGTTAGAAAAAGATAAAATTCTGGTGGTTTCCGGACAGGTCAGCTTTGATGACTTCAATGGCGGACTTAAAATGTCGGCGCGCGAGGTCATGGACTTGGGCAGCGCGCGTGAAAAATTTGCCCGCGGTTTATCGATCTCGATTTTACAGTCGCAGATTGATCAACAATTTTTTGAGCGTTTTAGTCACATACTTGAACCTCACCGCGCAGGAACCGTACCTGTCAATGTATACTACCAGCGCCCTGATGCGCGAGCGCGCCTGACGTTAGGCACAGAGTGGCGAGTCACGCCAAGCGATACATTGTTAGACGAATTAAAGCAGCTACTTGGTAACGATCAGGTAGAACTCGAATTTAACTAAAATTCAGCCAGTGCGCACTGAGGGTGGCATGGCTGAGTCACAAAGGATCGATAGATGAGCCTCAATTTTCTTGATTTTGAAAAACCGATTGTCGAACTGGAAACGAAAATTCAGGCGCTGCGTGATATGTCTCGTCACAGCACAAGCGCATCCGTAGATCTGGATAAAGAGCTAGAACAGCTTGAGAAGAAAAGCCTTGAGCTGAAAAAGAAAATTTTCAGTGACTTAGGTGCATGGCAAGTGGCGCAATTGGCGCGTCATCCGCAGCGTCCTTACACGCTGGATTACCTCAATCACATCTTTACTGAGTTTGATGAACTGGCCGGTGATCGTGCTTACGCTGACGACAAAGCGATTGTGGGCGGTATTGCACGTCTTGATGGCCGTGCGGTCATGGTGATTGGTCACCAGAAAGGTCGTGAAACTCGTGAAAAAGTGAAACGTAACTTCGGGATGCCAAAGCCTGAAGGCTACCGTAAGGCTCTGCGTTTGATGCAGATGGCAGAACGTTTCAACATGCCAATCATCACCTTTATCGACACTGCGGGTGCATATCCAGGGGTAGGTGCGGAAGAACGCGGTCAGTCGGAAGCGATCGCTAAAAACCTCAAAGTGATGTCAGGCCTGAAAGTACCCGTGATTTGTAACGTAGTGGGTGAAGGCGGTTCTGGCGGCGCACTGGCAATTGGCGTGGGTGACTACGTGAACATGCTGCAATACTCAACTTACTCAGTGATTTCACCAGAAGGTTGTGCGTCTATTCTGTGGCGTGATTCTGACAAAGCACCACAAGCGGCAGAAGCAATGGGCTTGATTGCACCTCGTCTGAAAGAGCTAGAACTGATTGATGAAATCGTTGAAGAACCTCTAGGCGGTGCACATCGTAACCACAAACAAACGGCAGAAAACCTGAAAGCGACTCTGCTGCGCCAGTTAGCGGATCTAGACACGCTTGACCATGAAAACTTACTTGAGCGTCGCTATCAGCGTCTGATGAACTACGGCTACTGTTAATCATTGGACTAGCGATAGTTTGATTGCTGAGTATGGGCAATCACTCATCAACAAACGAAAAGGGTTGGCTTAGGCCAGCCCTTTTGCTTTCTGAGCCCAAGGGGTAAACTTGAGGCACTTTTTCACACTGTGTTGAGCTTATGAGCGATCTTTATCCCCATTTCGTGCAGCAATTAGCGCGTTACCCCTTTCGTAAATTAGTGCTGGCGTTAAGCGGTGGAGTGGATTCGCGAGTTTTACTCTCGTTGTTAGCTCGTGGGCGTGATGAGTTTGGTTGGGATGCAGAAGCGGTTCATGTACACCATGGACTGAGTTCGAATGCGGATCAATGGGTGCAGGATTGCCAAACTTGGTGCCAAGCAGCCAACATTTCATGCCATATTGAGCGCGTACAGTTGGCGGTCGGCAGTGGTGAAAGCATTGAAAAAATGGCGCGTGAAGCGCGTTATCAAGCACTATCTCAGTATGTGGATTCAGACACTCTTCTACTGCTTGGCCAGCATGCAGACGATCAACTCGAAACCTTTTTGCTCGCGTTAAAACGTGGTAGTGGCCCTAAAGGTTTGTCGGCAATGGCTGCCTACACGCCTTTTGCCCAAGGCCATTTAGCTCGTCCATTATTGACCGTTTCTCGCCAAGATATCGAAGCGTATGCCATGCAGAAGAAGCTGAGTTGGGTCACGGACGAAAGTAATTTTGATACTCGCTACGAGCGCAATTTTCTGCGTCATCACATTACGCCCATTCTTACAGAACGTTGGCTGAGCATTCGCCAAGCGGTACAACGCAGTGCCGAGTTGTGCGCTGAACAGGAAGTGCTATTGCAAGAGCTGCTGGCCGATGCTTTAAAAAGGGCGATTACTCAGGATGGTGGATTATCGATCTCCACACTTGCTGAGAGTAGTGAGGCTTCGCGGCGACAACTGATCCGAGCTTGGTTTGCGCATCACCGGCTGCCAATGCCTAGTCGCCAACACACTGATCAGCTATGGCATGAAGTTGCCTTAGCGAGCGAGGATGCTAACCCCAAACTCCGACTGAATCAGATCGAAGTCCGTCGTTTTCGGCAGCAATTGCATCTAGTACAGCCTGAGATTGATCTCTCTGGGTGGCATTGCACTATTGTCCCAGAGCAGCTTTTGTCATTACCGCAAGGCTTAGGCTGCTTAAAATTAGCGATGCACTCTTCAGGAAATATAAAACTTCCGGATGACCCTAGCCAACTCTGGGTAAGTTTTGAGCCTCAAGGGTTGGTGGCTTGTCCAGTTGGTCGTAGTGGATCGCGTAAGTTGAAAAAGCTTTTTCAAGAGTACGGTATCCCGAGTTGGCAGCGGCGGCAAACCCCAATTCTCATGTACCAAGATCGGGTGGTCTGTGTTGCGGATTTATTCGTGGATCGTGATTTCAGTGGTCAAGATTGTGAGTTGGTTTGGTTCAAATCTTCCGATTCTGTGCCAAAATAAATTCATAACCACACATAATCTATAGGGATAATTACATGGGGAAAGCAATGAATAAAATGGTCATGGCCTTGGTTTTGGGCGCGAGTATGGTGTCTGGTTCTGCATTGGCGGGTGATGCAGCAGCAGGGCAAGCGAAAGCCGCAGTATGCGCAGCTTGTCACGGTATGGACGGGATTGCGGTGATTCCTGGTTATCCGAACCTGAAAGGCCAGAATGAGCAATACATCATGACGGCGATTAAAGCGTATAAAAATAAAGAACGTAACGGTGGCCTCGCAGTAGTAATGCAAGCACAAGCCATGATGCTCAGTGATGATGATATTGCCAACTTAGCAGCCTATTTCTCTGGCTTGAAATAATGGTGGGGCCATTACGGCAAATATCCCAGATTTGATAATGAAAAATCCGTGGTGGCAATACTGCGGATTTTTTATATCTAAGCTCTCCTATGGTACGGATAATGGTTTTGATTCCTTGATTAGAAGATGGTGAATAAGCGTGAAACCCACTCCTTTTTGTGGCACAGCATACAAGTTAAATATTCATGTTATTTATGAATGAAACCAATGTGATGATGAGCGTTCTTAATTGCGGGGAAATTATCCCTGACTAAAACCGAATCTGCTACTGAGGAGCTTGCATGAATTTTAAACGAAACGATTTAAGTGAATTTTTAGGTAAGAGTTTTATCTATACTTATGATCAGGGGTGGCGTTATGAATTGTATGTTAAAAATGCCACAACCATTGATTATCGAGTGCATTCAGGAATTGTTGGAGGCCGCTGGGTAAAGGATCAGCAGGTGTCTATATCAAGGGTTGCTCAATCTGTGTATCGAATCTCTTGGGCTGAGCCTACAGGAACAAGTGTGGCTCTAACCCTTAATCTGCACGATTATTTGGTACATGGAGCAATCTATTTCCCTCGTTGGATTGTGAATGAGCCTGAAAAAATTGCCTGCTATCAAAATGACCATTTACCACTAATGGAAGCTTATCGCGATGCTGGGCCCATTTATCCCACGCACGTGATAGATAGTTTTGCAACTTTGATGTATATGCGTGACTGTGGTCAGAATAATGAGCAGGTCATTAGTTGCCCACCGACTGAACTTCCCGACAATTATCCTTTCTGTTTACCAGATAAAAATTTGTTGCCCGATCTGAGTCAGTAGCAACGTCAGCTGCAAAACGAAATTCCACGGTAGCTTTGGTTGATTGTTGTTAACGGGTGACAGATAATGCCTAGCACTGACAGTCGTTTAAGGGATGAACATGAAAAAAATTGAAGCCATTATCAAGCCATTTAAACTCGATGATGTCCGTGAGGCTTTGGCCGAAGTTGGAATTACTGGTATGACAGTCTCTGAGGTCAAAGGATTTGGCCGTCAGAAAGGCCATACGGAGCTGTACCGTGGTGCTGAGTATATGGTCGACTTCTTGCCGAAAGTGAAGCTAGAAATTGTCGTGACCGATGATGTTGCTGATCGTTGTGTCGATACTATTATTGAAACTGCCCAAACCGGAAAAATTGGTGATGGAAAGATCTTTATCACCAGTGTGGAACGTGTCGTGCGTATTCGTACTGGCGAAGAGGATGAGGATGCAATCTAAGCATTCGTCACTCGTTTTATCATAGGAACAATAAGGAGCAATCGCTCCTTATTGTCTTTTAAGGAGAAGCCCGATGAAAAAACGCTACTGGATTGCACCATTACTGCTTTCGGCAGTCGGAGCTACCGCATTTTTCTCCATTTTTACTATTCCAACTCAGCCTGAACTCGTGACGATTGGCCACAACCAGCAGGGAGAGCCTCTACTCTGCTATCAAAATACTTCCGCTCAAACATTAGATAATGATGGCGAGCTTAATCTTTTGGTTTGGAACATCTACAAACAAAACCGCCCAAACTGGCAGTCAGACCTCACGCAGATCAGTGGTTCTCAGCAGTTATTGCTGTTGCAAGAAGCTAATATGAATGAGCCATTCAAACAATGGATAAACCAGTTAGGTTGGGATGGTACGCAAGCTCGAGCTTTTGAGGCCTTTGGAGAGGCAGCTGGAGTGATCAATCTAGCCAAAGTGATGCCAACAATAGCCTGTGCTTACACTCAATTAGAACCTTGGTTGCGATTGCCCAAATCTGCTATTTATGCGCGTTATCGGCTCAGTAATCAGCAAGAGTTAGCTGTGGTGAATCTACATGCGGTAAACTTCACTTACGGTACACAAGAGTACCAAGAGCAACTGACTGCATTACTTGAAGAGCTACAGAGCTTTGCTGGGCCAGTGATAGTGGCTGGTGATTTTAACAGTTGGAGCACAGAACGGATGGCATTACTGAGTAACTCACTTTCAGTTATCGGTTTGCAGCCTGTAACATTTGAACCAGATAATCGCACGACTTTTATCAATGGGTTAGCATTGGATCACGTGTTTTATCGTGGGCTAAAGCTCAAAAAAGCAGAAGCGCCTCAATCGGACGCTTCTGATCATAATCCACTGTTAGTGCACTTTCAGTTGCTAGAGTGAGTTGAATTCATTCTGGCAGCTAGAAGCTAAGCACTGAATTTGGTTACATCAACATACAATTTAAGCTGCTGACCTGGTTTGAGATATTTGCGGCTATTTAATTTATTCCACTTGACGATATCTGTCGTTTTGACTTTGAACTTATTCGCAATACTGCTTATTGAGTCACCAGAACGAACCTTATAATTCACTGTACGGATCACGCCACTAGGGTTGGGTTTGGCATCTTTCCAAATCACCAGCTTTTGCCCTTTACGCAGTGGATCTTTTGGGGCCATGCCATTCCATTTCGCTAACGATTGGTAAGAGACGTTGTATTGCTTGGCAATCGTCCATAGGCTCTCACCTGAATTGACCGTATGCATCGTTTGGTACTGTCCGCGCGGTACAGACTGCGTTTTCGCAAGGCGATTACTTACACTCAGAGCATAAGCTTTCTCATCTTTCACCGAGGTTGGAACGAACAGATAACTGCCAATGCGAATTTGATTGCTCGCGATCTGGTTAGCTTCTTTGATCACTTTCGCGGTGGTGTTGTACTTATCGGCAATCGTGCTCAAAGTATCGCCAGACTTCACCTTATAACGAACGACCTTGATACCTTTACCACGGTTTTCTTCCATCGCTAGGTTAAAGCGTTCGACTTTTTCAACTGGAATGAGCAGTTGATGTGGGCCATTTGGAGCTGTTGCCCACTGATTGTAAGCGGGGTTAAAACTTTGTAGTTCCTTAACTGTCAGCCCAGCGTATTGCGCGGCAATCGCAAGATCCAATTGCTCTTTCGGATCGACCTTAGCTAATACTTGGCGGTTTTCGATAGCAGGGATTGAGATGCCGTATTTTTCTTGGTTGGCAATCACATCCGCCAGTGCTAAGAGCTTCGGTACATAGCTACTGGTTTCCTTCGGCAAATCTAACGAGAAGAAATCGATGGGTTTACCCGCTTTTTTATTGGCTTTGATGGCTCGAGCAACCCGACCTTCACCGCTGTTATAAGCCGCAATGGCATGATACCAATCACCATCGAAGTGTTTGCTCAATACCGTTAGGTAATCCAGTGCGGCATCAGTTGCTGCGTCCACATCTCGGCGACCGTCATACCAGAAATTTTGTTTGAGGCCATAACGTTTGCCTGTGGCAGAAATAAATTGCCATAAACCAGCGGCACTGCCGTGGGAGTATGCAAAGGGGTCAAAAGAACTTTCAACGATTGGCAACAGAACCAGTTCCATTGGTAGACCGCGTTGCTCGACTTTTTCGGTGAGCAGATACAAAAAGGGTTCTGCTCGCGTTGCGATGGCTTGTAGGTGACCGGGGTTTTTTATAAACCACTCGCGGTAAGTATCAACGCTTGGATCCTTTGGTATTCCGAGGCGTAACTGCATAGCAATGCGTTGCCAGACATCATCTTGTTCTTGTGGTGTCAGAGCAACGTCTTCTTCCTCCACACTCTCTGCCGTTTCAGATGGGAGAATGGCCGTTGTGTGTGGTTTACGCTTCTTTTTAACCTTAACAGATTGAGTTGGCGGGTTTACCGCTTGGTCATCTGATGTGGTGGTATCCACAGGTTGGGGGGCTTGACAGCCGACAAGCAGCAATGCCAAGACCCAACTGAATTTAACTCGCATGTAACACAGCCTTTATTCTTCATGGCTGCTGATAATACTTGCCACGTTGTCTTGATGACAAGCGACAAAAGTCAAAATTCATTCTTCCATTCACGTAATGCAGTAAATATTGTGAGCGGATCCTGCGTTGACACTTGGTTAGCGACAGAGCGGATTACACTCGGTTCTTGGGTGCGCAGGAATGGATTTATCCACTTTTCTCGACCTAACGTGGTCGGTAATGTTGGCTGATTCTGAGCGCGTAAACGACTCACTTCATCGCGATAAATATGCAGCTGCTCATTCTCTGGCTCCACTGCCAAAGCGAAAGCGACATTTGCGGCGGTGTATTCATGAGCGCTGTAAACGAGGGTCTCTTGCGGTAAAGTGAGCAGTTTATTTAGGGATGAAAACATCTGCTCCATTGTGCCTTCAAATACGCGTCCACAGCCAGCGGAGAATAAGACATCCCCACAAAACAGCTTACCATCTCCTACATAACCTATATGTCCGAGTGTGTGTCCTGATAAGCCTAAAACCAGAAAGCGTTCATCAAACAGCTCGATTTGGTCGCCATCTTCCACCGGATGAGTGAGGGTAGGGATTGGCTCTTGTGCTGGGCCTACAACATGGATTTCGGGGAACTGATGCACAAGTTCAGCAACACCTCCAATATGATCGTGATGATGATGAGTAATTAAGATGGCCTTCAGGTTCAAATCATGCTGTTTGAGATAGGCGAGAACAGGTTCGGCAGTGCCCGGATCGACAACTGCACAATCGCGATCGCTATTTTGGAGCAGCCAGATGTAATTGTCGTTAAATGCGGGTATGCTTTTGATCTGTAACATGAGTTGTCTCCGGTTACCTTGATGAAGCGGGTGAGCAATGAAACCAGCACGCAGCGATAAAACGCTTGAAAATCCACACGCATGGTCGCAACTAAAAAATGGCCAATGGGTGAGTGAATCTATCCAGACCCGTTTAGATGAATGGTGCCCTAAATTATTTGGTTACCACATGTTAAAGCTCGGCGGTCTGAGTTGTGAGCTTGCCAGTTGTACCTGCAATATTCAACACCAAGTGCATCTTGATATAGAAAATCCGCTGCATACTGTCATTGCTGATAAGTATGAACTCCCGTTTTTGGAAAAGAGTATTGATGTGGCGATCTTGGCGCATCAGCTTGATTATAGTAATGACCCACACCGTTTATTGCGTGAGGTTGACCGTGTATTGATCGATGATGGTTATGTGATTATCACCGGTTTTAATCCAATCAGTTTTATTGGTTTAGCCAGCCTGATGCCTTGGCGCAAAAATAATTTGCCGTGGAGTGGGCGTATGTATACCCCAAATCGCATCAAAGACTGGCTGAGTGTTCTCAACTATCAAGTGATTGAATGTGATCAGTATGCGCTGTTCCCTATGCAGAAGTACCGCCCTTTCTGGACATGGTTAGAAAATGGGATCGGGGAGACGAGTTCGGTGTTGGGTAGTCTTTATTTTATTGTGGCTCGAAAGAGAACTTGCCCACTTAAACCTATTCGCTCAAAGTGGCGTTTGAAGCGCAGACTATCGCCTGTTGGGGTTAATTATCGAGTGAATAGCAAACCGCAGTCGTGAGACTGCGGTATGTCTGAGTGAGTCTGGGCTTTAGTGCAGAGCTATTTGGCTTCTGGTTGATAGCCAGTATCGTCTTCGGTTGGATTCTCTGCGGCAGAACGAGCAAGTTCGTCACACATTTCATTTTCACGATGGCCAGCATGGCCTTTAACCCAGCGCCATTCTACTTGATGACGCGCGGTTTCACGGTCTAGAGCTTGCCATAGATCGGCATTTTTAACGGGCTTTTTATCGGCGGTTTTCCAACCACGCAGTTTCCAGTTGTGTATCCATTGCGTGATCCCTTGACGTACATATTGGCTGTCGGTGGTAAGAATCACTTGGCAGGGTTCTTTTAGCGCTTGCAGAGCCACTACAGCAGCGAGCATTTCCATCCGATTATTGGTGGTGAGGCGATAGCCGCGAGCGAGTGTCTTTTCAACTTGTTTATAACGCATTACTACGCCATAACCACCGGGACCTGGGTTGCCGAGACAAGATCCATCAGTGAAAATTTCCACCTGTTTGTTCATGATTTGATACTATTGGGTCACGCAAAGAATTGGCATAGTCTGACATAGATATCCTAATGAATACTAGCAACAATGCAGAATACCAACGCATCGTAGTGCTTGATACCGAAACCACAGGTATGAACCGCGAAGGCGGCCCGCATTACGAAGGGCATCGAATTATCGAGATCGGGGCCGTTGAGATTATCAATCGAAAGCTCACTGGGCGGCATTTTCATGTCTATTTAAAACCAGATCGTGAGATTCAACTAGAAGCGATAGAGGTTCACGGTATTACCGATGAGTTTCTGCGTGATAAACCAGAGTACAAACAAGTCCATGAAGAATTCCTAGACTTCATTAAAGGCGCGGAGTTGGTGGCTCACAATGCACCGTTCGACGTGGGCTTCATGGATTATGAATTTGCCAAGCTCGGTGGCTCAGTAATTAAAACCACAGATTTTTGCAAAGTGACCGATACCTTGGCGATGGCCAAACGGATTTTCCCCGGTAAACGCAATAACTTGGACATTCTGTGTGAGCGCTATGGAATAGATAATTCTCACCGAACGCTGCACGGAGCTTTGCTCGATGCGGAGATTTTGGCTGACGTTTATCTGTTGATGACGGGCGGTCAGACGTCATTACAATTTTCAGCCAGCACGCAAAATAGTGGGGAGCTGAACGCAGAATCGTTAAAGCGCGCGCGTTCAGAGCGAAAAGCGTTAAAGGTTTTACACGCTAGCGCCGATGAATTACAAGCACATCAAGAACGTTTAGATTTAGTCGCAAAAAGTGGCACTTGCCTCTGGCGTAATTAGGAGTAGTTATGGTGAGGATTCTCGCGGCGATTGTGGGATGTTTGATTAGTTTGAGTAGCTTGGCGGCAAAGGAGTCTGCGATGTCACTGCTCGATAACCGCTTTCGCGTTGATCCCACGATTTCTCAAATCACTTTCGTGATTTATCGCGAGAAAGAGTCTCAACCAGTGGTCTTGGTTCGCCCTGATGGCACCAAATATTACCAGTGGCGGAATCCTGAGAATGTTCGTTGGTATCAAGAGTCATCAATGGACATTATCTCGATTGATAATCCTATGCCCGGTCCTTGGCAAGCCATTGGTAAAATTACCCCCAAAAACAATATTAAGCTCATCTCTAACCTACAACTCACCACGGATGTGTTTCCGAACCGAGTATTTCAAGGTGAAGAGTTTAAGTTTACTGCCCGTTTAACTTCGGACGGCAAACCTTTGTTACTGCGTGACTTTCTTGACCGAGTTAACCTCAAAATTACCTTTACTAAGTTTGTCGAAAACGAAGACTCGTTGGCAAAAGAGGCTCGCCCGATCCCCGAAGTGCTAGGTGAATTTGCTGACGATGGCACGTTACTGGATGAAAAGCCGGGGGATGGTGTATTTACTGTCTCGCTCAATATGGGGATTGAACCTGGCAAATATCGAGTGCGTATTACTTCGGGAAATGGCGTCTTCTTACGTGCGCAAGAGCAAGAGGTTTTGGTTTATCCAACGCCGATTTCGACCACCTTCATTCAATCTCGGTTAGCTGGAACCCCACATCAGGTGATTTTCACGGGAGAGCAGGGGATGATCGAACCTGGCACCTTGCTGGCCCATATTCGTCATCGTCATCCCTATCAAGATGATTACCTTGCGGAAGCACAAGCGAGTAAAGAGGCTCTGACCGTTAAGTTGCCGATCCCATATGATGGCGAGTTTGGTAACTATACTTGGGATGGAAAGGTGTGGGCCACTGAACTGGCTTCACACCGTGAACTTTATTTTCCTATCAATGAGCGTTCATACAGTGTGGTGGATGAACTCAATATTGCGGAAGTGCGTAGAATTCAGGAAGAGGAAGAAGCGCTAAGGCTTAAAAAAGAGCAAGAACAACTAATGATTCAGATACGTGAAGAGCAGCGTAGCCGCAATACGATGTACATAATTATCGGAAATATTGTGGTGCTGGTTTTAGCGTTAGTGGTGTGGTTTGTACTACGCAAAATCAAGATGAAAAAAGCAGCGCAACCTGAGATGCAATTGAATTTACCGAAGAAGGGTAAGTAATTCGCACGTCAAAACACGGTGATTTGATATAAATAAGAAAGGGAGACGGTATGTCTCCCTTCTGCTTGGCTGCTATCTCAAAAATGACGTCTGAAAGATCAGACGACTTCGGCTTTATTGCGTTGTGAGCGTTTTTTCGCTGCCAACTCTTGTGGGGCAAAGTCATCCACATTAATGGTATAGAGGCGATGAGCTTCTGCTTCACTCAGTAGCGCTGCTTCCTGAATGGTCAATACTTTGGCTTCTAAGCCTATTTTTGCTACTTCATCGAGCTCAGTGAAGGGGCGGCGTTGATTAAGCGCTTTGCACACTTTGTCGAACAGAGGCTCTGCTTGCAAAATGACATGCAGCGCCTGCTCAATTTTGCCAGCAGGGTTGTGATCACTCGGTGTTAAATACTGATTACGACCGATTCTTGAACGTGTGTCACTCGGCGTTTGCAAGATCTGCGCGAGCTTGCTGTCGAGTTTATCGCTTGGTGCTTTACGTACTCGGCCAAATGGCATGATGATCAAACGCAGTGCACGGCCAATAAAGCGATTAGGGAAGTTCGCTAAGAATTCATCAATGGCGATTTCTGTCTGGCGCAAGCTATCTTGCAATCCCCAATGTACCAGAGGGAGATCTTCAACTGGGCGACCATCATTCTCGAAGCGTTTCAAGGTCGCGGAGCTTAAGTAAAGCTGGCTAAGAATATCGCCTAAACGAGCCGATAAACGCTCTTTACGTTTCAAAGAACCGCCAAGTACCGCCATTGAAATATCGGCGAGTAGAGCAAGATTCGCACTGTAACGATTGAGCTGCTGATAGTAACGTTGAGTGGAATCACGAGTTGGCGCTTGTGAGCCGTAACCATCAGTCAAACCGAGCCATAGACTACGTACTAAGTTACTCAATACAAAGCCAACGTGGCCCGCTAAAGCCATATCGAAATTTTCGATAGCATCAGAATTTGGGCTATAAGCCGCTTCCATTTCTTTAAGAACATAAGGATGGCAGCGAATCGCACCTTGACCAAAGATGATCATCGAACGAGTCAGTATGTTTGCACCTTCGACCGTAATGGCAATCGGGGCTCCTTGATAGCCGCGCGCCAAGAAGTTAGCGGGGCCTAAACAGATGCCTTTACCGCCGATGATGTCCATGGCATCAATGATCGAACGTTGTCCACGATGGGTGCAGTGATACTTCACAATGGCGGAAATCACCGAAGGTTTCTCGCCTAAATCGATACCCGCGACAGTGAGATTGCTCGCGGCATCCATCACATAAGCGTTACCCGCTAGACGTGCTAAAGGCTCTTCAATCCCTTCCATCTGGCCGATGGGTTGCTTAAATTGGCGGCGAATACGTGCATAAGCGCCTGTAGCGAGTGCGGCAGATTTAATTCCGCCTGTTGAATTGGAAGGCAGGGTAATGCCTCGTCCAACGGACAGACATTCCACTAACATACGCCAACCTTGTCCGGCCATTTTCGGGCCACCAATAATAAAATCGAGTGGCACAAACAGATCTTTCGCGCGGGTTGGACCATTTTGGAATGGAACGTTCAGAGGGAAATGACGATTGCCAATTTCCACGCCTTTGAGATGCGTAGGAATGAGAGCACAGGTGATGCCGAGATCTTCTTTCTCGCCCAGTAATCCTTCCGGATCACGTAGTTTAAAAGCAAGCCCAAGTACGGTAGCAACAGGCGCGAGCGTAATGTAACGCTTGTTCCACGTCAGGCGCATGCCCAGAACTTCTTTACCTTCCCATTGGCCTTTACACACCACACCGAAATCAGGGATGGAACCTGCATCAGAGCCAGCTTCTGGGCTAGTCAGTGCAAAACAAGGGATTTCTTTACCTTCAGCCAAACGAGGTAGGTAGTGCTTTTTTTGCTCTTCTGTACCGTAGTGTTGTAACAATTCACCGGGGCCCAGTGAGTTAGGTACGCCAACGGTGGAGGAGAGTACACTGGAAACGCCCGTTAGCTTTTGCAGCACGAGAGATTGTGCATAAGCTGAGAACTCTAAACCGCCATATTGCTTTTTGATGATCATGGCGAAGAATTTCTTTTCTTTCAGGAAGGTCCAAACTTCAGGAGGGAGGTCGGCCAACTCGTGAGTGACTTGGTAATCGCTGACCATGGCACACACTTCATTGACTGGGCCATCAAGGAAGGCTTGCTCTTCCGCACTCAGTTTAGGTGCAGGGATCGTATGCAGTTTTTTCCAGTCTGGTTGGCCTTTAAATAGCTCTGCTTCCCACCACACGGTTCCAGCTTCCAAAGCTTCTTTCTCGGTCTGTGACATTGCAGGCAGTACTTTTTTAAATACCGCTAAAGCTTTGCCACTGATTAAGGATTGGCGAACTGATGGCAGGCAGAGTACAACCACTGTCGTCAAATAGATCACCCAACCGAAAAAGCCAACAGGCCCAAACAGTGAAAGCGCTAGCATGGTGAAGGTCAGTGCTGCTAATGAGGTAAATAGGGATGTTCTTTGATACAGGCATGCGCCGAGTATCAAGAGCATGATTAAGGTAGAGAGCAAGATTTCCATACAGTTTTATCCTTTTTCAGACTCGCCTTTTTCTATAAGTAGATACGAAAATCGCGACTCCAAGTTTGGTGGTCTAACCAGTTAAATTGTAATCAATCTATTAATGAAATGTAAAACGACATTTTATGCGAAAGTGATCTAACTAGAGTAATCACTCTTTTTTGTTCACTCTGACTTAGATGGATTTACTCACTAGGAGTAAATCTTGCTTTTTGACTCTCGACAGTTCAGCTTGTTTGGGTAAACTCAGGTGGATACTGAATAGAAGTGCCAAGAGCGCTCGGTTCGAATAACAAATAATCAATAAGAGAGATGCCTCATGTACCAGGATTTAATTAGAAGTGAACTGACCGAAGCGGCTGACGTTTTGCAGAAGTTTTTGAGCGATGATCATAATCTCGCGCAAATTGAAGCCGCGGCTAAGCTGATTGCCGATTCATTCAAGCAAGGTGGGAAAGTGCTTTCTTGCGGTAATGGTGGCTCACACTGTGATGCCATGCACTTTGCTGAGGAATTAACAGGCCGTTACCGGGAAAACCGCCCTGGTTATCCTGGTATTGCGATTTCAGATCCAAGCCATCTGTCTTGTGTAAGTAATGATTTTGGTTACGAGTACGTGTTCTCTCGCTATGTTGAAGCAGTTGGTGCCAAAGGTGATGTGTTGTTTGGCCTGTCTACTTCGGGTAACTCAGGCAACATCCTGAAAGCGATTGATGCGGCGAAAGCAAAAGGCATGAAAACGATCGCTTTGACCGGTAAAGATGGCGGCAAAATGGCAGGTCTAGCGGATGTTGAAATTCGTGTTCCACATTTTGGTTACGCAGATCGTATTCAAGAAGTGCACATCAAGATCATCCACATCGTCATTCAATTGATTGAAAAAGAGATGGCCTAAGGTTCTCTTGTTACACCCTGCCATTACGGCCGGGCGATTGGTTTAAGTAAGGAGTGGTTTAAACCATGTGTGAATTGCTCGGCATGAGCGCGAATGTTCCAACCGATATCTGTTTTAGCTTTACTGGCTTGATGCAACGTGGTGGAAAAACAGGCCCGCATCGTGATGGCTGGGGGATCGCTTTTTACGAAGGCAAAGGCTTTCGCACATTTAAAGATCCGAATCCCAGTAGTCAGTCAAAAATTGCTGAATTAGTCCAGCAGTACCCGATCAAAAGCTGTGCGGTGGTCAGTCATATTCGGCAAGCCAACCGCGGTGGCGTCAATCTGGAAAACACACATCCATTCACGCGTGAATTATGGGGTCAATATTGGACGTTTGCCCATAATGGACAATTGACGGGATATCAAAGTCTAGTCACTGGACACCATCGACCGGTTGGTGAGACTGACAGCGAACTGGCGTTTTGTTGGTTGCTGAATCAAATGGAACAGCGTTACCCCGAAGGTCCGCAAGATTGGCCTGAGATGCTGCGTTATGTTGCGCAGTGTTGTGATGAGCTTAGAGCTCTCGGTGTCTTTAATATGCTGCTGTCTAATGGCGAATATGTGATGGCGTATTGCAGCAATCATTTGTATTGGATCACTCGCCGAGCCCCATTTGGCCACGCAGCACTGCTCGATGAAGATGTCGAAATTAATTTCCAAGAAGAGACGACGCCCAATGATGTGGTGTCAGTGATTGCGACTCAACCGTTAACCGGTAATGAAACTTGGCAGCGTATGAAGCCGGGGCAATTCGCATTTTTCCATTTTGGAGAGCGTATAGAAGACAATGCCCATGTGTTGATGGATGTGGATTTTGCACCGGGGCGACCCGGATGTCAGGCTCCAAGCCAACCTCTCGACTAAGCGATATCCCCTTCCTACTTGAAGCTGCAGCTGTGTTGGCTACGTTCGTTCACCCCAATCACATAGTTTATGTTGTCTGGGAATAAAGAGTGGTACAAAAAGAAAGGGTTGAATGATTTCAACCCTTTTTCGATTTGAGATTAGTCGGCCGCGTAACCGTGCATGCCGAGCGCTTCATCATCAAGATAAGCTTTGCCTTCTTTCATTTCTAAACGCCCTTCAACGAACCATTTCACGACAAGCGGGTAGATGCGATGCTCTTGAACCTGCACGCGAGCAGTGAGCTCATCGACCGTATCTTCTTCGAAAATAGGTACTTTTGCTCGCAGAATCACTGGCCCACCATCCAACTGTTCAGTAACGAAATGTACGCTCGTGCCATGTTCTTCATCACCCGCGTGGATTGCACGTTGATAAGTATTTAGCCCTGGATACTTTGGCAGTAACGAAGGGTGGATATTGATCATTCGACCCAGATAATGGCGAACAAATTCACTACTTAGGATGCGCATGTAACCTGCGAGCACCACTAAGTCAGGAGCAAATTTATCCATCTGCTCCATCAGTGCAGCATCAAAGGCATCACGAGTTTCGTAAGCTTTGGGATCAATAAAACAGGCGGCTGCACCAGCCTGTTTTGCGCGTTCTAAACCGTAAGCTGTTGCTTTATTGGAAAACACAGCCGTCACTTTGCCATCTTGAATACTGGTTTCACAAGCATCAATGATCGCTTGCAGGTTGGTTCCGTTTCCCGAAATTAAAACAACAATACTCTTCATGCTTAGTTGATCTCTACCTGTGCTTCGTTGCTATTAGCTGCTGCGATTTCGCCGATCACCCATGCATTTTCGCCTTCCGCTTGGAGTAGCTCTACAGCTGCATCAGCTTGATCCTTTGGCAGAGCAATGATCAAACCAACACCACAGTTGAAAGTACGGTACATTTCGTGAGTGGTCACGTTACCTTTTTCTTGTAGCCATTGGAAAATGACTGGCCATTCCCAGCTCTTAGCATCGATCACTGCTTTAGTACCTTCTGGCAGTACGCGTGGAATGTTTTCCCAGAACCCACCGCCAGTAATGTGAGAGATTGCGTGAATATCGTGTTCAGCAATCAGCTTTAAACCTGACTTGATGTAAATCTTGGTCGGCGCGAGTAAGTGCTCACCAATGGTTTTGCCTGCTAAAAGCTCACTCTTATCGGCTTTAGAGACTTCTAAAATCTTACGTACCAGCGAGTAACCGTTGGAGTGTGGGCCGCTAGAGCCAACTGCAATTAGCGAGTCACCCACTTGTACTTTGCTGCCGTCGATGATCTCTTCTTTTTCAACAACGCCGACACAAAAGCCTGCAACGTCGTAGTCTTCACCTTCGTACATTCCTGGCATTTCAGCGGTTTCGCCACCAATCAGCGCACAACCTGCTTGCAAACAGCCATCGGCAATGCCGGAAATGACTTCGGCTGCGGTATCCACATCCAGCTTGCCAGTCGCGTAATAATCGAGGAAAAACAGCGGCTCAGCGCCTTGAACGATCAGATCATTAACGCACATAGCAACGAGATCGATGCCGATGGTGTCGTGTTTTTTCATATCCAGTGCGAGACGTAGTTTGGTACCTACGCCGTCTGTACCAGAGACTAAAACTGGGTGTTTGTATTTGGTTGGTAGCTCACACAGTGCGCCAAAACCACCTAGGCCACCCATAACTTCAGGGCGACGGGTGCGCTTCACTGCGCCTTTAATTCGTTCAACGAGTGCATTACCTGCATCAATATCGACACCTGCATCTTTATAGCTGAGAGATGGATTATTACCGCTCACGGGGAAGTTCCTCGGTCTAGTTGGATATGAAAACGGCGCTATTCTACAGGGCTTAAAACAAAAAGGAAAACGTTTGCGCAAGATTTTTATCCGGTTTTACAGTCGGAAAAGTCGACAAAATAAGTGTATAATCCGCAGGTTTAAATTAATGAAGCCGGAGTTGGACATGAAAATTGTTGAAGTTAAGCACCCTCTTGTAAAACACAAACTTGGCCTGATGCGTGAAGGCGATATCAGCACTAAGCGTTTTCGCGAGCTTGCGACAGAAGTTGGTAGCCTGCTGACTTATGAAGCGACTTCTGACTTTGAAACCGAAAAAGTCACGATCGAAGGCTGGAATGGTCCAGTACAAGTGGATCAGATCAAAGGTAAAAAAGTAACAGTAGTGCCAATCTTACGTGCGGGTCTTGGCATGATGGATGGTGTACTTGAACACATCCCAAGTGCGCGTATCAGCGTAGTGGGTATTTACCGTGACGAAGAAACACTTGAGCCAGTGCCTTACTTCAATAAGCTGGCTTCTAACATTGAAGAGCGTATTGCCCTAGTGGTTGATCCTATGCTGGCAACCGGTGGTTCTATGATCGCCACTATCGACCTGTTGAAAGAGAAAGGCTGTAACCAGATTAAAGTTCTGGTGCTGGTGGCGGCTCCTGAAGGCATTGCTGCTCTGGAAAAGGCACACCCTGATGTAGAGCTTTACACGGCGGCTATCGATGAGAAGCTGAACGACAAAGGCTACATCGTTCCTGGTCTTGGTGATGCTGGCGACAAGATTTTTGGTACTAAGTAATCCTAATAAGGCTTTGTGATAAGAAAGCGCAACCGAAACATAGGATTTGTATCAATAAAAAGGGAAGCTTATGGCTTCCCTTTTCTGTTCTATGTGGCATGACAAGGTTATTTCGACTTTCTTAGGCTCAAGGTGCCGCCAGTGCGTGGGGTTGGACGCGGGGTTGGTTTTGATGCTGTTGAAGAGTTTGATGAAGAACTCGTTGGACGGCGCTGAGCCTTTTTCGAGTTTGGGGCATGGCGAAACTCTTGCGCATTTTTACCGTGATAGGTTTTTGGGTTGCGGCGAGCTTTGGATTCTTTATTGGCTTCACGACTATCAAACAGCTTGGCATCGGTCGCACGCTTAATGCTGTCACCACTTTGTGCGACACGTGATGCTTCTTCCGTACCACTTGAATCCTCACACATGGCCAGAATTTCATTCACTTCTGCTTCGCTTAAATAACGCCATTTACCGTTTGGAATCCCATCTAACGTGATGTTCATGATCCGCACACGGCGCAATTTAAATACTTCATACCCCAAGGCTTCACACATGCGGCGAATCTGGCGGTTCAGCCCTTGAGTGAGCACAATGCGAAACGAATATTGTGTCTCTTGAGTCACTTTACAGGGCAGAGTGACAGTATCGAGGATGTTCACTCCAGATGACATCTGACGGATAAATTCAGGTGTAATAGGTTTATCAACCCGTACTACATACTCTTTTTCGTGGTTATTACCTGCACGTAGGATTTTATTCACGATATCGCCATCATTGGTTAGGAAGATCAGTCCGTCAGACGGCTTATCTAAACGACCAATCGGGAAAATGCGTTTGTGGTGACCAATAAAGTCAACAATGTTCCCCTGAACATCGCGTTCCGTGGTACAGGTAATGCCTGTTGGCTTGTTTAAAGCAATATAGATAGGGCGTTCTTTGCTGCGTAGCGGCTTGCCATCAATACACACTTCATCTTGTTCTGTGACTTTGCTACCGACTTCAGGCTGTGCGCCATTGAGGGTTACGCGGCCTTGTTCAATCAGTTTGTCAGCCTCACGGCGTGAGCAAAAACCAGTTTCACTGATAAATTTATTAAGGCGTTTTTCAATCGGTTGGGACATACAATCTCCTAACGTTTCACAACGGATGGTGCACAAAATCCGCGCATTCTAACAGCTTTGCCTGCTTAGCCAAGACGTTTCTGATGACGCTCACGGTTTTCCGCTTTTTTCTCCGCACTCTTACGAAGTAAGACATAAACGGCACCAGTGCCGCCATGCAGTCGTTGCGCGGAATGAGCACACTGCACTTCGCTGATTTGAGTCAGCCAATGGCTGACAAAACTCTTCATTAATGCGGGAGGGGTAGACCGTTCGCCTCGACCATGCACAATCAACAAGGTACGAATATCCATCGCTATACACTGGCGAATAAATTGGATCACCTCACTGCGTGCTTCTTTAAGCGTTTTTCGATGTAAGTCTAAGCGTGCTTGAATGGGGTATTTGCCCAATCTGAGCTTGCGGTAAACGCCATCTTGTACCCCATCGCGCTTAAATTCGAGCATGTCATCAGGCTTAAGCATGGGGGCATGCTCGATGGAGAGATCATCGGGGTCATGGTCTGCCAAGCTCACTGCCGCTTCACGTTTAGCCAGTTGAGCTTCGGTGACTTGGTGAGATTTTTTGAGTTCAACGGTGTCATGGGTAATGGTTTTTACATCGCCCATCATTTGTTGAAAAAGTTCGAGTTCATCTTGCGACATAACAGAACATCAAAGTTATTTCACATGGCGCTGATTATATACCTCCAATTTGGCAAGTTGCACTGAGTTGAGCGGGGAAAGGGCGTGATGCAGATGAGTGCACAATAAAAAACCGGAGCAGACACGCAGTCGGCTCCGGTGCATAGCGTTGTTCTATTTTTCAATAGAGGCTAGCGATCTAGTGAGGAGATTCGTCGTTCATTACTTTGTAGATGAAGAAACCGCCATAGAACAGCATAAGACCTAAAGCGCCCAAGATGACTATCATTGAAGAGAGTCCAATGGCATTACCAAAAAGAAGATTGAGCCAGAAGTCCATGTTTCCTCCAAAGTGTTGAAGACATGGTAACGTTAAATTTTGGCTACATTTGCAGCACTGATCTGGATCAATTGTGTTGCATAGGTTACTTATATGTTTCCGATGTTGGGGTGTGAGTCACATTTTTTTCGTGCTTTGGTGGTGTTTTGAGCGAACGGTTTAAGCTATGCAGAAAGACTAGCTTAAAGGGTTGCGTTTCCGGAAATGGCGAGTAATATACGCAGCGTTCCGGTGAATAGCGCAGTTTGGTAGCGCATCTGGTTTGGGACCAGAGGGTCGGGGGTTCGAATCCCTCTTCACCGACCATATTTAAGGCCTCAGCATTTATGCTGGGGCCTTTTACTTTCTGCCATTACTCATTTTGTCTAGAAATTGCTGTTTGAAATGGCAAAGCCATTGGCTCAACGTTGCTCAGAAAACATCAGCCATCATATTCACTCGAAAAATGAGCAATTTGCTTCAGTGCTTTGATTTAGTTGTTTGATGCTAAAGCCCTTTTTCTTGAGTTGGGCTAGTAAGCTATGTTCACCAACCAAATGCAAAGTTCCAACGACCACCAGATAAGGCTTATCTTGCTCTGGCAAAAAACTGGTTTGGCTCAATTTTTCTGCCCAGTCTTGATTACGTGCAATCAGCATTTTGTCCTCTAATTCGGGCGACATTTCACTCAGCTTTGCCACTTCTAATAGCTTGTCCTGATCGCCATTTTTCCAGCTCTGAATCATGCATTCAGTAAGCTTGGCGTTGATTTCCCAATCCTTGATTAAACCCACCAACAGCTCTTCACCTGAATTAGGCAACCCTGCTAATAGATCAAGCTGAAACTGTAAGGTTTCTAAACCCAGTACTGGAATTTGCTGTTGTTCTGCTTGATGCATGAAATAAAGGTCGATGCCTCGATCGGCTTGATAGCCCAGCTCTAAAAATTGGCGCATTTGTATTAGCAAACTTGTAGACCAAGGTGGAAGTTGGCGCAATTGTTGGCCATTGAGCCCAAGCTGTTGCGCTATGCGATCTAACACAAAAAGTTGTTCATCACTCAATACGTGTTCACTACTGACCATCGAAGAGGCAGGGGCGGCTGAACCTGCACGGATATCCGTTTCAACCACTAAGCCAGCACTGTGTTTCAGAGCTTGTTCAACTTCTTTCGGGAGTGGGTAGAGATCATCTCGCCCTACATGCAATGAACCCATGATCAATAACTGGGTCGTGCCTTTAGTGGCTGACCAGAACAGCGGTTCAGCATGAAGAGTTTGAGTAAACAGCAATAATAAGCTGATAAATATTCGGCATCGCATTGAATGTATGAACCCCACAATGGTTCGACAAAAACGTTACTTTATCAGTGAATTAACGTTTTTGACGGAGTGTTAATAATGACAAAGCTCACATCTTGTCGATTTGTTCGAGTTGAATCACGAATTGATGGTTTTTTTTGGTGTGATCTATGTCGTCTTTTAGTCGGTGTATGTGATTGATAAACGTGACATCTATTACAAGAAATCTCGTCAAAACCTAACTATCGATTTTGACGTTTTTTATATGTCTATGATATTTATTGATTTTCAATAAATGTCAAAATGTAAAGTTTGAAGTGGATCACTGCCATAAATGATTAATTTTGCGCTTAGAAAAAAGTGCCGCTAAATATCCCCTGAATTTTAGGTAAAGCCATTGGCTGATGTCGTTGTGAGATTGGGTGCAGGCAGAGCATCCTCATCGTTAACCAATTTAGGGTAATCATTATGCTGAAAAAGAGTCTTGTCTCGATTGCGGTATTCACTTCATTAAGTGGCTGCGCACTCAACACTACGTCACCACAAGAGGTGGTAGACACATTAGCGAATAACTTGGATGTTCAATACCAAGTAGTGAACAATCACGGTGCAGATACCGGTTTGGCTTGTCAAACACTAGAGGCTGAGTGGGCATCTTGTAACCAAGTCAATATGACCTTGGTTAACCGAGGTGAGGCGGTTAATTCAAAAGATTGGGCCATTTACTTCCACAGTATTCGCTTGATCCTCGATGTAGGTAATGACCAGTTCAAAATTACTCGCGTAACAGGTGACCTACATAAACTGGAACCTACCGATAAGTTTGATGGTTTTGCCGCAGGTGAAACAGTGACTCTACCGCTGATTGGTGAATACTGGACGCTGTTTGAAACTGACTTCATGCCACGCGCTTTTGTAACTGCGCCCGATGCCGAGCCAAAAGTGATTGCTTCTTTGAACACGGAAGATGTGGATAGTTTTGTGTCTGGCCTAGAGGGTGAAAAGCTCAAGCGTACTCCTAGCGATAACAATGTATTTGCTCAAGCGCTGTCTCGCTTTGAAAAGAACAGTGATGTCGCTTTGCAAGATGTTTCCAGCGCACTGATCCCAACGCCACTGCAAGTCAAAACGCAATCAGGTTCAGTGTCTATCGCGAAAGGTATTGCGCTACCGAGCAAAGCATTTGACGGCGAGCAAATGCAAGCGCTGAATGAGCGCGCGCAACTGCTTGGTGTGAACCTGAAAGGGGTAATGCCGGCACAAATCGCCATCAATCCTAAAGCCTTTAAAGGTGAGTTGGCCAAATCTGGTGCTTACCGTTTAGCTATCAACTCTAAGGTGATTAAAGTTACCGCATATGACCAAGCAGGCGCTTTCTACGCAATGCAATCGCTACTGGGTTTAGTTGATATGGCAGATGTTTCTCAACTACCAAAAGTAGAAATCGTTGATGCTCCACGCTTTGATTACCGTGGCGTGATGGTCGATGTTGCGCGTAACTTCCACTCTAAACAAGCGATTCTGGCGACCTTGGATCAAATGGCGGCTTACAAAATGAATAAGCTGCATCTGCACCTGACTGATGACGAAGGCTGGCGTATTGAAATCCCAGGATTGCCAGAGCTGACTGAGATTGGTGGTCAACGTTGTTTTGACCCGAGTGAAACGGAATGTGTATTGCCACAATTGGGTTCTGGTCCAAATGCCGATAACTTTGGCTCTGGCTACTTCACTCAGCAAGATTACCTAGAGATCCTGCAATACGCAAAAGCACGTCATATCGAAGTGATCCCTGAAATTGATATGCCAGCGCACGCTCGTGCTGCCGTTGTTTCCATGGAAGCGCGTTACCAACGTTTAATGCAAGAGGGCAATGAGGCGGCAGCCAATGAGTTCCGTCTACTGGATCCGCAAGATACCTCTAACGTCACCACAGTGCAGTTCTATGATCGTATGAGCTTTATCAACCCATGCTTAGATTCGTCAAAGCGCTTTGTGGATAAAGTGATCTCTGAGATTGCGGCAATGCATCAAGCAGCAGGTATGCCTCTGACAACGTGGCACTTTGGTGGCGACGAAGCGAAAAACATCAAGTTGGGTGCTGGCTTCCAAGATACCAACACTCAAGAGCCGGTAAGCTGGAAGGGCAACTTGGATCTGAGCAAGCAAGATAAGCCTTTTGCGCGTTCGCCACAGTGTCAAAACTTGATTGCAACGGGTGCAGTGAGTGATTTCGGCCACTTACCAAGCTACTTTGCTGAGCAAGTGTCTAAGCTGGTGGCAGAGAAAGGCATTCCTAACTTCCAAGCATGGCAAGATGGCTTGAAATACAGCGAAGGCGAAAAAGCGTTCGCGACGGAAAGCACGCGTGTGAACTTCTGGGATGTGCTGTACTGGGGCGGCTCTGCTTCTGCCTATGAATGGGCTGAGAAAGGTTATGATGTGATCATTTCTAACCCTGACTACGTGTACATGGATATGCCTTACGAAGTGGATCCTAAAGAACGTGGTTACTACTGGGCAACGCGTGCAACTGATACACGTAAGATGTTTGGTTTTGCACCGGAAAACTTGCCACAAAACGCAGAAACCTCACTGGACCGTGATGGCAATAGCTTCAGTGGTAAAGGCGAAGTGAAAGGTAAGCCTTTCTATGGTCTGTCTGCGCAGCTTTGGTCTGAAACCGTACGTACCGATGAGCAATATGAATACATGGTATTCCCTCGCGTGCTCGCAGCCGCTGAGCGTGCATGGCATCGTGCGGATTGGGAAAACACTTACAAAGCCGGTGTGGAATATTCGCAGGAGACTCAGTTGGTTAACGATAAAGCGCTGAATGCAGATTGGAATCGTTTTGCTAACGTATTGGGTCAACGTGAGCTGGCCAAACTTGAGAAAGCAGGCATTGATTACCGCCTCCCAGTTCCGGGAGCCAAGATCGAGAACGGTCATTTGGCCATGAACGTTCAGTTCCCTGGTGTCACGCTGCAATACTCACTGGATGGTCAAACTTGGTTGGATTATGACGCGAAGCAAGCGCCAAAAGTGAACGGAGAAGTTTGGATTCGCTCTGTTTCTGCCAGCGGTGAGCGTACCAGCCGAGTGACTTCGCTAAAATAATCGAACACTCATTTCACTGAATGGATAATGAAAGCCTCCGCATGCGGAGGCTTTTCTTTTGTCTTTTTCTAGAAGAAAAAGTTATGAGACAGCGCTTTGTGTCTAGCCCTTTATTCTCTTCGATAAAAAGGAGAGATCAGTTTCCTTTATGGAAACGGTATTCAAACACTTGGCCGCGCTCATTAAAGGCGTATACCGCGTAGCTGTCTTTCTTATCGCCGTATTCCATGCCCGGTGAACCCATTGGCATTCCCGGAACCGCGAGCCCTTTCGCATTTTTCGGTGGGTTAGCCAGAAAGTCTTTAATGTCTTGCGCTGGAATGTGACCTTCAAAGACATAACCGCCGATCTCTGCGGTATGGCAAGAGGCCAGTTTTGGTTTTACCCCAAGTTGTTGCTTAATCCCATTCATGTCGTCATGCAGGACTTCTTTAACCGTAAAACCATTTTCTTCCATGTGTTTGGTCCATTCGGTGCAACAACCACAGTAAGGTGATTTGTGATTCACTACATCAACGGCAAGCGCTTGCCCTGAAAAAGCTGCAAATAGGGCGAGTGTCATAATTGATCGTTTCATGATTTACCTCATTGAGAATGTTGGTCGAAAGAAATTTTGCTCCAGCGCAGTCGATTGGCATTGCTGACTACGGTAATGGAGGAGAGCGCCATCGCAGCTCCTGCGATAACTGGGCTAAGCAAAAATCCAAAAGCCGGGTAAAGTACACCCGCAGCGATAGGAATGCCAAGCGTGTTGTAAATAAATGCGCCAAACAGGTTCTGCTTCATATTGCGAACGGTGGCCTGAGAAAGCTCAATCGCACTGACCACACTCGTTGGCGATGAGTTCAAAAGTGTCATCTGTGCGCTCTCGATCGCCACATCACTGCCACTACCCATTGCAATACCAATGTCGGCAAGTGCCAGAGCTGGGGCATCATTAATACCATCACCAATCATAGCCACTTTGCGGCCTTGTTGTTGCAAAGCTTGAATGTGCTGCGCTTTTTGGTCTGGCAGTACTTGCGCAATCACTTGCGAGATACCGAGCTCTTTGGCAATGGCATTCGCGACCGAAGCGTGGTCGCCAGTCAGCATCACGGTATGAATTCCAAGCTCATTGAGCTTACGTACCGCTTGTGCTGAGGTGGGTTTTATCGGATCGGCAATCGCCAATAGACCTTGCAACATACCACGATAAGCCACTGCAACCGGAGTCCATGCTTGTGCTGCAAATTGTTCTAGAGTCGATTCAGCCATAGACAAATCAATGCCTTGCTCTTTCATAAAAGCCAATGAGCCGACAAGCACGGTTTGATTTTGGTAATCGGCCGATAGTCCACGCCCACGTTGGTTAGTGAATTGGCTGATGTCCACAGGGCTAATATTGCGCTGTTTCGCGTAATCACAGATCGCTTTAGCCAGTGGGTGTTCAGATTGCTGCTCAAGGGCATAGGCTAGGGCAAGTAATTGGTTTTCATCACCCTGCATGACATGCAGTGATTGAATACTCGGTTTGCCTAAGGTCAGAGTCCCCGTTTTATCAAATACGACGGTATCTACCTGACTTGCAGTTTGCAGTACATTGGCATCGCGAATCAAAATCCCCATCTCTGCCGCCTTGCCAATACCCACGGTAATGGAGAGCGGGGTGGCAAGCCCCAAAGCACAAGGGCAGGCGATGATCAGCACAGTCGTCGCAACGACTAACATGTAACTGGCTTTAGGATCTGGGCCATACAGATACCAAAGTGCGGCAGACAGGATGGCAATGAACACCACGACAGGGACGAAGACGGACGAAATCTGGTCTGCTAAACGAGCAATCGCAGGTTTACTGCTTTGCGCTTGTCTTACCATCTGGATAATACGAGCCAGCATAGTTTCCGAACCAATGCCAGTAGCAGTGATCACTAAGCTGCCATCTTGGTTCAACGTGCCTGCTGCGACTTTCGCGCCTGCTTCTTTAAGAACTGGAATCGGCTCACCGGTGAGCATGGACTCATCCAGATAGGAGTGGCCCGTACTGACCACACCATCGACAGGAACTTGCTCTCCGGGTTTGATGCGCAGTGACATCCCCAGTTGAATATCCGCGACAGCGATGGATTGATCGCCTTGTTCAGTCACCAACGTTGCTTGCTGTGGTTGTAAGTTAAGTAAGGCTTGCAGTGAGCGATTAGTATTGCTTTTGGCTTTGGTTTCAATGTAATGACCCAATGAAATCAAACCAATGATCATTGCCGTTGCTTCGAAGTACACATGACGCGCTGCATCAGGGAACGCTTGCGGCCAAGCCACCACGAGCATGGAGTAAAACCAAGCAGCCCCTGTACCCAATGCGACGAGAGTATCCATTGTCGCTCTGCCATGAGTCAGTGCTTGCCACGCATTAATAAAGAAGTGGCGTCCGGCGGTGAGCAGCAGTGCGAAACAGATGACGCCGATTCCCCCCCATACCATTTGATCACTGTTGTTGCGGATCATCATGTTGCCGCCAAACACGCCCCACAGCATTAAAGGCGCACCCAGAGCGATACCCAATAAGGCACTCTGTTTATGCTCTTTTTGTAAAGCATCGAGTTGCGCTTGCTGTTTAGCTTGTTGCTGCGCTGGGTCATCTAAGATCTCAGCTTGGTAGCCTGCACTTTGAATGGCGTTAAGCAGTGGTTGCGGATTGGCGAAATTGGCTTTTACCAAGGCACTTTGTTCTGCGAGGTTAACTTGCGCACTCTGCACTCCCTCAACAGAAAGCAGGGCTTTTTCCACCGATGCCACACAACTGGCGCAGGTCATCCCTTTAATTAGAAGAGAGAGCGTTTGGCTAGAAGCCTCAGTTAGTTCTGTGTTCGAGGAGTTTTCAGCATCAGGAGT
This sequence comes from Vibrio sp. RC586, assembly GCF_000176715.1. Classification (NCBI taxonomy): domain Bacteria; kingdom Pseudomonadati; phylum Pseudomonadota; class Gammaproteobacteria; order Vibrionales; family Vibrionaceae; genus Vibrio; species Vibrio sp. RC586. Next base: position 687,784 of record NZ_ADBD01000013.1, on the reverse strand, counting down.
GTCTATTTTCTTCTCATCAATAGAGGCTGCTGGCGTGAATGTTGATTCTTGTTCTGCTTCTATAGCCTGATAGCCCACTTCCGCCACCAGCGCTCTCACTTGTTCAGCGGTTAAGGTTGTGACGAGCGAAAGCTGATCTTTACTGACTTGCAGTTTGGCAATTTCTGCCTGCGCGTTGAGGTGCGTGGTCAGTTTATTCACACAGCGACCACAATTTAAACCTTGTAGCTGATATGTTTGCTCAGTGCCGCCTTGATAACCCAGCGATTCAATACTGGTGAGCACCTCATTTAAGGAGGCATTGGTATGCAGTTCAATTGAGGTTGGCGTCAGCGTTTCGATCTCGAGGGTGAGATCTTGATTGAGTTGGCGCTCCAATTTTCGAGCACAGCCCATGCAATTTAGGCCACGCAGAGGTAAGGCAAAATAGTTCATTTTCATTCCTCCCATTGGAATGAGAATAAGGATAAACCTTGACCTTAAGGTAAGGTCAACCCTTACTTCTCACACTCATTTCGGTGAGTGTGAACTTGCCGAAAATCGTGCGTAGCATCGCGCCAACTCGGGTGTTAGAATACCGCCCAAAATTTCGCATGCTGAGCACTCAGCAAAAGAATCTCACAAAGGTAATTGAAATGACGGTTAAAACTCGTTTTGCGCCTAGTCCAACTGGGTATCTGCACGTAGGTGGTGCGCGTACAGCACTCTATTCTTGGTTGTATGCAAAAAGCCAAGGCGGCGAATTTGTTCTACGTATTGAAGATACTGACTTAGAACGCTCTACTCAGGCGGCGGTAGATGCCATCATTGAAGGCATGACTTGGTTAGGCTTGGAATGGGATGAAGGTCCATACTACCAAACCAAACGTTTTGACCGTTACAACCAAGTGATTGATCAGCTGTTGGCTGAAGGCAAAGCCTACAAGTGCTATGCCCCGAAAGAGCTATTGGATGAAATCCGCGCTGAGCAAGAAGCGAACAAAGAGATGCCGCGCTACGATGCGAATCATCCAAAAATCAAAGCGGTCAATGAAGCAGCGAAAGAAGGCGAACCTTGCTGTATCCGTTTCCGCAACCCGAAAGAGGGTAGCGTAGTTTTTGATGACCAAATTCGTGGCCGCATCGAAATCCGTAACGACCAACTGGATGATCTGATCATCCGTCGTACTGATGGCACTCCAACCTATAACTTCTGTGTGGTAGTGGATGATGTCGATATGGGTATCAGCCATGTGATTCGTGGTGAAGACCATATCAACAACACGCCACGCCAGATCAACATTTATAAAGCAATGGGTGCAACTATCCCAACGTTTGCACACTGTGCAATGATCTTGGGTGATGATGGTGCCAAGCTATCTAAGCGTCATGGCGCGGTTTCTGTGATGCAATACCGTGATGACGGCTACCTGCCAGAAGCGCTGTTGAACTACTTAGTGCGTCTAGGTTGGGGACATGGCGACCAAGAGATCTTCTCTCGCGATGAAATGATCAACCTATTCAGCCTTGGCGCAATTTCAAAATCAGCGTCAGCGTTTAACACTGACAAACTGCTATGGTTGAACAACCACTACATCAAGACTTCAGAACCTGAGTATGTGGCGAAACACCTTGAGTGGCATTTTGATCATCAAGGCATTAACAAAGCGACTGGCCCTGCATTAGCTGAAGTGGTGAAGTTAGTGGGTGAGCGTTGCAATACCCTAGTTGAGCTAGCGCAGCAGTCACGTTACTTCTACGAAGATTTTGCTGAGTTTGATGCTGATGCCGCGAAGAAACATCTTCGTGGTGTAGCGAAAGAACCATTGATGCTGGCTCTGAGCAAGATTGAAGCTCTGACTGAATGGAATACAGAAGCGCTGCACCAAGTGATCGCGCAAGTATGTGAAGAGCTTGAGATCGGCATGGGCAAAATCGGTATGCCACTGCGTGTTGCAGTAACAGGTGGTGGTCAATCACCTTCTGTGGATGCAGTTATGAACCTTATCGGTCAAGAGCGTGTAATTGCACGTATCAAAATGGCATTAGCTTATATTGAGACTCGAGAAGTGAATGCATAACTAATTAATTGCATAAAAACCCAAAGCCGCAGAATAAACTGCGGCTTTTTTATTATTTGTTGAAATTTGCCGATAGTCCAATGGTATTAAGTTAACGGCTTGTGTTTTAGTTTTTTCTCATTTTTAGCAAAGACGTGACAAAATAATAACCGAAAGGCTCTTTTTCTTTTCATTTCATCCGCTATAGTGATGCCAACAAAAAGGCCTTATGACTCGAGCAAGAGCAAACCTTTTTGAACGGTCATGAGTTAATCAATGGCTCAGGACGATAATCATAATGAAAAAAGGAAATATCATGAAAAAGCTAGCGGCAATTATTTCAGCGACGTTACTTTTTGCTTCTTCTGCAGCAGTGGCAGAGGTGTATGTCGGAGGTAAGGTCGGTAAATCTTGGTTGGATGACGCATGTCAAGCTGGTCAAACTTGTGATGAGGATGATAAAGCAATTGGTGCGTTTCTGGGCTACCAAGCAAACCCATGGCTCTCTATCGAAGCGGGATACGATTACTTAGGTAAATTCACCGCTGCAGGATTGGCAGATGAGAAGGTACAAGCGTATACGCTAGCACCAAGAGTTAGCCTACCTCTCACAGAAGGTATTGCGCTTTATGGTAAATTCGGTGGTGCTTTTGTTGATTACGGCAGCCAAGAAGACTACTCATACTTAGGTGCAGCGGGTCTGGAATTTAACACCAACAACAACGTTACTATGCGTTTGGAATACCAAAACCTAACTGACATTAACAACGATATCGTACGCGCTAGCGCAGAAAGTGCGACATTGGGTGTTGTGTACAAATTTGGTGGCAGCGAAGAGCCTGCTCCAGTGGTTGAACAGCGTCCAGCTGAACCAGCACCTGTTGCAGCTCCAGTAGAGAAAGTGGCAGTAACGAAGACATTCACTTTCCAACACTTGGACAGTGGTACGTTTGCTAACAACAGTGCTCAGTTGAAACCAGCAATGGAGTCAAAACTCGACAAGCTAGTGGGTTACCTAAAACAATACCCACAAGCAACCGTTGAAGTTGTTGGCCACACCGATTCAACTGGCTCAGATGCTTACAACCAAAAACTGTCTGAGAAACGTGCTCAAGCAGTAGCAAAAGCTCTGGAAGCTCAGGGTATCGAAGCTTCTCGCATCACGGCTAAAGGCCAGGGCGAAAGCAACCCAATCGCTTCTAATGCAACGGCAGAAGGTCGTGAGAAGAACCGCCGTGTTGAGCTAGTGATCCCAGAATTCCAGTACCAAGTGACTGAGTAATTTACGGTCATTATAAAGATTCACTCTACAAAGGCCCGTAAGGGCCTTTGTTTTTCTCGATGTAGCAAGTATGTCGAGATGGAGATAGGAGAGGTCGTTGGCTTATTTCAGATCGATACTGTTCAAACGTCCCATGTAAACCAAAATATCGAGGCAATCTTTATGGGCTGCCAACAGGGCTTTTTTGGTTCTAGTGTAGGCGGCTAATTTACCGTGTTTGTTAATAGAGCACACCACGCTTCGGAAATGACATTTTCCGCGTTCATCATATTCTCGCCATGCCGCAATATAACAAGCATCTCTGGCGTCAGGATTATCCTGAGTGGGGCGAGGTTTATGGATGATTTTGGGTTCTAGGCTGTGTGGTAGTCGCGTCATCAAGAACGGGTCCTTGAGGATTTGCCGCCAAAATTTCCCCCACATTTCAGAGCCCAATTGATTGCGAAGCAGAATCGCTTTCTTGAGTCCTTTCTTTTCACCCAGTCGAACAAAACCAACCGAACGATGCAAGACCGTATCATCAGGACTATGAATATGAATTTTATACGCGGTCTTCGCTTTTGAAATAAAGCGATGTCCGGTGTTGGTTTCAAGATTACTTTTCGGCATGTCGTGCTTTATGGATAAAACTGTTAATAGTAATAGTAGAAGATTTTATCTAGCACGAGAAGAAATCAGCGTAAGGAATGACCTAAGATTGACACTGGAGTGTGGCAACAAAGTAAGACAAATTCTTTGTGAAAAACTAACTGATTGAGAAATATGGCGCTCCCGACAGGATTTGAACCTGTGACCTGCCCCTTAGGAGGGGGCTGCGCTATCCGGCTGTGCCACGTGAGCGGAGAAGAAGTGCCCAGTTGGACACTTCATGGGGTTTGTTAAAGCTGCTTATGCATTACATCGCCAATTTGAATGCTATAAGCGAGCTCAGGTTGATCCACCGTTAATTCTGCCTCATGTTCGTAAACTCGAGATACCGTCAACGTAATTTCACTTTGCGTCACTTTATTGCGTGGCAAACCTTGCTGATCAATGAATGCACCAGTGTGCCATAGTCGAAGTTTGTCACCTTGCTGCACGCCGTGAATACGTCCGAGATCCATTGTCACCGTGGTATCAAATTTAGCAATCACCTGTGGCAGTGTAATTTTACAGGAAATCTCAGATTCGAGATCAAGCATGATATTGCGGCTTACACGCAGCATCATCTCGCCGTAAGTCGATGCCCAGAAACGAGCACTACGAGTATCAATTTGGCTGGTTTTAGGGAATGGCCAACGTGCCACTTCACGATAAGTTCGCGTCATCACTTCGTTACCCGTTTTTCCATCAAACACATTGATTTCCATGGCAAACTGTCTGTTTATGAGATCGTCTTTCAGTGTTTTTTGCTCAATGGTTGCGGTTAAATCGGTGATTACGCCGCCGATAATGTATTGAGCACCTGCATCTTGGGCGATCATCTTGATGCGCTCTGGTGCTTTAGGGTCAATATCATATTGAGTCGTCCCTACAGAAACAAAACTGCGAGACTCCTGTTCTAGACGACGATTGATCACTTGTGCGAAATCATCACCGAGTTGATAAATCTGTCCCATCACAGCTTGTTGTGGAGAGGCAAGATCAATGTTTCCTATCAGCATGGTTTTCTTGTATTGCTCAGCGTGGCAAGCCGTTGCCGATGGGTAAATGTCGATACGGGTGCGTACGTACATAACGTTGTTAATATTTTTCCGTTCTTCAATCAAGATGTAACGCACTTCATGGTTGGAGAATAAGTATTCACGGCGATCTGCTTCCAGAAGCGGCATTAAATTGCTGATGCTGCCAATATCTGCCCCGGCAAAATTCACCGCTTTATATAAAGCGTCTTCCAGTGCATGTAAGCGTGCCACTTCTTCTGAAGAAACTATGGCGGCAGATCCTGTCACTTCGTACCAAGCTGCATGAGCTACCTGAAGATAGAGGCTCATGCAAAGTGCTGAAATGATAGATAAAATATTTTTTTTCATCGTAATATCCCAAGTGGGTATAAATTTTGCTTTTCAAATCCTAACTGATGTAGGCATTGCAATTCCTAATACTGATAGATTGAGAAAAGCAAGGAGCGTTCCAGTTTAATCGAGTGAGAGGCTGAAACGCGCGCCATAGTATATCTGGAGATGAAGAGAATGAAAAAATGGCTTTCCTTAGTACCCGTTGTCTTATTGACTTCGTGTGCCTATGCCCCGATTTATAACGGTAAAGAACCATACAATGGTTCACAGTTTATGTTGATGGAGAGTCCACGTCACACGTTGGATTTCTTTGTTGAGAGCTTGACGGAAGATTTGATGCTTTCCAATACTAGCATCACAGCTCGTACCCCGATTGCAGTGACCTCATTTGTCGATCTACAAAATATGGATACCACCAATTGGCTCGGCAACTCTGTCTCAGAAGGTTTTATCCACCAATTCCAGCGTCGTGGATTTAAAGTGGTCGATTTCAAAACAACAGGTTCTATCCAGGTGACACAACAAGGTGATTTTGCCTTTAGCCGTGACTGGAAAGACTTATCAGAACAGCAGGAAGTGCAGTATGTGCTCACTGGTACTATGTTGCGCCAAGAAGGTGGGGTAATAGTTAACGCTCGTGTGGTGGGAATGCAATCACGCATCGTGGTGGCTACCGCGCAAGGCTTTTTGCCTGCTGATCGTATAGGCCGAGATCTGGATACTCTAAATAGTATTCGCACTCAGGATGGGGTGCTGATTCGCTCCGATCCAACCATGACTCAGCCATATACTGTCATTTTGCGTCCATAGGAGAAATAACATGAAATCAGGTTTATTACTCCTTATTGCTGTTTTATTGATGACTGGATGTCAGCCATTACAAACCATGCGCCCAGATGATTGGTTAACAGCAGTTGGTTATGCCAGCATTAGCGAGCAAAAAGGACGCAATGATGAAGAGAAGCAAGTTCGAGCGATGCGAGCATCAAAGATTGATGCTTACCGTGAATTAGCCGAGCAAGTGTACGGTATGCGTATAAGTGGTCGTGCGGAACTGCAAGATCAACGCCTTGGTACCGAATTGACGGCAGGAGCAGTTGATGGCGTGATTCGTGGTGCGGAAGTCGTGCGCAGCTATAAAGTTGGTGACAGTTATGTGACTGAGCTTAGGCTTGATATCCGTAAAATGGATAAAATGCGTGATTACGGTGAAGTTCAGCAAGTTCCCGAAAAACGTCAGATGACCTTATTCTAATTCTCACCTCTCTCCCATCTCCAGAATTAAAAAAGCGGCAATGATTGCCGCTTTTACTTTTCTATCCATCATGGTGACGATAGACGACGAATACCATTATGCTTTGATATTAGTGCCCAACGTCGAAATGGTATGTGTTTTACCCGTGGCGCTATAAGTCATTCCAATTTTGCCATGGCTTTGTTGCATCAGATTATTAAGTTTATTGAAGCTTAACTGAGCACGAGCCAAAGCGTCACCGTTGATCTGGTTAGCTTGCTGGCAATCGAGAATGATACTGCGGATCTGACTCACCAAGTCGTTAAGATAAGCATCTTCTGTCAGGCTCGCGACATGTGGATGCTTGGCAATTCGTTGATCAGTCTGTTGCAGTTGATTGACTAAAGTGAGCTTTTGTTTGGCGATGGATTCGATATCGACAGAAATTCGGTTAGTGATCGCGATTTTCTCAGCTTCGAGCACTCCGACTAACTCTTGTGCATTTTTAAGCTGAAACTCAACCAAATCTTTTAGTGCTGCCATAACTCAACCACCTGTTTATCGCACGTTCTGTTACAAGTTCTGAGTTGATTGCCTCAGTTTAGAAGCCACCTAGCTCTTTTTCGAATTTGATCATGTTATCGGCCAGTTTATCTGGATCAACGACATATGAGCCGTTGGCGATTGCTTCTTTGATTGCTGCAACTTTCGCACTGTCAAAACTGGGTCTTGATGCCATTTCGTTGTGCATTTCGCCAATCGCTTTACTTTGTGAGCTAAGTGACACCGCATCTTGACCATTTGCCGATGAGCGTGAAACTGCACCGGATTGAGGAGAAGAATTACTCGCATCAGAAGAACGCACATTAGTACGGCTGGTCGTGTTTAACGACTGTCCTGTGCGTATGTTATCAATACCTGCCATAGATGAGCCTTTTCAATAAACTTTAACGTGTACTGTCAATATCGACCACGAAGGTCAGAACTTTAGCGATTTTTTAACCAAATAGAAAATCACTTCGCACAAGTTTTTCTGATAAGCAGGTTAGAGCTATCAAAATGCAACGGTGACTTCACCCACACCACTGACTTGTGCATCAATTATACGGTTAGATTTGTCATTTTTCACTTTTATCTGTTCACCAATGACGCCATCGGACATTGCAGTCCCCTTGGTTGTGATCGACATACCAGATCTCCCCGCTTTGATGACAACACTTTCATTGCGGCAGACAATGCAGACATCGCTTTGTTCAATCACATCGCCCACGCGAACATTTTTCTTGATTTTTGCACCAATGACGGTGTCCGGTGTGGAAAAACCTTGCCGTCTAAAACGCAACAGATCTACCATACTTATCGTAACGTCTTGTATAGAAATCATTTGCCCTCGACTCAGTGGATTTGCCGCAGTGAGAAGAGGTATGGTGATGGTAAGGCGAACAGGCACATAAATACGCCAGTTATCGCTTTTGCACTCAACCAGTACCGTGATATTAGCTGCTGAACCATTGCTTGATGATGCGCTGGTAGCGAGAGGTTCTGGGCAATCTGTTGCGTAAAGACGATCATCCACATTTGCGGCATTAACGACTAATTCACCACCTGACGGCATGTCCACCGTGCTGAGAACGTGATTTTCCGCGGCTTCTCTTATCATTGAAAGCTGCTCTGGAGTGGCTGAATTTGCCGCTAGACTAAAGAAAAATAATAAAAAGCCGATAAAGCTATAAAATATTTCACAGAAAGCTCTACACTTAGTTATGAAATGCGGATGGAGATCGATCTTCTGGAGCATTTTTTGTTTCTCTGGTTTCTTCATAGCCTGTAGTAGACTATCACTTTTTTTGGATAAAAGTTTGAGATGGAGATGAGCTTATGACGGGTATTCTTGATTCTGTGAATCAGCGTACGCAACTCGTCGGTCAAAACCGATTAGAACTATTAACTTTCCGTCTTAACGGCCGTCAGCGATACGGTATTAACGTTTTCAAAGTTAAAGAAGTCCTGCAATGTCCTAAATTGACCGCTATGCCTAACCTACACCGTTTAGTGAAAGGGGTGGCGCACATTCGTGGGCAAACCGTATCTGTCATCGATTTGAGTCTTGCGATCGGTGGTCGACCAACCGTTGATGTAGACAAAAGTTTTGTTGTTATCGCGGAGTTTAACCGCACCATTCAAGCCTTTTTGGTGAGCTCGGTTGAACGCATCATTAACATGCGTTGGGAAGCAATTTTGCCTCCGCCGGATGGTTCTGGTAAAGCGAACTACCTGACTGCTGTCACCAATATTGATAATGAACTGGTTGAAATTATCGATGTTGAAAAGATTCTGGCTGAGATCGCTCCAGTCAACGAAGCTATGACCAAGGACATAGGTCAGGAAATTGCTCAAGTTGAACAGGAAAAAGAAATTGTTCGCCGCATTCTTATTGCGGATGACTCTAGCGTGGCTCGTAAACAGGTGCAGCGTGCGATTGAATCGATCGGTTTCGAAGTGATTGCAACCAAAGATGGCAAAGATGCTTTTGATAAACTGCTAGAAATGAGCCGAGAGGGTCCAATTCTCAGTCAAATCTCACTAGTGATCTCTGATATTGAAATGCCAGAAATGGACGGTTACACCTTGACTGCAGAGATTCGCCGCCACAATGAATTAAAAGACCTTTATGTTATTTTGCACTCTTCATTGAGTGGCGTGTTCAACCAAGCCATGGTTGAGAGAGTTGGGGCAAATGCATTCATTGCGAAATTTAACCCTGATGAGCTTGGTAATGCGGTGAAAGCTGCGCTAGTTAAATAAAGAGAAATGAATGACTGCTATAACGATTAGCGACCAAGAGTATCGCGACTTTTGCCGATTTCTGGAATCTCAGTGCGGGATTGTACTGGGTGACAGTAAGCAGTATTTAGTACGAAGTCGCCTAAGTCCACTCGTCACCAAATTCAAGTTAAGTTCGTTGTCTGACTTGTTGCGAGATGTTGCGACAGGACGAAATCGCGATCTGCGAGTAGCAGCCGTTGACGCCATGACAACCAATGAAACTTTATGGTTTCGAGATTCCTATCCATTTGCTGTATTGGCTGAAAAGTTGCTGCCAGAAATGGCAGCCAATAAACGGCCAATAAAAATTTGGTCGGCCGCGAGTTCATCGGGGCAAGAGCCGTATTCGATGGCAATGACCATATTGGAAGTACAACAAAAACGGCCAGGATTGTTGCCAAGTGTGTCGATTACCGCCACCGATATTTCTGCCAGTATGTTGGATATGTGTCGTGCGGGGATTTACGATAACCTTGCATTAGGTCGTGGGTTGTCGCCTGAACGCCGTCGTGCCTTTTTTGAGGATGCGGGGGATGGCCGAATGAAGATCAAGGACAACGTGAAGCGTTTAGTCAACTTCCGTCCGCAGAACTTAATGGAAAGCTATTCATTATTGGGTAAGTTTGACATCATTTTTTGCCGCAACGTGCTGATCTATTTCTCGCCAGACATGAAATCTAAAGTGCTCAATCAGATGGCTGCGAGCTTAAATCCCGGTGGTTATCTGTTGCTGGGAGCTTCGGAGTCACTAACTGGGTTAACTGATAAGTTTGAAATGGTGCGCTGCAATCCTGGCATCATTTATAAGCTCAAATAATAAATTTAATCCATCTCATTTTGCCCAGCTTTTGCTGGGCTTTTTGTTTTAGTCGTAAGGTAAAGCGGATAGAAAGACACCATTTTTTGATGGTGATGTGATTGGCGTGGAGTTTGCACTCTGTTTGTTATACCGCTGTACATTGGGTGAGATTTTTAAAGTTGGTATGCTAATTGCAAATAATCTCAGTAATAACGGTCAGTTCTTATCGAAGAGGTAAACATGGCTATTTCTTTTGACAAAGCCCTAGGTATTCACCAATACACGGTGGGCGTACGTGAGCACAATTCAGAGGTGATTGCCACCAACATTGCGCAAGCGAATACGCCGGGATTCAAGGCAAAAGGAATGGACTTCCAGAAGGCATTGCAAGCGGCAAGTTCGGGGGCAAGTATTAGTCTTAGCCGTACCGATGGTCGGCATATTCCTGCCTCTTCAACGGTGAGTGGGGAAATTCTTTACCGCACGCCGACACAGCCTGATACCGGTGATGGCAACACGGTGGATGTAGATTTGGAGCGTAACTTGTTTATGCAGAACCAAATTCGTCATCAAGCCTCATTGGATTTTTTAGGCAGTAAATTTAAGAACTTAACCAAAGCGATTAAAGGGGAGTAATGTCGATGAGCTTATTCAGCGTATTTAATGTCACAGGTTCTGCGATGAGCGCCGAGTCGGTTCGTCTCAATACCACCTCAAGTAATCTGGCCAATGCCGATAGTATTAGTAGCTCAGCGAAAGATACTTACAAAGCTCGCCACGCCGTATTTGGTGCGGAATTGAGTAAAGCGCGTTTCAACCGTGAACCTAATGTCCCCGTTAAGGTGCTTGGGATTGTGGAAAGTGATAAGCCGCTGGTCGCTGAGTTTAATCCAGAGCATCCACTTGCTAATGACGAAGGCTACATCTACAAGCCGAATGTCAATGTAATGGAAGAGATGGCGAATATGATTTCCGCTTCTCGTTCATACCAAACCAATGTGCAGGTGGCGGATGCCAGTAAACAGATGCTGCTGCGTACGCTGCAGATGGGTCAGTGAGGATAAGGAGTTAACGTATGGCCGGAATCAATAATGTTGGTCAAAGCGGCTTGTCCTATATTGATCAGCTTAAAGCTCTTCAAGAGCAGAAAAAACCGGATGAGACGACAGGGCAGAAGTCCCTTAAACAAGAAGACTTTCTTTCTCTGCTGACTAAGCAGTTGGCACAGCAAGATCCGTTCAAACCTGTCGGCAACGATCAGATGATTGCACAGATGGCGTCTTTTGCCACGGTAGATGGTATTGGCAAGATGAACACTCAGTTTGAGAGCCTCAACTCGTCGATGACATCAAACCAAGCACTGCAAGCCTCATCACTGGTAGGTCGTGATGTGTTGGTGCCCGGTGCAGCAGGTATGAAAAAGCCTGATGGAGGCATGGCGGCAATGGTAAAATTGCCGCAGTCGATCGATAACTTATTCGTCCGTATTGAGAATGAAGCTGGTCAATTGGTACGAACCTTTGATGTGGGCGCCAAAGCTGCTGGCGATAACCGTGTCGAATGGGATGGAAAAGATCAAAGCGGAAATCCGTTGCCGGGTGGCAAATATAAAGTAAAAGCGTCTGGCTTGCAGGATGGGGAGAGTAAAGAATTTGAAGTCTCCACTTATGCAAACGTCAACAGCGTTTTGTTAGGCAAAGGCGATGGTAACGTACTCCTCAATCTGGCTGGTTTTGATGCACCAGTTCGACTTGCTGAAGTACTTGAAGTAGGCAAAGCGTGATTGCGCTAGCTAGATAGGAGAATTACTCATGTCATATATCTCTCTCAGTGGTTTATCCGCCGCGCAGATGGATTTGAATACCACCAGTAACAACATTGCGAACGCCAATACTTTTGGTTTTAAAGAGTCGCGTGCTGAGTTTGGGGATGTGTATTCCACTTCGCTATTTACCAATGCGAAAACAACGCCAGGGCAAGGTGTACAAGCGGCAAAAGTGGCACAACAGTTCCACGAAGGCTCGAGCATTTATACCAATAACCCACTCGATTTACGTATTGCCGGTACGGGTTTTTTTGCTGTAGCGAAAGACAAAATGGTACCGCAACAAAACGAATTAACACGTAATGGTGCGTTCCACTTGGATAAGAACAGCTACATGGTAACGGCAAACGATGAGTTTCTGCTGGGCTATGAAGTGAATCCTGATTCAGGTGATGTGCTTTCTTACGAGCCAAAACCAATCAATATTCCGCCTCAGTTTGGTAAGCCAAAACAAACCGCGAATATCGACTTAGCGGCAAACTTGCCAGCTAACGGTGATTTAAAAGATCCGGCTCTATTTGATATTACGGATCCTGAAACGTATAACCGTACTACTTCATCGACCATTTATGACTCGATGGGGCAACCTTACAAATTGACGACCTATTACCTAAAAGATATGACTCAGGCCAATACATGGCAGACTTATTATACGGTAACGGATAAAACGGGTGAGAAACCGATTAATGTCGTTGGTGGCGATGCAACAAGCCCTAAAGGGCATGTTGGACATACCATGAAGTTTAATAATGACGGCACGTTAGCCAGTTTGAACAATGGTCAGCCGATTGTTTCTGAAGCGTTAGGTGCAGGAGCAAACCCTGTGGATCTTAACGGCGCCGATGCGACACAAACGCTATCGTTTAGCCTAGATAACGCGACCCAGTTTGCTGCACCTTTTGAACTGACCAAGTTTGACCAAGATGGTGCGACGACAGGCTTCTTGACCAAGATTGACTTTGATGAAAATGGTAGCGTGCTTGCTACTTATTCAAATGGTCAAAACACCACTCTCGGCCGTGTGGCACTGGTACGTGTCGCTAACGAGCAGGGATTGGATAAAAAAGGCGGAACCCAGTGGGATGCTACTCAGTTCTCGGGTGATAAAATTTGGGGTGAGTCGAATAAAGGCTCTTTTGGTTCAGTCAGTAATGGTTCACTGGAGCAGTCAAACATCGACATGACTCAAGAGCTGGTGGACTTAATCTCGGCTCAGCGTAACTTCCAGGCCAACTCGCGTGCGCTTGAAGTTCATAACCAGCTGCAACAGAACATCCTGCAAATTCGTTAATCCTTTTCAACCCCATGTAAGCGGCAATATGGCTTAATGGGGTTGCCTCTTTGCCCCATTGCCGCGGCAAAATCAGTAATTCCTATCGAAGTTCATGTCTATCACTCTGATTTTAATAATTTAATTAAGTTGGCACATTGCTTGCTTTAACTGCTCTAACTAACGATTTGGGAGCAGATTATGGACCGCGCATTGTTTCTAGCCATGAGTGGCGCAAAACAAAATATGCAAGCGATGCAGCTACGGGCAAACAACCTAGCGAACGTCAGCACAACGGGTTTTCGTGCGGATTTAGCACAGGCTCGTTCAATGCAAGCTTATGGTGAAGGGCTCCCAACTCGCGTATTTAGTATGACTGAGCGTCCGGGAAATAACTTTGCCCAAGGCAGTGTGATCACTACCGGCCGAGATCTCGATATCACAGTTCAAGGTGAAGGTTGGATCTCTGTGTTGGATAAAACTGGCAAAGAGGGTCTAACGCGTAACGGCAACCTACGCATCGATGAAACCGGTCTATTGCTTAATGGCAATGGTCATCCGGTATTAGGCGAAACGGGTGGCCCTATCACGCTACCCGTTCCTCTGGCAAAAGTTGAAATTGGTGGTGATGGTACAATCTCGGTTCGCCCACAAGGTGCGCCTGCGGATGCGATGGAAGTGGTTGACCGTATCAAGTTAGTTCGTCCGGGTAATCAGGCGCTGTTTAAAGATGTGAATGGCTTGTTCCGCGCTACGGACCCCAACATGCAATTTGAAGCCGATGCGAACGTTAAAGTTCTTACCGGAGCATTGGAAGGCAGTAACGTGAATGCGATTGGTGAAATGACCAGTCTTATTGATTTGCAACGTCAGTTTGAAATGCAGGTCAAGATGATGAGTACCGCGGAAGAGATGGATAAATCTTCCGATTCACTGTTACGCACCAGCTAATTTAAGGTAGGAGTCAGGTATGCAACCAGCACTATGGGTCAGTAAGACCGGCTTAGATGCCCAACAAACCAACATTGCCACAATTTCAAACAACCTTGCCAACGCTTCAACCATTGGTTTTAAAAAGGGCCGCGCAGTTTTTGAAGATCTGTTTTACCAAAACATTAACCAGCCTGGTGCGCAATCTTCGCAAAACACGCGTTTGCCAAGTGGTCTAATGCTAGGCGCGGGTTCGAAAGTTGTGGCAACTCAAAAGGTTCACACTCACGGCAACGCGCAAACTACGTCCAACAGCTTGGATATGATGATTGAAGGTGATGGTTTTTTCCAAATCCTGATGCCAGATGGCAACATTGCCTATAGCCGTAATGGCCAGTTCACCTTAGATGATGAAGGTGCAATTGTGACTTCAGGCTCCGGCTATCGTTTACAGCCTGAGATTGTGATCCCAGAAGACGCGATTTCAATCACTATTGGTAACGATGGTGAAGTGTCGGTACGAGTGCGTGGTCAGCAAGATAACCAAGTGCTTGGGCAAATCACAACCGTTGACTTCATTAACCCAGGAGGCTTAGAGCCGATTGGCCAAAACCTCTACCTGCCGACAGGGGCTAGTGGTGAACCACAAGAAGGGGTACCCGGCTTAGATGGTTTAGGTGATGTTCGCCAATCCATGCTCGAAACCTCTAACGTGAATGTAACGGAAGAGCTAGTGAACATGATTGAAGCACAGCGCGTGTATGAGATGAACTCCAAGGTGATCTCTGCCGTTGATAAGATGCTGAGCTTTGTGAATCAGCAACTGTAATTGCTAATTAAGAGATGGCCGCTATGAAACGTCTACTGACTTCGGGTTTACTCATTCTGCTCTCTGGTTGTAGCTTAGTGCAGCCTCCTATTGAGTCTGCAGAGACCATTCAAGGCACAACAACGGTTGATGCAGTGGAAGGTGATAAATCAGAGAGCAACTCGGGCTTAACCGATGCACTGCGTAATCGAACCGATCCTGTGGCGGATGACCCAGCGTGGGCGCCGATTTACCCGAAAGCGAAACCAGAGCACTATGCGGCTGAAACAGGTTCTCTGTTTAATTTGGCCAACAATAACAATTTGTATGATGATTCTAAGCCACGTGGCATTGGTGACATTATCACCGTTACCTTAAATGAGAGCACGAAAGCGGCAAAAAGTGCGGATGCGGATCTGAAAAAGAAAAATGATTCGAAGATGGATCCTCTCGCCGTAGGTGGCAAAGATTTGACTGTGGGAGACTACAATTTTTCCTACGCCCTCAAAAACGATAATAAATTTACCGGCAGCGCCGCTGCGAACCAAAGCAACAGTATGTCAGGCTCGATTACGGTGGAAGTCATTGAGGTATTGGCTAACGGTAACTTAGTGATCCGTGGGGAAAAATGGCTCACTTTAAATACGGGGGATGAGTACATCCGCTTAAGTGGAACGATTCGCCCTGATGACATTGACTTCGATAACACGATTGCTTCTAACCGTATTTCCAACGCACGAATTCAATATTCAGGTACGGGAACCAATCAAGATATGCAAGAACCAGGATTCTTGGCACGATTTTTTAATGTCTCTTTATAAGTCGATCCGCTGGGCTAGTTTTTTGACAGCATAGTGAACGGTGAGGCCCTTTGGCCTCATTGTTGTTTTAGAGAGTAAGGTAAATCCACCATGAGAAAATTCACGATTTTATTGATGATGTTGTTGGCCTCCAGTGCGCAGGCGGCACGGATCAAGGATGTCGCGCAGGTTGCCGGTGTGCGCAGTAACCAATTGGTGGGATACGGCTTAGTGACCGGTTTGCCGGGGACTGGGGAATCAACGCCCTTTACTGATCAAAGCTTTAACGCGATGCTGCAAAACTTCGGCATTCAATTGCCTCCTGGCACTAAGCCAAAGACCAAAAACGTTGCCGCTGTGATTGTGACTGCTGATCTACCGGCATTTTCTAAGCAAGGTCAAACCATCGATATCACAGTTTCTTCAATCGGCTCGGCAAAAAGTTTACGCGGTGGCACTTTGATGCAAACCTTCCTGAAAGGTCTGGATGGGGAAGTTTATGCCGTGGCACAAGGTAACTTAGTGGTGAGTGGTTTTAGTGCAACCGGTGCGGATGGGTCAAAAATTGTCGGTAACAACCCAACTGTTGGCATGATTTCCAGTGGTGCGATTGTTGAGCGTGAAGTGCCGAATCCATTTGGCCGTGGCGATTACATCACTTTTAACTTATTTGAATCCGACTTCACCACCGCGCAGCGTTTGGCTGATGCAGTGAACCAGTTTTTAGGGCCACAAATGGCTTCCGCGGTGGATGCCGCTTCAATCAAAGTACGTGCTCCACGTGATTTGAGTCAGCGAGTGGCCTTCTTGTCTGCCATTGAAAACTTAGAATTCAATACAGCTGAAAGTGCGGCAAAAATCATCGTAAACTCACGCACTGGCACCATAGTTGTTGGGCAAAACGTACGCCTTAAACCCGCGGCAGTTACCCACGGTGGTATGACAGTGGCTATCAAAGAGAATCTCAATGTTAGCCAGCCGAATGCATTGGCAGGTGGGCAAACTGTAGTAACGCCAAACTCCAGTATCGAAGTGACCGAGAAACAAGGCAAAATGTTTAAGCTCGAGCCTGGTGTCACTTTGGATGAACTGGTGCGTGCAGTGAATGAAGTGGGTGCAGCACCTTCCGATTTAATGGCGATTCTGCAAGCATTGAAACAAGCGGGCGCCATTGAAGGCCAACTGATCATTATTTAAGGAGTCAGCCATGATTAATAATTCCAATGATATTGGCTTTATCCAAGATATTGCTGGTCTCGACAAGCTGCGCCAAAAGGCGATTAATGGTGATGAGGGTTCTGAGCAAGCGGCATTAACTGCTGCCGCTCGCCAGTTTGAATCGATCTTCACCTCTATGATGCTTAAATCCATGCGTGATGCGAACAGTGATTTTAAATCAGACATGTTCGGAAGCCAGACGGAAGATACCTATCGACAAATGCTCGATGAACAGATGGCGAGTGAATTTAGCTCATCGGGTTCACTTGGCTTAGCAGACATGATTGTTGCCCAACTTTCAACCGGACAAACTCCGGCAGACAAAAAAGGCGAGGATGGTTTCCAAGAGGCGATGCGCCGAGTGGAACATGCCCGCAAAACAGCCAGTGAGCGCAGTAATGAAGATTTGGTGGCGGCAGTTTATCCGTTACGAAAAACGCAAACGGTGCAATCAGCCCAGTTTGATTCTCGCCAGTCATTTGTCACCAAGCTAAAACCGTACGCGGATAAAGCTGCGCGCATGTTGGGGATTGATTCTTCTTTATTGATTGCTCAAGCGGCTTTGGAAACGGGCTGGGGGCAGAAAATGGTCAAAAATGCCTACGGTAATAGCAATAACCTATTTAACATCAAAGCCGATCGCAGTTGGCAAGGTGAGAAGGTCGCTACGCAAACTCTGGAATATCACAACAATGTGCCAGTGATGGAGAAAGCGGCATTCCGTTCTTACGGTAGCTTAGACGAAAGCTTTAACGACTACGTCCGTTTCATTGAGAACAATCCGCGTTATACCAACGCGTTGAACCATGGCGGAAATAGTGAACGCTTTATTCACGGAATTCATCGTGCGGGTTACGCAACCGATCCTCAATATGCGGATAAGGTATTGCGTGTGAAAGCACAAATTGATCAAATGAATCTACTGTAAATTTAATTGCCCGCCGGAGTCTCTCCGGCGGTACTCTTTTCTCCGCTCTATCACGCAAGCGTATTGAACGCAGTCAAACTTAACTCTCTATTTTTATTAGATTAAAACCTAAAAAATCAACATGGCATACATATTGCAAATACCGTATAGATTCAGTGTTTTTTACTGATTAATATCGGTTTTCGGGGGCAGTATGGCGTCTGATCTTCTGAATGTGGGTACGCAAAGCGTACTGACGGCTCAGAGACAACTCAATACCACAGGTCATAACATTTCTAATGTTAATACAGAGGGTTACAGCCGTCAGTCTGTGATCCAAGGGACCAATATGCCCCGCCAATATGGCGGTGAAACCTATGGCATGGGTGTGCATGTGGAAAATGTTCGCCGCTCATGGGATCAGTTTGCCGTTAAAGAGCTAAACATTGCCTCTACCGATTACTCTTTCAAACGGGATACGGAAGAAAACTTGGACATGTTGTCTAAGTTACTCTCTTCTGTGGCCTCGAAAAAAATCCCCGAGAATCTCAACGAATGGTTTGATTCTGTAAAAAGTTTGGCCGATTCACCAAACGATCTTGGTGCCCGTAAAGTGGTGCTGGAAAAGGCTAAGCTGATTTCACAAAACCTTAATGACTTCCACGAAACTGTGCGTCAACAAAAAGATATTGCTAACAAAGGGTTAGATCTTGGTGTAGAGCGAATCAACCAACTTGCCTTGGAGATTCGTGACTTACAACGCCTAATGATGCGTGTTCCTGGTCCACATAACGATTTGATGGATAAACATGAAAAGCTGGTGGCTGAGCTTTCTCAATACACCAAAGTCACCGTCACACAAAGAAAGAATGGTGAAGGCTTTAACATCCATATTGGTAACGGACACACCTTAGTTTCGGGTACGGAAGCAAGTCAGCTTAAAATCATTGATGGTTATCCAGATACTCAACAGCACCGCCTTGCAATGGTTGAGGGCAAAGCAATCAAAGCCATCTCTGCACGTGATATTGGTGGCAAGATGGAAGCGATTCTGGACATGCGTGATAAACATATCCCTTATCTGATGGATGAGGTTGGTCGTTTAGCGCTCTCATTTTCTCATGAAGTGAATACCTTACAGTCACAAGGCTTGGATCTGCGTGGTAACGTTGGTGGGCCTCTGTTTACCGATGTCAATATGGACGTTATTGCACGTTCACGTGTTGTGACTAACAGTAATTCCAAAGCAGATATGGCGGTATTCATTGACGATGTCAGTCAATTGAAAGGTGGCGAATATTCCATGCAATACAACGGCAGCGAATATGTGGTCACTCAGCCTTCTGGTCAACAAACCGTGTTGCCTGTTGTCAAAGGTAACGTTTATATCGATGGATTACGGATTGAAGTGCGCAACCCTCCACAGGTGGGAGAGCGTGTTTTAGTGCGCCCAACTCGCAGCGGCGCGGCGGCAATCCGTTTAGCCACGGAAGATGCGACAAAAATTGCCGCACAGAGTTTTGAGGCTTCCACCACGTTTGCTCAAGGCAAAGCGCAATTCAAAATTCTTCAAGCGGGGGATGTGCGTGAGTTTGAAGTGCACGTTTCACCGACTGGAGATCAATTTGCGGTGACGGATACCAAAGGCAACATTCTGATGCAGCCTCAACCTTATCCACCCACAGGACCCGTCACTGTTTTAGGTACCACCTTTGAGTTAACCGAAGGCGCATTGCCAAATGATAAATTCACGGCAAACCTTGTCCCTTCTGAGGGGGATAATGGCAACCTGCGCAAAATGATCAACATCCAAACTGATAAGAAAATGAACGACAAAGAGTCGACCATCATCGATTTGTATCACAACCTCAATACGGATGTTGGGTTGAAGATGGCGACCATGACACGCTTAACCGATGTGTCGCGTTTGGAAAAAGAGGCAGCGCAGTCGCGCATCGCTTCCATCTCTGGAGTTAACTTGGATGAGGAAGCCGCCAATATGATGAAATTTCAGCAAGCGTATATGGCGTCATCGCGGATCATTCAGGCTTCGAATGACACCTTTAATACCATTTTGGCGTTGCGGTAGGGAGAAGGGTAAATGTTGAACCGAATCTCCAGCTTTCACAATTATCAAGCGGTTCAGAACGACATTCGTCGTCAGGAATCGAAAGTCTTTAATAACCAGGCGCAATTGGCATCTGGTAAAAAGCTGCTTTCAGCCAGTGATAACCCATTGGCAACGCACTATATCCAAAACGTCGGGCAACAAGAAGAGCAACTACGCCAGTATCTCGATGCCATTGTGTTGGTGCGTAACCGTTTAGAGCATCAAGAAGTCATCATCTCCAATACAGAAGAGTTTTCAGACTCCGCGAAGCGGACGGTGATGGAGATGATCAACGGTTCGTTATCACCAGAAGATCGGGTGGCACGTGCACGTGTATTGCAGGAAATGGCGAGCAACTTCCTCAACCTTGCTAACGTACAGGATGAGTCCGGCAACTATATTTTTGCCGGTACAAAGCCCAAGAATCAGCCATTTTTCCGTGATAACCAAGGCAATGTGAGTTACGCCGGTGATGACTATCAGCGCAAAATGAAGATCTCCAACAGCTTGGAAATTCCATTTAATAATCCAGGCAGTAAAGTGTTTATGGAGATCCCCAACCCATTTGGAAGCTATGAACCTAACTATACGTTACAAGAAGGTTCAGAGCTTTTATTGGAACGTGCTGTGAATCTCAATCCTGATGATACATCGGCTTATCGTGTCACTTTTGTGGATATGCCAGATGGAAAAAATGGTTATCAGTTGGAGCGCAATGGCAGCGTAGTGCAATCGGGGGAGTTTGATCCGAAAACCGGTATTCAGTTTGCAGAACTCAACATACAGGTGAAAGGACAGATCACCAAAGGTGATGCGATAGATCTTACACCGCGCGATACCTATAGCGTGTTTGATACGTTCCGTGATGCGATCCGTTATGCCGAAGGTTCGGTTTCGGATGCATCCAATACCGCCAAGCTGCATCAGATCGTGGAAGAATTTCATACCGCTTTTATTCATCTCAATAAAACGAGAACGGATATCGGTGCGCGTTTGAATACGCTCGACATTCAAGAAGAGCAGCACGAAGATTTTAAAATCAGCCTCGCGAAATCCAAGAGTACCTTTGAAGACTTGGATTACGCCGATGCAGTGATTGAGTTCAACGAGAACTCACGAGCGCTCGAAGCCTCTCAAAAAGCTTTTGGGAAGACCAAAGATCTCACACTGTTTAACTACATCTAACCTTCATTGCCTTATGTGCCTAAGCCATATGAGCGAAGTGAGTTGAGTTAAAAAGTGGCGCGAAAGTTGCAAATGTAGCGTTAAGCCTTGGTGAAAAGTTGTACAGGGCAACTAAGCGGCAAGTCGGCGGCAAAAAGTATTGCCACTGGCACCAATCGGCAACCTAGTGTGGCTGATTGAATAAGTTGGATTGTATAACTTATTGAAAAATATTGATGTATTGCGGTAAATGCCACGGGATGTAAAGTTGGCACACTAATTGAATGGTATACATCAGAGTTGTTGTAACCGGTTTTTAAATCCGCCTTAGGGCCGATTTGGCAAGTTATTTACGGTCAGTGCTTCCAAAAGAGACCAAAGCTGACCGCTTCGCAAATGAGCTTGCGAACTCGATAGGAGAGCAAACTATGACCATTAACGTAAATACCAACGTGTCGGCGATGACCGCACAACGTTACCTGACTAAGGCAACTGGGGAGCTTAATACCTCTATGGAACGCCTGTCATCCGGTAACCGCATTAACAGTGCAAAAGATGACGCGGCAGGCCTGCAGATTTCGAACCGTTTGACGGCGCAATCACGCGGCTTGGATGTGGCAATGCGTAACGCCAACGATGGTATTTCGATTGCTCAAACCGCAGAAGGCGCGATGAACGAATCGACCAGTATTTTGCAGCGTATGCGTGACCTCGCCCTGCAATCGGCGAACGGCACCAACTCGGCGTCAGAGCGTCAGGCACTGAACGAAGAGTCGGTTGCACTGCAAGATGAACTGAACCGTATCGCTGAAACCACATCTTTTGGTGGTCGTAAGCTACTCAACGGTTCGTTTGGTGAAGCGTCGTTCCAGATTGGTTCAAGCTCGGGTGAAGCGATCATCATGGGACTTACTAGCGTTCGTGCGGACGATTTCCGCATGGGGGGCCAGTCTTTTGTCTCTGAGCAAGCGAAGACCAAAGAGTGGGGCGTTCCGCCAACTGCTCGTGATCTGAAGTTTGAATTCACCAAGAAAGATGGTGAAGCGGTGGTGCTCGACATCATGGCCAAAGATGGCGATGACATCGAAGAATTAGCCACTTACATTAATGGTCAAACCGATTTGTTCAAAGCATCGGTGGATCAAGATGGCAAACTGCAGATTTTTGTTTCTGAGCCGAATGTTCAAGGTGACTTCAATATTTCTGGTGGCTTGGCAACTGAACTTGGTCTTAATGGTGGCCCTGGTGTGAAAACCACAGTACAAGACATTGATATCACTAGTGTCGGTGGTTCACAAAACGCCGTGGGTATCATCGATGCCGCATTGAAATACGTGGATTCGCAACGAGCAGACCTCGGTGCGAAACAGAACCGACTCAGCCACAGCATCAGTAACCTGTCGAACATTCAGGAGAACGTGGAAGCATCGAAAAGTCGGATTAAAGATACGGATTTTGCGAAGGAAACAACGCAACTTACCAAATCTCAGATTCTGCAACAGGCTGGAACCTCGATTCTTGCCCAAGCAAAACAATTGCCAAACTCTGCAATCTCGTTATTGCAGTAGTTCTAGGTGCCTTCATTAATGAGCTCAGACGTGGGTATGTAATGAAGGAACTTTGGCAAGGTATGATTGTGGGATGTTAGGTGAGCTCTCTCACTCAAACTGCTCAACTAGGCAAACATAATCATGCGCCCTAATGGTAAGCCGAAATGTGTTCATTTCTCTTGATCTCCACATTGGCGATGGCTACCACCAACTAGCCCCGGTTCTCTCAAAGGAAAAGGGGCTTTTCTTTTTCTGTATTTGTATCAGCGATTCCTCGTCTCCTACTTTAAATCCTGCATTTATCCACTGGCTACTTGACGCTTTAGTCGTGTTAGCTACGCTCGTTTATCCCAACCACACAGACAGCCTATCTGCATGGGTATGAATCCACTTGTCGCCCATCTGTAACGCCAAATCACTTAGGTAATACGGTGCTTCATGCGTATAGATTACCTGATTTTTCATACCGACCATCAAGCATAAAACTTAAGCGGATCTCCCTGATATTTATACAACTTGTGTGCTACCTCTCAAGATGCATAGATTTCATTAGGTTTAGAACAAAAAAACATCTTTTTGCTAAAGGATTCATCAGCCGAGTCGCTAATAGAAGTAACTTTGAGAGAACTGCTTGGTTTTCCGAGACGTCGGAAACCGTTTTTGGGAATTCCGCACGTCGGAAAATCAATAGGAGATACCACTATGGCGGTGAATGTAAACACCAACGTGTCAGCGATGACAGCACAACGGTACTTGACGAGCGCAACAAACGCACAACAATCGTCGATGGAACGTTTATCTTCAGGATATAAAATTAACAGCGCAAAAGATGATGCGGCAGGTCTGCAAATCTCTAACCGCTTGAACGTGCAAAGCCGAGGTTTAGGCGTAGCCGTTCGTAACGCCAACGATGGTATTTCGATGGCGCAAACAGCGGAAGGGGCAATGAAAGAGACCACCAACATCCTGCAACGTATGCGTGATCTTTCCTTGCAATCCTCTAACGGTTCGAACTCAAAAGCCGACCGTATTGCGATTCAAGAAGAAATCACTGCGTTGAATGATGAGCTTAATCGTGTGGCTGAAACCACTTCTTTCGGTGGTAACAAGCTGCTCAACGGCACCTTCGCAACCAAATCCTTCCAGATTGGTGCGGATAACGGTGAAGCGGTTATGCTCAATATCAAAGACATGCGCAGTGATAACGTTTTGATGGGTGGTAAAACTTATCAAGCGGCGAATGGCAAAGATAAAAACTGGGGTGTGGAAGCAGGTAAAAATGACCTGACGATCACACTGAAAGACAAACGCGAAGGCGATGTGACCATTTCAATCAATGCGAAAGAAGGGGATGACATCGAAGAGCTGGCGACTTACATCAACGGTCAAACTGACATGGTGAAAGCCTCTGTGAGCGAAGAAGGTAAATTGCAGCTTTTCACCGACAACAACAAAGTCGATGGTGCGGCAACCTTCGGGGGCTCACTGGCTGGTGAGTTAGGTATTGGCGCGGCGAAAGACGTCACGGTAGATACCTTGGATGTGACCACGGTCGGCGGTGCACAAGAAAGTGTGGCGATTGTCGATGCAGCATTGAAATACGTGGATAGTCATCGTGCTGAACTCGGTGCGTTCCAAAACCGATTCAACCATGCTATCAACAACTTAGATAACATTAACGAAAACGTGAATGCGTCTAAGAGCCGAATCAAAGATACAGACTTTGCCAAAGAAACGACTGCACTGACCAAAGCGCAGATCCTTTCTCAAGCATCAAGTTCTGTTCTCGCACAAGCCAAGCAGGCACCCAACTCAGCACTAGCTCTATTAGGCTAGTTCGAGTTGATAGGAAAAAACCCAGCTGCAGCTGGGTTTTTTATTGGCCAAAATACGATACGAAAGCTCTCTGTATGACACTGAAAAGTCGTGACGAAGATAAATATAGGGTGTCAAAGGATTGGTCGTGAACAATAATAATATGATGAGCACTGCGAAGCATAATTGGAGCCAGGAAGAGGGTCACTCTATTGATAGGCCGTCTTTGCCACTAACTTACGGCATAATCCAACTTTTTGAATATTTTGAAAGAGAATATACAGAAAAAACAAAACCTAGCCGAAGCTAGGTTTTGTTTATATGGTGCGGAAGAAGAGACTTGAACTCTTACACCTTGCGGCGCCAGAACCTAAATCTGGTGCGTCTACCAATTTCGCCACTTCCGCAAATTGTAGTGATAATTTGATTTCTCAAATCATCGATATAATGGCAGGTCTGCCAGGATTCGAACCTGGGTATGACGGGATCAAAACCCGTTGCCTTACCGCTTGGCGACAGACCTGCAGTATTCTGCACAACGATCGTCGTTGCTTTCAATAATGGTGCGGAAGAAGAGACTTGAACTCTTACACCTTGCGGCGCCAGAACCTAAATCTGGTGCGTCTACCAATTTCGCCACTTCCGCAAATTTTTGTGATAACCCGATTGCTCGAATCATCGAAATAGTGGCAGGTCTACCTGGATTCGAACCAGGGGATGACGGGATCAAAACCCGTTGCCTTACCGCTTGGCGATAGACCTGCAGAATTCGATACATTTGGTGCGGAAGGAGGGACTTGAACCCTCACGTCCGAAGGACACTAACACCTGAAGCTAGCGCGTCTACCAATTCCGCCACCACCGCGTTAAATGCATCAAATTGTAATATGGTGGCTACGACGGGATTCGAACCTGTGACCCCATCATTATGAGTGATGTGCTCTAACCAACTGAGCTACGTAGCCACTCTAAATCTTTTCAGATTTAATATGGTGCGGAAGAAGAGACTTGAACTCTTACACCTTGCGGCGCCAGAACCTAAATCTGGTGCGTCTACCAATTTCGCCACTTCCGCAAATTGTTTGATGATTTGAATGCTCAACTCATCGATATAATGGCAGGTCTACCTGGATTCGAACCAGGGGATGACGGGATCAAAACCCGTTGCCTTACCGCTTGGCGATAGACCTGCAGTGATGATTAATATCATCAAATAATGGTGCGGAAGAAGAGACTTGAACTCTTACACCTTGCGGCGCCAGAACCTAAATCTGGTGCGTCTACCAATTTCGCCACTTCCGCAAATTTTTGTGATAACCCGATTGCTCGACTCATCGAAATAGTGGCAGGTCTACCTGGATTCGAACCAGGGGATGACGGGATCAAAACCCGTTGCCTTACCGCTTGGCGATAGACCTGCAGAATTCGATACATTTGGTGCGGAAGGAGGGACTTGAACCCTCACGTCCGAAGGACACTAACACCTGAAGCTAGCGCGTCTACCAATTCCGCCACCACCGCGTTAAATGCATCAAATTGTATTATGGTGGCTACGACGGGATTTGAACCTGTGACCCCATCATTATGAGTGATGTGCTCTAACCAGCTGAGCTACGTAGCCATCTTTTCGAGCGAGAGACTATAATACAATCTCGCTCTGACTTCCAATGGTTTTTACCGTGTTGAAAGTTAAGAAAATGGCAGGTCTACATGGATTCGAACCATGGGATGACGGGATCAAAACCCGTTGCCTTACCGCTTGGCGATAGACCTGCAGTGATGATTAATATCATCAAATAATGGTGCGGAAGAAGAGACTTGAACTCTTACACCTTGCGGCGCCAGAACCTAAATCTGGTGCGTCTACCAATTTCGCCACTTCCGCAAATTTTTAACAACCTGATACTTTTGGTGCGGAAGGAGGGACTTGAACCCTCACGTCCGAAGGACACTAACACCTGAAGCTAGCGCGTCTACCAATTCCGCCACCACCGCGTGTTCAAAAGCATCAAATTGTATAAGTTTGGTGGCTACGACGGGATTCGAACCTGTGACCCCATCATTATGAGTGATGTGCTCTAACCAACTGAGCTACGTAGCCAAATTTGTTTCTCTGCCGAGGCGTTTTGCCTTATCGCTGAGAACGGAGCGCATTATGCGGATATGGGTTAGGAGCGTCAACAGTTTTTTTGAATAAATTCTTTGAAACCAACCGTTCGAGTTTTTTTTAAACAAAGAGGCGTGTTTATGATCAAAAACCATTACCAAAACAACAAATTCATTACGCTTTGAGGATAACAAAGATCATTTTTTAGATGTCCATAAACACCAAAAGCCAACACTTTGGTTGGCTTTTGGTTTGCAATGAAGCGAGTTTTAAACGTTGAAGCGGAAGTGGATCACATCGCCATCTTTAACGATGTAGTCTTTACCTTCCAAACGCCATTTACCGGCATCTTTCGCACCTGACTCACCGTTAAATTGGATGTAGTCATCGTAGCCGATCACTTCTGCACGGATAAAACCACGTTCAAAGTCAGTGTGGATCTTGCCTGCCGCCTGTGGTGCTGTAGCACCGACAGGGATCGTCCATGCTCGCACTTCTTTCACGCCAGCGGTGAAGTAAGTTTGCAGGTTCAGCAGATCGTAACCAGAGCGGATTACTCGGTTTAGTCCTGGTTCTTCAATGCCCAGATCGGCTAAGAACTCATCACGTTCTTCTTCTTCCAGTTCAGAAAGTTCTGCCTCGATCGCAGCACAAACGGCAACAACAGAGGCATTTTCTTGTGCGGCAAACTCAACTACGGCATCCAGATATGGGTTGTTCTCAAAACCATCTTCATTTACGTTAGCAATGTACATGGTTGGTTTGAGTGTCAGCAGGTTCAAGTAACCGACGGCCAAGAGTTCTTCTTTCGTCAGCTTAACAGAACGCGCGGATTGGCCTTCGCTTAATACTGGTTGCAGTTTTTCCAGTACAGTCAGCTCAAATTTCGCTTCTTTATCGCCACCTTTCGCGCGTTTGCTTTGACGCAAAATCGCACGCTCGCAGCTATCAAGATCCGATAGCGCCAGTTCAAGGTTGATGACTTCGATGTCTTCCAGCGGTGAAACTTTACCTGCAACGTGAACGATGTTTTCATTTTCAAAGCAGCGTACAACGTGGCCAATTGCATCGGTTTCACGGATGTTGGCGAGGAATTTGTTACCGAGACCTTCACCTTTTGAAGCGCCTGCAACCAGACCTGCGATATCCACAAACTCCATGGTGGTTGGCAGAATACGCTCTGGTTTTACGATTGCGGCTAAGGCATCCATACGCGGATCTGGCACTGGAACCACGCCTGTGTTTGGCTCAATTGTACAAAACGGGAAGTTAGCTGCTTCGATGCCCGCTTTGGTCAGTGCATTAAAAAGAGTTGATTTACCTACGTTTGGCAAACCGACGATGCCACATTTAAAACCCATGACTGTAACCTTATTCAGCTTTGAAAGTGTGTAAACGATTTTGTGCTTTGGTGAGGCCATCCTTCATGAGGATCTCAAGGCAGCGAACGGATTCATCCACTGCGGCATCAAGGCATTCTTGCTCTTTAGTGGGAGCTTTGCCTAGCACATAACCGGCTACATTATCTTTGTGTCCCGGATGGCCGATACCAAGCCGTAGACGATAGAATTCTTTGTTGTTGCCTAATTTGCTTATGGTGTCTTTGAGCCCGTTATGTCCACCATGACCGCCTCCTTGCTTGAACTTCGCAATACCGGGAGGTAAGTCTAGTTCATCGTGTGCCACCATGATCTCTTCTGGCTTAATCTGGTAAAAGTTGGCCAGAGCGGCAATGGCTTTGCCTGAGAGGTTCATGAAAGTGGTTGGGACTAATACCCGTAATTCTTGACCATTGATCAACATTCGTCCGGTAAGACCAAAAAATTTGGGCTCATTTTTTAGCGTAACGTTGTGAATACGGGCTAATTCTTCGACAACCCAAGCACCTGCGTTATGGCGTGTTTTCGCGTATTCAGGTCCTGGATTAGCCAGTCCGACAAGGAGTTTGATTGGTTGACTCAAGGCGAATATCTCTTCGGAAACTCAAAAGCGCGGTATGATAGCACACATCCGCCGCGAGGTGCGAGTCACACAAAAGGCAATAAAAAAGCGCTTCATCAAGGATGAAACGCTTTCGCATCATCGATGCTCCAACTTATCTGACAGGCAGATAGGTTAGGTTATTCAATGATTAGTTAAACATCGCAGAGATAGACTCTTCGTTGCTGATACGACGAATCGCTTCAGCCAGCATGCTTGATAGAGTCAATTGAGTCACTTTTCCTGTCGCCGCCATCTCTTTCGATAGGGTGATAGAGTCAGTCACAATCACTTGATCCAACACAGAATTTTTGATGTTTTTCGCTGCATTGCCAGAGAACACCGCGTGCGTTGCGTAAGCAAATACGCGTTTCGCACCACGTTCTTTCAATGCTTCAGCAGCTTTACACAGTGTGCCACCGGTGTCGATCATATCATCGACAATCACACAGTCGCGGCCTTCAACATCACCGATCAGGTTCATGACTTCTGAAACGTTGGCACGTGGACGACGTTTGTCAACGATCGCGATATCAATATCACCTAGTGCTTTCGCCGTTGCACGAGCACGAACCACACCACCGAGATCTGGAGATACTACAACAGGGTCTTCCAAGTTACGCGCTTTCATATCTTCCAGCAGTACAGGTGTACCGAAAATGTTGTCTACTGGAACATCGAAGAAGCCTTGGATTTGCTCTGCGTGGAGGTCGATAGTCAGAACGCGGTCAACGCCAACGTTAGAAAGGAAATCTGCAACAACTTTTGCAGTGATTGGCACACGAGCCGAACGCACACGGCGGTCTTGGCGGGCATAACCAAAGTAAGGGATAACTGCCGTAATACGGCCTGCAGAAGCACGGCGCATTGCGTCAATCATAACCACCAGTTCCATCAGGTTGTCATTGGTCGGGGCACAGGTGGATTGAATGATAAATACATCGCTACCACGGACATTTTCATTGATTTGTACTGCTACTTCACCATCAGAGAAACGAGAAACAGTAGCATCACCAAGGGAAATGTACAGGCGATCAGCAATACGTTGGGCTAGTTCGGGTATTGCGTTACCAGCAAATAGCTTCATATCAGGCACGGTGGAAACCTCAGGGTTGCGTCCAGTTTTTAGTAAGGTCGGATTTTGGCTGATTGATAGTCAGCCAACGTCTTTCTGAGCGGTGAAACATTGCGGCCTTGGGCTACAAACGCTAAGACGTTGTCAGATAATTGAGCAAAGACTGCCTGTGCATCTTTCCTGCTCGAAAACTCAGCAAAAACGCAAGATCCCGTCCCGGTCAATCTTGACGGCGCGTATTGTAGCAGCCATGAAAGTTGCTGATCAACCTCGGGGTACAGTGATCGGACAATTTTTTCGCAATCGTTTTCGTAGGGAGTGGCAAGAAGGCTTGCCAGATCACGCTTCGGCGTATTTCTCACTAGGTCAGGATGAGTAAAAATATCTTTTGTCGCGATGCTGACTGCGGGGCGCACCACTAAATACCATTTTTCCTCGGGTTCTACCGCGGATAATTCTTCGCCAACACCTTCAGCAAAGGCGGCAAAGCCACGGGTAAAGACTGGGACATCCGCTCCGAGTGCCAACCCAATGTCGGTCAGTTGATCATCGTTAAGCCCAGTCTGCCATAAGTAATTGAGTGCCACTAAAGTGGTGGCCGCATTGGATGACCCTCCACCAATTCCGCCCCCCATTGGCAAAGTTTTGTGCAGTTTGATGTCCGCGCCGAGTGGTGATTGGCTCGCGTTTTTGAGTGCCATCGCGGCTTTGTAAATTAGGTTATCTTCTAACGCGACATCGGCTAGAGCGGGAGAGAGGGTGATGTTGCCGCTGTTGTTGGCGGTAATGGTCAACTCATCACCGTGATCGAGAAACTGAAACAAGGTTTGCAGATCGTGGTAGCCATTGGGGCGGCGACTGGTAATGTATAGAAACAGATTAAGCTTGGCTGGTGAGGGCCACACGGTAGTACCAGAGATCATGGGAGCAGCGTCCATTGTGAAATGACCAGTTGAATCGAGGTTTTATTTTGTTGGAGTTTGAGTTTATCTGGCAACGGAATGAGCTGATTTTGCCACTCAATGGCTTGGTAACGCTGATACTCCACTTGCCACTCTGCTGTTGACGCCAGTTTGGTGAGAGAGGCGAGGGTGTTTTGTTCGTTTAACTCATAATGACTGGCTTGGGTGGGTAAGCCTAAAATCCAATCTTCAAGTTGTTCTACGGGGATATCCAGCCCAGTTAAATTGCGAATCAAGCTTTGCGCATCTTGGTCGCGATAAATTTGGTCATCATAAGTATCGACCTGCGCGCCCTGCTCATCGACTTGTAGGTTGAGAACGGTTTGGCCGAGGAAATTGCTTAAGCGAAGCGAGAGTTGCTGCGGGCTTTTTTGCCATTGAAAATTGAACGATTGACGCTGATTAGGCGCGATATAACCGAGTTTGCCCGTGAGTTGATAGGCTTGAATTTGTTGTAATACGAGCTGATGAGATTGCCACTGAACGTTGATCGGCTGGGGAGGTGTCGTGGCACAACCTGCTAAGAGAAACAGACTCGCCACTCCAGGGAGCAGGCGACGTACGAGAGAGTTCATAGTGCGTTTTTTATCCAAAGCGAGAACGAAAACGGGTTAACTATATCATTGATCTCACGAACTCAGGAAAACAAATCCGGTCTGCCCTTTCAATCAAAGAGGGCATCAAGTAAAATTCGGCCTCTAGTTCACCACCATATCTGAGAATCCTCTATAGATGTCTTTGCTTGCTATTGGAATCAATCACAATACGGCGTCGGTAGAATTGCGGGAAAAAGTAGCCTTTGGTCCAGAGAAACTCTCTTTGGCACTGAATCAGCTTTCTAGCAGTTCACACGTTAAGGGAGGCGTGATCCTTTCAACGTGCAACCGTACCGAAATTTACTGTGATGTGAGATCGTCCAGCAAAAATAAAGTCATCGAATGGTTAGCTCAGTTTCACCAAGTCAGTTTGGATGAATTAAAACCCAGCCTATACGTCCACGAAGAACAAGCGGCGATTCGCCACCTGATGCGCGTGGCTTGCGGTTTGGACTCCTTAGTGTTGGGTGAACCACAGATTTTAGGGCAGGTGAAACAGGCTTACGCGGAAGCGCGAGAAAAACATGCCGTCAATCCCGCGACTGAAAAGCTGTTCCAAAAAACTTTTTCGGTGGCCAAGCGAGTACGCACCGAAACTGAGATTGGTGGTAGTGCGGTATCGGTAGCGTATGCAGCCTGTACTTTAGCGAAACACATTTTTGAATCATTGGCGGATGCCACTGTGCTACTGGTTGGTGCGGGTGAAACCATTGAATTGGTAGCAAAACATTTGGCTGGACATCATTGTAAGCGGATGATTGTGGCTAACCGTACGCGTGAGCGAGCTTTAGGGCTTGCCGAGCAGTTTGGAGCGGAAGTGATCGCTCTTAATGAAATACCAGATTATCTCGCGCAAGCGGATATTGTGATCAGCTCTACCGCCAGCCCCTTACCCATTATAGGTAAAGGCATGGTCGAAAGCGCGCTAAAAGCGCGCCGCCATCAGCCGATGTTGTTGGTGGATATCGCTGTGCCGCGCGATATTGAGCCGCAAGTCGGTAAGCTCAACGATGCTTACCTCTACTCGGTGGATGATTTGCAGTCGATCGTCGATAGCAATATCGAGCAGCGTAAAGTGGAAGCGATTCAGGCGGAAGCAATTGTCAGTGAAGAAAGCGCAACCTTTATGAGTTGGATGCGTTCATTGCAAGCGGTGGATAGCATTCGTGATTATCGCAAGCAGGCCAATGAAACTCGTGAAGACCTGCTGAGTAAGAGTCTGCAAGCATTAGCTGCAGGCGGTGACCCTGAAAAACTGCTTATCGAGTTAAGCAACAAGCTGACCAACAAACTAATTCACACCCCAACCCGAGCGCTGCAAACAGCGGCGGAACAAGGGGAACCGGCTAAATTGGCCGTGATCAGACAAAGTTTGGGTCTTGACGACCTGAACTAAATCTCAACTTAGAGTTTAAAGAAAACTATGAAAGCGTCGATTTTAAGCAAGCTTGAATCCCTTGTTGAGCGCTACGAAGAGGTGCAACACCTCCTCGGCGATCCAGCAGTTATTGGTGATCAAAATAAATTCCGTGCTCTGTCCAAAGAGTATTCGCAGTTGGAAGAGATCACTCAGTGTTTCCAAGCGTATCAGCAAGCCAAAGAAGATCTGGTTGCGGCTGAAGAGATGGCGCAGGAAGATGACGCTGAAATGCGTGAAATGGCGCAAGATGAAATCAAAGCGGCGAAAGAGGCGATTGAGCGTTTAACCGATGAGCTACAAATCCTTTTGCTGCCAAAAGATCCGAACGATGATCGCAACTGTTTCTTGGAAATCCGCGCCGGTGCGGGTGGTGACGAAGCGGGTATTTTCGCCGGTGATTTGTTCCGTATGTACAGCCGCTTTGCTGAGAAAAAAGGTTGGCGCATCGAAGTGATGTCATCAAGCGAAGCTGAGCATGGCGGTTACAAAGAGATGATCGCCAAAGTCAACGGTGATGGTGCTTACGGTACGCTGAAATTTGAATCTGGCGGTCATCGCGTGCAACGTGTTCCGGCTACGGAAGCGCAAGGTCGCATCCATACCTCTGCTTGTACGGTTGCGGTGATGCCTGAAATTCCAGAAGCGGAAATTCCGGAAATTAAAGCCAGCGATCTGAAAATTGACACCTTCCGTTCATCAGGCGCGGGTGGTCAGCACGTTAATACCACAGATTCGGCAATCCGTATTACCCACTTGCCAACGGGCATTGTTGTTGAGTGTCAGGATGAGCGTTCACAGCACAAGAACAAAGCGAAAGCGATGTCTGTGTTGGCCGCGCGTATTGCACAGGCTGAAGAGTCAAAACGTGCCGCAGAAATTTCGGATACTCGTCGTAACCTTCTGGGTTCGGGCGATCGTAGTGACCGTATTCGTACTTACAACTACCCGCAAGGTCGTGTGTCCGATCACCGTATCAACCTGACGGTGTACCGCCTGACGGAAGTGATGGAAGGCGACATGCAATCACTGATTGAACCGGTTATTCATGAGCATCAAGCGGATCAGTTGGCGGCACTGGCGGATCAAAACTAATCCATGTCAGTCACCATTGAAGCGGCATTAAAAGTGGCAACCGAGCAACTGCAGCAAAGCGGCAGTGATTCGCCAGCGTTAGATGCCGCTGTGTTACTTTGCCATGTACTGGCTAAGCCACGTTCCTATTTGCTGACTTGGCCAGATAAAACGCTTGAGGAGTCAGCTTTGGTTTCTCTAAACGCATTACTTGCTCGCCGCATAACTGGGGAGCCTGTTGCCTACATCCTCGGTGAGCGTGAGTTTTGGTCGCTGCCGCTGAAAGTCTCTCCTTCCACTCTCATTCCGCGTCCGGATACCGAACGTTTGGTTGAGTTGGCGCTTGAGAAAGCGGCGTTGATTGAAGGTGAACTCCTTGATCTTGGTACCGGAACAGGGGCGATTGCGTTGGCTTTGGCTTCGGAGTTACCACTGCGTCGTGTTACAGGGATTGATTTACGCCCTGAAGCCGCGGAATTGGCGCAGGAAAATGCTACCCGCTTGAGTATTCTCAATACGCAATTTTTGCAGGGGAGTTGGTTCAGCCCGCTGGCTGGCGGTACGAAGTTTGCTTTGATCGTCTCCAACCCACCTTATATTGAGGAAAATGATCCTCATTTGAATCAGGGTGATGTTCGTTTCGAGCCGAAAAGTGCACTGGTTGCTGAAGAAAACGGCTTGGCGGATATTCGCTACATCAGTACGCATGCTCCTCACTTTTTACTTGAAGGGGGCTGGTTGCTGTTTGAGCATGGCTACGATCAGGGTGAAGCGGTGCGTACGATTTTGCGTGATTTAGGCTACCAAAGCGTGACGACCGAACAAGATTATGCCGGTAATGACCGGGTTACATTGGGACAATATCAAACGGAAAGAGAATCATAATGTACGAAGGCTTAAAACATTTTCACCTTTTCACCATCGGCGTGAGCGCGATGATGTTGTCAATTCGCTATGTGCTGATGATGATTAACTCTGCACATTTAGAGCGCAAATTTTTCAAAATTTTCCCGCATGTGAATGACACTTTGTTACTGCTTTCCGGTGTTGGTTTAATTTTTATCACTGGTTTCATCCCTTTTACGGCCGCTGCGCCGTGGATGACAGAAAAATTCACCTGTGTGTTGGCTTACATCGCTTTAGGCTTTTTTACTCTGAAGTTAGGCCGCAACAAACTGCTGCGTAGCTTTGCGTTTTTTGGCGCATTAGGCTGGCTCGCGATGGCTGGAAAAATTGCGGTAACTAAAGCGCCGATTCTGTTTGGTTAATCTTAGGAGCAACCATGCTGAATTTGTGTGATGAAGATTTTGATGCGATGGAGTTGGTGGAGGGGGCGCTTGCGCTCAATAAAGCCATCAATCCAGATACGCAGATAGAATGGGCTCACATTGAGTTGGCACGTCTGCTCGAAGAGGCGGAACTGGCACTGGTGCATGAGCACCATGACAAAGCACGTTTCGATGCTTTTTTACGCCTGTTTTACCAAGAGTGGGGCTTTAGCGGTGATCGTGAAGCATATTTTGATTCACGTAATGCCTTCATGGATCAAGTTTTAGAGCGACGCAAAGGCATTCCGGTCAGTCTGGGATCTTTACTGCTTTATTTTGGTCGTAAGTTGGGCTTTCCGCTTAATGGCATTAGTTTCCCCACTCAATTTCTGCTTTCGCTTAATTGGCCGGATGAAACACCGATTTATCTCAACCCATTCAATGGTGAGATTGTTTCTCTGCACACTTTGCAGGCTTGGTTGGTCGGCCATAAAGGGCCGCTTGCCAAGCTAAAACCCCAACATTTACAGTGGGTGGATAATCCAACCATTATTGGCCGCTGGTTGGCACTGCTCAAAAGTGCCTTGCTGCGTGAAGAACGTTATACTCTGGCGCTAAGATGTACGGATTTGGCGCTAACGTTTGTGCCTGATGATCCCTATGAAATACGCGATCGTGGCTTTATCTATCAGCAGTTAGAGTGTCACCAAATTGCCATTTCGGACTATCAATATTTTATTGATCAATGTCCGAACGATCCGGCGGCTGAATTGTTAAAAACGCAAGTCAATGCGCTCAGTCACGATACTCAAGTGACTCTGCATTAACCCAACAAGAGAGATTAAGATGGAACACAAAATTGTCCATGTAGGTGATATTCCGGTAGCAAACGATAAGCCGTTTACCCTGTTTGCGGGTATGAACGTGTTAGAGTCGCGTGATCTAGCGATGCAAATTTGCGAGCACTACGTGAAGGTAACTGACAAGCTTGGCATTCCTTATGTGTTCAAAGCTTCTTTTGATAAAGCTAACCGTAGCTCTGTTCACTCTTATCGTGGTCCTGGTTTGGAAGAAGGCATGAAGATCTTCCAAGAGCTGAAACAGACTTTCGGGGTGAAAATCATTACTGACGTTCATACGGCTGAACAAGCGCAGCCAGTAGCGGATGTGGTTGATGTGATTCAATTGCCAGCATTTTTGGCACGCCAAACCGATTTGGTTGAAGCGATGGCGAAAACCGGCGCTGTGATCAACGTGAAAAAACCGCAATTCATGAGTCCAGGTCAAGTTGGCAACATCGTTGAGAAGTTTGCTGAGTGTGGCAATGATAAAGTGATTCTGTGTGAGCGCGGCTCTTGCCACGGTTATGACAACTTAGTGGTTGATATGCTTGGTTTTGGCGTGATGAAGCAAGCGTCTAACGGCAGCCCAATTATCTTTGATGTGACTCACTCACTGCAAATGCGTGATCCTTCTGGTGCAGCATCGGGCGGCCGTCGTCAACAAACCGTTGAATTGGCGAAAGCGGGCTTGGCAACGGGTATTGCGGGTCTGTTTATTGAAGCGCACCCGAACCCAGAGAAAGCGAAGTGTGATGGTCCATCAGCACTGCCACTGGATAAACTAGAGCCATTCCTAGCACAAATGAAAGCGCTGGATGATCTAATCAAAAGTTTTGCGCACATCGATATTCAATAAGATTTGAATTGTCGCCGAATTTCAAAGCCATCTACGGATGGCTTTTTCATATCTGATCCCTATGCCTATCCTTGTGCCCCATTCAAGTAAACCAAGCTTTCTGTAGGTTAAACGCTTGCGTGCACACAATCGTTGAGTATCGTCCTCTCTCAGTAAAACGTTTGCCTGTGATCGGCGCAGGTAATCTTCTTAACTCTCACTGCTGGTTACATCTTATTGGGGAGTTTTAGGTGATCTATCCTACATAAATATGAAATCAAGCTGTCTCATCAATTTCGTTACTTTAAACTAAATCAAGTTTTACCCATGCCTCAAGCCGTGCATGTGGGAAGAAGCGTATGCGCCGTTCGAGCGCTTATCACAACATTTAAAGCAGTGGTTTTCATCAGTTCAAAGGTATGACAATGAAACAAGGCCTCATTCTAAAATCCGTACTTAGTGCAGCAATCATTGCCTCTCTGGCGGGTTGTGCAACCCAACCTGCTAACCAGTGGGAAGCAGACAAAACTTATAAGCTGACAATTCTGCACACCAATGACCATCACGGCCGTTTCTGGCAAAACCAGTATGGCGAATATGGTATGGCAGCGCGCAAAACATTGATTGACCAACTGCGTGCTGACATTGAAGCACAAGGTGGCAGTGTACTTCTGCTCTCTGGTGGCGATATCAATACAGGTGTACCAGAGTCCGACCTGCAAGACGCAGAGCCAGATTTCAAAGGCATGAGCAAAATTGGCTATGATGCGATGGCGCTCGGTAACCACGAGTTTGATAACCCGCTTGAAGTGCTGTTTAAGCAAAAAGAGTGGGCGAATTTCCCAATGCTGTCTGCCAATATTTACGATAAAGCAACGGGTAAGCGTCTGTTTCAGCCGTACCACATCTTCGATAAGCAAGGGATCAAGATTGCCGTCATTGGTTTAACCACCGAAGACACCGCAAAAATTGGTAACCCTGAATACATCGGTGGCATCGATTTTCGTGATCCTAAAGAAGAAGCGAAGCAAGTGATCGCTGAGCTGAAAAAAAATGAGAAGCCAGATCTGATCATCGCGGTGACACACATGGGGCACTACCAAAATGGTGAGCATGGTGTGAATGCACCCGGTGATGTGACATTGGCACGTTTCCTACCTGCAGGTGAGCTGGATATGATTGTGGGTGGTCACTCACAAGAGCCAGTGTGTATGGAAGGCCCAAATCTGGTGAAAAAGAATTTTGAGCCGGGTGATGCTTGTAAGCCAGACATGCAAAATGGTACTTACATTGTTCAAGCCTACGAGTGGGGTAAATACGTTGGCCGTGCGGATTATGAATTCCGTAACGGTGAGCTGAATATGGTTAGCTACAACTTGATCCCAGTTAACTTGAAGAAAAAAGTTGAAGTAAACGGTGAAAGCAAGCGCGTGTTTGCAACCTCTGAAATTAAAGAAGATGCGGCGATGCTCGACTTCCTGCGCCCTTATCAAGAGAAAGGTCAAGAGCAGCTCAACATTAAGATTGCGCAAAGTAACGGTAAGTTGGAAGGTGATCGTAACGTAGTGCGTTTTGAACAAACCAACTTAGGTCGCATGATTGCGATGGCGCATATGCAACGTGCTAAAGCCGATTTCGCCATCATGAACTCAGGTGGTGTGCGTGACTCTATCCAAGCTGGCGATATTACTTATAAAGATGTGCTGAAAGTTCAGCCATTTGGCAACATTCTGACTTATGTGGATATGAATGGTCAGGAAGTATTGGATTACCTAAACGTGGTGGCAACGAAACCTGTTGATTCTGGTGCGTATGCCCAGTTTGCAGGTATCTCAATGACTGTGGCTGAGGGTAAGGTTTCTAACGTGATGATCGGTGGTAAGCAATTGCGTTTGGATGAAACATACCGCTTCACCGTACCAAGCTTTAATGCGGCGGGTGGGGATGGTTATCCGAAAATCACTGATCTCCCAAGTTTCGTTAACACAGGTTTTGTGGATGCAGAAGTGCTGAAAGATTACCTTGAAGCAAACAGCCCAATTGATGTCAACCGTTTCGCGCCATCAGGCGAGATTGTTTATCGTTAATTAAGGTTTGACTCAGCGAGTTGAATTGCGTTTACTGACCGGCGGTGTGAAAACACCGCCTTTTTTGTTTTTCCATATCGATATGGAACTGAGCTTTCTCTGCCCATCAGCAGTGTGAGTAAATGAGGACACGCGATTCATGACTCCCGCAATCAATCTTGCAAAGAAAAATAAAATCCCCCATACCATTCATCAGTATGAGCATGATCCTAGCCATGCCAGTTATGGCTTAGAAGCAGCTCAGGCGCTTGGTCAAGATCCGAAGCGCGTATTCAAAACCTTACTGTTTTGTATGAATGGCGAGGAAAAAAATCTCGCGGTAGCGATTATTCCTGTCGATCTAAAGCTGAATCTAAAACTGGCGGCCAGAGCGGCAAAAGCCAAAAAAGCTGAGATGGCGAAACCAGAGATTGCTGAAAAAACCACAGGCTATGTTGTGGGGGGGATCAGCCCTCTAGGCCAGAAAAAAGCACTCCCCACCTTCATTCATCAAAGTGCCGAAACTCAAGCCACGATTTGTGTGAGTGCTGGGAAGCGAGGGTTGGAAATAGAGCTAGCACCGCAAGATTTAGCGCGTTTAACTCGTGGTCAGTTTGTTGATCTGTGCCAAGAAGAGAATTAATTGATACCCCTGTAAAAACGGCCTCAAAGAGAGGCCGTTGATTCTAGATGTGGTGAGAAGTCAGCGAAGATTAATGGCGTGCCTCTTCTTCCATTTGTGCATTATCCACTACGTGGTTTTCACCCAAATCTTTTGGCAACACTAGGTTTAGGATAATCGCAACGATACCGCATAAGCTCACACCTTGTAGGCTGAAATCACCCACACCAAATGCCATACCACCAATACCAAATACTAGCGTTACCGCAACAATCACTAGGTTACGTGCCTTGTGCAGGTCGACTTGGTTTTTGATCAGCGTATTCAGTCCAACGGTAGCGATGGAGCCAAACAGTAAAATCATAATGCCGCCCATGACAGGCACTGGAATGGTTTGTAGCAGAGCACCCAGTTTACCGACCAGAGCCAGTACGATAGCGGTGATCGCCGCCCAAGTCATGATCGCCGGATTAAAAGCGCGAGTTAACATAACCGCACCGGTGACTTCACTGTATGTGGTGTTTGGTGGCGCGCCGAGCATGGTCGCGGCCATGGTGGCAACTCCGTCACCCGCAATAGTACGGTGTAAGCCCGGTTTTTTCAGGTAATCCTTGTTGGTCACGTTGGAAATTGCCAGCATATCACCCACGTGTTCAACTGCAGGAGCTATCGCCACTGGGATCATAAACAGGATAGCGTTGATGTTAAATTCAGGGAAGGTAAAGTTGGGTAGCGCGATCCAAGCCGCTTGTTCGACCGCAGCAAAGCTCACAACGCCCATCATCAGTGACAGGGCATAACCTGTGACAATGCCAGCTAGAATAGGTACTAGCTTGAAAAAGCCTTTAGCGAATACGCTAAATACCACAGTGACAAGCAGTGAAATGCAGGAAATCCACAGTGCTGCTTGGGGATCAACCAGCTGTACTGAACCATCGCCTGTTTTGCCGAGCGCCATGTTCACCGCGGCCGGAGCAAGACCCAAACCAATCACCATAATCACAGGGCCGACTACCACTGGAGGCAATAGTTTATGGATGATTTCCACACCACGCACCTTGATGATGCCACCGAGCAGAATATACACCGCACCGGCTGCCATCAAACCACCCATAGTGGCAGGAATTCCCCAAGTTTGAATACCAAACATGATAGGTGCAATGAAAGCAAAAGAGGAGGCGAGGAAGATGGGGACTGAGCGGCGGGTGATCAATTGGAAAAGCAGAGTTCCTAAACCAGCACCAAAGAGTGCTACGTTTGGATCCAGTCCGGTTAGAAGCGGGACTAGAACCAGCGCGCCGAATGCGACAAACAGCATTTGCGCGCCTTGTATGGCATTTTTCATCGTATTTTCCCTGAGCTAAATAAAAATTCGCGGGATTCTATCACTTCTGCAATCGATTGCGAGTGGAAGAAGATCAAAAAATAACAGGTTTGTTGGTTATCGATAAGAACGACGTGGATCTCGTCGCACAAATTCTGACGAACTCCTGTAAGCTCTTGCCTTGCTGAACTTGGGATAGTTGTTTACCATCGTCGTTCAGTGAACAGAATGAAGGTATGGTATGCGCTATTTAGCTGTGTTAATGATGGGACTGCTTACGTTTCCCGCATTCGCCCTGACTCGAGTCAACTTATATCAGGCTGAAGTTGCGATCGATCCTCAACAAACGAATGCAGACGCAGCAGCGCGTGTTCGTGGTATGGAAGAGGTGATTGTTCGTGCAACGGGTAGCCAAGACTCTTTGAAGAATGATGCGGTGCAAAAAGCGCTGCGCCAAACTAATCAATACATCACCCAGATCAGCACTCAGCAACAAGGCACTCAGCCTGTGATGCGTTTACAGTTCAGTGAGCCGCATATTCGCTCGTTGCTGACTCAAGCTCAATTACCATTTTGGCCTGAAAACCGCAGTAACTTGCTAGTGTGGTTGGTGGAAGAGGCGAATTATGATCGCAGCGTCAGTTGGGAACACGCCGATACGCCATTACTCAACCAAATGAAAAGTCGCGCACGTACACGTGGTTTGCCGTTGACCGTTCCGGTTGGTGACTTTGATGATGTCACAGGTGTGCAAGTGTCAGATCTCTGGGGGGGCTTTGTGAACCCGATTAGCACCGCTAGCCAGCGTTATCCGACCGATGCCGTATTAGTCGTGCGTGCTCAAGGCTCCGATCTGCGTTGGACGTTGTTTGATCAATCGGCCAATACCATGACAACACAGCCGCAAGCTCCGATCTCAGGTCAAGCTTCTGGGGAGCAAGCGGCAAGTGAGATTATTGATGAGATCAGCGATTACTATGCACGTAAGAGCGCAGTGGTTGTGAGTAGCAAATCATCCCAATCGGTGATCGCTCAGTTTGGTCCGCTGGATAGTGCGCAAGATTTCTTCGTGGTTGAGAATAAACTTAAACGCTTAAGTTCAGTGGCCTCATTGGATATTCTGAAAATTCAAGGTACTCAAGTTACCTTTAATGTCCATCTTCTGACCAGTGCGGATGAATT
The DNA here is from genome assembly GCF_000176715.1 of Vibrio sp. RC586. Lineage (NCBI taxonomy): Bacteria > Pseudomonadati > Pseudomonadota > Gammaproteobacteria > Vibrionales > Vibrionaceae > Vibrio > Vibrio sp. RC586. The sequence continues at coordinate 645,860 of NZ_ADBD01000013.1, read as the reverse complement.
TAAGAATGAAGTGCTGCGTATGGGGCAGGCTGTGTTGGTGGATGTTCCACAAGAGGAAGTTTTACCTCAAGACAACAGCGGAGCGGAAGCGTCAACGGAAAACTCAGGAAGTGAAAACCCAGTGGCAGAGGTTACTCCGCAGCCTGTTCAGCCAACTACGCTGTATTTCTCTTGGCAAGGTTAACATTTACCAATAATCAATCATGCCCAGTAAAAAAATAGCGCCGACAGTGGCGCTATTTTTTTCAGTCGCTTGTGCTTAGAGCCGGTGACTTTTGTTCTAGTAAACGTTTTAGGTTACCCATAGGTAAAAAGATCATGGGTGGTCAAAACGTGCTTTTTCTTGCTTTTCAACCTCGGAGAGTTTAGTCAGCTTGAGTCCCAATTCTTTGCCGCGTAGTCGAGCATAAAGTGTATTTCCGATAAACGCAGCGAAAGTTAACACGAGCTCAACCAAAGCGAGCCAACGCTCCCCTCCATCGACATACAGCAGTGTCAAAGCATGCAAAAAATACAACATCAGCACAAAGTTGGCCCAAGCATGGGTATACGGTTTACCTTTGATGATGCCATAGAGAGGCAGTAGTAATGGGATAACCCAACCAATAGCTAATGCATTAGCATTTAGGTGCGGATGGGGTGAGAGCTTAAGTTGCCACAGTACAATCCAAACCAACAAGGCAAAATTGGCACTGAGGGCAAGCCAACGGTAAAACGCGGTGCGTGGCTGCATCGCGGTAGTCGGGGGGGTCATACGTATCCTTTTAACTGTTTGGCCATGTTGGCTAGGCGTTTTCCTAACTGCCGAGCCAGTTCAGCCTCTTCCGATGAGAGTGATTTTTGTTGATGAACATGGCTAGCGCCATAAGGAGTTCCTCCCGACTGTGTGGTATGTAGCGCGGGTTCTGAATACGGAATTCCTAAGATCAACATACCGTGATGGAGCAGAGGCAGCATCATCGTTTGTTGGGTAGTTTCTTGCCCACCATGCAGTGTTGATGATGAAGTAAACACACAAGCAGGCTTATCTATCAATGCCCCACTCACCCAGAGTGGGGTGGTTTGATCCCAAAAGTGCTTCAAAGGTGCAGCCATATTCCCAAACCACACTGGGCTGCCAAATGCTAAGCCATCACACCATTTGAGCTCTTCCAAACTGAGGTAAGGATCACTTGCGTTCTCTTTACCATCAAGTTCTGGAACGGTGCGCAGCAGGGCTTGGCAATCGGTAACCGATTCAACCCCACGAGCGATTTGGCGTGCTAATGCTTGGGTGCTGCCATGGCGGCTGTAATAAAGCACAACAATCGAAATCATAGGATTTCAAGTACCTGCTCAGGAGGACGACCGTGGCGAGCCTGGTCATTACAAACCACAATAGGGCGCTCAATAAGCTTCGGGTGCTCAGCCATAGCAGCAAATAGCGCATCATCGCTAAGTTGGCTGTCGCCTAAGTTTAATTCTTTATACAGTTCTTCTTTGCAGCGCATCATCGCGCGTACATCGCCCAGTCCCAATTGCTGATAAAGGCGTTTTAGGTCGGCAACTGAAGGGGATTCTTCTAAATATTTAATGACTTGAGGTGTGATGCCTTGGTTTTCTAACAGCGCTAAGGTTTCACGACTTTTTGAGCATTTGGGGTTGTGATAAATCACGACTGACATGGGGGCTCCTTAATCAGACTTTATTATTGGAGGGATAAAAAGCGTTCACGCTGAACCATTAACTGATCAATACGCGCATCGTAACGGGCTTGTGCAAGGCTACCCAACTCGACCAACTGGCTAGCTTGAGTATAAAACTGAATCGCTTTGTTCCAGTTAGCTTGCAGTGCCATGATCTCCGCTCGAGAGGCGAGCTCTTCGGCACTGTTGCCTAGTCGACCGTTCGCTTCAGAAAGAAGCTGCCAACCATTGATATCATTGGGGTTGTCATGGGTGTAGCGTTGTAAAATGCGGATTGTGTCATCAAATTTATCTTGTTTGAGCAGTACATTGGCGTAGTTGATGGTTAACACGGCATTATTGGGGGTCTGCTTGAGTGCATCCTCAAGTAATTTCTGAGCTTTACTGGCTTGTTTGGTTTCTAGGTAGAGATCGCTTATCGCATCAAGATAAAAATGGTTATCGGGCTGCTCCTTGATCAGTTGAGTGAGCAGGGGGGCAGCTTTATCAAACTGCTTCAGGTCGAGATACACCAATCCCTTACCATATTGAATAGACGGTTGGAGTACAGGAGCTATTTTCTTCTCTGTGCGAGCAAACCAATCCAACGCCGCATCCGAATCAATGCCTGCATAGCGAGCGATGACTCGCGCGCGCGCCAGATGATATTCCAAATGCGGAGCAAGTTTGAGTGGCGGATATTGGCGAGCTCGCTCACGGCTATCGGTGATCCGATCTTCGGGTAAAGGGTGGGTGAGCAGCATTGGTGGTGGCTTGCTGGCATAACGATATTCATCTGCCAAGCGGCCAAAAAAGACTGGCATGGCGTTCACGTCAAACCCTGCCTTCGCTAAGGTACCAATTCCGAAACGGTCCGCCTCTTTTTCGTTGCTACGGGTGTAGTTGATCTGTCCTTGAATGCTGCCAGCCATAGTCGCGTTGATCGCTGCAATCCCCGCCTCTGGAGAGGCAATCGCCAATAACAGTGAACCCGCAAGTGCCGCAATGGTGGCTGGGGAGCGACGGGCTTGCTCTTCCATACTACGTGCTAAGTGGCGCTGAGTGACGTGAGCAATTTCGTGAGCCATGACCGAGGCCAGTTCACTCTCACTCTGCGCATGCAGAAATAGCCCAGAATGGAGCGCTACATAGCCGCCAAAAAATGCGAATGCGTTAATATTGCGATCGCGGATCATAAAAAAGGTGAACGGGGTTTTGACATCATTGGCGCTAGCAACTAAACGATGCCCTATATTATCGATGTACTCATTAAGTACAGGATCGTTAATGACAGGTTGGCTATTACGTAGCATGCGCATGTAAGCATCGCCGTAAATCAGTTCTTGATCTATGGTCAGCGTTGAGCCAGCCACAGTCCCGATATCCGGCAATTCGATAGGATCATTTTGAGCGATGGCAGGAGAACAGGTAGCCATAATACAGAGGTACAGTAGGGAACGAGTCCGTTTGAGTTTCATAATAAAGGCGAATACTCCAAGTTTATCTGCCACTAAGACATCACGGATGCCAATTGGTTTCTGAATCCGGCTAACCCTGACCTACTTGCCATTATCTCATGTTGGCTAGGTTTGTGCGCCTCAGGCATCGTGTTACCTGTGTTTACTCGAGGAGGCTCACTGCTTGCCAACAACGCCAAGTTGTTTGGGTATCTTCTGTCGTGAATTTCCTGTCAAAATTCGCCACCCATCTACGCAGTAGGTGTAACCCTGACCGAAAGCCGATACAATGTGCCACCTATATTAAGGATTAAGCGGCAGAATGGAACCGATTATTCTCGATTTACGGGAGCAACGCTGCCCTCTGGCGTTGCTGCTTGCTAAACGGGCGGCAGTAGCTTTGTTGCCGAATGAGTGGCTGACCATTTTGATTGCCGATCCCGCCTCTCAACGTGACATTGAAAATTATTTGGCTTCTCAGCCTTTTACCTATCATTGTATTCAAAATCACGATCATTGTTCGCTCAGGGTGAGTAAGGAGACTTCGTCTAATGTTTGAAATGGTCAATCGGTGGTACAAGCGCCGTTTCTCCGATCCGCACGCTGCCAGTTTGGTCGCGATTTTGCTGTTTGGTTTTATCATCATTTATTTCTTTGGAAATCTGATTGCCCCGCTGTTGGTGGCGATTGTGTTGGCTTATCTGCTTGAGTGGCCTGTCGCTCAATTGAGCCGTTTACGAATTCCAAGAACCTTAGCGGTGATCATCGTCATCACTATGTTTACTGGCTTGATGATCTTGGCCGTGTTTGGCCTAGTCCCCACGATTTGGAAGCAAGTGGGAAACCTCATCAACGATGTTCCCAATATGTACAGCGGAACACAAAAATTCATCACCACCTTGCCGGAGCGATATCCTGAATTGGCGCATTTTGAAATTGTCGAATCGGTGATCAGCAATGCCAAAAATAAAGTGCTAGGCATGGGGGAGACCGTGGTGAAAGGCTCGTTGGCCTCTTTAGTCAGCCTTGCAACCTTAGGCGTTTATCTCATTCTGGTTCCACTGCTGGTGTTTTTCTTATTGAAAGATAAGCAAGAGATGTTGAGAATGGCGAGTGGTATCCTGCCCCGTAACCGCAAATTAGCAACCAAAGTATGGGAAGAGATGAACCAACAAATCTCCAACTACATTCGCGGTAAAGTGTTGGAAATTGTCATTGTAGGTACGGTGAGCTACATCACTTTCGCGATCTTAGATCTGCGTTACTCCGTATTGTTGGCGGTCGCGGTAGGGCTTTCAGTATTGATCCCTTATATCGGTGCAGCTGCAGTAACGGTACCCGTTGCGATTGTGGCGCTGTTCCAATGGGGGCTGACACCCGAGTTTTACACTTTGCTCATCGCCTACGGCATCATTCAAGCTCTGGATGGCAACGTGCTGGTTCCTGTTCTGTTTTCTGAAGCCGTGAACTTACACCCCGTTGCCATCATTATTGCGGTACTGGTTTTTGGTGGTTTATGGGGATTTTGGGGCGTGTTTTTTGCCATTCCGTTGGCGACTTTAGTAAAAGCAGTTTGGAAAGCATTGCCCAGTTTAGATGATGAATCTGAGCCCACTCGTTAAAATTTAGCATTCCTTCCAATATTAGCCTCACCTTGTCGTGAGGCTTTTTAATTTGTGCGTTATCCATCTGATTGTAAATAAAGCCTAAAGTTTATACTCTCTGCCAACGATATAGTTAAGGTGTCGCATATTTCACCGCAATCATTACCGCGGAACGCAACGGAGTTGGTATGAAATTTAGTTATAAAATTGTAGCCGCATCCTCATTGCTGCTGTTGATCGTCCTTTCTTTGCTTTCTTTTCAACAGCAAGCCACTGTGCGCAGCCAAGTTGAATCTTTCGTCAACACTAGTTTAAAAGAGATGGTGACAGGGGTAAAAAATACCATTGAAGCGGATCTGAGTAGTAAGAAAACCTTAGCTCAGACCACCTCGGAGGTATTGGCTTTAGATCCTGATAACCGCGAGTATGTTCATCAAGTCTTAGAAACGCCGAAATTGAAACAGAGCTATATTGCTGTCGGGGTAGGTTATGAAAATGATGGCGGCGTGGTAGAAAATGATGATGCGTGGGAAGTGGAGGCTGATTATGATCCTCGTACGCGTCCATGGTATATCGATGCAAAACAACAAAGAAAGCTAGTGGTGACTGAACCTTATGTTGATTCCACCACCAAGAACACCATTATTTCGATTGGTACGCCACTGGTGGCACAAAACCAATTCAAAGGCGCCATATTCTTTGATGTTGAATTAACTGCGTTAGCAGATTTGGTGAACTCGATTAATCTGTTTGATGCAGGTTATCTGTTCATTGTGACCGAAAATGGCACCACCATCGCTCACCCTAAAGCGGATCTCAATGGTGAACCATTGAATCGTTATTTGCCCAACGTAACTATCCAGCAAGGTACTCAAACCGTAGAACACAGTGGTAAAACCTACCTTGTGAGCTTCACGCTAGTACCGGAAGAGAATTGGTATATTGGCGCAGTGATTGATGAATCCATTGCTTTTGCCGCACTGACGGAACTACGAAACAGTTCGATCATTTATACCTTGATTGGGGTTGTACTTAGTGTGTTGGGCTTGGGACTGCTGATCCGGATCTTGATGAAGCCTTTGGGGGTACTCAATCGTGCCATTCAGGATGTGGCATCCGGTCAAGGTGACTTAACCAAACGCTTAGATACCAATACCGATAAAGAGTTTGCAGAACTGGCGACAGGATTTAATACCTTTACCCAGACGTTACAGGGGCAAATTCAGCAACTTAAGGCGATTGGCGCTGAAATTATGCACGGCACTGAGCAAACCGTTATTGGGGCTCAAGAATCCGCTCGTGCAGTAACGCAGCAGCTACAAGAGCTAGAACAGCTAGCAACGGCGATGCATGAGATGGCGGTTACGGCAACAGAAGTGGCCAATAATGCCCAAGGTGCCGCCTCAGCCGCCCATGAAGCGGATAAAGAATCCATGGATGGCAGTAAGGTGGTGAGTGATACCACACGATCGATCGATACGCTCTCGGCGCGCATCGAGCAAGCCGTGGAAGAAGTGAAAGGACTAGAGGTGGCAACCGGCAACATCGAAACCATTTTAAAAGTGATCAACGATATTGCCGATCAAACCAACCTATTAGCGTTAAACGCAGCGATTGAAGCGGCGCGTGCCGGAGAATCAGGTCGAGGCTTTGCTGTAGTGGCTGATGAAGTTCGCACACTGGCGCAGCGTACTCAACAGTCCACCACAGAAATTCGCAACATGATCGAACAATTACAATCTGGTGCGAACGCGGTTTCGGTAGCCATGAATGAGAGCAAATCAACGGCGGAAGAAGCGGTCATCAAAGCCAAGCGAGCGGATGAATCACTACAACGCATTCGCAGTGCCATCCAACGCATCAGTGATATGAACATGCAAATCGCCTCTGCTGCGGAAGAGCAGAGCTTGGTTGCGGAAGAGATCAACGCCAATACTGTGAAGATTAAAGATCTGTCCACGCAAGTGGCTGATGCTGCGGCAGGAGCCAGCATTGCAATGGAAGTGCAAACGGAGAACGTTCGTGAGCAAGACAGTTTGCTGAATAAGTTTATTGTCTAATCCTTATGTACCAAAGTAGAAGGCCAGTCATTGACTGGCCTTCTACTTTATCTTTATCGCGTAGGCATGAAAGCCTTATGTAAACGGTATTACTTTCTATTTATTGTTGAGATAGTGAAGAACCACTTCATGGTGGTTGGTGGTTTTAAACTTATCGAAAACCTGCTCAATCACACCTTGTTCATTGATCAAAAAGCTAATGCGATGTAGGCCATCGAAAACTTTGCCCATGAATTTTTTCTCGCCCCATACGCCAAACTGTTCAGCCACTTGGTGGTCTTCATCAGACAGCAGAGAGAAATTGAGGTTATCACGTTCAATAAATTTCCCTAGTCGCTTCACCGGATCAACGCTCACCCCTAGCACCACCACATTGTGCGCTTGAAGTTCCGCTTGAATATCACGCAGACCTTGTGCTTGAACGGTACAGCCGGGAGTCATCGCTTTAGGGTAAAAGTAGAGCAGCACTTTTTTGCCTGCAAAATCTGCAAGCGTTACAGGATTGCCATCTTGGTCGGGCAAAGAAAAAGCGGGAGCTGGAGTTCCAGCAGTAAGAGTGTTCATAGTGTTCCCTTTGATTACTGACTGTTTTTTACAAAATTAAGTGAACCTTGAACATCAAGTTGTTCACACAATGCATCAAACTCTTCCTGCAATTGCATCAAGTTACAACCTGAATCCACGCGCGCACTGATGGTAATATGGAACTGATCTTGTTCACTATGCAATTTGTCTTTGCTGATGGTTTGCGCACTGAGTGATGCCATACCGATCTGGCGTTCAGCGAAGAATTGGGTGAATTTCTCAGTCAGTCCCAATTTGTCGTCTGACTCAACGTACACTTCAACGGTATAAGCATGACTTTGATGATCATGAGGTGAAGTACGTTTCATCATGGTGATCAGATCATGTTGCTGACCAAGTAAAGGCAGAGTGGTTTCGATGCGAGTAATATTGCTCGGAGAGCCAGAAATTAACATCAATAGAGTAAATTCTTTGCCAAACAAAGCGATACGGCTATCGATGATATTGCAACCCGCTTGGGTAACCAATCGAACCACTTCATTACAAATGCCGGGTCTGTCGGTGCCCACGGCGGTGATCACAAGATGCTGAGTCATACTGTCACTTTTGAGATGATTTTTCGGGCATGTTAACACAGTTAAAGTGTAGAAAAACCGTGACCAAGTGCGTTTTTCCGTGCTCTCTGCCTGAAAATGACCGCAGTTTGACACCTGTCGAGAAGCTCGGTGTATAAAGGCGAGATACCCAGATGCCGTTTTAATGAGGGCATCTTATCAATATTCATCCGCATGGCGATTTAAGCCTATTTCTCCGCTTGTCTTTTTTTAGCGCCATGCATTACCATGCTGAGAGTATCAGATTAGGGAGATAGACATGTTTTCAGGAAGTATCGTTGCGTTAATTACCCCATTTACACCAGACGGCGAGGTGGATTACATCAGCCTGAAAAAACTGGTGGATTTCCATGTCGATGCTGGCACTGATGCGATTGTTTCGGTCGGTACCACCGGAGAGTCTGCTACGCTAACGGTCGAGGAACACGTTAAGGTTGTTGCGAAAACGGTGGAATTTGCTGAGGGCCGTCTGCCGATTATTGCGGGAACGGGAGCGAATGCGACTCACGAAGCCGTCACCTTTAGCCGTCTACTCCATAATACTGGTATTTCGGGTTATTTGAGTGTGACCCCTTACTACAATAAGCCGACTCAAGAAGGGCTGTTTTTGCACTACAACGCGATTGCGCAAGAGACTGATATTCCGGTGATCTTGTACAACGTGCCAGGACGCACAGCGGTAGATATGCGCCCTGAAACGGTGGCTCGCCTTTCTGAAATCAAAAATATCGTGGCTCTAAAAGATGCAACGGGGGATTTAAGCCGTGTAGCAAAGCACCGTGAAATGTGCCGAGACGGTTTTGTGTTGCTCAGCGGTGATGATGCAACGGGCCTTGAGTTTGTGAAACTCGGCGGACAAGGTGTGATTTCTGTGACCAATAATATCGCCGCTGCAGATATGGCAAAAATGATGCATTTGGCACTGGAAGGTAAGTTTGAAGAAGCGGCAATTATCAATCAACGTTTGATGACGTTGCATAAAAATCTGTTCATTGAATCTAGCCCAATTCCAGTCAAATGGGCGGCGCACAAGATGGGACTGATTGCGAATGGTGATCTGCGTCTACCTTTGACCCAACTCTCGGAACAAGCTCGCCCAATTGTTGCCCAAGCACTGTCTGAAGCCTGTATTTATTAAGGCGCTATCCATTACAATGCCGGGGTGTCCTTACCCCGGCAATTTTTAGGAGTTTCAATGAAGTTTTCTCGCCAGCTAGTTCTCGGTTCACTGGCTGTTTTGGTTTTAAGTGCTTGCTCCAGCAGCCCGACGCAACGACGCCAAGCCAAAGACGATTTCGACTACCTCGAAACCACAGAATTAAAGCCTTGGGTATTACCGCAAGGTGCCACCCCGCAGTTTTACCCTAACTATGATATCCCACAAGGTAAATTCCACGGCGGTGTTGGTCGTGTCGTGGATATTCGTCCGCCACAGCAAGTGTTGGAGTTGATCCCCGGTGCGCGTGCAGAACGCCAAAAAAATGGTGAGGTCACGTTATGGATGCTGCGCCAAGATGAAGCACAAAAAGTGTGGGATACCGCCTTAAAGATGATTGCTGAGCGGAAAATTCCGCTGCGTAAACAAACGGATTCTATGGTCGAAACCGACTGGGTAGACTGGGTTTCTGAAGATGAAGACGTCACTATAGGTAGTCGTTACCTAATGTCGATGGTGGAAAGCAATAATCGCTTTGGTTTTAAAATCTCGCTGATCGGTTGGCGTGAGAATGATCAGGTCCAAACGGTGACCACCACTAATAAAGAACGTTACAACGCCTTTATGACTAATTTGGTGACCACTCGTTATGATTCTGATGTTCGTGCTGAAGCTGCGCGTCGTGCTCAAGAGTTGGTGAAGCAGATTCCAATCACCATGGGGGCCGACCGCAGTGGGCTCCCTGTGATAATTGCGCGTACTCCTTATGAGGTGCTCTGGCAGCGTTTGCCTGAATTGCTTCCTAAAATGGGTTTCACTATTGAAGAACGCAACCAATCACAAGGTACCATCAAAGCGAAATACGCATCGCCGGATGATACCTTCTGGCAAGAGGTTGGTGTTAAGCCAATTGAGCTAAAATCGGGAACTTATACTTTCTTGTTTGGTGATTTAGGTAACCGTACTTCGATCAACGTGACGGATTCGGTTGGAAAGCCTGTCAATGAAGCGTTACTTAAAGAGATGGTGCCGGTTCTTTCTGTGATGGTGGATAAGAAATAGTTTGCCAGTGAGTGGTGAAATTTAAGATTGAGGGATGTTTATACATCCCTCAATTATTTGGCGTGTCACTGAATATTGTGATGATGAATATTGTGGTTGGTGCTGGGTTACGGTTTTTCTTTGGTGTCGCCAGAGGGGTTATCTGCATCATTGGTGTGCGGGTAGCGCTGCTGATCAATTTCATTGAGTTGATCCAGTTCGCTTTTTTTATCCATCTGTCCCAATTTCATGTTGGCCGTGTATTTCAGCGCCGCAATGTTGCCGACAATCACCGCAACCACCACCAAGGATATGACCCAAGGGTTAAACAATATATCCATCTTATACCTCACAAATGTTTGTGATGAAGCGTTGATAAATTTCCGGCAACATGGCTTGGATCGCCGTTTTACCTTCTAGTGATACGAGTGCAAGCTGCTCACTCAGTAACGATTCAGAGAGCTGGCTTAGGCACTGCTGCGCTGTCTGCTGGTGACTGATGTGCCAAGGCTCAAACCCCACTCCTTGCCCATGCTGGTAAGGCAGGAAAAAACCAAACTGTGCAAGGTTGGCGCTTAACCACTGATAAAACTTGTTTTGATGACCACTTAGGTATTCCCAAGGCTCAAGCAGTAAACGAGTGTTTTCAGGTAGAGCATCTCGGTCATAGACATCAAAATCCGTTCCCCAATGGTGACGGCTTGTACCGGGCAGCGCAGACCAACGTAAAATCGCCAGCACTTTCTCTTTTTCACTCAATGTTGCGATTTCCAGTGGTTGACTCTGTTCATCCAAGATCGGTTTTTGACCGGTCATCTTTTGATTCCAGATGCTCAACTGGCGCTCAAAAGAGCGAAAACCACTCGCGATGCACAGATTAAATCCAGCATGGAGCGCCGCTTGTCTGAGAGCCAATAGATCTGCACTGACTTGCGGATGAATTTGAAACGCTTTTTGTCCTACCAGCACTGACTGCAAATGGGTGTCAGTTTGTCCGGTCAGCTGCTCTGCCGTCATCATAGTTAGCCTAGAAGATGGTTTAAGGTTTTTTGGTACATGTCGGTTAATTTTTCCAAATCAGTGATCCGCACACATTCGTTAACCTTATGGATGGTGGCATTGACAGGCCCCAGTTCCACCACTTGTGCACCCATTTGGGCGATAAAGCGACCATCGGAGGTTCCACCCGTAGTCAGTAGCGCTGGGGCTTGATGATTTACTTCTTCAACCGCAGCAACGACAGCGGCGAGCAGTTCACCCGCATCAGTCAGGAAGGGTTGACCACTGAGCGTCCATTTCAGGTCGTAATCCAATCCGTGAGCATCCAAAACCGAATGTACGCGGCGTTTGATCTCCTCATCAGTCAGTTCGGTGCTAAAGCGGAAGTTGAATTGGACATCAAATTCCCCTGGGATCACGTTAGAGGCGCCAGTACCCGCTTGCAAATTCGGGATCTGAAAGCTGGTGGGGGGGAAATACGCGTTGCCTTCATCCCATTGAGTTGCCGCAAGCTCGGCTAGGGCTGGTAGCGCTTTGTGTACAGGGTTATTGGCCAGATGCGGATAAGCGACATGGCCTTGTGTGCCTTTCACCTTCAAATCACCCGTGATGGAGCCACGACGGCCATTTTTCACCACATCACCGACCGCTAAGGTACTGGATGGTTCACCAACGATGCACATATCGATCATCTCATTACGAGCCATCAGAGTGTCCACTACGCGTACGGTGCCGTTGATGAAAGGACCTTCTTCATCGGAGGTGATCAAAAAGCCGATTGAACCTTGGTGATCGGGATGTTCGGCAATAAAACGTTCCACAGCCACAATCATACAAGCCAGTGAGCCTTTCATATCCGCGGCGCCACGTCCATGCAGGAAATCATCAATCACTGTGGGTTCAAACGGCGGGGTGTGCCACTGCGCTAGAGGGCCAGCAGGCACGACATCGGTGTGTCCTGCAAAGACAAACAGAGGAGATTGTGTGCCGCGGCGAGCCCAAAAATTGGTGGTGTCTTCAAACACCATGCCTTCAATTTCAAATCCAAGCGCTTTTAAGCGTGCAATCATTACATCTTGGCAGCCTGCATCTGCAGGGGTCACTGATTGGCGGCTAATGAGATCTTTTGCCAGAGCCAGTACAGGGCTATCTGTCATCCTTGAAATCCTTGTATTCAGAAAAAGCTTAAGAAAAAAGAGCGCGGTACTGCGCATCGCTAAAGCCAAGATACAGCTCATCTTGACGTTGTAAAATCGGGCGCTTAATCATCGCCGGTTGTTCCACTAAGAACGCCACGGCATTGTCGGCATTCAACGTGGTTTTTTGCTCATCACTGAGCTGACGGAAAGTCGTTCCGCGTTTGTTGAGCACTTGTTCCCAGCCTAATCGGTCACAAAACCCAGTGACGAGCTCCGGTGTGATACCATCTTTGCGGTAGTCGTGAAACTGGTATGAAATACCCTCTTGCTCCAACCACTTACGCGCTTTTTTTATCGTGTCACAGTTGGGAATACCATACAGAGTGATAGTCATGCTTATCCTTACTTTCGTCCTAATTCAAATGCTGAATGGGTTGCTTGGTGAGGTATGCTCAATGCAACCTTTGATTATTGTGCGTTCAATCCTAACAGGAAGGGACTGCTGAGACAAAAGTGTGATGTAGATATTTCACGCAAAGAAAAAATAGCTGGCTAGGGGAAATCGATTGGCAAGTTCTTGATCAAACGCAACACATGGCACAGTAAAACAGAAATAATGGGCACAGCACACTTTAGGAGGTATCAATGGAATTGAGTCCTGTTTTTGCAAGGCGCTTGTATTTAGCTTTGTTAGTGGAAAGCCTTGAGCGGCCGAATGTCCCTAAACTGATTGAAAAGACAGGCTGGCCTCGTCGCACCATTCAAGATGTGATCAAAGCTATGCCAGGTATCGGGATTGAGTTGAGTTTCGTACAAGATGGTCGTCGACATAACGATGGTTATTACCAACTCTCTGATTGGGGGCCGTTTGACAGTCAATGGGTCACTGAACGCAAGAAAGACATTGCGGCAAGTCTAGGATTTTGTGCTTAAAGCCAGCATCGCTGGCTTTTTTCTTGGCATCACTAAGCACTGCTTAGTGCGATTGACTCTCTTATAACTGGTTTTGCCATAGCCAGTATGCAATAAACCCTACCCAACTGATCACCAGTAACCCCCATGCGATTTTGGTTTGGTTAGCTTGTGGTGCGTCAATGAACTCTGATGTGTAGTCTTCTTCCACACAAATTTCCGTTGTCGAAGATAGCTTGGCTTTTAAGGCTTTTTTACGCAGCTTATCCGCTTGTCTGTGCTTCTCTTTTTGCTGCTTCTTGTACAGGGCAATGCCTTTTTCGATCCCTTGTGCGATAAGTTTTGTCTGCTCTTTAGTTTGTGCTGGGCGCTGAGTCGCTTTGGCAATTCTAAGGGCTTCTTGTTGGGTTTGTTCGGAAGGAATAGGCGTACTATTTTTCATGCTCTGCTCATTGTGATAACGCTAGTGTAGTGGGTTAAGACTAACATGCGAGCCTTAGGGAGAAAAATCGGCGTGAGTAGAATTAGCGGTGGCGATTTGGCTCAATTGCGCTAGAGTGGGAAGCCCGTGTTTTATCAATAGAGAAAATCGTGCGTTACTCGCTAGAACAGTATGATAGTCAAGGATTTTTAAAAGCGCCGATATGGCTATGGCTAGGATGGCTGTTTCTTATTCGGGCTTGGGTGATGTTCGTGATGGCGGGAGTGAGCCGTGAACATGGTTCGCGTTTGCTCTCTTTAATCTATCCTGATCATTCGTTGCTTTATGTAGGGTTGGGGATGGGCGTTCCTATTCTCAGCTTAATGTGGTTGATTACATTGCGTAACCCACAACGTGGATGGGTCAATCGAATCGTGGCTCAAGGTCGTGCAATGACTTTGTTGACCGTCATCGGTCAGGCTATTCAAACGGCTTTCCATGTCTATTTACAGCAAGGCGCATTTCACTGGGCTAACGCTTTAACGTTAGTCTTGCTGCTGTGGTTTGGCATTTACCTTGTGCAGAGTCGCCACGTCAAAGACAGTTTACAAACCCCAGTGTTGGAGAAGGCATGATCGCCATCAACACTGTGCTATTACTTTTTATTACACTGAGCAAAACCTAAAAGTGAGGACTCATTATGTTTAAGTCACAGACCGCAATCTTGCCGGAAGCTGGCCCGTTTGCCCTGTACACACTGATTAAAGTTCGCCAGAACCACGCCAATGTTTTGCATGCGCTCAAGGCTTTACCTGCATTAATTGAAGAAATAAATCAAAACCAACCGGGGGCAGAGCTCACGCTATCACTGGCATTTAGCAAAGGTTTTTGGGATCAGCTTGATGTGGCTTTACCGCCAGAGTTGATTGATTTCCCAGAGTTGGGGGAAGGGGATATTCATGCACCAACTACCGATGTTGATGTGTTGATTCACTGCCACTCTACGCGTCACGACTTGCTGTTTTATGCCCTGCGTAAAGGGATCAGTGATATCGCTGAAGATATTGAAGTGGTAGACGAAACCTACGGTTTCCGTTACTTAGATGCACGAGACATGACCGAGTTCATTGATGGCACAGAAAACCCGAAAGCGGAGAAACGTGCGGAAGTGGCTTTAGTCGCTGATGGTGAATTTGCAGGTGGCAGCTACGTGATGGTGCAACGCTTTGTGCATAATTTGCCGGCGTGGAATCGCCTCAACTTAGCGGCACAAGAAAAAGTGATTGGTCGTACTAAGCCAGATTCTGTCGAGCTGGAAAATGTTCCGGCGGCTTCGCATGTAGGTCGAGTGGATATTAAAGAAGAAGGCAAAGGATTAAAGATTGTTCGTCACAGCCTGCCGTATGGCAGCGTGAGCGGTGATCACGGCCTACTGTTTATTGCTTACTGTCATACGCTGCATAATTTTAAAACCATGCTGGAAAGCATGTATGGTGTGACCGATGGAAAAACAGACCAATTGCTGCGCTTTACCAAAGCCGTGACAGGGGCTTATTTCTTTGCGCCATCCCAAGCGATGCTACAAGGCTTGAGCTTAAAAGCTCAGTAAGCGTTGTGCTCTTTTGTATTGCCCGAGGCGGGTTGAGTATGCCTCGGGCAATATGTTTAAACTCATAAGGTTTTAGGAGCGGCCTTAGTGATTTTGAGGTCGATAGAGTAGGGAAAGCCGCGTACGCCTTAATCTTTCTTATCGAGGGTTTTGTTCTAACACACATACTGGGGCATCAACATGACATTGATAGCCGCTTGCTTGTAAGCGACCATCGCTTGGATTGCGTCTAAAACTGGCTAAATTATTTGAATGTTGGTTAGCCACTATCAGCCACTGCTCACAAGACGAGAGAGAAAAGTCTCTAGGAAACCTTCCGCCGCACTCCTGCATACTGTGCCATTGAATATCAGAGCCCTGTATCGCAAAGCAACTGATGGCATTTTGATGCCGGCATGAGACATACACAAAGCGCTCATCGGCAGAGAGCTTGATCGCGCCAGCGGCCGCACCTTTTGCCTGTTGAGGGAGTAAATCGGCTTGGTGCTGCACTTGCCAACCCTCAGCCGTTTTGGTGATCACCACTAGCGTTTCACTCAGTTCACATACCACATAGGCCGTATCTTCCGCACGATTAAAGACTAAGTGTCTTGGCCCTGACCCCGTGGAAAGGGGTAAGACTTGTTGCAGGCGAAACCCTTGCTCATCGTGATGATAGAAACGTATGGCATCGCAGCCTAAATCAACCGTGACCAATCGAGGTTCTGTGCTCTGAAAAAACACTTGATGAGCATGCGGTGTGATCGGCCGTTCGGGCGTTGAGTCTTGCTCCTTCGTTGCTAAGTTGGCTGCTAAGTCTGCGACTACGTGAGTGGGTTTTCCTTGTTGGTCGAGTGCGTAAACACAAACATTGCCTGAGCCATAATTCGCCACGGCAAGGTATTTGGCATCCGGAGAGGCTGCCACATGACATGGATAGTCCCCTGCGATAGGCAAGGTATGAGTCTGTTGGTTGATGATACACACTAACTCTGCACCCTCTTGTTGAGCGACTTCCGAGAAGCTATAGACGGCTTGTGATGATTGCGTCAGGTAGGATGGATTACGCAGAGGTGCGAAATCTTCAAGCCTAGTGAGTTCACCTGTGTGTGGGTTGAGGTGAATCTGCGCAATACCTCGACTGTGGCTAGGTTCATCGGTGTAAGTGCCTACGTAAAATGTTAAGTGTCCACTGGTTTGCATAGCGATGATTTTATCCTTAAACCTTATCAAATGAACGCCGCCAGTTGGATCTGGCGGCTCTGCGTATCAAGACTTCTTCGCTAAAGTGTGGAGTAAGCTTTGAGTCGGCTTGACGATAGCGATGATGGTTTCATCAAAGATGATGGCATGCGCATCAAGAATCGCTTGGTATTCAGTAGCTTCTGCCGTCGGCACGGATTTTCCTTGTTTTGCCCGTTCGAGCAAAATGTTGGCGAGCTGGGCGACTTTTAGGGTCGCATCCGCCACTTTTACCGTCTCAATAGAAGCGATGTTATTGGCGAAAATCGGCTTCGCTTGTTGAGCCGCTAACGCGGCCTTTTGATAGTGCATGGTCAATTTATCTAATGCATCAGTATCACCTTGGGCGAATTGAGTCACCAAGTCATTCATCGCGTAAACCGCCAAACTCTCTACTGGTAAGGCATCGGCAAATCGGTTTAAGCGCTCATACTGGTTGTAGAGATCGCCTTTGTTGGGGGTTGAAATCCATTTTTCCCAATGGCGAGCATAATACTGAGCGGGCTCAATGTATTTTGCTAACGTCTGCAATGCGGCAACATCGGCACCATTGGCTAAGCGCTTTAACATGATGCTCTGATTGGCATGATGGCGAAGCCCTAACGAGATTTCAGACCAAGTATCCATTACTGTCATGCGTTGATACATGCTGCGCTCATCGGTCAGCGTTTGGCTAGACCATAAGCGTTCAGCAATCGCATAACTACGCGGCCACAACCGCTGCTCTATGGTCAGTGAGTCTAGGTTTTCCCCCCAAATGGTGATTTCACCACCTAAAATCAGATCTTTTTCATCGCCTTGCAGCTCGGCTGGGTAGCCTCCCTCCGGCTTGGGAATGACGCTGCCTTTGATTGCTGTCCCAGCCACCTGCTCACCGGTGGTGGGCCATCGAACATTTCCAATCAGCTGATAGCTGCTCTCTTTCAACTTACCCTCAGCAAATTCATAGTTGAATTCGGTGTAAGACATGAAGTTGTCCATATGGCCGCGAAATTTAATGCCAGGTTGGTAGTCGAGAATGTGGACTTCTTGGCGTGATTTGCCGTTGTAGTCAGTAAATGCACGGAAAGTGCCGTCTTTGGCTTCGATAATGGTTAAATTACCATGACGGGGGCCACCCTTATTTCTCGGTTTTACCCAGTTGTAAGTTTCGAACTTTTCGCCACTGTGCAGGGTATCATCCACCGTAATGCCCGTTGGCATGGGGTCGTTGCGATAGTGATAGCTGGTCGGTTGCGGCTGATCGAGATAGTAACCGGTAGACAGAACGCCTCGGTACCCCTGCTTCGCTGCACTGCCAATACTGTCGTGTCCTCGCCAGCTTTGAATAACAATTGATTTAGGCAGATCCTTATGCCAGATCTCATCCCAGCCGGACATCTTCTTACCTCGTTCGGCAAGCATCTGCTCAACCTTGGTATTGAGGTAAGATTGCAGGCCACGTTCACCATCGAGGTGATTGTCTTTAATGAATTGCTGGATCTTCGGATTATCTTTCCATTGTTGGTAGTTCGGCTCATCTCCCCCAATGTGGAAATACTCGTCAGGGAAGAGTGCTACGACTTCATCGAAAACACGGGCAAGCATGGTGTACAGCTCTGGATTGGTTGGATCCATCAGTGGCTCGAAGACCCCCCAAGCCCGTTGCTGAGGGTAAGACTGCTCACCGAGGCCAGACATCAGTTCCGGATAGGCATGAGCTACGGCAGAAGCATGACCAGGTAATGAGATTTCAGGAATCACACGAATACCGAGATTGCGAGCATAGTTGACCACATAGCGAATCTGCTCTTTGGTGTAGTAGTCGCCGTCCGAATTTTTTTCCCAAAGCTTAGGGTAGCTATCCAGTTGGATGCGGATCCCTTGGTCATCCCAAATATGCCAGTGAAAAACGTTCATCTTTGCGGATGCCATCGCGTCCAGTTGGCGCAAAATGACATCGAGTTCGATGAAGTGGCGCGCAGTGTCGTAAGAGACTCCACGCCACTTAAAGCGCGGCGCATCTTGAATTGACACCACTGGAACCGAATATCCCTTGGCATTGGTTTGTACTAGTTGCAGAAAGGTTTCCAGAGCGTGGAATGCACCATATGGACGGGGAGATGAGATATGGATTTGCCCATCGCTTATGGTCAGTTGGTATGACTCATCGCTTTCCAGATTCTGCACTTCCTCTTTAGGACCTTGGCGAATATCAATCACTAATGTCGCCGTCTGTTCAGACTTCGCTTGCCAGTGCAGCATGGGAAGACCAGTTTGGCGGTACAAGCGATCCATCGTACGTTTGGCATTAAACTGCACCCGATCCGAATCGAATCCTTTGATGTAAATGCTGAAGTTTTTATCAATATTGACTGTGCCAACGCCCAATTCCACGCTTTGTGGATAAGGCATGAGGTTTAAAGGTGTGGAGGGAGCCATTGCCATCAGGTTTGTACTTAGTAATCCGGAAATGAATAAAGCAAGCGTTGATCTTTTCATGGGATTTTTCCTTTGATTTTTATACTCAGCTTGCTGTTATGCGACTAACTCAACAGCTTCACGAACTAAACGACCAATTTCATCCCACTGTTCATTCTCAATCAGTTGAGGGGCGACCATCCAAGTTCCGCCACAGCACACCACGCGCTCTAGTGCGAGATAATCATTGATGTTGTTTTTGCCAATGCCACCTGTAGGCATCAGCTGAACATCAACGTACGGTGCGAGCAGGGATTTCACCATTGCGATACCGCCCGATGCTTCCGCAGGGAAGAATTTTAACAAGGTCAGACCGAGCTCAAGCGCTTGTTCTACCTGACTTGGGTTGTTGATCCCCGGTACAATCGGCATCCCTATGTTATGGCAGTAGCGAACGGTATTTGGGTTTAAGCCCGGAGCAACGATAAACTCAGCACCCACGGCTTTGGCTTGCTCCACTTGTTCGGCATTCAGCACGGTTCCAGCCCCAATACACATTTCAGGATAGGCTTCACGCATTGCTTGGATTGATGCTGCCGCCGCTGGTGTCCGAAATGTTACTTCAGCGACAGGTAAACCATTTTCTATCAGTACCTTAGCTAAAGGAATGGCGTGTCCAACGTGGTTGATTTGAATAACAGGAATAATTTTGAACCGCTTAAGTTTGTTGATAATTTCTGTTGTCATTGTTTTATACCCAGTAAAAAATTAGCAAAGAGTGAGGTGGGCCATTTCCGCTTTAGGAATGATCGCCCCTGAAAATTGGATCACAATCGAAGCCAGTTGGTGACCCAACTCCGCTGAAGCTTCGGCACTTTGACCGCTGAGACGTGCCGCTAAATAGCCTGCGGCAAAGGAGTCCCCAGCCGCGCAAGTATCAACGACATTCGTCACCGGCTGCGTGGCGACAAATGCTTGATGTGGCTCACCATTTTGCCGCCAAATGACTTTACAGGGATGGCTGCCACGCTTGATAACGATCTCTTTACAGCCAAATCGCGCACAACGTTGCTCGACACTTTCCTCGTCGCCCCAGATGTGTTGATCATCCTGTTCTGTGATCAGAGCAATATCGACAAGTGGCAGTAGTTGGCTGTACCAAGTGCGAGCGTGCTCCGCACCCCACAATTGGGGGCGGAAATTATTGTCAAAAATGATAGTGCCACCGCTCTGTGAAAAATCACGCAGGGTGTTAATAAGCTGCTGTTTACTAGTGTCATTGAGGATCGCTAAGCTGATACCACTGAGATACACACAATCGATCTCACCACGCTGGATGGCTTGCTCTAATTTGCTTGGCGCTGTAGCGGTGAAATAACTTTTTGCTGCGGCGTTGTCTCGCCAATACATAAAACGGCGCTCGCCTTGCGGATCGGTTTCAACCAGATAGAGTCCTGGCAGCTTATCGCTATATTGCTGCACAAGAGTGGTGTGGATCCCTTCTTCTTGCCAAGCGGTAAGTAGCTGTTCAGAAAGAGGATCTGTACCCAATCCAGTGGCGTAACTCACCGTGATTGGGCGGTTCGCTGTTAGGCGCGCAAGGTAGAGTGCGGTGTTGAGTGTATCGCCGCCAAAGCCTTTTTTGAGAGGAAGGCCACTAAGTTCGATCATGCATTCACCAAAGAATGCGATATGAAATGGAGGTGTCATAGAGAGGCTAACCTTGTCAAAGATGGTGGCTCATCGAGCCACCGTGTTTGGGAACTGAATCATCAAGAATTTTGTGTCACTTTACGGTTTTGCAAAGACAGATCTTCTTCTAGCTGGCCGTTATCGGATAACTCCATTTCCATCAGCGCTCGCTCATCATCAAGGATGGCTCTAGCCATCTCAGGGGTGACTTGGTTAGCAGGGGTTACAAGGCTGACGATAACCCCTAAGGTCAAAGCAAACAGGCAAGAAGGAATGACAGGGTTACCCCAAAAAGCCGTCAAATCAGCGTTGAACATCACAGTGAATGAGGCGGCGGAGGCTCCCACGAGCGTGGCGAGTGCACCTTGCCAATTGTAGCGTTTCCAGAAGCGACCGAGCATTCCGCACACAAACATGCCGGACATGACAGTTGAAATCATCTTAGTGATGTAGCCGATGATGTCATTGGAGGTGAGAGCGAAGAGCAAAGCACAACCGATCACGACGACCAACGCAAGACGAGAGTAATTCAACATGGATTCTTTGTTTGGTACTCGGCCTGTGAACATGACATAGACATCACGCAGTAAAATCGATACCCCAGCAATTGCGTCTGAACTCGCGCTAGACATAGTGGCGGAAAGGCCGGCAATCAAAACAATAAGTCCCACGCCGGCAGGCAGTACGGTGGCGGCAATGTAGGGGAACGAGTAGTTAGGGTTTTCTAATGTAGGATCAATGGCATGCGCCGCCATACCTATGATTGCAGGGATGATGGAGAAGAACAGATACAAGATGCCAGACCCGACAAATGAGCGACGAATCGTCGAGACATCTTTCCCAGAGTATATCCGTTGACGGAAAGAGGGCGTTGCCAGAACACCCACACCAATCACCACAGAAAGTGAGATAGCCGGCAGCAGTCCGAGTTTTTCGATCGCGAGGAAGCTGGTGGCGGCCGGATCCATCGCATTGTAAAGATTGTCTAGGCCACCGATGTGCTGCACTGAAAGCACCGCCATCAAAATAAAGCCCACAAAGAGGATGATGGCTTGGATAGTGTCTGTCCATACCACGGCGGTATAGCCACCGATGACAACATAAATCGTGAACGCTGCAGCAATGATAATTTTCGCGGTACTCAGTTCAATATCAGCAATCCATGCGAGGTACATCCCCCCACCAAGGATATGTGCTCCTAACCAACCAATGGAAGCGATGAAGATGAGTAAACCCACCACATTCTTCACAATACGATGCGCGCCCACGTAATAAGCCAGCTCTTCGCTCATGGTCATGAAATTCAGCTTACGAATCGGGGCAAACCAGAGAGCCAACAGCAAAATGCCTAGTGCGCCCCCAATGCCATAGAGTGCTCCAGCCCAACCATTGGCATAACCAAAACCGACGGCACCCATGCTGGAGCCTGTACCGACCATGGTGGCCACCGTGGTACCTAAAACGAGAAATAATGGCAGACCGCGGCCACCCAATAGGAAATCTTCACCGGATTTTTGGTTGCGGGACACGAACCATCCGAGCCAAATTAAAAAAAGGACATATACACCAAAACCTGTAAGAAAAAATGTGCTACTCATGGAACACCTCGTTAGAATAATCCATATTCAGTTTTTATTTATTGCACCAGAGCATCATTCATTATTTGTGCTAATTTAATTAACCACCATCCAAGAATGTATTTAAATTAACTTGCTGGCTCTGTTGCTTGATTTGTATTTTGTAGGGTAAGAACGTTGAGATAAGATAATTTGTCTTCAGGATTTATCTCAACGTTAGGTAGATTTAAATAATCTTATCGACGATCCTCTCGGTAGCAAGTCACATCGACTTCCACTTTAACGTCCACAACGAGATCACAGACCATGCAAATACGCGCCGGTGGGTGTTCACCAAAGAATTCCTTAAATACTTTATTGAACGATTGGAAATAACGAGAGTCGGTGAGCACTACTTTTACGTGCACCACATCTGCAAGGGTGTAGCCCGCCTCGGTCATAATGTTGACACAGTTTTGGATCGCAAGACGTGATTGCTCAACGATGCCACCCTCAACCACTTCACCATCGATCATCGGTGTTTGGCCAGAAACATACAGAAAACCGCCGGCTTCGGTGGCTCTTGCAAAAGGTAGGTGTTGACCACCGGTACCTGTACCACCTTCTACACCGTAACGTTTAATAGACATATTATTCTCCAGTGTTTAAAACTTATTATTTTAAATTTTTGATTCACTTATTTTCGATAAATAAATGTACCATTTCTTTTTTTACTCACTTCACCTTTAAAATAAGACAAAGCACCATTCACAAAAACATATTCGATCCCCTTAGCCATAGAAATGGGTTTTTCAAAGGTTGCAGTATCTTTAATTGTTTTTGGATTAAATATTACTAGGTCAGCATATGCGCCTATTTTTATTTTCCCTCGTCCTTGCAAGTTATATCGCTTGGCCGACATTCCCGTCATTTTATGAATGGCTTCTGACAGAGAAAATAACTGCTCTTCTCGGCAGTAATGCCCCAGCACCTTGGGGAATGTCCCCCATAAACGAGGGTGCGGCTTAGGATCATTCGGTAAGCCATCAGAGCCGATCATGGTTAATTTGTACTTAAGCACTCGTTTTACATCGTTCTCATCCATGCAGTGGTAAACCGCTCCGGCAGGTTGAAGTGCTTTTGCGGTATCCATTAATGGCATTGCCATTTCTTGGGCAATCTGTTTCAGCATCTTGCCCGCATGTTCTGGATGAGCCTCTGACCAAGTGATGTAAATCTCGATATCATCGGATACTTGTTTGAGGTCGAGCGTGGAAGAACTCGCAGAATAAGGGTAACAGTCGCAAGCCACATCTTGATGCTGAGAGACTTTATCCATCAAGTCCAGCACTTCTACCGTTCTGCCCCAATTGCCGGCACCGGCACATTTGAGGTGGGAAATCACCACGGGGACTTTGGCAAACTGACCGGTTTCAAAGGCTTCTTGCATTGCAGACAGAATTTCTTCGAACTCTGTACGCATGTGGGTAGTATAAATCCCACCGTGATCGCCCAGTATTTGTGCCAAACGCATCACTTCATCGGCACTGGCTTGCTTGGCACTGGCGTAGGCTAAACCAGAGCTGAGTCCAAGAGCTCCCTCTTGCATCGCTTGATCAAGGGCTAAACGCATTTTCTCGATTTCTTCATCGGTGGCTGTGCGCTGTAAATTATCCATCACGTTATTACGTAAAGCGGTATGGCCGACTAAGGCCGCGACATTCACCGCGGGTTGGGCGTCTATTACCGCTTTGGCGTAGCTCGCGAAGGTTGGATATTGAAAATCGCTGCGTTTTCCCAATAAGTTCATTGGGTCGGGGGGATCTCCGGCTAAAACAACGGGGCTAGCACTAATGCCACAGTTACCCACAATAACGGTCGTGACCCCTTGGCTAATCTTTGGCAAACATTCAGGAAAGCGGATCACATTAGTATCATCGTGCGTATGTACATCAATAAAACCTGGGGCGATAGCTAACCCGTCTGCCTTAATCACATGCTTGGCTCGTGCATCATCCAACTGGCCAATTCGTTCAATGCGATCGTGGCGAATGGCAATATCAGCGTGATAAGGCTGGCCGCCGCTGCCATCGAAGACTTTTACACGTTGGATCAGGGTATCGAACAACATGAGTGACCTTTTTCATTTTTCGTTTGTATGGATGCATCTTAATAATCCCCCACTACAAAATCAGTGATAACTCACACATAAACATTCTTATTGTTTGATACTTTCTAACCTTGTGTGTAGTTTTTACAGAGTCAATTGTGATTAATCATAGAGTTAAATCATGTTAGAGAAGGATTTTTATTATGACTTTAGAAAGTTATCGTGATAAAAACTATCATAATGAATGTGTTAACCATCCTGATGTTGGGCAAAAATGCCAAGCCAACTCACGAGAGGTGGCCGAAAAATACAGTCTGATCCATGAAGAGGTCAGTTTGCCCGCGGCGGTCATCCAGCAGTCTAAACTCAACAACAATTTAGATTGGATGCAGCGTTTTGCGCAGCAGCATCAAGTGAAGCTCTGTCCACACGGCAAAACAACCATGATCCCGAGTCTCTTTCGTCAGCAGCTTGAGCATGGCGCGTGGGGGATCACAGTGGCCACTGCTGCGCAAGCTGAGGTGGCCGCTAGCGCAGGTGCAACGCAGATCATCATTGCCAATCAACTGGTCGGCAAGGTGAATATGGCCATCGTGGCTAACCTTATTGAGCAGCGTGGAGTGAACATTTATACCTGCGTTGATTCAACACTCAACGTCAAAGTGTTGGGGGAATATTTTACTCAGCGCCAGATCCCGCTCAATCTGCTTATTGAATATGGTGTGGAAGGCGGTCGCTGTGGTTGTCGTGATCAAAGCCAAGTGTTATCGCTTGCCCGCTTCATTCAACAACAGAGTCATCTCATATTACGTGGTATTGAAGTCTACGAAGGGGTGATTCATGGTGACAATGCGGAGGAAATGATCCGGCAATTCTTGAGCCAAGCCTTGGCGTTAACCCGTGCTTTAAAGCAAGAAGTGTTGATTGCCGATAAACCTATGGTGACCGGGGCAGGTTCAGCATGGTATGACGTGGTTTCTGAATGCTTTTCGAACCTAGACGATGTAGAGGCGATCATTCGCCCCGGTTGTTATGCAATCCATGACACTGGAATTTATTTAGCCGCTCAGAATAAGGTGATGGCTCGCGCAGAAAAAAACCAGGGCGTGGCATGCGATCTGGGGGGCGATCTCCAATCTTCTCTTGAAGTTTGGGCACACGTTCTTTCTCGACCAGAAAGCAACAGACTGGTGGTTGGGTTAGGTAAGCGTGATGTGGCTTTTGATGCAGGATTACCCACACCTGAACGGGCTTATCGTAATGGACAACTTATTTCGGTGGGCAATGCGCAGACCATAGCGGTAATGGATCAGCATGCCTTTATTGAGATTGATTCAGACAATGAACTCAATGTTGGAGACATCATCGCGTTCTCCACATCGCATCCATGCTTAACGATTGATAAGTGGCGTTCCATCGCAATATGTGATGATGACTATCAAGTTACGCATTGGGTTGAGACTTGTTTCTAAACCGAACGCCGTGAGTCCGCTCGCTTTAAGGTATACTCACGGCAAAAATGGGCGCAGAGCATCTCGGGTCGGCACGCCGACCATCGCCCCCTACAGCAAAAAATAGGACACTAGGTTGAGTTTAGACGTCGATATTATTTCTCGGATCACCGAGCGATTCAGTGCGCTACGCGATGCGGAAAAAAAAGTCGCAAAATTGATCATGGACGATATTGAAACCGCTGCGAATGCCAGTATCACGGAACTGGCAGAAAGAGCCGCGGTGAGCGAAGCCACCATTACGCGTTTTGCCAAAGCGGTTGGTTGTAAGAATGTTCGTGATATGAAGATCAAACTAGCTCAAACGCTCACCGTTGGTCAGCGCTTTATTCTTGAGCCTCCCGATCAAAGCGGTTATCAAGGTATCTATGAGTCGATTAAACAGTCGCTGGATATCAACCGAAATTTGATCAATGAAGCGGATATCGCGACCGCCGTCGAGTGGCTGCATGAGGCAAGACAAGTGATTGCGATCGGCATGGGCGGAGGCTCGACCATCGCCTCGCAAGAGATGCAGCACCGCTTATTTCGCTTAGGTTATGCTGTCGTGGCTTATAATGATGGCCTGATGTCACGCATGATCGCATCAACTGCCGATGGTAATGATGTGATTGTGATGCTCTCGGCTACAGGGTACACACCCACCATTATTGAAAGCGCAGAGCTTGCCAAAGAATACGGTGTGAAAGTGATTGCGATTACCCCTAAGGCGACACCTTTAGCAAAAATCGCAGACCTCACTTTGCCAATTGAGCACCAAGAAACCGACTTTATCTATAAACCATCTGCTTCTCGGTATGCCATGTTGGCCTTAGTAGATGTATTGTCTATGGCTTTAGCGGTCAACCACAAACGCCGTTCACGCGATAAACTCCGCCGCTTAAAACTGGCTCTCGACTCGTATCGTGGCGGTTTAGATCGCCAACCGCTTGGCGATTAAATGCCGGTAGCACATTAAAACGTTAACTGGATCGGTTAGCGTTTTTTTTGATTAAAGAAAAAACACCTCGCACCGATAAAAGAACAAGTAAGCAATAGTGTGAGGAGTGCAGCAGCCATGGCCATGACGGTAAACACCAATGTGTCAGCGCTGGTCGCACAGCGACATCTCAATTCCGCTTCCGAGATGCTCAATCAATCTCTTGAGCGCCTCTCTTCCGGCAATCGCATTAACAGTGCGAAGGATGACGCTGCAGGGCTACAAATATCGAACCGTCTGGAAACGCAAATGCGTGGCCTGAGCATTGCCGTGCGTAATGCCAACGATGGCATTTCGATCATGCAGACCGCAGAAGGGGCGATGCAGGAAACCACTCAACTATTGCAACGTATGCGCGATCTCTCTTTGCAATCGGCCAACGGCTCGAACAGCGCCGCTGAAAGAACCGCATTACAAGAAGAAATGGCCGCTTTAAACGATGAATTGAATCGAATTGCT
This sequence comes from Vibrio sp. RC586, assembly GCF_000176715.1. Lineage (NCBI taxonomy): Bacteria > Pseudomonadati > Pseudomonadota > Gammaproteobacteria > Vibrionales > Vibrionaceae > Vibrio > Vibrio sp. RC586. The sequence goes on along the minus strand of NZ_ADBD01000013.1, from coordinate 618,731 downwards.
GAAACTACCTCTTTTGCTGGGCGAAAACTGCTCAATGGCCATTTTGAAAAGGCCAGTTTCCAGATTGGAGCCAGCAGTGGTGAGGCGGTACAGCTTTCACTGCGCAATATGCGATCCGACAGCTTGGATATGGGCGGCTTTAGCTACGTTGCCTCCGCAATGGCGGATAAAAAGTGGCAAGTCGCGAAAGGTAAGCAGCAACTCAATATTAACTACGTCAATGCGCAAGGCGAGAATGAGAACATTCAGCTCCAAGCGAAAGAAGGCGATGATATTGAAGAGCTGGCGACTTACATCAATGGCCAAACCGATAAAGTTTCAGCTTCTGTGAATGAAAAAGGGCAGCTTCAACTTTACATCGCGGGTAAAGAGACTGCTGGAACCCTATCGTTCAGTGGCAGTTTAGCCAACGAATTGCAAATAAACTTATTGGGTTATGAAGCGGTGGATAATCTCGATATCAGCAGTGCAGGCGGTGCGCAACGCGCTGTCTCGGTCATTGATACGGCACTAAAGTATGTCGATGGGCATCGATCGGAATTGGGGGCAATGCAAAACCGCTTCCACCATGCGATCAGTAATCTCGATAACGTGCATGAAAACTTGGCCGCTTCTAATAGCCGGATTAAAGATGCTGATTACGCCAAAGAAACCACACAAATGATTAAGCAGCAGATTTTGCAGCAAGTCAGCACCTCGGTGCTGGCACAAGCCAAACGACAGCCCAAATTTGTGCTGTTTCTGCTGCGTAATTAAAAGCAAAGCCCCCAATATCGTCTATGAAAGATAAATCTTGAGTGCCATAGTGCACTTTTTGTGCATTTTAAGAGCCTTGTGCCTAATTTTTAGTCAAACAAACTTTTTTCTTAAAAAATCGAAAATTTTTCCTAAAGGATTTAAAAACGGCGCCGTTATAAAAGGTAACTTTGAGAGAACTACTTTGGTTTTCCGAGACGTCGGAAACCGGATACATCGGAAAATCAATTGGAGAAATCACCATGGCAGTAAATGTAAATACCAACGTGTCAGCAATGACAGCACAACGTTACTTGAACGGTGCAACAAACGCACAACAAACGTCAATGGAGCGTCTATCTTCAGGCTTTAAAATCAACAGCGCTAAAGATGATGCTGCCGGCCTACAAATTTCTAACCGTTTGAATGTACAAAGCCGCGGTCTGGATGTGGCAGTACGCAACGCGAATGATGGTATTTCAATTGCTCAAACCGCAGAAGGCGCGATGAATGAAACCACCAACATTCTGCAACGTATGCGTGACTTGTCACTGCAATCTGCGAACGGCTCGAACTCCAAATCTGAGCGTGTTGCGATCCAAGAAGAGATCACGGCACTGAATGATGAACTGAACCGTGTTGCTGAAACAACCTCATTCGGTGGTAACAAACTACTGAACGGTACTTTCTCAACTAAGTCGTTCCAAATCGGTGCTGACAACGGTGAGGCGGTAATGCTAACCCTGAAAGACATGCGCAGCGATAACCGCATGATGGGTGGTACTAGCTACGTTGCAACTGAAGGCAAAGACAAAGACTGGAAAGTACAAGCGGGCGCAAACGACATCACTTTCACGCTGAAAGATATTGATGGCAACGATCAAACCATCACTGTTAATGCTAAAGAAGGTGATGACATCGAAGAAGTCGCAACTTACATCAACGGTCAAACCGACATGGTGAAAGCGTCTGTCAACGAGAAAGGTCAGCTACAAATCTTTGCTGGTAACAACAAAGTAACCGGTGATGTAGCCTTCTCTGGTGGTCTGGCGGGTGCATTGAACATGCAAGCTGGCAAAGCTGAAACCGTTGATACTATGGATGTAACCTCAGTAGGTGGCGCGCAACAATCGGTTGCGGTTATCGACTCTGCACTGAAATACGTAGATAGTCACCGTGCTGAACTGGGTGCGTTCCAAAACCGCTTCAACCATGCAATCAGCAACTTGGATAACATTAACGAAAACGTTAATGCCTCTAAGAGCCGAATCAAAGACACGGATTTCGCGAAAGAGACAACCGCTCTTACCAAATCGCAAATCCTGTCTCAAGCGTCAAGTTCAATCTTGGCTCAGGCGAAACAAGCGCCAAATGCGGCACTTAGCCTACTGGGTTAATCCCCACACCATAAAAAAATCCAGCTTCGGCTGGATTTTTTATTTGCATCCAGTTTCATTAATTAGTGTCTAACTTCACGAAAGTGAAGGGGATTTTCTTTTTTTTAAAAAAAGCCTGAAATTTCTCTAAAGGATATGTATTTCTCGCCGTTACAAGATACGAGAGAAATGAGGTAAACCGAGGTGAGGTGAGAGACACCGAGGTTTACCAACTTATCGGCCTAAGGAGATCAATATGGCAATTAATGTAAACACGAATGTGTCTGCCATGACCGCACAGCGATATTTGAATGGCGCTGCTGATGGTATGCAGAAATCAATGGAGCGTTTGTCGTCCGGCTACAAAATCAACAGTGCCCGAGACGATGCCGCAGGTCTGCAAATTTCTAACCGTTTAACATCGCAAAGTCGTGGTTTGGATATGGCGGTGAAAAACGCCAACGATGGTATTTCTATCGCCCAAACTGCGGAAGGGGCGATGAACGAAACGACCAACATCTTACAACGGATGCGCGATCTTTCGTTGCAATCCTCCAACGGTTCGAACTCCTCTTCTGAACGCCGAGCGATTCAAGAAGAAGTGTCCGCCCTCAATGATGAGCTGAATCGTATTGCAGAAACTACCTCATTTGGTGGTAACAAGCTGCTTAACGGTTCATTTGGTCATAAATCGTTCCAGATTGGTGCTGATTCGGGAGAAGCTGTCATGCTCAGCATGGGCAGTATGCGCTCGGATACCCAAGCGATGGGCGGTAAAAGCTATCGCGCTCAAGACGGGAAAGCCGCAGACTGGCGTGTAGGCGCTGCAACAGACCTTACCCTGAACTACACTGATAAACAGGGTGAAGCACGTGAAGTGACCATTAATGCCAAACAAGGTGACGACTTAGAAGAGCTTGCGACCTATATCAACGGTCAGACCGATGACGTTAAAGCCTCAGTAGGTGAAGACGGTAAAATGCAACTGTTTGCTTCATCGCAAAAAGTGAATGGTGATGTGACGATTGGCGGTGGACTCGGTGGTGAAATCGGTTTCGATGCAGGTCGCGATGTGACTGTGGCGAATATCGATGTTTCCACTGTAGCGGGTTCACAAGAAGCCGTTTCAGTACTGGATGGTGCATTGAAAGCGGTGGATAGCCAACGTGCTTCATTGGGTGCATTCCAGAACCGTTTTGGTCACGCGATCAGTAACTTGGATAACGTTAACGAGAACGTGAACGCCTCTCGTAGCCGTATCCGTGATACCGATTATGCTCGTGAAACCACGGCGATGACGAAAGCGCAGATATTGCAACAAGCAAGTACCTCGGTGCTGGCGCAAGCGAAGCAGTCACCATCTGCAGCTCTGAGCTTATTGGGGTAACCCTTTGAGCTCACACGAGCTAGTAAGTAACATGCAGTAAATGTTACTTATAAGGTGGAGGGAGATTGTTATGGAAATACCATCCTACGCATCGAACATCCAGCCTTACGGCTCGCAAAGTGGCATTAAAATTGCTTCAGAAAACGATAATGCAAAAAGCGTTTCGCTTTCAGGGGATAACAGCCGCTCGGTTTCGCGTGCAGATAAATTATCTGAACACTTTTCTGAGCAGGCCAGGGCAAAGCAGCAAGAATCGGTTGATACGGCAATGGAGCAAGCTAGACAGCGCCAACGCCTCAACGAGGAGCAGCTTGCCAAAATGGTGGATCAAATGAACGAGTTCGTGAAATCCATCAACAAAGGCCTGTCTTTCAGATTGGATCAAGAATCCGGGCGTGAGGTGGTTACCATTTATGAAGCCTCGACGGGTGATATCATTCGTCAAATCCCCGAGGAAGAAATGCTTGAGGTATTGCGTCGCCTTGCTCGTGAACAGGATCATCGATCCGGTTTACTCATGGCAAAGGTGTAACACGGTTTTTGAGGTGATTGAATGAGTTTAGGCCCGATGGGGATGAATACTGGCTTTGACATCAATGGCATGGTCAGCAAAATTGTCAGTGCGGAGCGCGTACCTAAGCAGCAACGCATTGACAATGAGCGCACCAACATTGACACCAGTATCAGTGCCTATGGTCGGCTCAGAGAGTCGCTGGATACGATGAAAAATCTGATGACCCAGTTTCGTCAGGAGAAGGCTTTTGCAGTACGCAAAGTCGACACCAGTGATGAAAAGGTCGTCTCCGCGACTGCCACCACGGAAGCGATCGCTGGCAACTATTCCGTCGATGTGTTGCAGCTTGCTCAAAGTCATAAAATTGCTTCTGAAGTATTAGATAAAGAGGCAAAGTTTGGCCCGGGCAAGCTGCAAATTTCATTAGGCGATAAGAATTTTACTCTGGATGTACAAGCCAACTCCAAACTGGTCGATATCGTTCGTGGGATCAATGGTGAAAAATCCAACCCAGGCGTGCGTGCTTCCATCATTAACGATGTTGAAGGGCCACGGCTGATTGTCGCCTCTAACGTATCGGGCAAAGACAACAGTGTAAAAATGTCGGCTCAAGCGGAGCCTGGCAATCCACTCAAACAACTTGAATACAAAACATTAGAACAACGGGTACGTGATTTAGAAAAAGCGCGCGCCCAAGCACAGCAATTAATTACCCCTCTGACGCCTGAGCAACAGAAAGTTGCGGCAAAAGTCGCCGAAAAAATTGGTGATGCGGCACGCGTAGTTGATCAAGAAGTAGCGCAAGAGATTCGTAATGCCGCCCAACACGCGCAAGGTGCAGTGGGAGAAGCCAGTAATGCTGGTGAACTCACCGATAGCGCAGTCAAAGCCGCTGCGAGTGCAGCAAGTGAAGCCAAAAAATACCTTAAACCAGAAGACAGAATTCCTGGCTGGAGTGAAACCGCTTCAGGCACCTTACTTGATTCCTACTGGGAACCTGAGGAAGAGCTTGATGCGAAAGGCAGCGAGAAAGCGTCTGATGTGCCTGGTTGGAGCAATACGGCATCTGGCACATTGCTTGACTCTTACGTGACGCCTAAAGAAGCACAGCAAAAACTAGAACAAAAACTGGCTCAAGAAAAGGCAGATATTGAAGCGGCGATTCGCAGCGGAAAAATGACGCCGGAAGAAGCCAAAGCGCAAGCGCGCGCTAAACTCAGCCCCGAAGAGCGCGCCTACATTGAACAAGTAGAAAAAGCACAAGCCGCCTTGAATGCTGCACAGAGTGCGTTTGATGGCTATGGCGGTATGACCGAAGTGCAATCGGCGCAAGATTCGATGGTCGTGTTGGATGGGGTAGCCACCTTATCCAGTAACAACAACATCATCGAAAATGCGATTGAAGGGGTCAATCTTACCTTAAAAGGAAAAACGGATCGCAACCAAACTCCCGCCGAAATCGGTATCGAGTATGATCGCGATCGGGTGCGTACCGACATTGAGCAGTTTGTCGCCGCCTATAACCAGTTTTTCCAAACCAGCAAAGAATTGGCTGGAGTTGATCCCCGTACAGGACAAGCTGGGCCTCTGGCGGGAGACAGCATAGTTCGAAGTGCTGATTCACGTTTAAAAACAGTCTTTTCATCGAGTATTGAACAAGCACCTGACAATTTAAAATCGCTTACCGAGTTTGGTATCACCACTACCCGACAAGGGACGCTCGAAATCAACTATGATATGCTCAATCGCCAATTAAATAGCAACTTCACCAAGTTGGGCGATTTTTTTGGCGGTAATCAAGGTTTTGCCAAACGCGTTGAAGATGCGATTTCGAATATGACTGGAGTAACCGGCTCTATTCGGACACGTGAAAAGAGCTTGAATGAGCAGACTTATCGACTGGATGATGACCAACGTGCGTTGGATCGCCGCATGGATAGCTTGGAGAAACGTACTCACTCGAAATTCAGTGCTATGCAAGATGCCACCAGCAAAATGCAATCTCAACTAGCTGGCATGATGAATGCGTTAGGTGGTTAATGTGGAAGCAGAACTGCAACGATTGAGTGATCTCGATCAACAAATTGCATCTCTTCTTGCCGAAGACGACATTCATGCTGAAGATATTTTGCAGTTGGTCGATAACAGGGAACAGCTATTGCATAGCTTGTTAGGTTATTTAGCTGAGCATCCTGAATTGGCGCAGTCCGATTTATGGCTCAAGGCAATCAGTAATACTCAACAACTCGTTGAACAGATGCAGTTAAAAACGGCGGCGATAGGCCAAACACTTTATAAATATCGCCACGGAAATAAATCGGTTCAACAATACAAAAAGTTTTTATAAGAGGAAGACTATGCGTGGTTCTTTACAGGCGTACAAAAAAGTATCAGTGGATAGCCAGCTAAGTGCGGCCTCACCGCATAAAATCGTCCAGATGTTAATGGCCGGAGCGATCGAGCGCTTGATTCAAGGTAAAGCGGCGATGCAGCAAGGCAATATCCCTGTGAAAGGTGAGCGTTTGGGTAAGGCATTAGACATCATCATCAGTCTGCGCAGTTGCTTATCGATGGACGATGGTGGTGATATTGCCAAAAATCTTGATCAACTGTATGACTTTATGGTTAACCAAATTACTCAAGCCAACCATAAAAATGATCCGCAAATGCTGGATGACGTGATCGAGATAATCCGTGAAATAAAATCGGCTTGGGATCAGATCCCTCCTGAATTTCACAACTTAACGGCAGCCGAAGTCGGTATTTGATTTCCGTCAGGGAAACTCTTAACGGATATCACACCCAGCAAATGCTTGGTTGCCTTATTTGCTGATTTAAATAGAATAGAAGCCACTAACTAGCCAAGTGGCTTTTTTTGTTGCTGATTTCCACAAATTGTCTATCGTTTATTCAGGTTATATATAAAAAATCAATCACCTGAGAATGATCTTCAAAAGGTGCAACCACAACTTCTTATAATAAAGGCAAATAATCTCACCTATGCAAAGTTTAGCGAAACTACTTGTGATTGAGGACGATGCCGCTATCCGGCACAACCTTAGTGTCATTTTAGAATTTGTAGGAGAGCAGTGTGAGGTCATTGAGTCTACTCAGATTGCCCAAGTCAATTGGTCTGCAGTGTGGGCGGGGTGCATTTTAGGTTCGTTATGTGGTCAAACGCTTTCTAAAGAATTAATTCAATCTTTGACCAAGGCAAACCATATTCCGCTATTGATGGCAAATAAACAGCCATATTCCTTAGAAGAATTTCCCAATTATGTGGGTGAATTAGACTTTCCGCTGAATTACCCACAATTGAGTGATGCATTACGTCATTGTAAAGAGTTTCTTGGGCGCAAAGGTTTTCAAGTCCTCGCAACGGCACGCAAAAATACATTATTTCGCAGCCTTGTTGGGCAGAGCATGGGCGTGCAAGAAGTTCGTCATTTGATCGAACAGGTTTCCACTACGGAAGCGAATGTGCTGATTCTAGGGGAATCAGGTACAGGAAAAGAGGTTGTTGCGCGCAATATTCATTACCATTCAGGGCGTCGTAATGGCCCTTTTGTTCCTATTAACTGCGGAGCCATTCCGGCAGAACTGCTGGAAAGCGAACTATTTGGTCACGAGAAAGGGGCGTTTACGGGAGCAATAACTTCACGTAAAGGTCGTTTTGAATTGGCTGATGGTGGCACGCTGTTTTTAGATGAAATCGGTGATATGCCGATGAGTATGCAAGTTAAATTGCTGCGTGTACTGCAAGAACGTTGCTTTGAACGTGTTGGGGGCAATAGCACCATCAAGGCGAACGTGCGTGTGATTGCGGCAACCCACCGTAACTTAGAAGAGATGATCGAGGAACAAAAATTCCGTGAAGATCTCTACTATCGTTTGAACGTATTCCCGATCGAAATGCCTGCGTTGCGTGATCGCAAGGAAGATATTCCGCTATTGCTGCAAGAATTGATGACTCGTATGGAAGCAGAAGGTGCACAACCTATCTGCTTCACGCCTCGTTCAATCAACTCGATGATGGAGCATGATTGGCCGGGTAACGTGCGTGAACTCGCTAACTTAGTTGAGCGTATGGTCATCCTGTATCCAAACAGTTTGGTTGATGTGAATCACTTGCCGACCAAATATCGTTACAGTGATATTCCGGAATTTCAGCCTGAACCTAGCCGTTTTAGCTCGGTTGAAGAGCAAGAGCGTGATGTGCTGGAAGGGATTTTCTCGGAAGACTTTGATTTTGAAGAGCCACATGAGTTTACCGATATTGATGCGCCACAAGCTTTGCCGCCGGAAGGGGTCAATCTGAAAGAGTTACTGGCTGATCTTGAAGTGAATTTGATCAATCAAGCGTTGGAAGCACAAGGTGGTGTGGTCGCCAGAGCGGCAGATATGCTCGGTATGCATCGTACCACCTTGGTTGAAAAAATGCGCAAATACAATATGCAACGCTAAGGAAGACCATAGTCAATATATTGGCATGATTTAACTTGTTGATTTTGAATGATAATGGCTTGGCATGACTCTTGCGTGTCAGGCCATTGTTGCATTTAAATACAGAGAGTGGACGATGAGCGCAGTGCAAGAGCAGCATTCCCATTTGGATTCGTTAGAAGATCAAGTTGAGCGCTATAAACAAGTGCTGGATGTGATGCCTGCTGGCGTCATTTTACTTGATACTCAAGGTATAGTCCGTGAAGCCAACCCAGAGGCGCAGCGTTTGCTGGATGTTCCTTTAGTTGGTGAGAAATGGTACAGCGTCATTCAAATTGCTTTTGCTCCCCGTGAAGATGATGGTCACGAAATCTCTCTGCGTAATGGGCGTAAAGTTCGGTTAGCGATTTCGGCCTCCGCCACAGGACAACTCATCCTCATTACAGATTTAACCGAGACACGCCTATTGCAGTCGCGGATCAGTGATTTGCAACGACTCTCCTCGCTAGGGCGTATGGTCGCATCGTTGGCTCACCAAGTGCGCACACCGCTTTCCAGTGCCATGTTGTATGCCGCAAACCTCGCTGCCCCCAATCTGCCTCCTGCAACGCGAGATCGTTTCCAAAGTAAACTGGTTGATCGATTGCACGATCTAGAAAAACAGGTCAACGATATGCTGCTCTTTGCCAAAGGGGGCGATAATAAAGTGGTTATGCCTTTTTCGATTGGTGAGCTAGCCTCTGAATTTATGCCTATGGTCGAAACCGCACTGAAAAATAACCTGATCGATTATGGGCAAGAAGTCGAAAATGAAGAAACTATGCTATTGGGCAACGCCAATGCTTTAGCCTCTGCGCTCAGTAACTTAGTGATGAATGCAGTACAAATTGCTGGCAAAGGCTCACAAATTGATGTGTTTTTCCGCCCAGTCAATGGCGAACTCAAAATTTCTGTGCAAGATAACGGCCCTGGAGTGCCAGAGGCACTACAACACAAAATTATGGAACCCTTTTTCACCACTCGTTCACAAGGCACAGGTCTTGGTTTGTCGGTGGTACAAATGGTATGTCGCGCCCATGGTGGGCGGTTAGAACTGATATCCCAAGAGGGGGAAGGTGCTTGTTTCACCATGTGCATTCCTCTGGAACGTCAGGCAGATAGCTCAAACTCAGAAACGGGAGAGTGAAGATGGCTCAAAGCAAAGTCTTAATCGTAGAAGATGACGAAGGTCTTCGCGAAGCATTGATCGACACCTTGGCTTTAGCGGGTTATGAGTGGCTGGAAGCCGATTGCGCGGAAGACGCTTTACTCAAACTCAAATCTAACAGTGTGGATATTGTGGTTTCTGATGTGCAAATGGCGGGCATGGGTGGCTTGGCTCTGTTGCGCAGTATAAAGCAACATTGGCCAAACCTGCCTGTCTTGTTGATGACCGCTTATGCCAACATTCAGGATGCCGTATCTGCAATGAAAGATGGTGCCATTGATTACATGGCAAAGCCTTTTGCACCTGAAGTTCTGTTGAATATGGTCAGCCGTTATGCGCCAGTTAAATCGGATGACAATGGTGATGCGGTGGTGGCGGATGCCAAAAGCCTTAAGCTGCTCGCATTAGCTGACAAAGTCGCGAAAACCGATGCCAACGTGATGATTTTAGGACCCAGTGGTTCCGGTAAAGAAGTGATGTCACGCTACATTCACAACGCTTCCCCCCGTAAAGATGGCCCATTTATCGCGATTAACTGTGCGGCGATTCCTGACAACATGCTCGAAGCGACGCTGTTTGGTTATGAAAAAGGCGCGTTTACCGGTGCTGTGCAAGCGTGTCCCGGTAAGTTTGAACAAGCGCAAGGTGGTACCATTTTGCTCGATGAGATCAGCGAGATGGATCTGAACCTGCAAGCTAAGTTACTGCGGGTGTTGCAAGAACGTGAAGTGGAGCGTTTGGGAAGCCGTAAAAGTATCAAGCTCGATGTTCGTGTGCTCGCGACCAGCAACCGTGATTTGAAACAGTACGTGCAAGCGGGCCATTTCCGTGAAGACTTATACTATCGCCTCAACGTGTTCCCATTAACTTGGCCTGCATTGTGTGAGCGTAGAGATGATATTGAGCCTTTGGCGAATCACCTCATTGAACGTCATTGTAAAAAACTGGGCTTGCCAGTACCGAGCATTGAGCCAAATGCGGTGGCTAAACTTCTGAATTACCCATGGCCGGGCAACGTGCGCGAGTTGGATAACGTGGTGCAGCGCGCGCTGATTTTGAGTGAAAACGGCCATATCCAGAGTGAGCACATCCTGCTTGAAGGGGTTGATTGGCACGATGCGAGCAGTTTGCAACAAGTTGTGGCTGGTGAGTCAGTGGTTGCCCCACAGATTAAACCTGTTGCTGAGCCTGAAGTCTTTAAATCGCTAGTACAAGGTGTAGGCGCGCAGACGGCATCAGCATCTGGTTCTGGATTAGGTGGTGAACTACGTGACCAAGAGTTTGCCATTATTCTCGATACTTTGGCCGAATGTCAGGGACGCCGTAAAGAGATGGCGGAAAAACTGGGTATTAGTCCAAGAACCTTGCGTTATAAACTCGCTAAAATGCGTGATGCGGGAATTGATATTCCCGGTTGAGGGCATGGCATATAAATTGCTCTTTAGAGTTAGGAACAGAATTTTTGAGTCAAAGATTTGGCATCAGAGGTAGCAATGAGACTTGACGGTTTAAATAGCGAAATGCAAGCGATGATGTTTGAGGCAATGAACGCTCAACCAGCATCCACAGGTCAGAAAGTTGGCGCAGACTTTGGCGCAATGCTGAATAACGCGATCAATAACGTGAACGGCCTACAAAAAAACTCAAGCGATATGCAAATGCGCTTTGATCGTGGTGATGAAGGTATCTCGCTTTCTGATGTAATGATCGCCCGTAACAAGTCGACAGTGGCTTTTGAAGCCACCATTCAAGTACGTAACAAATTAGTCGAAGCGTACAAAGAACTGATGAACATGCCAGTATAACTTGGGTAGCAAACTGTGGCTGATGATAAACAAACAACCGATCTTGCGTTGAGCAACAGCAGTGGTGAGCATGCTTTAATGGCAAGCTCGGATCTTGACCACGATACGCAAAACCCTGACATCAACGAAAAAAGTAGCAAGATGGACTTTACCGTTGGTGATCTCGATTTATTGCGCCAAGTGGTGCTCGTACTCTCCATTTCGATCTGTGTTGCCCTTATCGTCATGCTGTTCTTTTGGGTTCGTGAACCGGACATGCGTCCACTCGGCGCTTACGAAACCGAAGAACTGATCCCAGTACTGGATTACCTCGACCAACAAAAACAGCAATATAAACTCGATGGCAACACCATTTTAGTGCCAGTCAGTGATTACAACAGTCTCAAGTTGTCCATGGTGCGCGCAGGGTTAAACCAAGAGCGTCAAGCGGGCGACGAAATTTTGATGCAAGACATGGGCTTTGGGGTTTCACAGCGTTTGGAACAAGAGCGCTTGAAACTGAGCCGTGAACGCCAATTGGCGAAAGCCATTGAAGAGATGCGTCAAATCAACAAGGCGCGCGTGCTGCTCGCCTTACCCAAGCAAAGTGTGTTTGTTCGCCAAAACCAAGAGGCTTCCGCTTCTGTTTTCTTAAGTCTGCGCACCGGTGCCAATCTGAAACAAGAAGAAATTGATGCAGTGGTCGATATGGTGGCGAGCGCGGTTCCTGGGATGAAACCAAGTCGAGTCACCGTGACCGATCAGCATGGTCGCTTGCTCAGTTCAGGCTCGCAAGATCCGGTATCAGCAGCGCGTCGTAAAGAGCAAGAGCTGGAAAAACAGCAAGAAGATGTGCTGCGTGACAAAATCGATTCCGTTCTGATCCCGATCCTTGGTCTGGGTAACTATACCGCTCAAGTGGATATTGAACTTGATTTCAGTGCTGTGGAACAAACGCGTAAAGTGTTTGACCCGAATACACCGGCAACACGCAGTGAGTACACATTAGAAGATTACAACAACGGCAATGTTGTTGCTGGCGTACCCGGAGCACTGAGTAACCAACCTCCAGCCGATGCATCGATCCCACAAGATGTGGCTCAGATGAAAGATGGGTCAGTGATGGGGCAAGGTTCAGTGCACAAAGAAGCCACGCGTAACTTTGAGCTCGACACCACCATTAGTCACGAACGTAAACAGTCTGGAGTTGTTAACCGTCAAACCGTTGCAGTGGCTGTAAAAAGTCGTTCTAACGTGAATCCCGATACGGGGGAAATTACGTATACTCCGCTGAGCGAAGCCGATCTGAATTCGATTCGGCAGATCCTGATTGGCACAGTAGGCTATAGTGAAAATCGTGGCGATCTGTTGAATGTGTTGAGCATGCAATTTGCTGAGCCTGAAGCTGAGCAGATTGCCGATATTCCTATTTGGGAAAATCCAAACTTCAATGACTGGATTCGCTGGCTAGCCAGTGCGCTTGTTATCATCATTGTGGTACTGGTATTGGTTCGCCCTGCAATGAAAAAACTTATCAACCCAGCGGCAGACTCGGATGATCAAATGTATGGCCCAGATGGTATGCCTATCGGGGCGGATGGTGAAACCAGCTTAATTGGCAGCGAAATTGACAGTGGTGAACTGTTCGAATTTGGTTCAGGCATTGACTTGCCTAACCTGCACAAGGACGAAGACGTGCTAAAAGCAGTACGTGCTTTGGTGGCAAACGAGCCGGAACTCGCGGCTCAAGTGGTGAAGAACTGGATGCAAAATGGCTAAAGATGATCAAAATGGTGGAGAAGTGGTTGAGTCAACCGTTGATGTCAGTGAAATTCCCGGTGAAGAAAAAGCCGCAATTCTGTTGCTGAGTTTAAATGAAGAAGACGCCGCAGGCATCATTCGCCACCTTGAGCCTAAGCAGGTACAACGTGTGGGTAGCGCAATGGCGCGTGCCAAAGATTTAAGTCAAACCAAAGTGTCAGCGGTGCATCGCGCCTTTTTGGAGGATATTCAGAAATACACCAACATCGGTATGGGCAGTGAGGACTTCCTGCGCAATGCCTTGGTGGCCGCATTGGGTGCCGATAAAGCCAATAACTTGGTGGATCAGATTCTATTAGGCACAGGCTCTAAAGGTCTGGATTCTCTGAAATGGATGGATCCTCGTCAGGTGGCGAGCATTATTGTTAATGAACACCCGCAGATCCAAACCATCGTACTGTCGTACCTCGAACCAGACCAATCGGCCGAAATCTTGGCGCAGTTTGCTGAGCGTGACCGTTTAGATCTGCTGATGCGTATTGCCAACTTGGAAGAAGTGCAGCCTTCTGCATTGGCTGAGTTGAACGAAATTATGGAGAAGCAGTTCGCGGGTCAAGCTGGAGCACAAGCTGCCAAGATTGGCGGCCTGAAAGCAGCGGCGGATATCATGAACTATTTGGACAACAACATCGAAAGCGTGTTGATGGAACAGATGCGCGAACACGACGAAGATTTGGCGACTCAGATCCAAGATCTGATGTTTGTATTCGAGAACTTGGTCGAAGTCGACGATCAAGGGATTCAAAAATTGCTGCGTGATGTTCCGCAAGATGTATTGCAAAAAGCCCTCAAAGGGGCAGACGAAGCACTGCGCGAGAAGATCTTCAAGAACATGTCGAAGCGTGCTGCTGAGATGATGAAAGATGATCTCGAGGCGATGGCACCAATCAAAGTTTCCGATGTGGAAACTGCACAGAAAGAAATTTTGGCGATTGCCCGCCGCATGGCTGATAACGGTGAAATCATGCTAGGCGGTGGTGCTGACGAATTCTTGTAATCGATATGGATCTGTGCGAGCAGATCCGCTTTACATTGATGACGTGATTTACCTGCACTTGTTGCATGATTGAGGAACCCCATGTCTGGTGAAAGAAAGCGCGGTTTTATTCGCCCAGGCGCTGATGATGCGTCTGTCACTCCTCAACGGTGGGGGCTGCCGGATTACGGCGCCGACACACACAAAGCGGCCAAACAGACCGCCTTCAACTACGATCCGGGTTGGGTTCCAAATTTTGAGGAGCCTGAAGCGGAAGTCGAACACGAATTAAGCGAAGAAGAAATTGCACTGATCCGTTCCGCCGCTCAGCAAGAAGGCTTTGAGCTAGGACAAGCGGAAGGCTATCAGCAAGGTTTGGAACAAGGCAAAGCGGAAGGTTTCCAAGCTGGACACCAAGAAGGGCATACACAAGGTTACCAAGACGGGGTTGCTGAGGGACAAGCGCTGATCCAAGAGCATGTCAAAACCTTCATGGCACTCGCTAATCAATTTGCTCAGCCACTGGATTTGCTGAATGCCCAAGTAGAAAAACAGTTGGTGGATATGGTACTCACGCTCACTAAAGAAGTGGTGCATGTTGAAGTACAAACCAATCCTCAAGTGATCCTCGATACCGTTAAAGCCTCAGTCGAAGCTCTGCCGATTGCAGGTCACGCAATCACCTTCAAACTTAATCCAGAAGATATTGAGATCATTCGTCAAGCGTATGGTGAGCAGGAAATCGAAACTCGCAACTGGACTTTGCTCAGTGAACCGGCTTTGAGTCGTGGTGATGTGCAGATTGAAGCGGGGGAATCCAGTGTCAGCTATCGAATGGAAGATCGTATCCGTAGCGTGTTGAAAAGTTTTTGCGGCGTCAATCGTCACCATTCAGGAGAATAACGGATGTTGGCATTAGCGGATCGTCTTGCTCAATACAAAGTGGAAGGGCATACCACCAGACCGATGGCTTCGGGCAAACTGGTGCGTGTCGTTGGCCTTACGCTAGAAGCTACTGGCTGCAAAGCGCCTGTGGGGAGCTTGTGTAAAGTCGAAACCATGACCGGTGAGATGGAAGCAGAAGTGGTGGGTTTTTCTGGCGATAACCTCTTTTTGATGCCTAGCGAACAGATTATCGGCGTTCTTCCCGGTGCGAAAGTGACGCCTATAACTTCTGAATCAGGCTTGCCTGTTGGCATGGAGCTGCTCGGTCGAGTGATTGACGGGGTCGGAAATCCTCTTGATGGTCTTGGGCCTCTCTACACAGATCAACGCGCATCGTTCAATGCTGCGCCAATTAACCCACTTGCCCGTAAACCGATCAGCGAGCCTTTGGATGTTGGTCTCAAAGCCATTAACGGCTTACTGACGGTCGGAAAAGGGCAGCGGATTGGTTTGTTTGCTGGTTCCGGTGTGGGTAAATCGGTCACACTCGGTATGATGACCCGAGGTACTACCGCTCAAGTCGTGGTGGTTGGATTGATTGGTGAACGGGGACGCGAAGTTAAAGAATTTATCGAAGAGATCCTTGGTGTGGATGGCCGCCAGCGTTCAGTGGTGGTCGCCGCCCCAGCTGACTCTTCACCGTTGATGCGTTTAAAAGGTTGCCAAACCGCACTCACCATCGCCGAATATTTTCGCGATCAAGGTTTAGATGTGCTGCTGTTGATGGACTCGTTAACCCGTTTTGCACAGGCACAGCGGGAAATTGCGCTGTCTGTTGGCGAACCTCCAGCCACCAAAGGCTATCCGCCTTCGGTATTTGCTAAACTTCCGGCACTGGTTGAGCGAGCCGGTAACGGTGGACCGCATCAAGGTTCTATCACCGCATTTTTTACCGTATTGACCGAAGGGGATGATTTGCAAGATCCGATTGCGGATGCCTCTCGTGCAATTCTTGATGGTCACATTGTGCTGTCACGGGAAATGGCTGACGCTGGGCACTATCCTGCAATCGACGTTGAAAAATCGGTGAGTCGAGTCATGCCGCAGATCACTACCGATGAGCATTTACTCATGTCAAAAGCGGTAAGACAGATCCTCTCGGTCTGCCGTAAGAACCAAGATCTAGTATCGATTGGTGCTTATAAACCGGGAACCGATAAGGCGATTGATGCAGCCTTTACTCTCAAACCTAAGTTGGATCAGTATTTGCAACAGGCGATGAAAGAAAGTGTTCCTTATGACATGTGCGTCAATATGCTGCGTCATGTGCTCAGTTCGTAACTGCGGAGCTTTAAATGGATAACGCATTAGATTTTCTGCTTGAGCAAGCTCAGGATGGAGAAGACAAAGCCGTGTTAGCACTGAGTAAAGCGCGCAGCGAACTGGATGGTTATTACCACCAGCTACGCCAAATTGAACAGTACCGTTTAGAGTATTGTCAGCAATTGGTGGAGAGAGGTAAATCGGGTTTAACTGCCAGCCAATATGGGCACTTAAACCGTTTCCTGACTCAGCTTGATGAAACATTGGCTAAGCAGAAGAGTGCTGAGCAGCACTTTCTTATGCAAGTGGAAAACTGCGAGCAGCACTGGATGAGCATGCGTCAAAAGCGTAAATCCTATCAATGGTTGCTTGAGAAAAAGCAGACAGAGCGTCAACAGCTTCAAGAGAAACGTGAACAAAAACAGATGGATGAATTTTCCACACTGATGTTTAACCGTCGTCGTATCTCTTCTTAATCTTACCTTTACCACCCAAGCGAAATTTCTTCTTTCCCCCTCTTTTCAGTGATGTAAAACGGCTACTTGGCGTGCTTCTTGCTAGATCTTCTCTAAGCGGGGTTAATAGCCCATGGTTACTGATGAGTTGAATAGCATGGGGTTGCCACTATGGTAGCACCTGAACTCCCATTCCACTGTGCGAGTAGCGAATATGAATGTGAATCTCACACCTCCAATTGAACCGGGTAAAGTGACCACCGTAGGTAAAAACGGTACGGTCGGCGCAGAAGTGGCAGAGGCCGAATCGTCCGGTGGCTTTTTTGCTCAGTTACAAGCCCTTATTTTTGGCAGTAAGACAACGTCGGATGAGACGACTTCGGTCAAGGCTTCCGCCGCCAATGCAGAAGGGGATACGGCCGAAGATGCGCTAATTGATTCTGAGGATGGCTCACTTTCCACCGCTAAAACAACGCAAACTGATGACGTGGCACAAGCGGATCAAGTCTTAGCCAGTGCTGCCGACACCGACCTACTGAGTGAAGCGGAACTGAGCGAGGCCGAGCTGCAAGCGGAGCAGAAAATGCCACCACAGGCGAAAGGTGAAATCACCTCCGCCAAGGTGGCGCAGGAAAGCGAAGCGGATGAAACCTCGACAGCCGCAGTGCCAGCTTCGATTGCAAAATGGGTTGCCAAGCAAGAGCCTGCCAGTGATGAGGCGGTGAACCATGAATTACAACGCAAAACCGCACAGGCAATGAGCGATGGCGATCAATTGCTTGGTCGTTTGCAAGAGGCGAACCAAGCACTCAGCAAATCCAACGGCAAAACTTTGCCTGTTCAGCATGGTCAAGCCTTAGATCAGCACTCGGCTGACTTGGCGGCAACCAAGGGGGAATTGGAACCGACTTTGCCGTTTGATTCTCAACATCAGCTCAGCGCAGAGGCGGCTGTACCCGCTGTCAATCCACAAGATGAAGCCTCAGATGCTGCAAATGAAGGGGATAGCAATCAAGATGAATTAATGGCCGCTGCCTTGTTAGGCGGAGCTATCACCAGTGCGACAGTAGCCCAAGGTGATCCCTCTGCGGCAGCTGTACAAGAGATGGCCGTTGATCCTGCATCCGCTTTGGTTAAGCCCGAAGCGGCTCTTATGAGTGATGAGTTAGCCATGAAAGGCAAACCTGCCCGTTTAGCTCAATCGGCTCAAATCCCGATGAGTGTCTCAGCTCAAGCAATAGGCGATGCACTTAATTCGTCAACGGTGGGGAGTGGTAAAGTGGCCATTCCTTGGGCGACTCAAGTACCGACAGATGCTGAATTAGCTTCATTACCTCCCGAGTTAAAAGAGCTGTTGGCAGAAGGTGGGAAAACCAAGGCTCAGGCGGTGAATCCGCAGGTTCAATCCCTTGCTCAGGGGGTAACACCTGCCCATCTCGCGGCACAACAAGCAGCCACCACCACGGTGCCTATTAATCCAACGGCAGCCACTCCAATTGATATGGCGGCTTTAACACCACAAGCTGTAGCGGTGAATCCTATGGTTAACCCTGCTTCAACCGTCAATCCTGAACTGGCAGCCAGTTCTGCTATGCTTGCTGCACTCAGCGGGCGAGCCTTGGCTGGCGGTGATGAACGCCGTGCAACGAATGATTCCGGACATGAGGGACTGGCTCAGCAAATTGCTGCGGCTGCGGGGCAGGGTGTGGGGCAAAATCAGGCGTTACATCGAGCAGAGTCACAAGCGGTACAGAATAGTGCAACACCGTTACATCTGAACAAAGAGATGGCCGCTGATCAACTTGCTGAACGTATACAGGTGATGATGTCGAAGAATCTGAAAAACATCGATATTCGGCTTGATCCACCGGAAATGGGACGGATGCATATTCGCATGAACATGCAAGGTGATGGTGCAACCGTGCATTTCACCGTGGCGAACCAACACGCACGTGATGCGCTAGAACAAACCATGCCAAGGTTACGTGAAATGTTGGCTCAGCAAGGTGTCCAGTTGGGTGATACTTCAGTACAACAGCAAAGTGCAGGACAACAGCAGCGTTATTCTGGTCAAGAACAGTCGGGTTTTGGTCAAACAGCACGCAACGAAAAGCACAATAGCGAAGAAAACCTTGATACCGACGTCAAACTTGATTTGAATGTGGCAACAAAGCGTGATGGAATCAGTTATTACGCTTAAACTTATACAAAATTAACCACATACAGAGGCAATTATGGCCGAAGAAGAACAAGCTGCAGATGCCCCCAAAGGGAAAAAGAAATTGTTGATCATCATTATCGCTGCCGTGGTATTACTGGCTGGCGGTGGTGGTGCAGCATTTTTTATGATGGGTTCTGGTGATGGAGAGGCAGCCGCTCAAGCTGAGCAAAAAACAGAACAAGCTGCCACTCCTGCTGATCCGGTTTCCTATGTCAACATTGCCCAGCCGTTTGTGTTTAATGTTACTGGCGATGAAAAAGACCGTTTAGTGCAAATCAAAGTGCAATTGATGGTGCGCGGCAGTGAAAACGAGAACTTAGCGCGTTACCACTCCCCTTTAGTGGAAAGTACCTTGTTGGCGACCTTTGCTTCAGCGACTGTTGAGCAACTGCGTACGCCGAACGGCCGTATTGAATTGCGCGATAAAGCCACTGATGACATCAAAGCGGCACTCAACCAAGCCGTGGGCAAACCCATTATTGAAAAAGTGCTGTTTACCGATTTTGTGATGCAATAGGTGAAATGTGACTGATTTATTAAGCCAAGACGAAATTGATGCGCTACTCCATGGGGTGGATAGTGTCGATGAGGAAGAAGAGGAACTCCCCAAATCGGGCCCCAGTGCCACGAATTTCGATTTTTCTTCCCAAGATCGTATCGTCCGGGGCCGAATGCCGACTCTGGAGCTTATCAATGAACGTTTTGCTCGCCACCTACGCATCAGTCTCTTCAACATGTTGCGCAAAACCGCTGAAGTCTCAATCAACGGCGTGCAGATGATGAAGTTTGGTGAATACCAAAACACGTTATATGTTCCCACCAGTTTGAACATGGTGCGCTTTCGTCCTTTAAAAGGCACCGCGTTGGTGACCATGGAAGCGCGTTTGGTGTTTATTTTGGTTGAGAACTTCTTTGGCGGCGATGGACGCTATCATGCACGGATTGAAGGTCGTGAATTTACTCCGACTGAACGACGCGTTATTCAACTGCTGCTCAAAATCGTGTTTGCAGACTACAAAGAAGCGTGGTCTCCGGTTATGGGGGTTGAGTTTGAATACCTCGATTCCGAAGTCAACCCGAGTATGGCGAACATTGTCAGTCCGACCGAAGTGATTGTGGTCAGCTCCTTCCACGTTGAAGTGGATGGTGGCGGGGGCGATTTCCACATGGTGATGCCGTATTCCATGATGGAGCCAATCCGTGAGCTGCTTGATGCAGGTGTGCAGTCGGACAAAATGGAAACCGACGTGCGTTGGAGCACTGCACTGCGTGAAGAGATCATGGATGTCCCCGTCAATTTCCGAGTTAACCTGCTGGAAATGGATATTGCGCTACGTGATTTAATGGAGCTGCAAGTCGGTGATGTTATCCCGATCAAAATGCCTGAACACGCGGTGATGTTTGTTGAAGAATTACCGACTTACCGCGTTAAAATGGGCCGCTCCGGAGAGAAGCTCGCGGTGCAAGTCTCCGAAAAAATCAAACGCCCTGATGTGGTGAAAACGGATCTCGCTTTCCTCGGTAAAGACATAATGGCCGAGTTTGAAAATGCAGAAGACGATGATTTCGAGTAATCCGTTGCACATGATTTAGGGTGAAATTGCTGTTACCCAGCGAATGAAGATCAGAACCAATAGGTAGTTGAAGATGGCAAAAAGCGAAGATGAAAGATTGGCTGAAGAGTGGGCTGCGGCACTAGGTGAAGACCCTAGTGCGCCAGATATTGATGTGGATGAAATTCTGGCCGCCCCACTCGAAGAGTTAAAAAATACTGCGCCAGCGATCAGTGATGACGAACGCCGCAAGCTGGATACCATTATGGATATTCCAGTCACCATTTCAATGGAAGTGGGGCGCTCTAAAATCAGTATCCGTAACCTACTGCAACTGAACCAAGGTTCGGTAGTGGAGTTGGATCGTATTGCCGGTGAATCACTGGATGTGATGGTTAACGGCACGCTGATTGCGCATGGTGAAGTGGTGGTGGTGAACGATAAGTTCGGTATCCGTCTGACCGACGTCATCAGCCAGACTGAACGTATCAAGAAACTGAGATAGCCAATGCGCAAATTGGCCGCTCTGATTCTTCTCCCTGTTCCTGGGTTGGCTTCAACCAGCAGCCAACTGGATTTGGCGACCACTTTCGGGTCGCTTTTGTTCGTTCTTGCCCTGATCTTTTTACTGGCTTGGTTGCTCAAACGGATGCGTGTTCCCGCGTTTGGTCAGCAGAAAGGATTGAGTATTGTCAAACAGTTGCCCGTTGGTACCCGAGAGCGGGTGATGATCATCCAAGTGGGAGAAGAGCAGTATTTGATTGGCGTTACCACTCAGTCGATTCAACTGCTAGCCAAACTCGATCATCCACTCACACAGGAGGAGCTGCCAGCAACGCCTTTTTCCAACCAGTTGATGCAGCTACTGAAAAAAAATGAAACGGACTCAAAGACTTAATTTGACCTCTTGGTTGACAACTGGGTTACTCACTTGGCTGCTCTCCGGCATGCTAGGTTTTGCTTCGCTCGCTTTTGCTGAAGAACCACTCAATACCGGAATTCCATCGACTGCGGCGGGGGCATCTTCTGTCACTGTCACGGCACTTGAAAAAGAACAAGGTAACGCCAAAACCATCGCGTTGGGCAGTAGCAGTGGGGGAAGTGGCATTCCTGCGTTCACCATGACCACCAATCCGGATGGCAGTGAAGATTACTCGATAAATCTACAAATTCTGGCACTGATGACCATGTTGGGCTTCCTGCCTGCCATGGTGATTTTGATGACTTCATTCACTCGTATCGTGGTGGTGATGTCGATCCTGCGGCAAGCCATGGGTTTGCAACAAACGCCTTCCAACCAAGTGATTATTGGTATTGCGCTGTTTTTAACGTTTTTTATTATGGCTCCGGTGTTTAACCAGATTAATGAGCAAGCGGTGCAGCCTTATCTCAATGAGCAGATCTCTGCACGGCAAGCGTTCGATTTAGCACAAGAGCCAATGAAGGCCTTCATGCTCAAGCAGACCCGAGTCAAAGATCTGGAAACCTTCGTTGAAATGTCGGGCGCTCAAGTGACTGCTCCGGAGCAAGTCTCCATGGCGGTGCTCATTCCTGCTTTTATCACCTCGGAACTGAAAACCGCGTTCCAGATTGGTTTTATGCTGTTTTTGCCGTTTTTGATTATCGACTTGGTCGTGGCTTCAGTGCTGATGGCGATGGGTATGATGATGCTCTCGCCAATGATTGTTTCCTTACCTTTTAAATTGATGTTGTTCGTGTTGGTGGATGGCTGGAACTTGATCCTGTCGACCTTGGCGGGCAGTTTTGCCTTGTAGTGGGGGAGCCACATGACACCAGAGATATTTGTCGAACTGTTCAAAGATTCACTCTGGCTAGTGTTGATTATGGTGTGTGCCATCATCATCCCTAGCTTGCTGATTGGTCTTGTGGTCGCCATTTTTCAGGCAGCCACTTCGATTAACGAGCAGACGCTGAGCTTTTTACCGCGTTTGATCATCACCTTATTAGCGCTGATGTTCTTTGGGCATTGGATGACGCAAATGCTGATGGACTTTTTCTACAGCATGATTGAGCGCTTGCCACAGGTTCTGTACTAGGAGCACTTATGGAGTATCCAGCCAGTGTCGTCCTCGATTTCATCGCTAACTATTTTTGGCCGTACACGCGTATTGCGGCCATGTTGATGGTGATGACGGTTACTGGTGCGCGCTTTGTGCCTGCGCGTGTGCGTCTTTATTTGGGGTTGGCCCTGACTTTTGCGGTGATGCCGGCGATTCCTGCGGTGCCTTCCGATATTGCCTTGCTCTCACTGCAAGGATTCATGATCACCTTTGAACAAATTGTAATTGGCATGGCAATGGGCATGGTGACTCAGTTTTTGGTGCAAATCTTTGTCATGCTTGGCCAAATCCTCGGTATGCAATCGAGCTTGGGTTTTGCCTCCATGGTTGACCCTGCCAACGGACAAAATACACCGTTACTGGGTCAGATGTTTATGCTGTTGGCCACGCTGTTTTTCCTCTCCAGTGATGGCCATTTAAAAATGATCCAACTGGTGGTGTTCAGCTTTAAAAGCTTGCCGATTGGCAGCGGTTCACTCACTA
Source organism: Vibrio sp. RC586 (assembly GCF_000176715.1). Classification (NCBI taxonomy): domain Bacteria; kingdom Pseudomonadati; phylum Pseudomonadota; class Gammaproteobacteria; order Vibrionales; family Vibrionaceae; genus Vibrio; species Vibrio sp. RC586. Next base: position 595,487 of record NZ_ADBD01000013.1, on the reverse strand, counting down.
CGGTCGATTATCGCGAGTTAGCCTTGTGGCTTGGCATTATGTTTAAAGCCTCACTTGCGGTATCGCTTTCCGGCATTATTGCGCTGCTCACCGTGAACCTCTCATTTGGGGTGATGACTCGTGCTGCGCCGCAGCTCAACATCTTTTCGCTCGGCTTCTCGTTTGCGCTTCTCGTTGGTCTGTTACTGTGTTGGTACATACTCAGCGGCCTGTACACTCATTACGAAATCTACTGGCAAGAGACGGAAGAGCAGATCTGTCGTCTCATTCGCTTGAATTGTTAGGAGGCTGATTTGGCAGAATCCGACGGCCAAGAAAGGACCGAAGAAGCCACCCCCCGAAGGTTGCAGCAGGCCAAGGAAAAAGGCCAAGTTGCACGTTCGAAGGAGTTGGCTTCTGTCTCTGTATTAGTAGTAGGTGCGGTTTCCTTGATGTGGTTTGGCGAAGCCTTAGCCCAAGGTCTATTCACGGCTATGCAGCGGCTGTTTTCGCTCAGCCGAGAAGAAATCTTCGATGTCGGGAAACTGTTCGATATCATAGGTGGGGCGCTGGTTAATTTGCTGCTACCTCTGCTGATGATTTTGATTACCTTGTTTACCGCGGCATTGATTGGTGCAGCAGGGATCGGGGGAATTAATTTTTCCGCAGAAGCGGCAATGCCCAAACTGTCCAAAATGAATCCACTGAGTGGGTTTAAGCGGATGTTTGGTATGCAAAGCTGGGTTGAACTGCTCAAGTCGATTCTAAAAGTCATGTTGGTGGCGGGGGTAGCTTTCTATCTCATCGAAGCCTCACAAAAAGATCTATTCCAACTCAGTTTAGATGTCTACCCGCAAAACATCTTCCATGCGCTCGATATCCTGCTCAACTTTGTATTGCTGATCAGTTGTTCATTACTGGTGGTGGTGGCGATTGATATTCCGTTTCAGATTTGGCAACACGCTAACCAACTGAAAATGACCAAGCAGGAAGTGAAAGACGAATACAAAGACACCGAAGGTAAACCTGAGGTGAAAGGGCGTATTCGTATGCTGCAACGTGAAGCGGCGCAGCGGCGGATGATGGCTGCACTGCCACAGGCGGACGTGATCATCACCAACCCGGAGCACTTCTCGGTCGCGCTACGTTATAAGCAAAATACCGATAAAGCGCCCGTAGTGATTGCCAAGGGCGTGGATCATATGGCATTAAAAATCCGTGAAATTGCGCGGGAATACGACATTGCGATTGTTCCTGCTCCGCCTTTGGCACGAGCGTTATACCACACCACTGAGCTTGAGCAGCAAATTCCAGATGGCTTGTTCGTAGCGGTCGCACAAGTGCTGGCGTTCGTGTTCCAGCTAAAACAGTATCGCCGTAAAGGTGGTCAGCGGCCGAAGCTCAATGAAGAGAATATGCCGATCCCACCGGATATGCGTTACTAAAGATTCTCTATTTTTCGGGAATCGACAGCAGCACCAGCAGTGCGCCATCACCACCAAACTCAAGTGGCGCTTGGTGGAATGCCAGCACATCGGGGTGCTGCGCCAACCATAGTGGAACGTTCTGTTTTAAGATGTGCTTGCCAATGCCATGCTGCACGCAAGCACAATGCACATTCTCTTTTAAGCAGTAGGCAATCATCGCCCCCAATTCACGCTTCGCTTCTTGTTGGGTCATGCCATGCATGTCCAAAAACACATCGGGCACATACACGCCACGGCGTAGCCGTTTCACTTCATATTTGGAGACATCACCACGCGCGTAACGCGTTGGGCCTTCATCACTCAGATGGGGCATAAACTCATCTGAGAAATAGAAATCGTTGTCGGAAGCTTCACGCTCGGTACGGCGGATTTCTTTTTGCTTGGGATTTCTGTTTGGTGCGTGGAGTATGGTATCCTGACGCAACTTTTTTACGCCCTTTACTTCGTCACGAAACAGTGAGAAATCGTCGTCAAGATTATCTTTATCATTCTTGTTATGGGTAATTCGGTGATCGTTTTTGCTCATTAGGGTGACGTGTTTTTGTTACTGTAAATGGATGACGCGGTATTGTAGCGCTTTTTGGAGGCAATTTTGGATAAGATTTTCGTTGAGGAAGCGGTTTCTGAACTGCATACCTTGCAAGATATGATTCGTTGGACTGTGAGTCGATTTAACGCTGCTAACCTGTTTTATGGTCAAGGCACGGACAACGCTTGGGATGAAGCGGTACAACTCATTCTGCCAACGCTCTATCTGCCGATTGATGTGCCTCCGCATGTATTGAGTTCGCGCTTGACCAGCAGCGAGCGCCTGCGTGTGGTAGAACGCGTGATCAAACGCATTAACGATCGTACTCCGGTCGCGTACCTGACCAACAAAGCGTGGTTCTGTGGCCTTGAATTCTTTGTTGACCAACGTGTATTGGTACCACGTTCGCCGATCGGTGAATTGATCCAAAACCGTTTTGAACCTTGGTTGATTGAAGAGCCAACGCGCATCATGGATTTGTGTACCGGCAGCGGCTGTATTGCGATTGCTTGTGCCAATGCTTTCCCTGAAGCCGAAGTGGATGCGATTGATATCTCAGTGGATGCGCTGCAAGTGGCAGAGCAAAACATTCAAGACCATGGTCTAGAGCAGCAAGTTTTCCCAATCCGTTCCGATCTGTTCCGCGATCTGCCGCAAGAGCAGTATGACTTGATCGTGACCAATCCACCTTATGTGGATCAAGAAGACATGGATAGCCTGCCAAGTGAGTTCCGTCATGAACCTGAACTTGGCCTTGCAGCGGGTAGTGATGGTTTGAAACTGGCACGCCGTATTCTGGCCAATGCGCCACTTTACCTGAAAGAGAACGGGATTCTGGTGTGTGAAGTGGGCAACTCGATGGTGCACATGATGGAGCAGTATCCACACATTCCATTTACTTGGTTAGAGTTTGAAAATGGCGGTCACGGCGTATTTTTGCTGACTCGTGAGCAACTTATCGATTGTGCTGCGGATTTCGCGCTGTACAAAGATTAATGATGACACGCTGAACTTATTCCAACGCCGACCTTTGAGTCGGCGTTTTTCATAGTGCACAGTTAGCCGAAAAACCTTGGCTAAGGTGGTGAATAACACCATTAGCCCGTGAAAATGGTCGAATCTGGTCATTTTTAGGACTTTACATCACAAAGTATTAACGCCACTATGAAGCCACGAAGAACAGTTAATCAGTGAAACTCGAGTTTCACTGTGCATTGAGGAAGTCATGGCAGGAAACAGTATCGGACAACATTTCCGAGTCACCACATTCGGAGAAAGTCACGGTATCGCACTGGGATGTATTGTGGATGGTTGCCCACCGGGGCTGGCTATCTGCGAAGCGGATTTACAAGTGGATCTCGACCGTCGTCGCCCTGGCACATCACGCTATACCACTCAGCGTCGTGAGCCGGACGAAGTCAAAATTCTCTCAGGCGTGTTTGAAGGCAAAACCACAGGCACATCGATTGGGCTTTTGATCGAGAACACCGACCAACGCTCCAAAGATTATTCAGATATCAAAGATAAGTTCCGTCCCGGACACGCGGACTACACCTATCATCAAAAATACGGTGTGCGTGATTATCGCGGTGGTGGCCGTTCATCGGCGCGTGAAACCGCCATGCGTGTTGCGGCGGGAGCGATTGCCAAAAAATACCTACAGCAAGAATTTGGCATTGAAGTGCGTGCTTACTTGTCGCAAATGGGTGATGTCGCGATTGATAAAGTGGACTGGAATGAGATTGAAAACAACGATTTCTTCTGCCCTGATGTTGATAAAGTGGCCGCCTTTGATGAGCTGATCCGTGAGCTGAAAAAAGAAGGCGATTCGATTGGCGCGAAAATCCAAGTGGTTGCGACAGGCGTTCCGGTTGGATTGGGTGAACCTGTGTTTGATCGTCTGGATGCGGATATTGCCCATGCGTTGATGAGCATCAACGCAGTGAAAGGGGTAGAGATTGGTGATGGCTTTGATGTTGTGCGCCAAAAAGGCAGCCAACATCGTGATCCTCTCACTCCGCAAGGTTTCCGTTCTAACCATGCGGGTGGCATTTTAGGTGGCATTTCTAGCGGGCAGGATATCGTAGCCAATATCGCCCTGAAGCCGACTTCCAGCATTACCGTGCCGGGTGAGACGATTGATGTTAACGGTGAGCCAACCGAGCTTATCACCAAAGGTCGCCATGACCCTTGTGTCGGCATTCGCGCAGTACCCATCGCAGAAGCCATGTTGGCAATTGTGCTGATGGATCATCTGCTGCGTCATCGTGGTCAGAACCACGGTGTCATGACAGCAACACCGAAAATCTAGCTTTATCTTTAGCGTTCATAGCTTTGAATGCAATAATGCCCTCAATTGAGGGCGTTATCATATCCACGACTTATCGAATATAGATAAGGAATGGTTAGTGAATCGAGTTCTCGGCTTCCAAATGGAAAGAGGGCAGACGCCATTTAAAACGCACTGCTGCCATACGCAGAGTGTAACCCACCACGAGAGTCACCACGGTGCTCACTACGTCACTAACACCAAACTCAAGTAGGGTCAGATACAGTCCCGATGCCAATAGAGCAATCGACGCATACAATTCTTCATGCAATACCAAGGGTGGCTGACGGCAGATCAAATCGCGTAGCAAACCACCAAACACACCAGTCACAACCGCAGAAACCAAACAGATGCCTGGGTGCAAGCCCATGCGCATTGCCACTTGCGTGCCGATGATTGAAAACACAATCAAGCCTAGCGCATCAAGACGAATAAATAAGCCTTTAAGTTTGATCACCCACTTGTATACCCAAGTGGTCAGTACGCCAGCCACACAAGTAATTGCAAGATACTCAGGATTTTTTACCCAACCTAAAGGGTAGTGACCAAGCAAAATATCGCGCACTGTGCCACCACCAATCGCGGTTGCGCTGGCGACTAGCATTACGCCAAACCAGTCCATTTTGCGACGGCCTGCACTCAACGCTCCGGTCATGGCTTCCGCCGTGATCCCAATGACATACAAAATACTCAGCAGCATGTATCACCTCATTCAACAGCAGAGGATATACTCTTCCTACTTGAAGTTGCAGCGGTGTTGGCTGCGTTCACTCCCTCTAATCACATAGCTTATCTATGCTCATAGGGATGAGTTCACTTGCCGCCTACCTGCAACTCCAAGTAGTTTGGTATAGAAAAATTAAGGCGAAATTTTAGAGTTTATCTTAGAGAATAAACAATGATTTTTTATAAGGTGAAGGTGATTTGAATTAGTAAAACTAATGAATGTATTATTGGTCTCACTCAAACGTTTTCCTAATAGCCATCTTCTGTGTGAGGCTTAGCTCTTTACCCGATGAGAAAAAGCCTCCAGAATGCATGCCGTCACCAACATTTACCATGTACTATGAACCATCAATACCAAGACTTAATTGAAATTTTCAACCAGACTTTTTACCGCGACTACGACACCAAATTAGTGTTGGGCGGCGATGAGCCGATCTACTTACCGGCCGATGAGCAAGTGAGTTATCACCGGATCATTTTTGCACGTGGCTTTTATGCCTCTGCCTTGCACGAGATTGCCCACTGGTGTGTTGCAGGGCCGCAGCGACGTCTGTTGGAAGATTTTGGTTACTGGTATGAGCCGGATGGCCGTACCGCGCAAGTGCAGGCGGAGTTTGAAAAAGTGGAAATCCGCCCGCAAGCGTATGAATGGATTCTAGCGATGAGCGCAGGCTTCCCCTTTACTGTGAGTTGTGACAACCTCAACGGAGATTTTGAGCCAGACCGTCTCGCATTTATGACCAAAGTCCACCGCGAAGTGCTCAATATTCTTGAACAAGGGTTGCCGCTACGAGTGAAAATGCTGTCGGATGCGTTACGCGCCTTTTACCACACTCCGGTCTTGTCGCCAGAGCACTTTACGGTTAAATGACCGTTTGTGAAAAACCGTTTACGAAATAACGAGAACCTGATGATTATTGAATTTGAAGAAAAACTTCTGGAACTGATTGATGCTCAAGTAGAAAACGCGTCTACTGACGAACTGTTTGCGGGTGGATACTTACGTGGGCACATTTCACTTTCTGCTGCGCAGTGTGAAGAGGAAGGCGTGACTGAGCTTGATACATTTAAGCAGCGTATTGAAGAAAGTTTAGAAGCGGCACGCTCTGAATTGAGCCCAGCTGATCGTGCCATTGTAGCCCAACTTTGGCAGCAGCTTGCCGCACAAGCTTAACTGAACCATTAGGCTTTATGGCTAAAGCCGCCGCCTGTAAAGCGGTGGCTTGATAGATTTCCCCAAGTTTTTTCTCACACATCGATAGCCTGAAAGTTGTTCAAACTTTCTGAACAACTAAGTACAAAAATCAGGCTTGTTGCATATCTGTTTCCCGATTAATCTTTGCTTAACATTAGTCAGGGGGAAACACCATGAAAATCATTGCCTTCGGTGCTAGCACCAGCTCAACCTCTATCAATAAAGCACTTGCTACCTTTACGGCTAACCTTGTTGATGGCGCACAAGTCCAAGTGCTCAACATCAACGATTACTCCGTACCTATGTTTAACGAAGATCTGGAAAAAGAGATCGGCCAAGCAGAAGGTGCTCAAGGTTTCTTGCGCGATCTGGCTCAAGCCGATGCATACGTTATCTCTTTTGCTGAGCATAACGGCCATTACCCAGCGGCGTACAAAAACTTGTTCGACTGGGCAAGCCGTATCAATCGCGCGATGTTTGGTGATAAACCAGCGGTGTACCTGTCTACTTCTCCAGGCCCAGGTGGTGCAAAGTCTGTTCTTGCCGCGGCAACCGCTTCAGCGCCTTTCTTTGGTGGTAACGTGAAAGCTTCAGTTTCTGTTCCTAGCTTCTATGACAACTTTGATTTAGAACAAGGTGCGGTGACTAACCCTGAAATCGTGGCTGAACTCAAAGCGGCGGTGGCTAAGCTGTCAGCTTAAGCAAAAAAAAGTATTAAGTCCTAAATGAACAAAGCCTCGCAGTGCGAGGCTTTGTTTTTGAGTAGATTGAAGGGGGCTAGATTAAGCTTTCTGAGTCAGAGCCTTTCCTTTGCGCAGCTTTCGAACCCACATGCGGCAAGGATGCAACTGTTCCAACAAATCGACGCCCAATGGCAGAGGATCACCACACATTTGTGAAGCGAGAAGTTCGGCCATGAGTGGTGCGCTACTTAAACCGCGCGAGCCGAGCCCGACAGACGCATAAAGTTGCGGATAGAGTGGAATAGGCTCAGGTTCTGCTTGCTGAGCTAAATCTCGGTATTGCTCAGTAATTTTGGTAAATTGGCCGACATTGCCGACAAAAGGCAGATGATCGCGGCTGACACAGCGTACGCCTTGGCGTGACTGATTGCCGCTGACATCCACTTCTAATGGCCAGGTTTGCTCCGGCAGGCAGTGAATCAGCTTTTGCGCATTTTCGCGTTGTGCTTGCGGATCAAAAGTCGCATCAAGGTGCTGGCGATCATAACTTGCCCCAATACAGTGATGTCCATTTTGTTGGCTGACCGGAGTCATATAGCCATCGTAACAGAGCACGCTATTGATTTTGCTGAGTGTGTCGGTGGTCGGAATATGGCTGACCTGACCTTTCACCTTACCCAGTGGCAAGTGAGCGGTTTGTGACAGGCTGTCAAACTGATGGCCACTGGCAATCACTACGCACTGATGCTGCATTACCTTATCGCCGCAGTGTAACTGCCACTGCTGTGTTTCTGGCTGCCAAGTCAGGGCATCAATCGAAGTGGAATAATGCGCGGTGAGCTTGCCTTGCAGCGCTAAAAGATGGATTAATCCTTGAGTCAGTTCTGCAGGGCAGAGCCAGCCGCCGAGCGGATAATGCACACTGGCTTGATCCACTGGCACGCCGACTTTCTGGTTGGTTTGCTCTGCGGATAAACCATGTACTAATTGTTCTGGGAAATTGCCCTCAAGCATGCTAGTGAGCTTTTGGCTGGCCTTTTCATCCCACATTAATTGGGTAACACCGCACCAATCGTGGTCAAAGGTTATCTGCTCCGTCGCTTGTTCAATAAATTGACGCGCGAACAGAAAGGCTGGAGCAAACACTCGTGATACAGCGTTGTGATCGCCACTGAGTAGTGGATAGACCGCGCCTTGTCGGTTACCGGATGCACCTTGCGCTGGTTTTTGATCTGCGCAATAAAGAGTTACTGCGATACCACGTTTGGCTAGTGTTGTCGCGAGGGTGGCACTAGCGACTCCACCACCAATAATTGCTACATCTCGTAGGTCGTGAGTGGCTTCAACACGAAATTCGGGCGCAATATTGGTGTACGGAACCTTCTCATTCAGACTGCCGGCAATCATTTCGCGCTTAGTGCCAAAACCTTTGACTTTTTTCATCGTAAAGCCAGCGTCAATCAAGCCGCGGCGTACAAAAACAGCCGAAGTAAAGGTAGCGCAGGTACAGCCATTTTTCGCCAGTTTGGCCATACCTGCAAACAGGTTTGGGTTCCACATTTCTGGGTTTTTGCTGGGAGCAAAGCCATCGAGGAACCATGCATCGACTAAACCTTGCTCCTGTGTCGCCACTTTCGGCAGGCAGTCTTTGATATCCCCAAACCAGAGATCGAGCGTGATGAGTCCATCATCCAACACAATCCGCTGGCATTCTGGAATCGCTAACGGGTAGTGCTTATGCAGTTTTTGCGCGAATTCTGCCAGTTCCGGCCACGCCTGATGCGCTTGGATTAAATCGTGTTTACTGAGCGGATATTTTTCAAAGCTAATGAAATGCAGCTCTTTGAGTTTGGCATCTGGGTTGGCTTGGCGAAACTCCACAAAGGCTTGCCAAACCGCCAGAAAATTCAGGCCAGTACCGAAGCCTGTTTCTGCAATCACGAATCGCCTTTGGTCATCGTTGTGCCATCTTTGTGGGAGATGATTTTGCTCAAGGAACACATAACGTGTCTCGGCTAGACCATTGACGTTAGAGAAATAGACATCGTCAAATTGATCGGAGACGGGAGTTCCTGCTTCGTTCCAGCCGAGCTGGGCGTGAGAAATGGATGACATAATGAACAAACTCTATGAAATCAGGCTGAATATGGGTCGAGATTGTACGAATTTATGGGAAAGCTGACCACTTCTGTTATTCTTCTTCGATATCATCTAGCCAAATTTACATAATAGGAATGTTACATGAAACGAGTCGTCATCACCGGTATGGGTATTATTTCGAGTATCGGTAACAACGTCGAAGAAGTTTTGGCCTCACTAAAAGCTGGCAAGTCAGGCATCACCGCCTCTGAACAGTTTAAAGAGCATGGTTTGCGTTCACAGGTTTGGGGTGATTTAAAAATCAACCCGGAAGAACATATCGATCGTAAGCAAATGCGCTTTATGGGTGATGCGGCTGCGTATGCATACCTATCTCTTGAGCAAGCGATTGCTGATTCGGGTCTCACTCCTGAGCAAGTGTCTAACGACCGTACGGGTATCGTTGCCGGTTCTGGTGGCGCGTCTTCTGAAAACCAAGTTATCGCGGTGGATACCCAGCGTGAAAAAGGCGTGAAGCGCGTTGGCCCTTACATGGTGCCACGTACCATGTCTTCAACTGTTTCTGCGTGTTTGGCAACCCCATTTAAAATTCGTGGCGTAAACTACTCAATCAGTTCTGCGTGTGCCACTTCTGCACACTGTATTGGTAACGCGCTGGAACTTATCCAACTGGGTAAACAAGACATCGTGTTTGCCGGTGGTGGTGAAGAGCTGTACTGGTCACAAACCATGATGTTTGATGCGATGGGCGCACTATCAACCAAATACAACGAAACACCAGAAAAAGCGTCACGTACTTACGATGCGGATCGTGATGGTTTCGTGATCTCTGGCGGCGGCGGTATGGTTGTGGTTGAAGAACTGGAACACGCACTGGCTCGCGGCGCAAAAATTTACGGTGAAATTGTTGGTTACGGCGCGACATCGGATGGCTACGACATGGTTGCTCCATCGGGTGAAGGCGCAGTACGTTGTATGAAAATGGCAATGCAAGGCGTTGATAAGATTGACTACATCAACACGCACGGCACTTCAACCCCAGTGGGTGATGTGAAAGAGCTTGGCGCAATCCAAGAAGTGTTTGCGGGCAACAGCCCTGCGATTTCTGCAACCAAAGCGATGACTGGTCACGCACTGGGCGCAGCTGGCGTACATGAAGCGATTTACTCAACACTGATGCTGCACCACGGCTTTATTGCTCCAAGCATTAACGTTGAAACGTTAGATGAAGCGGCGCATGGTTTGGATATCGTAACGGAAATGCGTGAGCAAGAGCTGACTACAGTAATGTCTAACAGCTTTGGTTTTGGTGGCACAAACGCAACTTTGGTTATCAAAAAATACCAAGGTTAAGCGCACTAGATCCATCATAGTTTCCAGAACAGATTAGTATCGCTAATCGAACAGACGCAGACTCTGTCCCATGGAGAGCGGGATAGGATCCTTTTGTTCTGGATGTTTGCCCGGCGGCTTAGGTCGTCGGGTATTTTTATTCTCGACAGCCTCCGCGCTTTTCTGCACAATGCCTGCAACTTTGATTGCCGCAAATTCCCACTATGAAAATTCTGATTGATGAAAACATGCCTTACGCACAAGCGCTGTTTAGTCAGCTTGGCGAAGTGATCTTAAAACCTGGCCGTACTTTAACCGCTGATGATCTAATTGATATTGATGCCTTAATGATTCGTTCGGTAACGAAAGTGAATGAGGCTCTGCTCGCTAAAGCGAATCGCTTGAAGTTTGTTGGTACCGCAACGGCGGGGATGGATCATGTTGACCAAACGCTGTTGGCTGAACGTGGCATCTTCTTCACGGCTGCACCAGGCTGTAACAAAGTGGGGGTCGCGGAATACGTGTTCAGCGTGCTGATGGTACTGGCGCAGCAGCAAGGCTTCTCGGTTTTCGATAAAACGGTAGGCATCATCGGCGCAGGTCAAGTCGGCAGCTATCTCGCGCAATGCCTCTCTGGCATCGGAATTAAAGTGCTGATCAATGATCCCCCTAAGCAAATACAAAGTGATGAGCGAACATTTACCGAGCTGGAAACCTTACTTAAAGAGTCGGATGTGATCACTTTGCACACGCCCATCACACGCGAAGGTGAGTGGCCGACTCATCATTTGATTGATGCAGCGATTCTTGAGCAATTACGCAGTGACCAAATTTTAATTAATGCGGCACGAGGCCCTGTGGTTGATAACGCGGCGCTTAAAGCGCGTTTACAAAAAGGCGATGGTTTTACCGCCGTGTTAGACGTGTTTGAGTTTGAACCGCAAGTGGATATGGAATTGCTGCCGCTACTGGCCTTTGCCACTCCACACATTGCTGGTTATGGTCTTGAAGGTAAGGCGCGTGGCACGACGATGATTTTTAACAGCTACTGCGAGTTTCTCGGTAATGCACATTGTGCAAACCCTGCAAGTCTATTGCCTAAAGCCCCCGTGCCTAGGGTTTACTTAGACCGGGCATGGGATGAAGAAACGCTGCATACGCTGACCCAAATTATTTACGATGTGCGTAAAGATGACGCACTGTTTCGCCGTGAAATTCACCACCCCGGAGCGTTTGATTTAATGCGCAAACACTATTGGGACAGACGTGAATATAGCGCGGTGACACTAGCTGGAGGCGCCGACTGTCATTTGGCACCTTTGGCTAAACTCGGTTTTCAAGTAGAGGTATGTGATGAGCCAACAATTTAATGTTGCCATTTTTGGCGCAACGGGCGCAGTAGGCGAAACCATGTTGGAAGTGCTGCAGGAGCGTGAGTTTCCTGTGGATGAGCTTTTCTTGCTTGCGAGTGAGCGCAGTGAGGGTAAAACCTATCGTTTCAACGGTAAGACGGTGCGTGTACAAAATGTCGAAGAGTTTGACTGGTCACAAGCTCATATCGCGTTGTTTTCAGCGGGTGGTGAGCTTTCGGCGCATTGGGCTCCAATCGCTGCTGAAGCGGGTGTGGTGGTGATCGACAATACCTCGCATTTCCGTTACGACTACGATATTCCACTGGTGATTCCTGAAGTGAACCCTGAGGCAATTGCTGAGTTTCGTAATCGCAACATCATTGCTAACCCTAACTGCTCAACCATCCAGATGCTGGTGGCACTGAAGCCGATTTACGATGCGGTGGGTATTGAGCGTATCAATGTGACGACTTACCAATCAGTCTCTGGTGCGGGTAAAGCGGGGATTGATGAGCTAGCAGGTCAAACGGCTAAACTACTCAATGGCTACCCAGCGGAAACCAATACCTTTAGTCAGCAAATCGCTTTTAACTGTATTCCACAAATCGATCAGTTTATGGACAACGGTTACACCAAAGAAGAAATGAAGATGGTGTGGGAAACCCAGAAAATCTTCAATGATCCTTCCATCATGGTCAACCCAACTTGCGTACGTGTGCCTGTATTCTATGGTCATGCGGAAGCCGTACATGTGGAAACTCGTGCTCCGATCGATGCTGAGCAAGTGATGGACATGCTGGATCAAACCGATGGTATTGAGCTGTTCCGCGGCGCAGATTTCCCAACTCAAGTGCGTGATGCTGGTGGTAAAGACCATGTATTGGTTGGTCGTGTGCGTAATGATATCAGCCATCACAGCGGTGTGAACCTATGGGTAGTGGCAGATAACGTGCGTAAAGGTGCAGCAACCAACGCGGTACAAATTGCAGAGCTGTTAGTGCGTGACTATTTCTAAGTAGCGCGGTCCATGGCATAAGCAATAAAAAACCCACCGCTTGGTGGGTTTTTTATTGCTTAATAAGCGATTATTTCTTTGGCTTATGAGCGTTAGGATTGTCTTTACAATTGCCTTCGCTACCACATTTTCCATACAGATACAGACTGTGGTTAGTCAGTTGTACATTGTATTTTTCAGCAATCTCTTTTTGACGTTGCTCGATAACATCGTCAGAAAACTCGATCACTTCACCACAGTCAAGACACACTAGGTGGTCGTGATGGTGTTGCGTTGAAAGTTCAAAAACTGACTTGCCGCCTTCAAAGTGGTGGCGCGTCACAATACCTGCATCATCAAATTGGTTGAGAACTCGGTACACTGTGGCAAGACCAATCTCTTCGCCGAGATCAATCAACTTTTTGTACAGCTCTTCAGCACTAATATGTTGGCACTCTGGCTGTTGTAAAACTTCTAAAATCTTAAGCCGTGGGAGGGTAACTTTAAGACCAGCATCCTTTAGCGCTTGGTTATTGTCTGACATATACTTTCCTGTTGATGTTCTGCAGTGATACATCCGTTCTACTTGAGGTTGCCATCGCATTGGCTGTGTTGCTAAACCCACTTTACGAGCTTCGTCAGTGAGTGTCACTCACTTGCCGTTTACCTGCATCTCAATTCGTTTGGGTATAACAGAAGTCAATGTTGCTCTGCATTATAGGTGAGTCACCGCGAACAATAAACCACGAACTTCAAGAGGTTAATGGGAAACCTGCAAAGTCGAGTCAAATCACTGAACAAAGTGCTCTTACCAGTTACAATTATTTAACAATGATGATATGAATATACGGCAGCACTGGCTATCCATGCCAGCGACTGTCTCAACCGAAGTCTAGGGCACTCAGGGTATGAATAAAACACTCTCTAAGCTTTATCAACCGAATATTGTGAAGTGGGCACTAAACTTTTGGCCTCCTTTTTGGGGGGCAGGAATCCATATTGACGCGATCAGTGCCGATTTTCGTGAAGTGACCATTCGTTTGAAATTGCGTTGGTGGAATAAAAACGCCAACCGGACTCAATACGGCGGCAGTATTTTTTCACTGACCGATCCGGTTTATGCCTTGATGCTGATGGGAATATTGGGTGAGCGTTATTACGTGTGGGATAAAGAGGCGAGCATTAACTTTATTAAACCGGGCGATACCGATTTATTCGCAGAATTTCGCATAACTCAAGAGATGTTAGATTGGATTCTGGCTTCAACGGCAGAAGGTGATAAATGCTTTCCAGAGTTCATTGTACATGTCAAAAATGCCCAGGGAGAAGTTGTGTCTGAAGTGCAGCGTAAACTGTATGTACGCAAAAAACCGCAATACCGCGAGAGTTCTATCGAGTGTATTGAGTGAGTTAGAGACTCTGACGGCGGCATAAGGCAATCCAAGCTTCTGCCGTTTTTGAAACATAACGTTCACGATGCCAAACCACGCCCAAACGCCAATCTATGATGGGAGTAATAGGGTAGATTAAAACTCCATCCCCTTGAATTCTTTGGCAAAGTGGTGCAGGAATAAAGCACACGCCAACCCCGCTTTTGACTAATGCGACCAAAAAATCCCACTGGCTACTGCGTGCGGCGACTTGTGGCGTATAGCCCGCAGCTTGGCAACAGGTATCAATGTGGTCACTTAGAGTAAATTCATGGGTAAACAGATAGAACGGCTCTTGGCTGAGTTGCGTCCAACGAAGCGTATTTTGTTCACGCCAACGGGGAATATCTGGCACCACAGCAAAAATGGGGTAATGATCGAGAGCAATGGTGTTGAGATCGGGATGTTGATTAGGAGAAAGCATGGTCACTGCTACGTCAATCTCGCCATCCAGTATCGCTTGCTCTATTTTGCGTCCACCATATTCGACCACGGTTAATTCTACGTTGGGGTAAGTTTGGCGGTATTGGCGGAAAAGCCGTGCGTAAACATGCCCAACCATGGGCGGGATCCCCAGACGTAAATGCCCGCGCTGTAACTGATTAAGGTCTGTCAGTTCCGCTTCTAATTGCTGCATTTGAGTCAAAATCTGTTGTGCTCTTTGATAGACGATTTCCCCCGCTTCAGTCAGCCAAAAACGTCGGCCTTCTCGATGCAATAGCGGCTGTTCTAACTCCTGCTCCAAATTACGGATCATCTTACTGATGGTAGGTTGGGTCACAAACAGGCGTTCAGACGCTTTGGTAAAACTTTGTTGATTGATTAATTCAACGAAGTAGCGCAGAGCCCGGATATCCATGTGTTACCTCTTGTATGCCTAAATGGCATGAATTCGATAAATTTAAGTCATTTTATGCCGGTATTGCTCAAGAATACAATGTGACTTAGTTCTCATTGTTTTAAGGCAATTTCCATGCAATCGCTCAAGCATAGCCTGTTGATCATTATTCAAGTAGCACTCCTATCACTGATTTGGTTTTTCTCCGATTGGTTGGTCACTCAGTTTCATTTGCCTTTACCAGCGAATCTAACGGGTATGCTGCTTTTGCTACTTCTTGTTGTGATTAAAGTGGTGAATGTGGAATGGTTTCGCCGTGGAGCTAGTTGGCTATTGGCAGAAATGCTGCTGTTTTTTGTGCCTGCCGTAGTGGCGGTGGTGAATTACCAAGATTTGATGCGACAAGAAGGGATGAAAATAGGTGTGGTGCTCGTGGTGAGTACCATCTTGGTGATCGCTAGTACGGCTTGGGTTGTTGATAAAATGCATCGAGTTGAGCTGGTTTTAGCCAAACGTAAACGTCGTCAAATGGCTCTGGCTCGCAGCGTGGAGAAATAAAATTCATGTCGACTTCCTTGCTCAGCCTATTTTGTTTTTTGTTAACGCTGTTGTTTTACTACGCGAGTAAGTTTCTCTATCGGCGTAAACGCAGTTTATTCCTCATGCCATTGTTACTGGCTCCACTTCTATTAGTTGCCGTAGTGATGTTTTTCCACATTCCATACCAAGCGTATATGGCGGATGCACACTGGCTTTTATGGTTACTTGGTCCCGCCACGGTGGCTTTTGCGGTTCCGGTTTACGATAACCGAAGTTTATTGCGCCAGCACTGGCTATCCTTGTCCGTAGGGGTCATGGTGTCTGTTTTTATGGCGATCTCGAGTACGGTATTATTGGCGCGTTGGCTTCATCTTCCTGAGTTGTTACAGCGCAGTCTCGCTATGCGTTCGATCACGACTCCTTTTGCGGTGGAAGCAACAAAATCGATTGGTGGGCAAAGTGATCTAACCGCACTGTTTGTGGTACTGACAGGGGTAATCGGCATGGCCGTGGGTGAGGTAATCCTCACGGTACTTTCTATTCGCTCTCGCTTGGGGAAAGGGGCTAGCTTGGGGGCTTCAGCACATGGCGCTGGCACTGCAAAAGCTTATCAAATTGGTAATTCAGAAGGTGTGGTGTCAAGCGTTGTGATGATGCTGGCGGGCATGGTGACTGTGGTGATTGCCCCTTGGGTGGGACACTGGTTCTGGTAATTTTTGGGATTGGGCGAATTCACAGATAAAAAATCCCCTGTAGGTCAGGGGATTTTTTAGTTTAATACTGAAAATTAGTCTTCAAGTTCAGCGAGACACATCTCTTCATAAACTTGGTTAACCCATTTGGTTACGCGTTGCTCAGTCAGTTCAGGTTGGCGATCTTCATCGATACACAGACCGACAAAGTGGTTTTCATCAACCAGAGCTTTAGATGCTTCGAAATCGTAGCCTTCTGTTGGCCAGTGACCGACAATCGTCGCACCCTTAGCTTGAATGATGTCACGAACAGTGCCCATCGCATCACAGAAGTACTCTGCGTAATCTTCTTGGTCGCCACAACCAAAAATAGCCACAAGCTTAGTTGAGAAATCAATGGCTTCCAGCTCAGGGAAAAAATCGTCCCAGTCACACTGTGCTTCACCGTAGTACCAAGTTGGGATGCCCAACAACAGCAGGTCGAAGTTATTGATGTCTTCTTTACTGCTTTTGGCAATATCTTGTACGTGAACGAGTTTTTTACCGAGTTGTTTTTGAATCATCTTTGCAATTGCTTCGGTGTTGCCGGTGTCGCTGCCAAAGAAGATACCTACACTTGCCATAGAGTCATTACCTTTAGATTGTTATGTTGCGAAGCCTTGTTGAGCTTAACCTAGCCCACTGCCTTCCCAAGTCAATTGAATTATGCCTTTGGCGACAAAGCCTGCGCACCCTAAAAAGAGAACTAACCACACAATACGACGCCCGAAAGCCGGAACATTGCCTTGTTTCAACACATCTTTAATTGCCATGCCGATCAGGAAAAAGATCGAAGCAAACAGCAGATCGAGTCCCACCGACTCCAACATGTTCATATAGTCGTAAAGCATGATATTCCTTTATGCCAAATTGCTTGCGCGCACTATACCACTGTTATCCGACAAAGTTAATGCGCCGAATGTTTCTCAATTCACACTTGTTTGTCGGGTACGGGAACATCAATAAACTTGCGTATGGCACGCAGCACTTCAGCTGGTTTCTCTGCATGTAACCAGTGACCTGTGTTGGCAATCACATGGGCTTTAACTTGGCTAAATTGGGACTGAACCATAGGCTGATGTTGAGTAGTCAGATAATCGGAATCCGCACCTTTGATAAATAGGGTGGGAATTTGGCATTTGGCGATAATGTCCCATCCGAGAATTTCCGCATAATGTGCTTTCAAAGCTGCAACATTGAAACGCCATGTCATCACGTTCTGATCCGACATCAAAGATTTGCCGAGAAACTGGCGTACACCTTCCATTTCTATATGTTGAGCAAGAATTGACATCACTTCACTGCGCGACGTTGGTTTCTGCGCTAACACGGCATCCAGTCCGGCAAACACATTATCGTGACGACGTTGGGTATAAGCGACGGGCGACATGTCTAAAACCACCAATTGGCGAATTTTCGGTGCCGCGATATCGGCTAATTTCATTGCCACTTTACCGCCCATCGAGTGGCCAATCACAATGACAGAATTGAGGTTAAGGTGCTCAAGTAACTGATTCACATCTTGTGCCATCAGCGCATAGTGGTGTTCATCACTGTGGAAGGAGAGCCCGTGGTTACGAAGATCCAGACTCAGTACCTGATGATCGTTTTTTAGATCGCGCGCAAGCAAGCCCAGATTATCTAAGCTGCCGAATAGACCGTGGATCAGAACAACAGTCTGTCCATTGCCCTCTAGTTTGTAATTTAGAAGTGCTGACATTTTATCTTATTAGTGATTGGTTTAACGTAGAGTCTCAGTAAAGATCTCGCTATAATCCCCGAAAGTTTAAACATAGAGATTGTGAAAAGCGAATGAAAACAATTGAGGTTGATGAGGATCTATACCGTTACATTGCGAGCCAGACTCTGCATATTGGTGAAAGTGCCTCCGATATTTTGCGTCGTCTTCTCAATGTGGATGGTAGTGAGTTAGCCACTGCTACACCTGTTGTTGAGCCTAAAGGCATTGTGGTGAGCAAAGACGCAGCGTTAGATACCAAAATTGATGGTGTGAAAGAGATGCGTTCACTGCTGATTTCCGATGAATTTGCAGGCCTGAAGAATGCGATCGACCGTTTTATGCTGGTGCTGTCTACTCTTCATCGCATCGACTCTGCGAGCTTTTCTGAAGCGACTATGGTGAAAGGTCGTAAGCGTGTTTATTTTGCAGATAATGAACAGACTTTGTTAGCCAGTGGGCAAACCACCAAACCGAAAGCGATTCCTAATACACCGTTTTGGGTGATCACCAATAACAATACCAGCCGCAAGCAACAAATGGTGGAACAGGTAATGGTGCGTATGGGTTTCCCGAGCGACATTATTGAGAAAGTTACCCATTCTATTTGATTTTTGCTGATTACAGCCCAAAACTCTGATTCAAGCCTCATAATGTGCAGCGTTACGCCGCTATTATGAGGTTTTATTTTATGTGAAATTTAAAGAAAGGATGTCACTATGGCTATGCACCCTCGTGCAGGACAAAAGGCGCGACAAGAGGATCTCTACAATATCCCTGCGCTAGTTGCAAATTATTACCTACTCCAGCCAGAAGCTGGAAATACGGCGCATAAAGTTGAATTTGGTACATCGGGACACCGAGGTACTGCGGATAAAACTACCTTTAATGAACATCATATTCTTGCGATTGCACAAGCGGTAGCGGATGTACGCCGTGAGCATGGCGTGACCGGTCCGATCTTCATTGGTAAAGATACTCATGCGCTGTCTGAACCTGCATTTAGCAGCGTTCTAGAAGTGTTGATTGCCAATGGCATCGAAGTGATTGTTCAAGAAAATAACGGTTACACTCCAACCCCAGGCATTTCACACGCCATTTTAACGTACAACCTGAAGCATTCAGATAAAGCAGACGGTATTGTAATTACGCCTTCGCACAACCCACCACAAGACGGTGGTATCAAATACAATCCACCACACGGTGGTCCTGCAGAAGGTGAGCTAACCCAAGCGATTGAAGATCGTGCTAATGCTTACATCAGTCAGCAGCTTGTTGGTGTAAAACGCATGCCGATTGCTTTGGCAAAACAATCTTCTTTACTCAAGCAAGTCGATTTGGTTAAGCCTTACGTTGATGATCTGGTCAATGTGATCGACATGGCTGCAATTCAAAAAGCCAAGCTCAAAATGGGTGTTGATCCACTGGGTGGCAGTGGTATCGATTACTGGCGTCAAATTGGCAAAGCTTACAAACTCGATTTAACGCTGGTCAGTGAAGCCATTGATCCAAGCTTCCAATTCATGTCATTAGATAAAGATGGCGTGATCCGCATGGATTGTTCTTCACCTTATGCAATGGCTGGTTTGCTGTCGCTAAAAGATGAGTACGATTTAGCTTTTGGCAACGATCCTGATTACGATCGTCACGGCATTGTTACGCCAAAAGGTTTGATGAATCCTAACCACTTCCTCGCGGTATGCATTGATTATCTGTACCGCCACCGTAAGGGGTGGGCAGAGAATGTTGCGGTGGGTAAAACGCTCGTTTCCAGCGCCATGATTGATAAAGTTGTTGCCGATCTAGATCGTGAACTGTGTGAAGTGCCAGTGGGCTTCAAATGGTTTGTCGATGGTTTGTACTCTGGTCGTTTTGGTTTTGGCGGAGAAGAGAGCGCAGGTGCCTCTTTCTTGCGTCAAGATGGGACACCTTGGTCCACCGACAAAGACGGTATCATTCTATGTTTGCTAGCAGCTGAAATTACTGCAGTAACGGGTAAGAACCCGCAGCAGTATTATGATGAGCTGGCGGCAAAACATGGTGACTCTCACTATAGCCGCATTCAAGCTGTGGCGAATGGCCCACAGAAAAATATACTGAAAAAACTGTCTCCTGAAATGGTTGCTGCACAAACACTAGCAGGAGATCCGATCACGGCTCGTCTGACTCATGCACCGGGTAATGGCGCGGCGATTGGCGGCCTAAAAGTGACTACGGACTACGGTTGGTTTGCGGCACGCCCTTCTGGTACTGAAGATATCTACAAGATTTATTGTGAGAGCTTCAAAGGCACCGAACACTTGAAACAGATTGAGTCAGAAGCGCGGCAGATTGTAAACCAAGTGTTTAAAGATGCGGGTTTATAATCAATTGTGATGAGATGAATAAGGGGCGATGATATCGCCCCTTTACTTTTATAACGCTAAAATATTCGGCCACTGATCAGGCACGATAAACCAGAACCTCCCTGATTCAGATTGGCAATGCATAAACTCTTCTACGTGTTCATTATAACGTTCAGAATTAGTTTGACGTCCCGTCAACCAATCTGCTTTCTCAAGCAGATACAAAGGTTCATCAATTAAATGTCGCTCACGCTGAAAACACCAATAACCTTGAATTTGGCTTGCATTGAGCGTGTAACCAAGGCAATCCGTCGGAATTGGCTCATCAGAGAAAGGATTAGTATAAAGACGGCCTTGCATTAGTAAGTGTTGTGATGCCCCGGCCCATAATGGATGTTTTTCTAGAAATAGAGGGTTTTGAGACAGAGAAAGCTGTTGGTTAAGCATATAATCGAGCTTGATATCCAAACGGTCTTCAGGATTAGGTCCGTACCATAGCCCTTGGTGAAGCAGATAGAATTTGATGGCCACTTCCCAATGCTCGTAGTGTTCTGTTTTACGGTTTTTAGCTAAAAAATCCAATGAACCAACCGTTTTACCCTCATCAATTAACTGAATTTCTTCTGAAACGGCATTGTAAAATGGGGTTGCGGTGAATAATTGAGCACAGAGATGCTGATAAAGAAAACCTAAGCGTGGGTTTCCTTGGTAGTCAGGCCAAGTTTCTCGCGTTGTTTTGCTAAATGGTGCTTTGCCAACTAAAGGCGCTTTGGCTTGAAACAGGGCAGGGGTGCGATTCACCCAATCCATTAAGTGTTTTAACTCCATTTTATCTTCCCACTCTTTTCACATATTTCGACATTCTAGCCTGAAATTGTTATAACCACGCCACCTCTGTTGCTCAATGGATTACAAGATGAACAATTTACAGCTAGAAGCTTTGCTAAATGAGACATTGTCCCCACAGTTAATTAAAGATTATTGTCCTAACGGTTTACAAGTCGAAGGTAAAACGAAAGTAAAACGAATTGTCACTGGGGTGACGGCTAGCTTGGCTTTAATTGAAGCTGCGATTGAGCTGAAAGCCGATGCGCTATTGGTTCATCACGGCTATTTTTGGAAAAGTGAGTCTGAGGCGATTCGCGGCATGAAAGGCCGCCGCATTCGAGCCCTGATCCAAAATGATATTAATCTGTATGCGTACCACCTGCCTTTAGATATCCATCCACAATTGGGCAACAATGCGCAGCTCGCGCAGCGACTCGGGATTATCGTTGAAGGCGGTTTGGAAGGACATTCACAATCGGTGGCAATGTTTGGGCGTTTTTCTCAGCCATTAACGGGGCAAGAATTGGCAAATCGGATTGGACAAGCGCTGAATCGCCCGCCTCTGCATATCGCTCCTGATCAAGCAGAGAAACCGATCGAAACCGTTGGCTGGTGTACCGGTGGTGGACAAGATTACATTGAGTTGGCCGCGAGTCGAGGTTTAGATGCGTTTATTTCTGGAGAAATCTCGGAGCGTACGACGTATTCGGCACGAGAACAGCAAATACATTATTTTGCCGCAGGTCACCATGCTACAGAGCGCTATGGGATTAAAGCGTTAGGGGAATGGCTCGCGGAAAATCACGGTTTTGATGTGACCTTTATTGATATTGATAATCCAGTTTAGAGCAATAAAAAAGAGCGAGATTTCCTCGCTCTTTTGTTTTTTCTAAATCATGCACTAGCTGCGTTCATGCAGTGGAGTGAAATCACGTAGTTTTTGACCTGTGTACAGCTGACGTGGGCGACCGATACGGTTGTCTGGATCGCTGTGCATTTCATTCCAGTGTGCAATCCAACCGATGGTACGAGACATCGCAAAGATCACGGTAAACATTGAGATTGGAATACCGATCGCTTTCAAAATGATGCCTGAGTAGAAATCGACGTTTGGATAGAGTTTCTTCTCGATGAAGTACTCATCAGACAAAGCAATACGCTCAAGCTCCATGGCGACATCGAGCAGCGGATCTTGAATGCTCAATTCTTTAAGCACTTCATGGCACGCTTCACGCATTACCGTTGCGCGTGGATCGTAGTTTTTGTAAACGCGGTGACCAAAGCCCATCAGACGGAATGGATCATCTTTGTCTTTCGCTCGTCTTACGTACTCGGGGATCTTGTCAACAGAGCCGATCTCTTCCAGCATACGCAAACAAGCCTCGTTTGCTCCACCATGCGCAGGCCCCCAGAGAGAAGCGATACCAGCAGCAATACAAGCAAATGGGTTTGCACCGGATGAACCAGCCAAACGCACCGTCGAGGTGGAAGCATTTTGCTCATGGTCAGCATGTAGCGTGAAAATCTTATCCATAGCACGAGCTACGATAGGATTCACTTCATATTCTTCACAAGGTGTGGCAAACATCATGTGCAGGAAGTTTTCCGCATAGCTTAAATCGTTACGTGGGTAGATAAACGGTTGACCAACCGAATATTTGTAACACATTGCAGCCAGAGTCGGCATTTTTGAAAGCAGACGATAAGCCGCAATTTCTCGGTGTGTGTCGTTATTGATATCGAGTGAATCGTGATAGAAAGCGGCTAACGCACCAACCACACCACACATGACAGCCATAGGGTGAGCATCACGGCGGAAACCGTGGAAAAAGCTCGCTATTTGCTCATGCACCATGGTGTGGCGAGTAACGATTTTCTTGAATTCTTCATATTGCTTACGATTAGGGGCTTCACCGTAAAGAAGGATGTAACAAACTTCCAAGTAATCAGCGTTATTGGCTAACTGATCGATAGGGTAACCGCGGTGCAACAAAATGCCCTTAGCGCCATCGATATAAGTAATTTGAGATTCACAGGATGCAGTGGCAAGAAAACCCGGGTCAAAAGTAAAGTAACCGTTTGAGCCTAAAGTACGAACGTCAATTACTTGTGGACCAAGAGATCCATCCATAATTGGCAATTCGATCGGCGCTTTACCTTCGATGTGAAGGGTCGCTTTCTTATCCGCCATAACCATCTCCTTTGTTTATTATTTAATCCGTCCAGGATGTTTTGTGTGTGATTCTTGTACGTCCGATCTTAATTAAAGTCAATGATTCTACTCTGATGTGTGCACTCACTTTGATTTTTTATACGTATAAAGTTAAAAATCTGTTCTGTGTAGCAAAAATTGTTACAGCAATTGTATTAGAATGTTGCGGTCCGTATAGTGACACAGAAAATTCTGTGAGAGACCTTATAAATTCAAGCCTAGAAAGAAATTCAGCTTATGAATTTAAGACTTGAGTGTAACATTTAAACTACAATTAACTCGCCAATTTGGTGGTCGAAATGTTGATTAAATGTTAAATTATGCGCATTATCGACCAGAATTCATCCATAACTATAAATGCTCAATGGAGCTGAGTGAGCAAGCCCGTGAAAGAAAGAAAGTCAAGACCTGTTAATTTAGATTTGCAGACCATCCACTTTCCGATCTCAGCAATCGCATCCATCCTCCACCGTGTGTCGGGGGTGATTACGTTTGTTGCGGTTGGGATTTTGCTTTGGTTGCTATCCCTCTCTCTATCCTCACCTGTCGGATTCATGGAAGCGAGCAACATTGTTGACAGCTTTCTAGTGAAGTTCGTGCTGTGGGGAATCCTAACTGCTCTGGCCTATCACATTGCTGGTGGCATTCGTCATTTGTTGATGGATCTTGGCCATTTTGAAGAGCTGGAATCCGGTGCCACAAGCGCCAAGGTAGCTTTTGCTGCTACCGCTGTATTGTCTCTGCTGGCGGGGGTTCTGGTATGGTAAAACATGTTTCTTCGTTTGGTCGTAACGGTGTGCACGATTTTCTATTGATTCGTGCTTCGGCGATCATCATGGTGTTGTACACCATTTATATCGTAAGTTTTTGCGCGTTCACGGACATCTCGTATGTAGCGTGGACTCAGTTCTTTGGTAGCACTTTCACCAAAGTCTTCACAATGTTGGCATTAGTTTCAGTATTAATCCATGGCTGGATTGGCTTATGGCAAGTACTGACGGATTACATTAAGTGTTCCAAATTGCGTGCGGGACTACAGTTAGTTGTCATCGCGGTATTGCTTGGATACTTCTTCTCTGGCCTATTTGTATTGTGGGGTGCCTAAGTGACTATTCCAGTTCGTTCCTTTGATGCCGTTGTAATCGGCGCGGGTGGTGCAGGCATGCGCGCTGCACTACAAATTTCTGAGCAAGGTTTAACTTGTGCTCTGCTTTCAAAAGTGTTCCCAACTCGTTCACACACCGTATCAGCTCAAGGTGGTATTACTGTGGCGTTGGGTAACTCACATAAAGATGATTGGCAATGGCATATGTACGATACGGTAAAAGGCTCCGACTATATCGGTGACCAAAACGCTATCGAATACATGTGTAAAAATGGCCCTGAATCTGTGATTGAACTTGAGAAAATGGGTCTACCATTTTCTCGTTTCGAGAACGGCACTATTTATCAGCGTCCTTTTGGCGGTCAGTCAAAAGAGTTTGGTGGTGAGCAAGCGGCGCGTACGGCAGCAGCAGCAGACCGTACGGGCCATGCTTTATTGCACACGCTTTATCAACAAAACGTTAAACATAAAACCACCATTTTCTCTGAATGGTATGCACTGGATTTGGTGAAAAACCAAGATGGTGCGGTGCTCGGTTGTACCGCTATCTGTATGGAAACTGGCGAAATTTGCTATTTCAAAGCCAAAGCGACTGTACTTGCTACGGGTGGTGCTGGTCGTATTTACGCTTCAACGACTAACGCACACATCAATACCGGTGATGGTGTTGGTATGGCATTGCGTGCTGGCGTACCAATGCAAGATATGGAAATGTGGCAATTCCACCCAACGGGTATCGCTGGTGCAGGTGTACTGGTTACTGAAGGTTGCCGTGGTGAAGGTGGCTATCTACTGAATAAAGACGGCGAACGTTTCATGGAACGCTACGCGCCGAATGCCAAAGACTTGGCAGGTCGTGACGTGGTTGCTCGTTCAATGATGATCGAAATCCGTGAAGGTCGTGGTTGTGACGGCCCTTGGGGGCCACACATCAAACTGAAACTGGATCACTTAGGTCGTGATGTATTGGAATCACGTCTACCGGGTATCTGTGAACTATCACGTACCTTTGCTCACGTTGATCCAGTGAAAGAGCCAATTCCAGTTATTCCAACCTGTCACTACATGATGGGTGGTGTACCAACACAAGTTTCTGGCCAAGCTATTAAGCAAGACAGAAGTGGTAAAGATGTTGAGGTTCAAGGTCTGTTCGCTTGCGGCGAGATCGCCTCTGTATCGGTACACGGTGCGAACCGTTTAGGCGGTAACTCACTGCTTGACCTCGTGGTATTTGGTCGTGCTACAGGTCTGCATCTTGGTGAAACTCTGCGTGCTCAAGCAGAAGCTCGCCCAGCAACCGCATCGGATATCGAAGCTTCTCTGACTCGTACCATGCGCTGGGAAAACAGCAAAGGTGGCGAAGACCCAGTTGTTATCCGTAAAGATCTGCAACGCTGCATGCAAAATAACTTCTCGGTATTCCGTGAAGGTAAAGCGATGGCCGAAGGTCTTGAAGAGTTGAAAGTGATTCGCGAACGCCTGAAAGATGCACATCTTGCTGATAAATCGTCAGAATTCAACACTCAGCGTATCGAATGTTTAGAGCTGGATAACCTGATGGAAACAGCGTTTTCTACTGCTGTGGCGGCAAACTATCGCACGGAAAGCCGTGGTGCTCATGCTCGCTTCGACTATCCAGATCGTGACGATGAAAACTGGCTGTGTCACTCAATCTACAATCCGGAAACGGAACAGATGAGTAAACGTGATGTGAATATGACACCTGTTCACCGTGACCCGTTCCCGCCTAAAGTGCGTTCATATTAAGGGAGGTACTCAAAATGAAACTCAACTTCTCTTTATATCGCTACAATCCGGATGTGGATGCTAAGCCATACATGAAAGACTACATTCTTGAAGTAGAAGAAGGGTCTGACATGATGCTGTTGGATGCTCTGATTCTGCTCAAAGAACAAGATCCAAGTATTGCTTTCCGTCGCTCATGCCGTGAAGGTGTTTGTGGTTCGGACGGTCTGAATATGAATGGTAAAAATGGTCTGGCTTGTATCACGCCTCTGTCTGCACTAAAAGGCGACAAAATCGTGATTCGTCCACTACCGGGTCTACCTGTTATTCGCGACTTGATTGTCGACATGACTCAGTTTTACGATAACTATGCGAAAGTTAAGCCTTTCTTGATTGCAGATGATGCACTTCCTCCATCAAGAGAGAACTTGCAATCACCGGAAGAACGGGCACATTTAGATGGTCTGTACGAGTGTATTATGTGCGCTTGTTGTACGACTTCTTGTCCTTCATTCTGGTGGAATCCGGATAAATTTATCGGACCAGCAGGCTTGTTGGCGGCTTATCGTTGGTTGATTGACAGCCGTGATACGGCAACAGATGAACGCTTATCGAATCTTGATGATGCATTTAGCGTTTTTCGTTGCCACAGCATCATGAACTGTGTCAGTGTTTGTCCGAAAGGATTGAATCCGACGAAAGCGATTGGGCATATTAAGTCCATGCTGATCAATCGTTCAGTTTAGATTGAAAATTGCAGGCCTTCGGGCCTGCCTTTTATAGCTCGGCGATAAGACCGAAGCAAACGTGAAAACTACTGGTTAAGGGAAAAAAATGCACAACGGCGTGATGAAGGCATGGCTCGAGTCTTCACACTTGGCTGGCGCCAATGCAACTTACGTAGAAGACCTCTACGAACTGTATCTAAGTGATCCCGATCTGGTAAGTGAGGAGTGGAAACGTGTTTTTGATGGGCTGCCTGCGCACCCAACGAATGTGGTTGAACAACCACACTCACGCGTCCGTGACTACTTCCGACGACTCGCCCAAGAGACAAAGCATTACAATGTCCAAGTTAGTGATCCTGAAGTCGATGCAAAACAAGTCAAAGTACTGCAGCTAATTAACGCATACCGCTTCCGCGGTCATGAAGCTGCCAAGCTTGATCCCCTCGGTTTATGGAACCGTCCCGAAGTGGCGGAACTTAATCCCTCATTCCATAACTTGACCCAAGAAGATATGGAAGAAACTTTCAACGTGGGCTCTTTTGCAATCGGCAAAGACACGATGAAGTTGAAAGACATCTACCAATCTCTGCAAAAAATCTACTGTGGTTCTGTCGGTGCTGAATACATGCACATTACCGATACCGAACAAAAACGTTGGATTCAGCAGCGTCTTGAGCCAGTGATTGGTAATCCTGTATTCACGAAAGCAGAAAAACGTACATTCCTTGAAGAGCTCACTGCAGCCGAAGGTCTTGAGCGTTATCTTGGTGCAAAATTCCCAGGTGCTAAGCGCTTCTCTCTTGAAGGTGGTGATGCCTTAGTCCCAATGACCAAAGAATTGATCCGTCACGCAGGTGCCAGTGGCATGCGTGAAGTGGTTATTGGTATGGCACACCGCGGCCGCTTGAACATGCTGGTTAACGTTCTGGGTAAGAAACCTCAAGATCTGTTTGACGAGTTTGCAGGTAAGCACGGTGAAGGTTGGGGTACAGGTGACGTTAAATATCACCAAGGTTTCTCTGCTGACTTTGCGACACCGGGTGGTGACGTACACTTAGCGCTGGCCTTTAACCCATCGCACCTTGAGATTGTTAACCCAGTAGTAATGGGTTCAGTGCGTGCGCGCCAAGATCGTCTAGGCGATGAAGATGGCGGCAAAGTTCTTCCTATCACAGTTCACGGTGACTCAGCGATTGCGGGACAAGGTGTTGTAGCAGAAACCTTCAACATGTCACAAGCCCGTGGTTTCTACGTGGGTGGAACTGTGCGTATCGTGGTGAATAACCAAGTGGGCTTTACCACTTCAAACCCACGCGATACTCGTTCAACCATGTACTGTACCGATATTGCCAAGATGGTGCAGGCACCAATTTTCCACGTGAATTCAGATGATCCAGAAGCGGTGGCGTTTGTTACACGTTTAGCGTTGGATTACCGTAATGAATTCAAACGTGATGTGGTTATCGATCTGGTATGTTACCGCCGTCATGGTCACAACGAAGCGGATGAACCAAACGCAACTCAGCCGTTGATGTACCAAAAAATCAAAAAACACCCAACACCTCGTAAGCTGTATGCGGATGTGTTGACCGAACGTGGTGAATGTGATCTCGAAACCGCCACCCAATTGGTTAATGAATATCGCGATGCTTTGGACCATGGTGAAGTGGTAGTTAAAGAGTGGCGCCCTATGGCGATGCACTCGGTTGATTGGTCTCCATATCTTGGTCATGACTGGAATATTGCGTGGAATAACGAGTATGCGATGGATCGATTGCAAGATCTTGCTCGCCGAGTCTGCCAATATCCAGAAAGTCATGTTTTGCACAGCCGCGTTGAAAAGATCTATCAAGATCGTCTATCGATGATTTCAGGCGAGAAAATGCTGGACTGGGGGATGGCGGAAACGCTGGCTTACGCCACACTGCTTGATGATGGTAAACGCATTCGTATTTCTGGTCAGGATTCAGGCCGTGGTACCTTCTTCCACCGTCATGCTGTTTTGCACAACCAAAATGATGCCAGCACTTACATTCCTCTATCTCAAATTCATGCAGGCCAAGGCCCGTTTGAAGTATTTGACTCTGTGCTGTCAGAAGAAGCGGTATTGGCATTCGAATACGGTTACGCAACAGCAGAACCAGGCGGCTTAACCCTGTGGGAAGCGCAGTTCGGTGACTTTGCCAACGGTGCACAAGTGGTGATAGACCAGTTTATCTCCTCTGGTGAACAGAAGTGGGGCCGCTTATGTGGTCTGACTATGCTGCTGCCACACGGTTATGAAGGCCAAGGCCCTGAGCACTCATCAGCACGCTTAGAGCGTTATTTGCAACTGTGCGCTGAGCAGAACATGCAGGTGGTAATTCCATCTACGCCAGCTCAGGTTTACCACATGATTCGTCGCCAAGTGGTTCGCCCAATGCGTCGTCCACTAGTGGTAATGTCGCCTAAGTCTCTACTGCGTCATCCATTGTGTATATCAAGCATGGAAGATCTTGCTCACGGCACTTTCCAAGCTGCAATCGGTGAGATTGATGCATTGGATGCGGCACAAGTTAAGCGTGTTGTGTTCTGCTCCGGTAAGGTTTACTACGACTTGCTTGAACAACGCCGTGCGAATGAGCAGCAAGATGTGGCAATTGTTCGTATTGAACAGCTGTACCCATTCCCTCTGGAAGAAGTACAAGCGGCCATTGCGAATTACACCAATGTGGTGGATTACGTTTGGTGTCAGGAAGAGCCACAAAACCAAGGCGCTTGGTACAGTAGTCAGCACAATTTCCGTGCTGCGATTCCAGCGGGTGCAGATCTGAAATACGCAGGTCGTCCAGCTTCGGCATCGCCAGCGGTCGGCTATATGTCGGTGCACATGAAACAACAAAAAGCGTTGATTGAAGACGCTCTGACCCTAGCTTAAGAACTAGAAGTATAAGGAAGATACCATTATGACCATTGAAATTCTGGTTCCAGATTTGCCTGAATCAGTTGCGGATGCCACTGTTGCGACGTGGCACAAGAGACCGGGTGACTCGGTTGCTCGTGATGAAGTGATTGTTGAAATTGAAACCGACAAAGTGGTGCTGGAGGTTCCAGCACCAGAAGCGGGTGTTTTGGAAGCGATTCTGGAAGAAGAAGGCGCGACCGTTCTTTCTAAACAGCTGCTGGCTCGTTTGAAACTGGGTGCTGTTGCGGGTGAACCGACTCAAGATACGCCAGATGCTACTGAACCATCACCAGACAAACGTCATAAAGCGTCACTGACTGAAGAAAGCAATGATGCGCTGAGCCCTGCGGTTCGTCGTCTGCTAGCAGAACACAACTTGGAAGCTCACCAAGTGAAAGGTTCTGGTGTCGGTGGCCGTATCACTCGTGAAGACATCGAAGCACATTTGGCATCGAACAAAGCTAAGCCTGCTGCGAAAGCTGAAGCACCAGTTGCAGCTATCGCTCCAGTGGCTGGCCGTACAGAAAAACGCGTACCTATGACTCGTCTACGTAAGCGTATTGCTGAGCGTCTGTTGGAAGCGAAAAACAGCACTGCAATGCTTACTACGTTTAACGAAGTGAACATGAAACCGATCATGGATATGCGTAAGCAGTACCAAGACGTTTTCGAAAAGCGTCATGGTATCCGCCTTGGTTTTATGTCTTTCTATGTGAAAGCGGTGACTGAAGCGCTGAAACGTTACCCAGAAGTGAACGCATCTATCGATGGCGAAGATCTGGTTTACCACAACTACTTTGATGTGAGTATTGCCGTATCGACACCACGCGGTCTGGTAACGCCAGTACTGAAAAACTGCGATACCTTGAGCTTGGCGCAAATTGAAAAAGGTATCAAAGAGCTGGCAGAAAAAGGCCGTGACGGTAAATTGACCGTAGACGAGCTGACTGGCGGTAACTTCACTATCACCAACGGTGGTGTGTTTGGTTCACTGATGTCTACGCCAATCATCAACCCACCACAAGCGGCTATTCTGGGTATGCATAAGATCCAAGACCGCGCGATGGTGGTGGACGGTAAGATTGAAATCCTGCCGATGATGTATCTGGCGCTGTCTTATGACCACCGTTCAATCGATGGTCGTGAGTCTGTTGGTTTCCTAGTGACTGTAAAAGAATTGCTAGAAGATCCAGCACGTCTACTGCTCGATGTTTAAACAATTGATGACTCAGATTTCTGAGTGATTGATTGACAAGGGTCGGACACGCTCAACGTCCGACCTGGCTTTGGCCAAAGATTGGCTACTCGCTCAAGAGTGACCCTACAAACGTAAAGTTCAGATGAGCTGAGCTCTATGGAAGAACAATAAACAAATGGAACAACACAATGAATTTGCATGAATATCAAGCTAAACAGCTGTTTGCAGAATTCGGTTTGCCTGTACCGGAAGGTTATGCTTGTGATACGCCACAAGAAGCGTTTGAAGCTGCAGGACGCATCAGCACAGCGAAGAAAGTCGTAAAATGTCAAGTTCACGCAGGTGGACGTGGCAAAGCAGGTGGCGTTGAACTGCACGATACTAAAGATGGAGTAAAAGCTTTTGCACAAAAGTGGCTAGGTAAAAACCTAGTAACTTATCAAACAGATGCGAATGGCCAACCTGTTTCAAAAATCCTGGTTGAAGAAGCATCTAACATCGCGAATGAACTCTATCTGGGTGCGGTTGTTGACCGTTCTACTCGCCGTATCGTTTTCATGGCATCGACTGAAGGTGGTGTGGAAATTGAGAAAGTCGCAGAAGAAACTCCAGAACTGATCCACAAAGCAGCGATCGATCCACTGGTTGGCCCTCAAGCCTACCAAGGCCGTGAGTTGGCGTTTAAGCTGGGCCTGCAAGGTGACCAAATCAAACAGTTCGTGAAAATTTTCATGGGCTTGGGTGAAATGTTTGCTCAATACGACCTCGCGCTGCTGGAAATCAACCCGCTGGTGATTACGGCTGAAGGCAATCTGCTGTGTCTAGACGGTAAGATCAACATCGACTCAAATGCGATGTACCGCCAACCAAAACTGCGTGAAATGCACGATGCTTCTCAAGAAGATGCTCGTGAAGCGCATGCGGCTAAATGGGAACTTAACTACGTTGCGTTGGATGGTAACGTAGGTTGTATGGTTAACGGTGCTGGCCTAGCAATGGGTACCATGGACATTGTTAACTTGCACGGCGGAAAACCAGCAAACTTCCTCGATGTAGGCGGTGGCGCGACAAAAGAGCGCGTTGCAGAAGCATTCAAGATCATTTTGTCTGATACCAATGTAAAAGCAGTACTGGTTAACATCTTTGGTGGCATTGTGCGCTGTGACATGATTGCAGAAGGCATTATCGGTGCGGTTAAGGAAGTTGGCGTAAGCGTTCCTGTGGTTGTGCGTCTTGAAGGCACAAACGCAGAACTTGGACGTAAAGTACTGGCAGAATCTGGTCTAGATATTATTGCAGCTGTATCTCTGACAGACGCAGCTCAAAAAGTAGTTGCCGCGGCGGAGGGCAAATAATGTCGATTCTTATCAATAAAGACACTAAAGTCATTTGTCAGGGTTTCACTGGTGGGCAAGGTACTTTCCACTCTGAACAGGCGATTGCTTATGGTACACAAATGGTTGGCGGTGTATCGCCAGGTAAAGGTGGTACAACTCATCTAGGTTTGCCTGTATTTAATACGGTTCGTGAAGCCGTTGAAGTGACTGGCGCAACTGCCACAGTTATCTACGTACCAGCACCATTCTGTAAAGATGCGATTCTGGAAGCGATCGACGCGGGCATCAAGCTGATCGTGACGATCACCGAAGGTATTCCAACCACTGACATGATTGATGTCAAAGTGAAGCTGGAACAGACTGGTGTTCGTATGATCGGCCCGAACTGCCCAGGTGTGATCACGCCTGACGAATGTAAGATTGGCATCATGCCAGGACACATTCACAAGAAAGGTAAAGTGGGTATCGTTTCTCGCTCTGGTACTTTGACTTATGAAGCGGTTAAGCAAACCACAGACGAAGGTTTCGGCCAGTCTACTTGTGTAGGTATCGGTGGCGACCCAATTCCTGGTTCAAACTTCATCGATATCCTGAAGATGTTCCAAGAAGATCCAGCGACAGAAGCGATTGTGATGATCGGTGAAATCGGCGGTACTGCAGAAGAAGAAGCGGCTGCCTTTATCAAAGCTAACGTCACAAAACCTGTGGTTTCTTATATCGCAGGTGTAACGGCTCCTCCGGGCAAACGTATGGGTCATGCTGGTGCGATCATCTCTGGTGGTAAAGGTACTGCTGAAGAGAAATTCGCAGCGCTTGAATCTGCGGGCGTGAAGACAGTAAAAAGTCTTGCAGATATCGGCAAAGCACTGCGTGAAGTAACTGGCTGGTAGTCTACCGCTATTACTTATTCAGATGATAAAAAACCCCGAACAAAGTTCGGGGTTTCTTTTTTACCAAAGTTAAATTGGATAAGGCGTTATGCAACTCGTTTAAATTGAGTGAGTACAAATAAAGCTGCGGCAGAGACGACCACCGAAGGACCCGCTGGAGTATCAAAATGCCAAGATAGAGCAAGGCCGCCCAGTACACTCACCATGCCGATCAATATTGCCCAAAATGCCATGGCTTCAGGGGTGCGTGAAAGGCAACGAGCCGTTGCGGCAGGGATAATCAATAGCGATCCCATAATCAAAGCACCGACAAATTTCATACCTACAGCAATTACTAAACCAATCAGTAGCATCAAGATCAAACGCATTAGGTCAGTGTTGGTTCCTTCAACAAAAGCCAGCTCTTCATTCACACTAGTGGCTAAAAGGGGTTGCCAAAGCAGATAAACAATCAGGCTCACCGTCGCTACACCTAACCAGATAAAGGTAAGATCTGACGGGCTAATCGCAAGTAAGTCACCAAATAGATAGCTCATCAAATCGATGCGGACATTATCGAGAAAACTCACCGCAATCATACCGAGCGATAACGCACTGTGCGCCATAATGCCCAAAAGTGTATCGGTCGCGATGAGTTTTTGCTTTTGCATTGCGACTAAAATTGCTGCCATACCTAAACAGCAAACTAACAAGGCGAGATACAAATTGATATTGAGTAAAAAACCCAGCGCTAGGCCAAGTAAGGATGCGTGCGCAAGGGTATCTCCGAAATAGGCCATTCTGCGCCACACAACAAATGAGCCTAATGGACCAGCAATAATGGCAATACCAAGACCGGCGAGCAGAGACGGCAAAAGAAATTCAATCATGTTTGTGGTGACCATGTGAGTGGTGTGAGCAAGCACTTGCTTTGCCTTTAACCGGTAAGCCGGATAAGTCGTGGTGGTGATGTTCGTGGTGATGTTGATAAAAAGCGAGAGTTTCTCGGCTACGATGGCCAAACATCGCCAAATAACTTGGGTGTTTAGCAATGCTCTCTGGTGAGCCGGAGCAGCAAACATGGTGTTGCAAACAGATCACTTCATCCGTTTTTGCCATAACCAAATGTAAATCGTGCGAAACCATTAACACCGCACAGCCAAAGCAGTTACGTAAAGTATGAATAAGATCGTACAAGTCGATTTGTCCTTGTACATCCACACCTTGTGCGGGTTCATCCAACACGAGCAAATCGGGCCTTTGCAACAATGCTCTTGCCAGTAACACACGTTGTGTTTCACCGCCTGATAATTTGTGCATGTCATTGTGCTGCAGATGCTCACCGCCGACCAATCTCAAAGCTTCAGTTAATTCTTGTGCACTAAAACGTCCCGCAAGTTTCAGGAAACGATTGACGGTGAGAGGCAATGTGTCGTTGAGTTTGAGTTTTTGCGGTACATAGCCGATGCGAATACCTGCTTGGCGGATAATTTTTCCTGAGTTAACCGTTTGTAATCCCAAGATCACTCTCACTAAAGTGGATTTACCTGCACCATTGGGACCGATAAGCGTAGTAATGTTGCCTTTGCTGAGATTTAAACGAATATTGTCAAGAACGCGTCGTTGATCAAAGTCGACGCAGATGTCCTGCAACTCAATCAGAATAGCCATGAATAGAACTCATTTGCAAAATGGTCATGTTATAAAGTAACATTTCGGCTCAATAAAAGCCACTAACTGGAGTGCGGCAACCATGTTACCGAGATTTCTTTTACTGAGTGTCGTTGCACTGTTTGCGAAAACAGCCAGTGCAATTGAGGTGCTCACGAGCATCAAACCGATACAGATGATCACTTATGAATTGATGCTGGGCACTGGAACACCTGATGTTCTTTTGCCATCAGGTGCTTCGCCGCATGATTATGCGCTCCGTCCTTCAGATGTAAAGCGGATTCAACAGGCTGATTTGGTTATTTGGTTTGGTCAGGATCTCGAACCCTTTATGAGTAAGTTATTAGCTGATCGTCAGTCTACTTTGACATTAAGCCAAATCCCCAATTTAGCCCTCCACGAATACAGTGAAGAAGGGGAGCACGATCATAATGGACATCATCATGGAAGCCATGATCCGCATTTCTGGCTGGGGGTAGAGCAAGCTGGGCAAGTCGCTAGTGCCATAACTGAACGACTAATTGCACTGGATGAAGCTAATCAACAACAATATCAAGATAATCTTGTTCGTTTTTTAGCGACTCTGGCAGAGCAAGACAATGTCATTGGTGAGAAGTTAAAACCAGTGACCACAGTCCCTTATTATGTTTTTCATGATGCTTATGGTTATTTTGAACGGAATTTCTCTCTTAATAATCTTGGACACTTCACCGTGAGTCCGGAGAGAAAACCTGGTGCGAAAACGTTGATTACTATTAAGCAGACCTTGAATAGTCAAGCTGTGAAGTGTGTTTTTGCAGAACCACAATTTGAACCTGCGATTATAGAATCAGTGGTTAGGGGGACGTCTGCAAAAATTGGTACGCTTGATCCACTAGGAAGCGCTATTGAAGTTAAGTCAGGAAGCTATTTTTTATTTCTTAACCAGTTAGCGGATAGTTACAATGCTTGTCTCTCACAAATGTGAGCGGTTGAGAAGGTAGATAAAAGATTTAAATGCGGCTTTAGCCGCATTTTTTCTTCAATAAACACAAAAAACACCCGCTTTCTCTACCTTTCAAACTGCATCAAATCATGGTATTCGCTAGAATGCATGTGAATTTGTGCTCTCATCCACTCTAAATCCTATAAAGCATGAATCATTGAATTATTGCTGACAGGGGAACTTGTGTTTCGCTCATTACTCTATGGCTGCTTGCTGAATCTTATTATTTCTTCCATGGTATTGGCTTTTGATAAGTCCATGTCTGTTTTTTACCCTTTGCCTCTCCAGGAGCAGGGGAAGGTTATCGTTGCTCAAAATCTTTACTTAGGTAGCGATGGCGGAATTTGGATTCATGATGTCGATGGGA
The DNA here is from genome assembly GCF_000176715.1 of Vibrio sp. RC586. Classification (NCBI taxonomy): domain Bacteria; kingdom Pseudomonadati; phylum Pseudomonadota; class Gammaproteobacteria; order Vibrionales; family Vibrionaceae; genus Vibrio; species Vibrio sp. RC586. Next base: position 559,169 of record NZ_ADBD01000013.1, on the reverse strand, counting down.
AGGTTGTATTTTTTGATGGGCAAAATATCCTACCTCAACGCGGCTCGGTATTACCTTTGACATCCAGTCAGATCGTTTACGCAAATAGTGCATTCTGGACTTTTGAACAGCACGAATTGTTTCGAACTTATCCGAATGGACAAAAGGAGTTGATGTTAAGTTTAACTCCTGGAATTCAAATCAATCAGATCGGCGCATCAAACGGCATGATCTGGATGACGGACAGTGAGAATTTTTATAGCTATGAGATCCGCAGCGGTCGGATTTATTCCCTGTCGCTGCACGAATTATATCAACTCAATAGCGCTAATAAATTAGTGATCAATGATGCTCAATACATGGTCTCAAAATGGGCTCTGGCAACGAATGTTGGGGTATATGTATCTGAAGAACAAGGTTTTGAGCATGTAAAAAAATCTGGAAAGCACTATATCCAGAAACTCTATTTTTCTCATAAGAGGCGAGAGCTATTGGTCGGCACTCGAAATGGTGCATTACTGATTGATATTGAGAATAAACGTTCTTTACCAGAACGAATCGGTTCTTCACATGTTCTTTCTATTGCGGAAACAGAGAAAGAATATTGGGTTGGGACGGAGGATGGCCTTTTTGTTTACTCTTTCATTACTGAAAAAGTGGTGCAATTAGAAAGTAATCGTAGCGGTGACTATGCACTATTAGGCCGGAAAATTTATGCTATGGTAAATGATTTCCAAGGTGGGATGTGGATTGCAACCGATCAAGGGATCTTTTACTACTCCTTGTTTGGTCAACAGTTTACGCGTTATGCCGCACAATCACTGTCTAGTGATGGGAGTAAGGCTCAGCTCAGAAAAATCAAAGCATGGAGTTCTGAAGGTGACTACTTAGCTATTACCCAACAAGGGCTCTATAACTTTAAATTTTCCGATGAACTGCGAAAGCATCTTATCTATCCTGGTGAAATTAACGATTTTACTGTTTCGGGAGAGCATGTTTGGATCGCAACAGGGAAGGGAGTCGTTCGATATAACCTAAACCAACGGATTATCGATACTCCACAACTGCCTATGCCATTACTACAAACAGCCGTTGAACATTTAACGGTGGATAGCCAAGGTAATTTGTGGGGGTCAAGTAGCAACCAAATTTGGTCATATTCTCCGACTGATCATACGTACACTGATTATGGTGCAGAGTGGATGGTGAAAAAATACTCACCATCAAGAATTACTCTACTTGCTTCCGCGGATCGCGGTATTGTGATTGGTACTGAACATGGGGCTTATTCCTTGTTTGGCAAGCAGATCCGCTTTGATTTCTCGAGTCATCGTTATGGAGAGATTATTCAGGTATTGCCTCATACCGATGGGGATATTTGGGTTGTTGGGGCATATGGAGTCTTCCTGTGGAGAAAAGATCAACCCGAGGCCGAACCAATAGATCTAATTGAGGAGAATATCCGGCCACTTTGTATTGCTGAGTCAGAGCAAGGGATATGGCTTATTTCTTCTAAAGGCATTAGTCATTACCAGTCACAAGGTCAGCTACAGAAACATTTTGGTGCGCCTTATGGTTTGATTAGTAATGAGTTCTTATCTTCATCTTGTTCTGTGGGTAATAATCAAGATTCTTCTCTTATCATTGGCTCACAGCTTGGTGTAGTCAGGGCAAACACCGAAGAATTAGCGGTTTCCAATATACCGAATATTCAAGTGATGTTTAGCCAAGTGAGCGTTAACCATATTACGAAGCTGCTTGGCTATCGAGCCTCTAGCCCATTGAAAATCGCCTATGGGGATGCCATCAGTTTTCAATTTGGTGCTTTGCCTTCTTCACGCAATCAGTCATTAGAGTACAAGCTTAATGATGAAGGTCAGTGGCAGCGATTTGATTGGGCTTTGTTGAGTTTTGACCAACTTTTACCAGATAAGTACCGCTTGAGAGTGCGCAGTGCAAACCCAACACAGCGATATCGGACCGAGGCTTTGTTTGATTTTGAAGTGATGCAGCCTTGGTATATGACTTCATTTGCTATCTTAGGGTATGCGGTTACGCTTTTGGGCGCATTAGCATTGGCTTTTTGGTGGCGCACTCGAATGATACTCAGAGCAAACCGAAAACTGAAAGCTCAAGTCGAGTTAAAAACGAGTCAGTTGCGACACCAAAGTAAAATAGTGTTGAGTAATAACCATCAATTACGCAAGCAGCTTCAAGTACATCATAATATCTTAGGTAAAGTATTAGATAGTATAGATCCTTCACTACGTCACATTGCTTCTCATGCCAAAGTCAGAGGGTGGACGGAGTTTGACACGCCATTTTCTAAGATGAAGCAGGAGCTAGCTCAGTTGCAGTTTATGCATCGTGGAGATGTGGAAGAGAGTAAAAAACACGATTTACATCTCTTGATTGAGTCTGCGCTAAAAAGTTGGCAGGAAGAATACAGCAAAGCCCTAATTAAACTTACCTACGTTGGTGAAACTCGCTTTATCGAAGTTCGCCAATTTAATCTTGATGTTTTATTCAATGCACTATTAACCGATGCCATCAAGCGTTTGTATAAGCATCAAGAATTGAGTATTCGACTCGAAGCCAGAGAGACTCAAGCTGTGGTGGTTTTCTCTGATTATGGTGCTCCCGCTGAGAATCTTGAAACGATACAAGTTAATTTGACGAGGTTCGGTTCTTACCCGTTCCATGAGTTAGTGAACCGAAGTGGAGGTGAATTAAGGGTATTGGCATTGCGAGAGCGTAATGTGATTGAGCTCGCTTGGCCATTAACAACGATCACTGATATCGAGTCGTTTAAAATGGATGAGAGCGAACTTGAAGATAAGCCAAGCCTCGATAGTGTGGATCAAGAGTGGCTGAGTAAAATCGAGAAACTGATTGAACAGAATTACAGTGACCCTAACTTCACCACATCCAGCGCCGCGAAATCTCTGTATGTGTCGGAGCGTAGCTTACAACGCCGTTTTAAAGCAGTGACGGGTAGAACTTTTAAAGAGTTTCTTAATGAAGTTAGGCTAGAAAAAGCGTGCCAGAGTTTACTCGGTGGCACCAAAATCGCTCAGGCTGCCTTTGATAGCGGATTTAATGATCCCTCTTATTTCAGCCAACGTTTCAAACATCATTTTGGTTTATCACCAAGTCAATTCATTGAAGATCGAGAAGTCTAGATTATCGACAATAATAGCTATACGTTGGTGTGGTTGTGGTTGTGGTTGTGGTTGTGGTTTTGTGGATTGGCTTGATGTGGGAAGAGATGAAAAAAAATATCGTGGTATAGCCGGGGGGACTATACCACGGGTGTCAACGACACCTTCGCTTGCTGCCGGAGTGATATGACATAGTCATATCACCTCTGGAATTCTTGTCTCTAGGAGGGATGTCCTTTCAACGAGTTCACTATATCGCTATCCACTTATTTCACTTATAAAATTAACGACAACCTCATGTAGAAAAACGACAATCCTTTTTTCATCATATAATTTGTTGTTTTTAAAGAATTATTTTTGTTGTGTCGTTTTTGTCACCCTGATTTAATCTTGGCTAAGTTTTTTCTTCCGATGGCTTTGACGTTTTTGACGAGAATTGTTTTGACGAAAATAACGTAGTGGTTACTCAAGCAAACTTTGTTTTCACTCAAAAAAACCATATGCCCTTTATGATAATGTGGCTTATTATTAATAGTAATATTTCTTATTAACACTTCCTTTTAAAGTTGCAGCTATGAAATTGTCACAGATGAAAGTGGGCGAGCGCGGTGTGATCCTCGCATTAGAGGGGCTTTCCGATACGATCAGAAAGAAACTAATGGTTATGGGGGTACTTCCGAATACAGAAGTTCTCTTGATTCGGCGTGCTCCAATGGGGGACCCACTACAAGTTGAAGTTCGCGGAGTATCAATTGCTCTTCGTGAAAATATCGCTGCAAATATTGAAGTGGAGATAGCGTAATGAACTATCAAGTGCTGACTGTCGGTAACCCTAACAGTGGTAAAACAACATTATTTAACGGGCTTACTGGAGCAAAACAGCAAGTAGGTAACTGGGCAGGGGTTACCGTTGAGAAAAAAATAGGTCGCTTTACTCATGCAGGTGATGAATTTCAGTTAACTGATTTACCTGGTATCTATGCCTTAGACAGTGGTAATGATAGCAACAGTATTGATGAATCGATCGCTTCGCGAGCGGTACTCACCCATCCGGCGGATGTGATCATTAATGTTGTAGATGCAACATGCCTTGAGCGTAGTTTATATATGACGCTGCAATTGCGTGAATTGCGCCGCCCAATGATTGTTGTGCTCAATAAGATGGATGCTTTGAAACGCGAGCGAGTTCACCTCGATCTTAAACAGTTAGAGCATTTCCTCGGTTGTCCAGTGATTGCTCTTTCCGCCAACAGCAAAGAGCAAGTACGCCGTTTTCAGGAGAAATTGCATAAATTAGTAGTGCAAGGAATCGCGCTGAAACAACTAGAGCTGAATTATGGCAACGAGTTTGAGCAGTTAATTGCTCAGTTGGAACCCATGTTTGCCGAGCAGACTGTCGCAGCACGGGCACTCGCGATTCGAGTGTTAGAAAATGATTTGCTAGTCATGAACGGTTTAAAAGAAAGCGAGCGCGATAATGTGCAGCAGATCCAGAACTCTGCTTCGATGGACATCGACTTATTGGTGGCGAATGTGCGTTACACTTATCTGCATGAACTTTGTACTCATTTACGACGTTCTGATGGGAAATTGAGCCATAAATTTACCCAAAAAGCGGATCGAATCATCCTCAATAAGTGGGTTGGCATTCCATTCTTCTTCGCTGTGATGTATCTGATGTTTATGTTCTCAATAAATATCGGCAGTGCATTTATCGATTTCTTTGACATAGGTGTCGGCGCTTTACTGGTGGATGGTGGTCATTACTTACTGGATGATCATCTGCCTGTTTGGTTGGTGACATTAATTGCTGATGGCGTTGGTGGCGGTATTCAAACCGTTGCTACCTTTATCCCTGTCATTGCATGCTTGTATTTATTCTTAGCAGTTTTAGAAAGCTCCGGTTACATGTCGCGTGCGGCTTTTGTATTAGATAAAGTCATGCAAAAGATTGGTCTGCCGGGTAAAGCTTTTGTGCCTTTAGTGCTCGGCTTTGGTTGTAATGTACCTTCTATTATGGCTACACGCACTCTAGATCAAGAACGTGAGCGTAAACTCGCGGCATCAATGGCACCCTTTATGTCTTGTGGTGCACGTTTGCCCGTTTATGCGCTCTTTGCTGCGGCCTTTTTCCCGCAAAGTGGCCAAAACGTTGTATTTGCCCTCTATTTATTAGGCATTGTGGCTGCTGTCTTTACTGGACTAGTTCTGAAAAAAACGTTGTATCCCGGTGTGAGCGAAAGCTTAATCATGGAAATGCCGGACTATGAAATCCCAACTCTGCAAAATGTGGTGCTCAAAATGTGGCAGAAGTTGAAGCGCTTTGTATTGGGGGCTGGGAAAACGATAGTGATTGTCGTGACCATTTTGAGCTTTTTAAATTCAGTTGGAACCGATGGCTCTTTTGGTAATGAAAACAGTGATAAGTCGGTGCTTTCAAAAGCAGCTCAAGTGGTAACCCCAATCTTTACACCGATGGGAATTACTCAGGAAAACTGGCCTGCAACAGTGGGGATTATTACAGGGATTTTTGCTAAAGAAGCGGTTGTCGGAACGTTAAATAGTCTTTACACCACCTCATCAGCCGAAGATGTGTCTGCGGAGTATGATTTGCTGGCGGATCTACAAGAAGCGTTAATGACCATTCCGGAAAATCTATCGGGACTTAGCTTTAGTGACCCATTGGGTATTGAGGTGGGGGACCTGACAGATGCAACTGCTGTTGCAGAGGCACAAGAAGTGGATGCTTCAATCTTTGACAACCTACATACCTATTTTGCGAGTGGTCATGTTGCATTTGCTTATCTGATCTTTATTTTGCTTTATACACCTTGTGTTGCTGCAATGGGGGCTTATGTACGTGAATTTGGTGCAGCTTATGCTCGCTTTATTGCGGTATGGACAATGGGGCTTGCCTACGGTTCTGCCGTTTTATATTACCAGCTCACCCATATCACGGAACATCTAGTCTCTAGCTTAGCTTGGAGCGGTGTGATTATTGCTATTGCGATAACAACTTACTGGCTGTTGAAACACGCGGGGCGTAAACAAAGAATGATTGAGGTGCCTGTCGCGTGATTTTGATTAAGCTCCGAGCGGCTATTGAGGAAAAAGGCAGCATAACTCGTCAAGAATTAGCGCGCCGTTTTTCTTTGAGCGAGGATGGCGTTGATGCGATGCTTTCGGTATGGATTAAGAAAGGCGTGGTATCACGCCAGCAATACACGAATGCTGAAGATGCGATCGTTCGAGTGCGTTATGTGATCAATCGTGAAGGAGGCTTAGCTGTGAGTGTTACCATGTAAGTATGGGGTCACAGCTTAAAAATGTTGTTAAGAAAAAAGCCGCGTAATGCGGCTTTTTGACGATCAGGCTTAGCTAAACGCTTAAGCAACTTGAAGTGCAAAGAGTGGATTTTGCGCAAGATGTTCTTGAATGGAACTGAGAAGCTGCTTTTGTTCTTGCTCCGAGCGGAAAACACCTTGAGTCCGACCCCATACCGGACTAGGCCATGCCATGTCATGAGTAAAGCGAGCGATATGATGGATATGCAGTTGTGGTACCATGTTCCCAAGGGCGCCCAGATTGAGTTTATCTGGCGAAAATAAGCTTTCTAATGTTTGGCAAACGATTTGAGATTCAACCAAAAACTGTTGTTGTTCATTCATTGGCAAATGATGCAATTCACGTAGGTTTGGCTTCTGAGGTACCAAAATAATCCAAGGTACGGCGGAGTCTTTATGTAAAAGAGCAACACAGAGCGGGAAATGTCCGATGACATCGGTATCTTTTTTCAGTTGTGGGTGCAGTTCAAAATTCAGCATGACATTGGCCTTTTAAAGAGAAATGCGTTTCCATCAATGGTTGAGTTAGGAAGATAAAAAAAGAAAAGGTTGGCAATGCACCAACCTTTTTTGCAACTCAATTACATTCTTTCGAGTGTTTCAATGCCCAGTAGAGCAAGACCTTGCTTGATCGTTTTGGCTGTCAATGCCGCGAGCTTCAAGCGGCTCTGTTTAACACTTTCTTGTTCAGCCACCAAAATTGGGCAGGCTTCGTAGAAGCTAGAGAAAATACCAGCCAGCTCAAATAGGTAGCTACACATGATATGTGGCTGACCTTCGCGAGCCACTGACTGAACCGCTTCTTCGAACTGAAGCAGTTTGGCGATCAGAGCTTTCTCTTTTTCTTCAGTAATTTGGATATGGCCAGTTAGCTGGGTCATATCCACGCCTGCTTTAGCAAATACAGAAGCGACACGAGTATAAGCGTACTGCATGTAAGGGGCCGTATTGCCTTCAAACGCCAGCATGTTGTCCCAATCGAACACATAATCTGTGGTGCGGTGCTTAGAAAGATCCGCATATTTCACTGCTGCCATCGCAACAGTGTTCGCGATGTTGGCTTTTTCTTCCGTAGACAATTCAGGGTTTTTAGATTCAATCAGTGCTTTTGCACGTTCTTCTGCTTCATCTAGCAAATCAGCTAAGCGAACAGTACCGCCTGCGCGAGTTTTAAATGGACGGCCATCTTTGCCCAGCATCATGCCAAACGCATGGTGTTCCAAGCTGACTTGCTCTGGGATATAGCCTGCTTTACGCACGATAGTCCACGCTTGCATCAAGTGTTGATGTTGACGTGAGTCGATGAAGTAAAGCACACGATCGGCACCAAGCGTTTCATAACGGTATTTTGCACACGCGATGTCAGTCGTAGTGTATAGGAAGCCGCCATCACGTTTCTGAACGATAACGCCCATCGGTTCGCCATCTTTATTTTGGAATTCATCAAGGAATACCACTTGCGCGCCGTCGTCTTCTACTGCCAAGCCTTTAGCTTTAAGGTCGCTAACAATCAGCGGCAGCATGTCGTTATACATGCTTTCACCCATCACGTTTTCACGAGTGAGAGATACATTTAGGCGGTCGTAGTTACGTTGGTTTTGAATCATGGTGACGTCAACCAACTTCTTCCACATTTCTAGGCAGAATGGGTCGCCACCTTGCAATTTCACCACGTAGTTACGCGCAGTTTCAGCAAACTGTTCATCTTCGTCATACAGCTTTTTCGATTCACGATAGAAAGCTTCGAGGTCAGACAGCTCCATCGAGATTTCGCCAGATTCTTTTTGCACGCGCTCAAGGTTCGCGATCAACATGCCGAACTGAGTACCCCAGTCACCGATGTGGTTCGCACGAATCACGTTATGGCCTAGGAATTCCAGAGTGCGCACGACAGCGTCACCGATGATGGTTGAACGCAAGTGACCAACGTGCATTTCTTTTGCTACGTTAGGAGCAGAGTAGTCAGCCACGATGGTTTTTGGAGCTTCTTGAGCAACGCCAAGGCGTTCATCCGCCAGTGCTGCTTCTGCTTGTGCAGCCAAGAATTCTTCGCTTAAGAAGATATTGATAAAGCCTGGGCCAGCGATTTCAGTTTTACTCGCAATGCCTTCTAGGTTGAGAACATCCAAGACTTTTTGTGCAAATTCTCGAGGATTGGTACCCAACTGTTTGGCTGCACCCATAATGCCATTCGCTTGGTAGTCACCAAATTGTGCTTTTGCTGATTGACGAACCAGAGCAGGGGTGCCTGCTGGTGCGCCTGCGGCTTCGATAGCCTGAGAAACTCGATCATTGATCAGTGCTTGGATATTCACACGCTTACCCTTCAATTCAAGGAAATAGGTAGGAATGCCATCATTTAGGGAGTGAGGCATGTCACAATAACATTAGTTAATTGGCGGCCATGATAACAATATTCAGCTTATCCACCTAGGGAGAAACGCAGGAAATTTTCACCTTTTTCCGTCAATCTTGGTAGTATCGCGCTCAAACAGGCATTTTAAGGCAATCAGATGCAACAACAACTTTGTGAGACAGGGCTTGCCCCGGAACAACTGCTCGGAAAACTCGACACATTCATCGCAAAAATAGAGCAGTTGCTTGATCTTTTAGGCTTGGATCTGCGAGCTAATCAGCTAGACCATATTGCACTGCGAATTAACGAACAAGAATTGGCGCAAGAAGCACATCAGGCTTGGCTGGCTTATGGTGAAGAAATCTCTTGCGCGCAGATTAATGGCCGTCCAATTATCGTGATTCGTTTTAATGAGCCGCTGCGTTCTAGCCATTGGCAGATTGAGTGCCTTGAATTGCCTTACCCAGCGTTGGGCAAAACCTATCCAGAGCAGAGTTGGGAACATGTTGAGTTTGTGATTTCGTCACAGGTGCAGAGTGCGCAAGCCTTCTGTGATGAACTGAAAGCACATTACCCGTTGCTTGCAGCAAAATGGGATGAACTTGCTGAACAAGGCATCAAAGTAAAGCTTTCGAGCCCACAAGGTGAAGGAGAACGCTTAGCTAATCCAACGGTTGCGTTTCAGTGGCAAGGGGTGTGCATTAAACTGCATCCACACCCGTTACAAACTATTGTTGAGTCGGAAAGAGCTTAGTCTTTTAACCGATATCGTAAGCTTTCGGACGTAGTTGAAATTCCTTGACTGAGCCGATTTCCTGACCAAGTTGCAGGGCGGGTGAATCGTGGTGTGCTCGCCCTTGTGTATGCATGATCAAACGGTGAGCCGTTCTTGGTTTGAGTTCGTTGACCACAAAGCGAATCATGTCTGTACGGCTCAGGTTTTTGAGCTCTTCAAGGACCTTCTCTCGTTGATCAAAATCGGTATCTTTATTGCCAATCGCAACCCATAAGCGTTGTGCACGCACGCGCAAAGTTGGGTCTGGTGCCGATATTTGATTCCACAAACCGCGCTTACTGCTGTGCCATTGATATTCGTTCAATTCAAGTAGCACCATGTATAAGGCATTCAAGAATTCATCAATCGCGCGAATCAATTCACTTGGCGGAGCTGAAGGTGATTGAACATACAAAATCAATCCCGGGTGTCGATTGAGCGGCATATTGCCGGTGCCCACCATATAGCCAAGCTGTTGTTTTGTTCGGATTTCGTGGAAGAAAGTTGCTGACATCAAATGATTGGCAAGGGAATACAGTGCAATGCTGCGTGGGCTGATCTCTTCGCATTGGTAATACACCACTATCGCGGAGTCATCCTGCTGACACTGAACTTCGCGTTGAAAAGTCCCACTTTTGCCTAGCATGACGAGTGGGCGAAGTGACTCTTCGTAAGTTTGATTTTTCACTCGCAGGGCATCTTTTAACACTTCCGCCATCTTTTGTGCTTCAGCTGCGGGCCAGTCACCATAAACAAACATTTCAACGTGCAGTTGCGACAAGATGGCATCAACAAAATCCGCCAATTCTTCCACTTGCACATCTTCAATGGCTGCCAGCAAATCGGCATAAGGTGGGTTATTGGGTTGCAGTAACCCAGTCATCGCATTAAATAGTTGGGAAATGGGCTTGTCGTGCGCGGCATTACGCCAGTTGCGGATCATCTGCTGCTTGATGGTCGCAAAACGTTTATGCTGAAAATCACGTTGGGCAAATTTATGTAAAATCACTTCCATCAATTGTGGAAGTTTCTGGCTAAAGCCAGAAAGCGTCAGAGTCACGCCACCTTGATGCGCATACAAGTTATAGCCCATCCCTGCGATTTCCGCTTGATAGGTCTCTTTGGTGAGGGCATCCAAAAACATCTCGACACACAGGCGAGTCATGACGATATTACGACAGTTGGCTACCGCATGTGGACTGTCGATGGCGACGTAAATCACCCCTTTGGGGACATTAAATGCCGTATCCTGTTGATGCCAAAGCTTAAAACCGGGTAGGTCTTGTAGTACTTGCGGCAGTTTACTGGCTTCTTTGATTTCGGAAGGATCAAGATCGTAACAGATAAACGGATTTGGCTTAGGTAAGGAGAGTGGTAAATCTAAGGGCTGGTGGAACATATGCAGTTGCTCTGTGCTGAAAGGCTGCACCGAGTAAGGCGTAAAGTACCATTGCGCCGTTTTATCAAAGTTATCGCCTTTGGTAATCAAGGTTGCACGCAGATTGTCTGGTGTTAGATAGCTCAGAATATGTTTGAGTAGCGGCTCATCATAGCCCGCCATCATGTAGTCCCCATAGGCGATATCTCCAGGGGCATAATGCTGCATATTCACCACCAGATGGCAGACCATATCCAGTGGGCGTTGTGTTTCTTGAAAACGAAAAGCGGATTCAAGCACGGCGCGTTTTTCTTGATAACGCCATTCCTGTAATCCTTGAGTCGCGATCAGATCCAGTGTTTGGAATAAGCTTTGAATGATCTCATCAACATGTTCTAACCCCTCAGGGGTGAGCACACAACTGACCGCAAACTCACGGTAGTTACTGCCACTGACACCGCCACCGGCAGAGAGAGTTGTGATCCAACCTTTCTCTTTCAACGCTTCTAGCAAGCTGCCTTCGCCCTCGTAGCCGATAAGATGTGCGAAGTAGGAGAGCGGTTTCTTCTGGTAATAACTTTCTGTACTTGGCATCGGGAAAGCCAGTATTAGCTTGCGGATCTCTTTGAGTGGCTCAACACGGATAAGAATTCCGGTGTGTTCTTTGCACACAAAGGGTGGCAAAGGTGTGATGTCTCGATGCGAATTAGGAATTGCGGCGAAATACGTTTCAGCCCATTCTTCAAGTTCATCAATATCTTGTGCGCCGATTAATGCCAAAGTCATTAACTTGGCTGAATAGTGAGTCTGGTAGAAATCAATAATTTCATCACGGATCGAGCTATCTTGACGATCGCTCAGAGTTTCCTGATTACCGACCGAAAATTTGCTAAACGGATGCGCGGAATTAATGGTTTCTTTTTGTACTTGATAGAGGCGTCGTGACTCGTCTTTAACTTTGAGTTTGTATTCGGAATCAACGGCTTGGCGTTCTTTATCTAGTGCTTCGGCATTAAAGAGCGGTGCGATGAAAAATTGGCTGAATCGGTCAAGAGCTTTGGCAAAAGCGTTAGGAACCACATCAAAGAAGAAGCAAGTGTGCTCCGTACCCGTCCAAGCGTTGTTAGATCCGCCATGCTGACTGATAAAAGCTTGAAAATCGCCAACTTTCGGGTATTTTTCTGTGCCCAAAAACAGCATGTGTTCAAGGTAGTGTGCTAAACCCTGACGTTCAATGGGATCGTCAAAATGCCCAACATTGACTGCTAAAGCGGCTGCACATTTAGTCACCTCTGGGCTTTGGATGAGTAATGTCCGCAAACCATTGCTCAAAGTAACATAACGGTACTGGTGAGTATCATTGGGGCTGATATGCACAGCATTTCTCCGAATTGATAGGGTCTAAAGACGAGTCTCAGAACACCAAACAGACACATCGTACTATTATTATTCCTGTCAGTTTAGTCTGTCGCTTGGCTTTTTAATAGACTGTTAACGAAGTCGAAGTCTTTACCCAGACTGCTGTTATAATCAAAAAAACAAGCAGCTTGAGACTGCATAGCGTAGGTAGTGTACATGAAGATTTATATTATGCGTCATGGTGAAGCGCAGCAGTTTGCCCCTAGTGATGCGGAAAGAGCCTTGACAGAGCGAGGTCGCCACGAATCTGAAGCTGTGGCTCGAGCCTGTGTGAGCCAGAGGGGAGTCAATAAATTTGACCTTGTGTTGGTAAGTCCCTACTTACGAGCTCAGCAAACGTGGCAATTGTTAGCGGAGCATTTCTCAGCTCGCAATGTGGAAACCTGTGATGGTATTACCCCCTATGGCCAATCCGATCGTGTTTTTGATTATCTTTCAGCCTTAATTGAAATTGAACAGCTTGAATCATTGTTATTAGTTTCTCATTTACCACTAGTGGGTTATTTAGTGTCCGAGTTTGTTGATGGGATGATTCCACCGATGTTTCCAACCTCAGGTATGATCTGTATCGACTACGATCTTAAGACGCAAACTGGGAAGCCTTTATGGAACGTACATCCCTAAGCTGTATTCAGAATCCATCTTGAGTGCATGATGAGAGCCTTAATGGCTCTCATTGTTTTTAAGGCGTTGTTTTAACATTGATTATCGTGTGGCTGACATTGCCATAAAATTGACGTATGTATTGGACTAAAAATTGCATTGTCTGGCTTTGCATTTTTGCCGTTTCTATTGATGTTCCGATTAACCTAAAGTGACAACCAGAAATCTATGAAGTTTACTCTTCCATTTGCTGACAAATTGCCTTCTATTCCACAGCGCAGCATGCCTGCTATCGGTGCTCCAGTCATGGTGTTGGCAGCATTGGCGATGGTTGTCCTCCCAATGCCAGCCTTTCTACTCGACTTATTCTTCACCTTTAACATTGCGTTATCGCTCGTGGTGTTATTGGTTACCGTGTATACCCGCCGACCATTAGATTTTGCGGCGTTTCCAACTGTACTATTGATCGCGACCTTGCTGCGTTTGGCACTGAACGTTGCGTCAACGCGAGTAGTTTTGTTGTATGGTCATGAAGGCCCAGGCGCTGCGGGTCACGTGATTGAAGCCTTTGGGAACGTAGTGATCGGTGGAAACTATGCCGTTGGTTTAGTGGTGTTCCTCATTTTGATGATCATTAACTTCATGGTCGTCACCAAAGGTGCAGGACGTATTTCAGAAGTAAGTGCTCGCTTTACCTTGGATGCCTTGCCTGGTAAGCAAATGGCCATTGATGCTGACTTGAACGCTGGTTTGATTGATCAAGAACAAGCCCGCGTGCGCCGTTTTGAAGTGACCAAAGAAGCGGACTTCTATGGTTCGATGGATGGTGCGTCAAAATTCGTTAAAGGTGATGCGATCGCCGGTATTTTAATTCTATTTATCAACATTATCGGTGGTCTGACGATTGGGATGATTCAATACGGTTTGGGTTTCAAAGAAGCGATTGAAATCTATACCTTGTTGACTATCGGTGATGGCTTAGTGGCTCAGATCCCGTCACTGCTCTTGTCGATTGGTGCGGCAATCATGGTTACGCGTCAAAATACCGATGAGGATATGGGGCAGCAGGTTATCTTCCAGTTGTTTGATAACCCGAAAGCCTTAACCATTACAGCCGGTATCCTTGGTGTGATGGGGATCGTGCCTGGAATGCCACATTTTTCATTCCTATTTTTGGCTCTGTTAGCTGGAGGGGCTGCTTACTGGATGCACCGTAAGCAAAAAGCCAAAGTACAAAATAAAAATTTGCCAGCGAAGAGTGATGTGGAAGCACCCACGCAACGCGAACTGTCATGGGATGATGTACAACCTGTGGATGTGATTGGCTTAGAAGTGGGCTATCGATTGATCCCGTTGGTGGATAAAGACCAAGGTGGCGAATTGCTTGAACGTGTTAAAGGGGTGCGCAAAAAACTGTCGCAAGATTTTGGCTTCTTAATCCCGCCAGTACACATACGTGATAACTTAGAACTCACCCCCAACAGTTACCGCATCACCTTGATGGGGGTTGCGGTCGGAGAAGCGGAGATCCGCCCAGACCAAGAATTAGCGATTAACCCTGGGCAAGTGTATGGGATGATTGATGGTGAACGTACCCGCGACCCTGCCTTTGGTTTGGATGCAGTGTGGATTCGAGAAGAGCAGCGTGAGCATGCGCAAGCATTAGGCTATACGGTAGTGGATTCCTCCACCGTGTTGGCTACCCATCTTAGCCAGTTACTCACCAATAATGCGGCGCAACTGATTGGTCATGAAGAAGTTCAAAACCTACTAGAAATGCTCTCGCGTTCAGCGCCTAAATTGGTGGAAAATTTCGTTCCTGATCAGTTACCGCTCGGTGCGGTAGTGAAAGTACTACAAAATCTACTCAATGAAGCGATTCCAATCCGAGATATTCGAACTATTGTACAAACCCTCTCTGAATACGCGAGTAAGAGTCAAGAACCCGACATTTTGACTGCAGCTGTGCGTATCTCGTTAAAACGACTTATTGTCCAAGAAATCAATGGGGTAGAGCCAGAATTGCCCGTAATTACATTGATTCCCGAGCTGGAACAAATCTTGCATCAGACAATGCAAGCTTCGGGTGGTGAGTCTGCGGGCATAGAACCGGGACTGGCAGAAAGACTGCAAATGGCGTTAAGCCATGCTACCCAAGAGCAGGAGTTGAAAGGGGAACCCGCAGTATTGCTGACATCTGGCGTATTGCGTTCAACACTGGCGAAGTTTGTGAAAAATACCATTCCCAACCTTCGCGTGCTCTCCTATCAGGAGATCCCCGATGAGAAACAAATTCGAATTGTGCAGGCCGTGGGTAATTAATCGTCCGCACGTTTTTTAAAGACGGAAATCTGCTTTGAAAATAAAACGATTTTTTGCCAAAGACATGAAAACTGCGCTGCTTCAGGTTAAAGAAGAGCTGGGCGTGGATGCGGTGATCATGTCGAATAAAAAAGTCGCGGGCGGGGTCGAAATTGTAGCAGCAGTGGATGGGGATACCGCACCTGCTGCGCCAACACCTGCTAAGCGTTACAATTCGCAACCTAGACACGGTTATAACCAAGTCTCACCTTCAGTCAAGCCGACTAAGAGCCGAGAGTTGGTCGATGATCGCGTTAGTCTGCAGTCGAGTGCTGACAGTGGACGATCTATGACCCAACGCTTTGCCAATATGCTCAAGCAATACAGCCATGGTACAGCGGATGAACAAGATCATCGTGCGGAAAATGAAGATTCACTCACTGCGTTACTGAGACGTCAGTCAGAAAACCGTGTCCCGCAAAGAAACATGAACAGTGGTTCAGAACGTCAACGTCCTGACTCTGCGCTGAGTAAATTACTGCAAGACGATGCCAATGCACGCCACAAACCTAGACTGGATCCTTCGCGTTATGATCGCAAGGTTCCAGATGAGCCTGTGGTTGCGGTCAGCGAATTGGAATCAATGCGCGAAGAGATGACGTCGATTCGTCGTCTGCTGGAGCACCAAGTCTCTGGGCTAATGTGGCAAGAAGTGGAGCGACGCGAACCTCTGCGCGCTATGTTAATCAAACGCTTAGAGCGTATGGGCGTTTCTTTGGAAATGGCAGACCAACTGGCTTGCTATATCCCAGAAGAAACCCCGCCACCGAAAGCGTGGAAAGCACTACTAGGCTTAGTGTCAGACCAAATTCCTGTGGTCAAACACGATATTCTTAAGCGCGGTGGCGTTGTGGCACTGCTTGGGCCAACAGGTGTTGGAAAGACGACCACAGTAGCTAAACTGGCTGCTCGCGCAGCAATGGAGTACGGATCAGACAACGTTGCCTTGGTGACCACAGACACTTACCGTATCGGTGCTCACGAGCAACTGTCAATTTACGGCAGAATAATGGGGTGTCCTGTAAGAGTTGCTAAAGATTCCAACGAGTTAGCCGATGTAATCTATCAGCTACGTAATCGCCGTCTGATTTTGGTTGATACCGCAGGGATGGGTCAGCGTGATGTCCGGCTGTCAGAGCAGCTAGATACCTTGATGCAAGAGAGTGGGGAAACCATCCACAGCTACCTCGTGTTGCCTGCCACTGCGCAGCGCAAAGTGTTGCAAGAAACGATAGAGCATTTCAGAAGAATACCGCTTTCTGGATGTATTATGACCAAACTAGACGAATGCCTGAGTTTAGGTGAGTTCGTTAGTGTGGTTGTACAAAATGCGTTGCCAGTCGCTTACATCGCGAATGGGCAACGAGTGCCCGAAGATATTGTAATCGCACAACCCAAATACATGGTCGCAAAGGCAAACGAATTGCTAGAGAAGTCGACTGAAGATGAACCTCATTACTGGACCAGTGATTCAGAGAGATTCTAGGCGGCGGACAGGTATGACAAACAAAATGATATATGACCAAGCAAGCGGCCTACGTCGCTTAACGCAACCCTCAGTGACCAAAGTGATTTCGGTAACCGGGGGCAAAGGTGGTGTCGGTAAATCGAATGTTACCTTAGGCATGGCTATCTGCATGGCAAAACAAGGCAAAAAAGTCATGGTGCTTGATGCCGACTTAGGTCTCGCCAATGTTGACGTGATGCTCGGTATTCGCCCTAAACGCAACCTAGGCCATGTTTTAGCGGGAGAGTGTGAGCTCAAAGATGCCATTGTTGAAGGTCCACATGGCATTCGCATCATCCCAGCAACTTCTGGTACTCAGTCGATGACTGAGCTATCACATGCTCAGCATGTAGGCTTAATCCGAGCGTTTGGAACCCTAGAAGATGAAATGGATATCCTGCTGATAGACACAGCAGCAGGCATCTCTGACATGGTTGTAAGTTTCTCACGCGCAGCACAAGATGTCGTAGTTGTAGTATGTGATGAACCCACTTCAATCACCGATGCATATGCCTTGATAAAGCTTCTTAGCAAAGAGCACCAAGTACAACGATTTAAAATTGTTGCTAATATGGTAAGAAGTTATCGTGAAGGTCGTGAATTATTTGCTAAATTAACTTTAGTAACAGAACGATTTTTAAATGTGAGCTTGGAGCTTGTTGCTTGTATCCCACTCGATGACAATGTGCGCCAAGCCGTGAAACGACAAAAAATCGTGGTGGATGCCTATCCACGATCGCCAGCAGCACTGGCGATCAGCTCATTGGCAAACAAAGCGTTGACTTGGCCGATACCTAGAACACCAAGCGGACATTTAGAGTTTTTCGTTGAACGCTTACTTAATCGGTCAGAAACAGTAGGGGAACCTTTCGGTGAATAAAGCGCTGACATACGATCAATATGGAAATCTTAATAGCCAGCAGCTATTTCTTGAGAAGTACTCTGTATTGGTTAAGCGTATTGCTCATCATTTGATTGGTCGCCTTCCTCCAAGCGTGTTGATCGAAGACCTCATTCAAGCTGGCATGGTTGGCTTACTTGAGGCACAAAAAAATTATGATGGAAGTAAAGGCGCAAGCTTTGAAACCTATGCAGGAATTCGGATACGTGGGGCAATGCTCGATGATATCCGACGAGGAGACTGGGTTCCGAGATCTGTTCACAAACACAATCGGGAAATCAGTCAAGCGATTGCGGTTCTTGAGGGAGAACTCAATCGTGATCCAACGGATGCGGAAGTGGCGAAGTTTTTAGATATGTCATTAGACCAATATCACAGTGTGCTGATGGACATCAATTGTTCTCGCATTGTTGGGATAGAGGATCTTGGTGTTTCTGATGATGCGATTTCACCGTTTGAAGAGGGGGAAGATAATTCGCCTTTTCATGGTGTCGCTGAAGAATCTTTCCGCAAAGCACTCGTTGAATCAATAAAATCGCTCCCAGAGCGTGAAGCTTTGGTACTTTCGCTCTATTATGATGAAGAGCTAAACTTAAAAGAAATTGGTGAGGTACTTGGGGTTAGTGAATCTCGCGTCAGCCAAATACTCAGCCAATCAATGCAGCGACTAAGAACAAAGTTAAGTTCTTGGACTCGGAATGATTAAATATCACTGATCTCAAACTCAGTGGAGGCAATTTTGAATAAAAACATGAAGATCCTTATTGTTGATGACTTTTCAACAATGCGCCGAATCGTTAAAAACCTACTTCGAGATCTGGGGTTCAATAATACGCAGGAAGCGGACGATGGCCTAACGGCATTGCCTATGCTCAAGAAAGGTGAATTTGACTTTGTGGTCACAGACTGGAACATGCCTGGCATGCAAGGGATTGACCTGCTCAAAAACATCCGTGCTGATGACGAGTTAAAGCATCTGCCAGTATTGATGATTACAGCAGAAGCTAAACGTGAGCAGATCATAGAAGCCGCTCAAGCAGGCGTAAACGGTTACATCGTAAAACCGTTCACCGCTGCTACGCTTAAAGAAAAATTAGACAAAATTTTTGAGCGTTTATAAGGCTTTTGCTGCGGCAAAAGGTGCTCTATTCACACGCACTAAAGGCTGATTCAGGATGATTTCATTAGAACAGGCTAAAGAACTCGTGCAACTTTTAGAACATGGGCAGCAGGGCGAAGCGAATCGTTTGCTGACTGATGTCTATGAGTCCGCCAATAATCCCATGCTCAAAGAGATAGGAATGTTGACACGGGATTTACATGAATCGCTGAAAAACTTTCATATCGATAATCGTTTCAGTGAGATTGCGACGGATGAAATTCCGGATGCGCGGGAAAGACTGCAATACGTCATACAGAAAACAGAAGTCGCGGCAAATAAAACCATGGATGCGGTAGATCGTTGTATGCCGATTGCCGACCAATTGCATGACAGCTTGTTACAGATTCGCCCTGAATGGAACAGTTTGATGAATGGTCGAATCGAGCTTATGCATTTCAAGTCGCTTTGCCACCGAATTGATGGTTTGTTATCGCAAGTTGAAGGTGATAGCACTCAGTTACGTGGTGAATTAACCGAAATATTGATGGCCCAAGATTTCCAAGATTTAACAGGGCAGATCATTAAACGTGTCATCAAATTGGTTAATGAAGTAGAAAACCGTTTAGTAGAAATATTGATGGTTTTTGGCGCTGCACAAAAAGAACAACAAGCAGATAAGACAACCGTAGCATCCACAGAAGCTGAAGGGCCAATTATAAACCCTGAAGAAAGAGTTGATGCTGTCTCATCTCAAGACGAAGTTGACGATTTGTTATCGAGTCTTGGATTTTAGGGGTAACCTATGAGCTACGAATTAGACGAAGACATCCTGCAGGACTTTCTGGTAGAAGCCGGCGAAATTTTAGAGCTGCTCTCTGAGCAACTCGTTGAACTGGAAAACAATCCTGAAGATCGAGATCTACTGAACGCCATATTTCGTGGCTTTCACACCGTTAAAGGTGGTGCTGGTTTCTTGGCGTTATCTGAGTTAGTGGAAACCTGTCACGGTGCAGAAAACGTTTTCGACATTCTCCGGAATGGTCAGCGACAAGTTTCCCCTAGTTTAATGGATACCATGCTCAAAGCGCTGGATACGGTTAATGAACAGTTCCGTGCAGTGCAAGATCGTGAACCACTACAACCCGCTGAACCTGAGTTGCTCGAAGAACTGCATCGTTTAAGCAAACCGAGTGCCGATGATGAGGTTGAAGAAGAGCACTACGAAGAGCAAGCTGAACTCGTTGAAGATGTTGTAGAAGACGTTGTTGATGTTGCTGAGCCTGAAGTGGCGATTGAAGCTGCCGCACCTATCAATGATACTGTAATTGATAAAGGTTCGATTGATGACATTAATGAAGATGAGTTTGAAAAGCTTCTTGATCAGCTACATGGGAAAGGAAAAGCGCCAGGTGCAACGGTTGAACAAGCCCCAGTTGCAGTAAAAGCCGCGCCAATTCCAAGCTCAGAAATGAGTGGTGATATTACTGATGACGAGTTCGAAAAACTCCTCGACCAATTGCACGGTGTAGGTAAAGGCCCTTCAATTGAATCAGCTGAGCTTGCCGCTCCCGCTAAATCTACTGCCCCAAAAACTGCGGATGCGCCTAAAGTCACGGCAGCTAAATCGGTACCAGGTGGTGACGATTTAATGACGGATGACGAGTTTGAAAAGCTCCTTGATGAGCTACATGGTTCAGGCAAAGGACCCTCAGTCGAAGAGCTAGAAATGGCAACTCGTCCAGTAGTGACTACTTCTGCACCTGCAGAATCTAGCAATAAAGCTGCAGTAGAGACTAAAGCTCCGGTTGTGAAACCTGCGGCTGATCCTGCAAAACCCGTTGCAAAGCCTGCAGCGGCAAAACCTGCTGTAGCTAAAGAAGCACCAGCAAAAGCTCCGGCTCCTGCTGTGGTAAAAGACTCTGATGAATCTCGCGAAGTGGCCGCTGGTGGTGGCGCTAAGAAAGCACAAGCAGAATCAACCGTTCGTGTTGATACCTCAACGCTCGATATCATTATGAATATGGTGGGTGAGCTGGTACTCGTGCGTAACCGACTGTTAAGCCTTGGTTTGAACAGTGACGATGAAGAAATGTCCAAAGCAGTCGCCAACTTAGATGTGGTTACTGCGGATTTGCAAGGTGCGGTAATGAAAACGCGCATGCAGCCAATCAAAAAAGTATTTGGTCGTTTCCCTCGTGTTGTTCGTGACTTGGCTCGTAGCCTAAATAAAGAGATTGATCTCGAGCTGCGTGGTGAAGAAACCGATTTAGATAAAAACCTAGTAGAAGCGTTAGCGGACCCATTGATTCACTTGGTGCGTAACTCCGTTGACCATGGTATTGAAATGCCTGACGAGCGAGCAAAAAGTGGCAAATCTCGCACGGGTAAAGTTATCCTTTCAGCCTCTCAGGAAGGGGATCATATCGAACTGGCTATCGTTGACGATGGTGCAGGTATGAACCCTGAAAAGTTACGTTCTATCGCTGTCAAGCGTGGCATGATGGATGAAGATGCGGCTTCTCGACTATCAGATAAAGAGTGTTTCAATCTGATCTTCATGCCGGGTTTCTCAAGTAAGGAACAGATTTCTGATATTTCAGGTCGTGGAGTAGGGATGGACGTAGTGAAAACCGCCATCAATACACTCAATGGCTCGATTGATATCGATTCCACCATGGGGAAAGGCACCAAGATTACGATTAAAGTGCCGCTTACATTAGCAATTCTCCCAACCTTGATGGTAGGGGTTGCAGGTCATCCATTTGCATTGCCTCTGGCGAGTGTGAATGAGATTTTCCACTTGGATTTACGTCGTACCAACGTGGTTGACGGTCAGCTGACCATTATCGTTCGTGAAAAATCGATCCCGCTGTTCTACTTACAAAACTGGCTAGCACCGAAGAAAGGTAAGGTACAACTTCGCCAAGGCCATGGCCATGTGGTTATTGTACAAATCGGTAGTCAGCGTGTTGGCCTAGTCGTTGATGCTCTCATTGGGCAAGAAGAAGTCGTGATTAAGCCGCTTGATAAGTTACTACAAGGTACGCCTGGTATGTCTGGTGCAACCATCACTAGTGATGGTCACATCGCCTTGATTCTTGATGTGCCGGACTTACTGAAACAGTATGCCGCAGCATCTCGAATCTGAATAACGGCACAACGATAAGGATAAACATGGCGATTAAAGTATTAGTTGTTGATGATTCAAGTTTTTTCCGTCGTCGCGTGAGTGAAATCATCAACTCCGAATCGCGCTTAGAAGTCATCGATGTCGCTGTCAATGGTAAAGAGGCAGTTGAAAAGGCTGCTCGGCTCAAACCCGATGTGATCACAATGGATATTGAAATGCCCGTCATGGACGGCATTTCAGCCGTACGTGAAATCATGGCAAACAATCCAGTACCCATTTTGATGTTTTCTTCGCTGACTCATGATGGAGCAAAAGCGACATTAGATGCTTTAGATGCTGGGGCATTAGATTTCTTGCCCAAAAAATTCGAAGATATTGCTCGTAATCGTGATGAGGCAGTCACTTTATTACAACAGCGAGTGCTGTCTATTGCTTCTAAGAAGATGTTTTTACGTCGGCCCGCAATGGCTCGTCCATCGTCGACGTTGTCATCTTCAACTGCAAGCTCTTCTTTGGCTCAAGAACGTTCGGCCCCTACGACTTCGTTGACGAGCAATCGTCCTAGTGTGTCAATTACAGCAGCAACTCGCTTTAAAGCATCGGGCAAAAAGTATCAGTTAACAGCAATTGGCACCTCGACAGGGGGACCAGTGGCATTACAGAAAATTTTGACTAAGCTCCCAGCGAATTACCCACATCCAATCGTCTTGATCCAGCATATGCCAGCAACGTTTACGGCTGCTTTTGCGAGCCGTTTAAACACACTATGCAAGATTGAAGTTAAAGAAGCGGAAGATGGTGATGCTTTACGCCCTGGCGTGGCTTATCTAGCACCTGGCGGCAAGCAAATGATGGTTGATGGTCGCCCTGGCGCTGCGAGGCTTCGCATCCTTGATGGTGGCGATCGAATGAATTACAAGCCCTGCGTGGATGTAACGTTCGGTTCGGCTGCTAAAATCTATGGTGACAAAGTTCTGTCGATGGTTTTAACCGGTATGGGAGCCGATGGTCGAGAAGGGGCTCGAATGCTTAAAGAAGCTGGCGCCACTATCTGGGCACAAGATGAAGAGAGTTGTGTGGTGTACGGTATGCCACAGGCGGTTGCCAAAGCCGGGATCTCCTCAGAAGATCTGCCTCTCGACAGAATCGCAGAGCGCATGCTGGTAGAAGTAGGTCTCGCATAAGGAACCACAATGATCGTTTGGAGTGTCGCAAACCAAAAAGGTGGGGTAGGAAAAACCACCACAACGATTACATTGGCTGGCTTGTTAAGCCAGCAGGGCAAGCGTGTCTTGCTAGTGGATACGGATCCACATGCTTCGCTGACGACTTATCTCGGTTATGATTCTGATGGTGTGCCCGCGAGTTTATTCGATCTTTTTCAATTGCGAGAATACACAGAAACTTCGGTTAAGCCGTTGATCTTCAGTACAGATATAGAAGGCATTGACCTTATTCCTGCACATATGTCGCTTGCTACGCTCGATCGCGTAATGGGAAATCGCAGTGGAATGGGGCTAATCTTAAAGCGTGCATTGCTCGCACTGCGGCATGTTTATGATTACGTATTGATCGATTGTCCACCCATTTTGGGGGTAATGATGGTAAATGCGCTGGCAGCCAGTGATCGTATTCTGATCCCAGTGCAGACTGAGTTTTTAGCGATGAAAGGTTTGGAACGCATGGTTCGCACATTGGCGATTATGCAGAAATCACGTAGTCGTGAGTTCAAAGTCACCATTGTACCGACAATGTATGATAAGCGGACCCGAGCTTCGCTGCAGACGCTGAATCAGTTGAAAAAAGACTACCCAGATAAAGTATGGACATCTGCAGTACCGATTGACACTAAGTTTCGTGATGCCAGTTTACAGCGCTTACCAGCCTCGCATTTTGCGGAGGGTAGCCGTGGAGTGTTCGCTTACAAGCAGCTTCTGCTATTCTTAGAGAGGCTTGCTATTGATGAGTAGTGCGTTGATTTCAAGCGAACAAGCGCTTAATGATTACTTTACCGCCTTATTGGATGAAGAATCAGCGGATTTTGAGCTTACTCAAGCTAAGCAAGAGCCAACTTGGGAGTTAGCTTCTGCGGTTCAATCAGCACCTAACAAAAGTTACTTTGAGGCTGAAGTTGAAGAGCTTGAGCTTCCCAATTTAGAAGATGTACAGCGTTTACTCAGCCAATTGGAATCCAGCAATCCTGTAGCTGATCTGGATCTCGAACAGATCCTTGAGGAAAACACGGCTAAAATTGCTAGAACTGAGACCGTTATTCAACCGACGACTGCCGTAGAAGAAATTCAAGAGTGGGAGATTGAAAGCAACTATATTGAACCGGAAATAACAATTGAAACGGTTGAAGAAGTTGTTGAACCCATTTATACCGAGGTTGCAGCGGAACCAGAGATAGAAATTGCGGCTTTTGATGGTGTTGAGCCTGCGGTTGAAACCGTGCTTGCGTTAGAAACTCAATCAGGACGTGACAAGCTTGGTAGTTGGACAAACACCATCCGGGAAAAAGATTTCCAAGTGCTCTATTTTGAAGTCAACGGTGTCACCTTTGCGGTGCCACTGGATGAGTTAGGTGGGATTCATCGTATGGCCACACTTAACCACTTAATAGGGCGTCCAGCATGGTATTTGGGGTTGCAAACCAATCGGGACTCGCAACTTGATGTGGTTGATACTGCGAAATGGGTAATGGCTGAGAAGCTGCATGATGAGAGTTATAAGCAAGCCTATCAGTACATTGTGATGTTGGGTGAGAGTGCATGGGGATTAGCCAGCACTCAGCTCATGGGCACGGAATTGCTCAGTACAGATAAAGTGCGATGGCGTGAACAAGTCGGTAAACGGCCTTGGCTCGCAGGCATGGTGAAAGAAAAAATGTGCGCTTTGATCCATGTTCAGGCATTGATAGCTATGCTTAATGCAGGGCTTGATGTAAAAGCACTGGAAAATTAAAACATTGGGTGTCGGAAAGAAACGACTCAGAGAGGGAAAGTTATGTCTCAGGCGAACGAAGTGAAAGTCAGAAAAGAAAAGTCGAACGATGAAGTACTTCAATGGGTGACGTTCCAATTGGAAGAAGAAACGTACGGCATCAATGTAATGCAAGTACGTGAAGTACTACGTTACACCGAAATTGCTCCCGTTCCTGGAGCGCCTGACTATGTGTTAGGTATTATTAATTTGCGTGGTAACGTCGTGACGGTTATCGACACGCGTTCACGTTTTGGCTTGATGCAAGGTGAAATTACCGATAACACCCGTATCATTGTGATTGAGTCAGAGCGACAAGTGATTGGTATTCTGGTCGATAGCGTAGCGGAAGTAGTTTACCTACGTTCATCTGAAATTGATTCGACCCCAAGCGTGGGAACCGATGAAAGCTCGAAGTTCATCCAAGGGGTAAGCAACCGCGATGGCAAACTGCTGATTCTAGTTGACCTGAATAAGTTCTTAAGCGATGAAGAATGGGATGAAATGGCTCACATGTAATGGTTGATTTCACTTGGTTAACTCCTCCTGTTATTGCAGGAGGAGTGGTTTTTGTTGTTTTGTGCATCGTGTTGGCGCTGTGGCGTCTTAAGCTTGGTCAGCACCGTCAAAGTGAAACCTTACGCCAGCAGGTACGCCATCTCGATAGAGAGCTACAGAAATCAAACAAACAGCTGCTTGAAGTTCGTTCAGTAATGGTAGGCCTTGGACAAAAAGTAAGTGAGCAACAAGATATCATTCGCCACCTAAATGAACGTTTGCTTGAGTTAGAAAATACGGATGCCGATGCGCGTCTGTATACTCGCGCGAGCAAAATGGTTCAGTTGGGCGCAGATCTCAATGAACTTATTCAAGAGTGTGAGTTACCTAAAGCAGAAGCTGAGTTAATGATGTCTTTACAAAACAAACTGGCTGGAAAGGAAAGTATTCCACCGCTTGAAAGTCATCCTGAAGGTCGAGTAGCCAAAGCTAAGCCATGATTGCGATAGATTATTGAATGTTGAAGGAAGCTCTGGCTTCCTTTTTTATTTCCTCCAGTGCGCCTTGAAGATAAGTTTGATAAGGCTCAACTCTGGATGCAGATGTGATCTGGATAACTGTTTTAGAGCATCGGTATTAACCATTGATAATACTTGTAACTACAAAGGATTATATGCAAACAAAACTCGCGAAATTTTAATAGTTTCTTACGTAGTTTCGTGATTAGTAATGGAGTTATCAGCTTTAGTCTCCCTCTTGCTGTGTTAATATAGCCATCCCAACGCTCACAGAGATAAGCATGTTAGAAGTAAAAAATCTCACCGCCATTCGAGATGAACGGGTCTTATTTGAATCACTCTCTTTCGAGATTCATGCAGGCGAATTAGTCCAGATTGAAGGCCGCAATGGCACGGGGAAAACCACCTTGTTGCGGATCATTGCTGGTCTTGGAGAGAGCGAATGTGGTGAAATCCTTTGGCAGCAGAAAAAGATTCAAAGTGATCGTGAAAGCTATCATCAAGATTTGCTGTTTTTGGGGCACCAAACGGGAATTAAGCGGGAACTCACCGCATTAGAGAACTTACGTTTTTATCAAGCAGTTCACCAACAAGTTATTGATGAGCCAGCTATATTTCAAGCCTTAGTAAAGGTTGGTCTTGTTGGCCGAGAAGATGTGCCTGTGGCTCAACTTTCTGCTGGGCAACAGCGCCGTGTAGCACTGGCAAGATTATGGTTAAGCCAAAAGCGGTTATGGATTTTAGATGAGCCGTTGACGGCGATAGATAAACAAGGCGTTAAAGTGCTTGAAGCACTGTTTTTAAGCCATGCCGAGCAAGGGGGAATTGTGATCCTAACCACGCACCAAGATATGTTTGCAGACAATCCCAAGCTACGCAAAATTCGCCTCGGTGGTGAGATGTCATGATCGCTGCCTTTACTCAGTTTATCCGCCGTGAACTCTTGATTGCTTTTCGTCGTCAAGCGGATGTGTTTAACCCACTGTGGTTTTTTATCATAGTGATTACCTTGTTCCCGCTCAGTGTGGGGCCTGAGCCCGCTTTGCTCGCGCGAATTGCACCAGGTATTGTCTGGGTGGCGGCACTGTTGGCGGCATTGCTCTCTTTAGAGCGACTATTTCGTGATGACTTTCAAGATGGTGCGCTAGAGCAATCAATGCTGACACCACTGCCACTATCCGTTGTGGTTATGGCGAAAGTGATTGCTCACTGGCTATTGACTGGTTTACCGCTGATTTTGTTAAGCCCACTACTGGCGATTTTGCTCTCTTTTGATAGCTCAACTTGGTTAGCGGTTGTATTAACTCTTTTGTTGGGCACACCAACCTTAAGTTTTATTGGTGCGATTGGAGTGGCTTTGACGGTAGGGCTACAGAAGGGGGGAGTACTGCTGAGTTTATTAGTATTACCGCTCTTTATCCCAGTATTGATATTTGCTACATCAGCGATTGATGCAGCAGCATTGGGTATGCCGTATAACGGACAATTGGCCATTTTGGCCGCAATGCTGATGGGTTCAATGACCTTGACCCCATTTGCGATCAGTGCAGCGTTACGAGTAAGTGTTCATTGATTGTTCTCGATCAAGCACGAAAATGCTGCGTTAGATAAATTATAATAACTTAGTTAAAACTCAATAAATTGAAAGCAAAGTGAGATAAACATGTGGAAATGGCTTCATCCCTACGCCAAACCAGACGCGGCTTACCATCTTTGCGGTAAGTTGCTACCCTGGTTTGCCAGTTTAGGATTCCTGTTTCTCGCGGTAGGGACTGTGCTTGGCTTAGTCTATGCACCGGCAGATTACCAGCAGGGTGACAGTTTCCGAATCATCTATATCCATGTACCGGCGGCGATATGGTCAATGGGTGTTTATATGTCGATGGCGATTGCAGCCTTCATTGGTATTGTCTGGCAAATTCGTATTTCGGATATGGCAGCGTTGGCCATGGCCCCGATTGGCGCGGTGTACACCTTTATTGCTCTTATCACCGGTGCAGTTTGGGGCAAACCCATGTGGGGTGCTTGGTGGGTATGGGATGCCCGTTTAACCTCTGAGCTTGTACTCCTGTTCCTCTATTTGGGCGTGATCGCGCTTTATCATGCATTTGATGATCAAAAAACCGCAGCGAAAGCCGCAGGGATCTTAGCTATTGTGGGCGTCATCAATCTGCCCATCATCCATTTCTCTGTTGAGTGGTGGAACACTTTGCATCAAGGCGCGACGATCACTAAGTTTGCCAAACCGTCGATCGCTCCTGATATGTTATGGCCACTGCTGTCTTGTATTTTTGGCTTTGCTTTCTTCTTCGCTGCCGTGACCATGATCCGCTTACGTAATGAAATCCTTAGCCGAGAAAGTCATCGCCCTTGGGTTTGTGACTTAGCTAACCAATCTGTGCGAGGAACTCAGTGATGCATTTTGAATCTTTCAGTGATTTTTTAGCCATGGGCGGTTATGCCAGTTATGTCTGGAGTGCTTTTGGTATCACCTATTTTTCGATGGCGGTGCTCTGGGTAGCCAGCGTGCGACGTAAGAACAAGTTACTCAATCAAGTGCGCAATAAACTGGAGCGTCAGGCTCGTGTCGATGCCGCAAAACATATGGAGAACACACTATGAACCCAAGACGTAAAAAGCGGCTCGGTGTTGTTTTGGCAATCTTGCTTGGCCTGAGTGCAACGGTCGGCTTAATCATTTATGCCCTGAATCAGAACATGGATCTTTTCTACACCCCGACAGAATTGGTGTATGGCAAAGAAGGTAAAATGCCAGAAATTGGCCAACGTCTGCGTATTGGCGGAATGGTGGTTGAAGGCTCTGTGAAACGTGACCCTAACTCTTTAAAAGTGAGTTTTGATCTGCATGATGTTGGCCCAAGTGTTACCGTGACTTATGACGGTATTCTTCCGGATTTGTTCCGTGAAGGGCAGGGTATTGTAGCGCAAGGGGTTCTGACTGATCCAACCAACATTGAAGCGTTTGAAGTGTTGGCGAAGCATGATGAAAACTACATGCCGCCTGAAATTGCAGAAGCAATGAAAAAAACACATGAGCCTTTGCAGTATTCGGAAGAACAGAAAGGAAGTGCACAATGATTGCTGAAATCGGCCATTTTGCACTGATCATTTCGTTAGGTTTAGCGATATTACTCAGTGCGCTACCTCTTATTGGTGCATCACGCAATAACACCTTATTGATGAATACGGCTCGCCCCTTATCATGGGGCATGTTCTTCATGCTACTGCTCTCCTTTGTTATTTTGTTGTGGGCGTTTTATACCAATGACTTTACTGTTCAGTATGTGGCAAGCAACTCAAACAGTGAATTACCTTGGTACTACCGTTTAACGGCAGTTTGGGGAGCTCACGAAGGTTCATTATTACTTTGGGTATTGATCCAAGCGGCTTGGACCGTGGCGGTTGCAACGTTTAGCCGTGGTATGCCGCAAGAGTCTGTAGCACGAGTATTGGCGGTAATGGGGATGATTGGTGTCGGCTTCTTGCTGTTCATCATTGTTACCTCTAACCCATTTTTGCGTACTCTGCCTTACTTCCCAATCGATGGCCGTGATTTAAACCCTCTGCTGCAAGACCCTGGTTTGATCATTCACCCGCCTATGCTGTACATGGGCTATGTAGGCTTCTCTGTTGCGTTTTCCTTTGCAATTGCTTCTTTGATGACTGGCCGATTGGATACCGCATGGGCTCGTTGGTCGCGTCCTTGGACAATCGCTGCGTGGTTATTTTTAACATTGGGCATCGTGTTGGGTTCTTGGTGGGCATACTACGAACTTGGCTGGGGCGGTTGGTGGTTCTGGGATCCTGTAGAAAACGCCTCTTTCATGCCTTGGCTTGCAGGCACCGCGCTGATGCACTCATTAGCAGTGACTGAGAAACGAGGCACCTTCAAAGCTTGGACCGTGTTACTCGCGATTTCTGCTTTCTCGCTGAGCTTATTAGGCACTTTCTTAGTGCGTTCAGGCATCCTAGTTTCTGTACATGCTTTTGCATCCGATCCTGCTCGCGGCATGTTTATTCTCGGTTTCCTGATCGCTGTAATTGGCGGTTCATTGTTGCTGTTTGCGATTAAAGGCGCTTCAGTACGAGTACGTGGCAATTTTGATCTGGTATCGCGTGAAAATAGTTTACTGGCTAACAACGTGCTGTTGATGACAGCGCTAGCCGTGGTGTTAATCGGTACCTTACTACCTTTGGTGCATAAGCAGCTTGGCTTGGGATCTGTCTCCATCGGTGCGCCATTCTTCGATATGTTGTTTGCATGGCTGATGATCCCATTTGCATTTTTAATGGGAATTGGCCCGCTGATTCGTTGGAAACGTGACCAAATTTCAACCCTGTTTAAGCCGATGCTGATCACAGCGGTTGCCTCTTTGCTATTGTCTGCGTTGATGATGTGGTTGAATGCTCCAACTTTCAGCTTGATGGCTTATATCGGTTGGGTTATGGCGTGGTGGATTCTGTTATTGCATGGCTATGAACTGCATACACGTGCCACCCATCGCCACACGTTTATGGTGGGGGTGAAGAAACTGCAACGCAGTCATTGGGCAATGATGATGGGCCACATTGGTTTAGCGGTCAGCATCATCGGTATCGCTATGGTGCAAAACTACAGCATTGAGCGTGATGTTCGTTTGGCTCCGGGTGAAAACTTCCAGCTCAATGAATACCACTTCTATTTCCAAGGCGTACGCGACAAAGATGGCCCGAACTATGACGGCTACATCGCTGACTTTGAAGTGACCAGCCAAGGTCAATATGTGAATACGCTGCATGCGGAGAAGCGTTTCTACCGCACGGCAAAATCCATGATGACTGAAGCGGCGATTGATCGCGGTATCACGCGTGACCTGTACATTGCTATGGGTGAACGTTTGGAAGATAACCGCTCGTGGGCTGTCCGTATTTATTACAAACCTTATGTGCGCTGGATCTGGGCTGGTGGCTTACTCATGGCGCTGGGTGGTGCTTTGGCAATTAGCGATAAGCGCTACCGTTTTAGAAAAAACGCACATCAGGAGGCTTAAGTGAATAAGAAGATTCTATTTATCCCACTCATTGCCTTTTTGTTGCTGGCTGGGGTGTTTGCAACGCAATTGATGAGAAACTCGGCGGGTGATGATCCAACTAAGCTGGAATCTGTTTTGGTTGGTAAGTCAGTACCTCAGTTCCGCCTCGAAGATTTGGCGGAACCCGGCAAGCTATATGATCAGTCAATTTTTAAAGGTGAGCCTTTACTACTGAATGTGTGGGCAACATGGTGCCCAACGTGTTATGCCGAGCACCAATACTTGAATGAACTGGCTAAGCAAGGCGTAAAAATCATTGGCCTTAACTACAAGGATCAACGAGATAAAGCGACTCAGTGGCTTAATGACTTGGGCAATCCTTATTTGATCAGCTTATTTGATGGCAATGGCATGTTGGGATTGGATCTGGGTGTTTACGGTGCACCAGAGACCTTTTTAATCGATGCCAATGGTGTGATCCGCTATCGTCATGTCGGGGATGTGAATTCACGCAACTGGCAAGAAACGCTTGCTCCTATCTATGAAAAAATGCTGGCGGAGGCGAAACAATGAAGAAGTGGCTGTTCGCGGCTTTTGCCGCAATGCTGGTTTCACTCTCTGCATTAGCGACCATCGAAGTGTATGACTTCGATACACCTGAGCAGGAAAAGCAGTTTCAAGAGCTAGGCGCTACGCTGCGTTGTCCGAAATGTCAAAACAACACGATTGCAGATTCCAATGCTGAATTGGCGCAAGACTTGCGCCAAAAAGTGTATGAGATGACTAAAGAAGGGAAATCCAAATCGGAAATCGTGGATTACATGATTGCCCGTTACGGAAACTTTGTAACTTACAATCCACCGTTTACTTTAGGTACAGCCATTCTTTGGCTAGGCCCCATTTCGGTGTTACTGATTGGTTTTACAGTGATTGTACTGCGTAGCCGACGTAAAGCGCGTGGTGCAGTGAATGCTGCGGATTGGAATGAAGAACAAGAAGCGCGTTTGAAAGCATTGCTAAAAGAAGAGCAAAAGGGAGAGAAGTAATCATGTGGATGTTTTGGATCTCGACCTTATTGCTTGTTGCGATTGCGGTGGTATTCGTCATTATTCCGTTTATTCAAAAGCGCGCGAATAACGACCAAGAACTGCGCGATGAGCTGAATAAAGCGTTTTATAAAGACCGACTCAAAGAGCTTGAAGAGGAAACGGAAGAAGGGATTGTGGTTGATCAGCAAGATTTGATTGCAGATTTAAAGCAGACCCTATTGGATGATATTCCTACTCAGCAAAAGCACCAGCAAGAAAACAAGGTTTCGCTTTGGATGGTTGTCGTCCCATCCGTTCTGTTGGTGGTCGGTTTGAGCTATGCCTTATACGCTAAGTTTGGTAACTATCAGCATGTACAGGCTTGGCAGCAAGTCTCAGCACAACTGCCTGAACTATCGAAAAAACTCATGTCGCCTCAAGCTGAGCTCAGTGATGAGGAGATGAATGATTTAACACTCGCGTTGCGTACACGGTTGCACTATCAAGCGGATGATGTGACGGGGTGGTTGTTGTTAGGCCGCATTGGTTTAGCTAATCGTGACCTTGAAACTGCAGTCGGAGCAATGAAGAAAGCATTCGCATTGGATAGTGAAGACCCAGATGTGAAGTTTGGTTACGCACAAGCGCTGATGCTGTCTAATGATCCCGTTGATCAACAAGAAGCCAAAGCAGTGTTGCTCAAATTGGCTCAGCGTGGTTATGCAGACTTACGGGTTTATTCTCTACTCGCGTTTGATGCCTTTGAAAGTGGTGATTTTCCAGCGGCAATTAAATACTGGAGCTTAATGCAACAGGCGATTGGTCCGCAGGATTCCCGTTATGAAATGCTGAGTCGCAGTATTGAGAGTGCCCGTAAAAAAATGGGTGAAGGCATCGCGGATGGAAAATCGGTTAAGGTGACTATCAATGTTGCGGAGCAGGTAAAAATTGATCCGAATGCAGTATTGATCGTATCTGTTCATGCTCCGGGCTCTCCAATGCCAGTTGCGGCAGCGCGTTATCCGATAGGTGAGTTCCCAAGAACCGTTGTGTTGGATGACAATAACAGCATGATGCAAGGTTCCAAGCTTTCTAGTCTTGAGTCGTATGTTGTACGTGTGCGCATAGATACTGATGGAAATGTAGCGACTAAAACGGGTGACTGGTACGCAGAAAGTCCCACAATGAAAGCAGGTGAACCAGTTGACGTTGTATTAGATAAGCAGTATGAATAAAATCACAAACTGAAAAATAGTATAACCACAAGGCCGATGTGATCATCGGCCTTTGCACATGGAATAACGTATGGTTGGCCGCTTATCTTGGATTGCTCTATTCACAACATTTTTGCTCGGGTGTAGCAGTGCACCTGATGGAAGCTCGACCCACTCGCAAGTTAATGATCCACTAGAAAGCTTTAACCGGCAGATGTGGACGATTAACTACGATTACTTAGATCCTTATTTAGTGCGCCCTGTTTCTTTGTTTTATGTTGGTTATGTACCTAAGCCAGTGCGCAGTGGCGTCTCCAATTTTCTGTCCAACTTAGATGAACCTGCCAGCATGGTAAACAACTTATTGATGGGTAATGGTTCAAAAGCGGTCGATCACTTTAATCGGTTTTGGATTAACACCAGTTTTGGCCTGCTTGGTATCATCGATATTGCTTCTGAAGCCGGTATTAAAAAATACGATGAAAAGGCATTTAGTGATGCAGTCGGTCATTATGGTGTCGGCAATGGCCCTTATTTAATGGTGCCAGGATACGGACCTTACACGGTGCGTGAAGTGACAGATGTGGTGGATGGGTTATATTTCCCACTCGCTTATCTCAATATTTGGGCTGGGATTGGTAAATGGGCATTAGAAGGAATGGAAACGCGCGCCGCTTTAGTTTCACAAGAGGCTCTGCTCCATAACTCGCCAGATCCTTACAGTTTGACTCGCGATGCTTACATCCAACGACGTAATTTTGAAGCGGAAATCCAAGTCGATGATTACGATCCTGCCGAAGAAGAATATCTCGATAACTATCTAAGTGAAGGGTTATGATCCTATGTGGCTTAGCGAAGGCTAAGCCGACATCACCCGCCCGCTAAAATATTCATTTGAAACAATGTATTCCGTATTGCGGATCAACTCTTCGCGAACCTCAGACCAATGAACGGTTTCATCATTGGCACTAAGGATTTGTGGAACTACACCACCTACCCGAATATTAAATGGGTTGAGCTCTTTAGCCCAGCTTTGGGTAAACCCTGATACCATTGAATTGGCACTCTCCATCCCCGACATACCTTGTTGAGCGTTATTGCATACCACATTAACGATGACCCCTTTTGTTCTTCTCTGGCGCATTCTCACTGAACACGCGTGACTGAAGTTAAATAGCGAAGAGGCGATGGCCGCCAACTGTTCAATGAATTGCTCGCTAGGCTTTTCGTCAATCAAAGAAGGCAGTGGAGCTGAAGGCAAGTTGTTAATCAATACATCAGGCACACGTGAGAATTGTTGCTCTGTCAAATCGAGCAGGTGTTCAATGCTTTCTGGCGAAAAATCACTGAGGTGAAAATAAGCCACTTGGTTTGAAATGGCATGGCAACGCCAATAGGTATCGACTAAACCCTGTAGATCACGATCACATAGGATCACTTTGGCTCCCTGCTTTACAAAGTGAGTAGCCAGTGTGCTACCAAGAGCTGAACTTGCATAAGTTATTAATATTGTTGAATCTTTTATGTCCATGAGTGCTGCCTCATTGTATTTCTAACTGCTTATGTAACCTTCAGGTTACGCAGGGGGTTCGGACAGCATGGTTGATTAGTTGTGTATACAGTGTGAATAACTTCAAATAACTTTGGATTCACTAAACTGAAACCAAATACTTTGCATTCATTCACAGAAATGATTAGTGAAATATTTTGTTTGCAGTATGCCAAATTGAATAGATCGATGATCAAACTGCCAGACGCAATTGATCTTGGCGATAAGCCGTAGCGAGGCGATGATAGAAATCTTTTGCCAGCAGGGTGATAGGAGTTTTTTCTGCCAGATGGCGTCTTTCATGTCCCGAAAGGTTTAAATACACCTCTTCAGGTAAGCCTTGGGTATCCTGAGGGCGGTAAGTTAACGCTTCTGGGCTAAGGTAATGGCTGAGTTTGGCACTTGCCATTCCACCTTCATGGAACATGGCTGCTTGTTTCGCTGAAATTTGATAGGAACTCTCATCATTTTCCAGTGGCTGTGGCTGCGCCAATTCGAAACGCTGACGTAGTAACTGCTCAGTGATAGGCGTTTCGTTAATTTTGTCGATTGGGGTGTTATCTCGCACATCGTTAGAAAAAAGCGCGAGCAGTAGGGCAAAGTCAGCACGACGCCCCTGCGTAACTGCTTGGCTTATACCTTGGCCAAAATGCAGCTCGCTAATGATTCCCGCTTTGTCTAACGTGTGGACTTGCATGACTCTCTCCCCTTGATGTTTATTTAACGGCGCGAGAGCAGAAAACTTGAGTGATAGAAATGAAAAAAGCCTGCAAAATTGCAGGCTTATGTCGATTTATTAGGCAAATAGCACTTATTTGGCTAGGTTTTGCGCTACGAAATCCCAGTTAACCAGTGCCCAGAAACCGTTCATGTAGTCTGGACGCACGTTACGGTAGTCGATGTAGTATGCGTGTTCCCACAGGTCAACAGTCAGTAGCGGTGTCACGCCTTCTTCAGTCAGCGGAGTTGCTGCGTTTGAAGTGTTAGTGATTGCGAGAGAACCGTCAGCTTTTTTCACCAACCAAGTCCAAGATGAACCGAAGTTGTTGATTGCAGAATCAGTGAATTTTGCTTTGAAATCAGCGAAAGAACCGAATGCCGCATTGATTGCTTCAGCCACTGTGCCTGTTGGCTCACCACCACCGTTTGGTGACAGACAGTGCCAGTAGAAAGTGTGGTTCCAAATTTGCGCTGCGTTATTGAAAACACCGCCAGTTGAGGTCTTGATGATCTCTTCCAGTGATTTGTTTTCAAACTCAGTACCTGGGATCAGACCATTCAGTTTTACCACGTAAGTGTTGTGGTGTTTACCGTGGTGAAAATCCAGAGTTTCTGCTGAGATGTGTGGTTCCAGCGCGTCTTTCGCGTAAGGAAGAGCGGGTAGTTCAAATGCCATTGCTCGATTCTCCGTTGAGTGTAAAGAGAGGGTTCTCTTTAGTCATTGCTTCCAGTGTATTGTTTTCTTCGTCGTTACGACTGACTTGCCAAGTATTTTAGCAACTTTTTACTTTATTAAAACCCCGAAGGCAGAAAAAGATCCTCAAGGATTGAAGGCAAGAGGCATAACCTCGATATGCAAGAATAGTCTAGTCTTTATCCACACAGAGAATATGCTTTTTATTCTCCGTTATTGCTTTAGAATGTGCCCATATTTGATGACATCCATTAATGAGGAAGCGATGGAAACTATTGACAAAATCAAACAGCAAATCGCCGAAAATCCGATTCTGCTTTACATGAAAGGCTCACCAAAGTTGCCAAGCTGTGGGTTTTCTTCGCAAGCTGCACAAGCTCTAATGGCGTGTGGTGAGAAGTTTGCCTATGTAGACATCCTACAAAATCCAGACATTCGAGCAGAACTACCTGTTTATGCTCAATGGCCAACTTTCCCACAGCTGTGGATTGAAGGTGAGTTGATTGGTGGTTGCGACATCATGCTAGAGATGTTCCAAAAAGGTGAACTGCAAACTCTGGTTAAAGAAGCCGCAGCACGTTCAGCAAGTGAAGAATAATACTGTATAAAGTTACAGTTTTTCTTGATTTTATAAGGCCACATTGAGTAATGTGGCCTTAATTTTATCTGCTAACGTATGCTATGAGTCGACTCTTTATTGCTGAAAAGCCAAGCCTTGCTCGAGCGATTGCCGATGCCTTGCCAAAACCCCATAAGAAAGAACAAGGCTGTATTCGCTGTGCCAATGGCGATGTAGTAACTTGGTGTATTGGGCACCTTCTCGAGCAAGTCGAACCCGATGCTTATGACGAACGCTACAAAAAATGGAATATGGCAGATCTGCCGATTATTCCGCAGCAGTGGCAATTGCGCCCGAGAAAATCTTCCTCTCAACAGTTAGCCGTTGTACGTAAGCTGCTTAAAGACGCCAATCAAATTATTCATGCTGGAGATCCCGATCGTGAAGGGCAGCTGTTGGTGGATGAAGTGCTGGATTATTGCAAAGTCCCGAATCATAAAAAGGAAACGGTACAGCGGCTTCTGATTAGAGATTTGAACCTTTCTGCGGTAAAACGTGCCTTGCAAGGTCTGCGCAGTAACCGTGAATTTATTCCACTCTCAGTCTCTGCGTTGGCGCGTTCACGTGCTGATTGGCTATATGGCATGAATATGTCGCGAGCTTATACTTTGCTTGGAAAAAAAGCCGGTTATCAAGGCGTGCTCTCTGTGGGGCGAGTGCAAACACCTGTGCTTGGCTTAGTGGTGAGACGGGATGAAGAGATCGAGAATTTTGTCCCACATGATTATTTTACTCTTGATGCTTTAATTCCATACCAAAATGGAGCCGATCAATTCGATATACGTGCTCGCTGGAAACCGAGCGAGGCTTGTTTACCTTGGCAAGATGAAGACGGGCGGGTCACTAACCGTAAATTGGTGGACAATGTCGCCAGCCGCATTGCTCATCAGCCCGCGACTGTGACTGAATCAGAGCAAGATCAAACCAGACAAGCAGCACCTTTGCCTTATTCACTGTCTGCGCTGCAGATAGATGCCGCTAAGCGTTATAACTTGAGTGCGCAGCAAGTGTTGGATCTCTGCCAATCGCTGTATGAGAAGCACAAACTGATCACCTATCCGCGTTCAGATTGCCGATATCTCCCGAAAGAGCATCTGGCTCAGGCTGCTGATGTTGTGGCGGCGATTGCCAACAACACACAAGAAATGGTCACTGCCGTTAATAATGCCGATTTGTCACTGCGTTCTAAAACCTGGAACGACAGTAAAGTGGATGCTCACCACGCCATTATCCCCACGCCCAAAAAGGCTAGCGTGAATGCGTTGTCTGGCCATGAGATGAAGGTGTATCAACTCATTGCTCGCCAATACTTAATTCAGTTCTATCCAGCGGCAGTGTATGCAGAGGCTAAATTGGTCTTCAATATCGCTGGCGGTGTTTTTATTGCGAAAGGTCGTCAATTGCTTAGTGCTGGATGGAAAGCGTTGACCGGTCATCAAGATGAGCAAGAAGAGGGCGTGGATAAAGTGCCCCCTCTGCCTGTTGGCACTGTGCTTCAGTGCCGAGAAGGGGAGATCAAACAGAGACAAACCGAGCCTCCTCGCCAGTTTACCGAAGCAACTCTCTTACAAGCGATGACAGGGATTGCCCGTTTCGTTGCAGATAAAGAACTCAAGAAAATTCTGCGGGATACGGATGGTTTGGGTACAGAAGCAACTCGAGCTGGGATTCTGGATACACTGTTTAAACGCGGACTTTTGTTGCGCGATAACAAGCTGATTAAAAGCACTCCTGCTGGGCGAGGTTTGATCCATGCTCTTCCGGCTGAAGCGACTTATCCAGATATGACGGCGCATTGGGAACATCAACTGCAAGCGATTTCAGAGAAAGGACAAGCTTACCAACCGTTTATGCAAACGTTGCATAAACAGTTGGATCTGCTCATTGCGCAAGTCAAAATAGCCCCAGTGCCAATTTCATTACAATCCTTATCTGTGGTGGGAAAGCCTCAATTTAAGCACTTAGTTAAAAAACGGAGAGCAGGATCAACGAATAAAGCTAAACGTTATCTAAGTTAACTCTATTTGGTTCGAACTCTTCGCAGTGTTAGGTTTATGTTTACTGATTAATATAGGCTTTGTTGCGTAATTCGGTCAGAGAACCAAACTGCCTGTAATTGGTTAATTATTATGCAACACACTGAGTTTCAGGCATACCTAGCCCTGTAAGTTTGTTCAGCGCTTTAATCATGGCGTAAGTTTCACCAACCTGAGCATTGTAGTTTCTCAGACTTAATCGTCCACCTAACAACTGCTTCACTCGATACATTGTTGTTTCTGATAGTGAGCGTTTATGATAACCGTACCGCTTTTTCCACTTATTGTTGGAGCCGTAGAGCTTCTGGCAACCTACCGCTAAATTCCTTGGATGACCATTCTCCCAGAAGGCTGCCCCTTCTCTAGGAGGGATGAGTGGTATAGCTCGCTTGAACCGTATGGCATCGTGGCAATCCCTTGTGTCATAAGCGCCATCACCAGATATCTCGATTACTCTTCGGCGTGTTTGCTTGAGCAAGTTAGGAAGGACTTCTGCATCGGTAACATTAGATACACTCAGTTCTGCCGCGACGATTTCGTGAGTGCTGGTGTCTACCGCTAAATGCAACTTTCTCCAGACTCTTCGCTTCCCGTCAGTACCATGCTTCTTGACCTTCCACTCACCTTCGCCATAAACCTTGAGACCTGTTGCATCAATAGCTAGATGCTGTATTGCACCTCTACTATTTGGTTTAAATGAAACCTCGACTTGCTTAGCTCTTCGACTGATACAACTGTAATGTGGGCAGACTATAGGGACGTTAGCCAATGAAAAAACAGAATCGATAAACCCTTGCAATGCTCTCAACGGCATTGAGAAAACTCGTTTCACCATAAGCGCAGTAGTAATGGCTAAGTCGCTGAACTGAGGAGGTCTACCTCGTTTATCTTGTTTGCTCTGCTTCCACTGGCGAATGGCTTCTTCATCAATCCAGAAAGTGAGTGAACCACGGTTGATTAAGGCTTTGTTGTACTGTTTCCAGTTCGTTGTTTTGTAGCGAGGTTTAGGCATGAGACTAGGATAATTAACTTACTTAGCCGATCAGATCGCAACCTTCTGATTTAGTTCCCTCGAATTACGCAACAAAGCCCCAACAAACACAAAACGAAGAGTGGCGAGAAGCATTTGGATTTTTTACACCACAAATAGCTGAACTCTCCTTGGTGAAGTCATTGCATGATTCAGAATATGTACAGGCCTTGTTGGATGGAACACTGCCAGCAGCCAAGATGCGCCGAATTGGTTTTCCTTGGAGTGAAAAACTGATTGAGCGTATGTTGCTTTCTGTGGGAGGAACCTGCTTAATGGTCGAGCGAGCTTTGCTGTCAGGCGTCGCAATCCACCTTAGTGGTGGGTATCACCATGCTCACGAGGATTTTGGCAGCGGTTTCTGTCTGTTTAATGATTTGGCGATTGCAGCACACTTCGCACTCTCTTTGTCTGGTGTTGATAAAGTTCTGATCATTGATAGTGATGTGCATCATGGTGATGGAACGGCAACCTTGTGTGCGGAACGTGACGAGATCATTACCCTTTCTTTTCACTGTGATAAGAATTTCCCTGCACGTAAACTCGCTTCTGATATGGATATAGAGTTTACTAAGCAGACAGGGGGATGAGGAGTTTTTATCCACATTTACTCAGGTGGTTGAGATGGCGGTGAATCTTCATCAGCCTGACCTCATTATTTACGATGCGGGGGGGGATATTCATAGTGATGATGAGCTGGGCTATTTGTCGATTTCACAAGTGGCTATCGCGCAACGAGATCGTTTTATATTGGATTTGGCAAAGCAGGAGAGCATTCCAATCGCTTGTGTCATAGGTGGTGGGTATCGCGAAGACCATGCGGCACTCGTGCCATTGCATCTTGAGTTACTGAAAGCGGCGTTAAGCGCAGGGGATTGAAGTGAAATTGTGGACATACGTAAAAGCAAAAAGCCGCTGAATAATCAGCGGCTTTTCTAATGTGGCGGAGAGATAGGGATTTGAACCCTAGGATAGCTATTAACCATCGCCGGTTTTCAAGACCGGTGCTTTCAACCACTCAGCCATCTCTCCTTTGTGGGCGCATAATATCGACCCGATGCTTGCTTGTAAAGCCCCTAAAACACTGTTTGCTCTAATAATGTACACTTGGTCAATGTTTTTATTGCTAAGCGCTATTTTTTACAAGTTTTAAAACGGAAAAGGGGAGTTTCTAAGAAACTCCCCTTTAGGTGTATGGTCGGACTGAGAGGATTTGAACCTCCGACCCCCGACACCCCATGACGGTGCGCTACCAAGCTGCGCTACAGTCCGATGGGCGTAATCTAATAACTTTTACCAAGTGCGTCAACCCTGAACTGACTTAAAATAATGAATTTAATTATCTTTTGCGTAAAAACGCTGCAATTCGGTTAAACCTTGCATTAATACTGGTAAAGTAGGGTTTGTTTGCTTAAGACGCTGGTATTCTGCGTCATAAACTTTGAAGTTGCCAAACTTATCAATAACAGTCGTTTGCTCATCGGTGATTAAAGCTAATTCGCGCGAATCACCTGCTAAAATCCATTTACGCTTACTTTCATTAAATAGGTTTTTGCCACTGCTGTAATCAATAGGATTCGAGGAAACGCCAAGCAAGTCCTGCATCAGGGTTACCGAAAAATCGAGATGGCTAGAGCGATGAGTATAAATACCAGCTACTTTACCGGGCCAGTGAATGACCATAGGCACTTGTAATTGATAGCGGCTGTAGTTGCTATTCGATCCCCATGTATTGGTTCTTGTCTCATTAAACTCAGTGCCGTGATTAGAGGTTATTACAATTACGGTATTATCTAATAGAGCAAGTGATTCAAGTTGGTCAAGTAATCCCTTAATCACTTGGTCAGCTTGAGTTACAGAGGCATTATAGGCGCTGCGTAAGCGATCTTCCGCTGATGTTTTTTGAGCTGTGCTGTTTGTCAGTTCAGAAAAAGCTTCAACAGTGCTTAGCTCTAAGTAACTGAACCACGGCTTTTTGTGTGCGGTTTGCACCCACTCGGACCACGCTTTTACGGCTTGCTCATCCAAACTGCTACCATTATTACCCGCTGCAATTGTGGCGAGCTCTAAAGAGCGGAACATCGTTTCTTTGTATAGTGGGTCTGAGAAATCATTACCGCTAAATAGTCCAAACTGATAGTCATTTTTCTTCATGACATCAATCAGCACTGGCGCATTTCCTTGTACGCGAACACTGCTCGCATAGGTGCTCGGTAAGCCATAAAACAAACCAAACAGGCCAAACATATCGTTGCTTGAGCTGTAGTGATTAACAAAGTTAAGGTTCTCGCTGGCAAACTGATAGGTGCTTGGCATGAGTTCTGCGGTTAATGCATCAGCACGTAAATTGTTAATGCTAACCACGAGTACGTTAAGGTTATTAGCTCGGCGGTTAAACTCTAACGGTTCGAGCGGATAAGTCAGTCCATCGATATTGTTATTTTGTTCCGCAAGACGTTTAGTGTATTCCTCCCGATCCAGCAGACCATGCTTCTCCATAAAGGACTTGGCAGTCATAGGATAGGAGAGAGGGAAGTTCGCACGCTGACTGGTCACCGCAGAATACAAGTAAGCATCTGACCATACATAAATCAGATGGCTAGTAATAAAGCTGACAAAAAACACAGCAGCTAATGGGCGACCAACACGCTTATGCGACAACTTACGCTGTTTACGCCATACCCATTCGGACAATCCGAGTTCAAGCAGGAAAATCAGCGGTAGCACAACAAATAGGTGCTGAAGATCCGCACTAACACTGCTGGTCTCGTCATTAAAAAGAAGCTCCCACACAACGGGATTCAGGTGCAGGTTAATGATCTGATAAGCTTGGGTATCAATAAGTAAAACAGTGAGCCCCAAAGTCGAAAAACAGACAGCAATAAATCTGAACAAGCTGCGTGATGGAATAACAAAGGTAAGAGGAAAAAGCACTAATAGGTAGAGTGCGAAAACAAGAAAACCAAAATGCCCAACCCAAGACAGCACCAAATAGAGCTGTCCAAGCAAAGTTTCTGGCCAAGGTGATTGAGATATATATCGCGTACCAATCAACATGGCTGCGATGATATTGAAGAAAGCAAACCAGTGCCCCCAACCGACTAGACGAGAGACTCGATCACCGTATGTATTTCCGCTATCTACCATGTGCTTTTTCTATTTATTGGTTAAATGGGTCAATTTAGCTTTGCAAAGATGACACTAACGCTTGCGCGAATTTTTCTGCAATTACTTTACGTTGCGAAGCAGCAACGTTTTGATTGAGTACATTGGTAGCGATATTACCAACCACCATTAAGGTGAGCTCTGGTGAAGCATTGTGTTTGTTTAGTACCGCAGCAATTTCAGTCAGAATGGATTCAACGTGTTCGTCACTGTATTTAGATGTAATAGGCATATTGACTCTGATGATGATAGTAAAAGCGGCTTATGATAACCTACTATGCCTGACAACTGAAACCAGAACGATGATTATTTCACTATGAGCCTATTCCTTTCTAACGTGATTTTGCACCAACTCCGTAAAAACGATAACGATGAGTTGGTGGTGAACTATCGCGCTGAATCTCTTCGCAATGATACGTCAACTGAAAACTTAGTCGCTGAGTTACATCGTGTTTTTAATGCAAAAGCAGGTAAAGGTTTCGGTTGCTTTAAGTCAGACAGTGAATTTCAGCTTTGGTTGCAAGAGATGCGCCGTGGCGAATTACCTTTCTACGATTTTTCACAACAAAGTGCGCAGCGCCTGAAAAATGAGTTAGCCAAGTATCCTTTTGCCGATGAAGGCATTTTGGTTATGGCGGAATATCAATCGCTGGCTACCGATTACCTGTTTATTGGTTTACTGCCACTCAACCAAAGCCTGAAAGTTACAGAAGGGTTAGACATCAGTGCCACTGATTATTTGGATATCAACAAAATGGATATCGTGGCGCGTATTGATCTCTCCAGTTTTGAAACCGACAAAGAATCAAAACGTTACCTGAGCTACATTAAAGGTAGAGTTGGTCGTAAGGTAGCCGATTTCTTCCTTGATTTTCTGCAAGCTGATATTGGCCTGGATACTAAGCAGCAAAACCAGGTGCTGATGCAGGCGGTAGAAGATTTCTGCGCTGATGCAAAATTCGAGAAAGATGAAGTGATCAGCTACAAGAAGCAGGTTTATGAATATTGTAACGATCAAATCAAATCGGGTGATGAAGTTAAGGTGCAGGAGCTTTCTGGAGAATTGCCGCCAAGCAACGAAGGTGTGAGCTTCTTTGATTTCACTCGTGAGCAAGGTTATGAGTTGGAAGAGAGTTTCCCAGCGGATCGTTCAACTGTACGCAAACTCACCAAATATGTGGGCGCGGGTGGCGGCTTGAATCTGAGCTTTGATAGCTTGCTGCTTGGAGAGCGCGTTTTCTATGATCCAGAAACTGACACGCTAACCATTAAGGGAACACCGCCTAATTTGCGTGATCAATTAACCCGCTTACGCTAAACCCCAAGAGGCAGCAGCCTTTATTCAGTAATTTAATATTCTTATCAAGAGAGCGATCGCGCTCTCTTTTTTTTACGCAAATTGTCGCATGAATCATCAAGGATAAAATTTACGTATATGCTTGATC
The DNA here is from genome assembly GCF_000176715.1 of Vibrio sp. RC586. Classification (NCBI taxonomy): domain Bacteria; kingdom Pseudomonadati; phylum Pseudomonadota; class Gammaproteobacteria; order Vibrionales; family Vibrionaceae; genus Vibrio; species Vibrio sp. RC586. The sequence continues at coordinate 514,623 of NZ_ADBD01000013.1, read as the reverse complement.
TTAGGTTTTAACTAGGATGACTAGGCATGGAACGGACTTTATCGAGCAAGCCTTTTAAAAACAAAGTTGTGATGACGATTTTCGTTGTTTGGAGTGTCATAGCAGCATCCATGATGTGGCAGTTTCATCAAATTTCGTCTTCTTCGAGTACTCTAGATGAGTTAAACAATCGGTTAATGCATTTTCGCGATACGCTCTATTTTTCACAGCCTTATCGTTCAAACCAAGCCTCAGATTTAGAATTGGAGCTCTCATTACTTTTTGCTTTGCGGATGCAAATTGAAGCAGAGCGAACCACACTCTGGTACGTTGCCGATGTACAGCAACTTTTATATCAAATTGATCGATTTATAGAACAAGCGAGAGCATTTTTAGATATTGAGCTGCAACCAACTGCTTTGGCTGAAGCATTGCGCCAAGATAGGCGAAATTTTCAGTCTAATGAAGCACTGTTGAATGACTATTACCAATTAGGCGCTCTGAGTTTCGAGGCTCTTTTTGCTGATCGTAAAAATCATCCGGAGATTTATCGTCATTTAGATCACATACTCAGGAACTCTCTTCGTTTACCCAGTCGCGAGCAGGCCGAGTTACAGGGGGCTTTAGCTCAGATCTCTCGCTTGCTGACGCAATATGCTGAAGGGGAAAACATAGCGAGTAAGATGCTCCGTCATGCAGTATACGAAGAAGCTAGCCAGTTAGAAGAAGCATATCATCATCAGTTGTGGCTAATCCTAATAGTGTTGGTATTCAGTAGTCTCGTTTGCATGCTCGCTCTTTGGATTGTGCCCCCATACTGCGCTGAGCGGGTTCTAAAACCGGAAAAGAATCGATTGCTAGATCATCAAAGTGATGAAAAAAATAGCTATGTGGATATTGTGCATATAAATCAAGTGTTGAATGGCAATCTCGATTCTGTCCGTCAGTTACTGAATGTTTTTCTGGAAGATCACAAAAACGATGATGAGAAAATTCGGGAACGGTTACTGAGTGAGCCAGAGGTTGCGCAGCGAATCAGTCACAGCTTAAAAAGTGTTGCCACAAGCCTTGGGGCTGAGCGATTAAAAAATACGGCGGCTAAAGTAGAAAGTGAGCTTCACTCTGGGAAGGTTCCGAATGAAAAGGTGCTGGATAGCCTTTCTACTTACCTTGCGCATACGGTGCAGGAGGTTGAATGGCATTTGGCTCGTTTGCAAACTCATTCGACAGCCTCGTAAATGATAAAGAGCACCGAAGCGCTCTTTAATGCTAGATATCAGATGTACTTATGCCGAGACTGGAATCTTTTGTGATTCAGTGTTTTCTTCAGCATTCAGCGTAGCTGTTGGCTCACATTTATCGACAAACCAGCCGCAGTAAGATGTGACGATGGTTACGATAATACACACGAAGCTCAACCACATAAATGGAGCGTAAGAGAGGGTAGCAACACCCAAAATACTCGCCATATAGATGCCGTTGTCACTCCATGGCACCATGCCAGAGGTGAGCGTGCCGCCGAATTCTGCGTTACGAGACAAGTTCTTACGTTGATAGCCTAAACGGTCGTAGTTCTTAGCACAGATTTTTGGCGTCAGGATAAGTGAAACATACATTGCGGAACCAAACACGTTACCCATAAAGGCTGTGCCGATGGTGCTCGTTGCCAATGAACCAGGGCTAGTTACACGGCGTTCAAATAATTTAGCGATGGTTTCCAGCACGCCGACCTTATCCAACAGGCCACCAAAACCAAGACCGAACACGATAACTGCTACTGAACCTAGCATGGATGACATGCCACCACGATTAAGAATCGCATCAATGAAGCTCACGCCTGATTCAATATTGTAAGGAGCCCATGCCGTGTTGAAGGCTTGTAGGAAATCTACATCTTGAATCATCACGGCCCAAATAATGCCCAGCAGTGAGCCAAAACTGATCACAGGGAAGGAAGGCATACGCATTGCCAATAGGCCAAGTACGATCAACACAGGGACAAAAGAATAAGGCGTGATGTAGAACTGCTGTTCCATCGCTGCAATGACAGTCTCTACTTGAGACATATCAACATTACCCGCGTAGTGGAAACCAAACAAAGTAAACAGAATGCCGGTGATGACATAGCTGATCAGGGCAATCGGCAGCATGCCTTTAATATGCTCCATCACTTCTACGTTCGACATGGATGAAGCCAAGATTACCGAGTCAGACAATGGAGACATTTTATCTCCGAAGTAACAGCCTGATAGTACCGCACCTGCCGTGATTGGTGCCGGAATACCAAGGCCTTGGCCGATCCCCATCATGGCAATGCCGGCTGTACCTGCAGCGCCCCAAGAGGTACCTGTTGCTAAGGCGGTTAATGAACAAATCACCATAGTGGCTAATAAAAAGATAGAAGGGTGAATTGCTTTCAAACCGTAGTAAATAATGGTTGGAACAATACCGCCGGAAATCCAGGTACCAACCAGTGCTCCAACAGCAAGTAGAATTAGGACTGCGCCTAAACCATTTGAAATGCCATTTAAAGCCGCGGTTTCGAGATCTTTATATTTGTGTCCTAGGCGAATACCCAAGGTAATAATAACGAACCAGCCGATGTACAGGGCAAGCTGGATAGGTAAATCCAATTGTGCGGTAAATGAAAACGCTAACAGTAAAAATAGACCAAGAGCGATGATTACTTGGGTCAAGCTTGGTAGGCGTTGTTGGGCTTGTAACATAATTAAGAGCCTCTTATCCAATCGTTAGTAAGGAGTCAGGATATCCTTATTGAGTCGGAGTGCACTTTACCGTAGTTAAAATAATATATCGACATTAAAGCTATTTGTTGTGATTTATATCGTTCACTTGGTTAATGCGTGGTGTTTAATGTTTGTTAATTGGGTTGGCAATGAAATCAAATCTTTTGTAATGTGGCTTTATTGTGTAACAAAAAATAAGTTTTTTGGTAAAAATCTGACGCCAATACTCTAAGTTGATTAAAAAGTGAGAGTTTTAAGGGGCTTGCCGCAAAAAGCACGAGAACTTAGCTAGAAGGATAAGAAAAAGTTGTGAGATTTGGTAAGAAACGCTTGAGATTTAAGGCTGAACCACTTATAGATGGAGCCAGTGATTTGACATTGGATCTACACGGAGAGTATGGAAAATGAGAGTAGGTTTAGTAGGTTGGCGTGGCATGGTTGGCTCTGTCCTGATGCAACGCATGGTAGAAGAGCGCGATTTTGATCTAATTGATCCCGTTTTCTTCAGTACATCGCAAATTGGTGTTCCTGCCCCTAATTTGGGTAAAGATGCAGGCATGCTGCAAGATGCGTTTGATATCGAAAGCCTTAAGCAGCTCGATGCAGTGATCACCTGTCAAGGTGGTAGCTATACAGAAAAGGTTTACCCTGCATTGCGTCAAGCAGGTTGGAAAGGGTATTGGATTGATGCCGCTTCCACTTTACGTATGGATAAAGATGCCATCATCACCCTTGATCCTGTTAACTTAAAACAAATTTTGCACGGTATTCACCATGGCACCAAAACCTTTGTGGGTGGTAACTGTACCGTGAGCCTGATGCTGATGGCATTAGGTGGTCTCTATGAGCGCGGTTTGGTGGAGTGGATGAGTGCAATGACTTATCAAGCTGCATCAGGTGCTGGTGCACAAAATATGCGCGAGTTGATTTCGCAAATGGGCGTAATCAATGATGCAGTGAGTTCTGAGTTGGCAAACCCAGCAAGCTCAATTTTAGACATTGATAAAAAAGTGGCAGAAACCATGCGTTCTGGCACTTTTCCAACCGACAACTTCGGCGTTCCTCTTGCGGGTTCATTGATCCCTTGGATCGATGTGAAGCGTGATAACGGACAGAGCAAAGAAGAGTGGAAAGCTGGCGTAGAAGCCAACAAAATTCTTGGTTTGCAAGATTCTCCAGTTCCGATTGATGGTACTTGCGTGCGTATCGGTGCAATGCGTTGCCACTCTCAAGCTCTGACCATCAAGCTGAAACAGAATATTCCACTGGATGAAATCGAAGAGATGATTGCCACTCACAATGATTGGGTGAAAGTAATCCCGAATGAGCGTGACATTACCGCGCGTGAGCTGACGCCTGCGAAAGTGACAGGTACACTGTCTGTTCCTGTTGGCCGCTTACGTAAGATGGCGATGGGGGATGATTTCCTCAATGCTTTCACAGTGGGTGATCAATTACTGTGGGGGGCGGCTGAGCCACTACGCCGTACCCTGCGTATCATCTTGGCTGAGAAGTAATTCGCATTAGTTCCCAATTGTTACCAGCACTAAAATGATGAAAGCGCCAATCGGCGCTTTCTTTTTACTAACGCTTACCTAGGCATCGTCTTATCGTTCCTCACGATTGAGGTGATGGTTTTCAACAGGAACCACCCGTTTATCTGGGTCGGCTAATTCACTGCCACAATGCTTACAAAATAAAGCATCTGACTCATGGCCGGATAGGGCGCAATTCGGACATTTCACTAAGGTTCGGTGAGCGTGCATCTCATTATTCAGTTCGGCGGTGATGATCCCCGTTGGAACGGCAAGAATAGAGTAACCCAATAGCATGGTCATGGACGCAATAGTTTGCCCTAGAGGGGTTTTCGGAACTAAATCCCCATAGCCAACCGTGGTGATGGTCACAATTGCCCAATAAATACTGGTTGGGATACTGGTAAAACCATTCTCAGGACCTTCAATCACGTAAATCAACGCGCCAAAAATCGTTACTAAAATAGCGACTGTACTGAAAAAAATGAAAATTTTACGTCTGGCAGCCAGTAAGGAACGCATAAGAAGATGCGAGTCTTGCAGGTAGCGTACGAGCTTGAGAATTCGGAATATCCGCATGATGCGAAGTAATCGAATGACGCCGACAATACTGGCCGATGGGAAAATAAAGCTTAGATATGTCGGCAAAATCGCCAGCAGATCCACGATACCGTAAAAACTGCGTGCGTAAGCACTGGGCTTGGGCGAGCAATAGAGTCGTAAAGCGTATTCCAGAGTAAATAAGACTGTGAAGAGGTATTCCGCAATACGCAGTGAAGATTGCCATTCACTCATCGAGGGAAGTGACTCTAACACCAGTAATACAAGTGAAGAGAGAATGGCGCTGATTAGGCAGAGATCAAACAGCTTACCCGCAGGGGTGTGAGTGCCGAAGATGATCACATAAAGACGATGTTTTAAATGAACTGGATTGGACATGATATTGCGACGTCAAAGGTACATCGCAATATCATAGCGGCGTTGTCTGCGTTAGGCTAATCCGGGGAAGAGGCTTCTTAGGCCATTCGCAATAAACTCAATCCCCAAGGCTCCCAAAATAAGCCCCATGATACGGGTGATCACGTTAATGCCCGTTTGTCCTAGTAAACGCACAATATAAGGCGCAGAACGGAACAGCAGCCAAGAACAGAAGCTGAAAGCAACAACGGTCAGAATGATCCCCAAGGTATCAAACATATTCGGATAACGCGCACCATAAACGATGGTGGAACTGATAGCACCAGGGCCCGCCATCAGTGGCATTGCTAATGGAACAACAGCAATTTGCTCGCGGCTAATGTATTCCGATTTCTCTTGTTTGTTCTGTTTATCCTCACCGAGCTTACCGCTCATCATCGAAAACGCGATACTCAACAGCAGTAAACCACCCGCAACACGGAAAGAGTCTAGGGAAATGCTGAACAGATCCAGAAGCATCTGTCCTGCTAGTAGTGCAATGATCAAGATGATTGCAACGGCAATATTGGCGGTTGCTGCAGTTTTGTTTTTCTCTTCCAAAGTCATGTGGCCAGTAAGAGAAACGAACACAGGCATAATGCCCACAGGGTTTACTGCAGCCACTAGGCCGAGAAAGAATTGGAGGAATATAGCAATTTCAAAGCTTTGCATGATGAAGTCTCGTAACCATCGCAGAGAGGTAAAGAAGCGTGCGTAATGTAAGTCAAAGATAGCAAAAGCACGAATGAAAAAAATTGGGTCACCGCAGATTATTATGTGAGAAAAACTAATTAATGGCTAAGGATGAAAAGGGTTAGTGGTTTTTTTGTAGCGCTTTCATCTGCTGTTGTGTTAATTCGTTAACATTCACACATTTGTTGTAAAAAACAAGCTCACATCTGGTGGTCTTTGCCATTATCGATATACTCCTAGTGGCACGTAAAGAACCGCAAAGAAGTGGCTTTAATGTGCAAAAATGAAATTTTTTTACAGAGTGTTGTAGTTTTTTTAGTTGTAAAAGTTCAAGTGTGGTTTTTTTAATCAGTGGTGGTTTTTGGTTTAATTTCTTTTAATTCATATTGTTAGATTGTATCAATGCTAGCGGTTACCACTTCTTGGGTAATTAATTTTTCATAACTGATCTGAGTCAATTTTTTTCATAGTCTGAAATATTATACTCAGCCATGAAAGCAATTTACTAAGTTGGTTGTAAGTAAGTCATTGAGTGAAAGTAAAAACTGACTGCGGCACACTTACTAAAGAGTTTTAACATTTTTTAATTTTAGGAGATTCATTATGCCTGTTACTAATCTGGCTGAACTTGATGCTCTGGTTGCTCGCGTTAAAGCAGCACAAGCTGAATTTGCTACTTTCTCTCAAGAACAAGTAGACAAAATCTTCCGCGCAGCATCTCTCGCAGCAAACCAAGCGCGTATCCCGCTAGCTCAAATGGCGGTAGAAGAATCAGGTATGGGTATTGTTGAAGATAAAGTAATCAAAAACCATTTTGCTTCTGAGTTTATCTACAACAAATACAAAGACGAAAAAACCTGTGGCATCTTAGAAGAAGATGAAAACCTAGGTACTATGACCATCGCAGAGCCTGTTGGCATCATCTGTGGTATCGTCCCAACGACTAACCCAACCTCAACCGCGATCTTCAAATCACTGATTTCTCTGAAGACTCGTAACGGTATCATCTTCTCTCCACACCCACGTGCGAAAAACTCAACCAACGCAGCAGCGAAACTGGTTCTGGATGCCGCAATCGCAGCGGGTGCACCAAAAGACATCATCGGTTGGATTGACCAACCTTCAGTTGAGCTGTCAAACGCTCTGATGAAACACGATGGCATTGCACTGATCCTTGCGACAGGTGGTCCTGGTATGGTGAAAGCGGCTTACTCTTCTGGTAAACCAGCCATCGGTGTAGGTGCAGGTAACGTTCCAGTTGTTATCGATGAAACTGCAGATATCAAACGTGCGGTTGCTTCTATCCTGATGTCTAAAACGTTCGACAACGGTGTAGTGTGTGCTTCTGAGCAAGCGGCTATCGTAGTGAGCGAAGTTTACGACGAAGTGAAAGAGCGTTTCGCAACGCACAAAGCGCACGTCCTGAGCAAAGCGGATGCAGACAAAGTGCGTAAAGTGCTGCTGATTGATGGCGCTCTGAACGCGAAGATCGTAGGTCAACCAGCTGCTGCTATCGCTGAAATGGCAGGCGTAAAAGTACCTGCAGATACTAAAGTGCTGGTGGGTGAAGGTCTGGGCAAAGTCTCTTATGACGATGAATTCGCTCACGAGAAACTGTCTCCAACACTTGGCCTGTTCCGTGCTGACAACTTCGAAGACGCGGTTGCACAAGCAGTAACCATGGTAGAGATCGGCGGTATCGGTCACACCTCAGGTCTGTACACCAACCAAGACGTTAACGCAGACCGTATCCGTTACTTCGGTGACAAACTGAAAACTGCCCGTATTCTTGTCAACATCCCAACCACTCACGGTGGTATTGGTGACCTGTACAACTTCAACGTTGCACCGTCTCTGACTCTGGGTTGTGGTTCTTGGGGTGGTAACTCAATCTCTGAGAACGTAGGTCCTAAGCACCTAATCAACAAGAAAACTGTTGCGAAGCGAGCTGAAAACATGTTGTGGCACAAACTACCTAAGTCTATCTACTTCCGCCGTGGTAGCCTTCCAATCGCGCTGAGCGACCTAGAAGGTAAAAAACGCGCATTCCTAGTTACTGACCGTTTCCTATTTAACAACGGTTATGCAGACGATGTGGTTGCCCTGCTGAAAGCGCAAGGCATGGAAGTTCAGACATTCTTCGAAGTAGAAGCGGATCCAACGCTGTCTGTAGTAGAGAAAGGTGCGGCAGCAATGCAAAGCTTCCAACCAGATGTGATTCTCGCTCTAGGTGGTGGTTCACCAATGGATGCGGCGAAGATCATGTGGGTAATGTACGAGCACCCAGAAACTCACTTCGCGGAACTGGCAATGCGCTTTATGGATATCCGTAAACGTATCTACAAGTTCCCTAAAATGGGTAAAAAAGCTGAGCTTGTTTGTATCACTACCACTTCAGGTACGGGTTCAGAAGTGACTCCATTTGCGGTTGTTACTGACGATAAGACTGGCGCTAAGTACCCACTGGCAGACTACGAACTGACTCCTCAAATGGCGATCGTAGATGCGAACCTAGTGATGAACATGCCTAAATCTCTGACTGCTTTCGGTGGTTACGATGCGGTAACTCACGCACTAGAAGCTTATGTATCAGTTCTAGCGAATGAATACTCAGACGGTCAGGCTCTGCAAGCACTTAAGATGCTGAAAGAGTACCTACCTTCAAGCTACGCGAACGGTGCGAAAGACCCAATCGCTCGTGAGAAAGTACATAACGCAGCAACCATCGCAGGTATCGCATTTGCGAACGCTTTCCTAGGTGTATGTCACTCAATGGCGCACAAGATCGGTGCTGAGTTCCACTTACCACACGGTCTAGCTAACGCGTTATTGATTGCTAACGTGGTACGTTACAACGCGAACGACAACCCAACTAAACAAACTGCGTTCTCTCAATACGACCGCCCACAAGCACGTCGTCGTTATGCAGAAGTGGCTGACCACTTAGGCCTGAGCCAAGCGGGCGACCGTACTGCGCAGAAGATTGAACGTCTGCTTGCATGGTTGGATGAACTGAAAGCGAACCTAGACATCCCAATGTCTATCCAAGCGGCTGGTGTAAACGAAGCTGACTTCTTGGCAAAAGTGGATGAGCTAGCGGTTGAAGCGTTTGATGACCAATGTACTGGTGCAAACCCACGTTACCCACTGATTGCTGAGTTGAAAGAAGTTCTGCTGGCTTCTTACTACGGTAAGCCATTCGTAGAAGGTCAAACTTTCGAAGGCACAACTGTTATCGTAAAGAAAGCAGATCAAGAAGCAGCGAAAGCAGCGCCAAAAGCAAAAAAGTAATGTGATTGGTTTTCGCTAGCACGAAACAAATCGGGAAATACAAAACCCTCCGCAAGGAGGGTTTTTTTATGTTTTCGTTAAAGTGTAAAACAGAACAGGAGTGGTATAAGTTCTGTTTATCAACCTGTATTAGTTAGTCGCTTCGAACACTAAGTCCACATCACCAAAATAGCGGCAAGTGCGACGAGAATGAGTCCTAAGCCATCTTTAATCCGTACTTTCTGGCGCAGCCAAAATACAGAAATCAGCATAGTAAAAAATATTTCTACTTGGCCGAGCGTTTTTACATAAGGAACAGCTTGCAAAGACATAGCGCCAAACCAACCAATTGACCCCAAACAGCTGCTTGCACTCGTCAACATAACCAGTTTTGGGCGATGCCAGAGTTGCCATAAAGTCGGACGCTCTTGAATGAGTATGTAACCGATTAAGCAAAGCGTTTGCAGAGAGATAACAAAAAACAGCACCCACGCCGCACTATAGGGAAAGGGGAGTTTAGAGGCTATGCTGGCTTCTCTCACCCACAGTGACGTAAGAGCAAAAGCACTGCCACTGCCTAAACCTAGCATCACTGTAGGCAGTGAAAGTTGCCGAAAACCGCCGTGGCTACTGAGTATAAATACCCCTACGCCACCAATAACCACGCCAACCCAGCCTAACAGGGTCAGTTGAGTACCAAAAAAGAGCACACCTAGTATTGCAGCGACCAAGGCTTCACTTTTAGCAAGCCCTGCCCCGACAGCATAATTATTGAATTTGAAAAGCTTTACCATGAGTGCAGTTGCGAGAATCTGCATAAATGAGGCTCCGATGACGTAACCCCAGAAGGTAATGGAAAAGCTAGGCAGTGTGGCTGGTTGCCACTGATAGAGAGTTACAAGATAAACAGCAGCAAGCGGGCTTGCCCATAGAAAGCGTGCGAGGGTAACGCCAGCGGTGGAGACATAACCGGACAAACGACTTTGAAAAGCGTTGCGCCAAGACTGCATAAATGCTGCGAACAGCGTAAGAACAATCCATGTCATAACAAGCTCCTGAAAACAGCAGAAGCCTTATGCTAGAGAAAGGCTAAATTATCAGCAAGGTAAATTATTGGTGATTTGAAAGGGGGCTTTGTGAAGCTATCTAGCTAAAACATCGCTAGCCACTTTGTATGTAGGATCTTCTTTAAGGTTGATTTCAAGCAAGCTGCCTGCTTTGTGCAGTAGAGCTCGGAAATCTTGTTTCGGGGCTCTGCGAGCTAGTCTGAAAGTAGCCCATTCAAAAGTTCCAAAAGAAAGGGCTGCGTTAGCAGCCCTTATCGTATCGTTTTACCTATGAGAAGCTTTGTGGTTTGGCCATAGCTGCGTTGGCTTGATTGCGTGCAACTTGACTACCTGCACCACGTGCCTGATAACGCTCTGCACGTAGTGGTGCTGCGTTCACCAACACTTCACTGATCTCTTGTGAACCCGGCGCTTTAGTCATCGGTGATGATGCACTAGGTTGCTCGATTACAGCTTTAGCCGTGAGCTTTGTGTTGCTCGCTTTCGCAGGATTCACAACTTTAATTTGCTCAGCTGGTTTTTCGGTAACTACTTTATCTGCAACAACAGGTTGAACTGCAGGAGTAGCTTCTTCTTCATTCACCACTGGAGCTTCAATTATGATTTGCTCACCTAGCTCTACAACAGTTTCAGACACGGGCTCTGCAATAACCGCAGGCTCTTGCATGACTGGAGCTGGTTCAGCTACAGCAGGTTCGCGGCGTAGGATCACTTTACCCATTGCCATTTCTGGGAAAGCAAAGCCACCTAAAGTCCGTAGAGTTTCTTCGACTACACTTTCTACCACAACCGATGGAGTGACATGTGTCACATGTTGAGCTACTTCAGTTGTTTCATGGCGTGATTGTGGGCGCGGAGCTAAATCGTAGCGAGGCATCACTTTACCCATCGCCATCTCAGGAGAGGCAACCCCCCCTTTACGTAGACGGAACGGGTTAGGACGACGATCACGACCACGACGACGACGTTGACCACTCGCGCGTAGATGGCGTGGAGAACGGCGGTTACGGCGCTGTTTCTGATCATCTTCGCTATCGTCTTGAGCTGAGTCTGCGTAATCTTCTGTTGCTGTCAAATTAACAGATGCAGGCGCTTCAAACTCATTGCTGATAGGTGCAGTTTGCAGAAGGTCTAGCTCTTCAGTTGCCACTTGATCTTTCACGCGAATTTGCTTAGTCAGCTTACGGCGTTGACGACGCTCTTTCACAACAGCCGCCTTTTCTTCTTTTGGCTCTGTCGCTTTTACGTTTACGTCTTGTTGCTGAGCCTCTGCCGCTAATTGACGGCCTTGCTCTAGCAGCTTAGCGGTTTTGCTCTCATCACGCTTGTTGCGGCGATCTTGGCGTTCTGGACGATCCGTTTCTGGGCGTTCAGTACGCTCACCACGTTCTTGCTTCGGTTTACGATCTTGCGGCTTACGTTGATTGCTTGAGCCTTCTTTATCGTTACGATCACTACGTTCATTACGTTCGCCATTTTCCTCATTACCACGACGGCGGTTTCTATCACGAGGGTTACGACGACGATCATTGTTACGTTCGTTGCGTTCACGACGAGGTTTCTCAGGTTCACCCGTTTGTACAACCGGAGTCTCGGTTTGTGCTGTAACTGGTGCTGAAGAGAACAGGTTCGCAATCGCTTTAAACAGACGACTAAACAGACCAGGTTGTGCAGGCTTCACCACTTCAGTAACGATTTGTGGCTCAGCTTTTGGCTTAGGTGCTGGAGCTGGTACGGCTTCTGCTGGTGCAGCAAAACCTTTCAGTACAGGTTCTTCAATGCGTTTTGGTTTCAGATCAACATCTAAAACTTCTTTGCCTTCCGCTTCTTTCATCGCTTCCAGCTTTTTCGGGATCAGGTAAGACAGGATGTCCTGTTCTTCACCGTCACGCACTCGGATCACTTCAAAGTGTGGCGTTTCCATATCGGAATTTGGCACGATAGTGATACGAACTTGTTGCGCTTTTTCAATGTGGTTGATTGAGCGACGCTTTTCGTTTAACAGATAAGAAGCAATAGACACGGGTACCACCGCAAGTACTTGCGAGGTGTTGTCTTTCAGTGCTTCTTCTTCAATTAAGCGCAGAACCGACAGTGCCAAAGATTCGTTATCACGAATCACCCCAGTTCCTGTACAACGAGGACAGATGTGGTGGCTAGCTTCTGCCAGAGACGGGCTCAAGCGTTGGCGTGACATCTCAAGCAGACCGAAGCGTGAAATGCGGCCGATCTGAACACGAGCGCGGTCAACACGTACGGCTTCACGTAGACGGTTTTCTACTTCACGTTGGTGGCGCACAGGTGTCATATCGATAAAATCGATAACGACTAGGCCACCTAAGTCACGTAGACGCAGTTGGCGTGCGATCTCATCAGCAGCCTCAAGGTTGGTATTGAGAGCGGTCTCTTCAATATCGCCACCTTTGGTTGCGCGTGCTGAGTTGATGTCGATAGACGTCAAGGCTTCCGTTGGGTCAATAACGATTGAACCACCAGAAGGCAGGCGAACTTCGCGTTGGAAAGCCGATTCAATCTGGCTTTCGATTTGGAAATGACTGAACAGCGGCACTTCGCCATCGTACTTCTTAACACGGTTAACGAAGTCAGGGCGCACCAAACGAATATGCTCAAGAGCACGTTCGTAAATGCTGGTGCTGTCGATAAGAATTTCACCGATATCACGACGCAAGTAATCACGGATTGCACGAACAATCACGTTACTTTCTTGGTGGATAAGGAACGGTGCAGGGTTTGAATCAGACGCTTGCTTGATGGCACCCCAGTGCTTAAGTAGTACGTTTAAGTCCCACTCTAACTCTTCGGCACTTTTTCCAACGCCTGCAGTACGGACGATAAGCCCCATACCTTGTGGTAGTTCAAGTGAGCTGAGTGCCGATTTTAGTTCAGTGCGTTCATCACCTTCAATACGGCGAGAAATACCGCCAGCACGAGGGTTGTTGGGCATAAGAACAAGATAGCTACCCGCTAGAGAGATAAAGGTGGTGAGTGCCGCACCTTTACTACCGCGCTCCTCTTTTTCGATTTGCACGATCACTTCCTGACCTTCGTTCAAAACATCTTTGATGTTTGGACGACCTTGGTAGCTGTAACCATCAGGGAAGTATTCGCGAGCAATTTCTTTGAGAGGGAGGAAACCGTGTCTTTCAGCACCGTAATCAACGAATGCGGCTTCTAGACTAGGTTCAATACGGGTAATGCGGCCTTTATAGATATTTGCTTTTTTCGATTCGTGCCCCGGACTTTCAATATCCAGATCGAACAGACGTTGGCCATCGACCAACGCGACACGCAACTCTTCTTTTTGAGTTGCGTTAATTAACATTCTTTTCATTTAGAAATCTCATTTTCTTAATATAGTTTTGATTCTTTTTTGTTGCCGTGTTTCGTTTTCACGGTGCCTGATCCCATGGCTTATTCGGTACAGCCTCCCGGCTGGAGGGGATGCTCTGGGGCACAACAGTATTCACAAGCATACGATTGCCTGTGATCCGCTATAAAGGCGGTGGGTACTCAACATGAAAAGGCGATGAGTAGAGCAACAAAAAGCCTCAAACTGTGTGTCTTACGCCGTGTGCTGCACTCAATTTTTCGACTGACTACTCATTAACTTGCTAGAAATTGAACGGTAAAGAACAAAATGCCACCAGTTCAGCTCTTGCAGCTGTGAACTATAGCAGTGACAGTGAACGTCAGCAATCAGCTTTGCTATGTAGCGCGAATTATTTGCGGGAGATTACAAAAAGTGCTGGTGGTAACTTATTGTTAAGTAAAGATAATGATGACTAAGAGTACTTTGCATAGCAAGGATGCATTCAGATTGTACAGCAGCCCTGATGTAAGCAGGGTTAATTTGCCAACAAATCGCGGTTAGGGCGCATGAAAAATGTCTTTTTGTTTCTAAGAAAATGTGACTTTAACAAGATTCCAGATAGAATAGCGGCATGAACGAAATCAGAACTCAAGTCCAGTTCATCGACATTGATGAAGACATGGCTGGTCAGCGCATTGATAACTTTTTGCGCAACCAATTAAAAACAATTCCGAAAAGCGTGGTTTATCGAATTCTGCGTAAGGGTGAAGTGCGCGTGAACAAAAAACGCGTGAAAGCCGAATATAAACTAGAAGCGGGGGATGTGGTGCGCGTTCCACCGGTGACGGTTGAAGTAAAAGAAAATGAAGCAACACCGCCCAGTACCAAGCTCAACAAAGTGGCGGAGTTGGAACACTGTATTGTTTATGAAGATGATCATCTGCTGATCCTAAATAAGCCATCGGGTACAGCAGTTCATGGTGGTAGTGGTTTACACTTTGGTGCGATTGAGGCGTTGCGCGCTTTGCGACCCCAAGCTCGTTTTCTGGAGTTAGTACATCGTATTGACCGTGATACCTCTGGCATTTTACTGGTCGCTAAAAAGCGTTCAGCGCTGCGCCATTTACAGGCTCAGTTTCGTGAGAAAACAGTACAGAAATACTACTACGCCTTAGTGATGGGGCATTGGGATGCAGAGTGCAAAGTAGTCAATGCGCCGCTGCTCAAAAACGAAGTCAATAGCATTGTAAGAGTCAACCCTAACGGTAAACCGTCTGAAACCCGATTCCGTATTCTGGAGAAGTTTACTGAAGCGACCTTGGTACAAGCGAGTCCTGTGACTGGGCGCACTCACCAAATTCGTGTACATACTCAATACATGGGGCATCCGATCGCGTGGGATGACCGTTACGGCGATCGTCGGTTTGATGCTTACACGGCAAAGTTTGGTATTGAGCGCTTATTCTTGCATGCGGCCAACATTCAATTTGTTCATCCGGCCAGTGAGGAGAAAATGGAGATTCACGCTCCGCTTGAGGAGCATCTTGAGCAAGCTCTTGCTAAAATGCGTCAGGCTTAAAGCATAAGCAAAAAATCAGATGACGTTTAGGCCTTCTTGTTCAAGTAGTTGAATCAGCTTAATCAGCGGCAAACCGATGAGAGAATTGGGGTCGTCGCCTTCCAATCGCTTAAACAGCGCAATTCCTAAGCCTTCACTTTTAAAACTACCAGCACAATGCAGTGGTTGTTCAGCTTCAACATAACGTCTAGCCATACTTTCAGATAAGGTTCGAAAATGAACAGTGAAGGTATCGCAAAGGACATGAGTTTGCTGAGTTTGGTTGTTAAAAAGCGCTAAACCCGTATAAAAAGTAATGGCCTTGCCACTTTGACGTAAAAGTTGCTCGACAGCTTTTTCAGTGGTTAAAGGTTTGCCGATGATTTCATTATCGATCACACAAACCTGATCGGAACCAATCACTAAGCTTGGTTCCTCTAAAAAACAACTGCGCGCTTTGTTTTCCGCTAAACGCATGACTAAATGCTCTGGTGTTTCACCAATTAACGGGGTTTCATCGCAATCTGGCTTGGCGGTGATAAAAGGCAACTTCAGTTTCGCCAGAATTTGTTGGCGAAATGGAGAAGTGGAAGCTAAAACTAGTTGGTAATTTTGCATTTTACTTTACAATCATCGCGTGTTTGGCAGCAGCATAACTTATCCTAATGCGCTGTTCATAATGCTCTCTGTGGAAAGGGAAAAAAAACCAAGTTTTTTGCCTTTTTCTTTGACTAAATCTGTTTTGGAAGATAATATTCGCGC
Source organism: Vibrio sp. RC586 (assembly GCF_000176715.1). Lineage (NCBI taxonomy): Bacteria > Pseudomonadati > Pseudomonadota > Gammaproteobacteria > Vibrionales > Vibrionaceae > Vibrio > Vibrio sp. RC586. The sequence continues at coordinate 498,724 of NZ_ADBD01000013.1, read as the reverse complement.
CCTATGCAAAAGGTAAAAATACCGCGAACGGTTGATCCGGCTAAAGCCGCTCAGAAAAGATTAGACTTTGATGGCATCATCCAAGTTAATCTGTTCAAGCGCTTAGAGGAGTCAGTCGCAGGCGTTAAACGCGACGCTGAAGTTTCATTGTCATTTGAGATTGATGAACAGCAACTGGTTGTTATCTCTGGTAAAGCTAACATCGAAGTTGATTTAGAGTGTCAGCGCTGTAACGAGGTTTTCGCACACGAGTGTGAAGTTGAATTTACTTATACCCCTTATTTAGGTCGTAAAAGTGAAGAAGACGCCCCAGACGAGTATGATTTGGTAGATCTAAACGAGTTTGGCGAGGTTGACCTAGTTCAGTTAGTTGAAGACGAGTTCATCTTAAATTTGCCTCAAGTAGCAATGCACGACGAAGCGGATTGTAGCGTTGATTCAGACAATTTGGTATTTGGTGAACTTCCGGAAGAAGTTTTGGAAGAGAAGCCGAATCCATTCGATGTTTTAAAAAGCTTGAAGAAGTAATTCGCTAAGCATTCTTAACATAGGAGTAGGGTCCATGGCCGTACAACAAAACCGTAAAACACGTTCAAGACGTGGCATGCGTCGTTCACACGATGCGCTAACTGCTGCAGCGCTATCTGTAGACGCAACTTCAGGTGAAACTCACCTGCGCCACAACGTAACCGCTGAAGGTTACTACCGTGGTAAAAAGGTTATCAACAAGTAAGGTTGACCTTTGCAAAATTTAACCGTTGCACTTGATGCAATGGGCGGGGATTTCGGTCCACGCGTGACAGTGCCTGCCGCCGTGCAGGCACTGTCACATTTCCCAGAGCTAAAAGTGATCTTAGTGGGTGATCAACATCAGATCGCTCAGCAGCTCTCTCTTCTTGGTTATTCGGCCAATACGCGTTTAAGTATTGAGCACAGTGACCGTGTCATCTCCAACTCTGAAAAACCCTCGCTCGCGCTGCGTCACAGTGCTGGTAGCTCTATGGGTATTGCGATAGATCTCGTTGCTGATAATCAAGCGGATGCGTGTGTCAGTGGTGGGAATACCGGTGCACTGATGGCGCTATCGCGTTTTCGTCTCAAACTTCTGCCAGGTATTGATCGTCCCGCGCTAGTTTCTGCATTGCCCACTGTATCCGGTCGCAAAACCTGGATGCTTGATTTAGGGGCCAATGTATCAAGTGATGCAGACTCTCTGTTTCAATTTGCCGTGATGGGTGCCGCGCTCGCTGAACAGCATTTACAGCAAGCTCCACGTGTTGCGATTTTAAACATTGGCGCGGAGGAGATTAAAGGTAACGATCTGGTTAAGCGTTGTGCAGAAATGCTGACTCAAACTCAAGCGATCAATTTCATTGGTTACATTGAGGGTAATCAGCTGTTAACCGATGCGGCAGATGTGATAGTGTGCGATGGCTTTGTCGGGAATGTTTGCCTTAAAGCGTGTGAAGGAACGGCGCAACTCTTTATCGATAAGTTAAAAAAGTCACTTTTAGGCTCATCCATAAAGGGTTGGATAGCAAGAAAACTGTTTTCTGAGCTTTTTACTGAATTAAAAACCCTGAACCCCGACCAGTATAACGGCGCAAGTTTGCTAGGATTGCGCGGCATTGTCATTAAGAGTCATGGAAGTGCTGATGTATCCGCTGTCGTGAATGCGATTTCTGAAGCGGTACATGAGGTGAAACGACAAGTACCCAGCCGTATAAGCGATCGTTTGGAAGCGGTTTTACTCGAGAGGCATTATTAGTCTTCATGTATAGCAAAATTTTAGGTACTGGCAGCTACCTGCCATCTCAGGTGCGTACTAACGCAGACTTAGAGAAAATGGTAGAGACCAGTGATGAGTGGATTGTCGCTCGTACTGGTATTCGCGAGCGTCGCATTGCTGCTGAGAATGAAACTGTTGCCGATATGGCCTTCTATGCCGCACAAAATGCCATAGAAATGGCGGGAATCGATAAAAACGACATCGACATGATTATTGTGGCCACGACCAGTGCAAGCCACACTTTCCCGTCAGCGGCCTGCCAAGTGCAAGGTAAGCTGGGGATTAAAGGTTGTCCTGCGTTTGATTTAGCTGCCGCTTGTTCTGGTTTTATGTATGCCTTATCGATTGCGGATCAGCATGTAAAATCAGGTGTTTGCAAAAATATTCTCGTGATTGGCTCCGATGCACTATCGAAGTCTTGTGATCCTACGGATCGTTCAACCATTATCTTGTTTGGTGATGGTGCTGGCGCGGTGGTGATTGGTGCAAGCAATGAGCCGGGCATTCTTTCTACTCACATTCATGCGGATGGTGAGTATGGCGATTTACTAAGCCTTGAAGTGCCTGTTCGTGGCGGCGACAGTGATAAATGGCTGCACATGGCAGGTAACGAAGTGTTCAAAGTTGCGGTGACTCAGCTGTCTAAGCTAGTAGTAGATACTTTAAAAGCCAATGATATGCATAAATCCGAGCTTGATTGGTTGGTACCACATCAAGCGAACTACCGAATTATTTCTGCAACAGCGAAAAAGCTCTCGATGTCCTTGGAGCAGGTCGTGGTGACGTTAGATCGCCACGGCAATACCTCAGCGGCTACCGTGCCAACGGCGTTAGATGAAGCAGTCCGTGATGGTCGTATCAAGCGTGGGCAGATGCTACTGCTCGAAGCCTTTGGTGGCGGTTTCACTTGGGGCTCTGCTCTGGTGAAGTTCTAAACGCACAATGAATTTTGACTTTAAGGAGTCGTAAGACTCCTTATCCATTCTTAGATGAAGGAAAGATTTATGAGTAAGTTTGCTATCGTATTCCCAGGTCAGGGCTCGCAAGCGGTGGGTATGCTTGCTGATCTTGCACAGCAGTATGATGTTGTAAAACAAACGTTCGCAGAAGCCTCAGAAGTTCTTGGCTACGATCTGTGGGCTCTGGTTCAAGATGGCCCAGTGGAAGACCTAAACCAAACTTTCCGTACACAACCAGCTTTGTTAGCAGCATCTGTTGCGATTTGGCGCGTATGGCAGCAACTGGGTCTGGAGCAACCTGCGGTATTGGCGGGTCACAGCTTAGGTGAGTATTCAGCATTAGTCTGTGCTGGCGTGATCGATTTTAAACAAGCGATCAAACTAGTTGAACTGCGTGGTCAATTAATGCAACAAGCTGTGCCTGCAGGAACGGGTGCGATGTACGCGATCATCGGTCTAGAAGATGACGCGATTGCTAAAGCTTGTGCAGAAGCGGCACAAGGCGAAGTGGTCTCTCCAGTTAACTTCAACTCTCCAGGCCAAGTGGTTATCGCGGGTCAAAAAGACGCCGTTGAGCGTGCTGGCGTTTTGTGTAAAGAAGCGGGTGCAAAACGGGCTCTGCCTCTGCCTGTTTCTGTGCCATCACACTGCGCGTTGATGAAGCCTGCTGCCGATGAATTGGCAAAAACTTTAGCAGAGCTTGAATTCAATGCACCACAAATTCCGGTCATCAATAACGTTGATGTTGCGGCTGAAACGGATCCGGCAAAAATTAAAGATGCGTTGATTCGTCAACTCTACAGCCCAGTTCGTTGGACTGAGTGTGTTGAACAAATGAGCGCGCAAGGTGTCGAAAAGCTGATTGAAATGGGGCCGGGTAAAGTATTGACTGGTCTAACAAAACGTATTGTAAAAACCCTTGAAGGTGCCGCGGTAAATGATGTGGCTTCTTTGGATGCGGTGAAATAACAACAGGAAAAAAACATGAGTCAATTCATGAATCTAGAGGGCAAAGTTGCTCTTGTGACTGGCGCAAGCCGCGGCATTGGTAAAGCGATTGCTGAACTGTTAGCTGAACGTGGTGCCAAAGTGATTGGTACGGCAACCAGCGAAAGCGGTGCGCAAGCGATCAGTGACTACTTGGGTGACAATGGCAAAGGCATGGCCTTGAATGTGACCAATCCTGAATCGATTGAAGCGGTTCTGAAAACCATCACTGATGAGTTTGGTGGTGTAGATATTCTAGTGAATAACGCTGGTATCACTCGCGATAACCTGCTGATGCGTATGAAAGAAGAAGAGTGGTCAGACATTATGGAGACCAACCTGACTTCTATTTTCCGCCTGTCCAAAGCTGTGCTGCGCGGCATGATGAAAAAACGCCAAGGCCGTATCATCAATGTTGGCTCTGTTGTTGGCACCATGGGTAACGCAGGTCAAGCCAACTACGCGGCAGCAAAAGCGGGCGTAATTGGCTTTACAAAGTCAATGGCGCGTGAAGTTGCATCGCGTGGTGTGACCGTCAACACAGTTGCACCAGGTTTTATCGAAACAGATATGACAAAAGCGCTGAATGACGAGCAACGTACTGCTACACTAGCGCAGGTTCCAGCAGGTCGACTGGGGGATCCTCGTGAGATTGCTTCTGCGGTCGTTTTCTTGGCATCGCCAGAAGCGGCATACATCACCGGCGAAACATTGCATGTTAATGGTGGTATGTACATGATCTAACCTTTTTGTCTCATTAGATGTCATATAAATATGAGTGGTATGAGGCAAAACTGTGTGAAAAATGTAGGTAACATGCACAATATTTATGCATGATTTATATCAAAAATGGTGTGAATTTCGGTTAAAATCGCCTAATTTGTGGTTAGACCAGAAACCTCACGCTTGCAACTTTCCCTAGTTCGAATAAACTACGGAATCATCGCATTAGGCGAAATCTGTAAAGGAAAAGAAAAAATGAGCAACATCGAAGAACGCGTAAAGAAAATCATTATTGAACAGCTAGGTGTAGACGAAGCAGAAGTAAAGAATGAATCTTCTTTCGTTGAAGACCTGGGTGCTGATTCTCTTGATACTGTTGAGCTGGTAATGGCTCTGGAAGAGGAATTCGATACTGAGATTCCTGATGAAGAAGCAGAGAAAATCACTACTGTTCAAGCTGCGATCGATTACGTAACCAGCAACGCTCAGTAATCTCTCCTCAGGCGGCTCACTGGCCGCCTGAATTTTTCTTAGTTCTCAAAAACTCTCTCATTTCAATTTCAATTCCGGAGAATATTATCGTGTCCAAGCGTCGCGTTGTTGTCACTGGCATGGGTATGTTGTCACCGGTAGGCAACACTGTAGAGTCATCTTGGAAAGCCTTGTTGGCCGGCCAAAGCGGCATCGTCAACATTGAGCACTTCGACACTACCAATTTTTCTACTCGTTTCGCAGGCCTAGTAAAAGGTTTTGACTGCGAGCAGTACATGTCAAAAAAAGATGCCCGCAAAATGGATTTGTTTATCCAGTATGGTATTGCTGCGGGTATTCAGGCTTTGGAAGATTCAGGCCTAGAAGTTAATGAAGAAAATGCTGCACGCATTGGTGTAGCCATTGGTTCTGGTATCGGTGGCCTTGAGTTGATTGAAACCGGACATCAAGCACTAATGGAGAAAGGCCCACGTAAGGTTAGCCCTTTCTTCGTACCATCGACTATTGTGAATATGATTGCGGGTAATCTGTCTATCATGCGTGGTCTACGTGGTCCAAACATTGCGATCTCAACGGCTTGTACGACAGGTTTGCATAACATTGGCCATGCGGCTCGCATGATTGCTTACGGTGATGCAGATGCCATGGTGGCGGGGGGCGCAGAAAAAGCATCCACACCACTGGGTATGGCGGGCTTTGGTGCGGCAAAAGCACTGTCAACTCGTAACGATGAGCCGCAAAAAGCGTCTCGTCCTTGGGATAAAGATCGTGATGGTTTTGTTCTTGGTGACGGTGCCGGCGTTATGGTGCTAGAAGAGTACGAGCACGCAAAAGCGCGTGGCGCGAAAATTTATGCTGAAGTGGTTGGCTTTGGTATGTCGGGTGATGCTTATCACATGACTTCACCAAGTGAAGACGGCTCTGGCGGCGCGCTGGCGATGGAAGCTGCAATGCGTGATGCAGGTGTGACTGGTGAGCAAATCGGCTACGTCAATGCTCATGGTACTTCTACACCAGCGGGTGACGTTGCGGAAGTCAAAGGTATTAAACGTGCTTTGGGTGAAGCTGGAACTAAACAAGTGCTGATTTCATCGACCAAGTCAATGACGGGTCATTTGTTAGGTGCTGCAGGTTCAGCGGAAGCGATCATTACTGTGATGTCTTTAGTTGACCAAATCGTACCGCCAACCATCAATCTGGATAATCCAGAAGAAGATTTAGGCGTGGATTTGGTGCCACATGTAGCACGTAAAGTTGAGAACATGGAATACGCCATGTGTAACTCGTTCGGCTTTGGCGGTACTAACGGTAGCTTGATTTTCAAACGCATGTAAAAACTTCATCAGTCTTTACTTGAGTTAAGACGGCTTGATGCATAGCATTGAGCCGTTTCTTTTTATGGAGTGAGATCATGTACTGGGTTAATGGTAACAGGCTTAATAATGTACCGATTCATGATCGATCCTTTCAATATGGTGATGGTTGTTTCACGACAATTCTGACCAAGTATGGTCAAATTCAACTCTGGCCGCAGCATAAAGCACGATTGCAAGCCTGCCTTGATGCGCTACATATCACTCAACCTGATTGGAGTCGGGTGATAGAGGGGTTAGAGTCAATGATTTGCCCCGATGCCAAAGCCGGGCTCAAAATACACATTAGCCGAGGTGTAGGTGGGCGCGGTTACAGCCCTACTCAAGTGAGTGAAAGCAGTGTTACTATTAGCGCCTTTCCTTTTCCTTCTCATTATGAGCAATGGCGTCAAACTGGGGTGGCATTAGGTATTTGTGAACAGCGAATGGGGTTAAATCCCCTGCTAGCGGGGTATAAGCACAATAATCGACTTGAGCAAATTTTACTTAAGCGAGAGATGGATCTGGCAGGATTTGATGATGGTATCTGCTTGGATATACACGGTAGAGTGATTGAAACGACAGTTGCCAACCTATTTTGGTGTAAAGATGGGCACATTTTTACACCTTGTTTAAACAATGCGGGAGTCGCAGGTATCGCGCGACGATGCGTGATGGATATTGCAAAACTTTTAGGATGGCCTGTGGTCATTGATGAGTTTGCGCTTGAGTCTATGTTGGCTGCGGATGAAGTTTTCATCACCAATGCGTTGCTTGAAGTTGCTCCAGTAAAGCAAATTGGTGCACAGCAATATACGATAGGTAGTATGACGCGCCGAATTCAGGAGAGTAGTAATTCGTGATTAAAAAGCTGGTATTGGTTTTTGTTGCCCTGATCTGTGTTGTGGCAGGTGGCTACTTTTATTTTGTCAATCAGATGGATAAGTACCTTGCTCAGCCACTAGGGATTGAGCAGGCGCAGCTTGTCACGATTGCCCCAGGCACAAGCTTGAGTCGTGAACTTATAGTATTGACGGAACAAGAATGGATTAAAGACAGTTTTGTTGCTGACTGGGTACGCCGTTTTCATCCAGAATTATCCAAAATCAAGGCGGGGACCTACAAACTGCAACCTGAGATGACATTAGAGCAAGCTCTGGCGCTATTGGTGTCTGGTAAGGAGTATCAATTTTCGATTACTTTTGTGGAAGGAAGCCGTTTTCAAGAGTGGAGGGCGATCCTTGAAAATAATGAAAATGTTGAGAATCAACTGACGGGGTTGTCTGAAACAGAAATAGCCAAAATCTTGGGGATTGAGCAGGAGAAGCTGGAGGGGCTGTTCCTCGCTGAAACGTACCACTTCACTAAGGGTACGAGCGATATTGAGATCCTGAAGCGAGCCAATCAAAAATTAGAAAAGTTTCTACAAGTGACGTGGGAACACCGCCAAGAGGGTTTACCAATCCAAACTCCTTATGAAGCGTTGATTCTGGCCTCGATCATCGAAAAAGAGACTTCGATAGCGGAAGAAAGAGAGCGTATTGCAGCGGTATTCATTAATCGATTGAATAAGCGTATGCGTTTACAAACGGATCCAACGGTGATTTACGGTATGGGTGAAACGTACGATGGTAATATCCGTAAGAAAGATCTGCGTGCCCGCACTCCTTATAACACTTATGTGATCAACGGTTTGCCGCCGACGCCTATTGCGATGCCCGGCGAAGCATCTATCTATGCTGCATTAAACCCAGAGCAAAGTGACTATCTTTACTTTGTGGCGAGTGGTGAAGGCGGACACAATTTCTCTAAAACACTCGCAGATCACAATCGTGCTGTGCGTGCTTATCTCAAAAAACTTAGAACGAAACAATGAACGCAAAATTTATCGTAATAGAAGGGCTTGAAGGGGCAGGCAAAAGTACGGCCATTCAAGTTATCGTGGAGACCTTGCACCAGCACGGTATCGAGCAAATCACACGCACCCGTGAGCCGGGGGGCACAGTGCTAGCGGAAAAACTGCGAGCTTTAGTGAAAGAAGATCACCCTGGTGAAGAGCTACAAGACATTACTGAGTTATTATTGGTGTACGCAGCACGGGTTCAATTGGTTGAAAATGTGATTAAACCAGCGTTAGCGCAAGGCTTTTGGGTGGTTGGGGACCGCCATGATATGTCTTCCCAAGCGTATCAAGGTGGTGGAAGACAGATTGCACTAAGCACGATGCAAAACCTTAAACAAACCGCGTTGGGTGATTTTAAACCTGACCTCACCTTGTATTTGGATATTGATCCTAAAGTGGGGTTAGAGCGTGCCCGTGGACGTGGGGAGCTAGATCGCATAGAGAAAATGGATATAAGCTTTTTTGAGCGTGCACGTCAGCGTTATCTCGAATTGGCAGAGTGTGACGATACAGTGATTTGGGTCGATGCGGAGCAGTCCATTGAGCAAGTCTCGAAAGATATTCGTACGGCACTTGAAGATTGGCTAAACCGTGTTGACTATGTCTAACATAAATTCGCTGTACCCTTGGTTAGCTCCAGTTTGGTTGCCGTGGCAAGCCGCGTTAGCTGCTGGGAACATGTTATCTGCAACCTTGATTCAAGCCCCTGATGGTGTAGGAATTGAAAGCTTGCTTGAGCAGATGGCCCGTACCTTAATGTGTACGAGCAGCGACAGTGAACCCTGTGGTTTCTGCCATAGCTGTGGTTTGATGCAGGCGGGAACTCATCCTGATTATCATGTCATTAAACCTGAAAAGGTGGGTAAATCGATTACGGTTGAGCAAATTCGGCATATTAACCGCATTGCTCAGGAGTCATCACAACTCTCAGGCTATCGCTTGATGGTCATTGATCCTGCCGATGCGATGAATGAATCGGCAGCAAATGCGCTTCTGAAAACCCTTGAAGAGCCCGCGCCTCATTGTCTCTTTATCCTAGTCACTTCGCGAATCAATTATCTGTTACCAACGATTGTAAGTCGTTGTCAAAGAATGGTAGTGCCAGCACCTTCAACAGCGTTGGTCTTGCAATGGTTAAAAGAGCAGGGGATTGAAGCCCCAGCTTACGCTTTGCACCTTTGTGCTGACTCACCAATTAAGACTCGTGCATTTATGCTTGAGAGCGGTGTGGATAAGTATCGCGAGATAGAAACACATTTAAATGCCGCGATGAGCGGCGATGCCAATGCGCAATTAAAGTGTATTTCTCTGATTAACGTAGACTTAATGACTCATCTTTATTGGATATGGTGTGCCCTTGCTGATGCACAAAAAATCCAGTTTGGGGTACAACAAGACTATTTCATGCCTGTGAGTTCATCACTAGCGAAGAGATTTACCTACTCTAAACTCTATGCACAGACTTCCGCTTTAGAGGCGTTGATTGAGCAGTTCAACCAGTTTACTGGCTTGAATACTGAACTACTGTTGTTGCAATGGTTTTATCAATTTATTACTGAGGAAACATGTTTGTAGATTCACATTGTCATCTCGACAAATTGGATTACCAAGAGCTGCATGTCGATGTAAATGACGTGATTGAGAAAGCGCGTCAGTCGAAAGTCGAGCTGCTATTGTCAGTCGGCGTCACACTCGACTCATTCCCTAACATGTTGCAACTGATTGAACCTTATCCTGAAGTGTATGCTTCTTGTGGTGTTCATCCGCTGGATGTGGAGAGTGACTTTTCTCTCGATCTTTTTCACCAATATGTGCAGCATCCTAAAGTGGTTGCGATAGGTGAAACGGGGTTAGATTATCATTACCAACCGGAGACGGCAGACTTACAGAAATTGCGTTTTCAGCAGCAGATTGAAACGGCAGTTACGTGCAATAAACCGCTCATTATTCACACTCGCAATGCCCAGCAAGATACTTTGCAACTGCTCAGAGAAGGGCATGCTGAACGATGTGGCGGTGTGATTCACTGCTTTACCGAAGACTTGCGTTTTGCACAGGCGGCGATGGAGCTTGGTTTTTATATCTCGATTTCAGGCATTGTGACTTTTCGGCAAGCCACAGAACTAAAAGAGGTTGTAAAAGCTTTACCTTTAGATCGTTTATTGATCGAGACCGATTCTCCATATTTGGCTCCTGTTCCACATAGAGGTAAAGAAAATCAGCCTGCTTATGTCGTAGAAGTTGCGGCTTATATTGCCCAGTTAAAAGGTGTTTCACTGACTGAAGTTGCATTTCAAACCACAGAAAACTTTAGAAATCTTTTTTTGCGATAAAAATCCTAAATAGATAAAAAAGCGAGCAGATGCTCGCTTTTTTATTCGTCAATTAAATATTAAGTCGCAGATTAGCTAAGTGTTTACACTATTTGTTGAAAAATAGAGCTGAATTGGCTGGATTGTAATTTTGTTACTAAAAATAACATCTAGATCGATTTTATTTACCTAGTAAAATTAATGCCATCAATAATTTATTTTATAAAAAACATATAATTAGATTCATTTTTTAGTTGAAAATGAATTCTCTCCGATTGTGATCTAATTAGTAATTTGAAACTTAATTTCATCTCAAACTGGAAAATTTGAGGGGTATCAAGATATATTTAGAGCCGGAAAATATAATGCAAAAAGTGGTTACATTTTCACTGGGTACTAACATTTAGGCTACGGGGGTATGTCGTTAGTCCCAGCTATTCTAATAATTTAATCAGGAGCATAAACATGTTTAAGAACGCTTTTGCGACTCTGCAAAAGGTCGGTAAGGCTCTGATGCTTCCAGTATCAGTATTGCCTGTCGCCGGTATTTTGCTGGGTGTCGGCGCTGCTAATTTTAGCTGGTTGCCAGAAGTTGTATCGAATCTTATGGAGCAAGCAGGTGGTTCAGTCTTCGGTCAAATGCCATTGCTGTTTGCGGTCGGTGTTGCCCTAGGCTTTACTAACAACGATGGTGTATCTGGTCTGTCTGCTATCGTTGGTTACGGCATCATGGTTGCTACTTTGAAAGTAATGGCAACCGTAATGGGTGTAGCAAGCATCGAGACAGGTGTACTGGGTGGTATTTTAGCGGGTGGCGTTGCAGCTTGGTCATTCAACCGTTTCTACAAAATTCAACTGCCAGAATACCTGGGCTTCTTTGCCGGTAAACGTGCTGTTCCAATCATCACTGGTTTTATTTCGATTGCACTGGGTGTGGTTCTGTCATTCATTTGGCCGCCAATCGGTTCTGCGATCGCCACTTTCTCTGACTGGGCGGCAAACCAAGATCCTGTAACAGCATTTGGTATCTACGGTATCGTTGAGCGTTCACTGATCCCATTTGGCCTGCATCACATTTGGAACGTACCTTTCTTCTACCAAGCTGGTACTTGTGTAAACGGTGCGGGTGAAACAGTACACGGCATCATGACTTGTTTCCTAACTGCGGATGACGCATCTCGTGCGGCAGGCAACGGTTTTGGCCAATTGGCTGGTGGCTATCTATTCAAAATGTTCGGTCTGCCAGCAGCAGCATTTGCTATTGCTCACTGTGCAAAACCTGAGAATCGCGCCAAAGTAATGGGTATCATGGCTTCTGCAGCTCTGACCTCATTCCTAACGGGTATTACTGAGCCAATCGAATTCGCATTCTTGTTCGTTGCTCCAGTGTTGTACGCAGTGCACGCAGTATTGGCAGGTCTGGCTTACGTTCTGACTAACGCATTGGGTGTGGTTCACGGTCATACCTTCTCTAACGGCTTCATCGATTTCGTTGTTCAATCTCCACGTGCAGAAAATATGCTGCTGTTGGTTGGTTTGGGCATCGGCTATGCTGTTCTTTACTATGTAGTATTCACCTTCGTAATTCGTACTTTGAACCTGAAAACACCAGGTCGTGAAGATGAAAGTACAAGTAATACAGCAACAAGTGGTAATGAACTCGCGGGTGATTTGGTTGCGGCCTTTGGTGGCAAAGCGAACATCACTAACCTAGATGCGTGTATTACTCGTCTACGTGTTTCCGTTGCAGATACTGCTCTGGTTGATCAGGACAAACTGAAAAAGCTAGGTGCTGCAGGTGTTGTGATGGTGTCTGGCGGTGTTCAAGCCATCTTTGGTACCAAGTCAGATAACCTCAAAACTGAAATGGATGAGTGGATCCGTAACCACGGTTAATCTTATTCCTCCCCCTAGAGAAAAGGAGACCGTTGGTCTCCTTTTTTATTGCCATTCATTAACCATCACCACTGGTAGTAATGACTCTTTGTTATTGAAAAACTTGATGGTGCGATAGTGCCGGTGAATGACGTTTCGGAGTAAGTTCTTCATTGTAAGTATGAGGTACTGTTTTCATTTTCTTTGCAGAGGTCATACTGCGGTTGACATCAGGCTGACATCCTTTTTTGATAGTGCAATAGATTAGCAGTTCATCTTATCTATCACTTTTGGGAATGTATTGTGAAGTTTCAATTTATCGCTTTAGGTGCGTTATGCATTTCAAATATTACCGTTGCCAAGGCTAATGATGTTGCGATTGGGATGGCTTTTGATCAAGGGCTTAGCGCAGTTGTTGAATTGGGGCAACAATATCGGCTAACTGTTGGTAATGACGGTATTGCGGCAGATTATCTGTTCAAACGAGGAGACTTATCCTCACCACAGATGTCCATCGACTGGTATGTCGGTGCGGGTGCATGGGCTGAGTGGGAAGATGAATTTGGAGTTAGAGTCCCGATTGGTCTCGATTGGGCGGTTGCGCCTAATGTGGGTATCTATGGCCAGTTGAATCCACAAGTGAACTTTTACCGTGGGGCCGAATTGCAATTAGGTGCTGCGCTTGGAGTCATCTACCGTTTCTAAAATGAAAAGGCCAGTCTGTAGCTGGCCTTTTCGCATTATGGATGTGGATTATTTATCCATTGCTTTTTTGATACAGATGGCGGCGCCACCCCATGTGATACCAAGACCAATGATCATCATAATAATTGCACTGAGTGTCATTAGTGTGCCTCCTTGCGAGAACCTGCGTTGATGAAAACTCCAATTACCAGCAGTGCGATAATGATCGCCCAACCCAATGTTAAATCGTAACCGCCATAGCCTTCAGTGAAGAGTGTCTGCAGTTTAGTTGCCACGATAATTGCCAAGATAACTGGCGAGACGAAGCGTAGGCAAATATCAAACCAAACTCCCACACTGAAATCAGAAATGCTGTTTACATATTTACGTGCATCAGAGATTTTTAGTAGCCAAGTCATTAGGATTAACTCCACCAAACAGCTTGCCATAATGCCAACGTTGTTGGCGAAATGATCCACTAGATCCAACAATAACAAGCCACCATTGGTCGCAAATGCCATTGAGACTAAAACACCTGTACCTATAACAATATTTGCGGCTTTTTTACGGCTCCAACCCAGTTTGTCAATAATGGCTGAGGTGACGGCTTCCATGATCGAAATGTGTGAGCTTAAGCCTGCAACCACAAGAGCCAAGAAGAACAATGGACCAAGGATGTAAGGGATTGGAAGTAGATTAATCGCGGCGGGTAACGTAACAAACGCAAGACCAACACCTGCTGAAACCACTTCAGTCAATGGTTTTCCTTGCTCTTGAGCCATATAACCCAAAACAGAGAAGATCATAATACCGGCTAAGATAGAGAAGCCACAGTTGATCAATACGGTCATAAACGCGTTATTGGTGATGTCTGACTTCTCTGGTAGATAGCTTGAATAAGCCAGCATAATTGCGAAGCCAATGCTCAGCGTGAAGAAAATTTGCCCGTAGGCTGCCGCCCAAACTTTCACGTCCCAAATCTTACTGAAGTCAGGTTGGAACATATAGTTCACCCCATCCAGAGCTCCGGGTAGGAAAATCATACGAGCGATGAGGATGAGCACCATAACAAACAGGATTGGCATCATGATTTTAGATGCACGTTCAATCCCTTTTTTTACCCCACCGACAATTGCGGCATAAGTAATTATCCATGCGATCAGCATTGCAAACGCGATGTGCCACTGAATGCTACCTAAGTTGGTTGGGGAATTATCACCTAGCTTCAGATATTCACTAAAGAAGAAAGCATTAGTGTCGCTGCCCCAGCTTTGAGTGAATGACATTCCAAAATAAGAGATCGCCCAACCAATCACCGCGACATAATACACGGCAATCACGGCCGCGATACCGACTTGAAACCAACCTAGCCACTCGAATTTAGAATGGATTTTGGCAAGAGTGGTGGGAGCTGAACCACGATTTTTTTGACCCATACTGAACTCTAGGATCATGAATGGGATACCCGCTGTGACCATGGCAAAAAGGTAAGGAATAAAAAAGGCCCCCCCACCATTTTCATATGCCATATAAGGGAAACGCCAGATGTTGCCCAGCCCAATAGCTGAGCCTACTGCGGCTAATACGAATCCAACACGGGATCCCCACTGTTCTCGCTTCATATACAACTCCTTGTGATGTCCTAGGGTATGAAGCTTTCGTCAGCGATCGCTGAATTCAAAGATGAGAAAAGTGAAAGTCACCAGTACTTTTTCTGGCCAACCTTTGCTCTATCATCCATGATTCTGCAAAAAGTTAGTTATATATATTGGGTGCTGAGCGAAAACCCAGGATTTAATTCTTAGTTATGCGATGTGTGTTTGCGAAAACTGAAATAATCAGCTACGCAATGATTCGAGACTACCGTTTTCTGTTGTGGGTGGCAATAGATTATATCTGTTAGTTTGTTGTTAATCCCGAGTTGTATTCTTTGTTGTCGATAGCTTTTGTCGAAGAATATGACTTAATTGTGAGTAAATGCAGCGTAAGTGACTGAATGCCTACTCCATCGCTGATAGAACTATCTAATATCACCTAAAGAGTGTCTGTCTAAAAAGTAGCCACTCCTTAGAAGATATGTCCTGTTTTGCGGCATTGTTAAAACTTAGGCTTAGAAACGTATAGTGACCCCAATATGAGCAGAGCCTTGATTAAGCCAATCTGATTTAAACTTTATGATGCAGCTTTCTGAAGACGGTAGAGTACAAATGGCGCTTGAGTCGTTATCTACCATAGTGCCTAACCAACGTAGCTGGGCATTAAAAGCAATATTTGATGCGATTTTGTACTCAACCCCACCAAAAGCCGTGGCTGAAAAGCCATATTTCTTATCAGCCCATTCAACGTCAGTATATGCCCCACCAATCCCTAGGCCGATGAAAGAAGAGAATTTATCCGAAGTCGGATAGTAGATGCTGCTTTGAAAATGCAGGTAGTGGATATTCGCATCTTGGCTGATCAGTGTTTCCACTTGGGTTGGCTGCGCTGAATAAAATAGTCCAATCCGACCTTTGTCATACGGCACCTCGATAGCGACAGCATAATTGCCAGAGCTTTCTAAATTGTATTTATTGCCAGTTTGAGCAATGACATCTCCACCTAGTGTGTAGCCAATGAAGGGGGTTACCATCCATTCTGCAGCGGAAATAGGGGCGAAAAATAGAAGTAATGCATTGATAGTGAAGATGTATATATGACGCATCTTAAGATCCTAGCCAAGTTATTGATGATAGGAGGCATTGTGATAGTAACTGCATATCCGTGCACAATAAATCAGCAAATCTTGAAGATACTTCACACAGATGTTATTACTTTGTTATGTGGCCAAGGAGGTTAACATGGAACAAGATCTTAAGTTTGCACTATCTATTGTTGTGATCACACTCTCCGCTCTAGTTTGCTTTGGAATAATCGCGATTACACATTAGCTTTAGGTGTCCTGCATATGAAGAGTGGTGGCGTTGTTTCTGATGCAAGGACTGAGCTGGATACTCAGCGTTTAGCCAAATACATTGGTGGTAAACATGCTCTGGTTGCTCAAGGTGGTGGCCAACGTGGCATCTTTACTGCGGGTGTATTGGATGCTTTCCTTATGTCGAATTTTGATCCCTACCATGAATTTTACGGGACTTCTGCTGGAGCTTTAAATTTATGTGCTTACCTTTCTCGACAAGCGGGGTTGGGTAAAGCTTTCATTTTAGAATTGACTACTCGCCCTGAATTTTTTCATCTGTTTAGCTACATTCGTCGTAAGCAGTACATGAATATGCAGTGGGCACTGGATTGTATCAGTGAATACCCTTATCGCTTAGATTTAGGAATGGCGCGTCAAGTACTAGGTCAGCGTAAAGCGTATGCGGCAGTGACTTCCGCCGATGATCTGAAAGATGTGTATTTCCCTATGCTGGGAGTTGACTGGCAGCAAGTATTGTTGGCAACGTGCGCAATCCCTGAGCTTTGTCCTGAGCCTATTCAGTTAAGAGGTAAAAATTACATTGATGGAGGAGTTTCGGCATCGATTCCAGTGCAGGAAGCTTGGCGTAAAGAAGCGCGTTTTATTACTGTGATTCGAACGGAATTTGTAGAGCCACATGCCAACACGGAATTAGCCACAAATGCAGAGTCTTCACATTGGCTAAAAGAGCCATTAAATCATCTTCAGCAGCAACTACAGCATAAGTGGATGGGCTGGCGACATGAGTGGAGTGAGTTTTTCCAGCAGCAAAAATTACGTGCGAGAGAGCAAAAAAAAGAGCAAAAACATTTAGATGCACTGAATGGTGGCCGTTGGTTATTCGGTGCTGATGATATTTACCGTCTCAGTCATTTGTTAGGGAGTAAATTTGATGCTGGTTTGGCCGATTTATTGATGGTGCATTACCAGACCTATGCTTTGACATGCGATTTTCTTGATGCCCATCACGATGATACTTTCATCGCACAGATCATGCCGAGTGAACCACTACGCTCGAATTCGTTGCTCAGCTCTTCTGACGATCTGCTGCATGATTATGAAATTGGCTTAAAAGCGGGATACCATTTTTTAAAGGTGTACAGTGAGGCGGATGAATTACGCAAGCGATTATGTCCAAACAGTATTCCTCCCCTAGGTTTAGAGAAGAAGGCGCAGGGACCTTCTTCTCTAATGGATTAATGACTAATCCATTCCCGATTAGTAAACAGGTAAGATACGCATACAGTTGGTTGAACCCTCAACCCCCATCATGTCACCTTGGGTAATGATCACAAGATCGCCTTCTTCTAGCATTTTTCGCTCTTTTAAAGCATCAAGTGCAGCAATTGCGACTTCTAAGCCGCTGGCTTGCTTAGTGTCAAAATAGAACGGAATCACCCCTCGTAACAAGGCACAGCGATTGAGCGTCGCTTGATTGGCTGACATCGCAAAAATGGGGAATACAGAGTTGAGTCTAGATGTCATTAATGCGGTACGGCCTGATTCGGTGAGTGTGACCATGGCTTTAACCCCTTTAAGGTGGTTAGCCGCATAAATGGTCGACATAGCAATCGCTTCTTCTGCTGTGAGAAAGACACTTTTGATGCGATAGGTTTGCTCATTTGACTCAATCATTTTTTCTGCCCCAACGCAGACTTCTGCCATGGCTTTGACCGTTTCTACGGGGTATTTCCCTGCCGCGGTTTCTCCTGAAAGCATGACTGCATCAGTGCCATCAAGGACGGCATTGGCCACATCCATAACTTCGGCTCGGGTTGGCATAGGGTTATTGATCATCGATTCCATCATTTGAGTAGCCGTAATCACCACGCGATTGAGGCGTTTGGCGCGAGAAATCAGTTTTTTTTGTACAGCAATCAACTCAGGGTCGCCAATTTCTACCCCAAGATCACCCCTTGCGACCATGATTACATCGGAAGCTTGTACAATATCATCAATATTTTCATCACAAGATACCGTTTCCGCACGCTCGACTTTGGCGACCATGCGTGCATGAAGCCCAGCTTCTTGTGCAAGGCGTCTCGCATATTTCATATCCTCTCCATTACGAGGAAAAGAAACCGCTAAATATTCCACTTGAATTTCGGCAGCTAATCGAATGTCATTTTTATCTTTTTCGGTTAACGCATCTGCCGATAATCCGCCGCCTTTTTTGTTGATCCCTTTATTATTGGAGAGCGGGCCACCAACCAACACTTTAGTGTGGATTTTATTCGCTTCTACCTGCATGACTTGTAGCTGTACTCGGCCATCATCCAGTAACAGGATATCGTCCCGATGAACATCTTGCGGTAATTTTTTATAATCGATGCCAACACTTTCAACAGTGCCTTCTCCTTTTGCCAAATCGGCATCAAGGATGAATTTTTCTCCTTCATTGAGGGTGATTTTTCCATCTTTAAAGGTCGACACCCGAATTTTTGGACCTTGTAAATCTCCGAGTAACGCCACGTGACGCCCTAATTTTGCGGCGATCTCTCGTACTCTTTTGGCACGATTTTTATGATCCTCTGGTGTACCGTGAGAGAAGTTCATTCTTACCACATTGGCACCTGCGCGGATAATGGCTTCAAGCATTTCAGGGCTTTCGGTGGATGGACCTAAGGTAGTGACGATTTTGGTTCTGCGTAGAGTTGAGCTCATATCAAGGTTCCTTAGACGTGACCATGGGGCGAGTTATGCGTTAAGTATAGTGACTCAGAGAGATTAGATCGTTTTTGGTGTGCCTAATGTTTTTAGGGGAGGTATTGCTCCTTTGATGTGGGAACTCCTTGTTTTGGTATACCGTGCGAATCAAGGTCATAGGGAAATAAAGACAAATTATTGGATAGAAAACACAAACTTCTAGGGATATGCGTGATATTTGTCACGCCTATCTGACAAAGCGCTTCACAATTACTTCGCAAAGTAAAAAAATTGGTTTGTTGTTGAATTTCGGAGCGCCGCATGTACATGGCTCAACCCGGCCATATTGATCACATCAAACAGATCAATGCGGGCCGCGTATACAAACTGATCGATCAAAAAGGGCCAATCTCTCGCATCGATTTGTCGAAGGAGAGTGAACTTGCGCCTGCGAGTATCACCAAAATTACTCGTGAATTGATTGATGCCCATTTGATTCATGAAACCACAGTTCAAGAGGCCACCAGTCGCGGCCGCCCAGCTGTTGGGCTACAAACCAACAATATGGGATGGCAATTTCTATCGATGCGCCTAGGTCGTGGCTATCTCACGATTGCTTTGCACGAATTGGGCGGTGAAGTACTGATCGATACCAAAATAGATATTCATGAAATCGATCAAGAAGATGTCCTTGCTCGATTACTGTTCGAAATTGAAGAATTTTTTCAGACCTATGCGGCGCAGCTAGATCGTGTAACCAGTATTGCAATTACTTTGCCTGGATTGGTCAATTCAGAACAGGGCATTGTGTTACAAATGCCTCACTACAATGTGAAAAACTTAGCTCTAGGACCTGAAATCTATAAAGCTACCGGTTTGCCGGTGTTTGTCGCCAATGATACTCGAGCTTGGGCTTTGGCTGAAAAGCTATTTGGTCATTCACAAGATGTTGATAACTCAGTGCTAATCTCTATTCATCATGGATTGGGGGCGGGCATTGTGCTTGATGGCCGTGTGTTACAAGGTCGGAATGGCAACATAGGTGAGCTTGGGCATATCCAGATCGATCCTAAAGGTAAGCGCTGCCACTGCGGTAACTCTGGTTGTTTAGAAACCGTGGCCTCATCACAAGCTATTCGCGATCAAGTTAAAGCGAGAATTATGGCAGGAGAACCGAGCTGCCTTGCTGCCATTGAAGATATTTCGATTGAGGATATTTGTGCAGCCGCGGCTGATGGCGATCCATTAGCGGTTGATGTTATTCAGCAACTCGGTCGTTATTTAGGGGTGGCTATCGCGATTGTGATTAACCTGTTTAACCCTGATAAAGTGTTGATTGGAGGAGTAATTAACCAAGCTAAGGCTGTTTTATACCCTTCAATTGAACAGTGTATTCGCGAACAAAGTTTACCTGTCTACCATCAAGACTTACAGCTAGTGGAATCTCGTTTTTACAAGCAAGCTACAATGCCAGGTGCCGCTTTGATTAAGCAGGCGCTCTATGATGGTCTACTCTTAATGAAAGTGGTCGAAGGTTAATTGATCACTGGAATCGTAAGAAATTCAACCTTACTTACATTTACATTCATACTTTGGGACTATACTGTCACCAAGGTATTTATTTAACGGGATTTCGTATGTCAGGTGTTTTGAACACGGTAGACCAGCGGACGAATCTGGTCGGCGAAAACCGATTGGAGCTTTTACTTTTTAGCCTCAATAGTCGCCAAGTTTTTGCGATAAACGTTTTTAAAGTCAAAGAGGTCATCAAAGTACCTCTTTTAACGAAAATGCCAGGCGCACATCCTCATATTACTGGTGTGGCATCGTTACGTGGTGAGCCAGTGCCTGTGATTGATTTACGCTCTGCAATAGGTTTTCCTCCCCGCCGTGCTCAAGATACGGAAGAAAATCTGATCATTACTGAATATAACCGTACTGTTCAGGGATTTTTGGTTGGGCAGGTGCGTAATATTATCAATACCGCCTGGACAGAGATTCAACCCCCACCTAAAACGGCTGGGAGGTCAAATTACTTAACGGCAATCACGCATGTCAAAGAACAAGACAATACCCATATTGTTGAAATTATTGATGTTGAGAAAGTATTGGCCGAGATAGTCCACTACGATGTTTCTATCTCTGAAGAAGTGCTGGATCATGAATTACTTAATGATATGACGGGGCGTACCGTATTGATTGTGGATGATTCGTCAACGGCGAGAAATCAAGTCAAAGACACGCTGTCACAGCTTGGTTTGAACATCATTGAGTGTCGTGATGGATTAGAAGCCTTGTTGCTGCTCAAGTCATGGTGTGATCAAGGTAAAAATATCTATAAAGAACTGCTGATGATGATTACGGATGCAGAAATGCCAGAGATGGATGGTTACAAGTTAACTCATGAAATCCGCAATGATCCGCGAATGAAAGATTTATACATCGCCCTCAATACCTCACTCAGTGGTAATTTTAATGAAGCTATGGTGCAAAAAGTGGGGTGTAACCGATTTATCTCCAAGTTTCAGCCGGATCTGTTAGTGCAAGTGGCTCAAGAGCGGTTGAGGGAAGTGCTTTCCTGAACGGCCAAATAATTGCAATATGAAATGGACAAAAGGCACTCTTGAAGTGCCTTTTCTATTTTTAGTTTAGTGCTGAATAAAACTGCAGGACGGGTTCCTCTGCCAGTAAGCCATCTAGAGCGGCAATGAATTTTTGAAAGTGTTCGCTTTGGCAATGGTTGTCAAAAGCGGCTTGATCAACAAATTGTTCTTGGAATAAAAACATGCCTTCTGTTGCTTGTTGTTCAAAAAGTTCGTAACGCATGCAGCCCTGCTCTTGGCGGGTTGGTGCTAGCATTTCTTGCGCCAATTGGCGAACGGTTTGTTTGTGGTCAGCTTTAGCGTGCAATGTTGCGGTTAAATGGATCAAGGTTATGTCCTCTGTTGTTATAAATAGCGGCCCTGACGTTGCAAAAACTCAATTTTGTAACCATCTGGATCAGTAAGAAAAAAGAAAGTTGCGAGATGTTGTTCATGGTGATCCAACACCTTTATATCGCTGGGTTGTAAGCCTTTCTCGGAGAGCTGCCGGTGTGTTGTATCAATATCTGATACGCTGACGGCAATGTGCCCATAAGCATTACCTAGAAGATAAGGTTCCGGCTGATTGTGGTTGAACGTGAGCTCTAGTTCTACTTCAGTCTGCTTGTTACCTAGGTAGGTAAGAGTAAATGTGTCGAAAACGTATTGTGCGCAAACTTCAAGTTGTAGTGCTTGTTGGTAAAAATCAATTGAGCGTTCTAAGTTGTGAACACGCAGCATGGTGTGGATCAGTTTAGTCATGTTTCCTCCAACAAATAGGTGGACAGACTAATCATCTTCACTCTGTGGGTGGTAGTACGTGAGTACGACAATCCCAAGTCTTAATTGCGCGGCAATTAAGCTATGGCGGTTGGGTTGGCTAAGAGTTGATGCCGAACATGTGTCATCACATCAGTAGGATCTCGTAAATAAATCAGGCAAGCGCAACGTAGCAATGAGGCAAAATTGGTGATATCCCCCGTGTATTCGAGTGCTTCACGATAAATGAGACTAATGAAACGCGGGAGAGACATGGCTTGATTATGGGCAATTTCTTCTAGTATTTTCCAGAAACTGGCTTCTAACTTGACACTTGTAGCATGGCCATCGATGCGGACAGAGCGAGTGATAAATTGGTAGTTTTCTTTAGGTTGGTTGGCAAAAATTTCACACATAAAGTCGATCTACTCAGGAGTTAAAAACCAAGCATCTTGGTGATTTTTTCCTCTAGAGTCAATCGACTTTCATTCTCTATGGCAGAAGTATCAGGTAGAAGTATCACTGTCGCGCAAGGTCGCATCTTATAACAGGGCTAAAAGTATGCCACCAACGGTTGCCGCTGCGGAAAGATATTGCCCCGCAGAGTATGAGGCGTCATCCTCCTCTTTAATTTTGTCGGGATGATCCATTCCTAAAGCGCCATAAGTGAAAGATTCCATTTTATCACTTACGGTTTTGTCTTTATTTTCCAACGCTTTACCTTCTTTCTCAATCTCTTGCAAAGCGGCAAGTAAGGCTTTGCCTTCAGCCGATAAAGTGACCTTGTTTTGCTCCACTTTCAGTGGGGCAGGCGCTGTCTCAGGCTTAGCAGATGCTTGAGGTTTCACCGTTTGGGTGGATGGCAATGTATGCACAGATCCTGCGCCTATTGGGTTCATACATCTCTCCTAAGTTATTCTCTGAATCTATATCGACCACAAACAAAAAAACTTGCGTGTTTTTTACACATTACGTGTGAAAAACAGGCAAGCAAATGCTATGCCGATTTTGAGTTGTTGATGGCTTAGGAGTGTGATTTTTTCTTAAACGAGATCTGTATCGTGCATTTTCAATGGCTTGGTTGCTTCAACTTGATGAGCTTTTTGAGTAGCACTTATTGAGGCAGTGAGTACGGGAAAGTCATCGTTACTTTGCACGGCTACTTTCTTCGGTAAACGCGCAGCATGAAGTCAGCTTCACACTCGAAACTGTCACTTTGGCTAACTCGATTTTTAAAATCATCGCTGGCACGCCATGCGAACGGAGTCATTTGCAGCAAGTCGGCAGCTTCTGAGCCATTGAGTGCCATGGTGTAGTGGAGTTTGCATTCTTCAACCAATTCAAAGCCCGATAGGTTTTCTGGTAGTTCTTCATGCAAGCGCACCTGATCGTAGATACCTTGTTTAAATTGAAACAGATGGCGCGCTGCAGGAGTGACGGTTATCACCACGCCTCCCACTTTTACACAACGTTCCAATTCGGTGTCTTTGCATGGTGCGTAAATGCGGATCACGCCGTCCAGACTCTGCTCAGCAAAAGGGAGGCGATGGCTAGATGCTACTGTAAATTGGCATTCTGGATAACGTTTTGCAGCGTAACGAATAGCAATTTTGGAAATATCGAGCCCAAAAGTCATTGCTTCACTGTCTTGCTGGCGTAGTGCTTTGGCAAAAAAATCGGTGTAGTAGCCTTCACCACAGCCGATATCAAGTAGCGTTTGCTGGTGGTCAGCTAAATGTTTTTGGCATAATTCCGTGACTTTTTCACGCATTGGTGCGTAATGGCCCGTTTGCAAAAAACGACGACGTGCTTGAGTCATTTCTTTATTGTCGCCGGGATCTTTTGAGCGCTTGTGCTGAACAGGCATCAGATTGACGTATCCCTCTTTCGCTACATCAAATTGATGACGATTGACGCAGGTGTAAGTGTTTTGGTTAAGCGTTAGGGGATGCTCACAAAGCGGGCACAAGAAGGTCATGGTGGCCTCAATCAACAAAATAGAGGCGTAAGTTTAGCGGCTAGAGCATGAAATAAAAAGGCAAGGATCGGTTATTGATTAGCTAATGGCGATTTGCTAAGCAGCGAGAGGCCGCCTGACAAGTAGGCGGCCGAAATTCACTTTCAAAGTTTAGAAATTAAATGCAATACCAGCGGAAAGTAGAGCTGATTGTTGATCGAAAAAGCTAACCGCATCGTCTGTTTCACTGATGCTTGCTATTGCATTGATTGCCATGTTGTTCCAGCCAAAGGGGGCATGGTAGACATAAAGTGCAAACGCACTCCAGCGGTCAGCATCTCTTGCTGTTGTAAAAATTGGGTGTGCAGTATTGTAATCCTCTTGACCATAGCTAAGGGTTAAAAACAACGCCTGAGGACCAGCAAAAGCGTTGAATCCAAGTTGATAATCGAAGGCGGTAAAATCAAACGCATCTCCTTGGGCATTACGTTGGGTATAACTTATCTTCGGTACTAAAGACCAAGATCGACCAAAGGGTAAAGTTACTTCCGCAGAAACTCTTTGGTAGTCACTATTGCGATTTAGCAGGGTGGTTGCTTCGTTATTTAATCCTGATGTTATGCCGCTTTGTTCTTCATCGATTTGATAGTCTAAATAGGCATAGCGCAGAGTAAATGGAATGGCTAAAGGGGCGGTATAAGCTAAGCGTCCACCTTGTGCGCTAATGTCAGTAGCGGATCTTGCCGTTTGCGTAAGATAGGGGTCACGCCACGTTTCATTTACACCGGGTAGGGAAGGAAAATAAGCCAGCGTAATCTCACCTAATCTATCCAATCTATGGGTCACGCCGAGTTCTGCTTGTAGTTGCCCTTCAATAATTTGATCCGAACTCTGCCCTGCAAAAAGTCGAGTTTGTCCTGAAGCTAAGGTGTATTGGATATTCCCTAATGGGGCAAAAAAAAGGTCAGACGTGCTTTGTCCGGGCTGCTGCAAATTGTTGGTGATCGCATTGTCATCATTGGTGTTCATTTGTGACTGAGTGCGCACGTAAAAACTGTTAAGGCTTAGCGTGATATCCCATCCTGGTTGATTTTTATCCGGAAAACCTTGTGCGTGAGTGACTTGTAATAGTGAAGATAAGAGTAGGGTTGCGAGACAAATATGGCCGTTTTTCATTAGGTATCCTTACCAGACTGACGTTGTGCATTATGTAGCACAATTGTGCTGAGCAGAGTAAGACATGGTACGGCTAAAATATGAACCAAATGATGGTTATGTGAATGATATCGCTGAGTCGTGTATCTCACGCTGTTGCACAGTATATGTAGGGGTAGAAAAAGCAGCGCTTTTCGAGTGGATGTCGCGCTATATTGGCGGTTCAAACTTGCCCGAGATGCACGCTGCTTGATAAGGAATTAATGCGTATGGCTAGAGATCTGTGTGCTCAACTGATGGGTTTGCCCTGGTTGAAGTGTTTTGCCTTGGGCCAGTGACGGAGCATGAAGCGTCGACTCCACACACAAGAAGTGTAAGTAACCATCATCATTCATATCTGCCATTGATTGGGTGCCTTGTTGCCAAGGGTTCCATAATACCGCTGAGTTATGACCTTGATTTTCAACCGTCAATGTTCTGGCTAGCGTTGGATCTTGCACTTGGATCAATGCTTCTGGCTGGGTATAAACACGATCTATGGTGTCGATGAGCGTTAGTTGACCATCACTTGAGCAAGATTTATCCCCTTGCAGGCTATCAAGATACTCTACACCTACACCTGTAGTTTGAGTTTCACGTATATCGCCCACGTGCAGATAAGTGTGTAGCGCACCAGAGAATGTCCATGCTTTTTCGTCAGTGTTAGTTACATCAAGCGTTACTTTCAAGCTCTCACTGATTTCTACATGTAAGCGCACATCAAATTGATATGGCCAAATGGCCAAACTCTCAGGTGTAGCTTGCAAACCGAGAGTCACGATCACACCTTGATCATTTTCTCTGTGTTCAACCAGTTTCCATTCTTGATTCCGTGCAAAACCATGCGCTGGTGCAGCTATACGGCCAAACCATGGCCAACAGACAGGAATCCCTCCACGCAGTGCTGCTTTACCATCAAAAATGGCTTTTGAGCTCATCCACAAGAGATCGGATTGGCCATTGGGTTGAAAGGAGATGACATGACCGCCGTGCAGTGAGATAGCAGCACTGGCTTTATCGTGTATCACACGCACGATTTTGATCTGATCTTGCTGAGCAATAGTGACGCAATCAGACAATACGGCGACGGTGTTCAGAGAGTGTAAATCCATCTTAGTTTCCTTGAATCTGCGTTTCAGCCTGATCTGAGATGGGGTCAATGACGAGTGTAAAAACACTGAGTTACCCAAAGCCCAGATACCAAAAAGGCGACCTAGAGTCGCCTTTTTGTCTAACGAATTTCTTCGCTAATCACCACATTACTTAGAGATGTGAGCGATCAGATCAAGAACTTTGTTTGAGTAACCGATTTCGTTGTCGTACCAAGATACAACTTTAACGAACTTGTCAGTTAGTGCGATACCTGCGTCAGCATCGAAGATAGAAGTGCGAGTGTCACCGTTGAAGTCAGTAGAAACTACTGCATCTTCAGTGTAGCCTAGGATACCAGCTAGTTCGCCTTCAGAAGCTGCTTTCATTGCTGCTTTGATGTCGTCGTAAGACGCTGCTTTTTGCAGGTTAACAGTCAGGTCAACTACAGAAACGTTAGCAGTTGGTACGCGGAAAGCCATACCAGTCAGTTTGCCGTTCAGTTCTGGAAGAACAACGCCAACTGCTTTAGCTGCACCAGTTGAAGATGGGATGATGTTTTGAGAAGCACCACGGCCACCGCGCCAGTCTTTCGCTGAAGGACCGTCAACTGTTTTTTGAGTTGCAGTTGTTGCGTGAACTGTAGTCATCAGGCCAGACTCGATACCGAAGTTGTCGTTCAGTACTTTAGCGATAGGCGCCAGACAGTTAGTAGTACAAGAAGCGTTAGAAACGATGTCTTGACCAGCGTAAGTCTTGTGGTTAACGCCCATTACGAACATTGGCGTCTTGTCTTTTGAAGGACCAGTCAGAACAACTTTCTTCGCACCAGCTTCGATGTGTTTACGAGCAGTTTCGTCAGTCAGGAACAGACCTGTTGCTTCAGCAACAACGTCAACACCGATTTCGCCCCATTTCAGGTCAGCTGGGTTACGTTCTGCAGTTACACGTACAGTTTTGCCGTTTACGATCAGGTTTCCACCTTCAACTGCAACAGTACCGTTGAAACGGCCGTGAGTTGAATCGTACTTCAGCATGTAAGCCATGTAATCTACGTCGATCAGGTCGTTGATACCTACAACTTCGATGTCATTGCGCTCTTGCGCTGCACGGAAAACGAAACGACCGATACGGCCAAAACCGTTAATACCTACTTTGATAGTCATTATAGTTGCTCCACAACTTAATTTCTGATTAAAGATAACTGGTAGTAAAATTACAGAATCCAGTTAAAAGCTGCAACAGATAATCGGACTTAACTTGTTTAAAGTCAAAAAAAAGCGTCGCTTTTTTTCACAATCGTTTGCAATTGATTAACTTTTAAACTTGAACCTGCTTTTTATACTGACCAATTGACGTAGTATGTGAATGAGCCGAAGCCCAATTCACATCAAAAATTCTTGCTCAAAATAGAGTCAAAAAGTATGTGCCACAAACTCTATATTAGGCAAGTGTTTCGCAAAAAATGATTGCTCTAAGGTTAATCAACAAGGAAATAAAAACAGTGGAATTTGAATCCAAAAATTCGCTCAAGCCTGATGGATATTGGCGTGAGCACTTGTCAGATGAACAATATTATGTTTGTCGCCAGCAAGGAACAGAAGCCCCTTATTCAGGCAAATTGTTGCACAATAAGGAAACGGGCTTCTATCTCTGTACTTGTTGCCAATCGCCATTATTCAGCTCAGCAAATAAATACGATTCAGGCTGTGGTTGGCCAAGTTTTGATGCGCCAGTTGATGAGAGAGCAGTACGTTATTTAAATGATATGAGTCACGGAATGGTACGCACTGAGATCCGTTGTGCGGCTTGTGATAGTCACCTTGGGCATGTCTTTGAAGATGGCCCGAAGACGACTGGGTTACGATTTTGTGTTAACTCTGTGTCGTTAATTTTCAACAAAAAGTGAAAAAGCGGTGAAAGACTCCCCGCTTATTGTTGAGATTTTTCATCCTTCATTCGGTTAGGGATGAGGGTTTTGGTGTACTTGCCAGCACGAATCGCTTTCACTATGGTATCGGCGGTTTTATCTAGTTCTGCAAACTGCGCTTGGCTAAAACCGTAAAGTCGTTTTAGTTCTTCGGCGGAAGCCACTGGCACACCAAAATCTTTGCCAACCATAGCCCAAAGATAAGCGTTTTCTTTGTCATGTAGGACATGGTAGTTGCTGGCTAAGGCTTTCAATATTTCGGTGTTCGTTGGTCTACCATTACCGAGTTCCAGAGACTTATGCAGCAGTTCTATGGTTTTGGGCTTATCGCGATCTGTGTAAAAGGTCGCCAAGGCGTACTGCATCTCAGCGGTTTCGAGCTCGGGTTTTCCTTCTAACTGTAAGAAAGCACGTCGTGCATTACGGTCGCCTATTTGACTCCACAAGAAATAGAGTGCTTGCGGAGACGTTGACTGTTTTAATTCTGCCACGATTCGTTCTTGTTCTTTGCCTGAATTGACCAAAGCCTTGAAGCGGTTTTCTTTCAACTTGGTTTGATCAATGGCTTGGATTTGCGAAGCAAGTTCAAGGCATTTTCGATAAGCACTGACGAGATGGTATTCTTTGATGCTTTTTTCATCGCTCGGTGATTTCAATATTTCAAAGCGGTGCCAAATCAGATCGGTTCTTGGAACGCGGCATTGCCCATCGTCCATATTGAGCTGTTCACAGCGCAGATTGGGGTTATCGGCACAGAGCTTTTCTGTGTTTTTGCGATTCTCGAAACAGCCATTCAATAGTGCTAGGCTTGCGAGAATAAGTAACGTTTTAGTCAAATTCATGATATCGGCTTGTGATCAAATACACTTATTTATTTAGCTGTTCTTGACGCATTACGCTAGCTCGTTATGTTGACGCCACATCACTTTGAGTAGGACGAGATTATGGACACTCAACAATTAATTAATGCGATTACGCCTGAAGCTTATCAGCGCTTACTATACGCCGTGGAAACGGGAAAGTGGCCTGAGGGTACACCACTTTCACAACAGCAGCGAGACTCCTGTATGCAAGCTGTGATGTTGTATCAATCTAAGCATAATATTGAAGCTGATCATATGTCGGTTGGCGTTGGTGGTGAGGTAGTTTTTAAGTCCAAAGCGGAGCTGAAAAAGCGTTTTACGGCAGGGGAAGACGATATCCTGCGTGTCAATCCGAACCAAAACGAGTAAATAAACCGAGTGCATAAAAAAGCCTCGCTTTGTGCGAGGCAGATTTGTCAATGACCTTAACTGACTAGGTCTAATTTCGTTTTGCCACCGATCATTACAGTGTCATTTCACCGCGTAGAACTTGCTGCATTTTTGCTTTCACTTCTTCATAAGAAAGATCTTGGCTGAGCAGATAATGCAGTTTGGCGAGAGCGGCTTCCGGTGTCATGTCATAGCCACTGATCACCCCCGAGTCTGCTAGCGCACAACCTGTCGCGTATCCCCCCATGTTCACTTTGCCCGCAAGGCATTGGGTTAGGTTCACCACAATCACTCCACGCTCTGAGGCTGCTTTTAGCTGAGCCAGTAACTCTGGATTTTGTGGTGCATTTCCGACACCGAAAGTGAGCAGGATCATCGCATTGACCGGTTGCAATAGCGTATTGCGGATCACCTCATGAGAAATCCCCGGGTACATGGTGATCACCCCAATCGGTTGTGGTGTGATAGGGTTGACTTTGAATTCACCATTCGGCTTTTCATCCACTTTCACATTGGTACTCAGTTCAATATTGATACCTGCTTCTAGCAGCGGTGGCAGGTTGGGTGAGCTGAAAGCGCTAAAGCCATCGGCGTGTGATTTGCGGCTACGGTTGCCACGCATCAAACGATTATTGAAGAATAGGGTGACTTCATTGATGGGGTAATTGGCGGCAATGTGTAGGGCATTGAGCAGGTTGGCTTGACCATCTGAACGCAGATCTGCGAGCGGAATTTGTGAACCAGTCACAATTACAGGTTTGCCTAAGTTTTCGAACATGAACGACAGGGCTGAGGCAGTGTAAGCCATGGTATCCGTACCGTGGAGGATCACAAAACCATCGTAGTTGTCGTAGTTGGCGGCGATATCATCAGCGATGATTTGCCAATCCGCAGGAGTCATATCCGAAGAGTCCATCAATGGATCATATTCGTGGATAGTAAACAGAGGCATTTCAGGGCGGTGAAACTCAGGCATGCTGGCTAATTGTTTTTCCATAAACCCTGCAACAGGGACGTAGCCGTGATCCGATTTTTTCATGCCAATGGTGCCGCCAGTATAGGCGATATAAATATGTTTTCTTGCCATAGCGAGAAATCACTCAGTGTAGGGAACAGAGCGGCGATTATAGCGAAAACTCTTGCAATAAAAAGAGGCGCTTCTTGCAAAGCGCCTCGGTATATCAAGGGTTGTGACCTCGTAGACTATTCTACTTGGCAGGGCAAACAGAATGCGTACTGCCCTTTGGGATCATTCAATTGATTGAGTAGTGACGTTTGTTGTTGCCACTCTGTTGCCAAAGGTTGCAGTGATTTTGGCAACAGTGCCGAAACATCTAAACCTAAGCTAATACGCACTTCGCCAAGCAGGTCTTGTAAAAACTGCTGTGCTGGTGTGAGTGGTTCTTCAACCCAGTAAAGGTTGTATTGATCCAACTGTGCCAGGTCCGCTGCCAAATGTACCGCATCATCAAAATCACCAAGCTGATCGACTAAGCCTAAGGTTTGCGCATCTTGCGCTGTCCAAACACGGCCTTGGGCAATTTCATCTACCGCTTTTACCGTCATACTACGTTTCTCTGCCACCAAAGAAATAAAGCGCTGATAGCCATGCTCAATACCCAGTTGAATGGCATCTTTGGCTCCTTGAGTCAGGCCAGTGGTAACGCCTTGTCCTGAGAATGGTGTAGTGCCCACACCATCGGTGTAAATGCCAAGGTTATTCAGGCCTTTTTCGAAGGTGGTGATCACACTGAAAATACCAATTGAGCCTGTTAGTGTGGTCGGCTGCGCGACAATTTTGTCTGCACTCATCGAAATCCAGTAACCACCAGAAGCGGCAAGGCTAGACATAGAAACTACAACAGGTTTACCTGCGGCTTTCAGTGCTTCGATTTCATTGCGGATCACTTCGGAAGCAAACGCGCTGCCTCCTGGGCTATCCACACGAAGTACGACCGCTTTCACATTGCTGTCGTTACGTGCTTCGCGCAGTAATCCTGCTAATGTATCACCACCCACGGTACCGCGTGGCTGAGAGCCATCCATAATCGCACCACTGGCGACGACTACGGCAATATCGCTGGCATCAGTAAGAGGGTTTGGCTGAATGCTGGCTTTATATTCGTAGTAGCTGACCGCGTTATAGCTGTCTTTGCCATCGCTACCAAACGTTTCAGCTAAGGCTTGGCGTACTTGCTGGCGAGTAGCTAGCTCATCGACTAAGCCAACTTGTTTTGATAGTGCCGCTAAATCACCACCGGCTTCTTTCAATTGAGCAACAAACTCATCCATGCTTGGCGTGAGTGTTTTGATCGCAATTTGACGATTGGCTGCGACATCATCGACATACGCACTCCACAGTTGAGTTAACCAACGAGACGCAGATTCACGCGCTGCATCTGACATGTCATCACGCACAAAAGGTTCAATCGCAGATTTGTAAGTGCCGACCCGAAAGACGTGAGTCGTTACATCGAGTTTCTCAAGCAGAGTTTTGTAATACATGGAATAGGCGCTATAGCCTTTCAGCAACACCGCGCCGTCTGGAGCAAGGTAAATTTTGTCGGCATAGCTTGCCAAGTAATATTGGCTCTGGTTGTAAAAATCACCCACGGCATAGACCGGCTTACCGGATGATTTGAATTCGTTGATGGCTTTAGCGATGTAGCGAAGCTTGGTCAAATTGGTTTCAGGCATGTCACCTAACGCCAAAACGAGCCCGGTGACATTGTTATCATTTTTTGCATAACGCAAGGTCTCGACAATATCAAACAGCACGTTCTCGCGTGGCAGCTCTTCACCAAACACGGAACCAGTAAAAGAGTCCATCGGGTTGATATGTGTACTTTGCTCCACAATAGGACCCGATAGATTGAGTACCAGTGCAGAGGATTTATCCATGGTCGGTAGCGGGGCATCGGCATGGATATAAATAAAATAAATGATGCCAATACTGAGTAAGAAAATTAGGTTAGTCAGTGCCAGCCGAATGAAGGTGATAGCTTTCCAAATCCCTTTCAAAATCAGGCCAACAAAACGAAACAGTGATTTCATGGTATCTCCAGACCAACGGAGTGATAAATCACTCCAAAGCTTCAGATTTTCCGTGCAAATTAGCGCACGACACATCACATCCTACGTTATCTGATCGGGGCAAACAACAGCCTTGCAAACAACAGCAATTTTGATTGTTGTTGCACAAATGTAAACGCTTGTTTGATTTTTGTAATGCGCGGGCGTATTCTGCTCAGACCATCTAAATAAGAAGCAAAGTGAAGTCACCATGTACCCAAATCTGTTTCAGCCTCTCGATCTTGGTTTTACTCAGCTCAAAAATCGTGTGTTGATGGGCTCCATGCATACTGGCTTAGAAGAAAATAAGGAAGGGCTGCAAAAGTTGGCGGTCTTTTATGAAGAACGTGCCAAAGGGGGCGTTGGCCTTATCGTTACGGGCGGTTTTTCCCCAAATTTACGTGGTCGTTTGCATCCATTTAGTGCTGAATTTAGCAAGACCAAACATGCCAAAGCACATAAAGTGGTGACGGAAGCGGTACATCGCCATGGCGGCAAAATTGCATTACAGCTGCTGCATGCGGGGCGTTACGCCATGCATCCTTTTTCGCAAAGCGCTTCAGCCATTCGTGCTCCAATCGCCAAGTTTGCTCCCAGTGAAATGAGCTCTCGCCAGATTCGCAATACCATTAATGATTTCGCCAATAGTGCGGAGTTGGCGCAACTGGCGGGCTATGATGGTGTAGAAGTGATGGGCTCGGAAGGATACCTGCTCAACCAATTCATCTGTAAACGCACCAATATGCGTTATGACGAGTGGGGCGGCAGTTATCAAAATCGCATCCGTTTTCCGGTCGAAATTGTTAAAGCCATTCGTGAAGCAGTAGGTGAAGAGTTCATCATTATTTTTCGCCTGTCGATGCTCGATTTAGTTGAGCAGGGTAGCACCTTTGAAGAAGTAGTAGTGCTTGCCAAAGCCTTAGAAGAGGCAGGGGTCACCATTATTAATACAGGGATTGGGTGGCATGAAGCACGCATTCCGACCATTGCTACCCAAGTGCCACGCGCTGCCTTTAGTTGGGTGACAGAGAAAATCAGACCTTACTTAACCGTACCAGTAGTGACATGCAACCGAATCAATACCCCCGAGCAAGCGGAGAAAATTCTAGCCAGCGGTCAGGCAGATATGGTGTCGATGGCACGCCCGTTTTTAGCTGATGCGGATTTTGTACGCAAAGCACAGGAAGGGCAGAGTGCGCTGATCAACACCTGTATCGGTTGTAACCAAGCCTGTTTGGATAATGTTTTTCGCGGCAAACGTGCGAGCTGCTTAGTGAACCCACGCGCCTGTTATGAAACCGAGATTGTGGTGAAACCCGCGCAGAGCAAAAAGATTGCGGTTGTCGGTGCCGGCCCTGCGGGTTTGGCGTTTGCGACGACTGCATCAGAGCGCGGTCATCAAGTGGATCTGTTTGAACGCAACGATCGGATTGGTGGTCAATTCCGCCTTGCTATGCAGATCCCAGGCAAGGAAGAATTTCGTGAAACCATTCGCTACTTTGCCAACCGAATCGACCAAACTTGCGTGAAACTTCATCTGGGTTGTGAAGTGCAGTTTAGTGATTTGCGTAGTTATGATGAAGTGGTGATTGCCACGGGCGTCACGCCGCGCAAAATCGCCCTTACTGGGATAGAAGAATCCTCAAAAGTTGTTGATTACCAAACCTTAATCCGTGAAAAGACACCGGTAGGCCAAAAGGTCGCGATTGTTGGTGCAGGCGGAATTGGTGTGGATGTTGCGAGCATGCTGACCGAGCCGAAAGATCAAACATTAGATGACTGGTTGTACGAGTGGGGAATCGATAAAACTATCGAGCATCCCGGTGGTTTGTACCCTTATCCGGATACCACCAGTGAGAGAGATGTCTGGCTGCTGCAACGGCGTAAAGGTGCGGTTGGCAAAGGGCCGGGTAAAACTACGGGCTGGATCCATAAACGCACGTTAGAAAAACGCGGAGTGCATTTGATAGGTGGCGTTCAGTATCAGAAAATTGATGAGCAGGGTCTACATATTGAACGTGATGGCAAGCCTGAGCTTATTGAAGCAGACAGTGTGGTGATCTGTGCGGGTCAAGAGTCGGTGCGTCCATTTGAAACGCAGTGGGTTGAACTGGGCGATAAACTGCATGTAATTGGCGGCGCGGATGTGGCAGGAGAGTTGGATGCCGCGCGCGCGATTCGTCAAGGTGTTGAACTGGCGGTGCGTTTGTAATTCCGTATAACGAAACAGCAAATTTAAAGGGCACTTCGATGCCCTTTGTTGTTTCTGGTTGGAAAGTAGGAATTACAAAATGACAGTTTTGTTGCCGTAGACAAACACATGGTCATTCAGCACTTTGTTGAGTGCTTTACTGAGCACATTTTTCTCCACATCACGTCCTGCTTGCGCCATGTCTTGCGCGCTAAAGGTGTGGTCGACCGGAATCACGTCTTGTTTGATGATTGGGCCTTCATCGAGGTCATTCGTCACAAAGTGCGCCGTCGCACCAATGATTTTTACCCCACGGTCATAAGCCTGTTGGTAGGGTTTCGCACCAATAAAGGCAGGCAAGAAGCTGTGATGGATATTGATGATCTTATGGTGGAAACGTTCAACAAAACCGGGTGTTAATACACGCATGTATTTGGCGAGTACCAGATAATCCGGCTGATATTGGTCAATCACCTCTAATAGCGCTTGTTCGTGTTCTTCACGAGATAAACCCTCATGGGAAACACAGTGGTAAGGAATATCAAAACGTTCGGTTAAACGTTGCAAAGAGTCATAGTTGCCGACTACAGCGGCGATGTCGACATCCAAGCTGCCATCGTAATTCTTCATCAGAATATCACCCAGACAGTGGGCTTCTTTCGTTACGAGTACGACGATGCGTTTGCGGGTAGAACTGATCAGTTTACGGCGTGTACCTTGTGGCAGAGCATGGTCAAGGTCAGCCAATAAAGTCGCGTCATTGAAATAGCCTTCCAACTCGGTACGCATGAAGAAATGGCCGCTGGTGTTATCCACAAATTCGTTGTTGTGAATAATGTTGAGTTGATGTTTATAACAAATATTGGTGATTTTTGAGATCAGTCCCGGCGCATCAGGACAATGCGTCAGCAGGGTTTTTTTTTCCATTGATAACTACTTCCATGCAAAAAGAAATATGCCCTAGCTTTTTGAAATCACAGGTATTGGCAGCAATTTCAACCAGTTTGAGGCTAGCGATTTTTTTCATTCTAAAAAACAAATTAGCGGCGTCCGAACGGTGAGGCAGCACGCAAATACGCACCTATAATTAATCTATTATCAATACAGATTCAATCGCTTTAGCCAAGGAATACTCAGGTTTCTTGCGCATTGGGTTAGCCGTTTCTTATTAATGAGAGTTGTAAGGTGGTTGTATATGGATAAAGAACTTCTCGCACGTAAATTGTATGTTGAGCGGATTGGAACACTGCTTAGGGATCAACCTATAGATGAGCATATTTTGGAAGAGATGTGGGAACATCGAGCCTCTCCCTCTGAAGCAGTGAAAGCCATGACGCCTGTGGCTTCATCTTCGGGTTACGATGCACCATCTTGGCTCTCTCGTTATCTCAATCGCAAGTAATTTGTTCTTTGCGGTGTGGAGGTGATTGCGATTCGCGCCGCTGTGCAAAACCTGCCATAATCGCGCCATTTCCTTTGCACATAGAATTGGCATGATTGAAAAAACCTTTTCCCAGCAAGGCGCATTAGGCCAAGCGATTCCGGGCTTTCAACCCAGACAAGCACAAGTGGATATGGCGAAAGCCGTTGCCAGTGCTATTGCCAACCAATCTCAGTTGGTGGTTGAAGCCGGAACGGGAACCGGAAAAACCTTTGCGTATTTAGTACCAGCCTTGCTCAGTGGCAAAAAGGTCATCATCAGTACCGGTTCTAAAAACTTGCAAGAGCAGCTGTTTCATCGTGATTTGCCTTTGATGGTCAGTGCGTTGGGCTTTTTCGGCCAAGTGGCACTGCTTAAAGGCCGTGCTAACTATCTCTGCCTTGATCGCTTAAGTCGGCAAATGGTGGAAAGCCACACTCCTGAATCCGATCCCTCGCTGCTCACTCAGTTGGTGAAAGTGCGCAGTTGGGCAGCCAGCACGCAAAGTGGTGATTTAGGGGAATGTGACGATCTGGCGGAAGATAGCCTGATTATTCCCACCATAACGTCGACCAATGACAACTGCTTAGGTAAAGAATGCGCCAGCTACCAAGACTGCTTTGTTTCCAAAGCTCGCCGTCGCGCGATGGATGCCGATGTGGTCGTGGTGAACCATCACCTGTTTCTGGCCGATTTGGCGATCAAAGAAACCGGCTTCGGTGAGTTAATTCCTGAAGCAGAAGTGTTCATTTTCGATGAAGCACACCAACTGCCGGACATCGCGAGCCAATATTTTGGGCAGTCGGTATCGAGCCGCCAAGTGCAAGAGCTGGCGAAAGACATTGAACTCGGTTATCGCACCGAAGCGAAAGACATGCGCCAGCTACAAAAGGTGTCGGATAAGCTAGTGCAGGCTGCGATGGATTTGCGCATTGTGCTTGGCGAGCCAGGCTATCGCGGCAACTGGCGTGAAGTGCTGAAAGTACCCACGGTGGCAAGGGAAGTCGAACGGCTCAATGAAGCGCTGCAATTTGCGTTGGATGTACTCAAGTTAGCTTTAGGTCGCAGCCAGCTTCTGGATACTGCGTTTGAACGTGCCACACTGATTTTAGGCCGAATTCGCCGTGTGTGTGATGTCTCTATCACCGGTTATTCCTATTGGTATGACACCACTCCGCGTCATTTCAGTTTGCACATCACGCCACTGTCTGTAGCGGATAAATTTCGTGAGCAGATTGAACAAAAAGAGGGCGCGTGGATATTCACTTCCGCGACCTTGGCGGTCAACGATAATTTCAGCCATTTTACTGAGCGGCTTGGGTTAATCCCGAGCGCGCAATTCTCACTGGTCAGCCCGTTTGATTATCAACAACAGGCCGTATTGTGTGTGCCTCGTTATCTGCCAGAACCGAATAGTCCCGGACTGGCAGATAAACTGGTGCGTATGCTCGCGCCCGTGATTGAGCACAACCAAGGGCGCTGCTTCTTTTTGTGTACCTCGCACAGCATGATGCGTGATTTAGGCGAACGTTTTCGTGAACGTTTAACCTTACCGGTTTTGATGCAAGGTGAAACCAGCAAACAGAAAACGCTGGCCGAATTTATGGAGCTGGGCAATGCGCTCTTGGTCGCCACTGGCGCGTTTTGGGAAGGGATTGACGTTAGAGGCGATACCTTAAGCTGTGTTATCATCGACAAACTTCCGTTTACCGCACCCGATGATCCGTTGCTCAAAGCTCGCATTGAAGACTGCCGCCTGCGTGGTGGTGACCCATTTGCCCAAGTGCAACTGCCGGAAGCGGTGATCACCTTAAAGCAAGGTGTGGGTCGTCTGATCCGCGATAAAAACGATAAAGGCGCGTTGATCATCTGTGACAATCGACTGGTCACGCGCGATTATGGTGGGGTGTTCCTCGCCAGTTTACCGCCGATTCCGCGCACACGGGATCTGGACGTAGTCACCACTTTTCTACAACAATTAGCTGTAACTGAAATCAATCAGAGAGACTCATGAGCGTAAAAATTCTCGCCTTAGATACCGCCACCGAGCGCTGTTCCGTCGCGCTACTCGTCGGCAATACCGTTTATTCACGCAGTGAAATCGCCCCGCGTGATCACACCAAAAAAGTATTGCCTATGGTGGACGAAGTATTAAAAGAAGCAGGCGTAACGCTACAAGAATTGGATGCTTTGGCTTTTGGTCGTGGCCCAGGGAGTTTTACTGGGGTACGGATTGGCATTGGAATTGCACAAGGTTTAGCATTTGGTGCGAATCTGCCGATGATTGGCATTTCCACCTTAGCGGCAATGGCGCAAGCCGCGTATCGCCTACAAGGCATGACCCATGTTGCCAGTGCCATTGATGCGCGCATGGAAGAAGTGTATTGGGGGCGCTATGTGCGTCAAGAAGATGGCAGTTGGCAAGCCGCGGAAGCGGAGTGTGTGATTGCGCCTGCGCTGTTGGCGCAGACCTTGACGCAAGACGAGCAGGTTTGGGGCAAAGCCGGAACAGGGTGGGACGCTTACCCAGCACTGGCGGATCTGCCACTGCAAGTGCAAACCAGTGAAGTGCTTTACCCAGATTCGCAAGATATTGCTTATTTGGCTCAGTTTGAATTGGCGCAAGGCAATACCATGAGTGTTGAGCAGGCAAGCCCAGTGTATCTGCGTGATACTGTGGCTTGGAAAAAGCTGCCTGGCCGAGAGTAAGGCAGAAGATGAGCGCTCACTCACTCGCTAATCGATAGGAACAGTATGGTTTCAATTAATGGATTACCTCCAGCGCGGCTGCCCGGCACCAATAAAACCTCTAAAACGGGGAAAAAGGGTGAAGTTAGCCAGAGCGAGAGTGGCAAGAGCGTTTCATCGACCAGCAAAGTTGCAACGGCGGTGGCGGAATCGATTCGTCAAGTCAGTGAGTCTGATATTCATCGCGCGCAAGTGCAGTACGATTTACCCGAAGGGCGTGCTCGAAAGGCGATGGAAGAATATCTGGATGTGATGAACCAAGCGCGCAAAGAGGAACTTGCGCAGTTGCTTGGGGTCGATATCTACATCTAAAAATGAGGTCAATTCAGTGAAGATACATTTGATGAAACTTTTTATACCAGCCATCGCTTTGCTGCTGTCTGCCTGTGCGAGTTTGCCACCTGAGTTGGGCAAACCGGATGATAAAACAGTGGTGACTGAGTATGCGGCTTGGCTCGATCTGGATCCTGCTGCGAAATCACCGGTCCGAATGGGTGGAGTTGTTGCCAATATCAGCAACCAAAAAGATCGTACCCGCGTTGAATTGGTCAACCTGCCGATTGATAGCGCAGGGCGTCCCAATATTCATCAAGAGCCTCAAGGTCGATTTGTCGCTTACGTTAAGGGATTTTTAGATCCAATTACTTATGGTGAAGGTCGTTTGCTGACGCTTTACGGCGCAACCGCAGAGCCTGAAGTTGGGAAAGTCGGGGATTATGAGCACACCTACCCAGTGATGAATGCCCAAGGCTTCCATTTGTGGCGCGTTGAAGAGAGGGTAGAAGTGGATGATATTGGTCCCTACATGTTCCCTTGTCGCGGTTTCTACTGCTGGCCTCGTAGCATGCCTGATCGTGATGGGCGGATAATCCAAGAGGTCAAATGAAGCTGATCAACACCACATACTTGCTTGAACAGGGCCCGTTAGCCGCTGTGGAAGTAGGTGATGCAAAAATGGCCGAGGTATCGGTCATTTTTATTCATGGCTGGCTTGATAACGCCGCGAGTTTTTTCTCACTCATGCAGGCACTACATCATTTGTGCCCTGATTTGCATTTGTGCGCGATTGATCTGCCTGGGCATGGTTTATCCAGCCATAGAGCGGGTTATTACCCATTTCATGATTATATCGACGATATTGATCAGCTTTTGCTCAACTTATCGCCAAACAAACGGCTGCTAGTAGGCCATTCGCTTGGTGCTTTAATCGCAAGTTGTTATAGTGCCGCCTTTCCTGAGCAAGTGAACGGCTTAGTGCAGATTGAAGGCTTTGGCCCACTCTCTGAACCTGCCACGCACAGTGTCACGCGTTTGCGGCAAGGTGTTCGCTCTCGTCATACGTTACGTAACACTAAGCCTCGCGGTTATTCCAGCTTTGAACATGCACTTCGCCATCGTGCTTTGGCCAATCAGTTGCCCGGTGAGTTGTTACGTCCACTGGTAGAACGAGGCACTCAAATGCGTGATGGGCAATGCTTCTGGCGACATGATCCTAAGCTCAAAGCAGATTCTTTGTCTCGTATGTCGCCTGAGCAAGCGGCGCAGATCCGCGAGCAAGTGTGTTGCCCGCAACAGGTGATTTTAGGAACTCAGGGGTTTGCTTCGCTTAAGCAGAGAGTGCAAAAAGAGAATCTTGCGGCAATCCCGATTGATACTGTAACGGGTAGTCATCACTGCCATCTTGAACTGCCACAATCAGTCGCTGAATTGATTTTTGGCTTAGTTAACAAAATTTAAACAAGTGTTTGAGAGTTGCGTGCTCAACCACTTCGGCTGTGCTGTAATAGCGGTCAGCATTTGCATAATAACTGCATGACAACAACAAGAATAGCGCCAGCCAATAACGAGGAGTATTACCGTGGATAAACCTTGGCTTTCACGTTATCCGAAAGACGTACCGGAAACCATTAATCCTGATCAGTACCCATCACTGGTCGAAATGTTTGAACAATCGGTACATAAGTACGCGGATCAGCCAGCCTTCATGAACATGGGCGCGGTGATGACATTCCGTAAGCTAGAAGAGCGCAGCCGTGCATTTGCGGCCTACCTGCAAAATGATCTGAAATTGAAGAAGGGTGACCGTGTCGCCCTGATGATGCCGAACTTGCTGCAATACCCTGTGGCGTTGTTTGGTGTTCTGCGTGCAGGTATGATCGCGGTGAACGTCAACCCACTTTACACCCCACGTGAGCTAGAGCATCAACTGAATGATGCGGATGCGCGCGCGATTGTGATCGTTTCAAACTTTGCCAACACCTTAGAGCAAATCGTTGCCAATACTCAGGTCAAGCATGTGGTGCTGACCAGCTTGGGGCAGATGCTGCCACGCGCGAAAGGCACGATTGTCGACTTCGTGGTGAAATACGTTAAAGGCATGGTGCCTAAGTACGATCTGCCGGGAGCGATTTCGATGCGTAAAGCGCTGCACAAAGGTCGCCGTCTGCAATATGTGAAGCCGTTTATGTCAGGTGAAGACATTGCCTTCCTACAATACACCGGCGGTACAACGGGTGTGGCTAAAGGCGCGATTCTGACTCACCGCAACATGGTGGCAAACGTGCTGCAAGCCAAAGGCGCTTACGGCCCTGTGCTGCAAGAAGGTCGTGAGCTGGTGGTTACCGCGTTGCCGCTGTATCACGTGTTTGCCTTGACTGTAAACTGTTTGCTGTTTATTGAAATGGGCGGTCGTAACTTACTGATCACTAACCCGCGTGATATCCCGGGCTTTGTGAAAGAGCTGCAAAAGTACCCATTCACGGCGATTACCGGTGTAAACACCCTATTTAATGCGCTGGTTAATAACGAAGATTTCCACGAGCTAGACTTCAAAAATATGAAGTTAGCGGTAGGTGGCGGTATGGCGGTACAACGCGCTGTCGCCGAGCGTTGGAAAAAGACTACCGGTGTCCATTTGCTAGAAGGCTATGGCTTGACCGAGTGTTCGCCACTGGTTACCGGCAACCCTTACGACTTGACCGATTACACCGGAGCCATTGGTTTGCCTGTACCTTCAACCGAAGTGCGCATTATCGATGATGAAGGCAATGTACTGTCTAACGATCAAGTTGGTGAGCTGCAAGTGCGTGGCCCACAGGTGATGCAAGGTTACTGGCAACGTCCAGAAGCAACCAAAGAAGTGCTGAATGTCGATGGTTGGTTATCAACTGGCGATATCGTGAAATTTGATGATCAAGGTCTGCTGCATATTGTTGATCGTAAGAAAGACATGATTCTGGTATCGGGTTTTAACGTTTATCCGAATGAGATTGAAGATGTGGTGGCGCTGCACGGCAAAGTGCTTGAAGTGGCGGCGATTGGTCAGCCTAACGATGCTTCTGGTGAGTTGGTGAAGATTTATGTGGTGAAGCGTGATCCGAGCCTAACTAAAGACGAAGTGATTGCCCACTGTCGTAAACATCTTACCGGTTACAAAGTGCCAAAATTGGTTGAATTCCGTGACGATCTGCCAAAAACCAACGTGGGCAAAATCCTGCGTCGTGTGCTGCGTGAAGAAAATGACGCACAATTAGCGGCAAAGGCTAAAGAAAGCGCATAAGCTGTATCCATCTGCGAGTGTTTTTTAATGTTAGAGTGCCGGCCTTAACTGCCGGCATTTTCTTTCAAAAGAAGTGTCTCTTCTTTTGAGCAACAACAGCGAGTTATCTGTGAATTATCAAATTATTACCCAACTTGGCGATCTACAACGAGTCTGTCTTGCCGCCCGTGATGCGGATGTGGTGATGCTGGATACTGAATTTGTCCGCACCCGTACTTTCTTCCCACAACTGGGATTGATCCAGATGTTTGACGGGGAAAACCTGTCGCTGATCGATCCGACTGTGATGGATGAAATGACACCGTTTGTCGAGTTATTGCAGGACACTTCGGTATTGAAAGTGCTGCATGCCTGTGGCGAAGATTTGGAAGTATTCCAGAACGCGTTTGGCTGTACTCCTTTCCCTATGGTGGATACTCAGATCATGGCCGCGTTTTTGGGCTATGGTTTATCCACTGGATTTGCGGCGTTAGTGCAAGATCAACTGCAAGTTGAGTTAGATAAAAGCGAATCACGTACCGATTGGTTAGCGCGCCCACTGAGCGACAAACAATTGGAATACGCAGCGGCCGATGTGTTCTATCTGCTGCCGATGTACGAAAAATTGCTGGAGCGAGTGACTCACGCCGGTTGGTGGGAAGCGGCGCTGCAAGAAAGTGAACTGCAAGTGGCGAAGCGCATCAAAGTCAGCAACCCAGAGCACGCTTACTTAGATATTAAAGGTGCTTGGCAGCTTAAGCCTAAAGAACTGGCGATCCTCAAACCATTAGCAACATGGCGTTATCATGAAGCAGTGAACCGAGATTTGGCGCTCAACTTCGTGATTAAAGAAACGGACTTACTGACCATTTCGCGTTTGGCACTACGTAGCCCGAAACGCATGGAAGAAGAGGGTGTAGACCCGCATGCGATCCGTCGTCACAGCAGCAAAATTATTGCTATGGTCAAGGCGGCGCTGGAAACGCCAGCCGATGCTTACCCGCCAGAAATCGTGCCAATTATGGAATACCCAGGTTACAAGCAGTTGTTCAAACGTTTGAAAGATGAAGTAAAGAGCGTTTCGAACACCAGTGGCCTTGCGACCGAATTTTTGGCGTCGAAAAAACAGCTTAACCAACTGCTGAGTTGGGTGTGGAAACGCGATCGCGACCCAGCCCGCTTGCCTGATTTAATGCAAGGGTGGCGTTTGCCGCTACTGGGTGAAAAGCTTAATACGCTCGTCTCGAAATAATCCCCCATCAGTAAAATTCAATGGACAGCAGGCACTATCGCATTTCTCGGAGTGCCTGCTCGCATCACGCAGCATCGTGCGATAATGCGCCTTCATCGACTCTTCTAATCTCGACAAGAAGAGCAAGGAAAATCATCAATAAGGATTGTTATGTCTGCGACACACTACCTCAACCAACTTAACCACCGTTATCTGAACATCCATCGTGTGAAAGAAGATTTCTTCTGGGATACCTACATGGGGCTGAGTGATGATCATGCGGGTTCTGCAAAGGCACAAACCGAGTGGACTCAGTTTTTGAGCAATGGTGCGCGGATTGAAGAAATTCGTCAGCAAATCGAATTGGCTGAACAGATCTCCGACAGCGAAGAAAAAGCACAAACCTTAACGGGCTTACAAGGCTGGCTCGCGATGTTTGAAAGCCATGCGTTGGAGTCAGAGCAAGCGCAGTCACTCAAAGCCGGATTAATCCAATTTGAGGCCGATCTGTTCGAGAAAAAACAGAAGCATGTGCTGACTTACACCAACGAACAGGGCGAAGCGGTAGAAGCCTCGATTGTCACCTTAGGCTCCACGGTGCGTACTCATGATCAAGAAGCGGTACGTCGCAGCGCCCATCAGGCTTTCTTGAGCTTAGAACAGTGGCTATTACAAAACGGATTTTTAGAGCTGGTGAAGCGTCGTAATCATTTTGCGCGCAGCTTAGGTTATAAAACCTTTTTTGATTACTCTGTGGCCAAAAAAGAGAAGATGACCACTGAGCAACTGTTCACCATTTTGGATGATTTTGAACAGCGCACGCGTGATCGCCACTTCACCAGCTTAGCGGAACTCTCACAAAGCAAGGGGGAGCAAGCGCTGCAAGGACATAACTTCATCTATTCGTTTGCGGGCGATGTGATGCGTGAGCTGGATCCATACGTG
The DNA here is from genome assembly GCF_000176715.1 of Vibrio sp. RC586. Classification (NCBI taxonomy): domain Bacteria; kingdom Pseudomonadati; phylum Pseudomonadota; class Gammaproteobacteria; order Vibrionales; family Vibrionaceae; genus Vibrio; species Vibrio sp. RC586. The sequence continues at coordinate 454,140 of NZ_ADBD01000013.1, read as the reverse complement.
CCATTTTCGCAATCGCTGCGTCGTTGGGTGGAGTCTTTTGGTCGCCTCAACATCGAATTTAGTGGCGCTGCACTGACGCTCGATTTGCTGGATCGTAAAGGCAAATACCCCAACGGTTTCTGCCATGGGCCAATTCCGGCGTTTTACGACCAAGGTCAGTGGGTGGCGGCGAAAGTCAATTTCACCAGTAATGCTAAGCCAGATCAGGTAGGCAGTGGTTACGATGGCATCAACACCTTGTTCCATGAAGGTGGGCACGCGGCGCACTTTGCTAATGTGAAGATGAACGCGCCGTGTTTTTCACAAGAATTTGCACCAACTTCTATGGCGTACGCCGAAACGCAATCCATGTTCTGCGATAGTCTATTGATGGATGCCGACTGGTTGAAAACCTATGCCAAAGATGCGCAGGGTAATACCGTACCTGACGAAACCATTAAAGCCATGGTGTTTAGCCGCCAACCGTTTAAAGCTTACGAAGAGCGCAGTATTTTGCTCGTGCCGTATTTTGAGCGAGCATTGTATGAACTGAGCGAGGAAGAGCTAACCGCAGAGCGAGTCACTGAATTGGCTCGAGCTACCGAAAAGCGCATTATCGGCCTAGAATGCAGTCCGCGTCCGCTGATGGCGATCCCGCATCTGTTATCCGATGAATCGGCGTGTGCTTATCACGGTTACTTGTTGGCGCACATGGCGGTGTACCAAACTCGCGCTTATTTCCTTGGGCAGTTTGGTTATCTGACCGATAACCCAGCGATTGGGCCACTACTGGCGAAGCATTATTGGCAGCAAGGCAATGCACTTTCTCACAATGACACCATTGTGAACCTCACAGGTGAAGGCTTTAATGCTCGCTATCTTGCGGATGCCTGTAACTTAACTCCGGAAGACGCATGGAAAAAGCAGCAGCACAAAATGGCGCAATTGGCGACGCGTGAGCAAGCCAACCCCGCTTCATTAAATGCGCAGATCCGTGTGATTGATGGTGCCACTGAGCTGGCTTCCAACCGTGATTCGGATGAGGAGATGTGCCGCCAATTTGAGGCGTACATTGCCAAACAATACGGCTGCTAATTGGTTTTTTGAGTGATACTCAACTGCTAAAAATAAAAAAGTAAGAGAAAAAAAGGCTGAACGCATAATGTTCGGCTTTTTTTATCGTGTTTATCGCGCTGCTTTACGCCGCAAGGTAAAGAAACACCCCACAGCAAGCACCAAACCGCTGATTAAACCTGCCAAGTGGGCTTCGGTGGCTACTCGCGCGCCAATCAGTTCTGCGGTACTGGCTGATGCGCCAAACCACTGCTCCCATGCCACTTTACCGATAACGCCAAGCACTAACAGCCAACTGCTGCGCCGCCCATTAAGGGCTTCACTCAGCGCGTAGTAAGCAAATAAACCATGCAAGGTGCCAGAGAGCCCAACATAAAACTGCATGTCGGAGGCTAAAATCATCCCCCCCACCGCAAGGCTGATCAGTAGCAGTGGGATCAGCAGCTGACGAGCCGTGGGTTTAAACACAAAACTGATGATCCACAAAGCGGTAAGGTTCATCGCCCAGTGGGCAAAGTTGGTGTGCGCGAAGTTTCCTGTTAGGATGCGCCACCATTGACCTTGTTCTATGGCGCTGAAGTGCCACAGAGTCAGCTCATGCAGTGGTGGCCACTGCAGACTTAAACTCAACAGGCTTATAGCCAATAACAGCAGGTAAAGATTCACGTCATGTCCCGTTATTGTTCAGAGTGTGGTAAAGCGCGTAAAGCGTGCTTGTGTCCGTCCATTGTCGCGCTGGAAAGTGCGGTTGAGCTTATCATTCTTCAACATCCAACGGAACAAAAGCGCCCACTCGGTACCGCGCGCATTCTCAGCTTGTCATTGGCCAATTGTCGGCTGTGGGTGGGGGAGGATTTTCGTGAGCATGACGAGCTAAACCAACTGCTGGCAGAGCCGGATGTGGACCACTATGTGCTTTATCCGAATGAACACGCGCAAGAATGCGCCGAGATAAGCCTTGCGACAGCGCGCAAAACGCGGGTGATTTTGCTCGATGGGACGTGGAAAAAAGCCTACAAGATGTGGCAAATCAACACTCAACTGCATGAGTTACCGAGTCTGCGTTTGCCGGACGAGTGTGTTGGACATTACCGAATTCGTAAAGCGCCGGATGATACTGCGCTTTCGACTGTGGAGGCGGGTTATCATCTGCTCCAGCAGTGGCAACCTGAGTGTGACTTTTCACCACTGCTCAAGGTGTTTGATGCCATGATTCAATATCAGATTGATCAGATGCCGGAAGGCGTTTTCGAGCGAAATTACCGTCAGTAATGACTCTGTGCCGAGAAGAGCTGCTGATGCAGTCGCTGCGCATATGCATCGGTCATTGCGGCAATGTAATCACAGATCACGCGCATCCCTTCTTCTTGCAGCTGTGCTTTTTGCCACTTTTCACCGGTGGCTTGTGGCAGTAGACGTTCTGGGTCAGCACTTAACGCTTCAAACAAATCCATGATCAGTTGCTGGCCTTTGTATTCAAAGCGCTGTACCTGCGGAATTTGAATCACGTATTGACTCACAAAGTGTTTGAGTACTTCAAGCGCATTGCCCATGTGCGGCTCGATATAAGCATTGAACGCCAACAGTTCATTATGGAAGGGCGCTTCAACTGGCTTCACGCTGATACTGGTTAAAAGGGCATTCACAATGCCGCCAATCGCATCTTTGCGCACATAGTGTTTACCAGAAAACAGCATCTCACTGAGCTCGGCAATATGTTCTTCAAACCAAGGATCGCCGCACTCGGCAAGCTGCGCTGCTGCGGCTTCTTGCCACTGCGCACGGGTTACCATACCCAGCACAATCGCATCTTCCAGATCATGCACGCCGTAAGCGATGTCATCCGCCAGTTCCATGATCGAGCAATCGAGCGATTTAAAGCGAGTTTTACGGTGTTCTTTGGGGGAGCTTGGTTCTGCGCGCATTTGCCCCAGCAATTCACGGTCTCTTTCACACAGCGGCTCCAGTACCCAGTCCAAGCTCGCGAGATCACAATTATAGATGCCTTTAGCGGGTGACCAATCTTTAGCTTTCAGTTGGCGTTGGTGGGCAACCGAAGGAGGTGGTGTAGCGGCACGCGTGGCACTCAGCAGCGCAGGGTATTTCAAAAGCCCGAGTAGCGTGCGGCGCGACAGGTTCATGCCGTGATGCTCTGTGTAAGGTTCTAAACTGGTGACGATCCGGAAAGTCTGCGCATTGCCTTCAAAGCCACCGTGATCGCGCATCATATAATTGAGCGCAATTTCACCGCCATGCCCGTAAGGAGGATGGCCGATATCGTGCGCAAGGCAGAGTGAATCAATCAAGCTGTCTGAAGGCAATAGCTCACGAAATTCCGGTTGTTTGAGTTTAATTTGTGCGACGATGCCGGTACCGATTTGCGCCGCTTCCAGTGAATGGGTGAGGCGAGTGCGATGAAAGTCATTCAAGCTCGTTCCGTGGACTTGGGTTTTGGCTTGCAAGCGCCGAAACGCCGCCGAATGGAGGATACGCGCTCGATCGCGCTGAAATGGACTGCGATGATCGTTGCGGCGAATTTTGTGCTCATCGTTGTTACGAGCTAACCACTCAGGGTTTAGGGATACTTGCATCGCGTTACTCCTTGCACAGTTTTGTTTTAACTTACAATGTCTTAAGTTATAGCGACTTAGCTGATTTCGTCCAGTGTTAATTCAAAACTCGGGGCAAAGGTTTGCAGAAAATAGTCCATCTCCTCACTGTGCCGTTCGCGCAACGTCACATCTAGGCGTTTTTTCGCTTGAGCGTATTCGTGGTTACCTGCGCTGAGTTCTTCCAAACATTTCAAATACGCGCAAATCGCATCGGCTTGCTTAACGATGGCGCTTTCTTGTGGATCGGCCGCGTTAGAAACCAGAAACGGGCGAAAATCCTCGCGCAGTTCTTCTGGGAGCATGTTCAACAAACGCAGCTCTGCTGCCGCTTCGATTTTTTTGTATTCCTTGGCGATCTCGGGATTGAAATATTTGATTGGCGTTGGCAAATCACCCGTCAGCACTTCGCTGGTATCGTGATACATGGCGAGAATTGCAATGCGCTCAGGGTTGAGCGTTCCGCCAAACTTTTTGTTTTTGATCACCGCCAGCGCGTGTGCGACAAAGGCAACTTGCAGGCTGTGCTCAGAAATGTTCTCACTGGAGATGGAACGCATTAATGGCCAGCGCTGAATCAGTTTCATGCGCGCGAGGTGGGCGAAAAAATGGCTCTCTTGCATAGCACACTCACTTCCTTGCCGATGGATTGGCTTTTCAGCGGCCAATGGCGCTGAAAAGAAGATAAAAAACAGGCTCTCTTCAGTGTACCGAAAGAGAGCCTGTTTCGCCTACCCACGACAGCAAGTCATTTTGCGACTTGCTGCCTATCTATTATTGGCTGTAAGTCGTGATAAAGCGTTCAAAGCGACTGATGGCGATTTCCAGATCTTCCACATGTGGCAGAGTCACAATGCGGAAGTGATCCGGTTTTGGCCAGTTAAAGCCACTGCCTTGTACCAGCAGAACTTTTTCTTGCACTAGGAAATCGAGCACCATTTTCTGGTCATCTTTGATCGGGTACATCTTGGTATCAATTTTCGGGAACAAGTACATCGCGCCTTTCGGCTTCACGCAAGAAATGCCTGGAATTTGGTTAATCATTTCCCATGCGCGATCACGTTGCTCCAGCAAACGGCCACCTGGCAAAATCAGTTCATTGATACTTTGATAGCCGCCAAGTGCGGTTTGAATGGCGTGCTGCATCGGCACGTTAGCACACAAACGCATCGAGGCAAGCATATCCAGACCTGCGATATAACCTTGTGCGAGTTGTTTAGGGCCAGTCAGGAACATCCAGCCACCACGGAAACCACACACACGATAAGCTTTGGACAAACCGTTAAAGGTTGCCACTAACACATCATCCGCCAAAGTGGCGATTGAGGTATGCACTGCGCCGTCATACAGCACTTTGTCGTAAATCTCATCGGCGAAAATGATCAACTTATGCTTGCGGGCAATCTCAACGATTTCCAATAAGAAATCACGGCTGTACACTGCACCGGTTGGGTTATTGGGGTTGATCAGCACAATACCACGGGTTTTTGGGGTGATTTTGCTGCGAATATCATCGAGATCGGGATACCAATCGGCTTCTTCGTCACAGATGTAGTGCACGGCTTTGCCGCCAGAAAGCGCAACCGCAGCTGTCCACAGTGGATAGTCTGGGGCAGGTACCAGCATTTCATCACCGTTGTTCAGCAGGGCTTGCATTGCCATCACGATAAGCTCTGAAGCACCGTTGCCGATGTACACATCTTCGACGTCCAGACTGCGGATACCTTTTTTCTGGTAGTACTGCACTACCGCTTTGCGAGCGGAATAGATGCCTTTGGAGTCACAGTAACCTTGTGAAGTCGGTAGGTTACGGATCACATCAACTAGGATCTCGTCTGGGGCGTCGAAACCAAATGGGGCAGGGTTACCGATGTTAAGCTTCAGTATTTTGTGCCCTTCTTCTTCCATGCGCTTAGCATGTTTAAGTACTGGTCCTCGAATGTCATAGCAGACATTATCGAGTTTTGACGACATCCCGATATTTTGCATTGTGATTTTCCTGAAAATGAACTGTTTGCTTGTTCAAACTACACTAAGTTGTCGATTTTTAGAATAAAAATCTATTATGAAAGCAGGTTAAAAACCGAGTACATGTTGCATCGATCACTTGGCGGAGCAAAAGATACCCCATAACCTTGATTTCATAGGGCTCTCTCAATAGAGTAGCCGCAGTTTACCGAATCTCACCTGTACGAGGTCGCTTTGTTGCATTTTTCTCAGGCCGTTGCTCAATTGATGGAGCAAATCCGTGGCGCGAAGGATCATGATGTTCGTTTTACTCAGTTGTTGGCCGATAAGCCACCGTTTGCGCTGATCGATTGGCTTGACGCTCAACCGATTTTCCCCAAATTTTATTGGCAGTCGCGTGACACTCGTGAAGAAGTCGTGGCGCTAGGCCAAGTTTATACTTTTACTGATCCTGCACCAGCTTACGCAATATTAGGCGATAACCAACGTGTTTGGGGGGGGCGATCTTTTGATGGCAATACGGCAAAAAATCCGCGCTGTATGTCCTCTTTTTTCTTTTTGCCGCAGATTGAACTGACTCGTTTTGATGACAGATGGTCATTGTCAGTCAACCTGAATAATGAGCCACAACGTACTCTCAGTGTGCTGCAAAAATTACTGCCCGAAGTGTCCACCTTGCGCTCAATGACGGCAGAAGTAAATGCCGTTGAACATACACCAACACTTCCGCAGTGGCATGATTTAGTTGAGAAAGTGTTGAGTGGTATTGCTCAGCAGCAGTTTAAAAAAGTGGTACTGGCACGCAACACCAAGCTTTCGTTGGATGCGCCGATCAGTGCGGCGCAACTGCTTAAAGCCAGTCATGCACAAAACCATCACAGTTTTCATTTTTTACTGGCACTCGATTCTCGCCACAGCTTTATGGGGTCGACTCCGGAGCGGCTCTATTTGCGTCACGGCCAAACGCTTGAAACTGAAGCGCTTGCTGGCACGATCGGTCGTGGTATGAATGCCGCGCAAGATATGGAGTTAGCAAACTGGTTGGCCCACGACAGCAAGAACCTCAATGAAAATCAGTTGGTGGTAGAAGACATCATCGAAAGCCTCGCGTCACACGCCGAGCAGATCCATGCCCAGAGAGAAGCGCAACTGGTGCGACTGCGTAAAGTGCAGCATCTGAAAAAACGCATTGATGCGCAGCTTAAATCGGGGGTCAATGGCGTGCAGTTACTGGGCGCATTACAACCTACCGCTGCGGTTGCGGGTTTACCTCGTCAAGCGGCACTGGCTTTCATCGCGGAAAATGAGCCTTTTGCACGCGGCTGGTACGCGGGCTCCATGGGTTATTTTAGCCATGCGCAAGCCGAGTTTTGTGTGGCGATTCGCAGTGCTCTAGTGGTGGATAAACAAGTTCAGCTGTTTGCGGGGGCGGGTATTGTACCGGGCTCCGTGGCTGAGCATGAATGGCAGGAGCTGGATAAAAAGCTCTCTACCTTACTGAGCTTGATTACCGACCGTTTACCGCTGGGAGTGGCCTCATGAACCACGACCAAGCCTTACTGAACCGTCTTTGGTCACGAGTTTTACTCGAAGAGTTAAGCCGTTTAGGCGTAACACAAGTGTGTGTGGCTCCGGGCTCTCGCTCTACACCTTTGACGCTTGAAGCACATGCCAATGCGGCGTTCACTCTACATACTCACTATGATGAGCGCGGCTTAGGTTTTGTGGCGCTTGGTCTAGCGAAAGCTAGCCAACAGCCAGTCGCGGTGATCGTGACTTCGGGCACCGCGGTGGCGAACTTGTTGCCTGCCATTGCCGAATCCAAACTCACTGGTGAACGTTTAGTCGTATTAACCGCCGATCGTCCGCCAGAGCTGGTGGGTTGCGGTGCCAATCAAGCCATTGTTCAATCTGGCATCTTTTCTCATCACGTCAATGCAACCCTTGAGCTGCCAAGTCCTGCGATACACCATTCACTCCCTTGGTTACTCACTTCGATTGATGATGTGATGGCTCGCCAAGCCTTGCTCGGTGGTTGTGTACATATCAATTGCCCGTTTCCTGAACCTTTGTATTCGGCTGGTGATGAAGCGATTTATCAGCCTTATCTGGCCAGTGTGCAAAGATGGCGCGAACATCAACGCCCCTACACTGAGCGTCACCAAAGTTTGGCGCAAAGCGCACCTTCGTCATTGGACGGCTTTTTAACCAAAGGTGTGGTGATTGTTGGTTCGTTGACATCGGATGAAGCACAAGCCGCGCAGCGTTTTGCACAAACAATGGGGTGGCCGTTACTGTGTGATCCACAATCGGGCATCAGCAGTGAGTGGGCGCATTTCGATTTGTGGTTACAGCACCAAAGCGCGAGTGATGTGCTCAATCAGTGTGAAGTCGTGGTGCAGTTTGGTTCACGAATTGTCTCGAAACGCTTGGCGCAATGGTTAGCCAATTGGTGTGGGCAAGCTCGCGGTCAATATCACTATGTTTCGCCACAGACTGAGCGTAACAACCCTTGGCATGCGATGCAGCAGCAGTGGGTGTGTGATATTCCAAATTGGGTAGAAGCGTTGCTCAGTAAACGCTTAGTGGGTCAAAATACGCAGCAAGGTTGGGCGGATGAGTTAACGCGTTATGCGCAATCGGTTCGCCAATTGGCGCAGTTGCATTTCTCTTCTTCTGCTCTGAGTGAAGTAGCATTGAGCGAAGTGGCTCTGGCGTTGGATTTAACCGAGCGAGCCACGCAAGCGGATCTGTTTTTGGGCAACAGCCTGATTGTGCGTTTGGTGGATATGTTCAGCGCGCTTGATGGGCGTGAAGTGTTCTCCAATCGCGGTGCATCCGGCATTGATGGTTTAGTGGCAACGGCGTCAGGCGTTCAGCGTGCACGACAGAAACCTCTGTTCATGCTGATGGGTGATACCTCGCTGCTGTACGATCTCAATTCGCTTGCGCTGATGCGCAATCCTCCGCAGCCGACAGTGATTGTGGTGACCAATAACGATGGTGGGGCGATTTTCGATCTCCTGCCTGTGCCGAGTGAGCAGCGTGAAGCGCTCTATCAAATGCCGCATGGAATGGACTTTGCCCACGCAGCCCAGCAATTTGGCTTGGCGTACAGTGCTGCGCAAACGCTAGAGCATTACCAAACCTTGGTGGAAGAGCATTTTGCGCAAGGTGTTGGCACTTTACTGATCGAAGTGAAAACTCCCCCCCAGCAAGCCTCTATGCACATCAAACAACTGACGTCGCAACTTCATGCTCTCTAGTCAACTGCACTTTGCCAAACCCGCAGCGCGAACACCCTTGGTGGTGTTAGTGCATGGTTTGCTTGGCAGTGGTGCGGATTGGCAACCGGTTCTCTCTCATATGGCTAGCATGAAGTGCGCGGTATTGACCTTGGATTTACCCAGTCATGGGGCGAATCTACAGCTGAATTGTGAGGATTTTGCTCAAGCGGTCGAAATGATCGAGCAAACGGTGCAAGCGCATATCACTCCTGAGGTGCCTGTGATTTTGGTTGGGTACTCGCTCGGTGGGCGATTAATCATGAATGGGTTAGCACAGGGGGCTTTTTCGAGCCTTAATCTACGAGGGGCTGTCATCGAAGGCGGCCACTTCGGACTGCAAGATGACGAGGAAAAAGCAGCGCGTTGGAAAAATGATGAGCAGTGGGCACAGCGCTTTGCTAAGCAACCGATTGAGCATGTGTTGAGCGATTGGTATCAGCAAGCGGTATTTAGTTCACTAAACCATGAGCAAAGACAAACTTTAATTGCGCAACGTAGTGCTAATCTTGGCTCATCAGTAGCACATATGTTACTGGCAACAAGTTTGGCTAAGCAGCCGTATTTATTGCCAGCACTACAAGCACTTACTCTGCCGATACACTATGTGTGTGGCGAGAAAGACAATAAATTTCAGCAACTCGCACAGCATTGCGGGTTGAGTTACAGTCAGGTTGCGAATGCGGGCCACAATGTACACCACGAACAGCCGCAAGCGTTTGCCAAGATTGTACAAGCGATGATCCACTCAATCACCAATTGAGTGATAACGACAATGGGAACCACCATGGCTAAAACAACAGGCATTTCTGAACAAGAACTTTACGCACCAGTGATTTGGCAAGATTGCACCGGTGACTATCAAGATATTTACTACCACAAGTCCGAAGATGGGATTGCCAAAATCACCATCGCCAGACCACAAGTGCGCAATGCGTTTCGTCCATTGACTGTAAAAGAGATGATCCACGCGCTGTCAGATGCTCGATACGATGACAAGGTGGGCGTGATTATTCTGACCGGTTTAGGTGAAGATGCGTTCTGTTCCGGTGGCGATCAGAAAATCCGTGGCGATTACGGCGGTTACCGTGATGATTCCGGCACGCACCACCTGAACGTGCTCGATTTCCAACGTCAGATCCGTACTTGTCCAAAACCTGTGATTGCGGCAGTAGCAGGTTGGGCAGTGGGTGGAGGTCATGTTCTGCACATGATGTGTGACCTGACCATTGCGGCAGAAAATGCACAATTTGGTCAAACTGGCCCGAAAGTCGGCTCATTCGATGGCGGCTGGGGTGCTTCTTACATGGCGCGTATTGTCGGCCAGAAGAAAGCGCGCGAAATCTGGTTCCTGTGCCGTTTCTACAATGCTCAAGAAGCGTTGGATATGGGGCTGGTGAACACGGTTGTGCCAGTTGAAGAACTGGAAAGAGAAACCGTGCGCTGGTGTCGCGAAGTGCTGCAACACAGCCCAATGGCAATTCGCTGTTTGAAAGCGGCACTCAATGCGGACTGTGATGGCCAAGCTGGCCTGCAAGAGCTGGCTGGCAACGCGACCATGCTGTTCTACATGACAGAAGAAGGTCAGGAAGGCCGTAACGCGTTTAATGAAAAACGCCGTCCGGACTTCAACAAGTTCCCGCGTAACCCATAATTCTTCTCAGAGCGGCATCCAGCCGCTCTTTCTCTTTGAGCATAAACGTCGGTTTATGTACACGTATTGGATATAGGAAGAGATCAGCATGCGTCATGCAACCCTCTATCGCTACCAACTGCCGATGGATAGCGGTGTCATCCTTCGCAATGAGAAACTGACTCAGCGTGAAGGCTTTATTGTCGAACTGACCGAAAACGACCGTACTGCACGCGGCGAGATTGCACCGCTGCCCGGCTTTAGCCGAGAAACGTTGGAAGAAGCGGGCATACAAGCGCAAGCGCTGCTTGAGCAGTGGGTCAAAGGTCACACGATTGATTGGGATGCACAGCATCCTTCGGTCGCCTTTGGTATGTCGATGGCGCACTACGAGCTAGAACAAGCGCTACCCACACAAGGCAACTACTATGTTGCGCCGCTGTGTACGGGTGATCCGGATGATTTACTGCCGGTGTTGAACAATTTGCCGGGGCAGAAAGTCGCTAAAGTTAAAGTTGGACTGTATGAGCCGATCCGTGATGGCATGCTGGTCAACCTGTTCTTGGAATCCATGCCAGAATTAACGCTGCGTTTGGATGCCAACCGCGCGTGGACTCCTGCCAAAGCGCTCAAATTTGCTCAATACGTCGCGCCGTCTTTACGCAGCCGTATCGCCTTTCTAGAAGAGCCGTGCCAATCGCCAAGTGAAAGTATCGCGTTTTCGATTGATACCGGTATTGCGATTGCTTGGGACGAAACCTTACAAGAAGCGGTTCGCGATGCAGATTTTGCTTTAGAAAATCTGCTCGGCGTGAAGACCATAGTGATCAAGCCGACCTTGGTTGGTTCGGTGTATCGTGTGGAGGCTTTGGTCGAGAAAGCGAAAGCACTTGGGTTGCAAGCGGTGATCAGTTCTAGCTTAGAGTCTAGCTTAGGATTGAACCAGTTAGCGCGTTTGGCGCATAAATTACTGCCTAATGAAGTGCCGGGGCTCGATACCATAGGTTTATTCCGTGCTCAGTTAGAAACGCCTTGGCCAAATAGCTCGCTGCCTGTGGTTTCCCTGCAAGAGCAGCCAATCGTATGGCGCTCGGAATCTGCTCTGTGAGCCTCTGGCAGCCTTGGCTTGAGCGCGACCCCAATCAGGTCGCGCTGAACCATGCCGGGCAAACACTGACTTGGCAAGCCCTAGACTGCCAAGTGGCACACTATGCTAAAGCGCTGCGTGAGCAAGGGGTTCGGTCGGGGGAAGTGGTGACGCTGGTGGGGAAAAATCATCTGCACACTGTGCTGTGGTTTTTAGCCTGCACTCAAGTGGGCGCGCTGTGCGCCTTTGTCGCACCACAACCTTTGGCTCTTTTGCAGGAAAAGCTCGCCACGCTTTATGCGGAGCAAAGTCCAAAGCACCTTTGGCTAGCACCTTCTTGCGCATTGAGTGAAGAAGAGATTGCGGCGCTTAATGCCGATCTTCTGAGCTTGCCCGATGAACGGGATGGCACTGTTGATGGTGAGAAAATTTCTAGACCGTTCTTTGCTGAACAACTGGCGACGTTAATATTCACTTCGGGTTCGACGGGGACACCTAAAGCGGTGGCACACACTCATCAGCAACATTTGGTTTCGGCGCGCGGTTTACTGAACAAATTTGCTTTTACCGAATCAGACAGTTGGTTACTGAGTTTGCCGCTGTATCATATCTCTGGTGTGGCCATTCTCTATCGCTGGCTTGCTGTCGGAGCCACACTCAAGATCGGCACTGGCGATCTGCAAAGCGATATTGCTGGCGTCACTCACGCTTCATTGGTGCCTACTCAGCTTAAACGTCTGTTGGACGGTCGCTCTCGATTGACGCTCAAACGTGTTCTGCTCGGCGGCAGCCATATCCCTGTTGAACTCGCTCAAATGGCGGCAACGCGCGGTATTGATACTTGGCTGGGCTATGGCATGACCGAAGCGGCTTCGACGGTTACCGCGAAGCGGGTCGATGGACTTGCAGGTAATGGTGAGCTTTTGGATCATCGTGAGCTGCGCCTTGTTGATGGGCGGATTTTCATTGCTGGGAAGACGCTGGCACAAGGCTATTATCGGCAAGGGCAGCTAGTGCCGCTCACTAATGAGCAGGGTTGGTTTGACAGCAAAGATCTCGGTCGCTGGCAGGGCAATAACCTGTTGATTGATGGCCGAGCAGATAATCTTTTTATCTCTGGCGGTGAAAATGTTCACTGTGAAGAAATAGAAGCGGTGTTAAACCAGCACCCTCATGTGCAAGTGGCGATCGTAATACCCGTTCAAGATAGTGAGTTTGGTGCGCGACCCGTCGCCGTGATTCGTAGTGAGGCCGAGTGGTGTCAAGCCATCGGTGATACTTGGTGCCAAGGTAAACTCGAAAAATTCAAATGGCCTATCATGTACTTTTTACTCCCCGATACTTTGCTGGATGGGGAAATTAAAGTCTCTCGCGCAGCGATTAAAGCGTGGTTGTCCGCTCAACAAACGACCTTCAAGTTACTGTAATTATTAAATAAATGACTTTGGTTGGCAGCAGTGGATATGGTATCCACCGCTGCCAACCAAAGTTTCTCTTGCCGTTATTTTTTCGATGTCGCGCTCAAACGTAAGTAGACCAAACCCACGACAAGGCCAATCAAAGTGGCACTCATTCCAAACAGTGTTGCGCCAGAAAGCGTGATGATAAAAGTAAACAGCGCTGGCTCACGGTATTCATCCGTTTTAAAGGCGGTGTGCAGGCACATCATCAAAGTGCCGAGCAGGGCTAAACCGGCAAGCATGGCAGAAATGGGTTGGGGGAGCGCGAGAAAAAGGTTCACCACCGCAGCAGCAAAAATCCCTGCCAATAAATAAAACACACCAGCCCACATCACTGCGCGATAACGCTGAGTTTTATCGCTGTCGACTTCCTCTGCCATGCAGATCGCAGCTGAAATCGCGGCTAAGTTCACGCTAAAACCACCAAAGGGAGCGGCGAGCATGTTGGTCAATCCGGTTCCGAGCAAAATCGGTTTGATCGGCGCTTCATATTGATAGCTTTTCATCATCGCAATCCCCGGTAAGTTTTGCGAAAGCATGGTGATGAGGTAAAGCGGCAGAGCCAGATTGAGCAAGGCAAGCCAGTCAAACTCAGGTTCAACCCAGAGAGGAGTTGCAATGCTTAATGAGAGGTCTGTGTCAGCAAAGCTACCCAGAGCGATGGCACAGCCGATACTCGTAATCAGCAGGATCAACATGGTGTATCTAGGCACAAAATGTTTGGCTAACAAATAACTGGCAAACAGTAGGAAAAAAAGCACGGGCGTATGGGTGAGTGGAGTAAAGGCTTTGGCACAAAAGGGCAGCAAAATAGCGCCGAGCATGGCCGTGCCAAGAGGAACCGGAATTTTGCTCAGTGCGCGAGTCAAAGGCGTGATCATGCCAGTGAGAGCGATCAACACACCGGAGAACATAAACGCCCCAATCACGACCGGTAACGAGTATTGACCCGCCGTTGCAGCCAGCATCACTGCGCCCGGCGTTGACCATGCGGTTAAGATGGGCGTTTTGTAAACCCAAGAATAAATAAGTGACGTCAACCCCATCACCACACCCAAAGTCAGTAACCAACTTTCGATTTGAGCAGGGTTGGCACCTGAGGCTGTAGCGGCTTGAATCACGATCACAACCGAACTCGTGTAGCCAACCAAAACCGTGGTAAAGCCCGCAGAGAGGTGACTGAGATTGAATAATCCTTTCATCATGGGTTCCTTTTTGGGTAAAGTGTTTGTGCGTAATAACGCACGTTTCGAGTATAGCTCTGTGCGTTATAGCGCACAATAAGAGGTTTTCCGCATGACTGACGCTATGTTTAAGTCACAAATCGCTAATCAATTAAAAGTACTGCGCAAAAGCAAAGGCTTGAGTCTGGATGCGACAGCTCAACTTACGGGCGTTTCCAAAGCCATGCTGGGTCAGATTGAACGGGGTGAATCGAGTCCCACCATTGCGACACTTTGGAAAATTGCCAGTGGTTTAGAGGCTTCATTTTCTGCTTTTTTTGCGAATGATCCGCAGCTGTTATCGAGTGAGCGTTCCTTTCCTGACGATCCCAACATGAAAGTTCATACCTTGTTTCCTTATGCTGCGGACTCTGGCTTGGAGATGTTTGAAATTACACTGCTTAATCATCACGAGCAGATGTCATCACCTCATGCATTAGGGGTGATTGAATACATTCACGTTTTGGAGGGGGTTATGAAGGTGTTTTTTGATGATCAATGGCATGAGCTGAAACAAGGAGAGCACATTCGCTTTTTTAGCGACCAGCCCCATGGCTACGCGGCAATCACTGACAAGGCTGTGTTTCAAAATATTGTCTCTTATCCAAGAGCCGGATAAGAAACTGGCAGCTTTAGTGTCGGGAAGCTGCCAGAATTCTCCTGTCATTAGATCTTAAATTTGCTCACTTTCAGCGCCAAATCATCTTGCTTCGTTTTGAGCGATGAAATTGTATGCTCGCTTTGCTGGATTTTTTCTTGGGCACTTTGGCAAAGAACTTGAAGGTGAGAAACGCTAGAGGCAATGCTAGTCACGGATTGTTCTTGATGAGTGATTGCATCCGCGGTTTGCTTGTTCATCTCTGTGAGCCGAGAAATTTCAATGGCGACTTGATGCAAAGACTCTTCGGCCTGTGACGTGATCTCAGTCGTTTGGGTACCCTTTAACATACTGTTATTAATCACTCTTACCGATTCATCGGCACTGCCGCGTAATTGAGTAATACTCTGCTGGATGGTGTTGGTACTGCCTTGAGTCCGCGTAGCAAGTGAGCGAACTTCATCGGCAACCACTGCAAAGCCTCGCCCTTGCTCTCCCGCGCGAGCGGCTTCAATCGCCGCGTTAAGCGCCAACAAATTGGTTTGTTCTGCAATCCCATTAATGTCGGCTAAAACAGGCTCAATGCTTGTGACATGATTTTTTAAGGAATTGATGGTTTCTGTCCCTTGAGTCACCTCCGCAACCAGTTCGTTAACGGATTTTGCAGCTTGTCGAACATTACTGAGTGTGCTTTGTGCATTTTTATCGATGGTTAAAACCGACTGGCTTATCTCCCGTGCGCCACTGGTTACCTGCAAAGAATTGGCCGTCATTTCTGTAGTGGCATGCGAAATCGCATTGACTTCAATGGTCTGCTTATCCACCGCTTCTGCGGTGATTTTAAACGTGGCGGACAGATCTCCGGCTGCCGTTTTGGCGAGATTAATGGATTGAGTGATATCGGTTACAAGGCTCTGAATTTTATCAATAAATTCATCGAATGCTCTTCCTAGTTCGCCAAATTCATCTTGAGTGGTGATGTTAACTCGTAGCGTTAAGTCCCCGTTGCCTTCGGAGATATCGGTCACTCTATCTAATAAGCGTCCTACAGGTGACAAAACTTGTTTGCCTAGAATCCAACCTAACAGTAACAGCACAACAATACTTGCGGCAGTTAACACTTTAAAGGTGGTGATCGCGACGGCCTGTTCATGCAAAGTCACACCGGCTTGTTGTTCTACTTTACTATCAGCAATCTCTTCTAGTTCACCAATAAAATTCAGAAAATCCCGAGAAGTGGTTGTGTATTGCGCATAGGTTTCGCGATAGTGTCGATAGTTGTCTATGACCGTCAACATGGCTTTTTCGTGCTGCTCGTTGAGTTGAGTGAACACCTCTGCGTAGCTTGCTTCTTTCCATTCTGGGCCTGCTGATACATCAAAGCGTCCCGTAGAGAACATTTCTTGATTAGCTTGCTTTTGGAAAGCGATGGCTTGTTCAATCGCCTTCATCTGGGTTTGGTCATCTTGCCCATCCAGTAAACGTTGGGTGTGATACATTTTCCACAGCAATCCAATGTTTGACTCCATACCGCCATCCGCGGCTTGCCAACGCTGTATGACATCAGTTTCCCACGTCAGCATTCGAGAGGGATCTCGCTCCAACTCTTCAACCGCTGCATCACCTAGTGCTTCTAATTTCTCACCAAAATTCACGAGTGCGGTGGTCGATTTATCGTAAGTGATTTTACTTTGAGTATACGTTTCGTAACTTGATATCAATTCATCACGCGCTTTTTGATATTGCGTGTTGAATTGAGTGAATTGACGGGCTTGTTCGGTGCTGAGTAGCCCTGCCTGAATCATCCGTGAAGAAGCATTATCAACATCTTCAATCGCCGCTTTGAGGGTGCTTTCGACCTCTTGTTTATCGCCACCTAGGATCAGCCGACTAACGGCAAGCATCTGAGCTTCGATTTTAATTGAAGTTTCCATGGCACCATCGGCAGTATCCCAAGCGGGGCCAACAATGTAATTCAGGGAGGAAGAGCTGGAGTACATGGT
This sequence comes from Vibrio sp. RC586, assembly GCF_000176715.1. Lineage (NCBI taxonomy): Bacteria > Pseudomonadati > Pseudomonadota > Gammaproteobacteria > Vibrionales > Vibrionaceae > Vibrio > Vibrio sp. RC586. The sequence continues at coordinate 437,222 of NZ_ADBD01000013.1, read as the reverse complement.
TTTTACTGCCCACAGTCCTAGTGCTGCAACAATCATCCCTACGAGTCCAAATGTAAGCAATATCCGTGTTCTTACTCTCATAAAAGAGTCTCCTAACCGATCTTATCTTTACGTGATAAAGCTTCTGAGGTTGCCCCAAAAGCTCAAGAGCATGTGCTTTGATTTTGAGTTTAGAACAGTTTTGACGTTGTCACGTGGTTAGCGGCAGGAAAAGGCGATATGCGTTTTATGGCTTATTGAAATTGCAGTGTCATTCACTGCAACTCCAAGTCGTTGGGATAGGTGGGATTGATGGCTTATTAACGCCAATCACCTCGCAAATGGGCAACTTTTTCGTGCATCAGTGCGGCGTTAGCGAGATCAGCCGCCACTGGCTCTCCTGCTTCAATTTCTAATTGTGAGCGAAAACGGGTTGGCAATCCTTGGCAAGCTCGACCTTTATGGCGGCTGAAATAGCTGCCCCACAAACCTTTCAGCGCCAAAGGCACAACAGGAACAGGGCTACGATGAAGGATCACATCCAATCCGCGCATGAACGGATTCATTTCACCATCTGCCGTTAAACGGCCTTCAGGGAAAATGCATACCAAATTGCCTTCTTTGAGTGAGTGTTCAATTTCTGCAAAAGCACGTCGTAATGAAGTGCGGTTGTTGGCGGAAATTGGGATGACTCCTGCGCGTTTCAAAAAACGTTTGAGTAGCGGCAAGTTGGCGTATTCCTCTTCCATGACAAAGTGGATCAAGCGTGGGCAAACGGCACTAAGCAGTAGGGCATCCATATAACTTACGTGGTTACACACCAACAAAGCACCACCTTGTTCTGGTATATGGTGCAGATTCTTATGACGTACTCGGTATAAAGTATGGGTCAGGATCCAGACCAAGAAGCGTACGGCAAAAATGGGAACTTGTAGGAAAATATACAAAGCCACCAGCACGTTGAGCACCGCTAACAAGGCAAACAATTGCGGAATACTCATGTCTAAAACACTGAGACAGACAATACCGAGTATGGCACTGCCCACCATAAACAGCGAGTTATAAATATTAAGTGCAGCAATCACTTGGGCACGTTCGGTGACGTTGGCGCGCTGCTGCAACATGGCATACAGCGGAACGATGAACACACCACCAAACACGCCGATCAGTAATAAGTAAGTAAAGAGCGGCCATAGTGCGGAATGAGTAACGAAGCCAGTAAAAGTCGTAAAAACAGGAAGCTCAGCCGGAATACTGGTGGCCATCAGATAACCAAATAAGCTGATCCCGATACTGCCTAGCGGGACAATGCCCACTTCAATTCGATGGCCTGAGAGTTTGTCGCAAGTTAGTGAACCAACTGCGATGCCAATCGAAAATAGGGCGAGCAGGAAAGAGACCGCCGCTTCATTGCCATTGAGATAGAGTTGGGTGAAATTGGGGAACTGGGTGAGGTAGACTGCGCCGAGGAACCAGAACCAACTGATCGCCATAATGGATTGAAAGATAGTGCGATCGCGCTTAGCAATGCGGAGCGTCTGTTTAGTTTGAGCGATCGGTTGCCAGCGAAATTCAATATCGGGTGCACTGGCTGGTGCGAGTGGGATCGCGCGGCTAGAGAGATAACCGAGCAGAGCAAAAATGAGTACCGCGGCAGCTGAAAAATAGTGTGCATAGTCTGCTGAGGCAATCACGCCTGCCCCCACAGTGCCGAGTAAAATAGCGAGGAAAGTTCCGGTTTCGACTAAGGCGTTACCGGGAACAAGCTCTTCTGATTTCAGTTGTTGCGGTAGCAGTGCATATTTCACCGGACCAAAGAAAGCGGATTGCGTGCCCATCAAAAACAGTAAAAACAACAAAATGCCGTAGCTTTGGGTGAGAAAACCAATGGCTCCGCCGAGCATGATGAAAATTTCTAGCAGTTTGACTTTGCGAATATAGCGCGACTTTTCCAGTTTATCGGCCAGTACACCGGCCGAAGCCGAAAACAGAAAGAAAGGCAGAATAAATAATCCCGCCGCAAGATTGATAAACAGATTACTGGAGATGGGGAGGGCTTGAGGGCCGGCAAAGGCCACAAACAGTAACAAAACATTTTTAAAAATGTTGTCGTTAAAGGCGCCAAGAAATTGAGTTATGAAATAGGGTAAAAAACGGCGCTCGGTTAACAGTGCCGATGTGGACTTGGCCATGTTTCCCCCATTACCAATTGGCTAGGTAGTGATTGAGTAAATTCTCAATCAAAGCATTGCCATCAATTGGCGCAGTGGCAAAAAATTTATCATCCACACTTAAAATGGTGATGCCATGTACACCAGACCACAGCACGCGACTGGCTTGCAACACTTCTTGTTCAGAACGCAACGGCGCAATCACTTTCAATAGGTCTTCTAGCATGCTAGTCATGTTATCAATTCGCTGACTTTGCCATTCCGGTAGGGCTTCGCCATTCATATTGTGCTCAAAAATTAGCTGCCAACGGTATGGATTACGCTTTGCGAAATTGTGATAGCAGTAAGCAAGTTGATATAAGGCATCTTTTGGATCCGGTGTGGATTTTAAGGCTCTCTTGGCCTCTAGTGCCAATTCATCGAGAGTTTGTGCCACCACATGAAGCAGCAATAGGTTGTAATTGCCAAACACGTTGACTAAGGTGCTCGGCACATAGCCGATCATAGTAGCCACTTTACGCAAGCTCAGCTCATGATAGGAATGCGTATCGAGAAACTGCTTCACTTTATCTAAAGTGATTGCGACTAGCTCTTCTCGGGTATGATCGTTTCGTCTTGCCATGATCTGAATTCAATAATGAACAACGTTCGATAGTCTAAACATCCCCTACAGGAGCGTCAACGAATCGATTTGCAATATTCTGATACATGTCGATAAATGCAAAACGTTTCCATAAAGGGATGAACTGGCTATAGTGACTCAGTAAAGATAGGCTCTAAAGCCCCATAACATCTAACCCTAAGGAAGTGTATGAAACGTCTGTTTTCGCTTATCGCGTTAATCATGGTTTCGGTGGCGGTCACTCCGATTGCCGAAGCCAAAAAAATGGGTGGCGGTAAATCGTTTGGTAGCAGCTACAAAACGGCACCTGCACCGAAACAACAGCAACAAAAGAATGATACGTTAAAAAATGATACGGCTAATCCTGCCAGCTCAACCAAGAAAGGTTTGATGGGCGGCTTGTTGGGTGGCCTTCTAGCGGGTGGTCTGCTTGCGGCCTTCTTTGGCGGTGCGTTTGAAGGTATCCAATTCATGGATATTCTGATCATGGGCTTGATTGCGTTTGTGATTTTCAAACTGATGCGTGGTTTGTTGGCATCGAAGCAAGGCAGTATGAACCACTCTCAGCAGCAACCGGCATACAGTGGTATGAATCGCACATCATTTGAGCAACCTAATGTGCACAACTTCGAACAACCCCAATCTATGGGCGGCGGTTTTGGTAGCACAGCACAAAGCGATGTACCGCATAACTACCCTGCGGGTTTTGACCGTGTCGCGTTTGTCAATGGTGCGCGTGAGCACTACCGTATTTTGCAAGGTGCATGGAACCACAATCAGCTAGAAACCATTCGTGAGTATGTATCACCTAGCTTGTTTGAAGATCTCAAAGCAGAGCGTGCTAACTACGCCGGTGATCAACATACCGATGTGATGTATGTGGATGCCGAAATTGTTCGCGCTGATTACGATGCAAACCGTGCGCAGTTGAGCTTACAGTTCAGTGGTCGTTACCGTGATGCGGTAGAAGGTATTGAAGAAAACATTGAGGATGTATGGCACTTAGAGCGTGACCTGACTGTTCCGAATGCTCCTTGGTTGATTGTTGGTATCCAAGGTTAAAAAACAGCCCAACGCCCAATTTAGTCATTGTATTGAGCACCCAGCATTTGCTAGGTGCTTTTTTATGCTCAGAAGCCCTGATACTAGGATTACTCACCTGAAACACAGAGCGATTTGGGTATATACTCGCTGCACGATAAATCGCACAAAAGGAAAGTGACGTGGCTCAATTTAAACACCAACAACTTAGTCAAGCCGAGCAAGATAAACTCGATGCAGCGGTGTTTCGCCAACTGCTGCAACATCTGGATCAAAATAAAGATGTGCAGAACATCGACCTGATGATTTTGGCCGGTTTCTGCCGTAACTGCTTCTGTAAATGGTATGCCGCTGAAGCGCAGAAGGAAGGGCTAGATCTGGATATTGATGATGCCCGCGAGCGTGTATATGGAATGACTTACGATGAGTGGAAGAAGAACCATCAACCGCCGGCGACACCAGAGCAGCTAGCCGCTTTTGAAGCGAAAAGTAAGAAATAAATTACGGATAAAAACAAAACGCGCCCACATTGTGGCGCGTTTGTAAGAAGGTTTTTCGGTCAGGCGAATCGAGATTATTGCTTGCTGAGTACGTAAAAATCAGCCAGTTCACCATCGATTTGTTGGCCATGCATATCCAGATGGGTCAGTGTATTTTCACCCACAAGATATTGTTGTGAGCCAGTTTGTTCACCCGTTTGCAATGTTACGATGCTGCCTGTTTCATCCCAAACGAATGTACCTGCAGAGGTGAAAGGTTCACCCTCTTTATCGAGGTATGTTTCGGCGAGTTTGTAAGAACCATCGATATTAAGAGTCAGTTCAGTTTCAATTCCACCACAATCAGCACAAGGCAGAGTGCCTTGATAGATGCCTGCCCAATCTAGGCTGTTCTGAGAGTTATGTGCAGCATCCACGCTTTCAGTTGATGGTTGAGCCGCTGGTTGTTCAGTAGATTGTTCAGCCACGTCAACGATTTTTTCAACTTCCACTTTTGCGTCTTGCTTGTTATCACAACCGACAAGAATGAGAGTCAGCGCGCTCAGGGCAAAAATACTTTTTTTCATCATAAATCCTTGGTTAAGAGATGTTGGCCATCGGAGACACGGCTCACTATGAACCTACGCCGTTAAGTCTGGGTCAAACGCGCGTCATTTTAGCGACAACTTGTGTGTGATCTAGCTCAACAAAATCGACATTTCCCAGCAGGTAATAAATCACATGCCTTTGTCTTTTGAAACAGCAGTGTCAAGTCGAAAAGCGAGAGATAAAAAAGACCCTCGAAGTCGAGGGTCTGTAAGGGCTTACTTTTCATCGTCCGGCAGTTTGACGTTCAGTTCAAGTACCGAGATATCATCATCTTTATGCTCGAAAGAGAGTTCAACCATCGAAGGGTCGATGGCGACATATTTGGCAATCACTTTCAAAATGTCTTCTTTGAGCTGTGGTAAATAACTGGGTGCAGGATCGTCTTGACTGCGACGCTCGGCAACAATGATCTGCAAACGCTCTTTGGCAACGCTCGCGGAAGTCTTCTTCTGTGGGCGGAAAAATTCCAGCAATGACATAGCCTTAACCTCCGAATAAGCGTTTGAAAATGCCTTTCTTCGCTTCAGTCAGGAAACGAAACTCAACTTGTTCACCCAGTAGGCGTGCAACGGTGTCTTGATAGGCTTGGCCAGCATCTGACTGGTCATCAAAAATTACGGGTACGCCTTTGTTGGAAGCATTCAGTACCGCTTGGCTTTCTGGGATCACGCCAAGCAGCGGCACATGCAAGATTTCTTCAACGTCTTGTACGCTGAGCATCTCACCTAGAGTTACTCGCGTTGGGTTGTAGCGGGTCAGCAGTAAGTGTTGTTTGATCGGGGCTTGTCCTTGTTCTGCACGCAGTGACTTCGAATCAAGAATGCCGAGAATACGATCAGAGTCGCGCACTGATGACACTTCTGGGTTGGTGGTAACAATCGCTTCATCAGCGTAATAAAGCGCCATTAATGCGCCTTGTTCGATCCCCGCGGGGGAATCACAAATAATGAACTCAAAACCCATCTCTTTTAGGTCACCGAGCACACGCTGTACACCATCTTTGGTCAGCGCATCTTTATCACGGGTTTGAGAAGCTGGCAGAATGAATAAGTTTTCGTTACGTTTGTCTTTAATCAAGGCTTGGTTCAGTGTGGCCTCGCCATTGATGACGTTGACAAAGTCGTACACCACGCGGCGCTCACAGCCCATGATTAAATCGAGATTACGCAGACCAATATCAAAATCGATCACTGCGGTTTTTTTGCCTCGCAGGGCGAGACCTGAAGCAATAGCAGCACTGGAGGTGGTTTTGCCAACCCCGCCTTTTCCTGACGTGACGACAATAATGCGCGACATGTTATATTTTCCTTTCAATCTTAAATCGTGAGCGTTTCGAGGTAGAGTGATTCGTCAGTCATACTGAGCATCACTCTTTGTTGCCAAAACTGACTTTCAATTTGGTCACTCAACCAATAATGGCCAGCGATAGAAATCAGTTCCGCTTGCAAATCATGACAAATAATTCGTGCTTCTCTTTGGCCACTTGCTCCAGCAATCGCTCGGCCACGTAACGTGCCATAGATATGGATTGAACCATCAGCGATCACTTCAGCCCCCGCGCTGACGTGGCTTAAAATGACTAAGTCGCCGTCTTTGGCGTAAATCTGCTGGCCCGAACGCACCGGAGTTCGCACCACTTTAGTGGGTGCCATTTTCGCCGGCGCTTGAGTTGGAGAATTGGTGGCCGACATCACCGCAAAACCGGCATCGGAGGCGAGATTTTGGCTACGTTTGTCTTTACATCCTGTGACACCTACGGGGATCAAGCCCGCATCGCGAATTCCTTGCTTTAAAGCCGGATAATCAAGATCACCTTCCACTTTTGCCACATTAATCACTACTGGAGCATGAGCAAAAAAAGCGGGAGCCTGCGCGACCTTTTCTTGAAGAAATTGAACAGTATGCGCAATTTGGTTGTCAGAAAGGTGTAATACCGACAAAGTAAAACTACTACCTTTCAGGTCAGGGGTTTTGGACATGGTAACTTTGACCTCAATAAACTCTATGCCTTGCGGAGAGAGCATTGGCTGAGAACAGGGCTGTCATGTTATATTCAGCGCCAAAGCACAGCAAGTTCTCTTGCGGTGAAATAAGTGATTTGGCATCAATTTTGGCCAAAGTTAACTGAATTAAGACAAAACGCCCCAAGTGGTCAATTATTAAATTAGAAGGCTTGTCATGCTTTGCTCTATTTATAAAAGTCCTAAAAAAGAAGGGACTTACCTCTATATTCCGAAACGGGACGATTTTTCACAGGTTCCTGACACCTTGAAACAGATGTTTGGTAAACCTATTTTCGTCATGTTGGTTAATCTTGAGCAGCGTCAACTTGCGCAGGTTAATGTGGAAAAAGTGAAAGAATCACTGCAAGAGCAGGGTTTTTTCCTACAATTACCACCACCGCCGGAGAATTTGCTTGAGCAACATAAGGAGCGCAAAGCGCGCCAAACTCCCTGATGAAGATCGCTCAAGGAGGGCATCTTGAAAAAATTATTATCGATAGTATTGGGCTTGACCCTGTCAGCACCAGTGCTCGCCAATGAAGTCAGTTTTGAAGAATATGTCGAAAGACTAAAGCAGCAAGCGCGTGAAGAAGGCATTTCTGAACGCATACTCAATGAAGCATTTCGCGATGTTGAGTACAAACCTCGTGCCGTTGTGGCGGATAAAAACCAGCCGGAGAAAAAGCTGACGTTGGATGAGTATATTCCACGTGCTGTGCCGGAATGGAAAGTGAAGCAAGCTCAATCACTGTATGAAAAGCATTATGATGAATTACAACGCATTGGTAAGCAGTATGGTGTGCAACCCAGATTTATTGTGGCTTTATGGGGTGTAGAGAGTAATTTCGGTGCGCTAACGGGTAACTTCAGTGTGATTGATGCGTTATCAACGCTAGCGTACGAAGGTCGTCGTGAAGAGTTTTTCCGTAAAGAAACCATGGCAGCTTTGCAGATTTTAGAACAAGGCCATATTGCACCTGAAACAATGAAAGGCTCTTGGGCGGGCGCAATGGGTCAATGCCAATTTATGCCAAGTTCATTTTTGAATTTTGCAGCAGACGGTAATGGCGATGGCAAAAAAGACATTTGGGGAACCCGCTCAGATGTATTTGCTTCCACGGCGAACTATCTTAGCCAATCAGGCTGGGATGATAAGTACACTTGGGGACGCCAAGTAAAAATCCCGAAAGGTTTTAATCATGATCTTGAAGGTCGCCAGCCTGAAAAAGGCAAAACTTTACAAGAGTGGAGTAAATTGGGCGTGACTCGTTATGACGGTAAGCCACTGCCTGTTCTTTCTAGCTCTGGTGATGTGAAAGCTTGGCTGATCATGCCGGATGATGAAGCGGGGCGTATTTATCTTGTTTACAACAACTACAATGTACTGATGAAGTGGAACCGCTCTTACTACTTTGCGCTCGCGGTTAGCCATCTTGCGGATCGGATCAAATTTTGATCGAAACTGACGATACGAGAGGGCTCCTGGGAGCCCTCTATTTTTTTCTTGCGAGAAGATTTTAATGAGGATTGAGTTTGCTTGCTGAACGTGCCAGTCAGATGGCTTTATTTGCGGTGTTAATCCAACATCAAAGTTTTACTGCTGCTGCGCATGCGTTAGGTGTGTCGGTTTCCCATGTCAGTAAACAGCTCGCCGCATTAGAAGCGTCACTTGGGGTAAAACTGGTGCAGCGCACCACGCGCAGTTTTACTCTGACTGATGCCGGCAATTTGTTCTATTCCCATTGTAGTGAGCTGCTCACGATAGTGACTAACGCGCAAAGTGAAATGGAAGATCAGCGTGATGAGGTGGCAGGCCTGCTCCGGCTTGGTTTATCGCAATCGTTCGGTACTTTGCATGTGTTACCTGCCTTAGAACAACTTCGCCAGCAGTACCCCGATCTTAGAGTCGAAGTACATCTGTTTGATCATAAAGTTGATATGCTTAAAGAAGGGCTCGATTTGTGGATCACCAGTAACGAGCAACTGCCGGAAGGCTATGTGGCACAACGCATTGCAGATTGTCGTTTTGTGGTGGCTGCATCAACAGAATATTTACTGCGTCATGGCACACCGACTCAACCAGTGGAGCTGATGGATCATAACTGTTTGATTTATCGAAGTTGGGAGCGCGATTATACGCGTTGGTCATTCAGTCGGGATGGGCAAAGTCAAACCGTTAAAGTCTCCGGTAACTATTCAGTCGATTTGGCTGAAGCGGTGCGCGATGCCGCCGTAGCTGGGTGGGGAATAGCCTATTTGGCCACCTATTTACTGCGAGATGAGTTTCGAACTGGACAACTGATTCAATTGTTGCCGGAATGGTGTGCAGATCAACAGATGCCGTTTTATGCGGTTTATCCAAGTCGGCAGCATATGCCTAAAAAGACATCGGCTGTTATTGATTTTATCAAGCAGGTACTTGGTACCCCTTGTTACTGGGATGCCAGATTACAGCCTTATGTCCGTTTTACCTCTGCGTAAAGTCGGAGAAATTATTGCTGGTTTTAAAAAGATATTTTCCAAATGGAAAAGATAACTCATAAGCAAACGTTTAGTCTTAATAAAATCAGCAGGTTATAGAAAAGCGCATTTTGTTCACTGGTTTGGTAATGAGTGATTAACAAATGCGCCTTGCGCATACGATTTCCTTCACTAAAATCGCCGTCTTTCCTGTTCTACTCACATTTTGGGCGGCGTTATGTCATCACTTCTCGGTATGGGCGCAATTTTGTTGATTGCGTGGTTATTTTCTACCAATAGAAAAAATATCAATTTGCGTACAGTCTCGTTAGCGTTATTGCTGCAAATTTTCTTCGCATTACTGGTGCTGTACGTGCCAGCCGGTAAAGATGCACTGAATAGTGTGACAGGCGCAGTGTCACAACTGATCAACTATGGACAAGACGGAATTGGTTTTGTGTTTGGTGGCCTTGCCAATGGCAGTGTGGGTTTTGTGTTTGCGATCAATGTCCTCGGCATCATCATTTTCTTTTCCGCACTGATTTCTGGCCTTTACCATTTAGGCATCATGCCGAAAGTGATTAACCTCATCGGTGGTGGTTTGCAGAAATTGCTTGGCACAGGTCGTGCGGAATCCCTTTCCGCTACCGCAAACATTTTCGTGGGCATGATTGAAGCGCCGCTGGTGGTTAAACCTTATCTGAACAAGATGACCGATTCGCAATTTTTTGCGGTGATGACAGGTGGCTTGGCTTCGGTTGCAGGTGGTACTTTGGTCGGTTATGCCTCGCTGGGGGTTGAGCTTAACTACTTAATTGCGGCGGCGTTTATGTCGGCGCCTGCCGGTCTGCTCATGGCCAAAATCATGTTGCCAGAAATCGAAAAAATCGATGTGGTGACGGCGGATGACGAATTGGATCTGCCTAAAGCGACTAATGTGGTTGAAGCGATTGCTGATGGTGCCATGTCCGGCGTTAAAATCGCTGTTGCGGTGGGTGCGACTCTGCTCGCCTTCGTGAGTGTGATTGCTCTGCTAAATGGCTTGTTAGGCTGGGTTGGTGGCTGGTTTGGCATCGAGCTGAGCTTTGAACTGATTATGGGGTATGTTTTTGCTCCGGTGGCTTGGCTGATTGGTATTCCATGGCATGAAGCGATCACCGCAGGTTCGCTGATTGGTAATAAAGTGGTGGTGAACGAGTTTGTGGCTTTCATTCAACTCATCGAAGTAAAGCAGCAGTTGAGTGCGCACTCACAAGCGATCATTACTTTTGCTCTGTGTGGCTTTGCGAATATTTCCACCATGGCGATTTTGATTGGCGGGTTAGGCAGTTTGGTGCCTGAGCGTCGTGCGTTCATCTCTAAGTATGGTTTCCGTGCGATTGGTGCTGGCGTGTTGGCCAACCTAATGAGCGCATCGATTGCTGGGGTCATCTTGTCCTTATGATTTTGATTTAATAAAGAACAAGCCAGCGTCATCGCTGGCTTTTTTTATGCCCGCTTTGTCAGCATAAATACGATATAGGTTGTATGGAGAGGGATTCGTGAATCGTGCCGAAAAAGCGTTGAAAGTTATGTTGAGTTCCGTGCTAGTCAGTGACACTGTGCCGAGAAATATAAACTAATCAGAGGATTAGCATGCAAAACTTCCACTCTGGAGTATTAGTTATAAGCGACATCATCTAATACAGGAGAGAAACATGAAGCGCTATTGTTTAGCAGCCGTGATTACCGCCAGCTTGGGGGTAAGCTACTCTGCACAAGCCTATAACTGTGCCGGAGTGCCAGTGTGGGACAGCAACACCGTGTATGTCGGCAGCGACAAAGTTCAAAAAACCAACACCGCTTACCAAGCGCGTTACTGGACTCAGGGTAACGATCCCGCAACCCATTCTGGGCAATGGGACGCATGGCAAATTCTTGGACAGTGTGACGGAGGGGCGAATATCCCACCTCAAGTGTCCATCCAATCACCGCTCAATAACGCCAAGATCCCACAAGGTTCGGTGGTGGGATTACAAGCCAGTGCCTCAGATAGCGATGGCAGCATCACTCAAGTGGAGTTTTTAGTCGGTACACAGAGTATTGCGATTGATCAACAAGCCCCATATCAAGTGGACTGGACGGCAGCATTGGGTGCAACGTCAGTGACCGCGATTGCGACCGATAACCAAGGTGCAACCACCAGCAGCACCGTAAGTATCAGCGTAACACCGACCGGTAACCCTGTTCCGCCAACTGTGACGTTGACTAGCCCAACGGGCAGTGAGCAGTTAACCGTGGGGAATGTTTTAGCGGTGGCTGCTAATGCTGCTGATAGTGATGGCAGTGTTACTGCTGTGGAATTTTATGTTGATGGCCAACTTGTCGTAACCGATAGCTCTGAGCCTTACCAGTTTAATTGGAATGCCGCTGTCGGCAGTCATACCTTTAAAGCCAAAGCCATTGATAATGACAACCAGTCTACCGTGAGCCAAGCAGTGACTTTAACGGTCAGCAGTGGCTCGAATGCAGGTTGCGCAGGTTTACCTGTGTATTCGGCGGGAACCGCGTATTCGGCAGGGCAGTTGGTACAAAATAAAAACCAAAAATATCGCTGCGATATCGCCGGTTGGTGTTCTTCCAGCTCTGGTTGGGCGTATGAGCCAGGTGTTGGAAGTTATTGGAAAGAGGCATGGAGTGGTTTAGGCGCTTGTTCAACGCCACCTGTAGTGACATTAACCAACCCAACGGCGAACCAAGTGATTCTTGCTGGCTCAACTGTCAGTGTGGCGGCGCAAGCCAGTGATGCCGATGGCTCGGTCACGCAAGTGGAGTTTTTTGCGGGCAACAACAGCTTAGGCGTGGTGACTCAAGCACCTTACGTGGTTAACTGGCTAGCCACCACTACGGGGAATCAAACCCTGAAAGCAGTGGCTACGGACAACGATAGCAACACCAGTGAAAGCGCAGTCAGCGTGACGGTGAGCGATCAAGATCTGGTGGTTTCACTGACTTCGCCGACATCCGGCCAAACCGTTGGTCTAGGTAAACCGGTCAACATTGCCGCTGATGCAACGTCACTAACCAATAATGTGGCGAAAGTGGAGTTTGTGGTCAACGGCGCGGTAGTTGCAACGGATACAACGGAGCCTTTTGCTTACAGCTGGACGCCGAGTGCGATTGGTAACTATACCGTTGCTGCGAAAGCGACTGATGCAGCAGGAACGAACGTGACCTCTTCCGCTGCCGTAATCAGCGTGGTAGAGCAAACTCAGAAGAAACATCGCTTGATTGGTTACTGGCATAACTTCGTCAATGGTGCGGGTTGCCCAATTCGTTTGGCGGATATGTCACAAGCGTGGGATGTGATTGATATTGCCTTTGCAGAAAACGATCGCAACAGTACCGGAACGGTACATTTCAACCTGTATGCCGGTGATATTTACAGCAGTTGCCCTGCGCTCGATCCTGCGCAGTTCAAGCAAGATATGAAAGCGCTACAAGCGAAAGGTAAAGTATTTGTCCTTTCCTTAGGTGGCGCTGAAGGCACTATTACCCTTAACACTGATCAAGATGAAGCCAACTTTGTGAGCAGCCTGACTGCGTTGATCAAAGAATGGGGCTTTGATGGGTTGGATGTGGATCTCGAAAGTGGTTCAAACCTTGTTCATGGCTCGCAAATTCAAGCGCGCTTAGGTCGAGCGTTGAAGCAAATCGAGAAAAACATCGGTGGTGATATGTTCCTCACTATGGCGCCTGAACACCCTTATGTGCAAGGTGGTATGGTCGCTTACAGTGGAATTTGGGGCGCTTACATTCCGGTGATTAACGAAGTGCGCGATACGCTTGATATTCTTCATGTTCAGCTCTACAACAACGGTGGTTTACCTAACCCATATACACCGAGCGCGGCACCAGAAGGCTCAGTGGATATGATGGTCGCTCAATCAAAAATGTTGATTGAAGGCTTCACCTTAGCTAACGGCACACGCTTTGAACCATTGCGTGATGACCAAGTAGCCATTGGTTTGCCGTCAGGTCCAAGTTCGGCAAATTCAGGTCAAGCTCCAACCCAAAATATCCTTGATGCGCTGGATTGTTTAACCAAAGGAACCCGTTGCAGCACCATTAAACCGGCCTTTGCCTACCCTAATTATGCTGGGGTAATGACCTGGTCAATCAACTGGGATAAGCATGACGGCTTTAATTTCTCCAAACCAATTGGCGATAAGCTCACTCAAATGAATAACGCACAATAAACCGTTGCGTTTCTAATCACACCCTAGCTTAGCTGGGGTGTTTTCTTTTCTAGATACGAAGCATTTTGGTGAGAAGTGGGAGGGGTGAAGTATAGAAATACAGAGAGAAAAAAGGGGAGAAAACTGTGCGATCCATTGCCTCAGTACCTCCCAAATACATCAATCAAATGAATTCGTAGTGAATCGAACTCAAATTGGCAAAGGGGATGCCAGTAGGGGATTTTTGAAAAAACAAACTGTGCGGTCTCAACTATGCGGTCTCAGAGACTGGTGAGGCGACCCGGTTATGTGGTTGCCACGGTGAGTTGATCGACTCCGGTTGTAGGTGGATTCGCCAATACTCATCTTTATGGGCAGTCTGGCAGGACTGTAAAGTAGTTAAGTTATTGATGAGTAGTAAGTCTCCCTGTTGCAGAGAATGCTCTACGCAGACCTTAGGGTTGTGGCAAAGCGTGCTAAGACGCTGATGGATGGCGGATTGTTCCGCTGGAACATTCACATCATCGAGCTGAATTTGATAACCATGTTCATGATGTAAGTCTTGCCAACGGAGCACATCTTGGCGCGATGTTGAACAGTAGCGAACTAAGGGGTGGCGTGCAGTGCCTGAATGCTCGGGGGTAAAATTGGCATAATGCATCACAGTATGGCGTAACTGTTCACGCTCTTGTCCCTCTAACGTTAAAACAGCCAATGCTGAATCTACGGTTTCCCAGACATTATTCGCATCACTGGTTGCGCAGTAAACCGCATATTCATGAGGTGTGAAATCTTCATATTGGTAGCGTTGTGAGTCGATATCCATTGATACCGGTGGGCATGAAAGCGCCCAATGAACAGGAAGATCAACTGCACGGCTTTTCAAGCCTTCAACAGTCACACCAAAATCCCAAATGATGGCCGAACGTTGGTTTAAGTACCAATTTTGTAACTCGGTAGGATGACTGAGCGTGGAAAACCCGCGTAAGCGCACTGAACCAAATTCTCTCACCAAATGGCTGAGCTCTTTGGGGTTTAGCATGGAGAGTGAAATGTTAGGGGATGAACACTCCAACCTCAGTGCAAATTTTTCCAACATCAACTCGGCTTTGATTTGGCTCAGTGCTGCAATACTTTGTTCACTGGCAAGGTTAAGCTGTAGGTAACACCAAGGTTTGCCATCGTGGGTCACTGGTACAATAAGTCCGGAGCGTTTTAAATGGTTTTCTTTGCTATCAACGATGAATTCTCCACGGCTTGCATCAAACAGTAACGTGCTATGCCAAGGAGTTTTGAATTGGCGCTCATTAAAGAGAAAAAGGGAATATTTCTTACCAATCATTGGATGTTCATGAATGCTAAGGCGGATGCAGTCGGCAAACTTTTGCTGTAAGAAATTATCTAGAGCTTTACCCTGTACCATCATTCCTTTAGCAATTTGGGCTAATCGTTGGCGGCGTTCTTTATACGAGAGCGGAGCTAAAATATGTTTCTGATCCTGATTCATGAATTTCTTCAAACCAAGATAAGTTTGGTTCATTTTATTGTTCTTTAATTTTAGCTTAGAGAAATTATCGGCATAGTTAGGTTCACCAAACATCTCACGCAATCCATTAAAATATTCAGTGTCTTTGAGGTCTTTAAATTCATCAAAATGCTCAAAGTTCATAATTTTCAATGAGTCACTGCAGTTCATGTTTGCGACCATTTTACGCAGATTGTCGGAATAATCGTAATGGTGTTCTAAGTCGACAGAAATATAATCAGAGAAAGTGTGATAGTCTGAAAATATATAAAAAGTTATGCCCGGTTCATAAACGGACTGTATATCTCTAATACATTGCACAAATTTTCTTAGAACGAGATATTCTCCAATATCTGGCGTATGACCAAGAACTTTATCTAGATTATTTGTTTTACAAGGAAAGGCGGGTAGAAGTAATTTAATTTTTTGCTGTTTCTGAATGAAGCTACGAAGCTGACTTTTTAAATGAGCCAAGCCTTCATAGGAAGCATTGCACTGTGCGATGAGTTGATTCAGCAGAATAAATGACGTTTTTTCTACATAAGTTTCTTGTTCAGCATCGAGCATAAAATTTCCTCATTTATACATGGTTGAATAACATGGGAACTCGCCAGTAAAGCAAGTTGGTTTCAATTAGTTTCTTAGTAAGTTTGATAAGCGATAAATTTAATATTTAGCTGATTGCATTACCTATAATGGCTCTCGCTATGAGTTTGGTTTTCTTTGATGCAGGAATCATTAGTTACAGCCTCTGAAATTGGAATTAATGCCACAAATAACAATAATTTCTTTATTGTTATTATTTTTGGTGAAACCTATGGGGTTTGTTTTTATCCAAATGACAAGAACATTATTTCTATGATTCTGATTATTGACTAGACAATAAAAATAGAACCCAAAGTTACCAATAAAGGAACAGTAATGCTGAATGAACTTAAGCGTATTGCTATCTTCAATAAGGTTGTTGAGTGTGGATCTTTTACCTCGGCTGGGGAATCGCTTGGTATGACTAAGTCCAAGGTCAGTGAGCAAATAACCACGTTAGAAAAAAATCTGAATGTACGCTTATTGAACCGTACCACTCGTAAAGTCAGCCTAACCACGGAAGGCGGCACCTTTTACCAATACAGCCATGGTTTACTTGGAATGGCAGAGGAAGCGCTGTATTCGGTCAACCATCTGGCGTCTGAAGTTTCCGGCATAATCCGGATTGGGACGACGATCGATGTCGGTACATTCTTGTTAGCTCCACTGTTGGAAGAGTTTTATCAATTGTATCCGCAGGTAAAGTTTGATCTTCAATTGGAGGATGGGTTGCAAGACTTTGTTGAATCGAACCTTGATATTGTGATCCGAATGGGGGAGCTCACTTCTTCGTCTTTGGTGGGAAGAGTGATCGCCCCTTTTGAAATTGGCCTTTATGCGAGCCAAAGCTATTTAGATAAAAGTCCACCGCTTGAAAAAATTGAAGATTTGCAGCACCACGATTGGATCTATCTGACGCGACTATGCTTGCCCAATCACACCATGACACTCGTCAACCCTGAAGGTGAGCGACATGACGTGAAACTGGAGCCGCAGCATATAAGTAACGCTCCTCTTGCCGTGATGGCCATGGTTCAACAAGGATTGGGGATCGGCGCGATTGCCCATTTCCTGATCAATAAAGTGCCGGGGCCTGCGTTGGTAAGGCTTTTCCCTGATTTTTACCAACTCAGCACGACCATGAACATTCTTTATCCAAGCCGTAAAAATTTGCCGCCACGAGTGCGATTGTTTATCGATTATTTAGTGGAATCGTTGCGGGCACAGTGAGTGGTCAGGATAAAAGCCAGCCTTGCGGCTGGCCTTGGTGATGGCTGAGTTATCGAAGTGATTCAATAAAGCGTACTAATTGTGTTTCGAGTTCATCCAGTGGAGTGATGAGTGCAATATACGCATCAGGGCGTACCAATACCGCTTGATACGCATAAGGTGTTTGCTCCGTCCAATATTGAGCAACGTGTGGCTGTGAGCCTACTCGAATGACTTTTATAAAATCGGGAACTGCGATATGGCGTTCAGTATCGCTAAACAGCAGCAGGCTCCAATTTGAGTAGTTGAGCAAGGTATATAGGCGTGTTGGCTGTTCATTACTCTTGATTGGAAAATCCCAAACACGGGTGCCAATTGGCCCTTCTTCACCATAGCGTATGCCCATTCCTGTTATGTTGCCGGAGCGTTTCTCTACGATTTTGACGTAATCTTGAGCATGAGTATTGGTAGCAGAAAACTTGGTGGAGCGTACAAGCTCGCCTGAACTTTCAATTACACTCTGTGCTACTGGTTGGCGCTCGGCTTGATAGCTCTGTAGTAGTGAGCCTGCAGCGTAGCCTTGCACATACATGCTGAGTTTCCAAATCAGGTTAAAAGCATCAGCTACGCCTGTATTGAGCCCTTGTCCACCGTTAACGGAGTGAACGTGGCATGCATCGCCCGCTAAGAACACCTTGTTCTCCAAGCTATATTGTTCGGCTACGGATTCTTTCACGGCAAATTGTGAAAACCATACAATGTCGGAGAAGTGTAAACGGTGAGGGGCCATCGCCCGATTGATTTTGGCAATCGCCTCTTCTTGTGTGAAATCATGGGTATCCATTCGCACATAGAATCGATCAATATTGCCTTCGCGTGGAATCCACGCCACATCGGAGGTTTCAGCTTGGAATACGATAATTTCAGGCACTTTAGGGAAGTCGCTCTCAATTACGCCATCGATCACCGCCCAGATGATCTCTGGCCGCACAATATGGAAAGGAACCTCAAAGTGACTGCGTACAAAGGATTGCGAGCCATCAGCACCAATCACAAAACGAGATGGGATGACTTCACCGTTAGTGAGAGTGGTAACACAACCCGTTGGTGTTAATTCAATATTCTCAACAGCGGTGTTACGCCATACCGGTGTGGCCATTGCTGTCAATTTATCATCTAGTGATTGCTCAACAAAGGATTGGCCTAACATCAAAAAGTGTTTATGTAGGCACCCTTCTAACGCTTCCCACCACGATGATTGGCGAGAAACAAAGTGTCCATCTGCCCAAACTGAGCTGGTATTACAAGGTTTACCAAGTGGGTAAAGCTCATCAAAAAGCTTGGCGACCTCCAACAATTGTAAGGTTCGTGCATTCAAGGCATCGGCTCGGCCAACTTGTAAAGGGTGTGCAGATTTATCGATGGTTATGGTGCTTAGTCCACACTGCTGAGCTAAGTAGGCACACATTAACCCTACCGGGCCGGCACCAATAATGACGATGTCGGTTACTTTTGTGGACATTGGTAAGACTCCAAACTTGGGTTGTTATAAGCCGGTGTACTTAAAACTTGTACACGGCGGATATGGCGTGGGGTATGAGAGGTAAACGCTTCACGTCCATGTAACAGTGAAAAATTGTCAGTAATCACAATGTCACCGTTTTGCCACTCGTGAGCATAAAAGTTACGAGGGTCATACAATGCGCGGCGCAAACTCTTATGAAATTCAGTGGCTTGTTGAGGTGCGATGCCAGACAGCGAAACATCCGGTGGGTTGAGCAGATCCCCATTCTCTTCAAAGTGTGGCTCGTTGTAACGGATCACAAGGTAGTCTTTATATGGGTGAGGCATCACAATCGGTGATACGGTTTTGCTGTGATAAAACTCCATTTGGCGTTGGTAGTGTCCGGTCACTTGCATCCAACGTTCCACCTCTTGGATGGGGGTATGTTTTAAGGCCAGCATGGTATGGCTAAAGGTGGTTCGGCCACCATGCCCAGATAAAGGGGCTTGTACACATTGGAAAATTTGGTATTCAGGCACTTGTGGGCGATACATCCCATCCCAGTGCATCGGCATATAACTGCTATCAAAAATGTGATCACCCGGATTTTCTTTCTGCACTAGGTCCAATACTCGGCCAAATGGCCAAACACTCACTTCTCCCCAGAGTTCACAGTAATCAGCAAAATCATCGGCTTGTCCGAAACTTTCAAAGCCACGCAGTAAAACCAACTGCTCGCGATTAAACATCTCGCGTAATGCATCAATATCCAATTGATTAACATGAGTCGGTTTTTTTACTGGCTCAACGAGAACCCCAAAGGGTTCTAACATGGTGATTTTATATAGCATTTTAGCGTTCTCCCTATTGAGCATCTCTTGTTTGGTCTCTATGCGATTATTGGTAGAACGGGTAGGTGTTGACTAGATAACAAAATCAGAACCCAAAGTTACCGATAGCGGAACAGTCTGCTGTTGGTACAGGTGGTGGCATTAGCTGGTCAGTCCTCAAACGAATCCTGAACATTTCAAACAATTAAAAAGAGAGTGTGGAACTTGGTGAGCAATTCACACTTCAAGTTCAATCGAGTGTTCTAAACTGAAAGTGAAGGCAATCTATCTCAGGCTAGGAGGGATATTATGATTACTATTCACAGACATTACCGAGTGGCGGGTAAGCCACAACTGCATGCTCATATAGAAGTTAATCCACTAGGTAAACTATGTGTCGATGTGATGGAGACCCACCAACACCATGTCGCAGAGTTTGAGCAAGTGAAATTTGAAAAGCAGAAAGGGCATACCCGAATTGTCAGCACCAACAAAAAGCGACCTTGGCAGCTAACATTGGCTGAGCCGGATGCGAGTGAGCTGAGCCACCTTATTGAAGACGCAACGGATGAATTAGAACAGCTGATGAATGATCTTTAACTTTTGTGCTGTTCGATGATGATTCTGTGGGGAAACATGAGTGCCGAAAAGAACAACAGAGGTCAATCCATATTTGGGTTGACCTCTGCTTTTTGAACATTTCTATCGCTGAAGCGGAGACGGCTTAAACTTGAGTATGGAACTGCTCACACGCCATCATGGTGTTTTCAATCAAGCTTGCGACGGTCATAGGTCCGACACCACCGGGTACTGGTGTGATAAAGCTTGCTCGCGTGCGGGCAACATCGTATTCCACATCGCCAACCAGTTTGCCTGTATCTAAGCGGTTAATGCCGACATCGACTACAATCGCGCCTTCTTTAATCCATGCTCCCGGAATAAAGTTAGGTTTACCGACCGCAACCACCAAGACATCCGCTTGGCGAATATGGCCTTCGAGATCTTGAGTAAAGCGGTGGCAAGTGGTGGTAGTGCAACCTGCCAGTAACAGCTCTAACGTCATAGGGCGACCGACAATGTTGGAGGCACCCACAATCACCGCATGTTTACCGCGCAAGGGAATGTTATAACGCTCAAGCAGAGTAATGATGCCTTTGGGCGTGCAAGAGCGCAGTTTCGGAATGCGCTGCGCCAAACGGCCAACGTTGTAAGGGTGGAAACCATCCACATCTTTCTCAGGGTGAATACTCTCCAACACTTTGGTGGTATCAATACCTGCAGGCAAAGGCAGTTGCACCAAAATGCCATCGATTTGTGGATCGTTATTGAGTTCTTCAACCAGTGACAGCAAGGTTTCTTCACTCGCGGTGGCGGGTAAATCGAAAGATTTGGAGACAAACCCGACTTCTTCGCAAGCACGGCGTTTACTGCCGACATACACTTGTGAAGCAGGATCTTCGCCCACCAACACAACCGCTAGTCCTGGGGCTCGTAACCCAGCTTGAACCCGAGCTTTAACACGGGCTGCCACTTCTGAGCGCACCGTTTGCGAAATCAGCGTTCCATCAATATTTTGAGCAGTCATGACTTTCCTTACAGGTTTGGAGCGAAAATTTTTGCGCGCATTGTCGCAGATATTTTTGATAACATCCACAGGCAAACGTTTGCTTTGTTCTGTTTTTCGGCAGTTGAGATGAGATCGGTAAAATATTGCTCATTCGAAACAGAAAGTTAGACAAAGACGTTGATCTAGCCCGTTTAACTCGTATAATCCTCACCCTGTAGCGCGCCCTTAGCTCAGTTGGATAGAGCACGTGCCTTCTAAGCATGTGGTCACAGGTTCGAATCCTGTAGGGCGTGCCATTATTCTAAGCGCCAGCAAGTGAATTCTTGCTGGCGCTTTTTCATTTCTGCGGTTTTATTTTGCTGCTGTGAGCCACACTCTTGCGAGTACGCGAAGAGTGGAATAGCAGGATGGTGACTATCCAATGTATTGAGAATAGGCCGGATACAGCACAGAAGAATTGAGGAAATAAAGTAGCAGCCACTCCTCAATGGAGTGACTGCCGCTTGAATTAGAATTTTACTTGGTAGTTCAGGGTATAAGTACGGCCACGGCCTTTGTAGTCATACGCAGCAGCATCGTAGTGAGCGGAATAAACGATCTGCGCACGTTGACCCCAAATGGTGGTGTAGTCGTGGTCAAACAGGTTGAGCACACCAAAACCGAGACTGCCCACTGGCAATTGGTAGCTACCGACTAAGTCAAAGATGGTATAACCGTCCAACTTGTTTTGTTCGCCATCTTTGTAGTCAAACATGGTTTGGCTCTGTAACTTAACCGCCAGATCCGCATCATACCAACCCGCCCAAGCACTGGCTTTTGATGTGCTGGCTTCGCCTGCTGTCATATCTTCCCAGCCGTTATCACCTTTGACTTTCGAGACCACGTAGTGACCTGACGCACCCAATTGAACATTGGTGTGTACCCAGTAAGACGCCATAGCCTCAAGGCCGTAAACGCGTTTCTTATCTTCCACTTCTTCAATCAATAAAGTTTGCTTGTTGTAAGAAACGGATTTATCCGAGGTGGAATAGTAGGCCGCGGTTTGCAGGTTGAAACTGTCTTTTTCTAAACGGTAGCCCAACTCAAAGCTGTTGGTTTTAATGCCTGACATTTTAGAACTATCAACATTGATACTGTCTTGCAACGTCCAGTGGCTGCCGACCAGTTTATAGTTGCCTTGACCATAGTATTTCGCAGGGTCAGCCAGATCGAAACCTTGTGAGAAGTTAGCCCACACTTGCGAGTGATTATTGAGATGATAAAGCGTGCCTAAGTTGAACAGACCCACGTTGTAGTCAGTTTCGCCTCCCGGTACGGCATCGGCAGAAGTGCCTTTACCTTCTGCAATGTTTTTCTGCTGCTGGTAGCCTACGAAGTCATCGATTTTATTGACCATATGCTGGTAACGGAAGCCACCTTCGACTGACCAGTCGTCAGTGATGTCGTAACCTGCTTGAACAAAACCGGCGACAGAACCTACTTTAATCCCTGGGTAACGGCCCACTTGCGCGTAAGTACGGTTGATGAGGTTTCCTGAGTTGTTGGCGATGGTTTTGTCATACAGCGCTTGGTTGCTGTCTAACTGATCTTGATAAACATCAATCCCATACACCAGATTCAGTTTGTCAAAATTCTTCGCCAAAGCGGCCTTGAGTGAGATGACATCCGTGATCTGTTGGCCAGAAGACTGGTAGTAAGGGGTATAAGTTTGATCTTCTTTACGGTAGGAGGCTTCCGCAATCAGTTGGTGATTCAAGAACTCATCATTGACGTAAGACGCACTCAGCATCATGCGTTCTGTGCCGTGTTCGCGGTCTGAGTCAAAGCCGTTTCTTACGTCCACAAACTTGTTATTAACAATGTACAGGCCGTAAGGGGAGTCTTGCTGGCTATCATAGTATTGCGCCAATAGGTTGAGTTTTTGGGTTTCAGAAATATTCACACCCACCGTCGTCATCAAATCAACGGTTTGGTTGAATTGCAGAGAGCCTTGTGAAATGTCGGGTGTGACGATATCGCCGTTGGCATCAAAGAAACCTTGGGTTTCGGTGTACACCACAGAAGCGCGGGCTTGAACTTTATCGTTGCCACCTGAGATGGATTGGCCGACCTTGTAGTCAAAATCTTCGCTAGAATTAAAACCAGACTTTGCGCCGACGTAAGATTCAAATTCGAGCTCTTGGCTTGTCGCTTTCTTGGTGATGATGTTGATGACACCGCCTGATGCGCCCGCACCGTAGATAGATGTTGCACCAGAAAGCACTTCGATACGTTCAATGTTAAACGGGTCGATCGAATCCATGTGGCGGCTGATTTGACGCGAAGATTCGAGGGATACACCGTCGATCATCACCAGCATTTTGCGTCCACGCAGATTTTGGCCGTAGTTGGTTCGTGCGCCTGAGCTGACATCCAGTGATGGAATGGCGGAAGCGAGGATCTCACCTAAGGTTTTACCACCACGATATTCTTGTTCGATCTGTTCTGAATCGATGTACCAAACGGTTCCAGGGATATCACTGATCGCTTTCGGGGTGCGGCTTGAAACCACCACCATTTCGTCAAACATGGTCTGCTCTTCTGCAACCACAGGAGTGGTAAGGAGGGCACTGGTGACGGCAATTGCAGCTGCTGACAGTGACAGAGGGGTGGACTTGAGCAAATTTCCTTTTTTAGCTTTCATTTTTTTCTCTATACGTAGGTAAAAATAAGCCCGCAGTTCGCCGTTGCGGCGCTTTGGGCTGATTGAAATGCCACTCGCTGTGGGGGCGAGACTAGCAAAAAATGTGTTTAAGCAACCAACTTCTTCGCTATGGCGCTAGGGGATAACCAATCAATCATTCCTTTTCCGGAGTCGATATCGAAAATAGTTTGTCCCGCAAGGCGATTGATGATGCGTGCACTGCGCCACGCCATAAGGCTAAGCTGCGGCTCGGCAATACCATGGCTATGCATCCCCGCATTCACAGCAAAAATCTTGTTACGTTGTTGTCCTTCCCACTTCAGCTCAAAATCTGGGGTCATTTGGTAGCGGTTGTGCTCATCAAGATCGAGCAGAGGCAGAATCGTGTTCAAACAGGCGGGATAGGGCGCTTCAAAGCCCGTCGCCAGAATAACGATGTCTGCTTCGTACGTTTCTAAACATTGCCCCAGTGCATTGCTGGCGGTCAGTTTGAACGCACTGCCTTGTGCACTCATTTGAGTTAAGGATCGGTGTGGTAGCAGCCTTACCCATTTGTCTTCCTTGAGTACATCGAATCGGTGGTAAAGCTCTTGATAAATGGTTAACAAGGCTTTTTGTGTTACGCCATCCGAGGTCAGTTTCTGGTTTGCCACCTCTTTACGTTTGACGCTAGGTGACAAATGAACGAAAGCATCCACGTAATCGGGCGCGAAAAATTCATTAGTAAACGCGGCTTCATCGAGCGGCTGATAGTTGGCGCGGCGAGATAGCCAGTCGAGTGACTTGGGTTTGCCCCATTTATGTTGCAAAGCGTTAATGAAAATATCTGCACCGCTTTGCCCGCCACCGATGATCAGCACTCGTTTACCCGTGAGGTTTCGCTCTTGCAGCCCCACGTCCGCGGCGAGGAACACGCGATCACTAAGGTGTGCTTTGGCGCATTCAGGTACGGAAGGAACCTTGCCTGTGCCAATGCAAAGATTTTTCGCTTGGTAGGAGCCTTGATTGGTGTGCAGCGTGAATGCCTCACCGGTGTATTCCACCTGTTCAACTCGGGTTGAAAACTGAACGTTATCCAACTGATGAGCTACCCAAGCGAGGTAGTCCGAAAACTCGTGACGGCTGATGCATTTGAGCTCAGCAGACAAGAAACGGTAAAACTTTTTGTTCTTCACTAGATAAGAGATGAAGGAGTAGCGACTTTCTGGATGCACCGCGCTCACCAAGTCCTTCAAAAACATGGTTTGCATGTGGGTGTTATCAAGCAGTAACCCTGGGTGCCAAGCAAAATGGTCACGGCTTTCAAAGAAGCGTGCGGAAATTTGCGCTTTATCGGCCAGCAAAGCAGCAATGCTAAGGTTGAAAGGGCCGACGCCGATGCCAGCAAAATCAAGTTTGGCGTTGTTAGTGTGTTCCATATGAGCAATCCTTTTTTTTAGTCATCTAGGCTTCGTTAACATTAAAATGAGAGTTATGCGGTTAATTAGCCTTGGTGTTCCAGTGCTTTGGTCAATGGGTTGTCGAGCATGTCATCCATGTCCGGCAGCATTCTTGATGCGCTGGCATCGGTGCTGTGGCGAAATTTGGCTAAGTTCAGCCCGATCCGTAAAATTTTCGGCTTAAACAGATCAAATTGTTCAAACCTTGGTTGGTACTCACGATGGGCTGCCATGTAAGCTTGCAGCCGCTCCCCGAGCAGGCGGTAAAACTGTGGTTCGGAGAGGCCCAATTTGGCCACCAAGGGTGAAATAAAACGTAACGTGGTAACAAAATGTCCGGTTTGTAAATCATGAATAATCAGGTGCTCGGGCAAGCGAACGGTGACTTTTTTCACGCTGTCAGCCAGTGATGCTTGTTCTGGATAGTCGCTGCTGACTAAGCGCATATCGCCTTGGAAATCCTTGAGCAGAATGCGCTTCGGGGCGTGGTCTTCCAGCACTAAAGTGACATTCTGCCCATGCGCAATCAGCGAGACACCGTATTTACACAGCAGGTGGTAATAGGGGATGACCACCGCATCAAACAGTTTGCTGAGCCAAGCTTCGAGGGTTAACCCAGAGGCTTGGACGTATTCCGCAATCAGTGGTTGACCTTGATTGTCACTTTCCATCAGTGCCGCCATTAAGATGGCGCGTTCACCGGCTTTTAATTTGGAAGCCGCCGATTCACGCCAAATCACACCGAGCAGTTCGTGGTAGCGGTATGGAGCATTAGGCAGCAGAGCGTAGTCCGCTTGGGCGGCGAAGGCGGCTGCGGGTTCTTGCAACACTTCGGCCTGTTTCGCGATCAGTAGGGGATCAGATTTAAAGACCTGATCTATCCAGTCAGAAGCCGTAGGGCCGGCCAAAATGTAGCGCCCCGGAATCCCTCGGTAGCAGGAGGTGTTCATTACCGTGAGCGGCAATTTGATGTCGTAACTCGCAGGACGAGTTACATTGCTTAAGGTACGCAGTGACAGTTGAGGCAAGAAGTGATCGCCAAACTCACCTAAATACACCAACTGCTTAGTCGCGATTTCACGCACAAACAGCAGAGCCAGTTTATTGCTCCACTGCCAAGGGTGAACCGGAATATAACGATAATCGTGGAGTTCAAGCTGATAGGAAGCCAACAAACTGTCCATCTGCTTGATTTCATCGGGCGTGATGGCGCTTTGCAGCAAGGCTTGCCATGTGACTTCATCGTTGGTGGCGAGCTGCAAAATCGAGTGATGAACCGCGACCCAACCCAGTTGGAAAGCGCGTTCCGCTTCTGGTGCATACCGCTTTAAATCATCACTGCCCCAACCGCGGCGGCCTTTGTTGAACACAAATTTCGGATGCCCATCAAAGTAGGTTTGCTGTTGCTCACACGGCAGCATGGCCAGATCTCGCGCCGTCATGGCTTGCTTGCGCAGCATCAGCTTGCAATCACCGAGTAAGGTGGCATTGAGATCTTCGAGATGTTCGGCGAAGGCGTCATCCGGCATTGTGAGCAGAGGTTGTAGATCGCGCATCAATAGCGCCGCAGAAATCGGCTGCTCCGCCTCGATTTCTGCATGGCGGGTAATGGAAGTCGGGTCAATCATGACCTGCCCCCAAATATTTTCTTCGCCAGCAAAGCAATAACGTGTGCCATTTTCTAAGTTGAGCTGGTAACCCTGTGCGGTTGGCTCAAATTGAAACGCTTGCTCATAAGCGAATTCACTGAGGATTTTGCCCACCATCTTCTGATTGGCGACTGCCCAGTAACGATGTAGCGCTAACTGTTCCATTACCACCGCTCCGCAAAAAACTGTTCACGGGTCAGCATCAGCAGTGCCGAACGTTTATGGGGGAAATTGAACTCAAAACACTTGCGGTAACCCAGTGGCAAGATGCGATTAAATAAGCGTTCATTATCAGAACGAGGCTCAAGCACAACGCGGTTGGTGCGAACATCGTCAATAAACAAGTAGTGGCTGATGGCATGCATCCAAGCGTTGAAAAATTTAGGGCCTCGGAAGGCTTGCTCGCCGACGAGCAAATGGATACCACGGTCATAATTCTCTACCGCGTAGTACGGACTGAGTCGATCTTCGGCAACCCAATAGGCTTCCACATAACCAAATGGTTCACCGTTAAATTCGCCAATCAGCGGAATGATGTGTGGATCAGCGAGGCGCTGTTCAAGAAATTCGGCGAGTTTTTCTTCACTCCATGCTTGTTCCCAAAAATGCGCCACGCGAGGGTCGTTCATCCAACGTGTGAAGCGTTGCAGATCTTTATCCAGCTCAATCACTCGGAAACTGACGTTCAGCTCGGCATCAACATTATACCTTTGGTACACCTGGCCTTGCGGCATAGGCGGACGTAAAGGGTGATGGCGGAATTGGTTGTTGGACTGAATAAGCTGCAGTGGGAAACTGCTTGACGGTTTGTGTTGGTGCCAAGCGAGAGGCAATTGGTAAAAAACGCAGCGAGATACCTTTTGGTCAATCAAAGGTAAGAGTTGCTCAACCCAGGTTTGAATCTCAGGATCACGAGCCACCACTTTCAGTGCATCAATCTGTTTATCTTGGCTAAACAGCAGATCCATTTTGCGTATTAGCTGTGGTGCGATGTCAGAGCATATTAGATCGCTAGCCTGTAGGGTTAACTCAATAATCGGCTGTGGATCGGTGCTAAAAATAAAGGTATTGAACTTAGACATGAGCAATTTCCTCAATACGAGCCAGAGGGTTAGGTAAATCGAAATAGATCACAGCCGGATCGGGAATGGAGTTTTCATTAAAGTTTTGTAAGTAACAGAAAAAGTTACCTTTACAGCACAGCACCTCACTGGTCAGTACATAGCGCAGGCAGAGATCATCCTTCACCCCGCTTTGCAGCAGCGCGTTGAGGTTGTGGTACAGAATCTCGATGAGCTCACTCTCTTCCACATCCAAATTGGCGCAAATGGCCGAGATCAGACTGAAGGTGGAGTTGATGATGAGGTAGTAAGCGAAGTAGCGGCGTACTTTGTCTTGGTTCCAGTAGTTTTCGAGCGCTTCTTTTTGATCGCCAAGTTGTTCGCCAAACAGCTTAAATGCCAAATCGGTATAGCCAGTGCCTTGGCAGTCGCGATAGTACATACCCACTGGGAAGCCTTGCTCTAACTGCATGACGATATTTTGCTGGTGGGCTAAAAACACAATCCCCAAATTAGCCTGCAAATGGAACAAAGGCACAACAGCATGGCGGCAATAAGCATCAAACCACAGGTTGGCGGCTTGGCTCGCCGAAAGACGCTGTTGAGTGGCGTAATGCTGAATGCGCGCCGCCACAAGACTAGTGCCACCATATGGATTTTGTTGGGTAAGCGTTGCCAATACCACGGCTTCTTCTGCCGGATTATCCATCAATGGATTGTCTCGAAATGCCACAAGACTCTCGTCAATGATTTTGCCATTCAGATCTTTCAGTCCGATATAGGCAGGTTCTTGCATCAACTGGAAACCTTGTCCGTTACCGAGCTGTTGTGCCAGTTTTGGGTGCTGGAACAGATCATTGAGTCTTGTTCCGCGAATCACTTCTTTCAGTGACAGGTTACGGATGGAATTGGTGAGTTTGACACTGAGCGAAAACTTGAGCATGTAAGGCAAACCCGGCGCGTAAAGTGAGCGCGTGGACGATGTTGGATACCAAGTTGCACCGAGTTGGCCTAGATTCTGGATTTGCTTGGTGGCGAGGTAGCCTTTAATGGATGGGTTCTCTGTCATGACATACCATTGCCATGGATGTACGGGAAGCAGCCCATGACCCTGTTGCTGAGCACTCTGCAAAGCGTCAACTAATGCAGGCTCATGTGCGATAAGTGCTGCAAATCGCTGGTTGAAATGAATGTCGGCAGAGCTACCGCTAGTGAGAAGTGATTGTTCGACGCTAAGCCAGAAGAGTTTGAATTGACCACCGAGTTCGGGTGAGTAGAGCTTGGCATCGCTCAAACTAAATTGTTCACGGCTTTTGGGGGCAGGGTGGAAAGAGTGGCCGATCAATAACCCCTGTTCTGCGGTTTTAAAATCCAGTTGTTCGGTAAATAACTGCTCTTGATAGGGAGAGTGTTCGATGGCCTGTTCAGTGTTGCGATGACTTTCTAGAACTCGTTTAGTGAAAATGGCTTTTTGCGCTTCGCTGACGATGCCGACGAGTGCAGGCTCGTTAACTATGTGTTCAATGAGTTGCTCGACACTCAGCGTTTTAATGCTGTCTTGCGTATGCAAAAGAGCAGGTAGGCTATATTCATGGCTCCCCAGGGAAGAAAAATAACTGAGAGGGATAGTAATGGAGTCTGAGTTTGCCAGAGGGAGTCGATAAACACGTTTGCCATCTTCACCACAAAGTAGTTGGACTGATTGACTCTCACGGGCTAATGAATTGAGGAAACACGCGATAGATGGTTCATTTGTGTTGGCCCAATCGTTTGATTTTTCGAGGTTAATCCGTTCGTTATTGCGATGCATTCCGTCTCTCGCCGTTTATTGATTAAAATGTTGTGTAATGCTAATCATTATCATTTGAGCGATCAATATGTTTTTGCAAATTTGTGCAAAAAATTTGATAAAAAAGTAATTGAACAATGAAATCAGTTCGTTAGAAGTGTATTGAGAAGGCAGGCGATGAGGAAATAGCAGAGAAGGCTAACGGCGTAGCCTTCTAGAAGATCGCATACGGTTAACGTCTCATTAGATACAGGAAGTAACCCCCACCAATGAGTGAAGCGAGCAGACCAGCCGGGAATTGCCAAGGGAACCAGAGATTACGTCCAACCCAATCCGCCAGCACCATCACGATTGCGCCGAGCAAAGCGGCGGTAAGCATTTGTGCACGCGGTTGGTATTGGTGTAGCGAACGTGCCATATGGGGTGCTAGTAAGCCGATAAAACTTAAAGGGCCAATCACTATGGTGCAGAGTGTGGTGAGTGCAGCAACAAGCAGCAGCAAGACCAAGCGAACTTGAGTGGCGTTCATGCCGAGGCTTTGGGCGGCCACTTCGCCCAATTCGATAATCGCAACCCATCGTTCGAGCAACAGTGCCACACTAGCGACTAGCCCAACGCCTATCGCCAGTAAATAGATATCGGCAGTGGCAACCAAATAGGTGGAGCCCGAAAGCCAAGTGAGCAGCGCCGTGGCGTTGTCATGTCCTGAGCTCATCACAACACGCAGCAGGGCATCCAGCCCCGCGCTCAAGGCTATCCCCGTTAATAAGGTTTGGCTTGGTGCAAAATTGTGTTTGCGTCCGATAAACCAAATCAAAGAAGTGACGGTCAGCGCGCCTAATGTCCCTAACAGCATCTGTTCATTACGTTCAATCGCGATACCGAATGTACTGCCGAGCACAATGGCCAGTGCAGCTCCGGAGCTAAGCCCGAGTACTTCAGGGCTTGCCATAGGATTATTGGATAGGCGTTGAATGAGGGTGCCCGCGAATGCCAGTCCGATTCCCGCAAGGAGTGCGGTGAGCACACGGGGAGCACGAAGCACCAACAATGTTGGATTAAGAGTTAGGTTCCAGCCAGCTTGCCCTTGCCCGAACACTAACGCGCACAGGGTTACTACGCTAAGTAGGCCAAGCATAATGAAGAAAACTCGTGCGGTACTGACTTTTCGATAATGCTCAACCGGCTCTTCGCGAGCCCGAAGTTCGGAAAGCAGTTTAGTGCGTTGCAGTAGCCACAACAGGAAAGGTGCACCCAGTAAGGCCGTCATCGCGCCAGTGGGCAGCAGTTCTCCCCCCACGCCAGAGAAAGGTTGAATGGCTAAATCGACAACCAACAGCATCAGTGCGCCAATCACGCCACTACTCAGCAATTGGGCGGCGAGTTGCCGGATGCCGAGCAATCGTGCGATGGCTGGAGCGACGATTCCAATAAAACCGATCAAGCCCACTTCACTGACCACGGCCGCGGTAATGAATATCGCCAACCCAAGACAGAGTAGTTTGATCTGCTTGATGTTGACACCTAAAGACGAAGCCACGCCATCCCCAAATTGCAGCGCGGACAGTGGGCGTTGCAGCATCAGTAATAGTAGTGTTGGTAGAGTGATTAAAGGCAGTAGAACTTGCGTGCTATTCCAACCATTTTGGTTTAGCGCGCCCGCTCCCCAAACAAAAATACTGGCGAGCTTTTGCTCGTGCAGCATCAGCAGCATGGTATTGAGTGAGCCCAAGAAGAGGCTAACTACCATGCCCGCTAAGATCATGTGCAGTGGAGCAAAACCACGGCTGGCACTGAGCAAAAACACCAGCCCAGTTGCGAAGCAGCCACCTAAAAAGGCAGGGATAAAGTTAGGGATCGCCAACCCCGTTGGAAGCAGCAAACTCAACACCATGCCGAGTTCAGCCCCCGTGGCCACACCCAGCGTGGTTGGTGATGCTATCGGGTTACGCAGTACAAACTGCATGACACAACCTGCTACTGCGAGGGCAAAGCCACATAGCAGCGCAACACAAAGCCGTGGCAGATAAGTCAGGTAGGTGATCACATGCTGATAATTGCTCTGGTCAAAGTGCCACACGGTATCCCAAATGAGGCTAATACCTTGCGAATAAGGTGCTGTCGTCTGCAGCAAAACGGCAATCATACAGAAACCCCCAACTAAGAGCAGAGTGCTTGTCGGGAGTTTCATTTTGTTGGGATGGGGAAGGCTCACAGTATTCATCATTGTGTGGCTAACAGCTCGGTGATGTGGTCACTAAAACGTTGCGCAGCAATAAGGCCACCGAAAGTCCAGATGGGGGGAAGTTCATAAACCGCCTTTTCGCGCCTAAACGCCATGACCTGCCAGAGCGGAGAGCTTTGCAGCACTTGGCGATCTTGTGGTTTGAGTGGGCCAAACAGCATCACATTACTCTGCTGATGTTCGGCGAGCTTTTCTAAGCCCGTGGTGGTAAATCCCCATACATTGCTTTGCTCATGCCAGCTATTGCGGAGTCCCATAGCGGTGATCGTTGCGTCCGCTAGTGAGCCTTGACCATGAATACGCAAGGTTTTGTCGTTAATAAAACGTACGAATAGAAGGCTTTTGATTGTTGGGGCTTGTGCGCGAATTTTCTCGCCATTGGTTGTCAGTTTGGCTTGGGTTTGCGTAATCACTTGTTCTGCTTGCTGCTCTTTACCGAACAATTGGCCTAAAGAACGAGTGATGGACTCGGCTGCCTTAAGCGGCTGTTTTTGTTCATTGTAGAGAGTTAAAACCACCACAGGCGCGATTTTATTGAGGGACTCATAAGCGGCCGCCATCTGCTGACTCATCAAAATGACATCGGGTTTGAGTTCACTCAGTAGTTCGATGTTGGGTTCACGTCTTGAACCGACATTAGTTACGGTGGGATTCAGTGCAGGCTCAACCACCCATTCTTGATAGCCTTTGGCATCCGCTACACCTTGTAGCTCCACACCTAAACTGAGCACGGTTTCGGCTAACGTCCAATCAAGCGCGACCACTTTCTTTGGTGGTGCTGCGAAGGATGCGCTGCCCATCTCATGTTGAATGTCTAAGGCGTATGCATGAACTGCCAACATGGAAACCAGCAGGGTGATAAACGTCTTCACAACAGAATCCTTTTCTACGTTGTTTAAGGGATATAGCTAATGGCTTGCCCTGTGCGTGGGTGAGGAAAGAGCGCCAGTTCCATACCATAGATTTGCATCAAAGTATCGCGATTCATTAACTGGTCTGGCGTACCATGCGCGATGACTCGGCCGGAATGCAGTGCAATTAAATGATCACTGAACTTGGCCGCCATGTTCACATCGTGGAGCACCATGATCACCGTGAGCGCTAAGCTTTGGTTCAGTTCGCGGATCAGGGCCAACAACTCATGTTGATGCGCCACATCAAGGGCTGAAGTGGGTTCATCAAGCAAGAGGGTTTTACTTTGCTGGGCGAGTAACATGGCAACCCAAGCACGCTGCCTTTCTCCGCCAGAGAGGGTGGCAACAAAACGATCTGAAAATTCACTCAAGCCCACTTTGGTAATCGCTTCATCCACAATGGCGAAATCTCGCGCATCGTAACGACCCAAAGCCCCTTTCCACGGGTAGCGGCCAAAACAAACCAACTCGCGCACCGTAACCCCAGCAGTCAGTGGTGGATGTTGGGGTAAATAAGCCACTTGGTGAGCAAACTCGATATTATTCAGGTTATGGACAGGCTGGTCACCATAGAAAACATGGCCTGAAGTGGGCTTATTTTGTCTGCTGAGCAGTTTAATGAGGGTAGATTTACCACAGCCGTTATGACCGAGTAGAGTCGTGACCTTGCCAGACTCGAATGTCAGATTAGTGGTTGAGAGAATAGGTTTCTCATCAATGCTAAATGTGGCGTCGACAAGTCGAAACATAATGTAATGGAAAGTTGATTTATTGGTTACGAGCAGGTTATGTTAGCACATCAAAATATAAATGATAATTGTTTTTATTGTCATCATTTGTGTTATTGGACCACCACATTGATGGCTTGATACGGCTCAACAACAGCGACTATCACTATGTTTCTTTTGAAAAAACAGTCTTCCCAATTGGGGGTGATTGGCTTGGCAGCAGCGTTAATGGGGATTGGCCAAAACGGGCTTTTGGTTTCACTGCCCTTTTTGGTCGAACAATCGGCGTTTGACCTTCCCACATGGTCTATTTTGATCGCACTCGGCAGTTTTTTGTTTTTGCCTTCTGCGCCATTTTGGGGGCGGGTTAGCGACAAACATGGCCCTAAACATGTGGTAATTCAGGCTCTCGCAGGTATGGCGGTGAGCTTTTCCTTGTTGGCTCTGTTTGCCATGGCCAGTCGAGATTCTGCTTCAATTTTTATGTTGTGTTTGATTGGGTTGGCTTTGGCACGAATTATCTATGGTTGTACTGTGTCTGGTATGGTGCCTGCTAGCCAGCACTGGGCGATATTGTTGTGTGGTGAGCAAAATCGGTTACAAGCCATCACGTCAGTCAGCATCGGGTTGAGTGTGGGACGTTTGATTGGCCCCGTTATTTCGCTGTTAGCGCTGAAAGTGTCACCATTCGCGCCCTTATTCATGATGGTGCTGCTACCGATGGTCGCTCTGGTCGGTACCTGCTTTCTGCCCACACCACAGCTTTCCTCTCCAGATAATCGTTCTCGCTCCTCGTTGCCTTGGTTGCCAAGTCGCCGTTTGTGGCGTTTTCTCGCCAGTGGATTACTGTTGTGTACGGCCATTTCATTACTGCAATACAGTTTTTCACCGCTGCTCAGCGCACTGACCGATTGGCCGACGAACCGCATTAGTGATGCGATTGGGCTGCTTCTCACCATCAGCGCAGCTTGTACTTTTGTGACTCAAGTGATGGTGATTAAGAAAAAGAAATTGTCAGCAGAGCAGATGTACCGCTTTGGGGCAGGGCTGTTGGTCGTGGGTTTGGCTTTATTTTTAATCACCCATGTCTGGGTGTTGGCCTTGGCGATGGTATTAACTGCGTGTGGTGCGGCGTTGCTTGTTCCTGCTTATACCACAGCGGCAACCACTCAGTATGCTGATGCACCGGGAGCGGTCGTGGGTTACATTTCCATGTCACACACAATCGGCTATGGTTTAGCGTCTTTGTTGGCCTTTAGTGCAACGCTTTCGCCACATTATCCGATTTACTTGTGTGTATTCTTCGCGTTGATAATTGTATGGACAGCCTTTGCGCCTGCACCATCCAAGCCAGTCCACGCTGAAAGTAGCTCTTAACTCTTTCGCTTAATTTTTATTGTCGGGATGTCTTGGGCAGTCCCGACAGAGTTTGCGACCTTGGCACTTATACACCAAGCAACAACTGGTTCGAACGTGAGAGAGAGTCTGAGTCTCAGGGCTGTAACTCAAGGATTGCGCTAACTTGGTTGGTAAACCACAGGCTTCTAACCATAGATGAGCTTGTGCCAATAACTCCTGCTCAGAAAGATGAGGGTAAAACGCCTGAAATCGGGTTAAACAACCCAACACACTGTCTGCAAAAAGATGATGGGTGAACCCCGGCCGGATGCGTGTCCAATCTTCCATCTCGAGACGAAAATATTCGAACAGCTCGACCAACTCTTTGCCAGCCTGAATAATTAGCTCGCGCTGGGCTCCTTCATGATATTTCAATGAGTTGAAATGAAAACCACTCACAAAGTTTGTTTGAACATTTTGTGCGATGGAAGATAACTGCGGTAAGCCACGGCAAGCATAAATTGCCACAAAAGCCACATAGATGGGCTGCCAGCACAGCAGTGTCCAAGTGCGCGTTAACCAGTAGGCAGCTCCCGCTTCTGGATGAGCTTCTTGCAGATTCCGATAGAGAGTTTGAATGCACTCCGAGCTGCAATGATCCCGCTGAATAATCGGCTCTTGTTGAGCAGAGAGTGATGAAAATTGACCATTGAGATAAGGTGTCACTTTGCTTGATTTTTCAAAGAGTTCTTCAAAGAAAATGAGTTCGTTCATGGTTCTGGAGTCTGAGGTAATGATAATGGCGACAGCTTAAAGAAAGATGAATTTTGTTGCAATTAATTCTCATTTGCTTATTTCTCTGTGCGCAATTTTTGCAAGCAATTAAAGACATGCTGTGCGTCTTATCGGTTTTTTCTCTGCCCCCTATTTACAAAGTCAACAGGTGGTGCAAGGATCCGCGTGCTCGGGGAGAGGGAAGTCCAAGATAGATATCACCATCCTTCCGTATTGCCTAATCTATTCAACCGTTTATCCGCATTTTCAGTTACTAGTGTTTACGTGTGTCGTTAACGCGAACCACTGAGAAAGCAGGGAGATCATCCATGAAACGCATCCCCGCATTGGACAGTATCCGAGGATTATTGTTGGTGCTGATCACCTTCAACCATCTTATCTGGTACAGCGGTGGTACTACCATACTGCAAGTGATTACCCATGAGCCTATAGGTGTGTTTGGTGCCGCTGAAGGTTTTATTTTCATGTCTGGGCTTTTAGCTGGCATGGTCTATAGCCGGCGTGAGTACACTGACCGCCAAGCTGCCGGAAAGGTGTGGCATCGCGCTTTAACGATTTACAAATACCATATGGCCGCACTCTTTATCGCCATGCTCTGGTTTTTATTGGGCAGCCACTATTTTGCCGAGCAAGTGACCGTGTTTGGTGGCAGCTTTAGCAATCTGCCTAACATGCCATTCATGACCATGCTGATGAGTTTCTTGCTACTCAATAAACCCGCTTATTTGGAAATTTTACCGCTGTATATTATGTATATGCTGGTATTTCCTCTGGCTCTGTATGGGTTTCGTCGTGGCTATCTCAAATGGGTACTCGCGCTGAGTGTGGTGGTATGGGCAAGCAGTGGTTGGATTCAATCCTCAATGCTAACCCCCATGTTTAAGTCGCTTTCGGCGGAATACATTCCTGAGCTGGGTTACTTTGATCCGTTTGCTTGGCAACTGCTGTTTTTCTTTGGTGGCGCGCTAGGCTACAGCAAGCGTCAAGGTGATTTGGTTTGGTATCATCCTAAATTAACGTGGCTGTGTGCTGTCATCGCTTTGCTTATCTTTATGGCTTACCGAGATCTTTTAACACCACTTGGTATTACCAAGAAGATGGTGTATGCGGCATCGAGTAAGCCAGAGCTTGGATGCTTGCGTGTATTGAGCTTGAGCGTATGGATTTACTTAATTTCTGTTGTGATCCGCTTTTTCCCGACCGCATTAGTGTATGAGCCGTTGAGTTATCTAGGCCGTCACTCGCTACAAGTTTTTACTTGGCAAACCGTACTGATTTTTATCACTGCACCTTGGCTTCTGACAACCCGTGAAACTATTTGGCACACGCCGATCATTTTGCTTTTGTGTACCACACTATGGATTGCAGCTTGGTTACAAGAGTGGCGCAAAGATAAGGTACTCAATCTTTCGTCCGCAGTGGTCGCAGGGCTTTCGCTGCTCTTGGTCGCAACCACTACTTTTGCCGCTATCCCTCAGCCACCCAAAAGTGACGTGATTGCGGTGAGTGATGAGGTGGTGATAGAGACATTATCGGATAGCGATATTCCGAATAATGAAATGATTAATGAACCAAACAGCGCCGAAGAAACACCCGTAAACTAGCGATGACTCATTGATATCACGCTAGCATTGGCGACCATGTAAACTGCCTCGAAAACACATCAGCCTGCATTATGCAGGCTGATGTGTTTTCAATCTTTCACCAATAGAGTATGAGGTAATCGTGCCTTCAACATCGTTATTTTAGCGTTTAACACTTTTACCTCATCCCAAATTCAAGCTAGCTGAAGTAAAGCCAGATCCCGACTCCAGCCATGAGTGTTCCGGCAATCCGATTCAGTAATCGAACATGATGCGCGTGACCTAATAAACGTTTTAATCCTTTCCCACCCGTTGCGTACAAGCTCATGCTGATAAATTCTGAAAGTAAAATAATGGCGACCAATAAGGTCAGTTGTGGCGCTAAGCTTAAAGATTGATCGATAAAAGGCGGAAGCAGCGAAATCATAAAAGCCCAACCTTTTGGGTTAGCAATTGCAGTGACAAAGCCTTGTACTAATAGACCCCAATCACTGCCTTGATAAGTGGTTTCCTGTTCAAGATTGATCGCTAGCTTGCCGCGTGATCGCCACATCTGAAAGCCGAGATAGACCAGATAACTAGCCCCTGCGATTTTAAAAAGAGTAAAGATATTAGGATAGCGCAGCATAACGGCTGCAATGCCTACTACCGCTGAGATGGCAACCAAAGCGACCCCCAATAATTCTCCGACCATCATCCATAAGGTTCTTCTATAGCCGACACTCATCCCAAGGGTGAGTGCTAGCGTCATATTCATGCCTGGCGTAATCGAAACAAAAAAGAAAGTAGGAATAAATAATCCCAGTAGTGCGGTATTCATCAAGTTATCTCCCTGAATAAGATTGTGTTATATCCATTAACAACATCTTCACAATATAGGTTGGAAATTAAATGCGCAATCTTCGATTTTGTATTCAATGATGCTGCATATTTTGTGAGTAGTAAGCAGGCACACACATTAAGGTGTTTGTCGGCAATCAAAGGGACGATATACAATCACGCCCCTAAGTTGGGAGGGAGAGTCTTATGAAGAGAAAGCTATGCTTAGGTGGTGTACTCGTGTCTTCGATTTTTTCTGGGGTGGTGTGTGCTGATAACGCAAAAAATTGGGAAACCTTTAGCGATATTGGCACTTATGGCCTCGTTGGTTTAGCGCTTGCAATGCCCGCATACCAGAGTGATTGGCAAGGGTTTACTCAGGCGGGGCTGAGTATTGCAACGGCCTCGGGAGTAGGCTTGTTGACCAAATCTTTAGTGGATGAGGAGCGCCCCGATGGCAGTGACAATGACAGTTTCCCGTCTAACCATACTGCGAACGCTTTCGCTGCAGCAACGACATTGAATATTCGCTACGGTTGGGAAGTGGGGCTGCCAGCCTACGGTATTGCTGCATTATCTGGGTTGGGTAGAGTTGAAGGCAATAAACATTACTGGCGCGATGTATTAGCGGGTGCCGCGTTGGGAACGGTGTCGGCGTGGATATTCACCGAGCCGTTTGATGATTCGGTGCAAGTATTACCTTGGATTGAGGGTGACCAAGCAGGTATTAGCGTCACGATGCGTTGGTGAGTCTAATTCAATAATTCGATTCATCCTTACACACGCTGAGAGTGAGAAGGTTCCTTCGTGTATTAATAAAAATCGGTCTTATAGAATTTATAAGACCGATGGTTTATGACCAAAAGTATTTTGGTATCTCTATTTAGCCCCCGCTACCTGAGCCTTTAGTAAGGAAGTTCACCAGCG
Organism: Vibrio sp. RC586; assembly: GCF_000176715.1. Lineage (NCBI taxonomy): Bacteria > Pseudomonadati > Pseudomonadota > Gammaproteobacteria > Vibrionales > Vibrionaceae > Vibrio > Vibrio sp. RC586. The sequence goes on along the minus strand of NZ_ADBD01000013.1, from coordinate 398,451 downwards.
ATGGAAAGCTCTTCGAATACATCCATAATTAGGCGAGTTAGATGTGGTTCTGTCCAATTGCAAGGACGAGGAACACAGTCTAAGAAATAATTGCTGACTAGCTGTTCTGCCATAATGCGGGCGAAGGATTGATAATCGCCACTGTCAATACGATCCATTTCAGCATCGGAGACACCAAACGTTGTACCACGCTGACCAACGATACCGAACGAAGCTTCAAATCCGTTCAGTTTGGCGACATTTGAGAAGCCATTTTCATTGAGATTTACCTGTAAAAAGTCGTCATAATCAGATTGAGTTCGCAATACTTGAGATGCGATTTGTAAATCGTGACCGTAAGTCGCTTTATAATTCATTAACTTGTTTTTAAAGGTTTCACTGGAAAAAACGTAAGCCATATTCGTGATCAGTTCTAGATGACGCTTTGCACTCTCCGCGTTCCAGTCTTTCTCTTTTGGATTGAAAATTGTGCGTTCAATGAAGTCAATATCCCAATTGGCACTAATGGTTTCCAATTTCGTCAGTAGAGGATGTTGTGTTGAGGTCGTAAAGCGTGAAGTGAAAATATGTTGAGTGCCTTTCTCCCCATAGGTTCCCCAGTGACCTTTCATTGTCGATAGCATGCCCGAGTAGTCGTAAACGCCACTTCCATTTACGGTGTTGAAGCGTTTTTCTGCATTGAAATAGGTCAATGGTAATGTGATGCGCGTGTAGGCTGGTAGGAAATCGACTGAACCTAAACGAGCCCAGTTGTACTGGTCTTTTGCTGTGATGTCGATAGCAAGATTCACCACATCTACGCTGGTGTAGTTGGTAATTTCAACAGTGTTACCATCGACTAAACGAGTATGAATCAGCGAGCGGGTATTGGCTTTGAGTGTATCAATACCTTCGGTTAGCCCTTCTTGCAAAACCTGTTGCACTCTTGCTGTAGTGGGTAATGTGGAAAACTCCAAGCGTGTTTCTGTAACCGATACATTGGGTGTAAAGGTGACCGCGTTAATCGTGTGCACATTGGAGGTGACAGAATCGGTGAGTGCGATAAAACCTTGCTCGGTTAACAAGAAGTCTTTTGCAAAGACCTCTTGTCCATCAACTAAGTAAATTCCTTTGGCTGCTTCGTTGAAGGAGTAGCCATTAGCAATAAACTGATTGACATCATATGTGGCTACTCGGCTGCCTTGTTTCGTAATGAGTGTATTACCTTCTAGGTCGACAGCACTAAATCCTACTTGTCCTACCATCACTGGGTTTTTCGTTACGCCGTGTTCCATATTCGCGATATTAAACACAGAGTAAGAAGTATCCGTGAAAGCAATAAGGGTGTTGCCAACATTTTCAATGGAGTGAGCTTGAGTCTCGGTTAGCATGGTAAAAGGTGTTAAAACTTTAGTCTCATACTTTTTAGCCACTACATTTTGATAGACAGCGATCCCTTGCTTTCCAGTAACAAAAATAAACTCATCACTGACTTTAATTTTTGCATTGCCATTATGTTTGATTCCTAAGGAATACTGGTATTCCTTCGTTTCGAGATCAAAGATGTCAATTCTGTTATGAGCTGAGACTGCAGAAACGAAAAGTTTTGTGCCATGAACAGAAATATCATCAATTTGTTGGTAAGGACGCCCTTTGCTTATGGCAGTAATCATGTCTTTTACTTGATTGCCACCATCATAAAAACCAATGACTGGATTGGCGATATCTCCATATTCTGAACGTGGTGAATGCGCAGTGATTATTTGGTTATTATATTTTTCAATAGAAACAAAGTTCGCGTATTGTGCATGAACTCCATAGTGGTGAGGGTTTGTACGTTCTGCTTCATAATTAGGGATGTCTCCCATGGAACCATCAAAACATGATTCTAATTCACGGACTAAACCGAAGTCACGATTGATATATTCATTCGGAATGTTCTCTGCCATTGGATAATATTCCAATAAACAACCATTACCATAGTCATAGTTTCCGAATTTTTTATTAACAAAAGTGATGCCGCCCGAATACCAAGATAGTTCCCAATCTTCACCTAGAAAACTAAAAAGGTTACGCATTGCACTCTCGTCACTCCAGTGTCTAAATGGAGCGGATACCGTATTGTTTATAGTGACAGGATAGATGATGCCATTGATAGATAGATACTTATCATTACTAAAAATAGGGCGGCGTGACAAATCAAAATTTGCTTCTTCAGCGGTCAGTAACACTTTTTCGTCAACTGCCATCTTATTGAGTTCGGCAATTCTTTCTTCGATAAGTCGTGCTGTTTGATTCATTATATCAATATATTCAGCTTTGCTTTCTGTGGCTTGAACCAAGCCAGAACTTATCAATGATAGTGCTAGTATCGATAATTTTTTAGAATTGTTAATTATTTTCACAATAACTTTTCCTTATTTATGCAAAAGAAGATGAGTAAATAAAAACCTTGGGTTTTTATATGTTTTAAGTTAGCTAACTACGTTAACGTCATTTCTAAACATTAATAATGTTAGACGAATGGCTGACATTATTGGTTTTTAATATTTTTGAATTGTGATTTTTGTTCATTAAATAAAGGATACTAATGAGTTGATATTAATTGCTGATTTGAATCTCGCTTTACTAATTATTTAATCGTATTGTATGTGTAGGCTTATTCTTACTTTTTTGTTTTTCTTGTTATTATTTAATTTATTCCTCTTATTTTATGCTGGTATTTAATGGCTTGTTTGATAATTAATGTGGTGTCCCCTTTCTACTTGAAGCAGCAGCGGTGTTGGCTACGTTCGTTCACCCCAATCACATAGTCTGTCTATGCTCATGGAGATTCACTTACTTGCCGCCTACCTGCAACTCCAAGTCGTTTGGGTATAGATCTAAAAATTAGAGTAGTTAAATGCAGTGTGAAAAAGGTGGGGCATTGATATCCACCGAGCCATTGCGGCTCAGTGGTTTACAGCCAAATAAGAATAGAGCGATGTGAATGTGGCTAGCCGTTACTGCCCAAATGAGAGGGCGTTTCCAAAGCTTGAATCGCCTCTCTCACTGGCTCTGGCAGCAGCGCTTTCTCACCTGTTTTAAAGTTAAACATCACGACCGTAGCACTGCCTACCGTAGTCACTTTACCGAGTTTTTGGCTCACGACTTGGTATTCCATGCTAAACCGATCTGCTTGTACCGAGGTAATGCGTGAGCCAATCAGTAGAGTATCAGGAAAGGTAACTGGGATTTTATAACGCGCTTGCGTTTCCGATAACACAGGGCCAATTTGGGTGCGTTGTAACTCTTCCATCAACTTAAGATGAGCGAAGTAATCAATTCGCGCGGTTTCAAAGTAGCGAAAGTAAACCACATTATTGACGTGTTGCAGCGCATCCATTTCTCCCCAGGCTACTGCAATTTTCGTGACCACAGGGAAATCTTTTAAAAGCGATTCCATGCTTTTTACTCGTGTTGGGATTAGAACAAATATTCTAACGATAAATGGCTATTTTAAGCTTGAGCTTGTTAGCAAAACGTTAAATTTATCTACTCTCGATAGTTTCGCTACGGTATTACTCATTAATTTGCGCGGAGAGCGATGTATTTTCTGAGGAAAAGTAGCGTTCACAGAAAGTGGTGAATTCGGTTTTGATGATGGGGCGTGAGAAATAATAACCCTGAAATTCATCGACCCCCAGTTGTTTGAGCTGTTCTAACTGCGCTCGTTGTTCTACTCCTTCCGCAACAACCTGCATCCCTAGTTGGTGGGAGAGGTTGACAATCGTAGCAATAAAGATCGCCTGTTGAGGGTTTTGATTCATGTTGTCGACAAAGGATTTATCGATTTTTAACTTGCTGAATTTGAGGTGATTAAGTTGATAAAGAGAGGACCACCCTGTTCCAAAATCATCTAAGGCAAAGCGAACTTTCATTTTTTCTAGCCGATTGATGATAGCCAAACTGTGAGCAAAATCTTTAATCGTCATGGTTTCAGTGAGTTCTAAAATGATCGCGTTGAGAAAATTTTCTTGATTGTCAAAGATGTCTGCCATCAGTGTCGGTAGAGATTCATCAAATAATGAGTTTGATAAGTTGATAGAGACATCTAATCGATGGTTAAAGTCTTTCCACTCCGTTTTCAAAGCAAGATACACTTGGGACATGATCCACACGCCAAGTTTTTTCCCAAGGCCATACTCTTCAGCCATTTCAACCAAATATTGTGGGTTGATATAACCTAATTCTTGGTGTTGCCAACGCAGTAACGCTTCACATCCCAATCGATTGTTCGAGCGAGATAAGATGGGTTGATAACACAAATACAAACTGGTCTGGTGTGGTTCGAGAAGCAGTTTTTGTAACTGCTCAGCTAGGATCCGCTTTTTATTGTAGGCATTTTCAATCTGTCGAGTGTAATAAACGACTTGTCCATCAGGCGTTTTTTTCGCAATGTTTAAAGCAAGGTCCGCATTATTTAATAAGCTACTCGCTCGCAGCGCCGAGTTAGTTTGATGGAAATCCTGAGTCTGGCAAGTGACAACGCCCATCGCGATACTCAAGCGTTTGGTTTTGTCATACTCTTTGACCAATTTGCTGAGGTCATTCCACAAATTGCGAATAAAAAATTCAGCATTTCCATTACACGGATGGAGTAGTACAGCAAACTCATCGGCACCGATTCTGGCACATTGATAGCCAAAAGAGTGGCAACGTTGAGTTAAAAGGGCAGCAATTTTGATCAGCAATTGATCACCAAACGCATAACCCATTGTATTGTTCAACTCCTTGAAACGATTGATATCCAAAAGAATCATCGCGACAGGATCTTGTCGGTTTAACCGACTCGATTGTAATGTTTTCACGATGAAGTTGCGGTTTTTTAAGTGGGTAAGAGGGTCGTGCCACGCTAGAAACTGTTGGTAATCGGCTGAGCGGTAGGTTAGGTAAGAAAGCAGGATCAAAATCAACAAAATGGTGGCAAAGAAGTAGAGTAATTGTTGTTTGTTTTGCGCCAACATCTGGAGGTTAGAATTCGCTCCCTCACCTGTGAAATTGATAATAGTGAGATCCCGAATTTGGTCACTGTAAGGTTCTAATACCTGCCGAAACTCTTTAAGTTGAACTTTATCGCTGTGATTTATCGCTGGCTCGTAATGTTTCAACTGAGTAAAGGTATTTTGGATGATTTGCTCAGCATTGTGTTGCTGCCTAAGCTCCTCGGTTTCCTTGCTTGTCAGGAATACATCAAAACGGTTCCACAGGATGTCGTAGTTTACTCTCATCGCTTGGTAGTTTTCAGGGCTACTATTGAGTAAATATGAATCGACACGGTGAACAAAATCGAGAGTTTCTACTTCAAGTTGTGCGAGTGCCCATGCTGAGATCTGAGTGTATTTAGTCAGCATATTGTAGGTGTTTGTAAAACTGACCATCGCCCACAGAGAAAGCAGGATGATAGCGAAGACTAAGGTGAAAAAAGCCAGCAGAGATCTTTTCATAATGCTATGGGTTAAGCACTTCTATACTGCTGATCTGCCAAACCATGCGACTGTGTAACACTTCATTGTTCAATTCACCACTACTCGAGAGAGGATAAATTGACCAAATTGGGCCACGATCGCGAATAAGCATGGGCAGGCCATTTTTCTGAATAGCGAATACCGGATTGTACTTTTCAATATCAGAAAAAGGGATGACTGCCCAATATTTGTTCAGTGCTATCACTTTTAAGTCGGCTTGCTTAGCGCCTACCCAAGCTAAAAGTGTTTGAGCAGATACGCCTTTGAATTCTATTTTTCCTTCGGTCCAAGGTGTTTCGGTTGTGATGGATAAATCGCTGCGAGCAAGCAATTGTTGATAGGTGGCGGAAATCTGCTGGCCTTGGTAGGTGATAGTTAGAATGGGTTCTTCAGCCAATAATTTACCGCTCACTAATGTCAGAAGAGTTAACCATACCGTGATCAGAATTCTCATGGCTATGTCCTCAATGTTGAGTGCTTTCTATAGGTATAGGTAGACCCAGTGCTGTACGCAAGGTACATCATTCGGCTTAGCACTCAACTTTGGTATGACGATCGTCTTGGTGAGCTTGGATGGTTGTTTTTGTCACAAAAAATTAACTTTTCAACCTATTGCTGATTTTCTAAAACATAACCATATTGTCATTACCGTGTCATAAACATAAAGGTGAGGAGATCGATATGGAACACGTTGAAATGGTGCAACCTAGTGCGCTAGGTGTTGTGGGTCGTACATTGGTGTTTTCCTTGCTGGCATTGGGCTTCACTTTCATGCTTTTGTAATGACACCGAATGAGGTCAAAGCCGAGCCAATGCTCGGCTTTTTTGTCATCTTATTTTTTGAAAGCGTCATACAAGCGTAGGTTCAAATCACGAACAGAGTATGAGTCTCTAGAGAAATCGTTCTGTACTGGCTGTAGTTTAATAAAACCTAGTGAAAAAGTCAGGTATTTGCTAACGTGCAGACAAACGATTCATCACGAGTATAGTTATGTCGGTGTGGAATTCTGTTCATCTCAGTCAGCGGTTTGCCGCTTTGCCTAAAGGGTTTTATACCCTTATACGCCCTCTGCCTTTACAAAATGTACGCTGGGGGATGTGGAATGCAGCTTTAGCGCAGGAATTTGGCTTACCGGAAATGCCCAATGATGAGTTATTGGCATCGCTTTCAGGGCAGCGGTTATCTGCCAATTTTGCCCCTTTGGCGATGAAATATGCAGGTCATCAGTTTGGTGTTTATAACCCCGATCTCGGTGATGGGCGCGGGTTACTGTTGGCTGAAATGGCAACGAAGCGGGGCGAAGTGTTTGATATTCATCTCAAAGGTGCAGGTTTAACACCGTATTCGCGCATGGGTGATGGCCGAGCGGTGTTACGTTCATCAATTCGTGAATATTTGTGTAGTGAAGCGATGGCTGGATTGGGAATCGCGACCACACGTGCTTTAGCGCTGATGAGTAGTGACACCCCGGTTTATCGCGAACGTGAAGAGCGCGGTGCGTTATTGGTGCGTTTAGCGCAAACCCATGTCCGCTTCGGTCATTTTGAACACTTTTATTACACTGATCAGCTTGCTGAACTGAAATTGTTGGTCGATAAAATCATTGAATGGCATTTCCCTGATTGTAATCAGAGCGTAAAACCTTATGCAAATTGGTTTCAGCAAGTCGTGGAACGCACGGCGCTGATGATTGCGCAATGGCAGGTTTATGGCTTTAACCACGGAGTGATGAATACCGACAACATGTCGATCTTGGGGCAGACGTTTGATTACGGGCCATTTGCATTTTTGGATGATTACGATCCTCATTTTATCTGTAACCACTCCGACTATCAGGGGCGTTATGCGTTTGATCAACAGCCTAGAATTGGGCTATGGAATTTGTCGGCGTTAGCCCATGCGCTTTCCCCAATCATTGAAAAAATGGATCTGGAAATCGCGCTAGAGAGCTATTCTGACCACCTGAATCTGCATTTCAGCCGTTTGATGCGCGCAAAGCTGGGTTTAACCACTCAGCAAGAAGGGGATGGAGAACTGTTTGCCGATTTCTTCGCGCTGCTTGCCAACAATCACACCGATTACACTCGCTTTCTGCGTGAACTTTCTTGTCTTGATCGACTGGGTACAGAGGCTGTGATTGATCTGGTGGTCGATCGCCAAGCGGCGAAGGCTTGGTTAACTCGCTATCTTGAACGTGCCGCTCGCGAACTTGGCCAAGATAGTCAGCCAATCAGCCAAGTTGAACGTTGCCAAGCGATGCGTCAGGTGAACCCGAAATACATTTTGCGCAATTACTTGGCGCAACAAGCCATTGAATTGGCGGAGCGAGGCGATTTCCAAGAGATGCAGCGTTTGGCCCAAGTGCTCGCTACCCCTTATGACGAACACCCTGAGTTTGAACATTATGCGAAGTTACCTCCGGAATGGGGTAAAAAGCTGGAAATCAGTTGTTCATCCTAACCACAACTCATGGGTGGAAACTCACACATAATTCAAATTTGATGGGTGGATTTCCACCCATTTTTTATAGCTTGAACAGCGAGCTTGCGAGATTGAACCTACAAAGTGAATTACAAGTTGCTGATTTTTAATAAATGTTAAAAGAGTGTAACTTTTGGCGCGCTTGTTGCTTTGGTAAAGGTACGCAGTCCAATGATGGGCTGAAAAATCCAACCAAGGAGAATAAGAATGTTCAAGCCGCTTACCCTAATTGCCGCTTCTGTCCTCGCTGTCACTAGCTTTAATGCTGCTGCTAACTGTGACCCTGGTGAAACCGTTATCAAGTTCAGTCATGTGACCAACACAGACAAACACCCGAAAGGGATTGCTGCTTCATTGCTCGAAAAACGAGTGAACGAAGAAATGAATGGCAAAGCTTGTATGCAAGTGTTTCCTAACTCAACGCTGTACGATGACGACAAAGTGTTAGAAGCGCTGCTGAATGGCGACGTGCAACTGGCGGCTCCTTCGCTGTCAAAATTCGAAAAATTCACCAAAAAGTACCGCATTTTTGACCTACCTTTCCTTTTTGATGATGTTGATGCCGTTGACCGTTTCCAAAACTCAGCAAAAGGTGAAGAGCTGAAAAATGCTATGACTCGCCGTGGCGTGAAAGGCTTGGAGTTCTGGCACAACGGGATGAAACAGATCTCTGCCAACAAACCCATTTTGGTTCCTGCGGATGCGAAAGGCTTGAAGTTCCGCGTGCAGGCTTCTGATGTATTGGTGGCTCAGTTTGAGCAAATTGGTGCCAATCCACAAAAAATGTCGTTTGCAGAAACCTACGGCGGTTTGCAGACCAAAGTTATTGATGGACAAGAAAATACTTGGTCAAACATCTATGGTCAGAAGTACTTTGAAGTACAAGACGGTGTGACCGAAACCAATCACGGTATCTTGGATTATCTGGTTGTGACATCAAGCAAATGGTGGGATGGCTTACCGGCAGATGTGCGTGATCAGTTTGCTCAAATCCTTAAGGAAGTAACGGTGGAACGCAACGCAGAATCCAACAAAGTCGAAGAGCTCAACAAGCAGTACATCATCGAAGCGGGTGGTGTGGTGCGTACTCTCACGCCTGAGCAGCGTCAGCAATGGGTCGATGCACTCAAGCCAGTATGGCAGAAGTTTGAGAAAGACATCGGTGCTGATCTGATTGATGCGGCGCTCACTTCTAACCAGAAGTAATCACACTTTGGCCCCATCACGGTGGGGCCTACTGTCTGTTCGTCACACTATTCGAGCGATGTATCACATGGAACAGTCATGGCTTTCTAGAGTCGGCCGATTTACCGACTTAATTGAAGAATTTCTGATCGCGTTTTTCATGGGCGCGATGACCCTACTCACCTTTGCTAACGTCGTCATGCGTTATCTGTTTAACGATAACATTCTCTGGGCGTTAGAAGGCACAGTCTTTATGTTTGCGTGGATGGTGCTTGTTGGTGCTTCCTTCGGCGTTAAGCGACATTTCCACATTGGGGTGGATGTGTTGATTAATATTGCCCCACAAGGGCTGCGCAAGATTTATGCATTAGTGGCGGTGGCTTGTTGCTTAGCATTTTCTATCATGTTGCTGGTGGGCTCCTGGCAATATTGGTATCCCTTTATCAGTGAACGTGCTTGGTATGAAACGGATGATATTCCTATGCCCGATGCGCTGCAGTTTCTGGCCGTTTGGTTCAATGAGGGGGAGCATTACGAAAAGCTACCGCGTTTTATTCCTTACGCGGCCTTGCCGATTGGTATGGCACTACTGACTTTCCGCTTTTTGCAGATCGCTTGGCAGATTCTGACAGGGAAACTGGACCGCATGATTGCAGGGCATGAAGCAGAAGAAGATTTGGAAGCACTGAAAGCAGAACTTTCAGAAGCGAGTGAGGCGATGATGCCGAATACTCAGGGCAAGGAGAAGTAAGCCATGACGGTTGCACTGTTATTTTTTCTGGTGATTGGTCTGATGATCATCGGTGTTCCTATCGCGATTTCGCTCGGCCTTTCCAGTATTTTATTTTTACTTTGGCACTCCGATACCTCTTTGGCGGCCGTTGCACAAACCTTGTTTAATGCTTTCGCAGGGCACTACACCTTACTGGCGATCCCGTTTTTCATTCTAGCTTCAAGTTTTATGTCAACCGGTGGCGTAGCAAAACGGATCATTCGCTTTGCGATTGCAATGGTGGGTTGGTTCCGTGGTGGTTTGGCGATTGCCTCTGTAGTGGCTTGTATGATGTTTGCCGCACTGTCAGGTTCATCACCTGCGACTGTGGTTGCCATCGGCAGTATTGTTATCGCCGGTATGGTGAAAAATGGCTACAGCAAAGAGTTTGCTGCGGGGGTGATCTGTAACGCAGGAACCTTGGGCATTTTGATCCCGCCTTCGATTGTGATGGTGGTGTACTCAGCAGCAACCAACGTTTCCGTTGGACGTATGTTCCTTGGCGGAGTGATCCCCGGTTTACTGGCAGGATTAATGCTGATCATCGCGATTTATATTACCGCGCGGATTAAAAACCTACCTAAGCAACCGTTTGTTGGTTGGAAAGAAGCATTGAAAGCCGCAAAAGAAGCGAGTTGGGGCTTATTATTGGTGGTGATTATTCTCGGTGGTATCTACGGTGGGATTTTTACTCCAACTGAAGCGGCGGCAGTGGCAGCAGTGTATTCCTTTTTTATCGCCAATTTTATTTATCGCGATATGGGGCCATTTGCCGATAAGACCAACACCAAGCCTGCGCTAGTGAAAGTGTTCGAAACCTTGATCCACAAAGATACCAAAGCCACCTTGTATGATGCGGGTAAACTCACCATCATGCTGATGTTCATTATCGCCAACGCGTTAATCCTCAAGCATGTGTTGACCGAAGAACGCATCCCACAGATGATTGCAGAATCCATGTTGTCTGCGGGTATGGGGCCAATCACCTTTTTGATTGTGGTGAACTTGCTACTATTGATCGGTGGTCAGTTTATGGAACCATCGGGTCTATTAGTGATTGTTGCGCCATTGGTGTTCCCGATTGCAATCGCACTAGGCATTGATCCGATCCACTTGGGGATCATGATGGTAGTGAACATGGAGATCGGCATGATCACGCCTCCCGTTGGTTTGAACCTGTTTGTTACGGCGGGGGTAGCGAAAATGTCGATGATGAATGTCGTCAAAGCCGCACTGCCTTGGGTAGGAGTGATGTTCCTGTTCTTAATCATCGTGACTTATGTACCTTGGGTATCAACTTGGCTACCAACCCTCTTGATGGGGCCGGAAATCATTACCCGTTAAGACTCTTTTATCTACGTCATTTTCCATAACTTACTAATAATGTTGGACTAGCCTTTATAACTCTCTTTATCGAGCTGATATTTCTGCATTTTGTCATACAAGGTTTTACGCGGTAGGTTGAGACGCTCCATGGTTGCTTTAATGCTGCCACCACACTCAATCAGAGTTTGCTCTAGAATGGATTTCTCGAACTCAGCGACTTGTTCATTCAGCCCCAACAATTGGGACTTAGGCTCGTGACTTTCAGCAAATTGTGCCAATTTACCTAGTAACACGTAGCGTTCAGCGGCATTGCGTAGCTCTCGTACATTACCTGGCCAATCATGGCTAAGTAAGCTTTGTACATCCGCTGGCGTCAGAGCTGTCGCGGCTTTGCCATAACGTGCGGCGGCGACCAGTAAGAAATGATGAAAGAGGGCAGGAATATCTTCTCTACGTTCACGCAGTGGCGGAATGTCCAAGGTGACGATATTGAGCCGATAATAGAGATCTTGCCGAAATTGTCCTTCGGCCGCGGCTTGCTTTAAATCGATTTTGGTTGCCGCAATCACACGAATATCGAGAGGGATCAACTCATTCGACCCTATTCGTTCTATCACTCGCTCTTGTAATACGCGCAGCAGCCGGATCTGCGCTTGCATTGGCATGGACTCAATCTCATCCAGAAACAGAGTGCCACCTTGGGCATGTTCAAATTTGCCAATGCGTCGGCTTTCGGCACCCGTAAACGCGCCTTTTTCATGACCGTATAGCTCACTTTCAATCAAGTTTTCTGGTACTGCGCCACAGTTAATCGCCACAAAGTTTTGCTCGCGGCGTGAGCTCTGTTCATGCAGTGATCGCGCAACCAACTCCTTGCCGGTTCCTGTCTCTCCGAGCAATAGAATATCCGCTTGTGTGTCAGCGACTTGGGCGATCGCCTCACGCAGAGATTGAATTGTGGCAGTGTCACCAATAATTCGTGGGCCTAAGGTCTGGCTCACTTTCAGGCTACGTTTTAGTTGGCGATTTTCCAAAGTGAGGCGACGTTTTTCGATGGCACGGTGTACCGTGTCAATCAACCTCTCAGGAGCAAAGGGTTTTTCAATAAAATCATAAGCGCCATCATGCATAGCTTTGACCGCCATCGAAATATCACCATGTCCAGTGATCAGAATGACGGGCAGTTCATCATCTTGGTGTAACACTGAGCGCAGTAAGTTCTGGCCGTTTAAACCGGGTAAGCAGATATCACTGACAATAACCAAAGGCAGACCATGCTCTTTGATCGTCAACAACGCCTCTTCGGCACTGGCAAAAAATTGTGCATTAAGGTCGGCTAACTCAAAACTTTGGGCGAGCGCAATCCGAATATCGCTCTCATCATCAATCAAAAATACATCACACATGACTATTCCATATTCAAGGGTGTGAAACGAGGCAGGGAAATCGTAAATCGTGCACCACCAAGCGGTGAGCTAGTCACGCTTAGCTCCCCCTGCATTCCGTGTAAAATCTGTTGCGAGATCGAAAGCCCTAAACCAAGACCATTTTTTTTCGTGGTATGAAATGGCTCAAATAGATGCGGCAAGGTTTCAACGCCGACACCGGGGCCATTATCATCAACCCAAAGCTGTATTTGCTGTTCAGACAATTGCAACTTGATTTGGACTACGCGTTCAGTTTGTCCCTCTAAGGCTTGCAGCGCATTGGTGAGCAGATTAATCAGCACTTGCTCCAGTTGGATTGGGTTTACACGAACCCAAACCGGAGTTTCAACCTCGCACAACTCCAACTTGGTCATCTGTGCTTTAAACTGTGCGGCCATCAACTCCTTGGCAGATAAAATCAATGGGTACAACTGCACGTCTTGCTGTTCACTCGAAGTGGATTTGCGAGCGAAAGATTTCAGTTGTTCGCTGATTTTCGCCATGCGCTCCGTCAGTGCGGAAATTCGCGAGAGATTGTCTTCAGCTCGCTCAGGCTTATTGGTGGCAAGAAAACGGCGGCCATTATCGGCAAAGCTGCGAATCGCCGCGAGAGGGTTGTTCAGCTCGTGGCTAATGCTCGCTGACATTTGACCCAGTACCGCCAGTTTCGCCGCTTGGATCAATTCATCTTGCGTTTGGCGCAGCGCTTGTTCCGTTTTGATCCGCTCAGCAATTTCTGCATGCAGTTTAGCGGTGCGTTCCATCACCTCAAATTCCAGTTTCTGTTTGGTTTCCTGCTGCAGCTGTTCAATTTGCCGCTGACGTAGCTGCCGGTGATGCCACAGTTGAAAGCCCAAATAAACAATCGCAAACAACATGCAGAGAATAATCACTAAGCCAAACGCTGACCAAAATAGTTCGATTTTCGGTGAAAGTACGCGAATGGTCAGAGCAAGCTCAGGAAGCGGACGGCTTGAAACAATATAGTCATCTTGTAACCAGTGCTTTTCCGGTTTACGCCATTCGCTTTGCTCAGCTTGCAGATCACCTTGCCAACCTAGTGATGGAATAGCACTGTCTAGATATTGCTGACTGGCTCTGATCGTTGTTAAGCGCGATTCAGGCAGGTCAGCCACACTGTGAAAGAGCCATGCTGGTTGACTAGACATAAACACCACCTGATTGTCATCGGTGGCGACAAAATAACTGTTTTTACTTTGCCAACCTTCCTCTATGGCAGACAGATCCATTTTAACAACGATGACACCAAGTGTTTCCGCCGCATAAATCACCGGATAAGCGTAATAGTAGCCACGTTGACCCGAGGTAGAGCCGAGTGCGAAGTATTGGCTTTTCTCTCCCGCAATCGAGAGATAAAAATAGGGTCGCCACGCAAAGTTACGCCCTATAAAAGAGCGATCCAAATTCCAGTTACTTGAGGCGATCGTATTGCCAAAACGATCGATCAAATAGGTATCTGCCGCTTGGATTACTTCATTGACTTGCTCTAAATACCGATTGGTGATGTCAATTTGTGCCGAATTTTCTGGGGTAAGTAGAGCGTCAATCAGCTCTTTATCTTTCGAAATCAAATGAGGAATGTGAGCATACTTGTCCAAAATGGCAACGATATGGGTCGAAAAGCGATCAAGTTGCGATTGATGCTCATCAAGCAAAGATTGGTACTGAACACGCCAATACAGGTGTGTGCTTAAGCCTGCCAACACAATAAAAATGGCCCACAAGATCAAGCTGAGGCGACGAATCGATAGCATCCTTGACTCTTATCAACAAATCCTTTGTTGGCATCATACTGAGAATGGCCCATAGAAGCGTCTAAAAAGATCGCAATCTCTGCTTATAAAACAAGAGCAAGATCTCTTTTTACGCTTTTCAATAAAAAAAAGCCTCGATTCCATTGAAAAAGCCTATATTGTCCCCATTTCAGAGTGACTATTAGTTTCATTTTGGTGGAATTTTTAGCACTTGATTGGGTTTTTAGGTGATTGGTTTGACTCTGGCCGGGGATTAACTCGACAGCTTCGGCTGTGCTCGTTAGAATGTCGCGTCTGAAATTTGGCCCTGAGACTAATCAGAGATACCTTTACCAAAAGATATCGCTCATTAGTCTGGTTTTCTGGTGATTCACTTGAAAGCCGATGCTCAATATTTACATTTCAGTGTTCAATCGAGCACAACACAAGGATGCAGCCACACGTCGTGTTGGCTCATGACGCTCAGAAACCCTGAGCCAGTTTTGAGGTTTAGAAATAATGCAAGTTACTGTTGAAACGCTAGAAGGCCTACAGCGCCGTCTGAATATTACTGTTCCAGCTGCAAACATCGAAGACGCTGTAACAGCTGAATTACGCAACATCGCGAAAAACCGTCGTTTCGATGGTTTCCGTAAAGGCAAAGTGCCAATGAAGATGGTTGCTAAAATGTACGGCAAAGCGGTACGTCAAGACGTGCTGGGTGAAGTAATGCAACGCCACTTCATCGAAGCGATCGTAAAAGAGAAAATTAATCCAGCTGGCGCACCAACGTTTGCTCCAGTTGAAATTGGCGAAGGCAAAGATCTGGTTTTCACAGCAACATTCGAAGTTTACCCAGAAGTTGAACTGAAAGGCCTAGAAAGCATCGCAGTAGAAAAACCATCAGCAGAAGTGACTGACGCTGACGTAGCAGAAATGCTGGAAACTCTGCGTAAGCAACAAGCAACTTGGAAAGAAGTTGACGAAGCTGCAGAAAACGGCAAGCGCGTTTCTATCGATTTCGTTGGTTCTATCGACGGCGTTGAATTTGAAGGCGGTAAAGCAGAAAACTTCCCTCTAGAAATGGGGGCAGGCCGCATGATCCCTGGTTTTGAAGACGGTATCGTTGGCAAAACTAAAGGCATGGAATTCGTTATCGATGTGAACTTCCCAGAAGATTACCATGCAGAAAATCTGAAAGGTAAAGCGGCTCAGTTTGCTATCAAAGTGAACAAAGTTGAAGCTCGTGAACTGCCAGAACTGAACGATGAATTCGTTGCACGTTTCGGCGTTGCTGAAGGCGGCGTTGACGCTCTGAAAGCAGAAGTTCGTAAGAACATGGAACGCGAACTGAAGCAAGCAATCAAAGCCCGCATCAAAGAGCAAGCGATCGAAGGTCTGGTAAAAGCGAACGAAATCGACGTTCCTTCTGCACTGATCGACCAAGAAATTGGTGTTCTGCGTCAACAAGCTGCACAACGTTTCGGTGGCAATGTTGAAGCTGCTGCTCAACTGCCTCGTGAACTGTTCGAAGAGCAAGCAAAACGCCGTGTCGTGGTTGGTCTGCTGCTGGGTGAAGTTATCCGCACTCACGAGCTGAAAGCGGATGAAGAAAAAGTGAAAGCACTGATCACTGAAATGGCTACTGCGTATGAAGATCCAACTGAAGTTGTTGCTTACTACGAGCAAAACCAACAGCTGATGAACAACATGCGTAACGTTGCTCTTGAAGAGCAAGCGGTAGATGCGATCATTGCGAAAGCAAAAGTAACTGAAAAAGCAATCAGCTTCAGTGAGCTGATGAACCCAGTTGCTGCTTAATAAGCAAACTGTAGCGTAGAAGGTTGACGAAACAAGCAATCATCTGCTAACAATGGTCCGTGTGATACCCATCATTCGGGCCATTTATTTTAGGGAAATAAGACTATGAGCTACCAAGAAAAAAATGCAATGTCGCCCATATTTGACGCACTCGTACCTATGGTGGTTGAGCAAACCTCCCGCGGTGAGCGCTCATACGACATCTATTCTCGCTTACTGAAAGAGCGAGTGATTTTCTTAACCGGTCAAGTAGAAGATCACATGGCAAACCTTGTCGTGGCTCAACTGCTTTTCTTAGAATCTGAAAACCCTGATAAAGATATTTTCCTGTACATCAACTCACCCGGTGGTAGTGTGACTGCGGGTATGTCGATCTACGACACCATGCAATTCATTAAACCGAATGTGAGCACAGTATGTATGGGGCAAGCCTGTTCAATGGGCGCTTTCTTGCTTGCTGGTGGTGCACCAGGCAAGCGTTATGTACTGCCGAACTCTCGAGTGATGATTCACCAACCACTGGGTGGATTCCAAGGTCAAGCCTCTGATATTCAAATTCATGCTCAAGAAATTCTGACCATTAAAAACAAACTGAACCGTTTGTTGGCGGAACATACTGGCCAACCACTTGAAGTGATTGAACGTGATACTGATCGTGATAACTTCATGTCGGCAGATCAAGCGGTCGAATATGGTTTGGTGGATGCGGTACTCAAACACCGTGGTGAGTAAGGTCTCATAATTGCGTAACGCAATTATGAGCAATTTGATATACACTCAAACCAAAGTGAGTAAAGGCTAAGAGGTTAGCGAATGACAGACAAAAGCAAAGAGGGCGGTAGTAGTAAACTGCTGTACTGCTCTTTCTGTGGCAAAAGCCAGCACGAAGTTCGCAAATTGATTGCAGGTCCGTCAGTTTATATTTGTGATGAGTGCGTTGATTTATGCAACGATATTATTCGCGAAGAGATCAAAGATGTTCTTCCTAAAAAAGAATCAGCGGCGTTACCAACGCCAAGAAAGATTCGTGAACATCTTGACGACTATGTAATTGGTCAGGAACACGCCAAAAAAGTGCTAGCAGTTGCGGTATATAACCACTACAAGCGTTTACGTAATGGTGATACGACTGGTGACGGTGTTGAGCTGGGCAAAAGTAACATTTTGCTAATTGGTCCAACGGGTAGCGGTAAAACGCTGCTAGCCGAAACTCTAGCACGTTTTCTGGATGTGCCATTTACCATGGCAGATGCCACCACACTAACTGAAGCGGGTTATGTGGGTGAAGATGTTGAAAATATCATTCAAAAGCTGCTGCAAAAATGTGATTACGATGTCGCAAAAGCAGAGCGTGGTATTGTTTACATCGATGAAATTGACAAAATTTCTCGTAAGTCTGAAAACCCATCTATTACTCGAGATGTATCGGGTGAAGGGGTTCAGCAAGCCTTACTGAAACTGATTGAAGGTACCGTTGCTTCTGTTCCTCCGCAGGGGGGGCGTAAGCATCCTCAGCAAGAATTCTTGCAAGTGGACACCTCGAAAATTCTGTTTATCTGTGGTGGTGCGTTTGCAGGCCTAGATAAAGTGATTGAACAGCGTGTTGCGACAGGGACTGGTATCGGTTTTGGCGCGGATGTGCGTTCTAAAGACAACAGCAAAACCTTGAGCGAACTGTTTACTCAGGTTGAACCTGAAGATTTGGTGAAATACGGTTTGATCCCAGAGTTCATTGGTCGTCTGCCTGTTACGGCAACGCTGACTGAACTGGATGAAGCAGCATTGATTCAAATTCTGTGTGAACCAAAGAATGCACTGACCAAACAGTATGCGGCGTTGTTTGAACTGGAAAACGTTGATCTGGAGTTTCGTGAAGATGCGCTGAAAGCGATTGCCGCTAAAGCGATGAAGCGTAAAACCGGTGCGCGTGGTCTACGTTCAATCCTTGAAGCAGTTCTACTGGAAACTATGTACGAACTGCCTTCAATGGAAGAAGTGAGCAAAGTGGTGATTGATGAATCTGTAATTAATGATGAGTCATCTCCTTTGCTTATCTACAGCGCGAATGAGAGCCAAGCCGCTGGCGCGGAATAATCTCAGCACAAAAATCACGAGGAGGTATTCAATACCTCCTTTTTTTTATTCTGTCATTGAATCCAGTCAGTTAGCCCCCATATACTGCGTAACAAATGCAAAGCGGAAGAGAGAAAAATATGAACTTGGAGCGTTCCGAGCGTATCGAGATCCCCGTACTACCCCTGCGCGATGTGGTTGTCTATCCACACATGGTCATTCCTCTGTTTGTTGGCCGAGAAAAATCGATCCAGTGTCTTGAAGCGGCGATGGATAACAACAAGCAAGTGCTGTTGGTAGCGCAAAAGAAAGCGGAAACCGATGAACCGAAAGTTGCCGATTTATTCGAAGTTGGCACGGTCGCTACTATCTTGCAATTGCTGAAATTGCCCGATGGCACAGTCAAAGTGTTGGTCGAAGGTCAGCAACGCGCCAAAATTACCCAATTCTATGAAGAAGAGTATTTCTTTGCTGATGCTCAGTATCTGCTAACCCCAGAGCTAGATGAGCGAGAGCAAGAAGTGGTGGTTCGCAGTGCGATTAACCAGTTTGAAGGCTTTATCAAGCTCAATAAAAAGATCCCGCCTGAGGTTTTGACCTCTCTTAATGGAATTGATGAAGCTGCTCGCTTAGCCGATACCATCGCAGCGCATATGCCGTTGAAATTGGTCGATAAACAGAAAGTGCTTGAACTGCTGGATGTCAGTGAGCGTTTAGAATTCTTAATGGGGCAGATGGAGTCTGAAATCGATCTGCTGCAGGTTGAGAAGCGCATCCGCACCCGCGTTAAAAAGCAGATGGAAAAGTCACAGCGCGAGTACTATCTGAATGAACAAATGAAAGCAATTCAAAAAGAATTAGGCGAGATGGATGACGCGCCTGACGAATTTGAAACGCTGAAAAAGAAAATCGAAGAGTCGAAGATGCCGAAAGAGGCACGCGACAAAGCAGAGCAAGAGCTGCATAAGCTGAAAATGATGTCGCCGATGTCAGCAGAAGCAACGGTAGTGCGTAGCTACATCGATTGGATGGTCAATGTTCCGTGGACTAAGCGCAGCAAGGTGAAAAAAGATCTCTCTAAAGCAGAAGAGATCCTCAATGCTGACCACTACGGCTTAGAGCGGGTCAAAGAGCGTATTTTGGAATATCTCGCCGTGCAAAGTCGCATCAATAAGCTCAAAGGTCCAATCCTATGCTTAGTGGGGCCTCCGGGTGTCGGTAAAACCTCGCTGGGTCGCTCGATTGCTGCAGCAACTGGACGCCAATACGTGCGTATGGCACTGGGTGGCGTGCGTGATGAAGCGGAAATTCGTGGTCACCGCCGTACCTATATTGGCTCTATGCCAGGTAAGCTCATTCAAAAGATGGCGAAAGTTGGCGTGAAAAACCCACTGTTTTTGCTCGATGAGATCGACAAAATGTCCTCTGACATGCGTGGTGATCCAGCTTCTGCATTGCTAGAGGTACTTGACCCTGAGCAAAACAACTCGTTCAACGACCACTATCTGGAAGTGGATTACGATCTGTCAGATGTGATGTTCGTTGCGACCTCAAACTCGATGAATATTCCGGGTCCATTACTCGATCGTATGGAAGTGATTCGTTTATCTGGGTACACCGAAGATGAAAAACTCAATATTGCCAAAGACCATCTGGTCAGTAAGCAAGTTGAGCGTAATGGCCTCAAACCAAGCGAGATCGTGATAGAAGATTCTGCTATTGTCGGCATCATCCGTTATTACACTCGTGAAGCGGGTGTGCGTGGCCTTGAGCGCGAAATCTCAAAGATTTGCCGCAAAGCTGTGAAGAAAATTCTGCTCGATAAGAGCGTGAAAACGGTTGTGGTGAACCAACAAAACTTGAAAGAGTTTTTAGGTGTACAGCGCTTTGACTACGGCAAAGCCGAAGAAAGCAACCGTATTGGTCAAGTTAATGGCCTAGCATGGACGGAAGTCGGTGGTGATTTGCTGACTATTGAAACCCAATCAATGCCGGGTAAAGGCAAATTGACTCAAACCGGTTCGCTCGGTGATGTGATGCAAGAGTCGATTCAAGCGGCGATGACTGTGGTGCGTTCTCGTGCGGAAAAATTGGGTATTAACCCTGATTTCTACGAGAAAAAAGATATCCATGTCCACGTGCCTGAAGGTGCCACACCAAAGGATGGTCCGAGCGCAGGTATCGCTATGTGTACAGCATTGGTTTCTAGCTTGACGGGTAACCCTGTGAAAGCAGAAGTAGCAATGACAGGTGAAATTACACTGCGTGGTGAAGTGCTACCTATCGGTGGATTGAAAGAGAAGCTGCTAGCAGCACACCGAGGTGGTATCAAAACTGTCTTAATCCCGAAAGATAACGAGCGTGATTTGGAAGAGATCCCAGAGAATGTGATCGCGGATCTGCAAGTTCTTCCAGTGCAGTGGATTGACGAGGTTCTCAAAGTTGCACTAGAGCAAGACCCGACAGGGGTTAGCTTTGAGAGCAAAAAGAGTGATGCGTAGCAAAAATAAGTAAATCTTTACGCTGATAGGCTTAAAAAGGCTTGTCAGCGTTTTTTTTGGAAGCTAACGTTACTCTCAATAGCTTGTAGCCCTGATGCAACAAGGCTTTAGGCTAGTTTTAAACTTTAATGGAACGAAATCGGCACCGATAAAATAATAAAGGGTGACCAAAGGGGAATCACAGTGAATAAGACACAACTAGTAGAACAAATTGCAGCGAACGCAGATATCTCTAAAGCCTCTGCAGGTCGCGCTCTTGACGCATTCATCGAAGCAGTGAGCGGTACACTACAATCTGGTGACCAAGTGGCACTGGTTGGTTTTGGTACGTTCAGCGTACGTACTCGTGCTGCGCGTACAGGCCGTAACCCAAAAACTGGCGAAGAGATCAAAATTGCTGAAGCAAAAGTACCATCATTCAAAGCGGGTAAAGCGCTGAAAGACGCTTGCAACTAATTTAAATGAAGATTTTGCGCTTTTCTGCAAAATAAATTCGAACCTTTTGAAATTATGCGCATCCTACTGATGCGCATTTCTTTTTCTGATATTATCGCGCCATTCATTTTGGGCTTACGTGCCTGATATCAAACCCGGAGAGTAGTAGCACTATGATGGATCGATTACGCGAAGGCGTGAACAGCATCGCGGTTAAAATTATCCTTGGATTAATCATCCTATCTTTCATTTTTGCTGGTGTAGGTAACTACCTTATCAGTGGTGGTAATAACGCAGCCGCCAAAGTGGGGAACGCGGAAATCAGCCGTGGTGACTTTGAGCAAGCATACCAAAACGAACGCAATCGCATGCAATCTCAACTTGGTGATTATTTCTCCAACTTACTGGCGGATCCGACTTATGTCGCTTCTTTCCGTAAGTCAGTGTTGGACCGTATGGTGAATGATTTACTTCTAGAACAACATGCGGCGTCGTTGGGTTTACGTGTGAGTGACCAACAAGTGCGTCAAATGATTTTGGACATGCCTCAGTTCCAGTCGCAAGGTCAGTTTGATCAAGAACTCTACCAAGCAGCGTTGCGTCGTGCAGGCTTTACACCAGACATGTTCGCGGAATATTTACGTAAAGATTTAGTACGTAACCAATTAATGAGCGCATTGCAGGGTAGTGAGTTCAGTCTACCCGGTGAAGTGAATCTGCAAGATCAACTGATTTCTCAAACCCGAGACATCCGCACCATCACTCTATCTCTGGCTGACTTTGCGAAAAAAGTCACGCTCAGTGATGACGACATTCAACAGTATTACAAGGCCAATACAGAACGCTTTACTCGCCCTGAGCAGATGAAAGTGTCCTATGTTGAGCTGTCTGCTGACGCGCTGAAAAAACAGATCATGATTGATGATGAAGCTGCGCAAGAGTATTACCAAGAGCACCTTGATAAATATTCAACCGCTGAGCAGCGCAAAGTGAGCCATATCCTCGTTGAAGGCAGTGATGAGCAAAAAGCGCAAGCGATTCTAGATGAATTGAACGCGGGTGCTGATTTTGCCACTGTTGCAAAAGAAAAATCGCAAGATGTTGGCAGCGCACAAGAAGGTGGTGCACTCGGTTGGATCGAGCGTGACACGATGGATCCCGCGTTTGAAGCCGCCGCCTTTGCGCTGACCGAAAATGGGCAAATTTCTGGCTTAGTTAAGTCTGAGTTTGGTTATCACATTATTCGTTTGGATGAAGTGAAAGCTCCAGTTGTTAAGCCTTATACAGAGGTTGCAAAAGCGGTCAAACAAGAACTTGTTGATCAACAAGCATTAGATGCTTTTTATACCAAGCAAAGTGAGCTTGAAAAACTGGCTTTCGAGCACTCAGACTCTTTAGATGAAGCAGCAAAAGCCATTTCAACTCAGGTTGAGCACACTGACTTTATTTCGGCAGAACAAGCGCCTGATTTGTTAGCCAATCCGGCTGTATTGCAAGCGCTGAAATCGCCAGAAGTGAAAGAAGACGGTCTCAACTCAGAGGTTATTGAAGTTGCACCTGAGCATGTGGTTGTTGTGCGTATGGAAGAATCACGTCCAGAAACAGTATTGCCTCTAGCTGATGTCAAATCTCAAGTGGTTGAGCAACTTTCACGTATGAAAGGTGAGCAGCAAGCACTTGAGTTGGGCAACAAAATCGTAGCAGCTCTCAAAGTTGGCAATTCAAATGTACTTGCCGAAAATGGTGTTGCATTCGGTGAAGTGCAAATGATTGACCGTAGCTCGCCTCTAGCGAATACCGTTTACTCGATGGTTAAGCCACAAGATGATGCGAAAGGCTACGCTCAAGCGAAAGACTTTGATGGCAATGTAGTGGTGATTGAACTCAACAAAGTTGAGTCAAAAGTTACCCCGGCCTACCACGAGCAAATTGCTACGCAACTATCACGTATTGGTTCACAGCAAGACTTGGCTGGTGTGATCAGCGTATTACGTCAGAACACCGATATTGAGTATCACATTGCGACTGAATAATCATTCATCGTGTAATTGATATGTTTAAAGAAACGGGCTACAGCAGTAGCCCGTTCTATTTATGCTATGTTCATATGTGCGACCTAATCACACGGAATATGATAGGTACTCAAAAACAAATTGAGGGTCTATCATGCAATTCAAAACTAAAGTTATGACACTTCTTCTTTCAATCTGTCTGCCATCAGTGCCTCTTTTGGCAAATGCCGAAGAAACGACACTCGTTACTCAGGTTGAGGAGGGCATTGTTATCACCGTGAATATTAATACTGCTTCAGCAGAAGAATTGGCAACGTTACTGAAAGGTATTGGGCTTAAAAAAGCTCAAGCTATCGTCGATTATCGTGAAGCCAACGGCCCTTTTGTCAGTGTTGAGGACCTGACGAATGTTAAAGGGATCGGTGAGGCAACGGTGCGGAATAATGCTGCTCGGATCTTGTTATAAAAACAGGTATAACTGAATAAAATAACCCGGTTGATGCTGGGTTATTTTTTTACTGTACCAGTATTTTTTGTTAATCAGGACTCTTACCTAGCACCTAAGCTCCTTTACACTTATAATTCTTCGCCGAAAATGCGGACGTACCATCGGCCGCCTAAAACTAGAAAGTGGAGAAATACATGTCCTCTCATACGCCAGTTGTTACTGTTGATGGGCCGAGCGGTGCAGGTAAAGGCACTCTATGCATGTTGTTGGCTGAAAAGCTCGGTTTTCAACTGTTAGACTCCGGTGCGATTTATCGTGTATTAGCTTTAGCTGCTATCCATCATGGAGTCGATCTTGATTCTGAAGAGGCATTGGTTCCTCTTGCAACGCATCTTGATGTGCAGTTCATTGCCGAAGGTGACTTAGTGAAAGTCATTCTCGAAGGCGAAGATGTCTCTCGCGAATTACGCAAAGAAGAAACCGGTATGGCTGCCTCAAAAGTCGCGGCGCTACCTCGAGTTCGTGAAGCATTGCTACGCCGCCAACGTGCTTTTGCTAATGGGATTGGTTTAGTTGCTGATGGTCGTGATATGGGCACTGTGGTTTTTCCAACCGCAGAAGCTAAAATTTTCCTTGATGCAAGTGCGGAAGAAAGAGCCCGTAGACGCTTCAAGCAGTTGCAACTGAAGGGGCTTGATGTTAAATTTGACGTCCTTTTAAGCGAAATTCAGGAAAGAGACGATCGCGACAGAAATCGTACTGTTGCTCCTTTGCGTCCTGCTGAAAACGCGTTAGTGCTTGATTCAACCTCATTGACTATCGATGAAGTGGTAGAACAAGCGCTACAATATATCGAATCTAAACTGGTGTGAGTGAATCACGCTAAGTAAGAGCGTCGGTCGCAAGGATGATGACTGGCGAATTTAATAACCCCATGTGGTAGGACACCCGTGGCCGTTTACTTATTGAAGATTAAATAAATGACTGAATCTTTTGCTCAACTCTTTGAAGAGTTTCTGAACGAGACCCAATTCCAACAAGGTACTATCGTTAAAGGTACTGTAGTAGCAATCGAGAACGGCTACGTTCTTGTTGATGCTGGTCTGAAGTCTGAGTCTGCTATCCCTGCTGAACAATTCAAGAACGCTGCTGGCGAACTAGAAGTTCAAGTTGGTTCTCAAGTAGATGTAGCTCTGGACGCTGTTGAAGATGGTTTCGGCGAAACTCAACTTTCTCGTGAGAAAGCGAAGCGCCATGAAGCTTGGATCGTACTTGAAAAAGCTTACGAAGAAGCTGCAACTGTTATCGGTATCATTAACGGTAAAGTTAAAGGTGGTTTCACTGTTGAACTGAACGGTATCCGTGCGTTCCTGCCAGGTTCGCTGGTTGATGTACGTCCAATCCGTGACACAGCTCACTTAGAAAACAAAGAGCTAGAGTTCAAAGTTATCAAGCTAGACCAGAAGCGTAACAATGTTGTTGTTTCTCGTCGTGCAGTAATCGAATCTGAAAGCAGCGTAGAGCGTGATGAACTGCTTGAAACTCTGCAAGAAGGTACTGAAGTTAAAGGTATCGTTAAGAACCTGACTGACTACGGTGCATTCGTTGATCTGGGCGGCGTTGACGGTCTGCTACACATCACTGACATGGCTTGGAAACGCGTTAAGCATCCATCAGAAATCGTTAACGTTGGTGACGAGATCCTAGTTAAAGTACTGAAGTTCGATCGTGATCGTACTCGCGTATCTCTAGGTCTGAAACAGCTAGGCGAAGATCCATGGGTAGCAATCGCTAAGCGTTACCCAGAAGGTCACAAACTGTCTGGCCGTGTAACTAACCTGACTGACTACGGCTGCTTCGTTGAAATCGAAGAAGGCGTTGAAGGTCTAGTACACGTTTCTGAAATGGACTGGACTAACAAGAACATCCACCCATCTAAAGTTGTTAATGTTGGCGACGAAGTTGAGGTTATGGTTCTGGATATCGACGAAGAGCGTCGTCGTATCTCTCTAGGCCTGAAACAGTGTAAAGCTAACCCATGGCAATCATTCGCTGAAGCACAAGCTAAAGGCGACAAAGTAACTGGTAAGATCAAGTCTATCACTGACTTTGGTATCTTCATCGGTCTAGAAGGCGGTATCGATGGTCTGGTTCACCTGTCTGACATCTCTTGGAACGTACCAGGAGAAGAAGCAGTACGTGAATTCAAGAAAGGCGATGAAATCTCTGCAGTAGTTCTAGCAGTAGACGCTGAGCGTGAGCGCATTTCACTGGGCATCAAGCAAATGGAAAACGATCCATTCAACGCTTATGTCTCAGACAACAAGAAAGGTGCTCTGGTTAACGGTACTGTAATTGCAGTTGACGCGAAAGGCGCAGCCATCGAGTTGGAAGACGGCGTTGAAGGTTACATCCGCGCTTCTGAAGTATCACGTGATCGTATCGAAGATGCATCACTGATCCTGAGCGTTGGTGACAAAGTTGAAGCGAAATTTACTGGTGTTGACCGTAAAAACCGCGTAATCAACCTGTCTATCAAAGCAAAAGACGAAGCTGAAGAGCAAGAAGTAATGGCAACTCTGAACAAGCAAGACGAAGCTGCGTTCGGTAATGCTATGGCTGACGCTTTCAAAGCGGCGAAAGGCGAATAATAGCTAAACGCTAAAAGATAAAAGGAGCCGCAAGGCTCCTTTTTTGTCTTTGTAATCTCATGATCGCTACCTAAGATTGAACAGGAAAAGTTGCGGAAATGCTGCAGAGCGTTCACTCTTATAAGTAGCACTAGAAACCGAATGTAAGATCTCGCTCAACGTTGAGTTCTTTTTCTACAATGTAAATCAAGTGTTTGTTGGAATTGATATTACTGACTATAATTAGGCAGTAAAAACTCGAAGAGGGAAACTATGACTAAGTCCGAACTGATTGAAAGACTCTGTGCCGAACAAACACATTTGTCTGCAAAAGAGATCGAAGATGCGGTAAAAAATATCCTAGAGCATATGGCCTCTACGCTAGAAGCGGGTGAGCGCATCGAGATTCGTGGTTTCGGTAGCTTCTCCTTACACTATCGTGAGCCTCGCGTAGGACGCAATCCTAAAACTGGTGATAAGGTTGAGTTGGAAGGTAAATATGTTCCACACTTTAAGCCAGGTAAAGAACTGCGCGAGCGTGTCAACTTGTAATAGGTAGTTGAGTAAAGTTTGTTCATGCGAGCGGCATACTATTTTGGTGTGCCGCTTTTTTATGTAACCGTTGCTATTAGCCGTGGTTTGTCTCGCTATTTTCCTGCATAATCTGTGTGCCAATTTATGAAAAGGTAATGACTTATGAAAATTATAAAGATAGTCGCCGTACTCGCTCTTTTCTTAATCGCATTAGCATTAGGCTCCCAAAATCAATCGGTAGTGGCTTTTAATTATTTATTAGCACAAGGTGAGTTTCATCTCTCAACATTACTCGGAAGCGTTTTTGTCATTGGGTTTGCTTGTGCGAGCATTCTTTTCGGAGGACTGCATCTCAAATCAAAATTGAAAATCCGAAAACTGACCAAACAGCTCAAAGTAGCAAATCAGCAGTCAGCGCCAGAAACTAAAGTACATTCAGGATAAGGCTGCTTTTCGATGTTAGAAATCCTGTTCTTGTTATTGCCCATTGCCGCCGCATATGGTTGGTATATGGGGCATCGCAGTGCCCAGCAAGACAAGCAGAAACAATCACACCAAATTTCGCGTCAATACGTAACGGGCTTGAACCTGCTACTTTCCGATCAGTCGGATAAGGCAGTGGATCACTTTATCGAACTCTTGCAAGTCGATAATGAAACCATTGATACTCACTTGGCCTTAGGAAACCTTTTCCGCTCTCGTGGTGAAGTAGATCGCGCAATTCGTATCCATCAAAATCTTATCTCTCGCTCAGGTTTGACTGTAGAACAAAAGAATCTGGCATTACAGCAGTTAGCTAAGGACTATATGGTTGCTGGCTTTCTTGATCGTGCCGAGAAAATTTTTGAACAACTTATTGATGAGCCAGAGCATCGAGAATCGGCTCTTCAGCAACTCACTGCGATTTATCAGCAGACTCGTGAATGGCATAAAGCGATTGAGTGTGCTTCTGCTCTTGTTAAGCTTGGGCGTAAGCGTATGAGGGTGAGCATTGCTCACTTTTATTGTGAGCTAGCCATGCTTGAAAAAGCTGATGGCAACGATAACAAAGCCGTTCAACTGTTTAAAAAAGCACTACAGGAAGATCCGAAATGTGTACGTGCCACGATCTCGCTCGGTAAGCTCTATCTGCAAAACGAAGATTATCAGAAGACCATTGATCATTTAGAGATGGTGCTTGTTCAGGATATTGATTTTCTTGGTGAAGTATTGAACACATTGGCAGAGTGTTACCATCATCTCAGCCGTGAGCAAGATTTGATTGATTTCTTACGGAGTTGTATTGCTAAAAAAGCAGGGGTATCGGCAGAGCTAATGTTAGCGCAGCTTGTTGCTCAGCATGAAGGTATTGCAGCCGCTCAAGAAATTCTCACTAGACAGTTAGTCAAAAATCCAACGATGAAAGGTTTCTACCGCCTGATTGACTACCATATCGCGGAAGCTGAAGAAGGCCGAGCCAAAGCGAGCCTATCAACTCTGCAACGCTTAGTTGGAGAGCAGCTTAAAGTAAAGCCACACTATCGTTGTCGTAAGTGTGGTTTCTCAACCCACTCACTCTATTGGCATTGTCCGTCATGTAAAAACTGGGGTTCAATAAAGCCGATTCGAGGCTTAGATGGTGAGTAGATAAACAGTTCTAGATCATTATGCAGCTATTTATGGCTGCTTTTTTTTAACACTCTATACAGATAGGAGAAACGATGAACGACCCAAAAGTGATTGTTGCACTGGACTATGACAATCTGGCGGATGCGCTCGCGTTTGTGGACAAAATTGACCCAAGCACATGTCGACTCAAAGTGGGTAAAGAGATGTTTACTCTATTTGGCCCAGAATTTGTACGCGAGTTGCACAAACGTGGTTTTTCTGTGTTTCTGGATCTAAAATTTCACGATATTCCGAATACTTGTTCAAAAGCGGTGAAAGCCGCCGCAGAGCTAGGTGTGTGGATGGTCAATGTACATGCCAGTGGTGGTGAACGGATGATGGCAGCATCACGTGAGATTTTGGAACCATACGGAAAGGATCGCCCACTGCTGATTGGTGTGACGGTACTAACTAGTATGGAAGCCTCTGATCTACAAGGCATAGGTGTTCAAGCCACTCCTCAGGATCATGTACTAAAATTGGCTACTTTAAGTAAAAATTCAGGTTTAGATGGTGTTGTCTGTTCAGCTCAGGAAGCGTTACTACTTAAGCAAAACTTAGGAAATGAATTTAAGCTTGTAACACCAGGTATTCGTCCAGCAGGTTCTGAGCAAGGTGATCAACGCCGGATTATGACGCCAGCACAAGCTATTGCTGCAGGCTCGGATTACTTAGTTATTGGTCGTCCAATCACTCAGGCGGTGCAGCCTGATGTAGTTCTCCGTGCAATTAACCAATCACTGGTTTAATTATTAGCAAAGTGAAAAAATGCGGCTGGCATTTGAATGTCTGTCGCATTTTTGTTATTTAAGACTTATTTACTCCACTTGATAGTTATGCATTCTCGATGAATGGGCTAGGCATGATCTATTCTAAAAAGAGCTATTTATTTGGTGAATAATTCTTCGCTAAACGTTTACTTAGTTTATTTTGTTATCTGGTTGGTGAATTTATAGTCTATAATTTGATTTAATATGCAGAGCATGGTGACAGATGGGGATATTTTGTTGCAAATTAGCATTTGATATTTTATCGCAGTTTTGTGTTAAATGTAATTGATAAGGCTATATCTATGCTTTTTCAGCGTAGTAGATAATACGTCTTTCAATCTGATGGCCGAAATGGAATTCAACGGTCATGATAACTTATGTATTACAGCATGGAGTAGGCTTGTAAGTGTTATCATATATTTTACGTAGATTGGCTTTAATTGTGCCAACCTTCTTAGGCATTACGATCCTAATATTTACCATTACACGTTTTGTACCGGGGGGACCGGTAGAACGAATGTTGGCTAGTATGCAATCCATGTCGGATAGTGCTAATTATTCGACTGTGAATGAAAGTAATGCTTTATCTGATGTTCAAATTGCTCAGCTCAATGCGTTTTATGGGCTAGATAAGCCTATTCTTGAAGCCTATTTTGATTGGTTAAGCAAAATAATCGTATTAGATTTTGGTGAGTCAACGCGTTATTACGAACCAGTCAGTGAAATGATTGCAGAGCGTCTACCCGTTTCGTTGTTTTATGGTGGAATGACTTTCTTTATTAGCTATTTCATTTCTATCCCACTTGGATATTACAAAGCGATCAAGCATGGCTCAGTGTTTGACTCAGCCTCTTCGATTATGCTCTTTGTTGGCTATGCATTACCTGGCTATGTCGTGGGTGTTTTTCTCATCACAGTATTCTCCTATCATTTAGAATGGTTTCCAATGGGGGGCTTCGTGGGTGATGAATTCGCAGACTATGAGACATTCTCTGAACGAATTAAGGATATTATGTGGCACGCAATATTGCCGCTTATTTGTTATTTGATTGGTGATTTCGCTACGCTGACCATGACAATGAAAAATAGCCTTATGGAAAATCTATCTGCCGATTATATCCGTACGGCTATCGCCAAAGGTTTACCATTTCATAAAGCGGTAAGAAAGCATGCCTTACAAAATAGTTTGATTCCAGTCGCAAGTCATTTTGGAAACTCTCTGTTGTTTTTTATGACAGGCTCATTTCTTATTGAAGTGATATTTAATATTGATGGAATTGGCCTGCTTGGTTACGAATCGATTATGGAACGAGACTATCCGGTTGTAATGGGGATTGTCGCAATTAACGCTGTGATGTTGATGGTTGGAAATATTTTATCTGACTTGTGTGTAGCAGCAACCGATCCACGAGTAAGGTTTGGTGAGTAATGATAATAATCAGCCCATTAACCAGAAAAAAGATTAAAGCATTTAAAGAAATTAAACGTGGCTATTGGTCATTTAGCATTCTTTCTATTTTTCTAGTGCTTTCATTATTTTCAGAATTCTTTATTAACAGCCGTGCTTTAGTGGTGAAATATCAAGGAGAGTGGTATTTCCCTGCTGTGAGTAGTGTGTACTCTGGAACAGCATTCGGCTTGGATTATGCGAGTGAAGCGGACTATCGACAGTTGAAAACGCTGTTTGAAGAAGAGAATAAAGATAATTTTGTTATCTTACCCTTAGTACCTTGGAACCCTTATGAGCAGGATTTTAGTGGTGAGTTTCCGCCGTTAGCTCCTGATATTGAAAAACAGCATTATCTCGGTACTGACGTGATTGGACGTGACGTTTTGGCTCGCTTAGTGTACGGCTTTCGTACAGCAATGGGTTTTGCTTTGTTAACGATGGCCATCTCATATGCGATTGGCACAGTGATCGGCTGTGCGATGGGATTTTTTGGTGGCCGCTTTGACCTATTGACTCAACGAGTGATTGAAGTTTGGTCAATGGTGCCATTTCTCTACGTCATTATGATTTTGGTCTCCATTACTCAGCCTACTTTTGTTTTGTTTGTCGCGATTAACGTCTTGTTTGGCTGGATTGGTATCACCTGGTATATGCGAACCATGACATATAAAGAAGCGGCTCGCGAGTATGTGACGGCAGCACGAGCGCTCGGTGCATCTACGGCAAGAATTTTATTCCATCATATTTTGCCCAATACGATGGTGATGATAGTGACGTTGGCACCATTTACGATTGCAGCCAACATCACAGCTCTTACCGCACTAGATTATTTAGGGCTAGGACTTATGCCTCCTACCCCAAGTTGGGGTGAATTACTCCAGCAAGGAAAATCGAATCTTGATGCGCCTTGGATTGTAACTTCAGTCGTTACCGCAATTGTCTCTGTACTGGTAATGGTGACGTTTATTGGTGAAGCGATTCGAGCGGCATTTGATCCGAAGAAGTACACACGTTACGTGTGATGGAAAGGAAGATAGGGATATTTAGGATGAAAAAACTCTTTATTGCATCAGCTATTGCAGCCACGAGTGCCAGCCTGTATGCGGCTTCGTTGCCGAGTAACTTGCAATGGCAAACTAATTGGGATGAGCCAGTCTTCGCATCAGCAGAGGCGAAACGCGGTGGCACTTACCGCACGCATTTATTGAGTTTCCCACAAACTCTGCGCAGTGTTGGCCCAGACTCAAACTCAGGGCTGAGAGGCTATTTCCTTGATGATGTTCCTGCGTTAGTGGCGAAACATCCGGATACGTTACAGTGGATCCCACAGCTGGCTAATGAATGGGCATTTGCAGGTGACAATAAGACGGTTTATTTCAAACTTAATGCCCAAGCCAAGTGGTCTGATGGTGAGCCAGTTACTGCTGACGACTTTGTTTTTATGCTCAAATTTTATCGTTCACCAGATATTGTTGCGCCTTGGTATAACGAGTATTACACCACTGTGATTGATGATGTGATCAAAATTGATGAGCACACATTCGCAGCAGTGAGTAAGGTCGAGAAAAACCAAGAAGACCTGCTTTATACCTTGGGTTCTTTGGTCCCTCGTCCTGAGCATTTTTATGCCAATCCAAAGAAAGATGAGAACAAAGACGGCATTGATGATGATTTTGTGCGCCGTTATAACTTTGAAGGTGAACCCACCACCAACGCCTATTACCTCGACGAGGTGAAAAAGGGCAAAAGCATCACTTTTAAGCATGTGGGAGATGATTGGTGGGGTTATAGCAACCGCTATTATCAGCACCGTTTTAACGTGGATAAAATTAGGTTGACGATTATTCGTGATGAAGACATTGCACTAAAGCATTTTGAAAAAGGTTCATTGGATGCGTTCAACATGATTTTGCCTGCGCTTTGGCATGAAAAAGCGAATGGTGAGCTCTACGAGAAAGGCTACATTCACAAGTTTTGGGGCTATAACCAGATGCCACAAGGTGCAGGTGGTCTATGGATGAATGTTTCCATGCCTCTGCTTGATGATGTCAATGTGCGCAAAGGGTTAACGTATGCGACGGATTTCGATGGCATGATCGAAAAAATTACCCGTGGAGACTATTCACGCAAGCCCCACGCGATGGGTTTTGGTCATGGTGGCTATGATTTACCTAATCCACAACCACCGCACTTTGAACCAGAAAAAGCCATTAAGTATTTTGAGGCTGCTGGGTTTAACAAAATCGGCCCTGATGGTATTCGTGTCAATGCCAAAGGTGAACGCCTTTCTTTTGCCATTACTTATGGTGTGAGTTCGTGGACGCCACGGATTGCTTATTTGAAAGAGCAAGCCAAGCAAGCAGGGCTAGAGTTTACCTTGAACTTGGTCGATGGCTCTTCGGCTTTTAAATACATTCTCGAGAAAAAACATGAGTTGGCTTTCGTGAATATGGGTACGTCGGATGTTCCTGCTTATTGGGAATATTTCCACTCGGTTAACGCCAATAAACCACAAACCAATAACCATACTAATTACAGCTCACCTGAATTGGATACTTTGATTGAAAAATATAAGAATGAATTCGATATAGAGAAGAAAATGAATTTTTCTCATCAAATTCAGAGGCTTATTACAGATGCTGACGTCATTGTGCCAGGATATATGGTGACCTATGCACGTGAAGCTCACTGGCGCTGGATTAAATTTCCGAACGATCCGATGACCAAGCGCACCCAAGCTTTGTTTCCGGTTGATCGTGAGATTGGCTTGCACACTTTTTGGATAGATCCTGAAGTGAAGCAGGAAACTGAGAAAGCGATGAAAAGTGGTAAAGCTTTTGAGCCTGTTACGATTCTTGATCTCAAGTACAAGCTGTAATTAACGGGAAACGGCCATGAATGAGGAAGTATTACTGAGTGTTAAACAGCTTGAAACGGAATTTTTGACTGATAACGGAGCGGTAAAAATTCTGCATGGAGTGAGCTTTGACGTCAAAAAAGGTCGAACACTTGGTTTAGTGGGGGAATCGGGTTGTGGGAAAAGCGTCACCGCAATGTCAATCATGGGACTATTGCCGAAACCCTATGGCCGAGTGACTGGTGGAGAGATCCTATATCGCGGAAAAGATTTGGTGAAACTACCACCCAAAGAGATGTATGCGATGCGTGGTGATCGTATCTCAATCATTTTTCAGGATCCGATGACAGCGCTTAATCCTGTTCATACCGTGGGTAAACAACTGATGGAAGTTCTGGCCTTACATAGGCCAGAGCTTGGTCGTTCTACTTTGCGTCAACACGCATTAGAGATGCTCGAAAAAGTGCGAATTCCGATGGCAGACAAGCGTTTGGATGAGTATCCACATAACCTTTCTGGAGGGATGCGACAACGAGTGATGATCGCGATGGCATTAGCATGTAAACCGGAAATATTGATCTGTGATGAACCCACTACGGCATTAGACGTCACGGTACAAGCCTCCATTTTGGATTTGATCCAAGATTTGCAACAAGAAACTGGCATGGCAGTGATATTTATTACCCATGATTTAGGCGTAGTGGCTGAAGTGTGTGATGAAGTCGTGGTGATGTATGCAGGTAAAGTGGTTGAGCATGCAGACGTTTTTGATCTGTTTGATCGCCCGCAGCACCCATATACCGAAAGATTAATGAGTTTAATGCCCAGTTTAGAGCACACGCCTAAACAGTTGATCCCTATTAAACCGATTGATCCACAGTCATTTCCTGAGTTTAAGGGGTAAGCATGCAGCCGCTACTCAAAATTGAAAATCTGAAACAACACTTTGTTTCTGGTAAGAAGCTTTTTCGGCGTGGGTATGTTATCAAAGCGGTCGATGGTGTTTCATTTGCCCTCCAGCCGGGAGAAACACTAGGATTGGTCGGAGAATCTGGGTGTGGGAAAAGTACGTTAGGGCGCACCATACTCAAGCTGTTTGAACCAACAGAAGGACGAATTTTCTTTGAAGGGCAAGATATTACCCAATTCTCAGCGAAAGCTATGCGCTCACTGCGTAAAGAAATGCAAATTGTTTTCCAAGATCCTCTAGAGTCGCTTAACCAACGGCATACCATAGGAATGATTTTGGAAGAGCCGTTTATTATCCATGGGGTCGGTAATGCTCAAGAGCGTAAAAAATGGGTTTTAGAACTGCTTGAAAAGGTAGGGTTGCCAGCCAATTCTATTGAGCGGTATCCCCATGAATTTTCTGGCGGCCAGCGTCAACGAATTGGAATTGCACGAGCGATTGCATTAAAACCCAAACTGTTGATCTGCGATGAATCAGTTTCTGCGCTTGATGTGTCTGTTCAAGCACAAATTATTAATTTGCTATTGACATTACAGCAGGAAATGAACTTGGCGATTATTTTTATCTCGCATGATCTATCTGTGGTTAAACAGGTTTCCGATAATATTGCTGTTATGTATTTCGGAAAAATTGTTGAGTATGGCAATGTGCTAGATGTGTATAACAATCCTAAGCATGACTATACCAAGAAATTGCTTTCCGCTATTCCGATAATACACCCTAAATATAGAATAAAGGAGGCTTGACTAGTAAATTTTCTCTAATCTATGTGTAATCAATCTACACCTTATTTTTTGTTTGCTGCATATATAAACTATCACGATAATAATATTTAAATTTCAGGTGTGGGCATTTATCCATGCTTGGGGTGATGTTCAGTTGTTAATATTATATCTGAGCGTCAAAATTTGTTCAGTTTAGAACTGAATGTTTTTTGGAAGTAAACTATGCACAACATAAAAAAGTGTAGAGTCAATCCTATTTCATTTTTAGTTGTTAGTCTTTTTTCTGCAACCACAGTGTGTGCAGAAGGAGAAACAATAAATCCAAATAGTGATCTGACTTTAAATGAAGACCAGCCGTGTCTTATTTGTCAGTTGTCTGGTTCTGCCTCTTTGGCTTACGACAGCAACCTTTACGATAAAGATGACTACCGATCCGTCCGTAACTTATCATGGAATGGTACTCTAAATTATCCTGTGTCGGAACAGCTGCGAGCCTTTATTACAGGTGGTGGCTACCGAGTCTTTCAGGATAAAGCAGGGACTTATGTGACAGACACTGTCGTTGGTTTAAATTACTCTAATCTCTTCACTTTCGGTGAAACAGGGCGTTTGGGGCTTGGTGGGCAATTGACCATTCCTACCTCAGAAGCTTCTCGTGATACTGAGCTTTATACCGCTTTTCGGCTTTCTGTGCCGGTGAGTTTTAAAATGCTTGGTGGCAATTATTCCGTATCGCCAAGACTTCGGAAAAACTTCTATAAATACCAAACCATGAATGGGCGTGTATTAACAGAATGGGTTTATTCAGTTTCTGCTGATGGTCATTATCAATTTGATAAATTGACATTAGGTGCCTCTTTACTGGGAGGTAATGGTACGAGTTATAAAGGGAATCGGAGCCGAGAATTTAACTATGCGGCTTCAGTTTATAGCAACTATCAAATTTCTGATTCGTGGTTGGCATCATTTACTGTATCTAGCGCAGGTTTTTATAGTGATGCAGAGCGCGGAACATTGGGAAATTTAGACTTATTTGATACAGACAAAGCGAGTTATATCGCACAACTAACCTATTCTTTTTAGGAATTTAATATAAGGACGTAGACAATGCAATTTAAGCGTATTGCGTTGGCATCTGCTATTACCAGTATTCTGGCTGGTTGTGGTGCTGATGATCAACCCTATGAATATTTATCTAAACCAAGTAACACCTATACCAGAGATCAAATCAAAACGGATCAAGTGTATCTTTATATGCCTTCGATGGCTCATGCCCCTCGCTATGCGGGTTCAATGGCTCCATTCATGCAAGGGCAGGAGAAGTTAGTGACGGTTGCTTTTGAGGCCAATAATGATAGTGCGAAATCGGGTGAGCTTAAGGTGCGCATGATTAGCCCTGATGTGATTAGCCAAGGAGAGATTGACCAAAAAGCACTAGGGAGATGGATAGAAAGAGCTGATGATCAAAGCCTGGTACTTTCAATTCCGGTTGATTACGTTGATTATCAGTGTAAAGAAAACGATTACAACGAATGTACGAATAAAGAAGAGAAAGTTGATAACAACGAAATACCTTGGTATCAACGTACGTATTTTGAGCCTGATTTCCCTAAAACGACCATTGCAGAAGCATCGTGGAATGACCTATTGACCTTTGCTGAAGGTTGTTACACTAAAGTGGGGACGCCCCGACTCGCTAACGATCCGACAACAGGTTGGAAAGGGTATGAAATCACAACGGATGGCGTACTTAACTTTGAATTGATGCAGGACTACCGAGTTACAAATAACTGGTATTGCATGATCAACTCGCTCATCAGTAATGATATGGATATGGATATGGATAAGTTGTCATTCAGCGTTTCCCAATTCTATTCATTGGTACCGTTAGACCTTGTTCGTTCTCCATCTCAGAATACTAAGACTGCTCGTAGTGTTTCACATGGAATTTATGAGCCGGTTATTTATTTAAAAGGCGATGAAGATACGTTTGGCTTCTTTGCAAATGAAGTCGGTAAACCTGATCCTTCTTATGTTGACGGACAGTTTGATCAAACGTTCCAATATCTGCATCGTTTTAATCCGAAGCTACCTTATATAGATTATCACTTGTCAGACAGCTTCAATCAAAATGCAGAAACGCTGTTCTTCAAGCAAGTGACCAAAGAAGTGATTGAGCGCATTAACCCACAACTTGCAAAAGTAGGTGTACCACAAATTCGATTAAATGAACCGAGTGGTAAACAGTCGGGTGATTTACGCTACAACGTAATCAATCTGATTGATGAGCCATTGGATAACGGTTTGGCGGGTTATGGCCCTTCTGCGGTTAACCCTTTAACGGGTGAAATTGTGCATGCGCACGTGAACCAATATTCAGGTGTTCTGCGCTCTATTTCGGATATTTTGTGGGATCGTATAGCAAACGACTATAACCGTGGTCGAGTGACACCAATTGAGGTTTCTTCTGCCATCAATGAGTCCACTTCACCAACTAATACATCGGTGAGTAATGGTTCAGGGGTTATCCATTATGACGCTCAGCAAAATGTCGACTCTACTGAAGCGATTAATCTAGAAGAAGCACAGTCTATTCCTGCGGCTTATCAGTCGTTGGCCGATGTGATTAAAGCGGTACAAGAAGAGCTGACTTATGGTGAAGAAGACGTTTCATTTGAAGAAATGTCCGCATTACGTGAGTTAGAGCGTCGCTTGTGGGCTGAAAATAACATGTATCCTGTTTCCGAATTGCGTGCCGGTGCGACATTAAAATCTCTGCCGACAACGATAGGTGGAATAACCTTTAACTTCCAAGATAAAAGCTTATGGAAGAATGGGGAAGTGGGTGTTGTTGGCAAACTGAAAGAGTGGAATGACCTAAGTGAAAAGCAGCAAGCGGATCTTGGTTTGTTTATTACAGGCGTTTTCTACGCGAAGACGCTGGTTCATGAACTCGGCCATAACTTCGGTCTACGTCACAACTTTAAAGGTAGCAACGATGCGAAAAACTACTTTACGCAAAGTGAGCTTACTGAGCATGGACTAAGAACCGTACCCGGTTACTCATCAATTATGGATTACAACCCCTCGATGCTTAACGCATTAGCAGTGTTTGGTCCTTATGATTTGGCAGCACTGCGTTTTGGTTATAAACGTCAAGTGGAAGCTCAAAAAACAGTAACCAATGGCGACAATACTCAATCAATCACACAAGTATATCTCCATGCAGGGGATTATGATGAGCAGTTACGTCAGGAAGCATTGGATCCTTTCAGTGCACCATCTTCATTAACGTATGATGGTACGATCAAGGCCTTAGAATCGGTGCATCCAGATAAACCGTTACGTGAGTTCCTTTATTGTACCGATGGTAACGTCAGTCTGAATGATGATTGTAACCGCCATGACGAAGGGCGTAACCGTGCTGAAATTATGGCATTTAAGCTCGAGAGTTATGAGGACAACTACTATAAACGAACTCTGCGAGGTATGAGTGACCGATTCTCAGAATCGACCGCGATGAGTTACGCTCAGCGCCGTGTGAGTGAATTTATGGATTGGAGAAACTCATTACATATTTTTGAGCTCTATCAGAATAGGGTGTTTAGTCGACCACTATCGAATATCCAGATGCTAGGTCTACCAATCAGTAATTTGGCTTACTGTAACGACGAGGCTAACGCCACCGTATGGCCATTTGAAGTTTTTTGTGGTTCACCTAAGTCAGTGGATATGGCGCGCGATAAGTTGATCAACATAGTGTTAACGCCAGACCATACTTGTGAGCTCAAGGCCGCAGATGGCACGATCAGCTATCGTCCTTTAGCTGAGATTATTAGCGTCTATTCACAGCGTAATAACTTCCCTATTAACTATGTGCCAACATCGTGTTTTGATGAAACGGTAAAACAGAGTTTAGCTACAGATCTCGCGGTAGTGGGTGAAATTGGTAAGTACTTAAACAGCGGGAAAGCTCCACGCCCAGCCCCCGTGAACAACTACAGCAATTATATTGACTATATTGGTCACTGGCCTGATATCTTGGCTGCGTCAGCCACTTTGGTTGATCGAGTGGGAAGACGAGACTCTACAGATCGCTCTACTAAGTCATTAATCGAATTGCCAGATGTATATGGATTGAAAGACGGTTATTTCCAATTTTCAGACAAAGGGCAAATGCTGTTGAGCACTCTTATCCTAGGAGAAAACTTACTTTGGCTAAACTTTAAAGATTCACAAGGTAACTATCATAAGGCTCAAGGTGAATTCACGGCTTTCTCATGGAATAACAAGATTAATCGTATGCCATACTTCGGTAGTTACTCAGTACGTAAGTCATTCGGTTTACCGCTGTATGAAGAAGTGCCACTGAACAAAGCGATTCTTACTGCAATGGTGTTGCACTCGGCTGGTAAGATGGTTGACCAGCGTGATGAAGTGTTTGCTCGTTCGATTACGATGCGCAGCGAATCTGTAGGCTCAGGCGACAGCGTAAGAACCTTTGTGCGCAGTAATGGGGCAACGTATTATGCAACGAAAGAAAACAGCTATGCGTGGTACATGCTTGGAT
The DNA here is from genome assembly GCF_000176715.1 of Vibrio sp. RC586. NCBI lineage: Bacteria > Pseudomonadati > Pseudomonadota > Gammaproteobacteria > Vibrionales > Vibrionaceae > Vibrio > Vibrio sp. RC586. Next base: position 358,576 of record NZ_ADBD01000013.1, on the reverse strand, counting down.
TTACGCAAGACTATAAAGCGCTGCTCGCTCGTGAAGCGGAAATAGCACTAGATCCTGCGAAAACGTACGATGATGTTGTGTTAACAACCATTAAGCTAGCGGATTTCCAAGATGCAGCGAAACGTAAAAATCTGGAAAAGCAGTATCGCTACCAATTGCAGTCACTCCAGCATTTACCGATTTACAACCGTACATCGTATTTACGTGATGACTTAGCGGCTCACTAAGAGCTTGCGAAGATATAAGCCCTGCCAAATGGCAGGGCTTTATTTTGGGGAGCTAATTGAAAGAAGGAATCCCACTATGGAACTTAAAATCATTATCTGGGCTAGAAATAAGTTCTGCTTCGATTTTTCCAAAGTAGGCGACTCGCTCTGAGATATCTTGGCCTGCAATTTGTTCAGCAAGCTGTAAGTAGTCTTGATAATGGCGAGCTTCAGAGCGAAGCAGAGAAACATAAAACTTAGCTATTTCCTCATCGAGGAATGGAGCCAGTTTGGCAAAGCGCTCACAGGAACGAGCCTCAATGTAAGCGCCTACTATCAATTTATCAATTAACGTCTGTGGCTCGTGCGTCTTCATATTCGATAGAAGTCCTTTCGCATAACGACTGGCAGGAATGGATTCATACTCGACATTGCGTGTTTGCATGATTTCCAAAACTTGATAGAAGTGGTGCAGTTCTTCTTTAATCAGCAGTACCATTTTGTCGATTAAGTCTTGGCTGTAAGGCGAGTTAGACTTGGCAATAATGGCTTTGGATATTTGGCTTTTGCCTTTCAATGAATCGAGATCTCCAATACCTCGATAGGTAAAATCTTCGTAAGGTTTAAACCAATCTAATAACGATAGCTCACTCTCTTTATCCACGGCATATTTGCGGATCAGAAACATCGCCGATTGGCCGGCTTTCAGCTCACACAGTAAATGATCTAGCAGCAATATGCGTAGATTCTCAGGTCTACGAGCTTCGGAGATCCAAGCATCCGGTGTTGGGCATTGCAGGAATTGATGTATTGGTACGAGAAGTTGTTGGATTGCGGGAGAATGAATCATGGTCACTATTTAATAAAAAGGCCGCATAAGCGGCCTGAGGTTAATCAAGTCAATATTGCGCGGTATGTTACCACTTTTTCTTTTCGCCAAAGAGTACGTCCATGTCACTTTTGCGCTCATTTTCTTCAATTTGTTGAAGGTCTGAAGCACTTTTGTTTTGGCGCTTCTGTTCAAGCTCATCATACATGGTCTGCAGTTTCTCGCGTGCTTGATTCGAGTAGCTGTCATTTTTAGAAGCTAACACATCAATCCCTTTACGTAGCAACTGTATCGCCGTACCCGGTTGCCCACGCAAAATAGAATCATTCGCTCGCTTAATCACGTTTTCAATGTTGATTCGAATTTGGATGGTTTCTAAACGAGCGTTTTCTGCCACATAAGCTTGAGTTTCAAAGCGACCTTTATTGTGCTCACTTCGAATTGTGTCACGCAGTCGTTTAACGAGTTTGAGCATGATGATGGCTTGTTTATCACTACTGGGCACTTTGAATGTTGTGCTCTCACCACCAGAGTGGTTTTGCTGAAGAAGGTTGATTTGTCCCTTCATATTCTCGATGCGCTGAGCCAGTTGTTTGTTCTTAGGGTCTAGCTCATACATGCTTTGCAGAGCATCGAGGATACGATTATTCAAGCAGACTAGAAGCTCTTTACTGAAGGGTAGGTGGTGAGCATTACCAATCAAGTCCTCCGTTGCATCAATGATCGTAACAAAACGCGAAGACTCTTGCTTCTTAGCACTTTCTACTTTCACCCTGTATTGCAACATGATGTTATAGCCAAGCACCAAAATGAGCAAAATGGCCACCAGAGCAATGATTAAACCTATATTCATAAAATCCGTATCTTCAGTTTTGAATGGCTAACGATTAAGGATACACGCTCGATGTAATCCCGACAATTTACTCTGTTGATTATTCCTGTTTTATCAAGCAAAAACTGCTTTCCCACGATGAGTTTGAGTGCTGCGTGGCAAAATTTTCATCGAATCCGCAAAACACAGAATATTCAAATCACGCTTCTTTCGATAAAGGCTAGGAATTGTCGTGCCGAAACGTTATAACTAATAATTATAAAATATGTGTTTATGTGGCAACAAACCGCAAGGGAATATGGGAAGAAGATGAAACTGCAGCAGTTAAAGTACATTGTGGAAGTGGTCAATCACAATTTGAATGTGTCTGCGACCGCAGAAAACCTTTACACTTCACAGCCAGGGATCAGTAAGCAAGTTCGGTTGTTAGAAGATGAACTTGGCATTCAGATTTTTGAACGAAGTGGTAAACATTTAACACAGGTCACTCCGGCGGGTGAACATATCGTGCGAATTGCGACTGAGATCTTATCCAGAGTGGAAAGCATCAAAGCAGTTGCAGCCGAGCACACTCACCCAGAGATGGGCACGTTGAATATTTCAACGACACACACTCAAGCCAGATATGCGTTGCCTGAAGTAATTAAAGGTTTCACGAAACGTTACCCAAAAGTTTCTTTGCACATGCATCAAGGCACGCCAACTCAAATGTCGGAAGCAATTGCTAAAGGTACTGCTAATTTCGCGATTGCCACTGAAGCATTACACCTTTATCAAGATGCGATTATGCTGCCCTGTTACCACTGGAATCGTTCGATTGTAGTGCCTAAAGATCACCCACTGACGAAGAAAGAGCGAGTGACTATTGAAGATTTGGCCACTTATCCGCTCGTCACTTATGTATTTGGCTTTACAGGTCGTTCAGAGCTAGATAGTGCATTTAACCGAGTGGGTATGACCCCTAAAGTTGTGTTCACCGCAACGGATGCGGATGTGATAAAAACTTATGTGCGAATGGGGATTGGTGTTGGCGTGATCGCTAGTATGGCTGTGGATAAAAAGCAGGATACAGATCTTGTCGCGATTGATGTTAGCCATATCTTCAGTGCGAGCACAACGAGTATCGGTTTCCGCCGCGGTACTTTTTTACGCTCTTATATGTTTGACTTCATGGAGCGCTTTGCACCACATCTCACTCGTCCGGTGGTTGAGCAAGCAATTTCTCTCAAATCCAATATTGAAATTGCTGAAATGTTCAAAGATATCGATCTGCCTGTCCGTTAACGCGCTTTTACTTTCCCTTCGTTGTGCTTCCTCCTAAAATGGCTCGCCCATTGGGAGGATGCATGCACTCAAAACTCACTTTACTCGACTCATTTTTAACTCAGACTCAACCCTTTTGGCGCTACGAGGCGTTCCATGTTTGCCGAGCGGGAGTATTGCCTTGGGCAGAACAGCATCCTGCTCTGGACGAATGGCTTAACTCATTAAGTTTTCAAGAAATTGAACAATACAAAGAAAATCCGGAGTGCTTAGCCCAGACTTTGATGTTTTTTTTTCCTTCTATTGCTGAAATCAAACGTGCGATCACGATAGATAAGCCATCTCTCATCTCTTCTTTTGTGTTGCCTAAACATTTTGATAAAGGGATTCCAGGGAGGAAATGGCAGCAAATTGAAGCGATAGGTAAAGTTCTGATGACTCACCATCAAGGCAAACAGTGGTTAGAGTGGTGTGCTGGCAAGGGCTATTTAGGCCGAGTTCTCGCGAGTGTAAGTCAGCAACCGGTGGTGAGTTTTGAATATCAAGCTGAACTATGTCAATCAGGTCAGCAGGAGGCTGATGTACTTCAATTACCCATGCATTTTGTGCAAGGTGATGCGTTTGATCACCGCTCGGTAGCCCTGTTTGAACCGACCACACACGCTGTTGCTCTGCATGCATGTGGTGACTTACATGTTCGAATGCTGCAATACGCCACTCAAGCTGGTATTGAGGCAATCAGTTTCTCCCCATGTTGCTATCACTTAACTCATCATGAGCATTATCAGCCTATGTCGAGCGTTGCGCAGCGATCCGCGCTCAAACTTACTCGCAAAGAATTGCGTTTGCCACTTCAGGAAACCGTGACCGGTGGAGACAGAGTCAAGCGGCATCGTCAGCAAGAGATGGTTTATCGTTTAGGTTTTGATGCTTTGCTGAGTAATCAGTTTGGCTACTCATCGTATGTTCCTGTCCCAAGCATTCAAAAATCGCAATTGAGTCTCGGGTTTGCCGCATTTTGTGCATGGGTCATCAAAGAAAAGGGCATTGTTTTAGACCTTAAGGGTATTAATGTTGCTCACTTTGAGCAGACTGGCTTGCTGCGCTTCTGGCAGATGGAACGAGTGAGCTTGGTACAAGAGGGGTTTCGACGACTTTTGGAGCTGTGGTTGGTACTAGACAAAGCCCTTTATTTACAAGAGAGTGGTTATCAAGTGAGTGTGAGTGAATTTTGCGAGCGTCAAGTGACCCCGCGTAATCTAGTGGTTAATGCTTGGCGCTGACGTTAAGAGGGGAGAGCCGATGAAATCGGCTCTCTGAGCGATTAATTAAACATCGCGATGGCTTTGGTTGGTTCGATATATTCAAGACCAAAGTTTTCAGCAACCTCTTTATAAGTCACTTTTCCGTGAATTACGTTGAGGCCTTTTAAAAATCCGGCATCTTCGAGTAAGGCTTTTTGGTAGCCTTTATTGGCGAGTTTCACGATATATGGTAGCGTGGCGTTATTAAGGGCAAAAGTAGAAGTGCGAGCCACCGCTCCGGGCATATTTGCTACACAGTAGTGAACCACATCATCCACGATGTAGGTAGGTTCAGCATGAGTTGTTGGGTGAGAAGTTTCGAAACAGCCGCCTTGGTCAATGGCTACATCGACAATGGCTGAGCCAGGTTTCATACGTTGAATATGTTGTTTGGTCACCAGTTTAGGAGCCGCTGCACCGGGGATAAGTACCGCACCGATGACGAGATCCGCTTCTAAAACATATTTTTCGATGGCGTCTGTGGTGGAGTAAACCACATTAGCACGGCCTTGAAACTCTTCGTCAAGCTTGCGTAGAGTATCGATGCTGCGATCTAAGATGGTGACATCTGCACGTAGGCCAATTGCCATGCGTGCAGCGTTGGCACCAACGACACCGCCACCGATCACAACAACTTTTGCTGGAGCAACGCCAGGTACGCCACCGAGCAGTAGGCCGCTACCGCCACGAGATTTTTCTAATGTTTGAGCTCCGGCCTGAATGGACATCCGGCCTGCAACTTCAGACATAGGAGCCAGTAGTGGTAAGCGACCCATATTATCTGTTACAGTCTCATAGGCTATGCAGACAGCTTTGCTCTTGATTAGCTCTTCAGTTTGTGGAAAATCTGGAGCGAGGTGCAAATAAGTAAATAAAATTTGCCCCTCTTTGAGCATGGCCCGCTCTACAGTTTGAGGTTCTTTGACCTTTACAATCATCTCTGCTTTCGCGAAGACGTCTGCAGCGGTAGGAAGAATGGATGCGCCTACAGCGATGTAATCATCGTCTGAAAAGCCGATGCCGGAACCGGCATTTGTTTCTACGTAAACTTGGTGTCCGTGTGAGATGAGTTCCCTCACGCTGGCTGGAATCATGCCCACACGATACTCGTGGTTCTTGATTTCTTTAGGAACGCCAATGATCATCCTAACTCCTTAGATTAATTTGGTTGTATTGACTATATGTAGGGTTGTTCTATCGAATTTGTTGCTAGTATAGTGACTAGTGTAAAAAATTTGATACTGAATATTAAAAAGTTGTAGTATATTTTTTTGCAAGGAAGTAATAAGGTGGAATAAAAAATGGTGGATAGTTATAAGAAGCCGTCTAAGGACTTAGACCGTATTGATCGCAATATATTGAATGAATTGCAAAAAGACGGTCGAATTTCAAACGTAGAATTATCAAAACGCGTGGGTCTTTCTCCTACGCCGTGTCTTGAGCGTGTTCGTCGCCTCGAGCGTCAAGGGTTCATTACCGGTTATACCGCACTATTGAATCCGCAATATTTGGATGCGTCACTGTTGGTGTTTGTTGAGATTACGTTAAATCGTGGTGCGCCCGATGTATTTGAACAGTTTAATACCGCGGTACAGAAACTGGATGATATTCAAGAATGTCATTTAGTTTCTGGTGATTTTGACTATCTATTGAAAACCCGAGTATCGGATATGGGGGCCTATCGTCGTTTGCTAGGTGACACCCTGCTTCGCCTACCAGGGGTCAATGACACTCGAACTTATGTGGTCATGGAAGAAGTGAAGCAAACCAACCAATTAGTGATTAAAACTCGCTAACCAAAAGCGAATGTTGGAGATCTTTCCACATTCTGACTTTCGCGAATTGGGTTTTTGCTTTTGATATGGTTAAATCTCCAAACAAACCGAGCGGCATTGGCCGCTCGGACTGTTTCAACGCCATGAAACTGCGTATAGTGATGCGCATGATGGCCTTAATCATAGTCAAGTTGGTTTATGTTCAAAGAGAACAAAAATAAAGTCGAAACCATTATCAAAACGAGTGAAGAGGCATCTTCTCCTCGACTCAATGGCTCACAACGTCTTAAGGAAAGCGGGCTGATCTTAGCTTTCTTATCATCTATTTTTCTTGCTGTTGGTCTTTTCAGTTTTAACCCCGCCGATCCATCATGGTCACAAACGGCATGGGGTGCGGATATTCACAATGCGGGTGGCTTAGTCGGAGCTTGGCTGGCGGACACACTATTTTTTGTTTTTGGCTCACTCGCTTATCCATTACCTTTCATCATTGCTTTTGCTGCGTGGGTGGTATTACGCAAACGTGATGAAAGTGAGGTTATTGATTTCACGTTATGGGGAACCCGTTTACTTGGCTTAACGATAGTCTTACTGACCAGTTGTGGTTTGGCGGATATTAACTTTGATGATATTTGGTATTTTTCATCTGGTGGTGTGATCGGGGATGTTCTTACTAGTCTAGCTTTGCCAATCCTCAATCTGTTAGGTACGACACTGGTGCTGCTTTTTTTGTGGGGGGCCGGTTTCACGCTGTTAACAGGAATTTCTTGGTTGCGTATTGTGGAATGGATTGGTGAGCGCAGCATTGCCACTTTTGTGGGGTTATTTAACCGCCTACGAGGTGAAAAAACTGAGCGTGTTACCCCTGCTTTGGTGAAACCAGAGTTACCAGAGGAAGAGCCTGAACCGTCATTCTCATTGGTGACGGAGCCAGAAGTTGAAGAGGAAGAACCCGCACTCCATTCTCGCCGTTTCAACATACATATGCCTGAAGAACGAGCTTTACCAGAGGTTCGAATTGAACCGCAAGATGAGTTTGTGCAACCGCAACCACGTGTAATGGCTCAGCCTACCCAGTTTGAACCCATAGTTTCAACACGTACTCAACAGTGGAATGCGACTATTGAGGAGCTCGATCAACAAGCTCGTTTAGTTGATGATTATGCCGATGAGGAAATTGAGGCTGTATCTGGCTCTTCACTGGTAGCTTCTACGGACTCAACGCTATCGACAAATATTATGATCGGTGAAGATGATGAGACAGGGGCTGAAAGCTTTAGCCACTCATTCAATATTGACATTGAAGATGAAGAGGTTGAGCCGAGTATTTCGAACTTAAGCTGGTCCGATGACGATGACGTGGATGAAATGCCTCCGGTTATCTCAACTCAATCCATTGATACTGAATGGGAGGAGGAAGAAGAGTCTGAGGATAGTGATGTCGCTGCATTCCAAAACATAGTCGCTGAAGCGCAAGCCAGCGCTATTGCAAAACAGAATCCATTCTTAGTGCAAAAAGCCGTTAATCTACCTAAGCCAACAGAGCCAATGCCAACACTGGAGCTGCTTTATCATCCAGAAAAACGTGAAAATTTTATTGATCGTGACGCGTTGGAAGAGATCGCACGCTTGGTTGAATCGAAGTTAGCGGATTACAAAATTCAGGCTCAGGTGGTGGATATTTTCCCAGGCCCTGTGATTACCCGTTTTGAGTTGGACTTGGCTCCTGGTGTGAAAGTCAGCCGAATTTCTAGCTTGTCGATGGACTTAGCGCGCTCGCTTTCAGCTATGGCAGTTCGAGTGGTTGAAGTGATTCCTGGCAAACCTTATGTTGGGCTTGAATTGCCAAATATGTCACGCCAGACGGTTTATCTGTCCGATGTGATTGCAAGCCCACAATTTAAAGAGTCTAAATCCCCGACCACCGTAGTGCTTGGACAAGACATCGCAGGTGACGCGGTGGTAGCTGACTTGTCAAAAATGCCTCACGTGCTGGTGGCGGGTACCACGGGTTCTGGTAAGTCGGTCGGCGTTAACGTCATGATTCTGAGTATGCTGTACAAAGCATCTCCTGAAGATGTACGTTTTATTATGATTGACCCGAAAATGCTGGAGCTTTCTGTCTATGAAGGTATTCCTCATCTCTTAGCGGAAGTTGTGACAGATATGAAGGATGCATCTAACGCACTGCGCTGGTGTGTGGGAGAGATGGAACGTCGCTACAAGCTTATGTCAGTACTGGGTGTGCGTAACATCAAAGGGTTTAATGATAAGTTACGTATGGCCGCTGAAGCTGGACATCCAATCTATGATCCTCTCTGGAAAGAGGGCGATAGTATGGACAGTGAACCTCCATTGCTTGAAAAATTGCCTTATATCGTGGTCGTTGTCGATGAGTTTGCTGACCTGATGATGGTAGTGGGTAAAAAAGTTGAAGAGCTGATTGCTCGTTTGGCACAAAAAGCTCGTGCCGCGGGTATCCACCTAATTTTGGCAACACAACGCCCATCGGTAGATGTGATTACAGGTCTGATTAAGGCCAACATTCCGACTCGTGTTGCTTTCACCGTTTCTACAAAAACGGACTCACGGACGATTTTGGATCAAAGCGGTGCAGAGTCTCTACTCGGTATGGGGGATATGCTTTATTTGCCTCCTGGCTCAAGTCATACGATTCGTGTACATGGTGCATTTGCTTCGGATGATGATGTGCATGCGGTGGTCAATAACTGGAAGGCAAGAGGCAAGCCTAACTACATCAGTGAAATTATCCAAGGGGATCATGGCCCAGACGCTATGCTGCCTGGTGAGCAGATGGAGTCTGATGAAGAGCTAGATCCACTGTTTGATCAAGTGGTTGAACACATTGTTGAAACGCGTCGAGGCTCTGTCTCTGGTGTGCAGCGTCGCTTCAAAATTGGTTACAACCGAGCGGCGAGGATTGTCGAGCAACTTGAAGCTCAGGGTATTGTCAGCGCGCCGGGGCATAACGGAAACCGTGATGTATTGGCTCCTGCACCAGTACGTGATTAAAAAACAAAAAAGGCGCTTAAAGCGCCTTTTTTAGTCATTAATATGGATCCGTTAGCGCGATGTTTTGGCTACTTGCGCAATGATGAACACGCCTAATGCCAGTAAGTTAGCAGCAAAAATAACCACTAACCATTGAGGCATTGAAAGCGTCAAAAATTGCCATACCACCTTGCTACAATCACCATACGCTTCAAACAGATTGGGAGCCCACTGATTTAATGGAGCCCATGACGGGAAGGTGACAAACAGGTCACAGGTAGCAAATGGTGAAGGATTGAATTGGTAGTTCACATGCTCCATCGCCAGAGTCAAGCCTTTGTAACTGCTCGCTCCCCAAGCCGCAAAACCTAACCAACGTACGATCGGGTTTTGCGGGGCAATAGCGCCAATCATGGCCGCTACGCCAATACCTAGCATTGCGATGCGTTCATAAATGCACATTACGCATGGTGCGAGCAACATGACATGCTGGAAATACATAGCACATAGGGTGAAGAAGACGACAAAAGCCAGTAGCAATAGCCAAGAGAGTCGCGATTGGGAAAACGATTTAAGAGAGGATAATAAACGCACAGATAGATCCTTGTTAAAAAGAAAAGCTCTGAATAGTCAGAGCTTTTTATCTTGGAATAGTTTCAGGTTCAACAGAAATTTAGTGGCCGCTTTGGAGCAAAGTATCTACTGCAGGAGCGACATGGTGGCTGATCCAGCCTAAATTGTAGAAAAACTCAGTCATCGGTTCGAGTAGGAACATAATTCCCATCAAGCCCACAATAGAAAGCACTAAGGTGTATGGAAAAGCCATCACGACCATCCGTCCATAAGAGAGGCGGATCAGTGGTGCCAAAGCCGAAGTTAGCAAGAACAAGAATGCAGCTTGACCATTTGGAGTTGCTACAGAAGGTAAGTTGGTACCCGTGTTGATAGCGACTGCGAGTAAATCAAATTGGTCACGAGAAATTAAGCCTTCCGTGAGAGCCGTTTTTACTTCAGTAATGTACACAGTACCAACGAATACATTGTCTGACACCATGGAGAGCAAGCCGTTAGCGACATAGAACAACGCCAACTGTGTACCGTGGTCTTCCACATTCAGCACAGCATCAATAACGGGTTTGAATAGTTCTTGGTCGATGATTACTGCCACAATTGAGAAGAAAACTGCTAACAGAGCGGTAAAGGGTAAGGCCTCTTCAAACGCTTTGCCAAGAGAGTGTTCCTCTATCACGCCTGTAAAGGCCGTTGCCAGAATAATTACGGATAGACCGATTAGGCCAACTGCGGCAAGGTGAAGGGCTAAACCGACAATCAGCCACACCGCAATCGCACCTTGTACCCACAATTTGGCGACATCTTGTGTAGTGCGGTTTTTACGTTCTTCAGAATCAAAATCGAGCAAGATCTGACGAACGTTAGCCGGCAAGCGGGCACCATAACCAAACAGACGGAGCTTCTCAACGAGCATACATGTCAGCATACCTGCAACAAAAACAGGCAGAGTCACTGGTGCCATACGAATTAAGAACTCACCGAAGTGCCAGCCAGCTTGATCCGCAATGATTAAGTTTTGTGGTTCACCCACCATGGTTGTTACACCACCAAGTGCGGTACCCACGCCTGCGTGCATCAAAAGCGAACGTAAAAACGCTCGATAGTTTTCAAGGTCATCACGAGTTAATTCAGGAATGCTCTCATCGTGAGTATGATCGTGAGAAGATTGGATGCTTTGCCCTGACGCTACTTTGTGATAAATCGAATAGAAGCCGACAGCAACGCTGATGATGACCGCAATTACAGTCAGTGCATCAAGGAAGGCAGAAAGAAACGCCGCAGTGACGCTAAAGGCGAGTGAAAGCAGAACTTTAGAGCGAATACCTAACAAGATCTTGGTGAAGATGAACAGCAGTAGCTGTTTCATAAAGTAGATACCTGCCACCATGAACACCAGAAGCAGTAGCACTTCAATGTTGGCAACAAGCTCGTGCTTGACTTGCTCAGGACTTGTCATTCCAATCGCTATCGCTTCAATAGCAAGTAAACCACCGGGCTGCAGTGGATAGCATTTTAGAGCCATCGCTAGAGTAAATATGAACTCAATTACCAACAACCAACCAGCAATGAAAGGGTTGATAAAGAAGAAGACGATTGGGTTAATAATGAGGAAAGAAATGATGGCAACTTTGTACCAATCAGGCGCTTTACCAAGGAAGTTCTTGATAAACGCATTTCCGAGGGACATCGGCATGGGAATTACTCTTAAACTGTTGTTATAGATAGACTCTGTGTCGTGCCTGTTATCACGAAAATATCGGACTCAGTGTTTAGACAAAATCTTCATCAACTGTGATTTGGAAAGAAAATAAAAGTATTAAATGGATTATATTCTTACCAAGTCACTCCTTGAGAAAAACAAGCACTCCGTACTTTGACCGCAACTGTACTTGCCGTTACATAATAGTCAACAACAAATATCATTATGATAAAAACTCACTAAACTTTCGTTAAAAAACGCGATCTAAGTGGCGTAAGCATAACACAAAGCGGCCAAAAAATTCATTTAGAAGCTGTGGGTTAGATGAAATAGAATTTAAAACATCTTAACTCGGAATAAATACCTCTTTGGAGTAAGTTTATTTTGCTAAAAGGGAATGACAGACTGTGAGCTGCCTTCCTGTTATTCCAAGCATTTTGTGCATTTTTTATTTTGGAAAAATGTTTCAGCTTCACCTTCTGCATAAAATGATCAGATTGGTTCATCTAAGTTAAATTAGAGTAATTACACTATGTTCGCTTTGTGACAAGATTATCGATGCTTGGTTTTCGAGTCGTACTAAGTAGTGGTATGATGAGTGCCATTCGACCCAAATAAAACAAGAATTGGATAAGTCATTAATGGTCATTAAGGCAAAAAGCCCAGCGGGTTTCGCTGAGAAATATATTATTGAGAGTATTTGGAACGGCCGTTTTCCACCGGGTTCTATCTTGCCTGCAGAGCGTGAGCTTTCAGAACTGATTGGGGTTACACGAACAACATTACGTGAAGTGTTGCAGCGCTTGGCTCGTGATGGTTGGCTCACTATCCAACATGGTAAGCCCACAAAGGTAAATCAGTTTATGGAAACCTCTGGGTTACATATTCTGGATACTTTGATGACACTTGATGCAGACAATGCCACCAGTATTGTTGAAGATCTTTTGGCTGCAAGAACCAACATCAGTCCTATTTTCATGCGTTACGCGTTTAAGCTGAATAAAGAAAGTGCTGAACGCATTATGATTAATGTCATCGAATCTTGTGAGGCTTTGGTGAACGCGCCATCTTGGGATGCCTTCATTACTGCCTCTCCATATGCGGAAAAAATTCAGCAGCACGTTAAAGAAGATAACGAAAAAGATGAACTTAAGAGACAAGAAATTCTGATTGCAAAAACGTTCAACTTTTATGATTACATGCTGTTCCAACGCTTGGCGTTCCACTCTGGTAACCAGATATATGGTTTGATTTTTAACGGATTGAAAAAGCTCTATGACCGAGTTGGGAGCTACTACTTCTCCAATCCAGAAGCTCGCGAGTTGGCGATGGAGTTTTACCGTCAACTGCTCGCTGTCTGCCAAAGTGGTGAGCGTGAGCAATTGCCTCATGTTATTCGCCAATATGGGATTGCGAGTGGTCACATTTGGCATCAGATGAAAATGACTTTGCCATCGAATTTTACAGAAGACGATTGCTAATTGAGTCTACTCACTCAGCAAAAAAGCCCGCATCGCGGGCTTTTTTTCACCATTATCCTCAAAGGTCTCAGGTGTTATGGGATTAGTTACCACCCGCAGCTTTGAACCATTGTGTTAAATGGGTTTTGAGATCTTTAAGTTCTTCTGGACCGATTAAGGCTAAACCGAGATCTTCCGCACGAGTGATATCGTTATGGCGTAATGGACGGAAACTCACCAACATAGCGCGTGCCTGTAGACCTCCGAGTAAGTCGCGGAGTGATTCTAGTTTATACAGTGTGTCGTCTCCATCATCTCGCATGCCTTTGGTTTTACATTCAATGATATGCAGCTTATTGTTTACAACGGTAGCGACATCAAGCTCATTACGGACTTCTCTGTCCCCTAATTGGCGGTAAACTTGTACGTTAAGCGAGCGATCTTGAATGGTCGGTAGGTCATCTTGAATCTGTTTAACGGTACTGTGCACAAGAGTTTCTAACCATTCGCCGTTGGAAAACCGGCGAGCCTCTTCATTGCTGAAAGTAAGGATACCATTTTCATAAGTGGCGATATTCGCTTCAACCAGATCGGTCAGCAGAAGGTTTAACTCGCGATAACCTTGTTGTTTATCAGAAAGTTCAACATCCAGTCGTTGTTCTTTACGGCAAGTGGTCGCTAAGTAATTTAATGTGGCAAGCCCTGGCCCCAATTCTAAAGCGTTACCCGCCCAACGCTCGCCTAATTCGTATAGTTGCTTATCGAGCTGTGGTGGTAGTTGGTGCTCATTAAATTCGCCTCGTGCACCAAAAATAGTGAGGTAATCGGCAATTGTGATACGGTCTTGAACTTGAGTGTCTTGGTTGCCATCCGGATAAAGCCAACATAGACAGTCGCTGTTGGGCTCAACCACAAAAATGGGCCAACGGTAGCTGCGGAAAATTTCGTAGGCTGAGAGTAATCGATGTCGTAAGCCGCAGCTTGCATTGAATTTAACTTCTTCTCCACGTGCTTTGAGCGATTCAGCCAGTTCACGAATCGCACTTTTAATGGCAGAAGTGTTAGCCCCTGCCGGGATTTCAAAGAAATCAGTCGTAATATTACGTTTGTTTAAAACATCGCTAAGGCGTTGAAAAATTACCGTTTGGGACTTGTCGCCGATAAAAATGATGTGGCGGCTAACGGTTCGATGATCGAGCAGTGGTGTGACTAAGCGAACTGGATCCTGATCGATAATCCCTACATGTATAGCCATAAAGTTTCCTCATGATTTGCTTGCATGAGTGGAGAGAAAAGTGGCGCAAGCTTTGTTACTCATATAACGATGAGGGGATGAAAAAACAAGAGCGACTCGATTTAAAAGTCGCTCTTTGCGAAAAAATTGACACGAAAGGTACAAAGACTTAGCTAATGCTAAAGTTTGAAACGATGTACCAATTCACTTTGTTGGTTAGCCAATGCTGTCAGACTCGCACTGGTTTGTGCGATTTGAGACATAGCTCGATAGCTCTCATCTGAGATGTGATTGATATCTTCAATACTGCGCGCTATCGAGGTTGTGGTTTCGTTTTGCTCACCAGCGGCTTGAGAGATATGTGTACTCATATGGCTGATTTCGATAATCAGTGCTTGGATCTCTTCCATCGCGCTGTTGGCGTGCGAGGCTTGTTCAACCGACATCTCCATATCTTGCATACAGCTTTCAATCACTTTGCTCGCAGATGACGAGCTCGTTTGTAGGTTACTGATCATCGATTCAATTTCAGAAGTCGATTGGGTAGTGCGCTGAGCTAACACGCGAACTTCATCTGCTACCACTGCAAAACCACGGCCTTGCTCACCTGCGCGTGCAGCTTCAATCGCGGCGTTGAGTGCTAACAGGTTAGTTTGTTCAGCGATATTACGGATCACATCCAAAATCGAACCGATTTGGCTACTCATCTTACGAAGATCACCGACTGCTTCAACTGACTCAATCAGGCGTGTTTCAAGCTGGCGGATGGTGCTGATATTGTTACTCATGATTTGGCGACCTGATTCAGACGCAGTTTCCACCTGTTGTACCATGGCTAATGAGTTTTGAGCGCTGTTAGCGACTTCTTGTACAGAATGCGCCATTTCGGTCATTGCAGCCGCTACGCTAGAAGTTTGTTCACGTTGGCTATTCAATTTATTTTGCGCACTGAGCGAAGTCGTTTGGTTATTGGAGGCGGTTGCAGTTAAATCATCAGAAGCACTATTTAGTTTCACTAAAATATCATGCAAGCTGTCAGCAAGCGTGTTGATATGGCGGCTTAAGCGACTGAATTCGTTGTTGTAACGGATCTCGATGCGTTGAGTCATATTCCCTTGAGTCAAGCTTTCCAGCGCGCGCAGGATCCTAGTGACCGGTTCACGCACACTGTGCGCGATATGATACCCAATCGCAGTCGCTAATAGGACGACAGCAATGCCAATAATAATCGCCTTGATGGTGCCTTGTTGGTATACCGAACCCGCTTCAGTCAGTGATTGATTAAGATCATCGGTGGCGGTTTGGTTAAACGCCCCCAAAATTGTCATTGCTTTATCTATCTCGCGGGCAAGATTGGCAATGTTGTCATAGAGTGCAGCACGAGCTTGTAGGTATTCATCGTGTTGATCGAGCACACCACCTTTTTGGCCAATATCTTGGGTGAATTTTGCCACGGGTTCTTCAAAACGTTCCTTCAACTGAGGTAACTGAGTGACTAGCCCACGATAGGCGTAGTTAAGATGAGTGACCGCTTTTTTATTAAGGTTGACTGCTTTTTCCACGAAAGCAATGTCTGAGCTCGCTAGTGCGTCTGAGGTAATGACTTCCGCATCTTTGAGTTTGATGAAATAGCTTTTGGCCATCACTTTAACGGAGATGCTGTCGTTGTTATCAACAAACTCCTTCATACCAATACTCAATTCAGAATGTAGGCGTTGAAACTCTCGAGTGGATTTTTGCACCGCAGCTTGCGCGGCAAACATGGCTTGATAGTTATTCATCGCAAGGTCAGCCTCGTTGAAATAACGCGCCTCAAGCTGTTTTAATTCCGCGATAGGTTGTTCGAGTTCAGGGTGGTTTTGACTGGCTTGGCTCAGCTCGTCAAGTACTGTTTGGAATCTTTGCTTGGAAGTAGAAAATGCCTGACGCATTTCACTCATGCGTTCAGTATCTTGCGTGGTAAGAAAGTCTTTAAACGATTTATCAGCAGATAACAGTTGAACACTGGTTTGGTTTGACAGCGATACTAAGGGTAGCGCTGTCTCTGAAACACTTTCAAAATTGCTATGGATTTGACTCATCCCTCGCAGCATGATCGCAACGGTCACCACGAACATGATAATGATTAACGCAAACCCCGCATACATTCGCCTGATAACGGAACCCTGCATATTTTCTCTCCCTCGAACATCACTCATTGTTATTAGAATTCATCAAAGACAAATTTGTCTTAAAAAAGTAACAAAACAATCGCGATTGTATTGAGATTGGGAATTGTGTTTTATGACCGATACAGCAAAAACAACCTTTCTCCAGTGAGCTTGCTCAGGTTCTTTTAACTGTACGGTGTTTTTTATTGAGCTTTAGTATGCCTTGACGCATACTCAAGCCAGAAAAATTCTCAATCAAAACCTTTGTATGGAGTACGTCATGGCGGAAGAAACCATTTTCAGCAAAATCATTCGCAAAGAAATTCCAGCCGATATTCTTTATCAAGATGATTTGGTGACCGCATTTCGAGACATTCATCCGCGTGCCCCTAGCCATATCTTGATCATTCCTAATAAGTTGATCCCAACTGTGAATGATGTAGTGGTGGAGGATGAGCTTGCGCTTGGGCGTATGTTTACAGTGGCAAAGAAAATTGCCGAGCAAGAAGGAATTGCAGAAAACGGTTACCGCTTGATCATGAACTGCAATTCACATGGTGGTCAGGAAGTCTATCACATCCATATGCACTTGGTTGGTGGTCGCCCCCTCGGCCCTCTGCTAATGGGCTAAATGAATTTTAATGATGTCGAATGGTGAACTATAAAGTGTATCGATACCAACAGCTTCCTATACGCTGCATCACTCTGACCATGACATCTCTACTGCTCGCAGGGTGTGCCAATCTCACCGCTGGCAATCTTTTTAGCCACTACAGTGCGCAAAATAATGCTTTGTATCAGTCTGTTGCGGCTGGGCAGTATCAACAAGCAACGCAATTGTTGCCTGATTATGTTGCTGGTGATGTATTGGATAACCTTGAAAAAGGTCGTGTCTACTTTTTAAACCAGCAGTACGTTGAAAGTCAGCAGAGTTTGTCCGTGGCTGATCAAGTGGTGAAGCAGCAACAAGATAGGGCGATTATCTCCATCAGTAGTACCTCGACCAGCGTGGGATCGCTTGCGGTTAATGATAATCTCAATGAGTATGAACCTGCCGATTATGAGCTGGGCTTTTTGCACCTGTACTTAGGTTTGAACTATGTACGCAATAATGACCTTGATGGAGCGTTAGTTGAGATGCGCCGTGCTAATCAAGTGCAAGAAGAGGCCAAAAAGCGGCGTGAACAAGAGCTAGCGAGAGCGGAACAAGACATGCGCGCCCAAGGGGTGTCTCCCAATTTAGGCAGTGTGCTTGCTCAATACCCAGATGCAGGTAAGAGCTTACAAGCGGTGCAGAATGGTTACTTGCTCTATCTTTCAGCATTGCTTTATGAAGCAGATAATGATTTGAACTCTGCGTACGTGGACTACCGCAGAGCATTGGCTGTTGCACCCAATAATCCAGCCGTTATTGATGGAATATTAAGAGTCGCAGCTCGGCTTGGTATGCAGCAGGACCTCAAATTGTTGAAGCAGCAATATGGTGAACCCAAGCGCTTGGCGTCTTCTCAAGCACGAGTCATCGTGATTGAAGAACAGGGAATAGTGCAACCTAAGCAGGAATGGCGACTCTCTTTACCGCTTTATGACAGTCGTGGTAACGCAGCGTTGTATTCTCTGGCTTTACCTTATTATGCGCAGTCAGTGACGCCCAGTAGTGCATCTTTTACTCTGAATGGTGTGAGTATGCAGCCAATGCCAGTTACCGATGTCAATTTAATGGCAACGCAGGCGCTGAGTGAGCAGATGCCAACGCTAGTGCTGCGCCAAGCATTACGTGTAGTGGCAAAAGATCAACTGCGTAAGGAAGCTACGCAGGAAGAGGATGTGGCTAATTTAGTCTTTAATATATGGAATACCCTAACCGAGCAGCCGGATACGCGCAGCTGGTTAACTTTGCCCGCGGCTGTCAATACCGTTACTCAAGTGGTGAACGCGGGTGATCAAGTGCTGGATATTGCAGGTACTCACTATACCTTTCATGTTCCAGAGAATGGCACTGCGTTAGTTTGGCTATCAAGGCAAAGTAACAACGTGACGATTTGGCATAAACAACTAGGGATACGGTAATGAGAACGTGGCTATTAGCAGTATTAACAGGTCTACTGTTGGTGGGATGCAGTGCGAATACCGCAGGTTTGCGAGTTGATGGTGCATCACAACAAGTATTATTCAATGACAGTGTGTTAAGCAAAAGCCTGAGCATTGAAGATATCGCAACAACGACCGTGGATGGGCACACTCGTGGTGTGGTTCGTCTGCAGAGCAATCAAAAAAGTGATCTGAATGTCCAGTATCGCTTTTACTGGTATGACAATGATGGGCTTGAAGTGAACACTAAGTTAAGCCCATGGAAAACCATCATTTTGCGAGGCATGGAAACCGTGTCACTGACTGAGGTCTCGGTAAACCCGAATGGCAAGCAGTTCCGCGTCCAGATTCGCGAAAATAATGAATAAAAAACATAAGTTTTAAGAGGTATGACAATGAAAAAGAGTGTTATTGCCCTGCTAGGTTTGGCGGTAATCTTAGGGGGATGTTCAAATAAAGTTAGTTACGGTGATGCACAAGCGGTAGAGACGGTTAATGTTGACTTCGGTTCAACCGATCTGCAAAAAATCGCGGCTGAAATGGTCGACAGCATGATGATGTCAGGATCTGTTTCTGCGATTACTCGCGATGGCCGCCCAATTGTGTTTGTTGAGCGTATCAAGAATAAAACCAGTGAGCATATCGATACCGAATCGATTACCGATACCATCAGTACCAAAATGCTTAACTCAGGTAAATTCCGTTTTGTAGACATGGATCGCGTAGAAGCGGTACGTGATCAATTGAACTTTCAAAACAATGATGAACTTGTCAATCAAAGTACAGCGATTCAATTTGGTAAGATGGTCGGTGCTCAATATATGTTGTACGGCAACCTGTCTAGTATTGTGAAAAATGATGGCAGTGATAAAGACGTCTACTACAAGATGACGATGCGTTTGATGGACTTACAAACGGGCTTGATTGAATGGGCTGATGAAACCGAAATTCGTAAGCAACAATCAAAGAGCTTATTGGGTTTGTAAAACATCCACACAGAGAAGGAGTTGGTAATGGCAAAGATTGCATGGCGTGAAGCAAGCTCGTTGGACCCATCACTTTTGTCGTTGACTCCTTTCTTCTCTGTACCTCCTGATTATGCGCAGACCTTAACAGGAGGCCTCACCAACCGTTGCTGGAAAATTACCACGGGCGATCGTGCTTTTGTGTGGCGACCAGCAACGGCCATCACCAAAGCTTTTTCTATCTCCCGATTTCAGGAATACCAAATCCTCAAAGCGATTGAGCATGATCATATTGGGCCTAAAGCTGAAATGATTAATGAGCAAGGGCTGCTAGTGGAGTGGATTGACGGGGAATCACTTCGTGACGGTGTCCCGTTTGATCAGGTATTGAAAACTCAAATATGTATTCATGAGTTAGATATTCACCGAATTCCTGTTGCCCCATTTAACTACCTTGGCCGAGTGGATCACTATTGGCTACAGATTCGTGAAGATCTGAAAACAGAAGCGGTGAAAGCGCTGTATGAGCAGTGGCGTTCAGTCCCAAATCTGGCCGATGTCGGACAGGTACTCTGTCATTTTGATTTGGCGGGTTACAACATGGTGAAGACCGCGCAAGGTCCAAGAGTGATAGATTGGGAATACTCAGCCTTAGCCGATCCGCGCATTGATTTAGCCCTGAGTATTGATGTGGCAGAAGAAAAAGCACTTGATGTGGTTTTCCGTTATTGCCAACTTCGTGAACTATCGGGCATCGATGATTGGGTGGAGGGTGTTCAAGCGTGGCAACCACGCGCCGCCATGATGGCGATGCTCTGGTATCTACTCGCTTATCAATTGTGGGGTGAGGAGATCTATTTGCAGCAAGCACAACTGATTGAACAGGCTTTAAGCTAGCACATCATTTAACTTGGTTTTGACCAATGCTTTTGGTTAAGTTTGCCATATGAGTGGGCTGCTTTTTCATATTCTTTTTATTGATATTTTCGCTAGGCTGTTTAAAACCATGCTCATCGTGGTAGATTAAAACCTCAAGGAATGGGGATAAGATTATGATTATTTATTTACACGGATTCGATTCAACCAGCCCAGGCAACCATGAGAAAGTGCTGCAACTGCAGTTCATTGATAGTGATGTTCGATTTATCAACTACAGCACGTTACACCCCAAACATGACATGCAACATCTGCTCAAAGAAGTACATAAAGCGATTGAACAATCAGGCGATCCACACCCACTGATCTGTGGGGTAGGGTTAGGGGGGTATTGGTCTGAACGGATTGGTTTTTTGTGTGGAATCAAACAGGTGATATTTAACCCTAACTTGCATCCAGAATTGACCATGCAGGGGCGCATTGACCGCCCAGAAGAGTATGATGATATCGCGACTAAGTGTGTTGAGCTGTTTCGTACCAAAAATCAAGGTCGCTGCTTAGTGGTGCTTTCTCGTCAGGATGAAATTCACGACAACCAGAAAACCGCGCAAGAGTTGCAAGATTATTACGAGATCATTTGGGATGAAACCCAAACCCACAAATTCAAAAAAATCGCTCACCACCTGCAAACAATGAAATCTTTTAAAGCGATGTAACTTCGTTGAATGATTGAATTATCAACAGCCTCTTTGTGAGGCTGTTTTTGCTCATCCATACCCACAAAAAAACTAATGAGAACCTGTCAATCTGTGGTTGCGCGATAGAATCAGCCCTATATAATGACTTACACCAAGATTTGTTGATAAATATCAAAAAAAATTGAGAGCAAGTCTAAAACTTGCCAATTAGTTGTGTTAGCGCAGATTTTTTCTGCCAAATAACGTGCCACTAAGAGTAACTAACCTCACCCTAGTCAGATGTTAGACATCATGGCGATAACAGATTCCTTCAGCACGAGAGTTCGGGCTGGATAATAATTATTCATCTTTATTTGAGGATTGTTGTTGTGACACGAATTATTGTTGTAGGTGGTGGAGCTGGCGGTTTAGAGCTAGTCACCAAATTGGGTCGCACACTTGGGCGTAAAGGCCGAGCCAAGGTTACTTTGGTTGACCGTAATTCAAGCCATCTTTGGAAACCCTTGTTGCATGAAGTGGCAACTGGCTCTCTGGATGAAGGTGTCGATGCGCTGAGCTACCGTGCACATGCAAAAAATCACAGTTTTGATTTCCAGCTTGGCAGCTTAGAGTCGATTGATCGTGAAAACAAAAAAATCACGTTAAGCGAGCTAAAAGATGAGCACGGTGAACTGCTGATGCCAAAGCGTGATTTGGAATACGATATGTTGGTGTTGGCGATCGGTTCAACATCGAATGACTTCAATACACCAGGTGTGAAAGAACACTGTATTTTCCTTGATAGCCCAGAACAAGCAGATCGTTTCCGTACTGAAATGAATAATGAGTTCCTGAAGTTGCACGCGAAAAACGGGCAAGGAACGGTAGACATTGCAATTGTAGGTGCGGGCGCAACGGGCGTTGAGCTCTCAGCAGAGTTGCACAACGCTGTTAAAGAGCTGCGTACTTATGGTTTTGGTGATCTCGACTCGAGTAAATTGAACGTGAACTTGATTGAAGCGGGAGAACGTATTTTACCTGCATTGCCACCGCGCATCTCGGCGGCGGCGCATCAAGAACTCACTAAGCTAGGCGTGAATGTTCGTACCATGACCATGGTGACTAAAGCGGAAAAAGATGGCTTAACCACTAAAGATGGTGAGAAAATTTCCGCGCACATCATGGTTTGGGCAGCAGGCATTAAAGCGCCAGATTTTATGAAAGACATCGCCGGACTTGAGACAAACCGTATTAATCAATTGATCGTTAAAGGTACTTTACAAACGACACGTGACGATGATGTTTTCGTGATTGGCGATTTGGCACAATGCACTCAAGCGGACGGAACGTTTGTACCGCCACGAGCTCAGGCTGCACACCAAATGGCCTCTCTGGCGTTTCGTAATATCGTAGCCAAAATGTATGGTCGTGAGTTGAAATCTTACGTCTATAAAGATCATGGCTCGCTAGTGTCTCTGAGTCGCTTCTCCACCGTAGGTAGCCTAATGGGCAACTTAACTCGTGGTTCTATGATGGTTGAAGGACGTATCGCACGAGTGGTGTATATCTCTTTGTATCGAATGCACCAAATGGCGTTGCATGGCATGTTTAAAACAGGCTTGATGATGTTGGTAGGACGAATTAACCGCGTACTGCGCCCAAACCTGAAACTGCATTAATGTTATCGATTTGATAATAAATAAAGCGGCACAGAGTGCCGCTTTATTTTTGCGTGTGACCATTCTACTCATGGTCTGTAACGCCAAGTGCTTGAGGTATATGTTAGGGTATTAAAGAAAACACAATTCCAGCTTTGGGGTCTCCAGCATACAAAAATCGATTTAGGGCGAGCTGTTCCTGAACCGCGCCACACTTTAGGGCTAAAGCTTGGCTCGGTACATTTTCTGGGTCACAGACAATTTCTAACCGAGTGAGCTCTAATCGCTCAAAGCAAAACAGAATCAATGCCGTGAGTGCCTCCCTCCCGTAGCCATGTCTTTGGTGAGCATCGGCAATCCAATATCCTAAGCTAGCCATGTTGAAAGTGTGGTAAAACTCATTAATTGCCACCATGCCGACTAAGGTTTGGGTCTGTCGTTCAAAAACACCAAATCCATAGGCTTCGGCTTTCACCCAATTAAGACGTGTGGCTTGAATAAATAACTCCGCCTCTTGCTTACTAAAGAGCGCATGGCACCAATCTACCCACTGATGCAGTGCTTGAGACTGGCGAATACAATGCACTAAATCATCGACTTCATCGGCTGCGATCAGGCGAAGTTGCAAGCGTTGGGTCACTATTTGGAAATCGGGTGTCATGGTTATCCTTCTTGGCGTGGTTATACAAACCGATGAGCTCTGCCATTGATTATAAGCAGCATTACAAGATTTATCGAAAATCCAACATGTTGCCGGAGAAAGAACGCTGAAATAAGAATAAAAAAGCCGCTCCAATGGAGCGGCAATGGAGCGGCTAGCGAGTAGGTAGGGGTTATTGCAGTGGCGCACGAATGGTTGCAGAGCGGAAGCTGTTGTGTGTTAACCAGCTAGGTTGCGCATCGGCAGGGACGGAGCCATTGAGCTTAATGTCTGAGAAGCTGAACGCATACTGATTCCAATTGCGTGTTGCTTTTTTCCAAGGCTTACTGAGATCCGC
Source organism: Vibrio sp. RC586 (assembly GCF_000176715.1). Lineage (NCBI taxonomy): Bacteria > Pseudomonadati > Pseudomonadota > Gammaproteobacteria > Vibrionales > Vibrionaceae > Vibrio > Vibrio sp. RC586. The sequence goes on along the minus strand of NZ_ADBD01000013.1, from coordinate 334,974 downwards.
AGACTCATAAACGTACACACCGTGGTTGAGATTACTTTCACGATCGTAGTCATTGGCGACCATGATCAGCGCTGCGTTATCATTGCCCGCAAGATCCACCACAATCGGGTATTCCCATAGTGTGCCTGACGAGTTAGCGATAATACTCAACACTTGACCTGTTTTGCCATCGAGGATACGCATTCTTAAACGATCTTGGACTAACACTTCATCAATGCCATCGTCATCGAAGTCATAGGCAGAAACCCCGATTTTGCCACTGTTGAGATCATCGTTTAGCACAGACCACACTTTATTACCTTTGGCATCGTACATATCAACGGCTTTGTAGCCAGCATAGACAATACCCATGTGTGATTGATCTGCCTGTACTTTACCAACTAGGAACTGTACCGCGTTCACCTGTTGCTTATTTTTGAGCAAGAGTTTTTCTTTACTCCAGACATTAATGCCAAGCAGTTGTGAGCCTTGTGGGATGTCATAACGTACTGTGTCTGATTTTGATAGGGTAACAGGCGCTAGATATGGAACCGTTTTTTGTTTCCATACAGGGGCAAGGTAAGAGACTCGTATTGCGTGCCAACCGAAGAACCAGCAATAAACCGTTTTTGTCCGCCACTCTAAACCAAGATAGCTAATGACTTTGGTTCTCCATTCAAAACCAAGATATGTAAAGGCTGAGCTTTTCGAACCTACGGTAACGGTTGAACCATTATCGAGCGTGAATTTCATCTCCAATATACCGTAGCTCCACCAGTCTTTAAATTTGCCGTAGGTGACGTCAACAGCACGAACTTTGGAGGAGTCAATATAGCGTAGAGAGCCACCGCTGCCGCCAACCACGTTTTGACTGTTTGCTCCAATAGCGTCAACGATCGAGCCTGAACGAATAGCTAATTGGTGATCACTTCCAGCTAAAACACGTTGTCCATTCGCCCAATCTGTATAACCGTAAACGCCAGATTGAGCATCAACATTACTTGCACTGCCAGTCTTAGATCCTAAGAAGCTAGAAACTGCTTGTACACTACCACCTGGGTTGTTGACATTGTTGACTCGCCATTTCAGTGAACCATCATGCTCCAATACGGCAATTTCACTGTTTTCTGGGGTGCTGAGGGATGCTGGGACAGAAACGACTAACTCGGGTTGATCATCGCCATCTAAATTGGCAACAGAGGAGAACCAAGCCGTATCATTCGCTTGGTATTGCCATTGGTAAGCTCCGTTATTGCTGTATAGCGTACCGTTGGCAAACACTTCGCGTTGCCCATCGTCATTGGTATCAAGTGCGACAGAACTTGGTGCCCAATCATGACTAAATAACAAACCAGAGTCGTAATTATAAACGCCATCGGCTGCGAGAATTTCTACTGAGCCATCACCATTAAGGTCGGCTAAAGCGATATCACCGACCGAACGCCAACCAGAGGCGTATTTTAGCAGTTGTTTTTTGATGTTGCCTTGGTTGTCTAATATGTTGATATAAGGGGTTAAAGTGCTCGTAGAAACAATTTCGATGAAGCCATCGCCGTCTAGGTCTGCGGCCGCTGGAGCATAGCGTGCATCGGCAATAATGCCGCCGTTGCTGTAAGTCCAAAGTTCTGAACCATCAACACCGCTCAATGCTCGCAGATAACCGCCCTGAGAGTACTGATTCCCTTGGAAAGTCACCACAATTACGTCGGCAACATCGTTTGCATCGATTTTGCCATCGCCGTTATCATCGTTCAGTTGAGCGGTAATGGGGGCTGCCATTACTTGATTGGATTCTGGGTGAAATTGGCTGGTAGACCAAGCCCATTTCAATTTAGTTTGTATATCACTGCTGCTTGACGCGAATGCATAGCTTGGAGCAACCAAATGGCTCAACGCAAATACACTTATCGCGGTCAACGTTTTTTTATGTTTCATGGCTTGACCTTCATCTCTCTTAACAGTTCGAGTGGGTTGCATAATGAGTTTCCATACTCTCTCGCTAGATTGATGCGTAAATGAATAAAATCGATGGCACCAATAACAAAGTGCTGAGAGCGATAGAATTATCAATGGCAAATGCACAAGGGTTCAACCCAAGGAATGGTTTTAAGAGTGAGTTCTTATTCAGCAGACAAATTGGCACATTAAATGTGAGAGAGGTGAATCATAAATGAAACAAGATGACATAGATGGCTGCACCCAGTGGGCGAAATTTTACGATGCTCAAATGGCTTAAGATAAGAGAGGGGTGTTGGTGAGTTTGAACTCGCTAAAAGAAAGTGAATCCAAACTCACGTACAGACAGGAGTTATGTTATTCGGCAACACGTCGAACTTGGATGATCATGCCCATCAGTGGGTGATCAAGATAGTGGGTTTCACCACTGCGCATACGGCGTTTCTGATCCATTCGATAACTTTTTAAGAAGGTTTCTTCTTCAACGGTTGGAGATACCGCTTCGAGTAAGCCAGCCTGTACTGTCGCCCCTTGTTCTTCTGGTGTTGTGCTGAGCTGTAAAGTTGCGTCTTGTAATGTCACTTCACGTACTGCAGGCTTTTTCAAATCCAGTAGGGCTTCTGCAAATAGGAAGTGCTGAACGTAAATCTGCAATGTGCCATCGAGCTCATACAATGGTTTGGCAATACTCATTTCGGTCACGCCATCGACAGGCGCTGCCACGTTTTTGCTGCCGATCGGGGCGCCATCAGCTTGAAATTGTCCGGAGTAATCACGCCCAGCCTGAATGTGGAACACTGGAGCTGATTGACGGCCTTGATCACTTTGACGCCAAGCTGTATGCAGCAATACGTTGAAACCTGCATGGTTGCGTAATTTCTGAGCTTCGCTATTGAGCTGATACGCGGAAGAAGGTAACAACGTGACTCCTTTGCTTTGGCGAAAACTGACGTCTGCGAAACTGCCTGCGCGGTCAATATTGATAGCGGGCAAGCTGTTCGGCCAAGATTCACTCACTTTTTCAGCATCTACTGCCCGTTTAAAAAAGATGACTTCAATATCAAACTGTCGGGCCGCCATGCTGGGCATTGCAATCAGCAATAGCAGCAGTGGGATCAATCTTTTCATTGTCACTCCGTTGTTCAGTGTTTCACACTGGGTTATTACTTTCTTGGGTTATTACTTCTGGCTAATGACTTACATCGCCGGTAACACATTTTGCTGGAAATTGTTCAAGATGTCAGCGACAAATTGAATGCGTGCACCGCGTTCAACCAAAGGTAAGGTAAATTTAAATTTGGTTGGCCCATCCATTGCAAACTGCTTAGGTTGCGACTGCAGCAGTTTAACCAAAAACAGTGGGTTAATGTCAGCATTGGGATAGAACTCTATGTATCCACCGCGCTCATGGGCTTCAATTTTACGCACTTTGAGACGCATAGCACTCAGTTTCAGCTCCGCGATGGCGAGTAAGTTTAACGCGGCGTCAGGCAATTTACCAAAGCGATCAATCAATTCGACTTTGAGCTCGACTAATTCATCTTCACTGGCGACGCTAGCAATCTGTTTGTACATCGACAAACGGGTGTTGATGTCTGGGATATAATCATCCGGTAGCAAGGCAGGCAGACGCATTTCAACTTCGGTTTGCTCACGTAGCAAATCATCAAGCGCAGGTTCTTTACCGGACTTGAGTGCATCAACTGCTTGTTCGAGCATTTCCATATACAAAGTAAAACCGATAGATTGAATTTGGCCGCTCTGTTCTTCACCTAGCAGTTCACCAGCACCACGAATTTCCAAATCGTGCGTGGCGAGAGTGAAGCCCGCTCCCAAATCTTCTAAGGATGCGATGGCCTCTAAACGTTTTACTGCATCTTTGGTAATCGCTTTCGGCGGCGGGGTTAACAAGTAGGCGTACGCTTGGTGATGCGATCGCCCTACACGGCCACGCAATTGGTGCAACTGAGCCAAACCTAAGCTGTCCGCACGATCCATAATAATGGTGTTAGCCGTTGGAACATCGATACCGGTTTCGATGATCGTGGTACACACTAGTAAATTAAAGCGCTGGTGGTAGAAATCGTTCATCACTTTTTCTAGTTCACGCTCGCGCATTTGCCCGTGTGCCACGGTAACTCGTGCTTCTGGAACCAGTTTTTCTAAATCTGCAGCCACTTTGTCGATGGTTTCGACCTGATTGTGCAGGAAGTACACCTGACCACCACGCATGATTTCACGTAGCACCGCTTCACGGATCACGCTGTCCTCACTTTGGCGCACAAAGGTTTTGATCGCTAATCGACGCGCTGGCGGCGTCGCGATGATGGAGAGATCTCGCATGCCACTCATCGCCATATTCAGTGTGCGCGGAATCGGCGTTGCAGTGAGGGTGAGGATGTCGACATCCGCACGCATCGCTTTGACTTTCTCTTTTTGACGTACCCCGAAACGGTGCTCTTCATCAACAATCAGCAAGCCAAGATCAGCAAAACGAATTTCGCTAGAGAGTAGTTTATGGGTGCCGACCAGAATATCGACCTTACCGTCCGCCACATCTTGTAAGATAAGTTTCTGCTCTTTGGCTGATTTAAAGCGGGAGAGCACTTCGACGCGGATCGGCAAGTTGGCAAATCGGTCGCGGAAATTCTCGAAATGTTGCTGCGCCAGTAGAGTTGTAGGGACTAATACCGCCACTTGTTTGCCATTATCGGTTGCAACAAAAGCTGCGCGCATCGCCACCTCGGTTTTACCAAAACCGACGTCACCACACACTAAACGATCCATGGCTTTGGGTTGGCACATGTCCGACAGCACAGCGTTGATCGCCATCGCTTGGTCATCGGTTTCTTCAAACGGGAAGGTGGCTTTGAAGGTGGCGTATTGTTCGCGGTCGAGGTGGAATTTAAAGCCCGGTTTGATTTCGCGCTTTGCATACACATCCAATAGCTCTGCTGCGACATCGCGCACTTTTTCAGCCGCTTTACGGCGAGCTTTGACCCACGCCTCGCCACCCAGTTTATGTAATTGGGCGGCTTCTTCTGCACCACCGGAATAACGGCTGATCAGGTTGAGTGACGAAACTGGGACATACAGCTTGGCTTCGTTTTGATACTCCAGCATGACGTATTCGCTGATCATGCCACCCGCTTCGAGAGTTTGTAGCCCTAAGTAGCGGCCAATCCCGTGATCGATATGTACAACGGGTTGCCCCGGTTTGAGCTCGGCAAGGTTGCGGATTACCGCATCGCTGTTGGTGACGGTTTTGCGATCTTTCTTACGGCGACGTTGAATCACCCGATCACCAAGTAAATCGCTTTCACAGATCAGGGCAATTTGGTTGTCGCCATAAATAAATCCACGCTCTGCGGCACCCAGTACTAGCGAGAACTTCTCTGCTTGTTGGCAGGCAATGCTGAATTCACTTTGGCTTTGTGGGCGCAACTTGATGCGTTGCAAAAGTTCAAGCAAGGCTTCACGGCGGCCTTCAGATTCGACCGAGAAAATGATTTTGCCAACAAATTGCTCACTAAACTGGCGCAGTGCTGCCAAAGGCTCTTTGTTTTGATGCTCAACGGCTAATATGGGCAATGGCTGTACTTGGGCATTCATTCGTCCTGCACGTAGCTCGATAGGTGAGCTTGTCAGTTGGACTTGCGGCAGCGTTTTAAAGTGGGCAAACAGCTCATCTTTACGCAACCAAAGCTCATTCGGTGGCAGCAATGGGCGCAATGGGTCGATATTGCGTTGGTCGTAACGGTAATCGACATCAGCCAAAAATTGGTCGATAGATTTTTCCAACTCGCCCACGACCAAGAGCTGGCTGTTGGAGGGGAGATAGTCGAATAAGGTTTCGCTGTGATCAAAGAACAACGGCTGCCAGTACTCAATACCCGCAGGCCAAGTGCCTTTGGAGACTTGGCTATAAATGGATTCAGGTTCGCGGCGTGCTTCAAAGCGCTGACGCCAGCGATTACGAAACTCTTCAATTGCAGCCGCTGTGGTCGGGAATTCATGTGCGGGCAACAGACGAATCTCATCCATTTCAGCAATCGAACGTTGGTTCTCCGGATCGAAAGTGCGAATGGTGTCGATCTCATCATCAAAAAAATCAATCCGAAACGGGTCACTGCTGCCCATCGGGAAGAGATCGAGAATCGAACCGCGGCTCGCGTATTCACCGGGACCAAATACCTGATCAACATGGCGATAACCGCTATTTTCTAACTGTAGGCGTAGCTTATCGAGCGAGAAAAGGTCACCTCGCTTAACGATTAAGGTGTGCTGCAATAAGAAGTCACGCGGTGATTGGCGTTGCAGTAAAGTGCTGACTGGCACAATCGTGATGCCACGCGTCAGGCTTGGCAGTTGATACAAGCGCGAAATGCGATCGGAAATGATGTCTTGATGTGGCGAAAAATTATCGTACGGCAGTGTTTCCCAATCAGGGAAGAGTGCGACTTCGCTGTGGCTAAACTGTTCAACTTCGTGCAGCAGTTTGAGTGCCGTTTGCGGATCCGGCACTGCCAGCAAAGTATGGCTGGTATGTGCGTTAGCCAATTCAGCAATGGCTAAGGCAAGGCTAGAGCCGTGTAAGTTACCGATGGCTTTTTTGTCTCCGGCACCTTGCGCCGTAAACAGAGAGAGTAGGGAATGTGTAGTCATAGTCACGCTTGAGGTTTTTCTCGGTCTAGTGAGCGTTGACGCAGCAGGCGCTGCTGTTGATATAGGGCGGCTTTGATCAGTAAATCCTGATCCACATCGCGCAGCAGATCATACTTCAGTGTTACTAAGGTGTGTTCTGATTGTTGGCTACATTCGGTCACGCTAGCGTAGCAGTATATGGCTGCGGCTGGGTATTCTAAAAACAGCTTAACGCGAACTTTTTGCCCCAAAGCTAAGGGGGCTTTTGCCAAATAGGTGAGTTGACTGGCGCCAAAACGAGTGGTTGCACTGCGTGATTGCGGATCATCTTGCTGTGACAGCATAAAAGTCAGGAGCAGATTGAGCTTTGAGTTTTGCGCTTCAAGCAGTTGCAAGACACTTTTAAAGTCACTGTTTTTCAGCTCCATGCGCGCACTGTCGCTGAGTTGTTCCAATTGGCTGAATTCACTCGCCACCACAAAAGGAGCGGGGATTTCCGCTTCAAATATCTCATGAGAAGGGAGAGTGAAATGGTCCGCCAACGGCTCCACATTGATAGTTAGTGCGTGGTGGACAGTAAAGAATTCTTGATCATTCATAGAGGGTTCCTTCTCACATCTGTGTTGATTATCGTCATAAGCAGTAACTAATCAAGGTATGCCCTTGTTATCGGAGTGAAATAAACGTCCTCTTACACAGATTTGGCAAAGAAAAGCTACAACCTCGCAGGGATTCTCGCTACAGTAGCGCCATTCTATTCCTATGGTTGGATTTATGTTTCATCCGATTTCGGCTTTTATTGGTTTACGCTATTTGCGCGGTCGTTCTGGTGATCGTTTTAGCCGCTTTGTCTCTTATATGTCGACGGCGGGTATTACGATCGGTGTAATGTCGCTGGTGACGGTGTTGTCGGTGATGAACGGTTTTGAAGCACAGCTTAAATCTCGCATTCTCGGTGTGTTGCCACAAGCGGTGGTGGCGCAAGACACAGGTAAAACAGCACTTACAGCGGAGCCTCCTGCGTTTATTTCTGCTCTTTCTACTCAACGTGATCCTGAGCCATTGGTGCGCAGTGAAGCCGTAGTACAAAGTGCATCACAACTTGCAGCGGGTTTGCTGATTGGTATTGAACCACTGCAAAATGACCCGATAGAACAGTATCTAATTGCTGGTCGTGTCTCGGCTTTACAAGAAGGTGAGTACCAACTCTTCCTCGGTCATCTGTTGGCGCGTAGCCTTAATGTCACAGTGGGTGATAAAGTCCGCTTGATGGTGACAGAAGCTAGTCAATTCACTCCTTTAGGTCGCTTACCCAGTCAGCGCAACTTTACGGTTGCGGGTATTTTTAATACAGGTTCGGATGTTGATGGGCAACTGATGGTGACGCATCTGCGTGATGCGGCCAAGTTGCTGCGTTATGATGCACAAACTATTTCAGGCTGGCGACTCTTTTTTGATGACCCGTTTGTGGTGAGCGATCTTGCCACTCAACCGTTACCCGAGGGTTGGCAGTGGAGTGACTGGCGTGAGCAGCGTGGAGAGCTTTTCCAAGCGGTACGCATGGAAAAGAACATGATGGGATTAATGCTCGGTCTTATCGTAGGTGTTGCTGCGTTTAACATCATTTCGGCGTTGATCATGGTGGTGATGGAAAAGCAGGCCGAAGTGGCAATTTTGAAAACCCAAGGGATGCAGTCACAACAAGTGCTCGCCATTTTTATGGTGCAAGGCGCGAGTAGTGGGGTGATTGGCGCGCTAGTGGGCGGAGGTCTTGGTGTGCTGCTAGCCGCCAATCTAAATAGCCTGATGGATGCTTTAGGCGTGGCACTTTTTTCTGTGGGTGGATCTTTGCCAGTGGTGATCGAGCCGCTGCAAATTGCCCTCGTTATTGTTCTTGCGATCGTATTGAGCCTAGTGGCAACGCTGTTTCCAGCCTATCGCGCATCTTCTGTTCAACCCGCTGAGGCGTTACGTTATGAATAACCTTTTACGTTGTCATCAGGTTTGCAAAACCTATCAAGAAGGCGATTTGCAAACTCAGGTTCTTAAAGGGGTAAGCTTTGAGCTAAAGCGAGGGGAGTTGGTCTCGATCATTGGATCTTCGGGGTCAGGAAAGAGCACTCTGCTGCATATTCTTGGTGCACTGGATGAGGCCAGCGAAGGGGCTGTGGAGTTTCTTGGTCAACCATTGCATGAATTGAGTTCAAATAAACAAGCTAAAATTCGTAATCAACATTTGGGGTTTGTGTATCAGTTTCATCATCTGCTTGCGGATTTTTCGGCTTTGGAAAATGTGGCGATGCCGCTGCTGATTGGTGGCATGAATGTGGCGAAGGCGAAAGCACAAGCCCAAAGGCTGCTTGAGCGAGTTGGTCTAGGGCACCGTTTGGTGCATCGTCCATCGGAGCTTTCTGGTGGTGAGCGGCAGCGTGTGGCGATTGCTCGAGCCTTGGTGAATAAACCTGATTTGGTTTTGGCAGATGAGCCGACAGGCAACCTCGACCATAACACAGCACTGTCGATTTATGATTTGATGCGCGAGTTAAATCGAGAGTCGGGAACGGCTTTTTTAGTGGTCACCCATGATGGTGAATTAGCGGCCAAAATGGATCGTCATATGCACATGAAAGATGGTCTGCTAACAGATGTGACGGGGGCCTAAGTGTTTTCCTCCCTAGCTTTGTTTATTGGTGGACGTTTTAGTCGCGCCAAGCAACGTAACAAGATGGTGTCGTTTATTTCACTTTCTTCCACGATTGGGATTGCGGTGGGGGTGGCGGTCATCATCATCGGTCTTTCGGCCATGAATGGCTTTGAGCGTGAATTGCAATCGCGGGTGCTGTCCGTGATTCCTCACGGAGAATTTGAAGGCGTTCGGGGTCCGATTGAACGTTGGCCTGAAGTCATGGCACAAGTGACTCGTCATCCGAAAATTGTTGCGGCAGCCCCTTATGTGAAAATGACAGCGCTGGCGGAACATGGCACTCAACTTAAAGCGATTGAGGTGCGAGGTGTTGATCCACAACGTGAACAAGCGGTGTCTAGCCTGTCACGATTTATTACCCCGCAAGCATGGCAACATTTTATCCCCGGTCAACAGCAGGTGATTTTAGGACAAGGCGTTGCTGATAAACTTGGTGTGCAACTTGGTGATTTCATTACCCTCATGATTCCTAGCGCCACCAGTGGCGAAAAAGTGCAGGCCCCGAAACGGGTACGAGTCAAAGTCAGTGGCTTATTGGCTTTGAATGGGCAAATTGATCACAGCTTGGCACTGCTTCCACTTGAAGATGCACAAGCTTACGCTAATTTAGGCTCAGGCGTGACGGGCGTATCGGTGAAAGTAGCCAATGTGCTGCAAGCTACGGAGATTGTGCGAGAGGCGGGTAATAAACTCAACGTTTATGCCTATCTGCACAGTTGGCAGCAAAAGTACGGTTTCTTGTACCGTGATATCCAGATGGTGCGCAGTATCATGTATCTGGTGATGATACTCGTCATTGGGGTGGCAAGCTTTAACATTGTCTCAACCTTGATGATGGCGGTGAAAGACCGTGCTGGTGAAATTGCGATTTTGCGCACCATGGGTGCAACAGATGGCTTAATCAAACGTATCTTTGTATGGCAAGGTGTGTTTTCTGGTGTGCTTGGCAGCGTGGTTGGTAGCCTATTGGGGGTGATCATTGCGTTTAACTTGACCTCGTTGATTAAAGGTTTAGAGCGGTTGATCGGCCATCAATTTTTATCTGGAGATATCTACTTCGTTGATTTCTTGCCTTCACAAGTGCAGTGGTTTGATGTGCTGTTGGTGTCCGGTACGGCGATTACGTTGAGTTTACTTGCCACTTGGTATCCAGCACGGCGAGCGAGTCGGCTCAATCCCGCTCAAGTGCTGAGCAGCAAGTAGCGATATCGTATCGGATAGACAAACAGAGCGTTTTTTCGCGTTCAACAAAAAAGGACCCTTGGGTCCTTTTTCTCATCTTAAGTGAACATCGTTTGCAAAACGGCAGATGTTGCTGCTCGCAACTTCATTCAAACCCCGCGCTTGCACCGTGTGTTAAGACTGATTCTCCGGCATCTTACTGGTACGGCGTTTTTGCCAACTGCGTACCACCGAATAACGCCATAAACCGCGAATACCGAAGTAACCAAGCAGTGAGGCTAGCACCGCACAAACGGCGCAACCCAGCAAAAAAGGGGGGCCAATGGTGCTCATTTGGTTGAACAGAAATTCCCATGTTAATTCAAAATGGAAACTGTGTGCTGGGGTGCCCATCAGCCATGCGCCGAGCTTGTACGTGAAATAAAAGATCACTGGCATAGTGATAGGGTTGGTGATCCACACTAATGCGATCGAGAGCGGTAAGTTAACGCCAAACATAATCGCTAGCCCTGCCGCCATGATCATTTGGCTTGGAAGTGGAACAAAGGCCATAAACAGGCCAACAGCAAACGCGCCAGCAGCAGAGCGACGGTTTAAACACCAGAGATTTGGGTTATACAGCACATTACCAAACACGCGCAGCGCTTTTTGGCGTTTGATCACATCGTGGTCAGGCATAAACCGTTTAATAAATTTTCTTGGCATACGGGATTATGACTCTCTTGTCGAATTACTGGTCGCTCATCTCTTTTTCGATCACCGTGCTGTCTGCTCCTTATTGGCCATGGATGCCAACATGGGGCTGGGCTTGGTTATGCCTGTTTTTTACGGGTTTGCTCGGTTATTACCGTGCAACCCGTAAATTCCTTGGCTTCGCGTTGGCCATTTTCACTATCGTGCTACATGGCAACCTTATGCGAGATCAATCCAACATTCTCTATCAAGCAGGGCCGGATATTACCATAAAAGGTAAGGTTGACAGCTTTTTTAAGCAAACTCGTTACGCATATGAGGGTTTAGTCTTGATTCATGAGGTGAATGGTCAAACCTTAAACAGATTCATGCAGCCTCACATACGTCTCGTTGCCCCGTTATTACTACAGCCCAATGATCAATTTGAGTTTTCAATCTCGCTTAAACCGATAGTGGGTCGACTCAATGAAACGGGCTTTGATTTAGAAGCGCATTACATGGCGCACTCTTTCGTGGCTCGAGCCAGTGTTAAACCCAACACGTCTTATCAAATTGTGCAAGAGAGTAGCCTAAGATCAAGGTTGTTTTTTCAACTGGAAGCGCTGACGCAGACGAGCCCGTTTCAAGGGCTGATTTTAGCCCTGACCTTTGGTGAGCGAAGCGGTATCGATGAGCAGGAATGGCAAGCGCTGAGAAATAGTGGGTTGATTCATTTAGTCGCTATTTCTGGTTTGCACATCGGAATTGCTTTTAGCTTGGGGTACTTTTTGGGCGCAGGCTTAATGCGCCTTCACAATCAGCTTCTCTGGTCACCGTTCGTGTGCGGAGTTCTGCTTGCCATACTCTATGCGTGGCTTGCAGGTTTCACCATACCGACTCAGCGTGCATTGATCATGTGTTTGCTCAATGTGGCATTGGTGATTTTGGCTTTCCCTCTTTCCGCATTAAAACGGATTTTGCTTACTTTGTGTGCCGTTTTAATTTGGTCGCCGTTTGCCTCGCTCTCAAACAGCTTTTGGATGTCCTTTTTAGCTGTCGCGATTGTGCTGTATCAGTTAGCCAGTCAGGGTAAACGTAAAGTGTGGTGGAAAACGCTGCTGCTCGCGCAAATTTCTCTCGTCTGTTTAATGGCTCCGGTAACCGCATACTTCTTTGGCGGCCTAAGTATTACCGCGGTTTTGTACAATTTGGTGTTTATCCCGTGGTTCTCCCTAGTCATTGTTCCGGCTCTGTTTTTAGGGTTGGTCGTAACCCTTACCGCCCCAAGTTGGGCGGCCGTGTATTGGCCGTGGGTCGACTGGTCTTTTCTGCCGCTTGATTGGGCGCTGCAATTTGCGGACATGGGTTGGGTAGTCATACCCCAAAATATACAAGGTCTCATTGTTGCGTTCGTAGTGCTCAGTATGCTGTATCGAGTGATGAGCCTAAGAGCCTGTACCTTTTCGTTAAGCATTGTTGGCTTATGGTGGTGGTTTCCTTCCACTACACCGCTTTGGCGTATGGATGTGTTAGATGTGGGGCATGGCTTAGCGATAGTGATTGAGCAAGATGATCGCGCGATCGTCTACGATACAGGCAGCAGTTGGCCGGGGGGCAGCTATGTACAAAGTGTGATTGAGCCCATTTTACAGCAACGTGGTATTCATCGACTCGATGGGCTGATTTTGAGTCATCTCGATAACGATCATGCGGGCGATTGGCAAAGTTTAGCCAAACGTTGGCACCCCAGTTGGATACGCACAAGCCAAGTCGGTGTGGAATTTGTTCCTTGTATACGTGGTGACAGTTGGCAGTGGCAATCTTTGCATTTCGATGTGCTATGGCCGCCGCAACTGGTTAGCCGAGCTTACAATCAGCATTCGTGTGTGATCCGTATAACTGATACCCAGTCTAACCATGCAGTGCTGCTTTCGGGGGATGTCACCGCAATGGGGGAGTGGTTGCTCGCACGCGATGGAGTGCCACTGCAAAGTGACGTGATGATAGTGCCGCATCACGGCAGTAAAACATCATCAACCGCTGAGTTCATCATGAAAGTCGAACCACGACTGGCGATTGCGTCACTGGCCAAAGATAACCGCTGGAATTTGCCTAACCCGCAAGTGGTGGAGCGTTATCAAAACCAGCAAGCTCAGTGGTTAGATACTGGACAATTGGGTCAAATCAGTCTGTTTTTCTATCCAGAACAAATGGATTGGGTTGCTCAGCGTTCGCTTGGCTGGGAGCCTTGGTATAGGCATATGCTGCGTAAAGGAGTAGAATAAGCGCAATTTTGTAATCAGAAAAGCCTCTCTATGTCACTTCACTCTGACGAAACTACTTGGCAGACCTTTAAACGTCTGTGGACTTACATCCGCTTATACAAAGCGGGTCTTGCTGTTGCGGTTGTCGCGCTGATTATCAATGCTGTCGCTGATACCTATATGATTTCTCTACTAAAACCTTTATTAGACGAAGGTTTTGGTAATGCGGAATCCAACTTCCTGCGCATCCTGCCGTTCATGATTTTAGGCTTGATGTTTGTACGCGGTTTAAGTGGATTTGCTTCTTCCTACTGCTTGAGTTGGGTCTCTGGCAATGTGGTGATGCTGATGCGTCGCCGTTTGTTTAACCATTTCATGCACATGCCAGTGCGCTTTTTCGACCAAGAATCGACGGGTGGACTGCTATCTCGCATCACTTACGATTCTGAGCAAGTCGCAGGCGCAACCAGCCGCGCTTTAGTCAGCATTGTGCGTGAAGGGGCAAGCATTATCGGCTTGTTAACCCTGATGTTCTGGAACAGTTGGCAGCTTTCTTTGGTGTTGATCGTGGTCGCGCCTGTCGTCGCGTTCGCAATCAGTGTGGTTTCTAAGCGCTTTCGTAAGATTTCGCGCAACATGCAAACCACCATGGGGCATGTAACTTCATCTGCTGAGCAGATGCTCAAAGGTCATAAAGTGGTGCTGAGTTACGGTGGTCAAGCCGTTGAGCGTAAACGCTTTGACCAAGTAAGTAACAGCATGCGTCAACAAACGATGAAGCTGGTTTCGGCTCAATCCATTGCTGACCCTGTGATTCAAATGATTGCTTCACTAGCGTTGTTTGCCGTGTTGTTCTTGGCGAGTGTTGACTCAATTCGCGCAGATCTTACGCCGGGTACCTTCACTGTGGTGTTCTCCGCTATGTTTGGTTTGATGCGCCCGCTAAAAGCTTTGACCAGTGTGACGTCTGAATTCCAACGCGGTATGGCCGCTTGTCAAACTCTGTTTGGTTTGATGGATCTGGAAACTGAGCGTGATAACGGCAAATACGAAGTGGAACGTGTTAAGGGTGACGTGTCAGTCAATGACGTGACGTTTACCTACCAAGGTAAAGAAAAACCTGCATTAGCGAATGTCTCCTTTGATATTCCGCAAGGTAAAACCGTTGCGTTGGTTGGCCGCTCTGGTTCAGGTAAATCAACCATCGCTAATCTGTTTACCCGTTTTTATGATGTAGACAGTGGTTCAATCAGCCTTGATGGGCACGATGTGCGTGATTACAAACTGACTAATTTGCGTCGCCACTTCGCATTAGTTTCACAAAACGTACATCTGTTTAATGACACCATTGCCAACAACATCGCTTATGCCGCCGAAGGTGAATACACCCGTGAGCAAATTGAGCAAGCGGCTCGCCAAGCGCATGCGATGGAGTTTATTGAAAATCTGCCAGAAGGGTTGGATACCGTCATTGGTGAAAACGGTACGAGTTTGTCCGGTGGTCAGCGCCAGCGTGTGGCGATTGCCCGTGCGTTGCTGCGTGATGCTCCGGTTCTCATTCTCGATGAAGCGACGTCAGCGCTAGATACTGAATCTGAGCGCGCGATCCAAGCGGCATTGAATGAGCTCCAGAAAAACAAAACGGTATTGGTGATTGCGCACCGCTTGTCGACCATCGAACAAGCCGATGAGATCCTTGTGGTCGATGAAGGAGAAATCATTGAGCGCGGTCGTCATGCTGATTTGTTGGCACAAGATGGCGCGTATGCTCAACTACACCGCATCCAGTTTGGTGAATAGCGGTGATAGAAAAGATTTGGTTTCACCGCCATCCGTTAGGTTATCTGTTATGGCCACTGTTGTGGCCATTCAGCTTGCTGTTTGGCGCAATTAGCCGCTCACGGCGCAAAGCTTATCAAACGGGGGATAAACCCTCCTATCGTGCACCATTGCCTGTGGTGGTGGTAGGCAACATTACCGCGGGTGGCAATGGTAAAACGCCGGTTGTGGTTTGGCTGGTGGAAACATTGCAAAACCTTGGCTATCGTCCGGGCGTGGTATCACGCGGCTATGGAGCAAAAGCGCCAAGTTATCCTTTGGTGGTCAGTGAACAAACGCCAGCGGAACATTGTGGTGATGAGCCGAAACTCATTTTCCAGCGCACAAAAGTACCAGTGGCAGTTGATCCGGTGCGCAGCCAAGCGGTAAAAGCGCTGCTTGAACACGGGGTCAACATCGTCATCACTGATGATGGCTTGCAGCACTATGCATTGCAGCGTGACATTGAAATCGCTGTGGTGGATGGTGCGCGCCGTTTTGGTAACCAACAGCTAATTCCCCTAGGCCCTCTACGTGAGCCGATCAGTCGGTTAGTTGAAGTCGATTTCATTATCACCAATGGTGGTGTGGCGCAGGCCAATGAAGTCGCGATGCATCTTCAACCTGCTGATGCGATTAATCTGCAGACGGGTGAACGATGTGCGGTGAGCAAATTCACTCGCTTATGTGCGATGGCTGGGATTGGTCATCCTTCCCGATTTTTTAATACCTTGCGTGAACTCAATGCAGATTTGGTTCACTGCCAAGGTTTTGCCGATCATCAAGCCTTTGATACTGCCCAGTTGAATCAACTCGCGCAGCAGGGCGATCATCTGATCATGACAGAAAAAGATGCCGTAAAATGCGCTGAGTTTGCCCAGCCAAATTGGTGGTATTTGCCCGTTTCGGCTCAATTTGCTCCAGAAGCGGAGCAGCGTATTGTGGACAAAATTAAAGAGGTAATGGAACAGTATGGATCACCGTCTGCTTGAAATCGTCGCTTGCCCTGTGTGTAAAGGTAAGCTGACTTACGATAAAGATCGCCAAGAGCTAATTTGTAAATTGGATCGTTTGGCTTACCCAATTAAAGAAGGCATTCCAGTGCTTTTAGAGCCGGAAGCACGTAGCATGAGCATGGATGAGGGACGCTAATGTCATTTACCGTTGTGATCCCTGCGCGTTACCAATCAACGCGTTTACCGGGTAAGCCTCTGGCGGACATCGGTGGTAAACCCATGGTCCAATGGGTGTATGAACAGGCTATGCAGGCGGGTGCTGACCGCGTGATCATTGCAACCGACGATCAACGTGTTGAACAAGCGGTTCACGTCTTTGGTGGCATGGTGTGTATGACATCGCCTGACCATCAATCCGGCACAGAACGTCTGGCGGAAGTGGTTGAAAAAATGGCTATTCCGGCCGAGCACATTGTGGTTAATGTACAAGGTGACGAGCCGTTGATTCCGCCTGCAATTATCCGCCAAGTTGCGGATAACTTAGCCGCATGCAGCGCACCCATGGCGACTTTGGCGGTGGAAATTGAAGATGAAGCGGAAGTGTTTAACCCGAATGCGGTGAAAGTGATCACTGATAAAAACGGTTATGCACTGTACTTCAGTCGCGCCACAATTCCTTGGGATCGGGATAACTTCGCCAAGGCAGACAAATCCATCGCTCAGCCATTGCTGCGCCATATCGGCATCTATGCCTACCGTGCAGGGTTCATCAACACCTATCTACATTGGCAGCCAAGCCCGCTTGAAAAGATTGAATGCTTAGAGCAGCTTCGTGTGTTGTGGCATGGTGAAAAAATTCATGTTGCGGTTGCGTTAGAAGCACCGCCGGCTGGGGTGGACACGCCAGATGATTTGGAAGTGGTGAGAAAGTTCGTCGCTCAACAACACTAAACAATAAAGCTCCCAACGGGAGCTTTATTGTTTAACACAGTATGGTGATGTCTGTTTTTATTGATGCCCTTCAGATAGAAGTTCTGGATTGATCACTAAGTTTCGTACCCCGTGTGCGTGATTTTCTTTGAAATCATTGCCTTCAAGCCATTTAGCCACGGATGCAATACTCACTTTAGCGACATTAGGACGTACACTCCATGTTACTTGCAGTGGAGAACCTTGTTCGTTGTAACTGGGTCCCGTTGTCGAACCTGCGTATTGAATAGGTGTACCAGTGTCATTTGGAATGTTCAGGGCTTGATAATAGCCATTACGTTGGCCATAGTCGGTGAGCGCAGCAAAATCCAAAGCTTCATCACCATTAACCAGCACATAAACTTGCGCTTCAACTCTCAGTTGAGGGTTCTGAATTGATTCAGAAAGGCAAGCACCTAACGTGGCTCCTGGCTTAACATTGGCGCTGCTATACACATAATGCACTTCGATGGTGTCTCCAGACTGAAGTTCTTTATGCTTGAAAGGTTGTAATTCTTCTTTCGTTAACTGGCCGTTGTACTGGTAACCCGTGTTATACCCTTTGCCATCACCATTGCCTGCAAATTGAGTAAACTCCCCACCTTTGTGTTCTGCATTTTTGTGAAAATGGATATTGCACAGATTCATTTGTTCAAAGCCTGATGCAATACCAAACGAACGGTCATTGTGTCCATCCAAGTTATCAATATCACGCGGTGATTGAGGGCCAAATCCTTTTTCTTTTGTATTCTCAGCGAGGTTTGCCCTTTGTTTGGCAATGACGTCATCACTGACAACGCCATCGGCTGCAAATGCCGTTGAGCTCGCAAGTAACATAGTAATCACGCACAACTTACTTTTCATGAAACGGTTCCTTTTTCGTGGCTTTTAGTCGCCGTGAGTATACTGAACCTTGAACTGAAGAGTTTTATCAATTATGTATCCATTGGTTACGAATTTGATAAAAGAAAACAAGCTGAGAATAATGCAATGGTGTTGACTGTGCTTGATGAATAGGTCTTCAGCAAATTCAATTGCTTGAAGCGATGGCCCATATTCGTTTCATGACTTCTTCCTCACTGACCGCCGGATTACGGAAAAAATGGAAAATTTCATTGGTAATGGCTTGCTGAATCATGGGGTTAACCGCCATTGAATCCGTCATGCTTGGCACGAGATTTCCCTCTTTGGCTGCATACAAAAAGTCTTGGTGGGAACGCTGCTGGCAAAGGTTGAATGTGTCTAAAGCAATATCCTGACGGACGGGAATTGACCCTTTATAGCGATTAAAGTTAGTTTGAAATTGCTTATCGGCAAGCAATGTCGCCAGCTGATTGGCTTCTGCGTGGTTGAATTCTTTGCTCGCCATGAAAACGAAACTGTCCATGTTGTAGAGATAACTGTTGTGTGAGCCCGGGGCTGGGGTACAAGAGATTGCCTCTGGAACGTTCACCTTTTTAGCCAAGAGCTCACCCAATATCCAATCACCACCGAGTTGGAACAAAGTCTCACCATTGATGAGTGCTTGTGTGGCGCTATCCCATCGCTCATCATTTTTGGTAAAGCTGACCCATTGGCTCACCTCGCGTAAGGCTTGTAGAGCTTGATGCATGGGCGGGGTACGAATGTGTTCAGGACTCAGTTCGACCAATGACTGACGATAAAAATCAATGCCCCCATACGCGATAACAAAGCTTTCGAATATCTGCGCAATTTGCCAAGGTTGCTCCCCAATCGCTAAGGGCGATATGCCATGCTGATGAGCGGTTTTGAGTGCTTGTAAGAACTCGGCTTGGGTTGTGGGCAATTCCAGATTCAATTGCTTCAATAACTGGTTGTTGACCCAAAGCATGTTCATGCGATGCAGAGTTAAGGGGAGCGCAACATAGCCTTGCTCGGTTTTGTTCACATGGATGACAGCAGGGTAAAGCTGTTCATCCCAGTGTTCTGCAGCAGCCACGAGGTTTAAGTTGTGGAGTATGTCAATTGCATCCCAGTCACGAATGCTGGGGCCTTCAATCTGGGCGAGTTGTGGCGGATTGCCTGCCAAGGCTCGGGCTTGCAAAACCGTCATCGCATTGTCGCCACCACC
Source organism: Vibrio sp. RC586 (assembly GCF_000176715.1). NCBI lineage: Bacteria > Pseudomonadati > Pseudomonadota > Gammaproteobacteria > Vibrionales > Vibrionaceae > Vibrio > Vibrio sp. RC586. The sequence continues at coordinate 315,738 of NZ_ADBD01000013.1, read as the reverse complement.
ACCCAAAATGGGGTTAATTTCGATTTCAATCTGATGCTGTTTTAAGTGTTGTTCCAGTGTTTGCAAGGCGCGTTGTTCACCCGCAGAAGTCCACCAATGCATGATTTCGACAGCCGTGCTGAAAGACGAATAGCCAAAGAAGAATAAACATAACAATGTTCGCAGTAACATTATGAATCCTTGGGGAGTGAAAGCGTGGTCATTAATCCACCTTGGGCTGTTAAGCTGAGTTCAAGTTTTCCGCCATGCGCCTTAGCAATGCTTTGAGAGATGGTTAAGCCGAGTCCGTTACCTTCGTGATGAAGTGCTTGGGGGGCTCGATAGTAAGGCGCGCAGAGTTTTTCAATTAAGCTTGGATCAAGAGACTGACCTTCATCACTGATTACGATGGTGATCGCGCTTTCAGCCTCGTGGAAATGAATATGGGCTCGATGGCCATATTTGATCGCATTGTCCACCAAATTCTGGATGCAGCGTTTCAACGCGAGAGGTTTGCCAATCAGCGGACTTATGACTTGCCCCTGAATTGAGGTTTTATCGCTTTCGTAACGCATCGTGATATGTTCCACCAACAAGTTTAAGTCGATAGACTCAATCTCTTCATGGATGTCGGTTTCACGAATGCATTGCAAAGCACCTTTCACCATAAGTTCTAAATCGTTGACGATTCGGGTAAAGCGTTCGCGTTCCCGATCATCGTCTAGCATTTCTGTGCGCAATTTGAGACAGGCAATGGGCGTTTTTAAGTCATGTGAAATGGCGCTGAACAGCATTTCCCGTTCTTTCATATGGCTATCAATACGCTGATGCATTTTATTAAATGCGCGAATCGCGGCTTTGAGCTCGTTACTGCCTTGTTCTTTGACTAATGGCACTTTCAAGCGGCTGGACATGAGCGTTGCAGCTTTTGCCAAATGACGAATCGGTGTGATTTCACGTTGCACGATAATGCCCATACATACCAGTAAGAGCAGGGCGGATAGCACCAAGGTAAACCACTCACGCCTTTCAAAATAGGTTGTTTCTAAATCCACATAAGGGGCGGGAAGAACAGCGGCAAGATAGAACCACTCGCCCGGTGACACTTTGACTTGCAGAACCAGAATCGGGGGGTTGAGTTCGCCGTAACTGAGTGAATAGTGCGCCCATAACAAGGGAAGTTCATCAATAAGCAGCTCGTTATTAAACACTTTAAGTTGATCACGGCGAGTAAACTCAACAAGGATTTTCGGCTGCCCTTGTAGCTGCTGCTTCAGCACTTTCTGCACCTCTTCAATGACCAAGGTTTTACGCTGACTTTCCGGAAGAGCATCAATGGCGATATCGTGATCATTCAGTGAAACGAAAAAGCGTGTTCCTCCCATATTGCGCAGTTGATTGAGCACTAAATGACGATACTGAGAGGGTAGGGTTTGGAAAAAAGAAATGGTGGATGCAGCACTTAACGCCAAACTACGTACTGTAGTGACAAGTCCTTCAGTATCTCGTTTGTGACTATGTTGATACCAAATGGCGCTAGCGAGCCATTGCGAGGCGACGACCACGATCACCAAAAACAGGCTGGTTCGTACGGCAAGCGAATTAAACCGCTGCTTAATGTTCATAACGAATGCCTGACGTGAGCATGTAACCTTTATTGCGCACGGTGAGAATTAAAGTGCGATCTTTATCTTCCAAGTGGGTGCGGAGTCGGCTGATTTGAACATCAATACCTCTTTCAAACGGATCAGCATCGCGTCCCCATATTTCTCGTGCAATGTCATCACGGGTCAGGAGCTTCTCTGCGTGATTGATAAAAAGCCCGAGCAAGGATAGATCCGCGCCGCTGAGCTGTTTTACCGCGTGTGTTTCAAGGTGTTTGAGTTGTCGCGTAATCGTATCCAATTGCCAGCCTGCAAAGGTGACTTTTCTTGCCACAGAAAGGGAGTCTGAAAGTTGGCTGCGGCGAAGAATGGCTTTGATGCGAGCTAACAGCTCTCTTGGGCTGAAGGATTTAGTGATGTAATCATCTGCCCCCAGTTCTAAACCCGTGACGCGATCGGTCTCTTCCGTCACGGCGGTTAACATGATGATGGGTACACTGGAGTGTTTGCGTAATTTTTGGCAGAGCGTAAAGCCATCATCGCCCGGCATCATGATATCTAGAATAATCAGATCCGGATTATGGGTTTCCAGAAGTTTCCACATTACCGCACCATTTTCGGCGCAAATAACCTCAAATCCTGCTTTACCCAGATAGTCTTTGAGCGCCTCTCGAAGCTCCTGATTATCATCAACCACCAGAATCTGTTTGTTCTCCAGCATGCGGTGTTTCCTTTTTGTTCTCCGTGGTGAAAACTAGGTTATTTCACAAGTAATTGACTGCTTACAAAAGACTTTTTTTGTAAGTGTTCGCTTACAAACTCGTTGCGCTTTGTAACCTTCACTGGGTTGGGGATTGATAACATGATGTCGGATTTATTTTATCCATACACGTGAAAGTGATAGGCCATACGGCCTATATCACCTGATAAAAGCTCCAACAAGGAGGGAGACATGCTGAAAAATTTGTTTGGTCAGCTACAGATGATCGGACGGTCACTCATGCTGCCCGTTGCGGTATTACCCGTTGCTGGGTTGATGTTTGGTATAGGGAATGCGGGATTACCTTTCATCCCTGCTGAACTGAGTAAAGTCATGCTTGCTGCCGGTGAAGGCATATTTGGCAACATGCAGTTGATGTTTGCAGTGGGAGTTGCGCTAGGCTTATCCAAAGGTAACGATGGCGCGGCAGGGTTGGCAGGACTGGTTGGCCTGATCATGATGAATGCGGCACTCGGAATAGTTACAGGGCTGCGCGGGTTAGAAACCGATGCCACCATCATGGGTGTCGCAACACTGCAAACCGGTGTTTTTGGCGGCATTATTGTCGGTGCCGTTGCGGCGATGATGTACAACCGTTTCTACGCTATTCGATTGCCTGAGTACTTAGGCTTCTTTGCAGGTAAGCGTTTTGTACCCATTGTGACAGGATTAGTGTCTATCGTGATTGGTGCGGTATTGGCTTTTGCTTGGCCACCGGTCGGTAATCTTTTAGACATATTCTCTCACTGGGCGGCCTATCAAAACCCTGTGCTTGCTTGGGGTGTCTATGGTGCGGGTGAGCGTTCTCTGTTGCCAGTTGGGTTACATCATATTTGGAATGCGCCGTTTTTCTTTGAAGTGGGCAGCTACACAGATCCACAAACAGGCAAAGTGTTCACGGGTGAGCTCACGCGCTTCTTCGCGGGAGATAAAACAGCAGGCTATCTGTCTGGTGGCTTTATGTATTCAATGTGGGCGCTGCCTGCTGCGGCTCTCGCTATGTATCACTGTGCGAGTCCTGAGCGTAAAAAGATTGTTGGTGGCTTAATGATGTCTGCAGCGCTGACATCTTGGCTGACCGGCATTACGGAGCCGATTGAATTTACCTTCTTGTTTGTCGCTCCTATTTTGTACGTTATCCATATTTTCCTGACTGGAATTGCATTTGCGCTTACCGCATTTTTAGAGATTAAACACAGTACCGACTTTGCTCACGGCGCTATCCAATTCTTCTTGTACTACCCAATGTCGAGCAATGCGTGGATGTTCTTTATCATCGGGCCGATTTGGGCGTTGCTTTACTATGGTCTGTTCCGCTTTCTGATTGTGAAGTTAAACCTGAAAACGCCGGGCCGAGAAACAGAGGTAACGACCGTCACTTTAGCGGGTAAGCCGAATGAAATTGCGGTGGATGTGGTGGCAGCGCTCGGCGGTAAAAGTAACATCAAAACCGTAGACGCTTGTATCACCCGACTTCGTGTTAGCGTGAGAGAGATTAAGCATGTCGATGTGGTTAAGCTGAAACAGCTTGGCGCGCGGGAGGTCATTGTGATTGGCGACAATTTACAAGCCATCTTTGGTACGCAGTCAGACACGATAAAAAGTGAAATTCATGGTGTTCTTGCTTCAGCTTAGTAAGAAAACGTAGTTCACTGAAAAGAAGAAAAAGCCCACAACGAACGGAGTTGTGGGCTTTTGTTATGTTAGGAATGTTGTATTGCAGCCCAATCTGACTTGGTATTGCTAGTCATTTTTCTTTGGGCAGGTTGCGAGGATATCTCTTCTTCCTGTGTCTTTGACCTCCTCCAGTTTGACTTCAAAACCCCATAGACGGTGCATGTGTTTCAGCACCTCCTCGTAGCTTGGATCTAACGGAATGCGATCGTGTGGGACATACTGCAACGTCAATGAGCGATCGCCTCGAACATCGACGTTATAGACTTGAATATTGGGTTCAAGGTTACTGAGATTGTATTGTGCCGCGAGTTTTTCGCGGATTTGTTGATAACCGAGGTCATCGTGAATAGCACTGATTTCGATGTGATTTTTTCTATCATCATCGCAAATGGCAAACAGCTTAAAATCGCGAATGAGTTTAGGGGATAGGTACTGGCTGATAAAACTTTCATCTTTAAAGTTACGCATCGCAAAGTGAAGGGCATCCAACCAGTTAGATCCCGCGAGCTCAGGAAACCACTCTTTATCCTCCTCAGTCGGCTCTTCACAGATCCGTTTGATATCACGGAACATGGCAAACCCAAGCGCATAAGGGTTGATACCACTGAAATAACGGCTGTTGTAGGGCGGTTGCGCCACAACGCTAGTGTGGCTGTGCAGAAACTCCAGCATGAATTTGTCGCTGACTAACCCCTCATCATAAAGATGATTAAGAATGGTGTAGTGCCAGAAGGTGGCCCATCCTTCGTTCATGACTTGGGTCTGTTTCTGCGGATAAAAATACTGGCTGATTTTGCGTACGATGCGCACGATTTCGCGCTGCCAAGGTTCCAGCAAGGGAGCGTGTTTCTCAATAAAGTAGAGGATGTTCTCTTGCGGTTCACTTGGGAAACGGCGATGTTTTTCCTGCTCAACCGCTTTTTTCGGCACAGTACGCCACAAGGCATTCACTTGGGATTGCAGATAGGCTTCGCGCTCTTCTTGGCGTGCTTTCTCTTCGGCAATCGAGATCTTTTCTGGCCGTTTATAACGGTCAACCCCGTAATTCATTAAAGCATGGCAAGAGTCGAGTAGCTTTTCTACTTCGTTCACGCCAAACTTCTGCTCACACTCAGCAATGTAGTTTTTGGCAAACAACAGATAGTCGATAATCGAGCTGGCATCTGTCCAAGTTTGGAACAGATAGTTACCTTTGAAGAAGGAGTTGTGGCCGTAACAGGCATGTGCCATCACGAGGGCTTGCATGGTCACGGTGTTTTCTTCCATCAGATAGGCGATACAAGGATCGGAGTTAATGACAATCTCATACGCTAACCCCATCTGACCGTGTTTGTAGGTTTGCTCGGTTTGGATGAATTTTTTGCCAAACGACCAATGGTTGTAGTTGATGGGCATGCCGATGCTGGAATAGGCATCCATCATCTGCTCTGAGGTGATGATTTCAATCTGGTTTGGGTAAGTATCCAAACGATAAAACTCAGCGACTCGGCGAATCTCTTGGTGATAGCGTTCAATTAGCTCAAATGTCCAATCTGGGCCATCGGGCAGTCGCTTGTTTTGGGCAGCTTTACGCTTGGGTGCGGCTTTGGCTTTGGTTGTCATCTCTCAGTCTCCCTACGCATTTTCCTTTTGGAACAGCTCCCTAAATACAGGGAAAATGTCTTCGACACTGCGAATGTTCTTCATTGCAAAGTTATCGAAGGATGCCTGTAATTTTTCATATTCGTGCCACAAAGTTTGGTGTGAGCGACGCGTGATTTCGATATAGGCATAGTATTGGCAATAGGGCAGCAGCTTGTTGGAGAGTAACTCTTTGCAGCGCGGTGAATCGTCTGCCCAGTTATCACCATCAGAAGCTTGCGCGCCATAAATGTTCCATTCACCCAGTGGGAAACGCGCTTCAATGATTTCATGCATCAGCTTGAGCGCACTGGACACTATGGTGCCGCCAGTTTCTTGCGAGTAGAAGAAGTCGTGTTCATTCACCTCTTTGGCTTGCGTATGGTGGCGGATAAACACCACTTCTACGTTTTCATAGGTGCGAGTGAGGAACAGGTAAAGCAGAACATAAAAGCGTTTCGCAATATCCTTGGTCGCCTGATCCATCGATCCCGACACGTCCATCAGACAGAACATCACTGCCTGACTGGATGGGATTGGGCGCTTTTCGTAGTTTTTGAAGCGCAAATCAAAGGTGTCGATAAAAGGCACGCTATCAATTTTATTGCGTAGCTCTTCAATCTCTTGCTTGATGCGCATCTCTTCCATGATTTGGGGTGGTTCGCTGCGCTGAATGCGTTCGAGTTCTTCTTCCAACTCACTCATTAAACGGCGTTTACCAGCAGTCATCGCCGTACGGCGTGCTAAGGATTGTTGCAATGAGCGCACCACAGAAATGTTGGAGGGCACACCCGAGGTTTGGAAACCTGCACGATGGGTTTTCCATTCAGTGATTTTGTTAACTTGGTTTTTCTTGAGATTCGGCAGTGCTAAATCTTCAAACAGAATATCGAGGTATTCATCTTTGGAAATTTGGAATACGAAATCATCGCTGCCTTCACCATCGGCACTGGCCTCGCCTTCACCTGAGCCGCCGCTGCCTTGCCCCCCTTTAGGGCGATCGATTTTATCGCCACGAATAAATTGGTCATTGCCCGGATGCACACGTTCACGCACGCCACCTTTGCCTTGATGAAACATCGGCTCTTTAATGTCGCGAGTCGGAATCGAGACATCTTCACCAGATTCCGTGTTAGTGATTGAGCGGCGGTTAACGGCATCCGCAACCGACTCTTTAATCTGCTCTTTGTAACGGCGTAAAAAGCGTTGTCGGTTGACGGTGCTTTTGTTTTTGCCGTTTAGCCTTCTGTCGATAAATTGCGCCATGAGCCTCTCCCTAATGACATCACCTCAAACTCGATCTCGAGTTTGTTGAGGAGGTGACCTACAGCCCAACAGCTATTCTGTGGGGTAGGTAACACCGCAGGTGGCGGTAGTTGCACTACCGCCGACCATTACACGGCATACACACTATGAGGATTTACGTACTCGCAAATACCACTCAGACAGCAAGCGGACTTGTTTTTCGGTATAGCCTTTTTCCATCATACGAGCGACGAAGTCATCGTGTTTCTTCTGATCGTCGGATGAGGTTTTCGCGTTAAAGGAGATGACCGGAAGCAGATCTTCAGTATTGGAGAACATCTTTTTCTCGATCACAGTGCGCAATTTCTCGTAGCTGGTCCATACAGGGTTTTGGCCATTGTTGTTGGCACGAGCACGCAGTACGAAGTTAACAATTTCATTACGGAAATCTTTTGGATTGCTGATCCCCGCGGTTTTCTCAATTTTCTCCAGTTCACTGTTGAGTGCTGAACGGTCAAACAGTTGGCCAGTTTCTGGATCGCGATACTCTTGATCTTGAATCCAGAAGTCGGCGTAGGTGACGTAGCGGTCAAAAATATTCTGACCGTACTCAGAGTAAGACTCTAAGTAAGCGGTTTGGATCTCTTTGCCAATGAATTCGACATAACGCGGAATTAAGTAGCCTTTGAGGAATTCATTGTAGCGATCCGCGGTTTCTTGCGGGAACTGCTCCCGCTCGACTTGCTGTTCGATAACGTAGAACAGATGCACTGGGTTCGCGGCCACTTCTGAGTGATCGAAGTTAAATACGCGAGACAGAATTTTGAACGCGAAACGGGTGGAAAGCCCAGACATGCCTTCATCTACCCCCGCATAATCGCGGTATTCCTGATAGCTTTTGGCTTTCGGATCGGTATCTTTCAGCGTTTCACCATCATAGACACGCATTTTTGAAAACAGGGAAGAGTTCTCTGGCACTTTTAGGCGAGACAGTACGCTAAATTGTGCCAGTAGTTCGAGTGTGCTTGGAGCACAAGGTGCTTTGGATAGCTCACTGTGATCCAACAGTTTTTGGTAGATTTTGACTTCACCAGAAACACGTAGACAGTAAGGGACTTTCACAATGTACACCCGGTCTAGGAATGCTTCGTTGTTTTTGTTGTTACGGAAAGTCTGCCATTCCGATTCGTTCGAGTGGGCGAGAATCATGCCGTCAAATGGCAAGGCTGAAAGCCCTTCGGTACCGTTATAGTTGCCTTCTTGGGTCGCGGTTAGTAGTGGGTGCAGCACTTTAATTGGTGCTTTGAACATTTCCACGAATTCCATCAAACCTTGGTTGGCGCGGCATAGTGCACCGGAGTAGCTGTAGGCATCTGGGTCATCTTGTGAAAAATGTTCGAGTTTACGTATGTCGACTTTACCGACCAGAGAGGAAATATCTTGGTTGTTCTCATCGCCCGGTTCGGTTTTGGCTACCGCGATTTGATCTAGAATGGATGGGCGCACTTTCACCACTTTGAACTTGGTAATATCGCCACCAAATTCATGCAGGCGTTTAGCTGCCCAAGGTGACATGATGGAACGTAAGTAACGACGATCAATGCCGTATTCTTGTTTGAGCAATTCACCATCTTCATTGACATCAAATAGACAGAAGGGGTGATCGTTAACCGGGCTGCGTTGACCATTGGCCGACAACACATAAATTGGCATTTGTTGCATCAAAGCTTTGAGCTTTTCCGCCAGTGATGATTTACCGCCGCCCACAGGGCCGAGTAAATAAAGAATCTGTTTGCGCTCTTCCAAGCCTTGCGCTGCATGCTTGAGGTAAGCGACGATCTGCTCTATGGGCTCTTCCATGCCATAAAAATCTTCGAAAGTTTTATAACGAGCAATCACTCGGTTGGAAAAAATTCGGCTAAGGCGCGAGTGTTTGGATGTATCAATCATCTCGGGTTCGCCGATAGCCATCAATAAGCGCTCCGCGGCATTGGCATAAGCACTTTTGTTTTCTTTACACAGAGCCAGAAAGTCCTGAATGGACAGCTCTTCATCCTTGGCGGCTTCATAGCGTGCCTGAAAGTGTTCAAAAATACTCATAGTTGTTTCCCCTTTGAAAATGTCATGACGACATACAACCGCTGTATACAAATTCCTAACAATTTAAGCCTAGTCTGTAATCCACTCTTTTGCTTAAGAATTATGGTTTTATTTCAAAATCGTGATTTCGAGTGAGTCGGATAAGTGGGATAGCGAAGAGCAGTCTGTGTGGTGGGAAAATCGCAAAATAAAAAGCTGGCAATAAAGCTAGCTTAAGAGAATAAAAGGGACAAAAATGCGAATTAAGCGTTCATGATTTGGCGCAATTCATTCGCTGACAGATGATACTGACGTGGGCAATTGCGCCAAGTGGTCAGCATGCGGCGGTACTTCGCCAACATTGGCATTTGGCTGTTGAAATGGTGCTCGCCCTTATCAAATTGTGGATATAGACCTTCAGAATCCACTAAGAAGCGCACATAGTTCACCAATGGTGCTTCGGTGGCCATATCAAAACCAAGGAAAGTCAAACGGCGTTGGTCAACATCTTTGCGCGCCGCGTCATCCAACATGCGGTTGGACTCTTGCATCGCGTGGTACATCTCCATAATGTCGATGATTTCGCGGCATTCCGTTTCAGGTAGGCAGCCAAACTCGCGGTTCAGTTCACGCATGTGTAGCTCATAACCACGTTCAACAATCGTTTGTAATCGCTTGTATTTGTTTGCGTTGTTTGGGTCAAGTTGCGACATAAGGAAATATTGGTTCGATAAGATCAAACGCTGAGCGTTGGTCATTTCCATGTAAAGCCTCACTTCAAATCAGAGTTATTATTTTGCTGATTTAAGGTTAACAGCATTGGTACGGAGTGAAACATGATCTCAACACGGTTTTAATAGTGAAAGCACAAAAAAACAGCATGATTAATGACGGTGATAGTGGTTATACAGATAATCGCGATCGGAAAACACGCGCAGCCACTCAGGGCGGAATACGGCCAAAATGGCGAGCGCCATGCCATTGAGTAGACCTTCAGGGAAGGCGAGTAACGGAATAAAAATCAAGTAGTTATCCATAATCGTTTTCCAGTCATAAGTCCCCATTCCCCAGACATACAGTGAGTTAAGCAAAAGGTGTAAACTGCCGGTAACACCGGCATTAAAAAAGCCAGCCACAAAAATAAATACGAAGATGTTTCTCGGTAGGTAGTGATAGCTGAGTGCAAAAACGGAGTAGCTGATCAAGCTTGGTAACAAGCTAGAAAGCAGCAGGTATTCTGGTAAAGCAGTAAAGCTTATTTTGCCAACGAGAGCTAGAGCTGTGGTAACAGGTATGGTGATAATAAAGGCACTGCGCCAACCGTACATCATGGTCAATGTGGTTAAGGCGAGAAAATGAATGGTGAGTCCTTCTTTAACACTGGCTTGTGCTGACCAGAGTAGAAATAGCCCCAACATCACAAAGTAGGTGAGATGTTGGAAAGTTCTATCATCACGAAATTTTGGCCATAGTGCGTACTGGCTATCTTTTTTCACCAAAAGTAAAACGGCAAAAATAATAATGGTTGAAGCGAGCTGTGCTAATTCCAATCGAGTTACCTAAAAAAATACCAACCGAAGTGGTTGGTATTTTTTACGATAACACCACGGGGTTGAATCAGTATTTTACGTTTGAGTGATACAGCTCAAGGATTGCTACGATTTTATCCATGGTTTCTTTGCTTGGTGGATTAACACCTTCCAATGGGTACTCTTCACCCATGGCTTCCCATTTATGAGCACCAAGTTTGTGATAAGGCAGCAGTTCGATCTTCTCGATGTTTTCCATGCCTTTGATGAACTCACCTAACTGATGCGCTGAGGCTTCATCATCGGTGTAACCTGGAACCACCACATAACGTAGCCAAGTCTTTTGGCCAATTTGATGTAGGTAGCGGGCAAAGTCGAGAGTGCGCTTGTTGGAGACACCGATCAGATCTTGGTGAATCTCGTCATCCATCTGTTTGATATCGAGCATGACCAGGTCTGTCACTTCTAGCACTTCATCAATCACAGGTGTGAACTTACGAATGTAGCCATTGGTATCTAAACATGTGTGGATGCCTTCGGCTTTCGCTGAGCGGAATAAATCACGCACAAACTCCGGCTGCAGCATGGCTTCGCCACCGGAACAAGTGATACCACCGCCCGAAGCATTCATGAAATGGCGGTAGGATTTTGCTTCTTTGATGATTTCTTCAACCGTCACTTCACGACCCGTATGGGTATCCCAAGTATCTCGGTTATGACAATACTTACAGCGGAACAGGCACCCTTGTAGGAATACAATAAAGCGGATTCCGGGGCCATCAACAGTGCCACAAGATTCGAAAGAGTGGATTCGACCAATGGTAGACATGAGCGCTTCTCAGTTATGTAATTTGGGCGTTATTTTATTACAAATGGCAGGGATTAAATAGGTTTATCTCCTGGATAATTTGCCGTGCCGCTAGAGATAGCAAGGGTTAGCGCCTTGCAGATTTATAGTATTTTGGGACGCTTATTCTCTCTTGTTTAGTTAAAAATGAGTAAGTCATACACCGCGGGTCTACACTTTGTAAAGGCAATGAAGTGATGGAGGCCTTAACCAAAATCACACTAGGAGCGGAGCAAGCCGCATCACAAACCGATGTGATTTTCTCTTCTATCAGAGAATTAGCATCAACAAGTCATTCCATGGCGGACAATATGACGTTGATTGCCAGCGCCATGAAAGAGTTAGAAACCTACAATAATCAGCTACGCACTACGAGCCAGGGGTTGAGTCACGAGCCGACAGCCTGAATTCAGACTGCCGACGTTTTACGATCTAAAGTCTCACCAAGTGATTAAAAGAAGGCATAGAGGGAGAGACTGCCAGTACTACTGTATGGCTCTTTATCTTCTTTAAACTCGTTGCTATTGGCGGTAAGAGTGAAACTTGCACCCACATGGCGGCCATACATGGCAAATCCAAGGACAGCCGTGGCTTGCCAGTTTTCTACATTCACTTGGTAATATTCAGCTGGGTGCTCTAAACCTTCCAGTGGGCGGTCTCCTTCAATGGTGACATCGTTAAAGCGATAACGCCCTTCGATACCTGAGAAGAAGAACCAACCACGATCTGAAGCACCGATCATACCCGCTGAGAACGGATTTTCCGCGGAGATATTGGCAGATCCAAAGCTTCCTGCGAGATCAGATCCCCAACGCCACATTACACCGGTAGAAATATCGCTACGGAAGTTGCCCACATTGATTTCGGATACGTTAGAAAGCTCCCACTCTGTATTAAACAGTGCCCCGTAACGCCACCAGTTAAAGTGAGAGCGGTAACCTATGCTGCCTACAAATTGGTCTTCAACTTGATAAGCCCAACCATTCGGGTCATCTGATTTAGTAATGCCGTGGACTATTTTTTGAGCCTCTTCGGAGAGGGCACTGTCACCCGTCATGCCGAGAGTTAGGTTAAAGCGCTGAGATTGCTGAGGATTAAGGCTGATGTAGTTAAATTCGGTGTGCAAATAACCGGCATAGGGACGCTCATTTGGTTGTGGTGTGGTTAACTCGATATCAGATGGAGTCCACATTTTATGGCCGAGAGTAAACTCCCACTTATCTAGGCTAGGAGCCCCCCAAATCGATAAGCTCAGTGGTTGAGTAAGCCAATTAGGTGTTATCGCTCCTGAGGTGTAGCTCAGGAATAACCCGTTGGTGTAGTTTTGATCAACCCCAAATACACCGTCATTATCAATACTGAGAATGAAAGTGGGTGTTTGAGCAGCAATGGCTGCACTGCTGAACAACCATAAAGGAATAACACGGATAAATTTCATAGGAATAAGTAACTTTATGTACTTCAAAAGTTAAATTGCGGCACCTATGTTGACGTATTCTGATTAATAAAACTAGCTAAGAACAGAATAAGTGTGCGTTTAGAGACAGTAATTTATTTTAAAAATACGGGAATGAAAAAAAAAGAAAGCCCTGTCGCATGCGGCAGGGCTTTCATCAGAACTTACTCAATCTTATAGAGATTCAGTGAAAGTACGAGCGATAACGTCTTGTTGCTGTTCAGCAGTCAGAGAGTTAAAGCGAACTGCATAACCTGATACACGGATAGTCAGTTGTGGGTACTTCTCTGGATGCTTAACCGCATCAAGCAGAGTGTCACGGTTCAGAACGTTAACGTTCAGGTGTTGACCACCTTCAATACCAGATTCGTGGTGGAAGTAACCATCCATCAGACCAGCAAGGTTAGCACGTTGAGAGTTCTCATCTTTACCCAGTGCATTTGGCACGATAGAGAAGGTATAAGAGATACCATCTTTTGCGTGAGCAAATGGCAGTTTACCTACTGAAGTCAGAGACGCTACTGCACCTTTCTCGTCACGACCGTGCATTGGGTTTGCACCTGGTGCGAATGGAGCACCTGCACGACGACCGTCTGGTGTATTACCTGTCTTCTTACCGTATACCACGTTTGAAGTGATAGTCAGGATAGACTGAGTAGGAATTGCATCACGGTAAGTTTTCAGTGAACGGATCTTGTTCATGAAACGCTCAACCAGTTCACATGCGATGTCGTCAACGCGTGAATCGTTGTTACCAAATTTAGGGTAGTCGCCTTCGATAGTGAAATCGACTGCTACACCGTCTTCGTCACGAACAGGTTTAACTTTCGCGTACTTGATTGCAGACAGAGAGTCAGCGGCAACAGACAGACCTGCGATACCACACGCCATAGTACGACGTACATCACGGTCATGCAGAGCCATCAGAGCAGCTTCGTAGCTGTACTTGTCATGCATGAAGTGGATGCTGTTCAGTGCAGTGACGTATTGAGTCGCCAACCAACCCATGAAGTGATCCAGCTTGCCCCATACATCGTCGAAGTCCAGAACTTCGTCCGTGATCTTAGGCATTTTTGGACCCACTTGGATTTTCAGTTTCTCATCCACACCGCCGTTGATTACGTACAGCAGAGTTTTTGCAAGGTTTGCACGAGCACCGAAGAACTGCATGTGTTTACCGATCACCATTGGTGATACACAACATGCGATAGCGTAGTCATCAGACTCGAAGTCTGGACGCATCAGGTCATCGTTCTCGTACTGGATAGAAGAAGTATCGATAGATACTTTCGCACAGAACTTCTTGAAGCCTTCAGGCAGTTGCTCAGACCACAGAACAGTGATGTTTGGCTCAGGAGATGGACCCATGGTGTACAGTGAGTTCAGGAAGCGGAAGTTAGTACGTGTTACCAGCGTACGACCGTCCAGACCCATACCCCCCATAGATTCAGTTGCCCAAATTGGGTCGCCAGAGAACAGCTCATCGTACTCAGGAGTACGTAGGAAACGAACCATACGCAGCTTCATAACGAAGTGGTCGATCATTTCCTGAGCTTCTACTTCAGTGATCTTGCCAGCTTTCATGTCACGGTCAATGTACACGTCTAGGAAAGTAGAAGTACGGCCAAGAGACATTGCAGCACCGTTTTGAGACTTAACTGCCGCTAGGTAGCCGAAGTAAGTCCACTGGATCGCTTCTTGTGCTGTTTCTGCTGGGCGAGAAATATCGTAACCGTATTTCGCAGCCATCACTTTCATTTGGCCTAGTGCACGGTGTTGCTCTGCAATTTCTTCACGCAGTTGCATGGTCATTTGCAGATCTTCGCCGTTTTCGAATCTTTCCTGTAGAGACTTGAACTGAGCCAGTTTGTCTTTCATTAGGAAGTCGATACCGTACAGTGCCACACGACGGTAGTCACCGATGATACGACCACGGCCGTACGCATCTGGAAGACCAGTCAGAACGCCTGATTTACGACAAGCCAGAATTTCTGGAGTGTAGATGTCGAATACACCAGCGTTGTGTGTTTTGCGGTATTCAGAGTAGATTTTTGAAACTTGAGGATCCAGTTCACGACCGTATGCTTTGCATGAACCTTCCACCATACGGATACCACCGTTAGGGATGATTGCGCGTTTCAGTGGAGCATCAGTTTGTAGACCAACGATCTTTTCAAGATCTTTGTTGATGTAGCCAGCATCGTGAGCGGTGATGGTAGAGATAAGAGAAGTGTCGAAGTCAACAGGAGCGTGAGTTGAGTTTTCCTGTCTGATGCCTTCCATTACTTTGTCCCAAAGCTTGTTGGTCGCTTCAGTACCTTCAGAAACTAGGAAAGATTCGTCGCCTTCGTACGGTGTGTAGTTCTTTTGAATAAAATCACGAACGTTAACTTCGTTTTGCCAGTCACCTGCTGCAAAACCTTCCCAAGCTTTAGCAAATTGCTCTGCCATGACATACCTACCTTTATGAGTAGAAAAAACACGTACTGTCTTCGCCGTTGAGCCAGCGATCCCGTTAGGGAGCAGTACACTCTTCAATAACGATATTCAAATGCAATCAGATACTGTTTGAATATGGATATCGCTATTAGTTCCTTTTATGTAGCCACTCTACGCTAAAAATTTTTCGTAAACCTTAAACTAAATCAATAAAAGTTAAAAATTTAAAATAAAGTTTGGGTAGCGCGGTCAGCGCTACCCAAAAAAGAGTTGAGATTACAACCAAGCTTGTAAGCCGTATTGGCTTTCCAACATGCCAACAGCAAGCATAGCAATCAAACAGATGATTAGCACACCGCCTGGGATCACAACTTTATCCATGAATGACAATTTTGCTGCGCGCTCTTTGTCGCCAATCAGACCGTTGTTGTCCAGTAGCATGGTTAGAGCCCAAGCCAGTACAGGGTTTACTACCGCTGAACCAAAAATACAGATACCTGCTGCTTGAGAATCTTTGGTGTTTTTGATCATTTGCATACCTGCTTCAAGTAGTGGCAAGAATACGCCCACCAATAGAGCACAACGCATTACAGGTGGCCATACTGCAGCATCCATTGGGAAACCCAGGATAGCAATGAGCATTACCAAACAGCCTAGGATGATAGCACCGCCAGGAATTGGACGTTTCGCAATCGCTGCTGGGATCATGTACGTACCCCAAGATGATGTGATGTTACCACCACCCAGTGCAGTACCTACCATTTGGCGGATAGAACACATGGTCATTGTGTCATCCACATCCATTAGTACTTTTTCAGTACGTTTTGGATAGTTCAGTTCTTGGAAGATACGGTGACCAAGGAAGTCTGGTGACCACATCGCAACCGCAAGAATCGCAAATGGCAATGAAGCGATGAAGTGTTGTAGTGTTGGCATACCCAACATCCAACCCTGTTCAGTGCTGCCCCACCAGTAAACTGGGTTCAGGTTAGGTAAGCCCATTTGAGTTTCAAATTTCAAGTCGAAACCTGCACCTAATGCGAGAGCAATAACTAGACCTGTAAAGGCACACACAGGAATGGCCAACCAACGCAGGTTAAATTTAGCCAGTAGTGCGTAAATCACAATATTTACACCCAGTACCACTAAACCAATGTAACCCATGCTGCCTGCCGCAATATCCGCGGATTGAAGGCCTACCGCCCACTCTTGTATCGAAGTGATTTGGCTCATGGTTCCGGTAAAACCGAGGAAGATAAGCAAACCACCGGCCGTACCTTCAGAGGTGAGGTTAACCAGTTTGGATCCCCCTTTGAAGTAACTGAGCAGAAGACCGAAAACGCCAAGAAGAATAGCAAGAGCAAGAGGGTGAGCGCCGGCCAGAGCAATAGAGCCGATCAAAGGAATCATCGGACCGTGGTTACCCGCAAGGTTAGCTCTAGGGTTGAGGAAACCAGAAGCAATCACACAGAAGAAAAGAGCAGGGAAAAGCATTTCTACACGAGCAACTTCGATAGCAAATTCTTTACCCAAGTTAATGTGATCCCACGCTTGAGTCAGGCCATCAGCCCAAGACATCATTACCGCGGAGTACATTGAGATAATGCCGATGGTTCCCGCCAGTGCAGGAACTAAATCCTCTAGCTCAAAGCGGAAATCTCGACCAGGTAAGTTGAGACCAAAACGGCGTGGCTTCATGATTTGCAGTTCATGATCCAGATATTCTGAGCGAGTCGCAAACTCAGACGCAGGACGGTGAAGCTCCTGATAGCTTTTCGTCTCAATGTCTGAGCGCTCGTTGTTCATAACGTCTGACATATGATTCCTCATATTTGTAAAAGTAAGTAATTCAGTTGTGAATACTGTTTAATTGCATGAATGAAAAGGTGTTAAATCCTTGCTGGCACAAGCCTAATGAGCACTACTAACACAAATACTGATCATTTTTATGACCTTATATTTGCGGCGAGTTTATCGTGCTTACTAGTAAGGACGATTGATCTTGATCACTTTACGAAAAGATATGAAAGAAAACTACATATGCCCCGTGATATCAGGCACATAGGGCGCTTTCGATTTGAAATATTTTTTCATCTTGCGAGTTTTATTACGTTTTGGAACGCGATCGAAGGTAGAAAATCGCGGGGGTATAAAGTAGTAACAGCGAAAGGAAGCATGAATGGTACTTTTGTTAAAAATTTATTAACGATACTTTATTGCCGAAATGACTGGTTATTTCGTTTTTCAAGATTTATTCACTTAATGTTGCATTTTTGTGCAAATTAAATAGCTATTCAATCAAATTTTACGGGTTAATAATTTGTTGCGCTTGTCTGGGTTGAATGTTAGCTTGTTGCAAAAGTGAACAGAGACGTTCATCGACAGTGAACAGGGAGCGTTAGCGCATGACGGATGTACCCGCGCTTGAGATTAAAAATCTACATAAAACTTTTGGTCAGAATGAAGTGCTAAAAGGTATCTCACTTCAGGCTAGTAAAGGCGATGTCATTTCCATCATTGGCTCGTCAGGCTCTGGCAAAAGCACCTTTCTTCGTTGTATTAATTTATTAGAGACGCCAACCTCTGGCGAAATCTGGGTTAAAGGTGAATTGATCCAGATGAAAACCTCGCGCCAAGGTGTAGCCCAACCCGCTAAAGAAAAACAAGTTCAGCGCATCCGTTCGCGTCTAGCTATGGTGTTTCAAAGCTTCAACCTGTGGTCACACATGACGGTGCTCGAAAACGTCATTGAAGCTCCTGTGCACGTTTTGGGTGTCCCGAAAGCTCAAGCGATTGAGCAAGCTGAACACCTGCTAAAAAAAGTAGGGCTTTACGAGCGTAAAGATTACTACCCAGGTCATCTTTCTGGTGGTCAGCAGCAACGAGCTGCGATCGCAAGGGCTCTTGCTGTAGAGCCTGAAGTCATGCTGTTTGATGAGCCGACCTCTGCTTTAGATCCTGAGTTGGTAGGAGAAGTCTTGGGGGTCATGCGTGACTTAGCGGAGGAAGGGCGCACCATGCTCGTGGTGACACATGAAATGGCCTTTGCTCGCGATGTCTCAAATCATGTGATGTTTTTGCATCAAGGTAAGGTTGAGGAGCAGGGTAAACCGGAAAAATTGTTCAAAAATCCTGATTCAGAGCGGTTAAAGCAGTTTATTTCGTCTATTTATTAAATATAAAAGCCGTTTGCTAGTGGGATGCTTTGGAAGCCAAAGTTCACGGCTGTTTGATGTAAATCCATTAGAAAAAGCAACATTACTCGCTAGTATCTACGCGTTATCAAATACAACAGTAAACACAACATAAAGAGAAACAATCACAGGAGTATGGATATGAAGAAGTGGTTAGTTGCGACTGCTTTAATTGCAGCAACAGTGAGTGGAGTCACGCAAGCCAAAGAATGGAAAACGGTACGCTTTGGTATTGAAGGTGCCTATCCTCCATTTAGTTGGACTGAAGCGGATGGTTCACTGAAAGGATTTGATGTGGACATGGCAAATGCACTGTGTACCGAGATGAAAGTTGAGTGCAAAATTGTGCCGCAAGATTGGGATGGCATCATTCCATCATTGTTAGCGCGTAAATATGACGCGATTATTGCCGCAATGTCGATCACCGAAGAGCGTAAGATGAAAGTCGATTTCACTGGTAAGTATGCTCTGATCCCGAATAAATTCATTGCTAAAAAAGGTGCTAACCTCACTTTCACGAAAGAGGGTTTGAAGGGGGTAAAAATCGGTGTGCAGCGTGCGACAACACATGATAAGTACCTGTCCGACAATTATGGTGACGCCGTGGATATCGTCCGTTATGGCTCGTTTGATGAAGCGTACTTAGATCTAGCGAATGGCCGTATTGCTGCTGTATTGGGTGATGCCTCAGCGCTGGAAGAAGGTGTGTTGAACAAAGCAGGTGGTGATGGCTATGAATTTGTTGGTCCATCATTGACGGATCCTAAATGGTTTGGTGAGGGTATGGGCATCGCTGTTCGTAAGCAGGATAAAGACTTGACCGAAAAGCTGAATGCGGCCATTGCAGCGCTACGTGAGAAAGGTATTTATCAGCAAATTGAAGCCAAATACTTTAAATATGATGTATACGGCGAGTAATTCTTAAAGCCGTCATATTTAAGGATAGCTTTTAAATTCCTGCATCCGGGTTGTTGGCACTCGTTCCTGATGTTACCAACAATCCGGTCTTTACCCACAGGGAACGAGTATGTTGGATTTGCAAGGTTATGAGGCCTCGATAGCGAAAGGGGCACTCGTTACGATCGAGGTTGCACTGCTTTCACTGTTGTTAGCTGTTGTGCTCGGCATGTTAGGTGCATTAGCGAAAATGGCACCGTATCGTTGGGCTCGATGGGTTGCAACGCTCTATACCACCATCATTCGTGGTATTCCTGATCTCGTGCTGATGATGTTGATTTTCTTTGGTGGCCAGATCTTCCTCAACAACGGACTCAGTATCTTCAACGAGTTTCTCAATCAATGGTTCATTGGACGTGACCCAAACCATGAATGGGTATCTTATGTACCGGACTATATCGACGTAAGCCCATTTATCGCAGGGGTACTGACCATTGGTTTTATTTTTGGCGCCTATATGGCTGAAACCTTTCGCGGTGCGATTCTTGCCGTGGATAAAGGTGAACTAGAAGCCGCAAAAGCATATGGCATGAGCTCTGCGATGAGCTTTCGGCGGATTTTATTACCACAGATGATCCGCCACGCGATACCAGGTTTTGGCAATAACTGGTTAGTGCTGCTGAAAACCACAGCGCTAGTCTCGATTATTGGCTTGGAGGATATGGTTCGGATCAGTTCGTTAGCTGCGGGCTCAACCAAAATGCCATTCACCTTTTATATGGCGGTTGCCATTATCTTTCTATTTTTTACCAGTGTGTCTACCGGTTTACTCAAACTCATAGAACGCAAATTCAGTATTCATACGAGGTAAATATGGATTTTTCTCTGATTATTGACAGTTTTCCCGTCTATCTAGGGGGGCTCTGGACCACCGTATGGTTAGTCTCCTTCTCTTTGGTTGTTGGTTTACTGTGGGCTATCCCGATGGCCATTGCCAGGAGTAGCAAACAAAAATGGCTCAGTTTTCCGGCATGGGGATACATCTATTTTCTACGCGGAACGCCACTTTTAGTGCAGCTCTATTTGATTTATTACGGGATGGACCAATTTTTTCCGGTGAAAGGAACCTTATGGGAGCACGCATGGTTCTGTGCTCTCGTTGCTTTTATTTTAAATACGTCGGCCTACACAGCAGAAATTATCCGCGGGGCAATCAATGGCTTACCAAAAGGGGAAGTGGAGGCCGCAAAAGCCTATGGAATGGGGCGTTGGCAAACTTATCAGCGGATCATACTGCCAAGTGCGCTGCGTAGGGCTTTGCCAGCTTATAGTAATGAAGTGATTTTTATGCTGCATGGCAGTGCAGTCGCAGGAATAGTCACCATTATGGACTTAACCGGAGCCGCACGTTTAGTCAACTCACGTTATTATGCGCCGTTTGAAGCCTTCTTAACGGCTGGGCTATTTTATATGTCACTCACATTCATCATTTTGTGGTGTTTTAAGCAGGCGGAAAACCGCTTTCTTGCCTACCTAAAACCTCGTAGCTAAATGAAACATCCCCATCGATAAAAGATGGGGATACTTTTGAGTAAGCCGTCAAATGCCTCGATTACTTGAACGTAGCCCAGATAGGGGCGTGATCAGACGGTTTGTCGATACCCCGTAGTTCATAATCGATCCCCGCTTCTTGGCAGGTTTCAGCTAGCGTTGGTGTAGCCAAAATCACATCAATACGCAGACCGCGATTATCATCAAACCCACGTGAGCGGTAATCAAACCACGAGAATTGATCACTAACTTCTGGATGGAGTTGACGGAACGTATCCACCAGACCCCAATCCATTAAGCTTTGCAACCATTCACGCTCTTCAGGTTGGAATGAGCATTTGCCTGTTTGTAACCAGCGTTTGCGATTAGCCTCACCGATCCCGATATCCAAGTCGAGCGGACTGATATTGATGTCGCCCATCACGACTAAACGCTCTGCATTACTTCGATGCTCACCTAGATAGGTCATCAAATCACGGTAAAACTGGCGCTTATATGGAAACTTGGTTTCGTGTTCTACATTGTCACCTTGTGGAAAATAACCGTTCAGAATTGTGGTTTTGTTGCCATCTTGATCGACAAATGTCGCCATGATCATGCGCTTTTGGTGCTCTTCGCTGTCGGTTGGAAAACCTTTGATCACTTCAACGGGGGTCTGTTTACACAAAATAGCCACACCATAGTGAGCTTTTTGGCCATGGAAATAGACCTGATAACCCATAGCTTCGACTTCTTGACGAGGAAAGGCGTCATCATGAACTTTTATTTCTTGTAAACCAATCACATCAGGTTGGTGCTTGTCGATCAGGGCTTGCAATTGGTGCAATCTGGCTCTGAGTCCATTTATGTTGAAACTGATGACTTTCATTGTGATTCCTTCTGGTTGACTTAGGGGCTGATGTTATCACCTGAGCATGGGATCACAAGCCCGAAGCATTGCTAGTTCAATAGAGAGGGGATGAAGTAAAGGGTTGGTATAAAAATGGGAATTCAATTAAATCAAATAGCAATAACTATTCGTGCCATTCATGAACTAAGACCGCAATCGCTGAGATATTGGAGAGCAATTCACTTCATGGATAGTGAAATCATGCGTTGTCCCCTTAGTTTAAAGTGGATTGACGTTGCTAGACTGATGATCTTCTCGTGCAGTAGTGATCGATGCATCATCAGCCAATCTGTGTTCTAAATCACGTTTAACAATCTCAATTGCAGCAAGTGCGAGCTGTGGCTCGATGGCGTGAGATTCTAATAAGTAGATGAGATCAACCGCGAGCTTGATCTCATCAGAAGCTTCATTGAGTGGGATCGATGGGTTCGACATTTACGCTTTTCTCTCCTGAGTGGTGATCCGTTTTTCGATTTTGATTTTTGCTTCTCGACAACGGTTTAGCCGCTGTTCGGCTTGTAACAAAGCTTGTTGGGCGGCGGTTTTTTCTGTGACTGAGGCTTGCTCCAGCAGCATGGCCTTATCACGTACTAAATCCATTAAGCGCCGTTCCCAGTCTTGATGTTGGGCTAACTCTTGATAAAGCTCATTAATCGGTTTTTTAAAATAGGCTTGTGGTTTAGGCTCTTTGCGGCGAATCGTTTGCGTAGAAAGTTCTCTTGTCAGCGCTGCAATTTGCGCAAGTAGTCGTTCAGAGAGGTATTCTGCTCGTAAGGCAGTTAAACGCCCACTTTCATTCTCTCGAATTAAGGCCAGCAGTGTTGAATTTGCTTCTTCAACGCAAGGCGTCAGCAACTTGCCATGACAGTGAAACAGAACTTCATCAAATAAAGGTCTGTGGTGTTCACCACGCTGACGATCAACCTGAGCTGCTGAATATTTTAATTCGGTGAGGATGGCATGGAATTTTTCGTAACTCTTCATGACCCAATCCACCACGCATCATAGGCCAATTTAGTGGCTAGTAGAGTGACCACCAAAATAAACAGCGGTCGAATAAAAGGAGCGCCAAAGCGAATTGCAGAGTGAGCACCAACAAAAGCTCCTGCCATTAGGCAAACACCCATCGTTAAACCGAGCAACCAATCGATGTGCCCAAGTATGGCAAAAGTCACCAAAGAAGTCAGATTGCTTGTCAAATTCATGGCTTTAGCTAGACCTGAGGCGAGTAAAATATTGAATCGATAAAGTGCCATTGAGCTTACCGTCCAAAAGGCCCCCGTTCCTGGGCCTGCTAAGCCATCGTAAAAACCCAGACCAACACCTTGTAAAATCTGTTTTCGGTGCAGTTTAGGGCAAGGTTTAGGGCTTGCATTTTGTTGATTCTGAATCGGTTTGTACCAAACAGTGTAGAGTGCTGCAGCAAGAATGATCAGGGGCAAGGCTTTACCCAACCTTTCAGTGCTGATCGCATCAACGGCTAACGTACCAAGTACCGCACCAACGAATGTAGCGATAAAAGCACGATTCCAGCAGGCTGGATCAAACAGTTTTTCTCGATAATAGGTCCAAGCCGCGGTTGAAGATGCAAAAGTGGCCGCTAATTTGTTGGTGCCTAGCGCTAAATGAGGTGGCAAACCTAAAGAAAGTAGGGCAGGTACCGTTAGCATTCCACCTCCTCCTGCAACTGCATCAATAAATCCAGCAATAAACGCAACAAGAGCCAGCACCATTATCGTGGTGGGTTCTATCCATTCCATCAAAAGCGCAATCCTAATCGTAGTGGGTAAGTCATTATTATCAGTATTCTATGGTGCGCTTAAACGGCGGTAAGGCATCCAGCAACGCTTTTCCATAGCGTTTAGATACTACTCGCCGATCAAGGATGACCACTCTACCAGAGTCCCGCTCTTTACGCAGTAAGCGCCCAACAGACTGAATGAGTTTTTTACTGGCTTCAGGAACCGTAATTTGCATAAAAGGATTACCACCAAGCTCCTGAATATACTCGGCATGCGCCTGTTCAACGGGAGAGGTAGGAACAGCGAAGGGGATTTTTGTGATGATTAAGTTTTCCAGGAGGTCTCCGGGTAGGTCAAGACCTTCCGAGAAGCTCCCAGTGCCAAATAAAATACTGGTCTTTTGTTTTTCAACGAGCTTTTTATGTTTATTTAGAATTTCTGAGCGAGATTTTTCACCTTGAATTTGCAAGGCCCACCCGCGTTTAGTGAACTCTTTTTTCAACAACTCAGCGACTTCGCGCATCTGCCAGTAGGAGGCAAACAGCACCAAATTGGCTCTATCGGCTTGCAAATAACCAAGCACTTTTTGTGCTAAGTAGGCGGTATAGCCATCGGCTTGTGGCTCTATCTCCATCTTAGGAATAAGCAGCTCACCTTGAGTAGAGTAGTCAAACGGTGAAGCTAGTGCTAAGAATTGAACACCATCCTCTGTTTTATCACTAATCCCAGCTTGGTGGCAGAAAAAACGGAATGAATTTAACGCGCGCAAAGTAGCAGAAACCAAGACTGCTCCGACACAACGACTCCAAATTTGTTGGTCGAGTTGCCAACCAATTTCTAATGGGGACACACTAACTAAGTAATCGCCTTCGCGTTCAGGGCTAATTTCTAGCCAGCGCGCCAATGGAGCACCTTTGTCCTTATTAGGTTTGGCCATCAATTGCCAAACTTGAGTGAGATTCTCTAAACGTTGAATATAAAAGCTCAGTTCACCTAGTGCTGGTTCTGCAATCCGAGCGGCCAACTCACCCTCTTTGATTTTTTCTGCGATGAGATCCGACATTTTACTCACAGATTGCATCACCTTTTGGGATGATTTACTGAGACTCTGTGACTCTTCCGCTAGCCACAGGGGGAGTTCTCCGTGCTCAAAACGATAAATACCATCGATAAATTGCTCGGCCACAAATTGCTTAGGTAGTTGTCCCAACGTTGGGATCAAATATTGTATGGCTGTGCGAGCTTCATCTGCGAAACGTTCTGAACGTTTTTCATCCCCCAACGCAGCAAATTTTGAGATTGACTGGTTGAGTTTTTCTAGCCAGCTGGCCGCCCCTTTTAACGTGGCAGCTGCCGAGGAGTGGTCACGAGCGACTGTTGGGAGGTGGTGGGCTTCATCAAAGACGTAAATCGTTTCCTCCGGAGCAGGTAGAATGACACCTCCGCCAAGATCGGCATCCGCCATCACCAAGCTGTGGTTTGCAATGATCACATCGACTTTATCAAGTTCAGAGCGTGCTTTTTGAAATGGACAGTGGCGATGTGCACTAAAACTTCCATTACAACTGTGCTTATCACTCACGATGAGAGACCAAAGCTCATCGTTAATAGGAGCTGGCCAAGCATCACGATCACCATCCCATTTCCCTTGACTCAGAGCAGCATAAAGCTCTGTTAGTAATTCGGTATCTTGCGGCTTAGGTTTGGTTTCAAACAGAGCAATTTGTGAATCATCTGCTCCGCAGGCCATCGCTAGGCGCTCGCAGCAACAATAGCGTTGTCTGCCTTTAGCAAGGATAAATGAAAAACGTTGTTCACTGATCCGTCGAAAAAGGGGTAAATCCTTGTTGATGAGCTGTTCTTGAAGTGCCACTGTCGCTGTTGAAATCACCACTTTTCGTCTATTTGCCACCGCAACGGGGATCACAGCCATTAAATAAGAGAGAGATTTACCTATGCCTGTTCCAGCTTCCGCTACCAACATACGGGTTGATTGGTGATAAGTCCCACAAAGTGTTTTGGCTATTTCAGCGACTAGGTAATTTTGCGCCCGACGAGGAATAAAGTTTTCTAACTGGGTTTGTAGGTTTTGATAACTAGATCGAATGGAATCTTGGATGTTTTTAGTCAACATAGATGTGTCCAAAGTGCAATGGCGCGATGGTAGCACAGATCACTGAGTGATACCTACTTCACGAAATCGTATGCTTTTAATAGAAATCTAGATCTTGTTCACAAATAAAAACTGAACCATCAGGAACTTAAATTTATTTTGTTTTATAAAAAATATAAAACTACGAATGCTAGATTTGCTTTTTATAAAAAACCATACATGTCCATTGTTTTGTTAAGTTTTGGTATTTAGTTCTGTTGTTTTGTTTTATTTCAAGTTGGTGGTTTTTGCTTTTCTTGTTAAGAAGTAAGCCGAAAAAACCGATGAAAACAATGTAACTTATTGATAATAATTAGTTTATATTTTTTTTCTTTGTTTTTTTTATGGTATTTGACATGCAGAATATTCTTTTGCAATCTTAACAGCGAAGGTGATGGCGATGGTGACTAACCGAAGAGTTGGAAAACCATCATCAAAAAACAGGGAACCGGACAAGGAATTCCCAAATTAAGAAAAGGCAGTGGATTAACATGAAAAAAACTCTATTAGCACTCGCAGTGCTTGCAGCAGCAGGCTCTGTAAACGCAGCTGAAATTCTAAAGTCAGATGCTGGCACCGTTGATTTCTACGGTCAGCTACGTACAGAATTGAAATTCCTAGAAGACAAAGACGCCACTCTTGGTTCTGGTTCTTCTCGTGCTGGTGTTGACGCAAACTACACCGTAAACGACAGCCTAGCTCTTCAAGGTAAAGTAGAATTTGCTCTGAAAGACAGCGGCGACATGTATGTTCGTAACCACATTCTTGGTGTAAAAACTAACTTCGGTAAGTTCAGCTTTGGTAAGCAATGGACTACATCTGATGACGTTTACGGCGCTGACTACTCTTATTTCTTCGGTGGTACTGGTCTTCGTTACGGCACTCTGTCAGATGCGCTGCATGATTCACAAATCAAGTATGCTCTAGAAGTTGAAAATTTCTGGGTTAAAGCTGGCTACGGCTTGACCGAAGATGATTCTAACCAAGAGTTAGCTGAACTGTTCGTAGGTGCAACTTTCGGTGACCTAGCGGTTCACGTTGGTGGTGGTCAGAATACTGACAAGAAATTTGCTGCAGGAACCACCACAGTTGACGTAACTAACACTTATTTTGAAGTGACGGGTGAATACACCATCGGTGATGCACTGCTTGGCGTGACTTACTACAACGCTGAGTTGGATGTTAACAATAATCCTCTAGTGATTGACGAAGATGCTATCTCTGTTGCTGGTACTTACAAAGTAGCGGACAAAACTACAATGTACGCTGGTTACGAGTACGTAATGCAAGAAGCGAACACTGGTGTAGACGAAAATGGTACTCTGGTTTACCTAGGCGTTGAATACAAGTTTGCAAGTTGGGCACGCGTATATGCTGAATACGGCTACGGTGACGGCACAACTCTGGGTTACACCAATAAAGGCTCTGACGCAGATATCAGTGCAAAAACCGTTGACAGTTCTAATAACTTCGGTATTGGTGCTCGCATCTACTGGTAAGATCCTGACCACGTTTATCGAAAAAGCCCAGCACCTGCTGGGCTTTTTTATTGTGCTAGGCAAAAGAACTGATTATTGTTGTTGTGCTGATTTTTATACGAAACAAGGTAGTTAAATAATGAAACTCAACCCATTGATTGTAGGACTAATGTTGTCATTCTCGGCTAGCTATGCACTAGCTGATGTCACACTGAAAGTGCCGGAAAATATTGATTTACTCTCTGTGAATATGCAAAAACCGAAAACAGAGGGTGGTTTATTTGGCGATAAAACAGTCATATTGAAGGATGGTATGAATCAGATTGTCTTTCGCTACATCCCTACTTTTGATGTTGGTGACGATGTTAAAAAAGTGCATAGTGATGCGATCATTGCAAAGTTTGAGAGTCAGAATGAAGAGCTTAGCTTCCAGCTACCTAACTATCGAACAATGAAAGAAGCGAACGAAAAAATCTCCGGTCTGGAATGGCAGTTGATCAGGCAAGATGGGCAGAGTATCACTGTTGTGGAAGATAAGTTGCTTAATCCAGGGGTACAATGGGGGCGTAACTATAGCCAAGAAGCAACGGAATACAACCAGAATGGCGGTATCGCAGCCATTGGTTATCTCAATGTTGTTGTTACCAATAATGCACAATTAGCGGCCACTAAACCACAAACTCTTGCGACTGATGTTTCAGCTGCGGGAAATGCTGAAGTATCAAATAACCTTGTTCAATTACAGTTATGGTATAGCAAAGCCTCTAAAGAAGAGCGCAAAGCGTTCAAAAAATGGATGGTTGACCAAGAATAAGCTAAAGCCTGCAAATGCAGGCTTTACTCTTTTATCCACAACACTTTTTGAATTTTTTACCACTACCACAGGCACAAGGATCGTTCCTTCCTTGTTTGATCTTGTTGGGAAATTCACCATCGATATAAAACCAGCTGTCTTGTTCTTTTACAAAGCGAGAGCGTTCTTCCAGGCAGTATTCTTGACCATTTTGTTTTAGAAAAGCACGAAAGTGTACATATCCTTCTAAGTCTGTCTCTCCCATCTGGCTTGAAACCACTTCGAGGCGTACCCAGTCGCTATATACAGATTCACGGATTGCTTCTCGATCATTTTCGGCTAGGCAAGAAGAGTGATAAGTGTTGATGATAAAATCTACATTTTTTAAAACGTGCGCACTAAATCGAGCCCGCATCAATTGCTCAGGAGACTGCGCGTGCTGCACATTTAGATGGACTGGCTCACAACACGTTGAGTAAGTAAGAGGGCTTCCGCAATAACAGGACATAAAAAATTAAATCAAACAAGAAATGGCGGTTAGTTTAACGGTCAGTGTACAAAAATACCAGTTTAGGTCTGTACACCCAGTAGGTCAGCGGTCCATTTTACGGCCTCGATGTAGCATTCTGTCGGAGCATCGTTAGGTAAATTGAGTTCTTGTGCGAGGGCCGTGACTAGGCCCCAATCTGCCATTTCATACGCTTTGTTGAGCGCGAGGATTTGCCCCAGAGTGCCGCTTCCTAGTGTTAAAGCCATCTTGACTTCTTCTTCAATAGGCATCTCTTCAACGATGGAGTCTAAGGGCTGATCAAGCAAGCTATCGAGAACGGAGAACATACCTGTCAGGAATCCTGTTCCTGGAGCAATCTTGGCTGAAACTCGTTCACTGAGCATTTCACAAAATTGAGCCCGTAGGATAGCGAGGTTGTAAAGGTAGTCAGGTTTTGAATCTTGAGTTGAAGCAATTGCGACCAAGGAGATGAATTTTCTTAGCTTTTGTTGTCCTAAGTAAACTAACGCTTGCCTAAACGACTGAATTTTAGAACTGACAGTAGCTGATGAATTGACAAAGGTCAGCAGCTTATAAGATAGAGAAATATCTTGGGCAACTATCGACTCAATTGCGGCAAAGTCGACTTCTGGCTTTGCCACTTCTTTCAACAAACTTACGATGGTAAGAAAAGAAGGCTGTAAGGCCTTGCGTTGAATTATTTCTGGCTTACTGAAGAAATACCCTTGGAAGTAGTGGAAGCCTGCTTGCTTGGCAAGTTCAAATTCTTCATAGGTTTCGACCTTTTCGGCCAAGAACTCAATTTTTGTTGAGCGCAATCTATCGATGAAAAGTTTTGCCTTTGGAATGGGAAATAAGCGAATATCAAACTTGATGATTGAGATATAAGGCAGAAAAGCTTTCCACTCATTACTGGGAATAAAATCATCCAATGCCATCTTATAACCAAGCTGCGCCATCTTTTTCACGGCATTCAACAGGTCTTCGGTTGGAGGGCAATCTTCAAGGATCTCTACGACTAAGCTTTTGACTGGAAAGAGTGTTGGTACCATATTCAGTAGGCTTTGATATGGGAAATTAACAAACCCAAGATTGTTGCCTAGAGTGCTGTAATGGGCAGTTAAAAAATGATCAGAAAGCAGGCGGCTTGTGGCTTCCTCGGGGTCGATATCAGGGAACGTGTTTTTAGGCCCATCACGAAATAGCAGCTCATATCCAATAGTGCTTTTGTCACGGTCCAGAATGGGTTGTCTAGCTACGTATGAGTACTTCAAAGTCTGCCGATCCTTGTTAGTTAATACTTATATTAATACTGGGGCATTATACTTTGAAGCTGATTGATAAGAACGACTTTGCTACTAGATTAATTGTTACTACTTTTTATTGGTTCAGAAGTTAATGCATAGCCAGCTAGTTTAGAATAGACCAAGACAGAACTTTGGTTGTACCAATCACCTAAAACAATTCGAATTTTGTTGTGTTGAAGGGGGATAGGAATTTGATGTATAGCGGGTCGGTGGGTATGTCCGTGGATCATTAAATCAACTTGGTGACGCAGCATCACATCCAGCACTTCACTTGGTGTTACATCCATGATCATCATTGATTTGTGTTGTTTATCCTCTCGGATGTCCGATTGAATTTTTCGCACGATTTTGCGGCGTAGAAAAAATGGCAGCATTGCAAACAGACGTTGCAACCAAGGTTGATGAACCTTCTCTCGGAAAGCAAGATAGCGAGTATCTTGGGTGCAAAGTGTGTCCCCATGTAGCACTACGGCTTTTTGACCATACAGATCGATGACGGCTTCATCAGGTAAAAGTTGTATACCTGTTTCTTGAGCGAAACGTGTTCCGACCAGAAAATCACGATTACCCTTGATGAAATAGCATGGGATCCCTTGTTGCGTGAGTTGTTTAAACTCCATTTTGATCTGCTTGGCAAACGGGCTGGGGTCATCATCACCAATCCAAAAATCAAACAGGTCACCAAGCACGTAAAGAGCATCGGATCGTGCTGCTTCTTCACGCATAAAATGGATAAAGCAGTCGGTAATATCAGGTCGATTAGGAGACAGATGGAGATCTGAAATAAATAGTGTATGCATTATGGGCAGTGAAGGAGCGCTTGAAGCGCTCCTAATTAGGTTAAGCTTCGATAGTTGTGCTAGTGATTATCACTTCGTCTAGTGGCACGTCTTGATGCATGCCGTAAGAACCAGTGCTAACACCTTTGATTTTGTTGACGATATCCATACCTTCAACGACTTCACCAAATACACAGTAACCCCAACCGTCACGGCTCTCAGAGCGGTAGTCGAGGAAAGTGTTGTTATTCACGTTAATGAAGAATTGCGAACTGGCTGAATGTGGGTCCATAGTACGCGCCATCGCAATGGTACCGACTTTATTGCTCAGACCGTTGTTCGCTTCATTACGGATTGGATCGCGAGTTTCTTTCTCACGCAGTCCCGAAGTCATACCGCCACCTTGAATCATGAAACCGTCAATGACACGGTGGAAAAGAGTGTTGTCGTAGAAACCTTCACGGCAGTATTGCTCAAAGTTTGCGCTAGTTGCAGGCGCTTTTTCAAAGTTGAGCTGGATTTTGATGTCACCAAAATTGGTATGCAGGGTGATCATGAGTTTTACCTTCGCATTTATCAATGGAGAGCAAGAGTTTAGCCTAACTTTTTCTGCATTCAAAACATCAAATGGATGACCTGACAATCTTTGAGTTGTTATACTGTCCACCGTTTATAATTTTGATGGTAATCAGATAGAGATCATGTTGAAGATTTATAACTCACTCACAAGACAGAAAGAGGAATTTAAACCAATCGTTGCCGGCAAAGTGGGCATGTATGTGTGTGGAGTCACCATTTATGATCTCTGTCATATCGGACATGGACGGACTTTTGTCTCTTTTGATGTTGTAGCGCGTTACCTTCGTTACCTCGGTTATGACTTAACTTTTGTCCGTAACATTACCGATATCGATGACAAAATCATCAAGCGTGCCGCTGAGAATTCAGAGACGTGCGAATCATTAACTGAGCGTTTGATTCAGGAAATGTATGCGGATTTTGATGCTCTAAATATCAAACGGCCCGATGTTGAACCACGTGCAACGGCCTACATCGAAGAGATCATTGCTCTCGTGGAGCGCTTGATTGAGCGTGGGTTTGCATATGTTGCTGACAATGGCGATGTGATGTTTGAGGTTGGCAAATATGATGAATATGGGAAACTTTCAAAGCAAGATCTTGACCAGCTGCAAGCGGGTGCACGTGTTGATGTAGAAGCGGCTAAGCGTAGTCCACTGGACTTCGTGTTGTGGAAAATGTCTAAGCCGGGTGAACCTACATGGGAATCACCTTGGGGACCTGGTCGCCCAGGCTGGCATATCGAGTGCTCAGCGATGAACTCGTCCATTCTGGGGAATCATTTCGATATCCACGGTGGGGGTTCAGACTTGCAATTTCCGCATCATGAAAACGAAATCGCACAATCTTGCTGCGCTCATGGGACCCAATACGTCAACACATGGATGCACAGTGGCATGGTGATGGTAGACAAAGAGAAAATGTCTAAATCATTAGGCAATTTCTTTACCATTCGTGATGTTCTTGGTCATTATGATGCGGAAACGATTCGCTATTTCTTGATGTCAGGCCATTACAGAAGCCAATTGAACTACAGTGAAGAGAATCTCAACCAAGCACGCGCTTCGTTAGAACGTCTTTACAATGCATTGCGTGGGTTAGATCGCACTGTGCCTGCCGCTGGTGGAGAAGAATATTTAACTCGTTTCACAGCAGCGATGAATGATGACTTCAATACTCCTGAAGCTTACTCAGTGCTGTTTGATATGGCGCGTGAAATTAACCGACTCAAAAGTGAAGATTTAACCAATGCCAGTGCTTTGGGCAGCTTGATGTGTGAGTTAGCGGATGTGATTGGTATTCTTTACCAAGAACCAGAGGCATTCTTTCAAGGTGGCGCTGAAGATGAAGAGGCGGAGCAAATTGAAGCATTAATCAAGCTTCGCAATGATTCTCGTGCTGCGAAAGATTGGGCTAATGCAGATATGGCGCGTGATAAGTTGAACGAGATGGGCATTGTTCTCGAAGATGGCCCTAATGGCACAACATGGCGTCGTAAATAACGAGTAATCAATGAAAGGGTGGGCGAAAGCCCACTCTCTTTTTCAGACGCGCTTTCTTGGCGTAAAGAGCAAATTAACAAGGCAAGATAGTATGTCTGTCATTTTAGGGATAGATCCCGGCTCACGAGTGACTGGGTATGGTGTGATTCGTCAACAAGGGCGACATCTTATCTATCTGGGGAGTGGCTGTATTCGAACTTCGGAACAAGATCTACCGCTTCGTTTAAAACAAATTTACGCGGGAGTGAGTGAAATCATCACCCAATTCCAACCTGATGCATTTGCTATTGAACAGGTGTTTATGGCAAAGAATGCCGACTCAGCATTAAAACTTGGTCAAGCCCGCGGTAGTGCGATTGTGGCGGCGGTGAACGCAGAACTTCCTGTTTATGAATATGCTGCCAGACTGATTAAACAAGCGGTAGTCGGTACGGGAGCGGCTGATAAAAGCCAAGTTCAACATATGGTGCAGCAGATGCTCAAACTGCCCGGTAAGCCCCAAGCCGATGCAGCAGATGCTTTAGGTGTTGCTATTTGTCATGCTAATACCAACAAAACTCTGATTGCATTGGCAGGGCAGGCAACGAGTTCGCGTAGAGGTCGTTATCGTTAAACGGAGCCTGATGATGCGAGCATTTTACTGGCTATCCATCCAGTTATTGATTATCATCCAGAGCATCTTTCCTCCCTCTATTATAAGGAAACACAAGTGATTGGACGTCTTCGCGGTACGCTGATTGAAAAGTTACCCCCTCAAATTTTGATTGAGATCGGTGGTATTGGCTATGAAGTGCAAATGCCGATGAGCTGTATTTATGAACTGCCGAATATTGGGGAAGAAGCCATCATTTATACCCACTTCGTAGTTCGAGAGGATGCACAGCTACTTTATGGCTTTAATACCGTTAGCGAACGCGCTCTGTTTCGTGAAGTCATTAAAGCCAATGGTGTAGGGCCGAAAATGGGACTTGCGATTCTCTCAGGCATGACAGCGAATCAGTTTGTCTCCTGTGTTGAAAAAGAAGATATATCTACACTGATCAAACTACCGGGTGTTGGCAAGAAAACAGCAGAACGCTTGGTTGTAGAAATGAAAGACCGTCTAAAAGGATGGGGGGCTGGTGATCTCTTTACGCCAGCTACGGATGCTGCGCCTATCGATTCCGTTCCTGCGCTTGCCCAAAATGCCCAAGACGAAGCAATCAGTGCGCTTCTTGCGTTGGGTTATAAACCGCCTCAAGCATCTAAAGCTGTATCACAAATTGCGAAAGCGGGCATGAGCTGCGAAGAATTGATCCGTGAAGCACTCAAATCTATGGTGTAAGTAGCGGCGTGTATTTAAAACGCTAGACACATGTCACTCAGTTTATAGAGAAAATATGATAGAAGCCGATCGTTTAATTGCCCCTGTTAACCACTCCTTCAAAGATGAAGAAGTGATTGATAGGGCGATTCGTCCTAAAAAACTTGCCGATTATCAAGGTCAAGACCATGTGCGAGATCAGATGGAAATCTTCATCAAGGCCGCACAACAGCGTGAAGAGGCGTTAGATCATTTGTTGATTTTTGGACCTCCAGGACTTGGGAAAACGACTTTAGCGAACATTGTGGCCAATGAGATGGGGGTGAATATCCGTACCACTTCTGGTCCAGTGTTAGAAAAAGCGGGAGATTTGGCTGCTCTGCTGACGAACCTTGAAGAAAATGATGTCTTGTTTATTGATGAAATTCATCGTCTTAGCCCCATGGTAGAAGAAGTGCTTTATCCGGCAATGGAAGACTACCAATTGGACATCATGATAGGTGAAGGCCCTGCTGCTCGTTCAATCAAAATCGATCTCCCGCCATTTACCTTGATTGGCGCAACAACCCGTGCTGGTTCGTTAACCTCACCATTACGTGATCGTTTCGGAATCGTGCAGCGTTTGGAGTATTACAATGTTGCTGACTTGCAGAACATTGTCCAACGCAGCGCTCACTGTCTTGGGCTTTCTATGGACAGTGAAGGTGCGCTTGAAGTGGCTCGCCGTGCTCGCGGTACGCCGCGGATTGCCAACCGTCTGCTACGTCGTGTAAGGGATTATGCAGAAGTCAAAGGGGATGGGCATATTTGCGCGCAAACGGCGGACAAAGCACTCAATATGCTTGATGTTGATCACCAAGGTTTCGACTATATGGATAGAAAGCTTTTACTGGCGATTATGGAAAAGTTTTCAGGTGGCCCGGTGGGGTTGGATAACCTTGCCGCCGCAATTGGTGAAGAGAAAGATACGATAGAAGATGTTCTAGAACCATTTCTCATTCAGCAAGGCTATTTACAACGAACTCCACGTGGTCGTATAGCCACAGATCGAGCATATCTACATTTCGGTCTTGAAAAATAATGTTACAACTCTCGCCCGGCATACCGGGTGAGTCTTTCTTTTTTGATAAAGATCTCATTTCTTATATTTCTTTCCTCTTGGTAATTGTTAGCTTTTGCAGACGTTATGTTAACTCATTGGTTGTTTTCATTCGCGTCAGATTGGTTTGTTTACGAGCCAGTAACAGAAATTGCCGCTATCCTTTGATTTGGATCATTTCGTTTGTTTATTGACCAGCCCTCTGGTTTAAATCTTGATTTAGATCAAGGCGTAATTCTCCCATAAACCTTTTGAAACAAGCAGGTTTTGGGATTAATATTAGCCCTAGCTATATTAGCTACAACTTAACAATTAACTAACCATAGTGGTACATAGTTGCAACAATAAATGCTTTTTGTGGTAATGTTTTATAGATTTTTTAACATTGCTTGTGTTGCCCTATGTCGAACGTGTCATTCAGCCGACACAAAGGAGTTACCATGATCGATGTTGTTGATTTATCGCGGTTGCAGTTTGCTCTGACTGCGATGTATCACTTCCTGTTTGTTCCCCTCACTCTAGGGATGGCGTTTTTACTCGCTATCATGGAGTCACTCTATGTCATGACCGACAAACAGATTTACAAGGACATGACCAAATTCTGGGGTAAATTGTTCGGGATTAACTTTGCTCTTGGTGTGGCGACAGGCCTTACCATGGAGTTCCAGTTTGGTACGAACTGGTCCTACTATTCTCATTATGTAGGTGACATTTTTGGTGCTCCGCTAGCTATCGAAGCCCTGGTCGCATTCTTCCTTGAATCTACATTTGTTGGTTTATTCTTCTTCGGATGGGACAGACTCACCAAACGGCAGCACTTAGTGGTGACTTGGCTGGTGGCGTTAGGTTCAAATTTCTCTGCACTGTGGATTCTGGTCGCAAATGGATGGATGCAAAACCCTGTTGGCTCAGAGTTCAACTTTGAAACCATGCGTATGGAAATGGTGAGTTTTGCCGAAGTGGTACTTAACCCAGTGGCACAGGTGAAATTTGTTCACACTGTGGCGGCAGGCTACACAACAGGTGCCATGTTCATACTTGGTATCAGTGCTTACTACTTATTGAAAGGCCGTGATGTTGCGTTTGCGCGTCGTTCTTTCGCGATTGCTGCGTCTTTTGGTATGGCATCAATCCTGTCTGTTATCGTATTAGGCGATGAATCAGGTTATGAGCTTGGTGAAGTTCAGCGCGTTAAATTAGCGGCGATTGAATCGGAATGGCATACACAGCCAGCTCCAGCGTCATTCACCTTGTTTGGTATTCCAAATCAAGAAGAGATGCACACCGATTACGCGATTAAGATCCCATACGCTTTAGGTATCATTGCTACTCGTTCTTTGGATGAACAAGTGATTGGTTTGCGTGACCTACGAGATGAGCACGTAGAGCGTATCCGTAGTGGTATGTACGCTTATGAGTTACTTGAAAAACTCCGTGCTGGTGAAAAAACACCGGAAAACATTGATGCATTCGATGAAGTGAAGCAAGACCTTGGTTATGGTCTGTTGCTGAAGCGCTACACCGATAAAGTAACAGACGCGACCGAAGAACAAATTCAAGCCGCGGCAGATGACTCTATCCCAACGGTTTGGCCTCTATTCTGGTCGTTCCGCATCATGGTAGCTTGTGGTTTCATCATGCTGTTCGTGTTTGGTGCTGCGTTCTTACAAACATGTCGTCAAAAAATTGAACAGAAGAAATGGGTACTTAAAGCAGCGCTTTTCAGTATTCCATTACCTTGGATTGCTGTTGAAACCGGTTGGTTTGTTGCTGAATACGGCCGTCAACCATGGGCTGTTGGTGAAATTCTTCCAGTACACGTTGCGGCTTCTGCTTTAAGTGCAGGAGAAATCATCACCTCAATGCTAGCTATTCTTGCTCTATATACGATTTTCCTGATTGCTGAAGTGTACTTAATGGTTAAATTCGCCCGTAAAGGCCCTAGCAGCCTAAAAACTGGACGTTACCATTTTGAACAAGGCGAAGAGTCTGTTCAGGAGCAAGTCAACCGCCAAGTTGAAGCATAAGGCAAGGAGAGACAAATATGTTTGATTACGAGATCTTACGACTCATTTGGTGGGTGCTCATCGGCGTGCTGCTAGTGGGTTTTGCCATCACAGATGGCTTTGATATGGGTGTCGGCGCGCTAGTCCCCGTGATTGGTAAAACGGATAATGAACGCCGAGTGATGATTAACTCTATTGCTCCGCACTGGGATGGTAACCAAGTTTGGTTAATCACGGCTGGTGGTGCTCTGTTTGCCGCATGGCCATTGGTGTACGCGACTTCATTTTCTGGATTCTATCTAGCAATGATTGTCACGCTTGCCGCATTATGGCTACGTCCACTTGGCTTGGATTATCGCTCTAAGATTGAAAGCACGAAATGGCGCAATAACTGGGATTTGGCGATTTCAGCTTCAGGCTTTGTTCCGCCAATCATCTTTGGTGTAGCGTTTGGTAACCTACTGCAAGGTGTACCATTCCAATTGAGTGACTTCTTAATGCCAACCTATCATGGTTCATTCTTTGGTTTGCTCAACCCATTTGCTCTGCTGTGTGGTTTAGTTAGCCTATTTATGATCTTGTTACAAGGTTCAATATGGCTACAAATGAAAACCACAGCAGATGTACATCAACGTGCACGTAATGTCTCTCAGCTGACTGGCTTGCTGACCGTTGTCTGCTTTGTTGCTGCTGGTTTCTGGATTCAATATATTGACGGCTACATGGTCGTTGGTGTGATTGATGGTAACGCTGCGTCTAACCCACTCAATAAAGAAGTGGTGCGCGAGGCGGGTGCGTGGTTGAATAACTTCGAAGCGATGCCTGTACTGTGGTTGGCTCCTGCATTGGGTGTATTTATGCCCCTATTCGCGGTGCTGGCAACTCGATTTGATAAAGGTGGCTTGGCATTCCTAGCTTCAAGTTTAGGTAACGCAGGGGTTATCTTTACTGCGGGCTTTGCAATGTTCCCATTCGTGATGCCATCAAGTTTGAATCCAGTACATAGTTTGACAATGTGGGATGCCACATCAAGTAAATTGACACTTGAGCTGATGACAGTGGTTGCGGTTGTCATGGTTCCAATTATTTTGGGTTACACCATCTGGAGTTACTACAAAATGTTTGGTCGCCTTGATGATAAATTCATCGAAGATAACAAGAATTCACTGTACTAAGGAGTTGATATTATGTGGTATTTTGCATGGATTCTTGGCGTATTGCTCGCCTGTGCATTCGGTATCATCAATGCTCTTTGGTTAGAGCATACAGAAATGATGGATAAAGATAGTGAGTAATCGATCTGCAAAGATCGCTTTCTATCACCAAGTTATCGATAAGGCCTTATTTAAGGCCTTATCTTTACTGTTGGGGTTCTACAATGCTGCGATGGTGATGTGGGATCCTAATAGCTATGCTGAGAGAATTGGCGGTTTCAATGCACTCATTGCCCTATTAATGATCTGGGGCATATGTTCAAGTATGGTGTTTGGGCTTAGTTTTAAACCTCGTTACTGGCTATGGCAGATTATTTTCAGCCCTTATATATCCCTACCAATCTTAAGTTATCTCACAATAGTTCGGTTTTTGAACTGATGTGCGGTAAATTTAATCATATTGGCGCTGGCTCTTTGAGGCAGCGCCAATTTTTTATCATTAGGTAAGAAAACTTTACACGCGCTTGTACTATCGTCAGATAGTTGCGCTATAGTAGCAGCCATTCCTCGGTATATGAGATTTTTATCAAAACCATGAACACTTTTCGTTGGCCAGTCACGGTGTATTATGAAGATACTGACGCTGGTGGAGTGGTTTATCACGCAAACTATCTAAAATTCTTTGAAAGAGCTCGTACTGAAATGCTCCGCGCTGTTGGTGTTAATCAACAAGTTCTGTTGGAACAAGGTACGGGTTTTGTGGTCAGACACATGGAGATCGATTTTCTTAAAGGGGCTAGGTTAGATGACCACCTTGAAGTAATCACCACCGTGTCCGAATTAAGAAAAGCTTCTTTAACTTTCTGTCAGGAACTCGTTAATCCTGAGGGAGTGTTGTTGTCTAAAGCAACGGTTAAGGTAGCATGTATTGACAATGAGAATATGAGGCCCAAGGCGTTGCCTCAACTAATCAGTTTGGAGTTTAACTGCAGTGACTGCTGATATTTCTTTTCTTGACCTTTTTTTACAAGCTAGCTTTCTCGTAAAAATGGTAATGCTAACCCTCTTGGGTATGTCTGTTGCTTCCTGGGCAGCAATTATCAAACGTAGCAAAGTGATTTCCGCAGCTGAGCGTGAAGCCGATACTTTTGAAGACCGTTTTTGGTCTGGGATTGATCTCGGAGCCCTATACCAAGATGTCAAAAAACGTAAAGATGACATCTATGGAATTGAGGAAATTTTTTATGCTGGCTTCACTGAATTTGCCCGCCTACGTAAAACGAACCCAAGTGCCCCGGACTTTGTAATGGAAGGTACAGGGCGTGCGATGCGTGTAGCAGTAGCTCGTGAAGTGGACTCGCTTGAAACCAGTTTGCCATTTCTCGCAACAGTCGGGTCTATCAGCCCTTATATCGGTCTATTTGGTACGGTATGGGGTATCATGCATGCTTTCATCGCTCTCGGTGAAGTCAAACAAGCAACGTTGGCAATGGTTGCTCCAGGTATTGCAGAAGCATTGATTGCAACGGCTATCGGTTTGTTTGCCGCGATTCCGGCTGTAATGGCCTACAACCGTTTGAGCAATAAGGTGAGTAAGCTTGAACACAATTACGCTACTTTTTCTGAAGAGTTCCATACAATTCTACATCGTCAAGCAATGGCTGGTCGGGAATAACTTATGGCAGGGTATCAACCGAAAAAGCGTGAGATGACCGCCGAGATTAACGTTGTGCCTTATATCGACGTTATGTTGGTGTTGCTCATCATCTTCATGGTGACATCGCCTTTTGTCACTCAAGGCGTGGACGTTGAATTGCCCAAAACGCATTCAGCGAAATCAGCCCAAGAAATGGCAGGTGAGAGTGATTCTAGCTTTATCATTGTTGAGATTGATAAAGAGGGTAACCTTGGTTTAAGCGTCAATGATGAAGAAGTTCAACGCGGCTTATCACTCGAAGATGTGATTGTTCGTGTAAAAGCAGAGCTGTCAATAAAACCTAATTCGCCAGTTGCAGTTGGTGGTGATGCTGCCACCCCTTACGCGGAGGTTGTGTTGGTATTGGACGAATTGAATCGAGCTGGTATTCCTAAAGTAGGGCTACTCACGGATCTTAAGTAATAGGCCGAACACTGAGCATGAAAGATAATAAGTCCAGAAAGAGTAATGATGCTAAATCGATAACTATTTCGCTGGCGTTGCATGGAACTTTAGTGGCTATTTTGCTTTGGGGCGCTGATTTTTCTATGTCTGATCCAGAACCAACAGGACAGATGATAGAGGCGGTTGTGATTGATCCTCAGCTTGTTCGTCAGCAAGCTCAACAAATTCGCAGTCAACGTGAAGAGGCAGCGAAGAAAGAACAAGAGCGGCTTGATAAATTGCGCCGTGAAAGTGAGCAACTCGAGAAAAATCGACAAGCGGAAGAAGAAAGAATCCGTGAGTTAAAAGAGCAACAAGCCAAAGAAGCGAAAGCGGCTCGTGAAGCGGAAAAGTTACGAGAGCAAAAAGAGCAAGAGCGTCTAGTTGCTGAGCAAAAAGCACATGAAGAAAAAGAGCGTGCAGCAAAAGCAGAAGCCGAACGTAAAGTGAAGGAAGATGCGGCTAAAAAAGCTGAACAAGAGCGTGTAGCTAAGGAAGCTGCGGCGGCGAAAGCAGAACAGCAGCGCATTGAGCGTGAAAAAGAAGCCAAGCTGGCCGAAGAAAAAGCCAAACGCGAAAAAGAAATTGCCGCGAAAGCAGAGCAAGATCGTTTAGCAAAAGAGAAAGCAGCGAAAGAAGCGGCTGATAAAACCAAAAAGGAAAAAGAGAAAGCGGCTAAAGCAGAAGCTGATCGTAAAGCTCAAGAAGCCGCACTAAATGATATATTTGGCAGTTTAAGTGATGAGAATCAGCAGAATAATGCGGCACGACAACAGTTTGTAACCTCTGAAGTTGGCCGCTATGGCGCGATTTATACACAGTTAATACGCCAAAACCTGCTAGTAGAGGACAGTTTTCGAGGAAAACAGTGTAAGGTAAATCTGAAACTCATACCGACAGGGACTGGTGCTCTACTTGGCAGCTTAACAGTTCTGGATGGTGAGAGTCGTTTGTGTGCAGCGACTAAACGTGCTGTAGCTCAGGTAAATAGTTTTCCATTACCCAAAGATCAACCTGACGTAGTGGAAAAATTGAAGAATATTAATTTAACAGTAGCACCTGAATAAGGAAGG
Organism: Vibrio sp. RC586; assembly: GCF_000176715.1. Classification (NCBI taxonomy): domain Bacteria; kingdom Pseudomonadati; phylum Pseudomonadota; class Gammaproteobacteria; order Vibrionales; family Vibrionaceae; genus Vibrio; species Vibrio sp. RC586. The sequence continues at coordinate 274,354 of NZ_ADBD01000013.1, read as the reverse complement.
GAAGGCTTGTGTTTAAGCGATTAATTTTTGTTTTGATGCTCATAGGCACTGGTTTTACCAATGTAGCGAATGCTGCATTAGAACTAGTGATCACTGACGGTATTGATTCGGCACGTCCGATTGCTATTGTTCCTTTCAAATGGGAAGGCGCCACAAAATTACCTGAAGACGTTTCTGCGGTGATTGCTTCTGATTTACAGCGCAGTGGCAAATTTAGCCCTGTGCCGACAAGTAAAATGCCACAAACACCGTACAGTGAAGAGCAAATTGATTTTGGAAAATGGACATCACTCGGTGTTGATTCATTATTGACTGGCACCATCACGCAAAATGCAGAAGGTAGTTATGTTATTAGCTATCAGTTAGTGGATATTGTGCGTGGTCAACTTACTCAAGGGCAGAGTAAAGCCTTGTCTCAAGATGGTCAGCTGGTGTTATCTAAAGATCATGTTCTTTTCAATAAAGTGGCGACAGTTCCTGCTTCACGCCTGCGCGAGTATGCACACCGTATCGCTGATCTCGTCTATGAAGAGCTTACTGGTGAACGCGGTGCATTTTTAACGCGTGTTGCTTACGTTGTTGTTAATGATAAGGACCCATATCCTTACCAACTGAGAATTGCAGACTATGATGGCTACAATGAGCGTTTGGTTTTGCGCTCCAAACAACCACTCATGTCGCCCGCTTGGTCACCAGACGGCCAGACGCTTGCTTACGTCAGTTTTCAAAACGGGCAAGCCGAAATTTACATGATGAACATTTATTCTGGGCAGCGTGAAAAGCTGACATCATTCCCACGTCATAATGGTGCGCCTAGATTCTCACCAGATGGTAAAACGCTAGCGCTGGTTTTATCAAAAACTGGTAATTTACAGGTCTACACGATGGATCTGGCAACTCGTCGCTTAAAAGAAGTTACCAGTGGCCGATCAAACAACACCGAGCCTTTCTGGCATCCAGATGGTAAATCATTAATTTTCACCTCAGATCGAGGTGGTAAGCCACAGATTTATCAAGTAAATTTAACCAGCGGTGAAACCAAACGTTTAACATGGCAAGGTAGCCAAAACTTAGGTGGTCAAATTACACCTGATGGTAAATTCTTGGTGATGGTGAATCGTAGTGATTCCGGCTTTAATCTCGCGAAGCAGGATTTAGAAACAGGGGCATTGCAGATTCTAACAAAAACCTTGTTAGATGAGTCCCCAAGTATTGCGCCGAATGGTGGTATGGTGATTTACAGCTCCATCTACAATAAGGCCAACGTTTTGTCGATGGTTTCCATTGATGGACGCTTTAAAGCAAGACTACCGGCAACCAATGGGCGCGTACGTGCACCAGCATGGTCTCCGTTTTTATAACAAGTAACTATTTAATAGAAAGGAATAAGAAATGCAACTTAACAAAGTTCTTAAAGGGCTAATGATTGCGCTACCAGTTTTAGCAGTTACTGCTTGTAGTTCAAGCAATGACGCTGCAAACTCAGGTTCAGAAACTAACCAGTCTGCTGTTTCTACTGTTGATTCAAATGCTCTGAACGCACAAGGTCAACTGACTGAGCAAGAACTGAAAGAACAAGCTCTGCGTGAAAACCAAACTATCTACTTCGCATTCGATAACGCAACTATCGCGAGCGACTACGAAGCAATGCTAGCGGCTCACGCTGCGTACCTAGTTAAAAACCCAAGCCTGAAAGTGACTATCGAAGGTCATGCTGATGAGCGCGGTACTCCAGAGTACAACATTGCACTGGGTGAGCGTCGTGCTCAAGCAGTTGCTAAATACTTAGAAGCTCTGGGTGTTCAAGCTGATCAAGTTTCTATCGTTAGCTACGGCGAAGAGAAACCTCTAGTATTAGGTCAATCAGACGAAGCGTACGCGAAAAACCGTCGTGCAGTTCTGGTTTACTAATTGAGGTGATGCCTCATGTTCAGTAACTTAAAGCACGTTGTGATGCTGATGTTACTGGCAAGTGCAGCGAGCTATGCGCTCGCTGCACCCGCTCCAGTATCTGATTTAAGTAGCAACGGATCCGGTGGTTCTGCGAGTGGATCGCGGAATTCTGAAATTGAACGTCTAGAACGTTTGCTTGAAAACCGTAATCTCATGCAGTTGCAAATGCAAAAGCAACTTGATGATATGGCTCTAGAGGTCAATGAATTACGGGGTCAAATTGAAAAAAATAACTACGACATGCAACAGATGTTGCAGCGTCAACGTGAGTTGTTTGTAGAGCTTGATCGTTTGCGTGGTGAGATCAAGACACCTTCAACCGCAAGTCAAATCCCTTCGAGCAGCAATGATGATGCTGCACAAGGTACATTTAGTAGTGATGCAAATGAGCAAGCTGCTTATCAAAATGCCGTGGACTTGATCCTCAAGAAACGCGATTACGCAGGTGCGATCGCTGCGTTTAAAAAGTTTCAGGCCGACTACCCTAATTCGACCTTCACTGCCAATTCACACTACTGGTTAGGTCAGCTCTATTTTGCAAAGAAAGAAGATAAAGATGCAGCGAAAAGCTTTATTGCAGTTGTTTCCCAGCAAGATTCTAATAAACGAGCGGATGCATTAGTCAAACTGGGTGATATAGCAAAGCGTAACAATAACGCAGAGCAGGCGCGCAAATTTTATCAGCAAGCTATTGATGAATATCCAGACAGTGCTTCTGCCAAGATTGCAAAAGAAAGTCTGAAGTAAATACAAGAGCTGCTTATGCGGCTCTTTTTGTTTCAGGATGCGCTATTTTTGTTAGCTGACAAAAATGCATTCTTAGGTACTTTTTGACATCGTTGTGTATGGGCTTTCAATTTTGCTTGCAGCTTTCTAGGGTGTACAATGCGCCGTCTATGGAAGTTGTGCAGAGCAAGAGCAATGAGCCACATACTCGATACTATAAATACGGTTTACCCTTTTCCCCCTAAGCCTATTCATCTTACGAATGAGGAAAAACAAGCTTATATCGCTGAGATAAAACAACTGCTAGTTAAAAAAGATGCAGTGTTGATTGCTCATTATTATACGGATCCTGAAATCCAAGCACTTGCCGAAGCCACTGGCGGTTTTGTTGGTGATTCTCTGGAAATGGCCAAGTTTGGCAATCGTCATTCAGCACAAACTTTGATTATTGCTGGTGTCCGTTTCATGGGGGAATCGGCCAAAATTCTTACCCCTGAAAAGCGTATTTTGATGCCAACATTAGAAGCTGAATGCTCATTAGATCTGGGCTGTCCTGCCGATAAGTTCACCGAATTTTGTGATGCGCATCCTGACCATACTGTGGTTGTGTATGCTAACACCTCTGCTGCGGTCAAAGCGCGTGCGGATTGGGTGGTGACATCGAGTATTGCTTTGGAAATTGTGGAGCACCTTGATGCTGAAGGAAAACCGATTATTTGGGGCCCAGACCGTCATTTAGGTTCTTATATTGCCAACAAAACTGGCGCTGAGATGTTGTTATGGCAAGGTGAGTGCGTTGTGCATGATGAGTTTTCTGCTGATGCATTGCGTAAGATGAAGGCACTTTATCCTGATGCTGCGATTCTCGTACATCCAGAATCACCATCGAGTGTGGTTGAGTTAGCCGATGCTGTGGGTTCTACAAGCCAGTTGATTAAAGCAGCGAAAGCTTTACCACAGAAGAAGATGATTGTGGCTACGGATAAAGGCATCTTCTTTAAAATGCAGCAAATGGTGCCGGATAAAGAGCTGATTGAAGCGCCTACGGCAGGTGCTGGAGCCACATGTCGCAGTTGTGCTCATTGCCCTTGGATGGCGATGAATGGTTTGAAAGCGATTGCTAAAGCATTGCGTGATGGTAATAAAGAGCACGAAATCTTTGTTGATGAAGCGCTTCGAGTTAAGTCTTTGATACCTCTTAACCGCATGTTAAATTTTGCCGAGCAACTGAATATGAAAGTTAAAGGGAATGCATAATTACGAATGCCCATCATTTGATGGGCATTTTTCTGTCAATCGATTGCTTGCAGCTTGTGTTAACTTATTGAGCTTCAGCTAAATTGACCCCGCGTTGTGTTATGCCACATAACATAACCGGAATGGCATTATAGATTTCAGCAAATTGCTCCAATCCTGTGAAACCTTGATCGTAAAGCGTTGCGATCGATGTTTCAGGATCGTAGAGCATGCTTAAAGAAAGTAGCACTCCGCCAAGCAGAGTATTATCTGAGCTATTCTCGGGCATCAGAACTTCCCAGTCATCACGTGCCAACTGCCAGCCTTGGAGCATCCCTTCACAGAAATCACGAACGTTTTGGTTCACGATCTCTGCTTCATCTAATAAATATCCAGTTGGCCATTGCCAATCACCTTCAAGCAGTTGTGGCCTTGTTTCATTCCACAGAGAAATGATGTGCTGGAAGTAGTTTTCTAATTGTTCTGGATTGGAGAATGGGGCGACTTCTTCACCGCCCCATAAGAATGGCAGCCATTCTTCGGGAGGTAACACATTGGGACAACATGCCATTGCCGTAACAAAACCTACGGTTTTAGCTTGGTTGAGTAATTTATCTTCTAATTCCGGCAGCAGCAGGATGTCGTTTAAAGTTTGCATGAAGTTCTGGTGCTCAATAAAAATCAGTGTGGTAATTCTATCTGGAAAGAGGGGTAAGAGCATCCGCTTGTTAACTGAGTGAGAGACAAAGTCTCTTTTCGGAAAGTTAGAGTGTTAGATAGTGCGAAACTCGATGCAAAATTGCTCATAAAACAGCGCTGGATGAAATTCTTTCGCTATAATTTTTGTAAACAAAAAGTAATTCAGTTGGTTATGGCTATCCGTTCCTCGCTCAAAAAGAAAAGTATAATTGCGCTCACTATTTACTTAGCCTTTTTCCTCGCCATTGTAGGGACGCTAAGCTATTGGGGATTGGAAGTTCCTTTTCGAAAAGAGCTGAAAAACAATTTGTCACTTCGGGCAGAATTGTTGGCCACCCAAATCCGTGAACCATTGAATAATTCGATTGGGGTTTTGCAAAGTGTCACCAGTATCGGTAAGAGTGCGTTGGATAAAGAAGAGCAGGAGCGAATGTTACGTTCGCTCTTTTCTGTTGTCGGAGGGGTAATAATCAGTGGCGGGCTATGGCCGAATCCAGATTTAGCTCCTATGGTTCAGCAACGCTATGACAGTTTGTTTTTCAACAAAGCGGTGGATGGTCAGATCGATCAATTAATCTCTTGGAATAATCCTCAAGCAGGGGGATATGATAAAGAGAGTTGGTATCTCGCTGCCGAAAATGAAAAGGAAGGGCTGTATTTTTGGTCACCAGTGTATATTGATGCTTATACACAGGTTGAGATGATTACTGTCTCCACACCTTATTACCGCAATGGTGTGTTTGCGGGTGTTGCAACAGTGGATTTATCGTTGGAAGGTTTGATTAAGTTCGTTGCTGAAACTGCGGAACAATACAATCTTGGGGTAAATCTTAAAGATGCCTTTGGTGTTGATATTGTTTCACATAATTTTCGTATCTATGAAAATGCATTAGTCAGTTATTACAATTTTGGTGAGTTTAACTGGCAGATTGAAGTGGTCAATGCCACTCACCATATTGATGAAATCATTTTCAATTTAATCATCAATATAGAGAAGCGCTTGATGCCAATCCTTTTATTGTGCGTCATGGTTGGCTATTTCTTGATTAATCATTATTGGATTCGTCCGATAGTGATGATTGCTAAAAAGGTCAATGAGTCGAGAGAGGGAGAAATCATTGATATACGTTACAAATCCCAAGATGAGATCCGTCATCTCATTGATACTTTTAATCAGAAAACCATTAATTTAGAAGTGGAGAAAGTAAAAGCACAGGCCTCAACGAAGGCTAAAAGCGCATTTCTGGCAACGCTTTCTCACGAAATACGTACGCCGATGAATGGGGTTCTCGGCACCGCTCAGATATTACTCAAAGATGAACTCACCGCAAAACAGCGGCAGCATCTCACCAGTCTCTATGAGTCGGGAGAGCACATGATGACTTTGCTCAATGAGATATTAGATTATTCAAAAATTGAGCAAGGTAAGTTCGAGCTGGATTACAGTTCTTTTCCACTGCGATCCATCATTGGTAGTATCAAAAGTATTTACTCAAGTCTTTGTTTTGAAAAGGGGCTTAAATTTCATCTGAACTCTGAAATTACTGACACTCGTTGGTACTATGGTGATAAAGCACGCTTGCGGCAGATCATCTTCAATTTACTGAGCAATGCGGTGAAATTTACAGAAAGGGGTTTTGTTACTATTGGTTTGGCGGAAGAAGCAACCCAAGAAGGGCATTACTTAATCATTAAAGTCCAAGACAGTGGGATTGGTATTGCGAAAGAGGCTCTTGGTCGAATCTTTCAACCGTTTGAACAAGCTGAGTCGCACACAACACGCCGTTTTGGAGGCACTGGCTTAGGGCTTGCGATTGTCAAACAGATTGCTGCGTTGATGAATGGTACGGTTTCAGTACAGAGTGAGGTGGGGCGAGGAACCTGTTTTGAAGTCAGGGTTAAGTTGGCGATCACCGAACCTATCAAAGAAGAGTATAAGCCGATAAAAGCCAAAACGTACCCTGGTTTGCGAGCGTTGATCGTGGAAGATAACCGTACGAACATTATGATTCTTGAAGCCTTCATGCGTAATAAAGGCTTTGAATGTCATAGTGTTACGGACGGTGAACAGGCTATTTTAGCTCTACAGAAACATCAATATGATTTGGTATTGATGGATAATCATATGCCATTGAAAGACGGTATTCAGGCGACTCGGGAAATTCGCCAATTATCGTTCCCTCAATCCAATATTCTTTTATTTGGTTGTACTGCTGATGTGTTCAAGGAAACTCGTGATCGAATGCTTTCAGCGGGAGCCGATGACATTATCGCGAAACCTATTGCTGAGCATGAGTTGGATTTGGCTCTTGAACAACATCATGAGCGTCTCTATCAATTCCATCCAGAGTGCTTATCCGAACTGGCTGATTGATAGCCAAAGAACCTTGCTTTAACAGACAACTGCGGTGGGTGCTATACCCCATCTATTTTGGAGTTGCTGGTAGAGGCCGTGAGTTTATCCCCGTGAGTATAGACGGGCTTTGTGCCTGTGGGGGACGAACATAACCCATAACCAATACTACTTGTCGCTTCAAGTATGAGACATATAGCGGTTTATTTCCCACGTTAATGTAATTAAATTACAAAAAATAATCTTACCAACCGATGTTTTTACGATAAAAGCCGAAAACTAGCTTGAGATGCTAGTTTGCTTTCATTTTTTGGTTTTTTATTTACTTCCCTTGTTTAAAAACGAAGCCTAAAACTAAAAATTGTGTGATTTAATAGAGTCATAAACTGCTAATTTGGATTTATAGCAGCTCCATGTCTGGCTTTGGTGGCTAAATCGTAGTGATATATTTTATAGGGGATGTAAATGAAAGCTCGTGGTCCGTTTTGTATTCGTCATGCAGCGGCTGATACTTTTGCGATGGTTGTCTTTTGTTTTGTAACTGGCATGATTATTGAGATCTTTGTGTCAGGAATGACCTTTCAGCAATCACTCGCTTCCCGAACCCTTTCCATTCCCGTTAATATTGCGATTGCTTGGCCGTATGGTGTATTTAGAGATTATGTTCTTCGCCAAGGGCGCAAAATTTCCCCAACCGGTTGGATGAAGAATCTCTCCGATCTCGTGGCTTACGTTCTCTTTCAATCACCGGTTTATGCCGCCATTCTCTTCATCGTAGGCGCTTCTACCGATCAAATCATTACTGCTGTGGCTACTAACGCACTGGTGTCTTGCGGAATGGGAGTGTTGTACGGCTATTTCCTCGATATGTGCCGCCGTTGGTTTAAAGTTCCCGGCTATACAGTATCTGAGGGTTAATACGGTTAAACATTTGTCCCGTTAACTGCCCTTCCATTTTATTTGGCCAATTTCAGTTATTACCCTAAATCGAGCAATCAGATCTAGGGAATAAGTGAAACTGGCCTTTTAGGCTAATACTAGGCGCTAAAAGCTCTTGCTACACGACCATCACACTCAATGGTGTATTGCTCAGCATAAGCCGGAATAAAGACAGATTGTCCTTTTCGTACAAGGCATTGCTCACCATTTGCATGTCGCAATATCATTGAAGAATCGAGAGGCAGCACAATTTCTGCACTCTGAACGCTAATGGCTTGCTGAGCCGTAGGTGGGATGATGGCAAATTTAAAATCGGCAACTGGGATCGGGTACTGTTCACTTCCCTCAATTATCTCAGGCTTAAGGCGTAGTTGTTCAAGTGGCTTATGTTTGAATTGAGTACATGCCACCAATTCATTCATATCCATGAATTTTGGGGTCAGGCCTGCGCGTAGCACATTGTCTGAGTTGGCCATAATCTCAAGACCCGTTCCGTGCAAATACGCGTGCGGCGTTTCTGCGTCTAAAAACATCGCTTCACCCGGTTGTAAGGTAATCACATTGAGCATCAGAGGGGCGAATAAACCAATATCATCGGGATATTGTTTTTCCAATTCGACGATCAACTGAAAAAGTGGCAGATCAATCTGCTTAGCTTGAGCTATCAATGCTTCAAGCGCACGGTTTTTGTCCTCCCCCTGTAATGAGAGTAGCCCTGAGAAAAAGTCTCTGAGCCCTTGTTCTGTCGGATTGGATTGGAATGCGTCAACGAGCGGCTGGAGTTCATCTACCGATAACTCAATAAAGTAGTTAAGGATTTCCTGATTGGCACGAAAGCCATTCATGGCTTGGTATTCGGTGAGCGCATAAACCAACTCCGGTTTGTGGTTTGGGTCTTTGTAATTTCGGTGGGCAGCTGTGAGAGCAATGCCTAATTGTTCCTCTTGGGCGAAGCCTCGCTCTGCTTGTTGTTTGTTCGGATGGACCTGAATGGAAAGGGCATTTTCCGCCGCCAAAATTTTAAACAAATAAGGGAGTTCGCCGAACTGCCGCGCGGTATATTCACCCAAAATCAAGTTTGGATTTTGCGCAATAAAGTCGGAAAGTTGAACGATTTTTCCGTTAATGGCGATACCGGAGCAGCCATTAGGATGAGCGCCCATCCATAGCTCTGCTTGGGGTTCATGGGTTGGATTTTCGAGATCAAACAACTGCTGCAAAGCGGTTTTACTGCCCCATGCGTAGTTTTGGATAGGGTTGGTCATCGGGAAGAATACTGCCTCTGATAGGGCTGTATCCAGAGTCGGAATCTGAGTCATTGTCGTCACCGTTAGAAAGATGGCTTGAGTGGAACCTCAAGCCATAGCGAGGAAGGGAGAATTAAGCCGCAGCGGCTTCAAACTTTTGTGAGCGGATTTTTTTGAGCGTCACACAGGTGATGGCAGTAACACCCGCGCCAGCTGCCATACAAAGTAGGGCAAGCAGTGGGTAGTTCATTGCGCCAAGTAGGGCGACTACGGGGCCACCGTGAGCCACACTGTTGGTGATGCCAAAAGAGAATGCCATGACAGCGGCAACCATAGAGCCCAACACGTTGGCTGGAATGACTGACATTGGGTCTTGCGCCGCAAAAGGAATGGCGCCTTCAGAGATACCGACTAAGCCCATCGCGCCTGCGGCTTTACCCGCTTCAAGCTCAGAAGACTCAAACAGTTCGAGCTTACGGCCCATCGCTGTTGCGAGTGCCATACCGAGTGGTGCAACGGGAATCGCACAGGCCATCGCACCCATAAATTGAGTTTGGCCGCTGGCAATCATGCCTACAGAGAATAGGAAAGCGACTTTGTTGAATGGGCCTCCCATATCAAAGCCTGCCATGCCACCGAGTACGATGCCGAGCAGAATAACGTTGCCGGAACTCATGCTAGTTAGTAGAGCAGTGAGGCCATCCATCAGGCTCGCAATGGGAGCGCCAATAACGAAAATGAACAGACCAGCGATGAACAGCGATGCCGTGATCGGCGCGATCATGATCGGCACTAGGGGTTGGATAAACTTGTGATAGTTAATGGAAGTAATCCACTTCACGAAATAACCGACCAAGAGACCCGCGATGATGGCACCGATAAACCCTGTACCTGCGTCGGCTCCATAAAAAGAGCCGTTGTTAGCAATCCAGCCACCAATCAAACCGGGAGCGAGCGCAGGGCGATCGGCAATAGCGTAGGCGATGTAGCCGGCAAGGATGGGAATCATCAAGGTAAAGGCCACTACGCCCACTTCAAGGATTTGGTTCCACATACTGCCCGCAGGAATGGCCATGCCCGCTTCAGTTGGCTCACCACCCACCGCGAGAGCTAGTGCAATTAAAAGGCCGCCGGTTACCACAAATGGGATCATGTGCGAAACGCCATTCATCAAAAAGCGATACAAATCCGAGCGAGCTTGTGAGGCTTTGTTTGCCACCGATTGAGCCTTAACCGTTTCAGCTTGATAAGTTGGCGCCCTTAACGCTTCATTAATTAGCTTTTGTGCATCACGAATTGGCGCTTTCACATTTGTTTTGATGAGGCGTTTGCCGGCAAAACGTGCCATGTCGACTTGTTTATCACAGGCGACCACAATTGCTTCAGCGCGTTCAATTTCTTCCGTGCTTGGGCTGTTTTTCACCCCAATCGAGCCATTGGTTTCCACTTTGATCTCAAAACCCAAAGTCGCCGCGCCTTTTTCCAGTGCTTCAGCCGCAAGGTAAGTGTGAGCAATACCCGCTGGGCAACCGGTAACACCGATAATCAGCCCTTTGCTTTCTGCTTGGTTTGCAAGAGGTGTAGGCGCGGATTTTTTCAGCAGTAATTCTAGTGCTTGTTCTGAGTTTTTCGTGTTGAGAAAAGCCTCGATAAAACCTTCTTCAATCAGTTTGGAAGAGAGTTCGGCCAACACTTCAATGTGGTGGTTATCGCCGCCGTCAGGGGAGGCGATCATGAAAAAAAGCTTGGAAGGCAAACCATCTTCTGCGCCATAGTCGATACCCTTTCGGCTGACACCAATTGCAACAGCTGGTTGAGTCACAGCTGCACTTTTAGCATGCGGAATAGCGACACCATCTTCAAATCCGGTATTACCTAACTCTTCACGAGCTTGAATATCTTTTAAGAATGCCGCTTTATCTGAAATTCGCCCTTGGGCATGTAGGATATTTATCAGTTCTTCAAATACGGCTTGTTTGGAATTCGCTTGCAGATCAAGCTGAATTAAATCGGCATTAATCAATTGGTTGATCATAGAGACCTCTGTACATTTTATTTTTATGTCAGAGTTATTCTTTAATTTTTTTATTTTTCTTATTAGTGCAGAAATAAAACATTCACTGGAGGATTGTAACGCTATTGGTTTGGTGTGATTTAGATCTCGTAGCGTCTGTTGGGGTAGTAAGGCCAATTTTAAGTAATGAGTATAGGATTAATTCATTAATTTTCATTTGTTTATAATGTGTTTGTTGTTATTCGTGGTGGAGATTTGTGCTAGAGAATTGGTGTTAAAACTGGATTATTGTACCATTCTGGCTTGAGTGTGATGTTGCTCAAAGAGACTCAATGGCATTCGGGGTATACCTGACGTTAATAAAAGTGCGATGACGAAGTGAGAGTTTGCATATGATATTTGATGATTTGATTTCCTCGGTGCTTAATGAGCGTGAATCATTTCATCATATTTGGTTTGCGGGTGATTTTCATACACCGCCTGAATTCAGCTATCAGGTGAATTTTCCACGCTTAGAATTGGTCTTAGGTGGAGAGTATATAAATGAAATGGAAAGTCATGACCGTAAAGTCACGAAAATAATTGCCAAAGCCGGAGATGCGATTTTTATTCCAGCTAACTGTTGGAATAAACCGAACTGGGATACCGATTGCTCAGTGTTGAGCATGTTATTTGGACGCCGCCAACTAGGACTGAGTTTTGTCAGTAAGCGCAAAGGCGAAGCCAACTTTTATGATATTCAAAAGCACAGTATCCAAACGCGCTCAGGGTTTGCTATTGATAACATCTTAGAAGCGCTCAGCTCATTGGCGCGTGAGAATCATAAAAAGCCGATGGATGAGCTGTTGCTGCAAGCTCTCCTTCAATATACCCAGACGATGTTGAATGCGCCGACAGAGCAGCCACAAAACCGAGTGCAGGATCTCTACCAAGGGATCTGTATCTATATCCAAGAGAATTTTCACCGCCCGATCACGCGAGAGAGTATTGCTTCGCGTTTTAGTATCTCTGCCAACCATTTATCGAGACTGTTTCGTCAGCAAGGGCATATGACCTTGGCCGATTACATTACGTGGGTCAGGGTTGATAGAGCAAAATTTATGCTGAAAAAGTACAATTTTAAGCTCAATGAAGTGTCGCTACGCTGTGGGTTTAAAGATGTGAATTACTTCTGCCGCGTTTTCAAAAATCGTACAGGCCGTACACCAACGGATTATCGCGCTTCAATTTAACAGGCGTGACATCGCGTACATCAGCAGAGCTTGTAAATCAACGCCACTGCGTGTCAGCAGTAGACGTTCCACCATTTGATCGCACAGTAAATTTCGGGTCAGGTTGGTTGCGGTAATGATTTGCTCTCGATTGGGCTTACTCGGCATCACCAAAGCAATCGCTAAATGTACCTCTCCCATTTGAGAGGCCCAGTCCATCGCCTCATCATTCTTAATAACGGCAACCGCAATGTGTTCTATGTTTGCAAACATCACATGGGGAATCGCAATCCCGGGCGCTACGCAGGTGGAAGAGCGTTCTTCACGTTTGATAAAAGCCAAAATCAACTCATCGGGTGAAATGGGGTAGATCAGTTGCGCTAACCCTTTCAAACACTCAAATTTGGTAAGTTCGGTATGGGCTTTGGCATAGTGCCATTTGACCTCACTCGGCGGGCATATTTGTGGCAGGCGCTCGGCGAACAGGCTAGAGAACTCATAGTTGATCTTGGAGCCCACGACAGTGTAATGCGCAGAAAGCATGTCTTTAATCACGAAACAGGCGAGTTCAGCATCAATGCCGATGGCAGTGATTTGGCATAAATCGCCTTCTTGTAACCCCACCTGCAATACTGCGAGAGATTTAGTGAGTTCAGCACTGCGGTTTCGGGTGATGTTGATGATGTGCAGGGTACTTTTGAACTTACGCGCAACGCGAGACAGCGGTTGGGCAACATGGGCGCTGGCATTCACATCATTCACCAAGAAGGTGACTTGGAATTCATGCATCATGCCAAGGATCAGCGGCAGTGGGCGAGAAAGACTTTATCGACATTGAGTAGCACTTCTTCGATCGAGAGCTTCACCACCTTCATCCCTTCAAATCGTGCAGGCTGTTCGATGTCGATATCGGAGACGATCAACACCTTATCGGCATGAGAGAGGTCATAAGGCGTGAGAGGATTCTCGATACCCATCGCACCTTGAGTTTCCACTTTGATCTGCACATTGTACTTTGGTGCGGCTTTGGTCAAAGCATCGGCCGCCATATAAGTATGAGCAATGCCCGTTGGGCAGGCGGTGACCGCAACAATTTTCATGGAAATCCCTCATTGTTATTTTTGCGGCGATAGTAACATAGCGCTTGGCAAATACTCCGTTTTCGGCCAAGACCCAGTTCACAGTTCAAATCGAATGTTACATTAATCCAGTTATTGCATCTTTTGTCCTGTGTCTTGAAGGAGTATCGCTCGTTACTCTAACCACGCGCGTACGTGAGGCGCATCGGGATGGCAATGCCAATTCAAACAACAGTAAGGTAAAACAATTGTGGATATTACCCATCTGATCGAACCTGAAATCATCTGTTTAGATCTGAAAGCCAATAACAAAGAAGATGTTCTGATTGAGCTGGTTGAGTTACTCGATAACGCAGGAAAATTGACTGATAAGCAGCAATTTTTAAACGACATTTGGCGACGAGAAGAGATCGGAAATACAGGGTTTGAAGAAGGGATTGCCATTCCACACGCGAAAAGTGCTGCGGTGGCGTTGCCTGCAGTCGTCGTGGGTATTAGCCGCCAAGGGATCGATTACGGTGCAGAAGATGGTCAGCTTTCTGATGTGTTTTTTATGCTGGCATCACCGGATGGAGAAGATCATCACCACATTGAAGTATTGGCACAAATCTCCAGTAAATTGATTGAAGAGGGATTTGTTGAACAGCTTAAATCCGCAGAAAGTGTTGAGCAGGCGCTCGCTCTTTTCATTCACCCACACTACTCAACATTAAGCTCTACACCGGTAATGGATTATGCCGATTACCAGCCGCTGAGCCCAATGGCACAAAGTTTAGCTCGCGTTAAAGAGCATCTATTATTTGGTACCTCTCACATGATGCCGTTTATCGTGGCGGGTGGGGTATTACTCTCGCTTTCAGTGATGATGTCTGGTCACGGAGCGGTGCCAGAAGAGGGCGTGTTGGCGGATATCGCTCAAATGGGTATTGCCGGTTTAACCCTATTTACGGTGGTATTGGGTGGTTATATCGCTTATTCGATGGCAGATAAACCCGGTTTGGCCCCCGGCATGATTGGTACCTGGGTTGCAATAAACCAATATCAAACCGGCTTTATTGGCGCGATCATCGTGGGTTTTTTTGCAGGCTTTGTGGTTCGTCAGCTGAAAAGAATTGCTCTCCCCGACAGCATGAGTTCTCTGGGTTCCATCTTCATCTATCCGCTGGTGGGGACGTTTGTAACCTGTGGTGCTGTGATGTGGTTAATCGGCGTACCGATTGCCAGCGGTATGCTGTGGCTCAATCAATTTTTGGCGTCGATGGCCGATTCCGGCAAAGTGGTGCTCGGAGCGGTATTGGGGGCGATGACTGCCTTTGACATGGGCGGCCCAATCAATAAAGTCGCCACGCTTTTTGCCCAAACTCAAGTCAACACCCAACCTTGGCTAATGGGTGGGGTGGGGATTGCCATTTGTACCCCACCATTGGGGATGGCGCTTGCGACCTTATTGTCACCAAGTAAATTCAAGCGGGACGAGCGTGAAGCCGGAAAAGCGGCGGGCATCATGGGTATGATTGGCATCAGTGAAGGGGCGATTCCGTTTGCCGCGGCGGATCCCGCGCGCGTGCTGCCTGCAATTATTGCGGGTGGTATTGTTGGTAACGTGATTGGTTTTCTCTTTCAAGTGCTCAATCACGCTCCTTGGGGTGGTTGGATTGTGCTTCCTGTCGTTGATGGAAAAATTGGCTACATCGTCGGTACGATTGTTGGTGCCATGACCACGGCACTGATCGCCATTGCTCTGAAGAAAACCGTCAATGAAGACGAGAATTCGCCAGGCGATATACCGGCATACTCTTCGGTAGTGGGGGAAGGCCAAGCCGATATTCTTGCCGTCACTTCGTGCCCTTCTGGTGTGGCGCATACTTTCTTGGCCGCGAAATCACTTGAAAAAGCCGCCTGTCTGGCGGGAGTGAAAATCAAAGTAGAAACACAAGGCGCCAACGGCATCATCAATCGAATCACGGCCAAAGATGTGCAACGAGCGAAGCTGGTGATCTTTGCGCACGATGTGGCGATTAAAGAACCAGAACGCTTCAAGCACATTAAAGTCATTGACGTGACAACGAAAGACGCGATTTTAAATGCCGCGGGATTGGTGCAGATAAAGCGATAACATTCTGAATCACTACACTATGAGATAGAAAAAGAGCCCTTTAGGGGAAAGGGCTCTGGGGGGGAGGAGCTTAAGGGTTAAGCTTGGATAAGTTGGGCGGCTTTTTTCATCGCTTCTTTGGTCGAGCATTCAATGACTTTCGCGTTGGCAAAACGGTGTGCATCTTTCACTTGGATGTCGTGAGCGAGGATAACCAGTTTCGCATTGGCGACATCTAGATCAGTGATGCGGTTCTGGATACCGTTTTGACCTTGAGTTTCTACTTTGATCTTGATTCCCGCTGCTGCGCCTGCTTTCTCAAGCGCTTTGGCTGCCATAAAGGTGTGAGCAACGCCAGATGGGCAACAAGTGACAGCAACGATATCGTACTCGCCTTCGCCAGCTACTGGCGCTGTTTGAGCTAGGGTTGGTGCAACCGAAGCAACTTCATCTTCTGCTTCTTCTTCAGCTACTGGTTTCCAGAAGCCAACGATAAGTGCGGTTGTTAGTGAGCCTAGTGCGATACCCACAACGTACATTGGAATGTTGCTTGATACAGGCGCTGTGATGAGACCGCCCCATGGTGCGTGTAATAGAACATCGGTTAGGAAGCCGAACACACAACCGACAATACCACCCGCCACAATCGAAGGCAGAACGCGCATTGGGTCGTTGGCTGCAAACGGGATAGCGCCTTCAGAGATGCCGATAGAACCCATGATTGCGGCTGCTTTACCCGCTTCTTGTTCTTGTTTGGTGAATTTTTTCTTGAACAGGAACGTGGCTAGTGCCATACCGAGAGGAGGTGTACAGATTGCGATACCAACACCACCCATCAACCATGGTTGAGTATCCACTTGAGTTTGAGCAAATAGCGTGGCCACTTTGTTGATTGGGCCACCCATATCGAATGCCGTCATACCGCCAAGAATTGTACCTAATACCACTTTAGATGCGCCCGCCATTGAAGCGAGGAACTCATTCATCGAAGCCATGAACAGCTTGATTGGTTCACCGATACCCCATAGAACGATACCTGCAGAGATAAGCGTACCGAGTAGAGGGTAGATAAAATACGCGCCGAGCGCCGTCATGTTGGCAGAAAGCGGGATTTTCTTAAGTTGGAATACCACGCCACCGGCAATGAAGCCCGCAACGATACAACCAAGGAAGCCGCCGCCCATGTCCGCCATGATGCCAGAAGAGATCATGGCTGGCGCAAGAGCTGGTTTGTCTGCAATGGAATAACCGATGAAACCACCCAAAATAATGGGGAACAGCACCAGACCTTTAATACCGATGTTGGAAATATCCGCCAATAAACCGTCCGCAGGAACCGCACCTTTACCGGATGCCATTACCGCAAGTGCCAATAATACGCCGCCAGCAACAATAAATGGCAACATATGTGAGGTGCCAAATAAAAGGTGGCCTTTCATGGTACTGAGGAGTTTTTTGAAGTCGCTACTATTATTAGTAGCTTGAGCGGTTAGGGTACTCATAATTTCACGCCTTATGATTGAATTAAAATATTAAGAATTTGAAGTTCGTCTTTTGCGTTATGAATATCTTCAATAAACTCTTCGCTAAATTTTCCGAATAATTCTTGAAGAACATAAATATGGTGGTCGGCACCGTTATCGGGTGAGGCAATCATGAAGAATACGGTCGGTTTGACGCCCTCTTCGTCGCCATACTCGATGCCTTCGCGCTTTACACCAACAGCGATGGCAGGTTTTGTAACAGCTTTACTTTTTGAGTGAGGGTAGGCGATGCCATCCATTGAGGTGACACTTAATCTTTCACGTATTTCAATATCGTTTAAAAAATCCTCTTTGTTACTGATGCGGTTATTCTCAAGTAACATTTGTGCCAATTCTGCAAAAACTTCATTTTTACTATTTGCTTGAAGATTGCCTTTAATTAAATGGACGTTGGTGAGTTCGGTGATCATTTATTGGCTCATGAAGTATTTAACTGATGAGCTAAAATTAAGGGATGTGGAGTTTTACTGAAATAGCAAAAATAATTCACTCACTATAGATTTGTACCACACACGATTAAGTGTGATATTCATCGTTCTATATCTTTCCTTCTTGAAGTAGCAGCGCTGTTGGCCGATTGATTTCACTCGGATCCTCTAGAAGCAACCCAGAGGATTCACATTACTCAAATCCTACCAAGCAACGCTGGGCAGCATTAACCAAACGTCACGTTTGTTCGGACTGAGCCAAAATACCCTCTATCACAAATTGAAAGCGCTAGGGGTACTGAAGTAAGATTGGCGGCTTCATGCCATCAAGGGGGGCGCCGCTTAATTGCCTATCCCAATCTACCGCCTGATAAAGAGCGGATTTTCACAGAGAACTATCTAATGAACCAACAAGTTAATAACCCGCTGCACGGCCTAAGCCTAGAAAAAATCGTCACTCGCTTGGTGGAGCATTATGGCTGGAAAGGCTTACATCAGCGCATCAACATCAATTGCTTTGCCAGCGACCCATCGATTAAATCGTCGCTCAAGTTTTTGCGCAAAACCCAGTGGGCTCGCGATAAGGTTGAGGCGCTGTATATCTCCACTTTTAGCTAATTCCTATGCTTTCGAGGCGCGGTAGTTGTAGCGGCACTCAACGGCGTAGAATAGGTTCGATGCTGGCTCTTGAATCAACAATAACTAAGTAGGAAGTAATGGAAAAAATTGCCATTCTGGTTGATGTACAAAACGTGTATTACACCTGCCGAGAACGCTATGGTCGGCACTTTGATTACAATCAGTTTTGGTCGCAAGCGACACAAGGTCGTGCTGTGGTGAAGGCCAATGCTTATGCGATTGCGAGCAAAGACCCCCAGCAGAGGCAATTTCATCATATTTTACGAGGGATTGGCTTTGAAGTAATGCTGAAACCTTTTATCCAACGTAGTGATGGCAGCGCGAAAGGGGATTGGGATGTCGGGATTGCCCTTGATGGTTATGAATTAGCTCAAGAAGTGGATACCGTGGTGCTCGTTTCTGGTGATGGTGATTTTGAGCCTTTGGTCACCAGAATTCAGCAACGGTTTCAGGTTAAAGTGGAAGTGTATGGTGTGCCGAAACTGACCGCCCAAAACTTAATTGATGTCGCCAATCAATTTCACCCGATTGAGCATAGCCTATTACTGTAATGTGCCATCGCTCTGCGAGGGTTGTTCAGGGGTTGAATCGTTGGTAGCGAGATCAGTATTCGCTTCTTGTTCTGCAGCTAATTTAACTCGCTCTGCTTTAGAAATATAACGAGGCTTGTTGCTAGGATGCAATTTCGCATGTTGCTTTTTAAGGCGTTTTTGCAATGTTTGATTAATTTTCTTTTTACGGTTCATTGGGTTGTGCTCGAAACAGAGTAAAGGATGATGAGGTGCTATCGCTTTGCGACTTGAGTTTGCCACCTACTTGCAACACCAAGTCGCTTGGAGATAGATAGCAAAAAAGACGCCCTAAGGCGTCTTTTTCATGAATGTGGCGGTGAGTGAGAGATTCGAACTCTCGATACGTTGCCGTATACACACTTTCCAGGCGTGCTCCTTCAGCCACTCGGACAACTCACCGAATCGTTAACCGCTTGGCTAACGAGGCGCTAATTTAATGATTCTCCTGTGGATGGTCAAGCAGAAATCCGAAAAAAACTCGCGCATTGAGTGCGTTTGCTTACAAAGTAGCTGGAGTGGGTAAAATCACATCAATATCGATGTCAAAGAGGACGTGCCTGAACGAACTTCGAATTGCAATGCTTTACTATTCCCTTCCTACTTGAAGCACCTATTGCGCAAATTTTTTCAGATAAAATTTGTTATTCACTTACCGCCTACCTGTAACACCAAATTGTTTGGGGTTCTAAGTTAACACACCTTTGTTATCCGTTGGTTTCAGTATGTTGTTCATTTTGTTTTTAAATGTTGCTTTTGAATTTATTTGCTTACTGTGGTCACAGTTTAATAATGGGAAAAGTACATTCCCTTGAAGGTTGCATTTCACATATAGGAAAATTCTCCCATATTATTCACTCTTTGGGAAAATGATGAATAAGCAAGTGTTTATTAGTAATGTCAATAATTTAAAATCAATGACTCCGGCAGAGAAATTGATTATTGAATATTTCATTAAAAATTACACCATGCTGCCATTTGCGAAAATGGATGAGCTTTGCCAACAAATGGGGGTTGGTAAAGCAACGCTCGGCCGGTTTTTAAATAGACTAGGTTTTGACGGGTTTATAGAATTTAAGAAAAGAGTTTCTGAAGAATTAGTACAAGAGTTGACTACGCCGATTGATCGCTGTAGTAACTTTAATCTTCAGAGTCCTTATGATGAACTTATAAAAAATCATTACCAGGAAATGCTTTCCAATCTTGAATCAACCTATCAACTGCTCCAATCTGATGACTTTTCTTTGGCAATTCAGTATTTACTGAACCCACAAGGTAAGCTTTACATTATGGGTAGTGCCTCAGCAGAAGCATTGGCTAACTATTTCTACCTTCTAGCGCGTTATTTAAGAAAGGATGTGATTTTTCTAAAAGCCGATCCTTCCACCTTGCCTCATCAATTAGTGGATGTTGAACCTGCCGATACGCTATTTGCCATTTCATACCACCGTTTTTCCAACATTACGATTCGTTGTGTACGTTGGTTTAAACAGAATGGAGGAAAAGTAATTCTGCTAACTGATCAGCAGGTTAATCCATTTGTTGCTTATAGTGATATTCAATTTACGGCAGAAAGCCATAGCGACGGATTATTTAATAATCGAACGTCAGGATTTTCTATTATTGAGGCCTTGATAAAGGGAATGTCGATAACCAACGATAAAGATAAGCGATTCCGAAGAATTGAAGATACTTTTAATGATTTTCAAATTTTCAAAGAAAGTTAATAAAACATAAAAACTAGTCAGTTGTTTTAATAAGCCTAATTAAACAAATGAGGTGTAAGATGATTACATACTTAGCGATACCTATTATTTTTATTGTTGGGTATTTTATTATTAAAAAATATAATACTCAGGCAGTTTTACTGCTTTCCGGTTTATTTATGATCATGCTAGGCGTGATTAATGGTGATGCGGATTTTATGCCCAAAGGGGGCAAGCCAACAGGCTCCATTATTGTTGATTTTTTTGAAATTATTCATGTCATTGCGTCTTCGACTCTAGCCAAATTGGGTTTGATTATTATGGCTGTCGGTGGTTTTTCAAAATACATGAGCCATATCGGTGCTGCTAACGCTATGGTACAAATGGCAACCAAGCCGCTCTCTTACATCAAAAACCCGTATTTGGTTTTAGCCATGGCGTATATTACGGGGCAATTGATCAATATCTTTATTCCAAGTGCAACAGGCTTATCATTACTGTTGTTAGTCGCTATGTACCCAGTTCTCGTTGGGGTGGGGTGTAACCCTGCGGCAGCAGCGGCGGTAGTAGCTACCACGGGTTGCTTGGATTTAGGCCCTGCATCTTCGGCGGCGAACAAAGCGGCAGAGGTATCGGGTATTGATGTGGCAACCTATTTTGTTAGCTATCAATTGCAGGTTTCTATCGCTGCTATGGTGGTTATTGCGAGTTTGCATTTTGTCTGCCAACGCTATTTTGATCGTAAAGATGCAGAGAAAGGCGTGCAGAGTGAGTTCAATATTCAAGAAAAAGAACAACGTGTTGTGCCTAAGTGGTTTGCCATCTTCCCTGTATTACCTTTGATGCTGCTCCTGACTTTTAGCCAATTTGGTATTGATACGATCACCATGAATGTGGTGACAGCAATGTTCATTGCACTGTTTGTCTCTATGCTGTTTGATTACCTTTTAACGCGTGATGGTAAAACGGTTGCCGCTTCCTTACGTGTCTATCTCGATGGTATGGGTGGCGTGTTTGCAAGCGTGGTGAGCTTGATCATAGCAGCCCAAGTGTTTGTTACTGGCTTAGAAACTATCGGCTTTATCAGTTTACTACTGGATTCAGCCTCAAGTTTAGGCTTTGGTTATATCGCTATGGTCTTGGTGTTGGTATCCATTATTGTGCTGGTGACTTTGCTTTCTGGCTCTGGCAATGCTTCTTTCTTTAGCTTCTCTAACCTTGCTCCAGAAGTGGCTTCACAAGTTGGCGCTCCGATTGCGGCGGTGGCGATGCCAATGCAGCTTGCTTCAGGCTTAATGCGTTCAGCATCACCGGTTGCCGGGGTCATTATCGCGTGTGGGGCAGTGGCCAACGTCTCGCCGATTGAACTTGCCAAGCGTACTGTTATCCCGATGTTAGGTGGACTGGTCACTGTTCTTCTGGCTTCACAGCTGTTCATTTAGGAGGCGATCATGAATATTGTTGAACGATTCATTGGTTATACCGAAATCAATACCACAACAGATCGGCTCAAAGGGGCGCAAGGGGTGATGCCGTCATCACCCGGTCAAAGGGTGTTAGCACAACAATTGGCGCGTGAATTAGAACAACTGGGCTTGGTGGATGTGCAGGTTGCTGATACGGCAATTGTTACCGCAACACTACCAGCCAATATTGAACATGAAGCCCCTACGGTTGCCTTTTTTGCACATTTAGATACGAGTGCAGAGCAAGCCAATGATACGCGGGCGCAGATTAAGCGGCATGATCAGGACGCGATCTGCCTGAATGAAGAGCTGGGCATTTATCTGCGCGAGAGTGAATTTCCTGATTTGGCAGCATACCGAGGCCAAGACATTTTGGTAACGGATGGAACGAGCTTGTTGGGTGCGGATGATAAAGCGGCGATCGCGGCGATTATGGATGCACTTCAGTATTTTCAAGCGCATCCAGAGCAGAAACACGGCACGGTAAAAGTGGCTTTTTTACCGGATGAAGAACAGGGCTTAAGAGGGGCGAAAGCCTTTGATGTGCAAGCTTTCAATGCGGATTTCGGCTTCACGTTGGATTGCTGTGGCATTGGCGAGTTTGTGTGTGAAAACTGGAATGCAGGTGATGTGGTGGTGACGTTTACGGGTCAGTCTGCGCATCCCATGTCGGCCAAAGGTAAGCTGAAAAACTCGTTACTGATGGCACATAAATTTATTGCCATGCTGCCCGCTGGCGAAGCACCGGAATACACGGAAGGCCGAGAAGGGTATTACTGGGTCAAAGAGCTCAAAGGAAATAGTGCGAAAACCGTGTTGAATCTGGACGTGCGTGATTTTACTCAGGAAGGTTACCAACAGCGGATGCGTTTTTTACAAAGCTTGGCGGAGAGTTGTCAGCAATTGTGGGGCGGTGGTGTAGACATCCAACTCAGCAATCGCTACGAAAACGTAGCCAACAGCTTGCAAGAGGATCGTTTTGGGATTTTGGAGATTGCCAAGCAAGCCTATCAGCGTAACGGCATTGAGATGAAAGCCATTCCGATGCGGGGTGGCTATGATGGTGCAGTGCTATCGCAAAAAGGCTTACCTTGTCCAAATCTGTTCACGGGCGCACATAACTTCCACTCGATTTATGAGTATCTTCCTGTTCAGTCTCTTTACGCCGCCAGTGCGGTAGTACAAGACATCATTCGTTTAACCAGTGAAAAGCAGTGAAATCACGGAGAACAAACATTATGAATATTTTGCTATTTAGTAACGGTAAAGCCAGTGGCAACGAAACATTATTGCAATTTGGTTTAGATTGGATTGAGGCGGCGGTTAAGCGAACTGGAGCGAAGCGGTTCTTGTTTATTCCTTATGCGATGATTCGAGGAAACTATGATGATCGCCTTGCTCAGTTAGAGCAGGTATTGAGCCCATTCGGTGCACAAGTCTCAGGTATTCATCATGCGGAAGATCCAGTTAAAGCGATTGAAGAAGCCGATGCCTTTATTGTGAGTGGCGGTAATACTTGGGTGCTGAATAAGCAACTGCATGATTTTGGACTGGTTCGTCCGCTTCGTCAGGCTATTCTAAAATCCAATAAACTGTTTATTGGCTGGAGTGCGGGAACCAACATTGCTTGCCCAACCATTCGAACAACGAACGATATGCCAATTGTGTCTGCAGCCATTTTGCCTGCATTGAATCTGGTGCCATTCCAAATCAACCCGCACTACATTGAGGCCTCAATTTCTGGCCATATGGGTGAAACTCGTGATGAACGAATTGAAGAGTTTTTGATTCAAAATCCGCATGAACTGGTTGTTGGGATCCCAGAAGGGACTTTATTGGAGGTTTGCGGTGACACTCTCCATTATCACAGCCCAGCCGGTGCGCCATTAAAGTTATTCCGTCACGGTTGTATTGCGGAATATTTCTCCGCAGGTGACGATCTGAGTCCGTTGTTACAACATGGTTGTTAAGTTTGGATGACGAGGTGAACACAAGCAGGGCAATGCCCTGCTTGTTTTTTTAAGCTATGGGGTATTCAGTTGAAGCAAAGTGGCGGGGCGAGCTAGGTAGTAGCCTTGAAAGTAGTGAATACCTAAGTTTTTCATTAACTCAAGCTGTTCTGAGCGCTCAATACCTTCGATAACGGCAGGGGTATTGGTTGCTTGGCAAAGCTGAAAAATGTCATCAAAAACGTGGGTTTGGCCACAGCAATATTCATCCAGTAGCCCTTTGTCGAGCTTGATGATATCAGGGTGAATCAAATCAACGCGCCGAATGTCAGAAGCAAAGCTTCCGTAGTCATCAATCGCGATTTGAAACCCCGATTTTTTGAGGTATTCCCCTGCTTGACGCAGCAGCTCCTCATTAGCGGAATCCGATTCGGTGATTTCAAGTACGACCTGTTCCGGCTCTAAACCGAGTTCACGAATTCGTTCAACAAGGAGTAATGATGGGTAAGCTTGTGCCATATTGTATTCACTGGCAACCGGAAGAATGTTCAGAAAAAGCTGATAGTTGGTAAAGGTGCTTTGCGCAAAGTTTCGGATATGGATGACGCGGCTTAAGCGGTCAAGGTTGATGCATTCTTCGATTGAGTGATGGTTGATGTCGAGTACGATATTAGGAGCGATGGGAGTTTGAGTTTGCGTGTTTTTGATTCTCAGCAGGGCCTCAACCCCCAGTATTTCGCCAGATTGCGCAAAGATGGGTTGATAGACGCTACTGAGTTCAAGGCCGCGATATTTGGCGCACCATAAATCCTCATCATCCTGATAAAGATGAGCGTTAAACTCTGCTCTTGAACTGATCACCATACAACTCTCCAGTTTCTTGTTCGCGATAACTTTTCAAAGACTTAATCAGTCAACGGCCCTTAAAAACGCGAGAATTTCCCATCACAATTTTATGACCACCTACTTATTTTAGTGATAAATGAATTTGGTTATTGAATCAATTTTGATTCACGGGGCGAAATAAGTCGGTGACGAGGAAAATATCAAGGCTCCGAATGGAGCCTTGAGTGTTAAAGGCGAGGCATTTTTCTGTGCGAAGTGGGCGAGCGAGCTTTTTGCGTTCACCTTGAAACTTTCACTTGGAAAAAGATCGCGTAGAACAGTGGAATGACCACTAGCGTCAGAATGGTGGCGAATAGCAGGCCGAACATAATGGTGACTGCCATACTTTTAAAGAAAGGATCCACCAGCAGAGGCGCTACCCCTAAAATCGTGGTGAAGGCACCAAGCAGCACAGGGCGGGCGCGACTCACTGCGGCATCAATAATCGCAAAGTAGGCTTCTTTCCCTTCTCGGATCTCAGCATCCGCTTGGTCAACCAACACAATTGCGTTTTTCACCATCATGCCAATCAAGCTTAGGAAACCGAGAATCGCCATAAACTCGAATGGAGTTTGGAAGGCAATCAAACCTATGGTGACACCCACTACGGCAAAGGGGGCGGTCATCCAAATCACCAGTGGCTGACGCAGCGCATTAAACATAAACACTACCGCCAGAATCATGGCAGCAAAACCGTAAGGCGCTGAAATCACTAAGCCTTCATTGGCGTCTTTCGATGCTTTGTATTCACCGTACCAAATCAGCTCATAACCTGCCGGCAGCTCAATCTGCTCGATTTTTTCGCGCACATTGTTGAAGGCATCGGCTGTCATCACTCCAGGAGCGGGGTCAGCTTGCACTAAGATGGTCGGCATACGATTAATTCTGCGCAGCAAAGCATCTTGATAAACCGTGTTCACCGAATCCACTAACTGACTCACCGGAATGTAGCGGCCTGTTTGTGCACTGAACACTTCGCTGTTTTCAATGGCGCGTTCGTGGTGACGCTCGCTTTCTGGCGCACGCACAATCAGCGGGATCAGGTCATTACCTTCGCGATAAACGCCCACATTGCGCCCGCTTAGGGTTTGAGCAATGGCCGCACTAATTTCTTGCGTGGTTAAACCAAGGCGTTGAGCCTCTTGCGCTGAATACACAGGCTGCAATACGGGCACTTGCTGACGCCAGTCATCTTGCACGGCAATCAGGTTAGGATCATCGTGCATGATGGCTTTGGCTTGCTCGGCCAATTGGCGTAGCACATGGCTATCAGGGCCTTTGAAGCCAGCTTCAATCTTTTTACCGCCGCCGCGACCGAGCATGAACTTCCATACTTTGATCGAAGCATCTGGGTATTTCGCATCTAACTCGTTTTGCAACTCACCAACCAGTGGCGCAATTTTGGTGTAATCATCAATGTCGATGAGGAGTTGGCCATAACTTGGGTTACGTGCTTCTGGCGAATAAGTCAGCATGAAACGCAGACCACCCCCACCAATAAAACTGGTGATGTTAGTGATGCCTTCTTTTTGCGCCACCTCTTTCTCAATGCTTGCGACAACCTGTTCAGTACGGTGAATGTCCGAGCCTTGCGGCAGATACACATCCACCACAAATTGTGGGCGTTGTGATTCCGGCATAAAACCCGGTGGAATGAATTGAGCGCCCCAAATCGCGGCAATGAGCGTTCCGAGCAGCATCAAGCAACTCACGACTCGATGACTCAACACCCACTGTAATACGTTTTTATAACCCGTGACCAACTTGGACGGTTTGGCTTGCAGGTTTTGCGCTTTCACACGCAAGAAGTCGTGACACAGCATAGGTGTCACCGTTACCGCAAACACCCAGCTCAAAAACATCGAGTAGAGGATTACCCAAAACAGGGAGCCGGCGTATTCGCCCATATCCGAAGGGGAGAGGCCAATCGCGCTGAAGGCAAAAATCCCCACCACAGTACCGCCAAGCAGTGGCCATTTGGTGGCATTGACTACCTCTGACACTACTTGCTGTTTATCTGCATTCGGCTCTTGCTGAAAGCGCACTAACACGCCATCAGTGACTACAATTGCGTTATCCACCAACATGCCGAGTGCGATGATGAGTGCACCTAACGAAATCCGCTGCATCGCGATGTCGTCAATCAACATAATGCACAAGGTGCCAGCGACCGTCAGCAGCAGAACAAAGCCGATGATCACGCCGGAACGAACACCCATAAACAGCAAAAGAACCACAAATACAATCGCAACAGCCGCTATCAGGTTGTCAATAAAGTTGGCCACTGAAGCGCGAACCGAGTCAGACTGCATGGAGATCACATGCAGTTCCATCCCTAGCGGACGTTGGCCTTCAAGTTCAGCCAAACGTGCTTTGACGGCATCGCCCATTTCGACTACGTTACCGCCCGTCACATTGGAGATACCAAAACCAATCGCGCGTTGGCCGTTATAACGCATCAGCATGGATGTGGGTTCGGTGTATCCGCGGCTAATATTGGCAATATCACCAAGGCGAACCACGGCATTATTACTGCCCACCGCGACTTGTAAATTTTTCAGATCGGCAAGCGAGCTGATGTTAGAAGTGGGAATCACTGGAATACGCATTTGATGGGCATCGACACTGCCGGCTACCGTCACCAAGCTTTGCTTTTGCAGCACTTGCAAAACACGTTCAACCGAAAGGCCAAACTCCGCCATACGCTCGCTGGACATTTCGATGAAAATCGCCTCTTGCTGCTCGGCTAACGTGGCGGCTTTGGCAACCCCTGGCACGAGCACCAGTTCACGGCGCAGAGTATCGACATAGTCTTGCAACTGCTTGTCGCTAAAGCCTTCGCCTGTTACTGCATAAAATAGCGCATACACATCGGAAAAATCATCGTTAACGATGGAAGTACCGGCACCAGGAGGGAGCTGACGTTGGGCA
Source organism: Vibrio sp. RC586 (assembly GCF_000176715.1). Lineage (NCBI taxonomy): Bacteria > Pseudomonadati > Pseudomonadota > Gammaproteobacteria > Vibrionales > Vibrionaceae > Vibrio > Vibrio sp. RC586. The sequence goes on along the minus strand of NZ_ADBD01000013.1, from coordinate 246,685 downwards.
TCGGCCACTTTACGGCGTAACTTATCCCACACCTGTTGCAGTTGAGCTGAGGATTTCGCAAATTCGAGTTTGATCTCAACCGTTACTTCGGAGCGGCCTTGCATCGAAACCGATTTCACTTCCTTCAGCTCTTGCAGTGCTTGCACCGCGCCTTCAATTACATCGGTGACTTCATCGGAGACTTCTTGCGCCGTTGCGCCCGGATATGGGGTAATAATCACCGCTTGGCGAATCACGAATTCAGGGTCTTCAAAGCGACCTAATTTTAGATAACTGATGTAGCCACCAATCAAGGTGAGGGCAATCAGCACCCAAACGCTGGTGCGTTTCGCAATGGTATAACGTGCAATGTCCATTATTGGGCTCCGTTATTATCCGTGTATGGGCGTACTGGCATGCCTTCTCTTACACTGGAGACACCTGCGATGATGGCTCGCTCTCCCGGTTGTAAGTGCTGTTTGATCACCACGCGGTTTTTATAAGTAGTACCGATTTCGACATAACGCTTTTCGGCATGGTCTTGGGCGTTCACCACCCAGACAAACTGCTTGCCTTGGTTATCCGGAACCAAAGCGGTGATGGGGAGGGTGATTAAGCGACTTTCGCTGGCGTTGTCCTCTTGCACTGGGATGACTTTGGCAGACATTCCGGGCATTACGCGGAACCCTTTCAAATCTTCAAAACCAAGTACCACCGAGTAGGTTTGTGAATCCGAGTTCGCCTGAGTCGAATAGGTGCGTAATTGTAGAGGGAATTGTTGGCCAGGAATGGCGCTCAGTTCGGCAATCGCTCGCGTATTTCTTACCCCAGAGATCATGACTCGATGGGGAATCTCAATCGCCACTTCTAAATCGCTCAGATCTTGCAGTGTCATGATCACTTGATTGGCTTGTACTTGAGCAAAATTCTCGACCAATTTTTCACTGATGATGCCATCGAAAGGCGCAGTAATTTGGGTGTACTCAAGTTTGCGTTTGGCGTCTTCCACTCGGTTTTTGGCAAGGTCATAGCGGTTGGTGACTTTATCCAACTCAGCTTTAGAAATCGCTTGGGTTTTCTCAAAAATCGCTTTGGCGCGGCGGTATTCTTGCTCGGTGTTTTTTAGTTCAAGCAGTGCTGCTTCGAGAGCCGTTTTGGCATCTCTTGCATCCAAGGTTGCTAGCCGTTGCCCTTTCTTAACTTGGTCCCCTTCTTTCACTGCAATATCAGTCAAGCGACCGCTGATCCGAAACGCCAGATCGGCACGCTGCGCTGCTCTCACCACACCATTAAAAGTGAGATCGGAAGCGCGTTGGTTAGCGATAATTTCTATTAGGGCCGGTTTTACCACAGGAGCGGGGGCGCTGACTTGTGGTGCTTCACCACAGCCAGTGAGCAGTAGTGCGGATGCCATCACCGAACTGAGTAAGGTGCGGCGTGATAGCAGTGAACAAATAAGAGGCCTAGTCATGATGTTTTGCTCCTCAATGTCTCAACGTGAAGACGTATTGCGTGTGAATGACAGATTAGAAACGGCGATCAAGAGAGAAAAATAGGCTTTGACGATCGCCTAATCCCAACTCGCCGAGCAAATACCAACAGTCGTTAATTTGATACTGTAGACCAACCAATGGATTCCAGGGTGTTCGTAAATGCTGTTTAACAACAAATCCCGCCTCTTTAGGTAGTAAAGCGGTGAGCTGACTTGGCAGCCCTAAATCGGCAAGTGAGCCTTGCAGCGTTTGCTCAACATCTTGGTACATGGCTCCGGCCCAAAGTCGCAGTGGGTAACCATGCTTGTAAAAGTCATAACCCACTCGAGGTGAAATCACTAACGCATCAATGGTGCCATCAATCACGGTTAAACGGCTTTGTGTGAAACTGGCATCCACTAAGGCAAACCAGTTTTGGTAGCCCCCTACCAGTACCCCGCCAACTCCAGTGGTGTAGCCATCGAGATCAAGGCGAAAATCTTTAATCGGGGTTGTGGAACCGAGAAACTTAACATTGACATCTGTGGTTGAATAACCATCCAATTTTCCCACCAAACCATAGAGGTTGAGGAATGGGAATATCCAAGCATCGGCACGTAGGGTCAGCACTTCGGTGTGCTGACGACCTGGTTCGGCCTGGAGTTTAAGCGGTAACCGTCCAAGCCCTTGCAAGGCAATCGAATCAACATCAATCCCTTGTTCCATCGTCATGTAACTCAGGCTAAAGCCTATCGGTTTGGGCAATTCATAGCCGAGTGCTTGCGCTTTTTCTTTCCAGATCGGCAGAGAAAACGTCTCTGCCCACACTGGGTGAGAAAGAGAGTAGAGCATCAGTATTACGAGTGTTCTTAATATCATTCAGTTGACTCAGCTGTTAACCATCTGGGAAATAAAGGAAATGTCTTGCTTCGTAGCAGACTACCAACAATGGTTTCTGATCCCTGAACGCCATTTTTGGGGATCATACTCCGAAAAATGGCAGAAAGTAAACTTGTAAGTGTACCTTTTGCCGTTTTATAGTAGCGCCAGATAACCTCGGAGAAAGAATGCTGCATGAAGCTTAGTGAACAAAAAAACCTTGCCTTAATTGAAGCCGCTAAAGAGGAATTCACGCAGTTTGGATTTCATGCCGCTAATATGGATCGCGTTTGTGAACGTGCAGGAACCTCAAAACGTACTTTGTATCGCCATTTTGGGAGTAAAGAGCTGCTTTTTATCGAAGTGATCAATGTGTTGGTGGCGCAGCCGCATAACTTTGATTTTGAATACGAAAGTCATCGTTCGATCAGTGAGCAGTTACTCGGTTATCTTGCGGCTAAGGTAGAGGTGCTGTACCAGCAGATTGGTCTTGATGTGGTGCGGATGATTGTTGGTGAGTTTATCCGTGATCCTTCACTGACTCAGCAATACCTCTCCTTAATGGGAGCGAAAGATAAGGCACTCAGCACTTGGCTAGCGGCCGCCAGCAAGGATAAACAACTGATGGCTGCGGATGTGAACTTGATGGCGACGACCTTAATGAACCTGTTTCATGGTCAATTTTTATGGCCACAGTTATTTGCAGCGATTGAACGGCCGAGTTTTCAGCAGCAACAGCGAATGATGAAAGAAATCGTGCGCATATTCGTGGCAAGTTATGCTAGGCACGATCAGTAAAGTGTGATCCCCGATGAGCGGTGATTCCGAGTAAGAATGGCTGTTCATTTGCTATGGATAGGCGCAAGATGCGCTCTTCATTATTCATCTACCATTATCGCGCGCTCGTGTACGGCGGCTTGATAAGGAGTTTCTCTATGTTACCGACTGATTTTCCACTGTTTCACCAAAGTGCTTTTATCAATGGGCAATGGGTTGCTGGCGAACAAGCGGCAAGGCACAGGGTCGATAATCCTTATGATGGTAGTGTCATCGGCACTGTGCCACAGCTGAGCGACGTAGAAATCCAACGTGCCATTATGGGGGCACAAACAGCACAAACGGTTTGGTGTCAGCAAACGGCTGATACTAAAGCAAAAATTTTGCGCCGTTGGTATGAGTTAATTGAGCAGCATCACGAATCATTGGCGAAGTTATTAACTATTGAACAAGGTAAACCGCTGGCAGAAGCCAGAGGAGAAATTCACTACGCCGCCAGTTTTGTTGAATGGTATGCCGAAGAGGCCAAACGTGCATATGGCGAGTTGATCCCATCCCATAAAAACGATGCGCGTATTTTGGTTTCACGTCAGCCAGTTGGTGTTGTTGCCGCGATTACGCCTTGGAACTTTCCCGCGGCGATGATTACCCGTAAATGTGCACCTGCCTTTGCAGCTGGTTGCGCTGTGGTGTTAAAACCTGCACCGGATACGCCGTTTACCGCCTTAGCGTTGGCCGATCTCGCGCAACAGGCTGGCATCCCCGATGGTTTGTTTCAAGTTGTGACTGGCGATGCCATCAAGGTTGGGCGAGCACTAACCGAAAGCAAAATGGTGCGCAAACTTTCTTTCACAGGTTCAACGGGGGTAGGCAAATTGTTGATGGCACAATGTGCCAACAGCGTGAAAAAACTGTCTCTAGAGCTTGGTGGAAATGCCCCGTTTATTGTGTTTGAGGATGCCGACATCAATGCCGCGATTGATGGTGCGATGGTGGCAAAATTCCGGAATGCAGGGCAAACCTGCGTGTGTGCTAACCGGATTTATGTTCATGATGCGGTGTACGATCAATTTGTGGCCAAACTGGTGGATCGTGTCAGTAGGCTCAGAGTCGGTTATGGTTTGGATGAAGGTGTAAACATCGGTCCGCTGATCAATGAGGCTGCCGTTGCTAAAGTTATATCCCATATCGTTGATGCACAAAGTAAAGGGGCAAAAGTCGTGTTTGGAGAGTTTCCTCAAGCGGGAAGTCGTTTGTTCCTACCACATGTTTTAACCGAAGTGACGGATGAGATGCGTGTGGCGAGTGAAGAGACTTTTGGGCCATTGGCAGCACTGTTCCGTTTTAGCTCTGAGCAAGAGGTGATCGAACGAGCCAACGCTACTGATTCTGGTTTGGCTGCCTATTGTTATACCCAGTCATTGAGCCGTGCTTGGCGCATGAGCGAAGCATTGGAAGCGGGCATTGTGGGTATCAATGAAGGGTTGATTTCAACCGCGTTAGCCCCTTTTGGTGGCATCAAAGAGTCTGGTCTTGGCCGAGAAGGGGCAAAGCATGGGCTTGAAGAGTATCTTGAAATCAAATACACCCTTATGGGTGGACTAGCTTAGGCTTAGTCGTTTTGCCGGTTTGTCCATTCATTGGCAACCATTTCAGCGGGCCGTTGGTTTCAAAGTCACTGGCTCGCTGACAAGAAAGGTAAATCTCACCCACCAAGATCACTGCACCTTCCGAATAGGCTTGATCTTGGTAATAGCAAACACGTTTGGCGACATCATCACTAACCACGATCGGTAAAGTGGTGGTGGTCGGAGCGGCGTGTAATGTCACGCTGTAACTGAGTAAAGCCATTATCCCCATCGTGTTTCGCATTCAACCCTCCAACCTTATTTAGCTAAATTCTCTTTCATAGCGTGGCAACATGCTTTCATTACCTAGTAAACCGCCTTGGTGTAGATAAAGCAAGTTTCGGGCTGGGTTCTCTTCTCTCCAAGGCAGCAGTAAGCGCCACATCAAAGGGTCATACAGCAAATCAAATTCAATATGAGTTTGCGCAAGCAAGTGCTGCCACATTTGGTAGTCTTCGTGGTAGAGGTGACCAAAGTAGTGCTTAGTCGTAGAGGTCAGAATAGTGGGGTGAGAGCTTTCACCAAGCATTAAAAACTGTTCACGTAAATAGGACTCATCGCCCACACAGGGACAAGTCACGACTTCAACGCCATGCGGCTGTAGATACTTGTGCAGGTAGAGAGCGGTAGTTCCTGTCCCTGAAGGTAAAGCCACAACCCAATCTTGAGGTGGTTGGTGGCGGATCCATTCCAGCATTTCCATCGCCAATTGTTTAATGCCAGGTTCTGCTAAGGTGCTGCGTCCTCCTTCTTCAATCACTAAACAATCAGCCCCCGCATTTCTTTGTTGCTCAATAAACGCTTTAGGATGCGTTGCGCCAAGTGGCCGTGTTTCGATAATTTGAGCTCCCAATTCCAATGCACCACGATAGTTGCCAATCGGATAGTTTTTAAGCCAAGTGGGGATGTGATCTACATAAAACTCTAAATTCCAACCACGCAATTTGGCGAGGGCTGCAAAGGAGTAAAGTGAGTTAGCTTGTGCAGAGCCATAGCTGATTAAGGTGGTGATGTTGGAAAAATCCCCTTCAAGCAGCGCCATCAATTTGCGCGCTTTGTTGCCACTAAAATGTGGGTGTAATTTGTCATCGCGCTTGAGATAAAAGGTCTGTCCTTCGAAACGATGTTCAGTGATAGGGGATTGTGCAATCAGCATAGGGAAATCTAGCGATGAATTGGGCTGGTCATTATACGCAGATTGCTCTCCTCGACTACCCGATTGAGTCAAAGTAGAGGGCTTAAAACGGCAAATCAACGAATAAAAAAACGCCCAAAACAATCTGGTTTTGGGCGTACACAAGTATAGGAGTTAATAAAAAGGAAAAAGCAGCGTAATTAGTGACAGTCAGTCGAGAACCAAGTTTGACGGCCAGTAAAACTCTCAAAGCTCTGTCAATCACGTCTATTCAGACTGGGGGTTTGAGAAAGAGTTCCGATAATTTGCAAAAAATTTTAAATATTTTTTGTTAGGCGCTTTTCTCTTTCAAGCAAGAGCTTAGAACCTTCTGGTTAGACCATGAAGAAAAATGTGATGTTAATCGCTTGTTAATCAAATGTGTCGAGAGTATATTTCAAACAGATGTTTGATACGAGTGATTGAAATGGCGTTACGCAGCAGTACTAAGGAAAAAATTCTTGATGTGGCAGAAGGGCTTTTCGCAGAATATGGATTTAATGATACCTCCTTACGCACCATCACTAGCAAAGCTGGAGTGAATCTAGCTTCCGTCAATTACCATTTTGGTGACAAGAAAACCTTAGTTCGGGCGGTACTCAACCGCTATCTAGAAGCGTTCATGCCCGAAATGAAGCTGTCTTTAGAATTGCTTAACCAAAGAAATGATTACGAGATGGAAGAGGTGTTTGAAGCACTGCGTGTTCCACTCCGTTCGCTCAATGAATTGCGCCCTAACGGTACCAGCCGCTTTATGTTGCTTATCGGTCGAGGTTATACCGATGTGCAAGGGCATTTACGTTGGTTTATCACCAATCGTTACAACGATGTACTGACGCTATTTACCGATTCTGTGCTTAAGGCGAATCCCAGTTTAACGCGAGAAACTTTGTTTTGGCGGCTGCATTTCACCTTAGGTACGTGTGTTTTTACCATGGCCTCTAGTCAGGCTCTGGCAGAGATTGCAGAAAACGCTTTTGGAAGCAAAGTTGATCCAAAGTCTGTGGTTGATCAACTGATTCCATACCTCGCTGCCGGAGTGGCGGCGAAATAAATAACCGACTCATAACAAAAATAAAATTGTAACCAGTGAACAAAAGGATCTGAATATGAGCTCTCTACGCAGAAAATGGATCAGCGACCCCGCTTTCAAAATGTTTAAGAAAGTGCTTCCTCCTCTGTCACAAACAGAAAAAGAAGCCATGGAAGCAGGGAGTGTATGGTGGGACGGCGAGCTGTTCTCTGGTAAACCCGATTTCACCAAACTGCACCATTACCCCAACCCCACCTTATCGGTAGAAGAGCAGGCTTTCATCGATAACGAGCTAGAAACCCTGCTCAGCATATTGGATGACTACAAGATAGTGAAAGAAGATCGCGACCTGCCCAAAGAGGTCTGGGATTTTCTACGTAAAGAGCGTTTCTTCTCGCTGATTATTTCGAAAGAGTATGGCGGCCGCGAATTCTCTGCGCTGGCCAACTCCACAATCGTGTCACGCATTGCTACACGCAGCATCAGTACCGCGGTAACCGTGATGGTGCCTAACTCATTAGGCCCAGGTGAACTGTTGTCACACTACGGTACTCAAGCGCAGAAAGATTACTGGTTGCCTCGTTTGGCTGATGGCACTGACATTCCTTGTTTTGCCCTGACCGGACCAGAAGCGGGTTCTGATGCGGGTGGTATTCCCGATCAAGGTGTGGTCTGTTACGGCAAACATGAAGGCAAAGACGTTTTAGGCGTTCGTTTGAGTTGGAACAAGCGCTACATCACGCTTGCGCCAGTCGCAACGGTACTAGGGTTGGCGTTTAAACTAAACGATCCAGAGCATCTGCTGGGTGATAAAGAAGATATCGGTATTACTTGTGCGCTGATCCCAGCTTCCCATGAAGGGGTTGAGATTGGTGAACGTCATGACCCACTAGGCTTAGCCTTTATGAACGGCCCAACACGCGGACAAGATGTGTTCATTCCAATGGATTGGTTGATAGGCGGGGCGGAATACGCAGGCAAAGGCTGGCGTATGTTGGTGGAGTGTCTTTCCGCTGGGCGCGGTATTTCCCTACCTGCATTGGGCACGGCGATTGGCCACCTCACTGCACGCACCACAGGAGCATACGGTTATGTGCGTAAGCAGTTTGGGATGTCGATTGGTAAATTTGAAGGTGTGGCGGAAGCCATGGGTCGAATAGGTGGTTTAACTTACTTGCTGGAAGCGACCAGAACGTTGACTACCACGTCTCTGGATCTCAAAGAAAAGCCAGGGATTGTCACGGCGATTGCCAAGTATCACATGACGGAAATTGGTCGCACCATTTTGAATGATGCCATGGATATTCACTCTGGCCGAGCCATTCAAGATGGCCCAATGAACTACTTGGCAACGCACTATTTAGGTATTCCAGTGGCAATCACTGTGGAAGGGGCGAATATTTTGACGCGTAACCTGATGATCTTTGGTCAAGGTGCTACTCGTTGTCATCCTTATGTCTTAAAAGAGATGGAAGCCGCGGCCAATCCTGATCAACAAGAAGGGGCGAAAGCGTTTGATGAATTGCTGTTCAAACACATTGCTCACGCGACCAAAAACAGCTTTGGTGCGCTATTTGCCGCGCTGACGGGGTCACGCTTTATTAAAGCCAATATGAGTGGCCCAACTCAAAACTACTATAAGCAGATGACTCGTCTAAGCCGTGCTTTAGCGGTGAGTGCGGATGTCGCCATGCTGACGTTAGGTGGCGAGCTGAAACGCAAAGAGATGATTTCGGCACGTTTAGGTGATGCATTGAGTTATCTGTATATGGGTTCTGCAGTACTGAAAAAATATGAGGATGAAGGTCGCCATCAAGCCGATCTCGACTATGTCCACTACGCCATGCAGTACTGTTTGCATCACGCGGCGAAATCGCTCAATCAAGCGTATCGTAACTACCCAGTTACTGGTGTCGGAGCGCTTTTGAAGGGGCTGTTGTTCCCGCTAGGCAACCATTTTGCTCCACCAAGTGATGAGCTGGCGGTGAAGTTAGCTGAAAGCCTAATGACACCGGGAGCACATCGTGATCGCTTAACCCAACTTTGCTACATAGGTAAAGAGGAAGACGATAGCGTTGGCTTGATGGAAAAAGCGTTTTTGGCCATGTACAGCATCAAAGGCTTAGAACGTAAACTGCAACAAGGCGTAAAAGAGGGCAAAGTGGCACGTAAAGGCTTCTTGGCAGATCGCCTAGTACAAGCACAACAAGTGGGTGTACTGAGTGCGGATGAAGTGGCATCCATTTTGGCAGCCGAAAAACTGCGTAGCCGTGCGATTCAAGTGGATCACTTCAGCCATGATTTCTCGCAAATTCATACTCATCAAACCACCAAACCTAAGTTAAACAGTGTGGCGTAGCGGTTTAAATAGCGTGTCGAGGGCTTCTAATCAGAGGCCCTCTTTATTTTCATTGGCTGAGTTTTTTGTGAGCATAACCGGGAAAATACCCCTATGAGTGCTCCAACCACTGGTCATTTTCGGCGAAATTGAGAGAAATTAGATGCGGTTTGTGCCTGAACCTTTTATCCTAGCGACGATTTTTTAAGGAAGTTGAATATGATCATCAAACCTAAAATTCGTGGATTTATCTGTACAACAACGCACCCAGTGGGTTGTGAAGCGAACGTAAAAGAACAAATTGCCTACACAAAAGCGCAAGGTCCAATCAAAAATGCCCCTAAGCGCGTGTTGGTTGTCGGATCGTCTAGCGGCTATGGTCTGTCATCACGCATCGCTGCGGCGTTTGGCGGTGGTGCGGCAACCATCGGCGTATTTTTTGAAAAGCCAGGTACCGACAAAAAGCCAGGTACAGCGGGCTTCTACAATGCTGCAGCATTTGACAAATTGGCTCATGAAGCGGGTTTGTACGCGAAAAGCCTTAACGGTGATGCGTTCTCTCATGCAGCAAAACAAAAAGCGATTGAGCTGATCAAGCAAGACCTCGGTCAGATTGATCTGGTGGTTTACTCACTGGCTTCTCCAGTACGTAAGATGCCAGAAACGGGTGAGTTGGTGCGTTCAGCACTGAAGCCAATTGGTGAAACTTACACCTCTACGGCGGTAGATACCAATAAAGATGTGATCATCGAAGCCAGCGTTGAGCCAGCGACCGAGCAAGAAATCGCCGACACGATCACTGTAATGGGCGGTCAAGATTGGGAACTGTGGATCCAAGCGCTTGAAGAAGCGGGTGTACTGGCAGAAGGTTGCAAAACCGTTGCTTACAGCTACATCGGTACTGAGTTGACTTGGCCAATCTACTGGGATGGTGCTTTAGGCCGTGCCAAGATGGACCTAGATCGCGCAGCGACTGCACTGAACGAGAAGCTCTCTGCCAAAGGCGGAACAGCCAACGTCGCGGTATTGAAATCGGTAGTGACTCAAGCCAGCTCAGCGATTCCTGTTATGCCACTCTACATCGCCATGGTGTTTAAGAAAATGCGTGAACAGGGCGTGCATGAAGGCTGTATGGAACAGATTTACCGCATGTTCAGCCAACGTCTGTACAAAGAAGATGGCTCAGCGCCTGAAGTGGATGACTACAACCGTCTGCGTTTGGATGACTTAGAGCTGCGTGATGATATTCAGCAACACTGCCGTGATCTGTGGCCGCAAATCACCACAGAGAATCTGCGTGAGTTGACTGATTACGACATGTACAAAGAAGAGTTCATCAAGCTGTTTGGCTTTGGCATTGAAGGCATTGATTACGATACTGACGTTAACCCAGAAGTCGAATTCGCAGTGATTGATATTGAGTAAGAAAAATTACTCTTACCCTAAAAAGGCGCGTTATTGCGCCTTTTTTATGCCTCAAGTTTTGAGCGTAAACTTGCCACGTGATATCAGCGTTGAGCTAAATAGTCGATACCGTGCTTTCTTTATGGCAACAAAAAGCGGAGCTTAGGCTCCGCTTTTTGTTTTGTGTTCGACAATCAGAAATTAACGAGCACGGAAGACGATGCGACCTTTAGACAAATCGTAAGGAGTCATCTCTACAGTGACTTTGTCACCAGTTAGAATGCGGATGTAGTTTTTACGCATTTTTCCAGAGATGTGAGCTGTCACTACGTGACCATTTTCAAGCTCTACACGGAACATTGTGTTAGGAAGAGTATCAAGGACAGTGCCTTGCATCTCAATTACGTCTTCTTTAGCCATTTAATCCTCTTTAGAAATTTGGCGATCTTTAACGGCGCAGGATTCTGCCATTAAACGTTCAATATGGGAAGTTGCGGCGTATTCTACCCTTGCCAACGTTGATTTACTAGCCTTTGATGCGGATTGAAACGGACTTTATAGTTCATTGCTGGACATTCATCGATTTGATATCCCAAATAAAGCCACTGTTTTTTGGTCTGTTGGCAGTGATTCAACTGACAAAGCACAGCTAAAGTACCCAAAGAGAGCGTAATGTCAGGGTCATAGAAGGTGTAAAACGCACTCGCGCTGTGAGGAAGTAAATCGGTCACTGCAATGGCAACCAACTTTTCACCTTCATAAAGATGCAAATACTGTGTATTGAGCCATTTTGCTTGAGCAAATTTGGCAAATTCCATTTTATTGGGCGGGTACATGGAACCATGGCGATGCCGTGCAAAGATATAGCGTGCGTAGAGCTGATACCACTCTTCATCCATTTCAGGTTTGAGTTGCCAATGGAAATGGCGTTCTAACAGTTTGAGTAATCGTTTTTGGCTGTTGCTAGGCGTGTAATCGGGGACAGGAATGCGTAGCGCCTGACAAGCGTGGCAATGGTCACAATGCGGTTTATAGATGGTATCACCGCTGCGCCGAAAGCCATTTGCCATCAAAACTTCATAGCTATCTGGAGATTGCATTTGTGGGTCGATTGCCACCGCAACGCGCTCCATTCGATCGGCTAAATAGCTACAAGGGTGGTTATTGGTTAATCCAATACGAATTTGCTGAATATCTGAGCTCATGCATCAATCCTCAAAGGCACAGGGAGAACTCGGTGTGGCGAGCCACTGAGGTTCAAAACAGCCACGGAGCACCTGCTTCTCCTTAAAAGATAGCAACGATTGGATAAATTGTTCACGGCTGAGTGTGGTCGCCCCTAAAGATTGCAAATGCGGATTCATTACTTGGCAATCAATCAACTGTCCTTGATGTTGCGAAAAATGGTCACAAAAATACCAGAGCGCAATTTTTGAAGCATTGGTTGCGAGGCTAAACATCGATTCCCCGCAAAAGAGTTGGCCAACCGAAATGCCATAAAGCCCCCCCACCAGTTGTTCGTCATGCCACACTTCGACAGAATGGCAACGACCTTGTTTCGCCAGCTCGCCATACGCATGGCGCATTGGGTCATTGAGCCAACGTTGATCGGCAGGGCGAGTTAATGCGCACTGCTCAATAACGTGCGATGTCGCTTGGTTTAGGCTAATTCGGTACTGATGTTTACGTTGAAACTTTTTCACGCTTTTTGAGGGCTGATAACGTGCTGGTTGAAATACGGCACGTGGAGATGGACTCCACCATAGAATCGGATCATTTGGCCCATACCAAGGAAAAATTCCTTGCTGATAGGCTGCCCAAATTCGCTCTGGGCTTAAATCGCCCCCAAACGCTAATAGGCCGTTAGGTTCTTCTAAAGCCGTAAATGGAGGAGGGAAGGTGAGATCTTCCCGCGTTAATTCAGTGAGATAAATCGCCATCGTATTGGTTTACCTTGCAAATTCTTGCGATAAATTCCAGAAGTGAGTGAGCAGACATGCACCATCACTGACAAGTGATTCGGGATTGTGAACGGCGATCTTAGTGATTTTCCGTGGTTTTGCCAATCTTAGCGGCTATGGAAAAATGAGGAGGAAAACGGAGTGCATAAATAGAAATAAAAATTCAATCTGAACAAGATTAAGGCTAGCGCTTGTGATTGAATTTAGTTAGTCTGCGGATACGAAGAATTTTCGCCGCTACCCATAATCATAAGGACTTTCAGCGGCGCAAGGACACACAACATCCAATGGAAAGCTTGACTTTACAACCGATTAATCTCATCTCAGGGGAAGTAAATCTTCCTGGTTCAAAAAGCGTCTCAAACCGTGCACTCTTGTTGGCTGCGTTAGCCTCTGGCACGACCCGTCTCACTAACTTGCTCGATAGCGATGACATTCGTCATATGCTCAATGCATTGACGAAACTTGGCGTGAACTATCGCCTCTCGGCAGATAAAACCACATGTGAAGTGGAAGGGCTCGGACAAGCGTTTCAAACCACTCAACCACTAGAGCTGTTTTTGGGCAATGCGGGCACGGCAATGCGTCCTTTGGCGGCGGCTCTATGCCTTGGTCAAGGCGACTATGTGCTGACGGGGGAGCCGCGCATGAAAGAGCGCCCAATTGGCCATTTAGTGGATGCACTGCGTCAAGCTGGAGCGCAAATTGAGTATTTGGAGCAGGAAAATTTCCCACCTCTACGTATTCAAGGTTCGGGATTGCAAGCAGGAACTGTGACTATCGATGGTTCAATCTCTAGCCAGTTTTTGACCGCCTTTTTAATGTCTGCTCCACTAGCGCAGGGTAAAGTCACGATCAAAATCGTGGGTGAATTGGTTTCCAAACCGTACATCGATATTACGCTTCACATCATGGAACAGTTTGGCGTACAGGTGATCAACCACGATTACCAAGAGTTTGTGATCCCTGCAGGCCAATCTTATGTTTCCCCCGGAAACTTTTTAGTCGAAGGTGATGCCTCTTCTGCGTCCTATTTTCTTGCCGCAGCAGCGATTAAAGGCGGTGAAGTGAAAGTGACGGGCATTGGTAAGAACAGCATCCAAGGTGATATTCAGTTTGCTGATGCTTTAGAGAAAATGGGTGCACAGATTGAGTGGGGTGATGATTACGTCATTGCACGTCGTGGTGAGCTTAATGCGGTTGATCTCGATTTTAACCATATCCCAGATGCGGCGATGACGATTGCCACAACAGCGCTGTTTGCCAAAGGTACAACGGCCATTCGTAATGTTTACAACTGGCGCGTGAAAGAGACCGACCGATTGGCGGCGATGGCCACTGAATTGCGTAAAGTGGGTGCTACGGTAGAAGAAGGAGAGGATTTCATTGTGATCACTCCGCCAGCCAAGCTCATCCATGCAGCGATCGATACCTATGATGACCATCGCATGGCCATGTGTTTTTCTCTGGTCGCGTTGAGTGATACACAGGTGACGATCAATGACCCGAAATGCACTTCAAAAACCTTCCCGGATTATTTTGAGAAGTTCGCACAGTTAAGCCAGTAGCGCCGAACCAAAAAGTAGCCATAAACGGCCACTTTTTAGAAACATGGGTTGTAACTTGATGAAATAAAAGCCTCATTACGAGGCTTTTATTATTTTTGAACGGTAAATTCAGGTGAGAGCTGATGAGCGAGGTATTTGAACATATTGAATACAGCCGTAGTTTTCTCCGTCGGCAGACCTTGCTCAGTGAGGAAGTATTCGCCTTTGAAAACTAAAACATCTTCCTTTTCTTCCACTTGTGTGGCGCGCATACCTTCGATGTAGCATTCATGATCTTGAATTAGCTGGTTTGCGATCAGTAATAGGTCAAATTCGCTGATTGGTTTTTTATTGCTCATGGTCGTTACTCCTTACCTTCTGAGGCAGACAGTATAAGTTTGTAACAGGTTCTAGCCTTGACAGAAAGCAGGAAAAGGACGATTTATTCTCTTGATGAATTTGTGAGTTATTGCATATTTCGTTGTTTTGGGGTCGCGGTGTGGCGCGCTTCACTTTAGTATGGGCGCGTTTTTGACAGCAGAACAACATTTCGTCGATTTGTCGAGCAAATAAAAAGCTTTTAGAAAAAACAAGTTGATCTTCTTGTTATCTGGCTCGATAGTAAAAAAAGAATTACATTTTAGAACGTCATGCGATTTAGAAATCGCCAAATGATGAAGGACATTTGAGTCAATATGGGTAAATCACTCGTTATCGTCGAGTCGCCAGCCAAGGCTAAAACCATCAATAAGTACCTTGGTAAAGACTTTATCGTGAAATCCAGTGTGGGACACGTTCGTGATCTGCCTACGGCAGGACAAACTACCACACCAACCGGTAAAGCTGCAGCCACTTCGACTAAAAAGCAATCTATCGCTGATAAAGAGCAGCAAAAGCGTGAAAAAGAGCGCTCAGCACTGATCAAAAAGATGGGTGTCGATCCGTATCACGGTTGGGAAGCGAATTATCAAATTCTGCCCGGCAAAGAGAAAGTGGTGGCAGAGCTGCAAAAGCTCGCGAAAGACGCAGACAGCGTTTATCTCGCAACCGACTTGGACCGCGAGGGAGAGGCCATCGCTTGGCACCTTCGTGAGATCATCGGCGGCGATGAAAAGCGATACAAACGAGTAGTATTTAACGAGATCACCAAAAATGCGATTCAGCAGGCATTCCAACAGCCTGGAGAATTGAATATGGATGGCGTAAACGCTCAGCAAGCGCGTCGTTTCATGGATCGCGTGGTGGGCTTCATGGTTTCTCCACTGCTATGGAAAAAAGTGGCACGTGGCCTCTCTGCAGGTCGCGTACAGTCTGTTGCAGTGAAACTCTTGGTTGAGCGTGAACGTGAAATCAAAGCGTTTGTGCCGGAAGAATTTTGGGATATCAACGCGGATACATTGACCGCAGATAAGCAAGATTTTCGCCTGCTGGTGGCACAAAAAGATGGCCTAGCGTTCAAGCCTGTCAACGAAACTGAAGCTTTGAAAGCGGTTTCTGCGCTCAATAAGGCGCAGTACGAAGTGTGCAAACGCGAAGACAAGCCAACGAGCAGCAAACCAAGTGCACCATTTATTACTTCAACCTTGCAGCAAGCGGCAAGTACACGCTTAGGCTACGGGGTGAAAAAGACCATGATGCTCGCTCAGCGTCTTTATGAAGCGGGTTACATCACCTACATGCGTACTGATTCAACTAACTTGAGTGCAGAAGCAGTAGACAATCTACGTGGTTATATTGCTAAACATTACGGTGAAGCTTATTTACCGAGCCAGCCAAATGTGTACGGCAGCAAGCAAAATGCACAAGAGGCTCACGAAGCGATTCGTCCTTCGGATGTCACCGTCACTGCTGACGATCTGGAAGGAATGGAAGCGGATGCGCACAAACTGTATGCCCTGATCTGGAATCAATTTGTCGCGTGTCAAATGACGCCAGCACAATACGATTCAACCACAGTCAGTGTCAAAGCGGCTGAGTTTACTCTGAAAGCGAAAGGTCGAATCCTCAAGTTTGATGGTTGGACTCGTGTACAGCGTCCGTTGGGCAAAAATGAAGATCAGATCCTGCCACCGGTGAAAGTCGGTGACAGCCTAAAGTTAGTCAGTTTAGATCCGAAACAGCACTTCACCAAACCGCCTGCACGCTTTACAGAAGCCGCTCTGGTAAAAGAGCTAGAGAAACGTGGCATTGGCCGCCCATCAACCTACGCTTCGATTATCTCGACGATTCAAGACCGTGGCTATGTGAAAGTCGACCAGCGTCGATTCTTTGCAGAAAAAATGGGTGAAATTGTTACCGATCGTCTGGATGAAAATTTTGACGATCTGATGAACTACGACTTTACCGCACGTATGGAAGAAAAACTCGACCAAATCGCGGAAGGAGAGGTGAACTGGACGGCGGTACTGGATGACTTCTTCGCTGATTTTAGTCGAGATTTAGAAACCGCGGAGCAAGATGAAAGTGTTGGCGGCATGAAGCCTAACCACATTGTTATGACGAACATCTTGTGTCCAACCTGTTCGCGCCCAATGGGTATCCGTACAGCATCGACAGGCGTGTTTTTAGGCTGCTCTGGTTATGCATTGCCACCAAAAGAGCGTTGTAAAACCACCATCAATCTGGGGGATGAAGAGGGCGTTATCAACGTTTTAGAAGAAGATGTTGAAACCGCCGCTCTACGTGCCAAGAAACGTTGTCCTATTTGTGAAACAGCGATGGATGCGTATCTAATCGACGATAAACGTAAACTGCATGTTTGTGGTAACAACCCGAACTGTGAAGGTTTCATCGTTGAAGAGGGTGAATTTAAAGTTAAAGGCTACGAAGGTCCAACGGTCGAATGTGATAAGTGTGGCTCAGACATGGTGTTGAAAAATGGTCGCTTTGGTAAATACATGGGCTGCACCAATGACACTTGTAAAAACACTCGTAAGATATTGAAAAATGGTGAAGTTGCGCCACCAAAAGAAGAACCAGTGCATTTCCCTGAGCTACCGTGCGAAAACTCGGATGCGTATTTTGTGCTACGTGATGGGGCGTCTGGTTTGTTCTTGGCTGCTAGCAATTTCCCTAAATCTCGTGAAACTCGCGCGCCTTTAGTGGAAGAACTGAAGCGTTTCGCAGAACGGTTACCAGAAAAATACCAGTATCTGACCTCAGCACCCGAACAGGATCCTGATGGTTTACCGGCGGTAGTGCGTTTCTCTCGTAAAGAGAAAGAGCATTATGTACGCACCGAAACGGATGGCAAACCATCAGGTTGGATGGCTGTTTACCAAGAGGGGAAATGGCTCGTCACTGATAAGCGTAAAAACGCCAAATAGTCTTAGTTGTTCATTTTAAGACACGACAAGGCAGCTTTCGCTGCCTTGTCTTATTTGTGGTTCACGTATTGTGAAGCGCTTCTGAGAATCCTCATTTCTATACTGATGTCTTGCACAATCAATTTTCCAGAGTGTGACTCAAGAGAGAGTCTTGCCACTTCTTCCTGCCTACTATGGTTTTAACCACTCAATTTTGAGCCTTTTTTAACCGGAGCTGGAGCTGCCTATTCATAGGTATAGCACTCCAATCCACCAAGCTCTTTCTCAGTCCGATTTTTATCCACGATTCATTCTTTTAAGCCTATTGGCGAAACATTTCGCTACTCATATGTTATCGGCCCAGGAGGTGAACTGACTTCAGTAACCGAATAATGCGTTATTCCTTAATGTTAGATTTATGAAATTGAACCACCAACAGAGTGTGAGTTGGAATAAGTCTTTTCCATCATTCACTTGTTCACTACGGAGATTTCAAGAAATAGATTGGTATTCTGCTGCGGATTCGATAACGTATAGCCAACCGATTGCATTGTTTATTCAGCATATTTTTTGCTGGCTGTCGTATTTGTTTGCTGTCGGTTTGCATGGATCGCCGCACCACATATCCCCAAAGTGAAACCTATTCTGTGGTTCGGTAAATATTATAAAAGAATGGAGAACACACATGGCTGGAGTATTAGGCATGATTTTGGCGGGTGGAGAAGGTTCACGGTTGAAACCGTTGACTGAAACCCGTACCAAGCCGGCAGTTCCTTTTGGTGGAAGTTATCGTTTAATCGACTTTGCACTCAACAACTTTGTGAATGCTGATTTAATGCGTATCTACGTTTTGACGCAATTTAAATCACAATCCTTGTACCTACACATGAAAAAAGGCTGGAACCTTTCTGGGATCACGGATCGCTTTATCGACATTATTCCTGCGCAAATGCGTGATGGAAAACGTTGGTATGAAGGTACGGCCGATGCGATTTATCAAAACCTGCGTTTTGTGGAAATCGTGGCTCCCGATCAAGTCTGTATATTTGGTTCTGACCATATCTACAAAATGGATATTCGCCAAATGTTGGATTTCCATCGCCGTATGGAAGCTGAGTTGACGGTTTCTGCATTGCGTATGCCGATTAGCCAAGCTTCGCAATTTGGGGTCATTGAGGTCGATGAGCACGGCAAAATGATTGGTTTCGAAGAGAAACCGAATAATCCTAAAGCGATTCCTGGTGAGCCTGAGTGGGCACTGGTCTCGATGGGTAACTACATTTTTGAAGCGGAAACGCTAAGCAAAGAACTGCGTGAAGATGCGGAGAACAACCAATCTAGCCATGACTTTGGGAAAGACATTATCCCGAAAATGTTCCCGCGCGGTAACGTTTACGTCTATGACTTTACGACCAACAAGATTAAGGGCGAGAAAGAGTCTACTTATTGGCGCGATGTCGGCACGATTGAGTCGTATTGGGCTGCTCATATGGACCTGCTCGATCAAGAGCCTCCGTTCTCCTTGTATAACCGCAGTTGGCAGTTGCACACGTATTATCCGCCTTTACCTCCAGCTACGTTTGTGGATGTAGGACATAATAAAGTCGAAATAACCGATAGCCTCATTTCTGGAGGAAGCTATATTCAAGGTTCCACTATCTATAAATCGGTATTGGGATTCCGCAGTAATATTGCGGCTGGCTCTTTCATCAGTGAATCTGTTATCTTGGGCGATGTAAAAATTGGTGCAGGTTGCACAATTAAACGCACAATTATCGATAAAGATGTAGAAATTGCTGCTGGTACTATCATCGGTGAAGATCTGGAAATGGACAGAAAACGTTTCCATGTGTCCGATGAAGGGATTGTGGTGATTGCAAAAGGTACAAAGGTAGGATTCTAGAATGGAACAACTCAACGTTTGGTTTACCGTTTCAGAAGTGCAGGGGCTGGTAAAAAGTGGGGGCTTAGCCGATGTGGCAAAAGCGCTACCACAGGCGTTGAAAGCGTTGCATCAGCGGGTAGCTATTGTGCTACCTGCTTATCGTTCAGTTCCGGGTAGGGAAGAGGCCGAGTTGGTTCTGGAAACAGAACTGACTCATTGGCCACACACTCGTTATCGAGTGCTTAAGCAAGATCTCGATGGAGTTCCAGTCTATTTGATTGACTGTCCAGCCTATTTTGATCGCCCGGCGCTGTATGCAGAGAATAATCAGGCGTATGCCGATAATGGTGAACGGTTTGGTTTTTTCTCCGCAGCGTGTTTGGACGTACTCCCTAAATTGGGGATTCAGCCGGATATTATTCACGCCAATGATTGGCACACGGGGTTAGTCCCATTCTTACTCAAAACTCGTTACCGCTATGACAGTTTCTTCGAGCAAGTAAAAAGTGTACTCACGGTACATAACGCCATATTCAAAGGCATTTTCTCTTATCACCAACTTGAAGTGATCCCAGAGCTTAATTTGTCTGGAATGGAGTTCCTGCAATATGGTTATGACCATGTCAGTATGCTGCGTGCTGGGATTGCTTTTGCCGATAAAATTAACGCCGTCAGCCCGAACTATGCCTCTGAGCTACTCACCCCGCTTGGCGCGCATGGTTTAGTGGATGACTTTGTTCGTCGCGCTCGGGATTTACACGGCATCGTCAATGGCTGTGATTACAGCGAATGGAGCCCGGAAACGGATCATTATTTACCAACCACTTACAGTGCTGAGCCTAGCTCAATGCGTAAAGGGAAAACGCTGTGTAAAACCGCTTTGCAAGAGGAACTGCATCTGCCTGTGGCCGATGTGCCAATGTTCGGTATGGTGTGCCGCCTCACTCATCAAAAAGGCTTCCACTACTTGTTGCCCATTTTAGAGCAGTTTTTGCGTAATAAAGTTCAACTAGTGATTGTGGGTACGGGGGAACCAGAGGTTGCGGCGCGGCTTAATAAAATCGCTCATGCTCAGCACAATAAGTTTGCTTTTGTAGAGACATACAGTGAACGTTTAGCACACTGGGTTGAAGCTGGGGCGGATTTCTTCTTGATGCCATCAGAGTTTGAAGCCTGTGGTCTGAATCAGATTTACAGCATGGCTTATGGTACTTTGCCTATTGTTCGGGAAGTCGGTGGTTTGAAAGATACGGTGAATGACTACGATAAGTTCCCTGAGCGAGCAACGGGATTTGGTTATCTTGAACCAACACCGGAAGCATTACTGATCACCATGCAGCGTGCATTGCTGTTCTATCTCCAAGAGCCTGAGGAGATGCAGAAAGTACAGCAACGAGCCATGTTGCAAAACTTTAGCTGGGAAGAGTCTGCGCAAGAGTACATGAAGATGTACCGGCTAGCGCGATTTGGCTAATGATGATGGTTTGTGAAAGGCACCCGTTGGTGCCTTTGTTTTTCTGGTTGTTTGAACAGTTTCTTACAACAGAAAGCATTCTCTCCATACAGTTTATGGTAGTCTTGGCCTGCGCAATAAAGAGGTTCCGATGACTGATATCGCTGAAAATGTCCTATTTCATAAAACCTATCTGCACCCGACCAGTAACGAGTGGGTGGTTTTTGTGCATGGCGCTGGGGGCAGTTCGTCAATTTGGTTTAAGCAGATCAAAGCCTATCGCCAGCATTTTAACTTGTTACTCATCGATTTACGTGGGCATGGTAAATCAAACCGATTACTTAGAGATTGGATTGCCAATCGCTATACCTTTAAAACGGTGACTCTTGATGTACTTAGAGTATTGGATCACCTGAAAATCCAGTCCGCGCACTTTGTCGGAATGTCGCTGGGTACCATCATAGTGCGCAATCTGGCTGAACTGGCGACACATCGTGTTAGCTCTATGGTGCTTGGTGGCGCCGTAACTCGGCTTAATACACGCTCGCAAGTGTTGGTTAAGCTAGGGCATTTGAGCAAGCACCTGATCCCTTACATGTGGCTCTATCGATTGTTTGCTTATATCGTTATGCCACAGCGTAACCAGAAAGAGTCTCGCCACCTCTTTATTCGTGAAGCTCAGAAGCTGTGTCAAAAAGAATTTAAGCGTTGGTTTACTTTAACGGCGGAAGTTAACCCACTTATGCGTTATTTTCGTGATCGCGAGCTACCAATTCCAACACTGTATTTAATGGGAGAAAAGGATTACATGTTTATTCACCCAGTAAAAGAGATGGTGGCGCTGCATGCGCAGAGTGAGCTGTATGAAATTCCCGGCTGTGGTCATGTCTGTAATGTTGAACAGCCGGATCTATTTAATCAACGCTCCATCGAGTTTATCCAACGTCAGATCAGCTAATCCTTTAATCATCAAGCTGGGTATAACCACACTGCCAACAAACCGCAAATTGCCCTTCGTGGCTTTCACCACATTCAGGGCATTGCCAGCGAGTTATTGCGGGCGGATTAAAAAAATCAGCGATAATTTGTTCAGCTGCCTTTTGCTGTGAAGGATTCACGAGCCATAACGATGGTGCGCTATTTTGATCTATTGGAATCTCACCGCGCAGCGCAAACAACATTTCTCCCCGCATCTCACACCGAATGCCCTGCTGACGCAGTAGTTGCATCAGCATATGGGCTTCCAATGGGTTAGAGGCAGTGTAAATCTTCATGCTAACAATTAGATGCTTACTTAATTGAAGATTGGATGGTGCGTTGCTGGAACTTATTCATCAACCACTTAACGATAATTGGGAATACCCCTAGTAGCACAAATGAAGCAAGGACAGGGAAGGACACGATTTCACCTAAACTTGAAATTTCCGCCAATTGTGTACCCGCATTCAGATAAACCGCTGTGCCGGGTAGCATACCTAGTTGGCTTACCCAGTAGTAGCGCCAAACAGAGATTGGGGTCAGTCCCATAACCAAGTTAATCAAAAAGAAAGGGAAAATCGGGATGAGGCGTAGTGAGAGTAAGTAAAACGCACCATCTCGCTCAACACCTTGGTTGATGGTTAACAGTTTATCGGCAAACTTCGCTTGAACCCAGTCACGCAAAAGAAAGCGACTACTGAGGAATGCGAGGGTTGCGCCAATGGTACTAGCGAAGGAAGCAAGTAGTAGACTGAGCCAAAAACCAAACAGCGCAGCACCCAGTAGAGTAACAACGGTTGCTCCAGGGATGGAAAACGCAGTCAATAAAACATATACCACAAAGTAAATGAAAGCGGCTTGCAATAGATGGGCATCAATATAGCTTGCTAATTCTGCTTGTTTGGCTTTCGCCATATCCAACGTGAGATATTGGCTAAATTGCGTCACCAAGATGGCGGTAATCGCGATCAAAATTAAGGCAATGATGAGTTTTTTATTCATGTAAAGATACCTAGTAATCATTTCGATGTTTTGGCAAGTGACAAAACACTTAAGTCAAGTATACCCAAACTATTTGGAGTTGCAGGTTGGCAGCAAGTCAGCGTAGCCAATACCTAACAGCCTCAGGAATGAATACACACATACTCACTGAGTTCAAACTCGCCAAATTAGGCGTGATTGCTGAGACTCTAAGAATAAAGAAAGGGGAAGAGCAGGATTTCTTTCAAAAAATAACGTGCCCAGATGGACACGTTATATGTACGTATGTCTTGGTGTGTTCACACCTAAATCTTGACGTGATTATGAACCTAAAACAGTAGGTTAGAGGTGCCTCAAGAGTTCATCACGACGATTTTGTGGGATCACTGACCAATGCTTACCTTCAATCGCACCTTCTAGAGCCCATAGCAACTCTAAGCTAACTTCTGCTGAGTGAGTACGCTGAATCGCTTTATACGCTTCAACAGCACCATGAGAGTGTAGTGATTCAACATTCTCAATCCCTGCTTTTTTGAGCATCCTTTCGGTTGCCAAGCGTAAGTTAGGCAGATCTTTTAAGCGCTCAGGTTTTGCTTGAGCTTGCGTTTCACGCTCTGCCTTAGCGACTTCAAGTGCAGCGCGAGCTTCAGTTAAGATGGAGGTTGGATTGCTCCAACAATCTTCAGGTAAAGCGTAGTACTTAGTTACGACAGGAAAGCCACGTTTCTTATAAACGTAAGGTTCATAACCTTGTAGTTTGAATTTTTCGATTGTGGCATCGTCCGCACGGATGTGCAGCGTTTCATTAACCACAAGCGCAAACATAGTTTCGTCGACGAAAATACCAAAGCCACCAAACATTGAACGAGATTTCACACGTCCTAGCTGCTCAAAGAGCCGCATTGAATCTTTTAATACTGGTTTATTCATGCTGTTAGTCTCGGAGTATTGTTACATACGCCACCAAATCAGGTCCGAGAAAATTAGCAAATGCATGCATCGGCCATGTCAATGATGAGTCAACATAGTGTATGCATTTTTTGCCATCGGTAACCCCGCTACCTACCATAAACTTTTGGTTTAGGCCGGAGGCTTTGCGTCCCACTTTTTCAAATGGTTTGCCCTGTGCGTGACATTTTTCCTGATAAAAATTAACCAATCTTGGCTTATTCTCACAACTTGGTATTTCAAATGTGAGAATAAGCTAAGTTATTAATACCTATGCTACATAGGTTTTGTCAAATTTATGTGACAAGCTTTCAAATATAGGCGTCATGAATTGTCAAGAAAGTTAGTTTTTTGTCAAGTCTTTCACTGTGTCGCGCTCGACAATTTCAGGATGCATTTCGAAAATTCGACGTTCGTGTTCTTTATCCTTGATGCGCTCTAACAAAATTTCAAAGGCGTTTTTCCCGACACGACGTTTCGGTTGGTGTACGGTAGTCAGCGGTGGTGAGAAATATTCCGCTAATTCAATGTTGTCGTAGCCAATCACGGAAATGTCTTCAGGTACACGGATGCCTTTTTGTTGCAGACGGCTCATCAAACCAAGTGCCATAGTATCGTTGAAACAAAACACCGCAGTTGGACGCTTATCCATAGCAAGGATTTTATCGGCAGCTAGCACCGCCGTATCACACTCAAAGTTGCCTTCTAAAATCCAATCTTCATTAACCGGCAATTTTGCCTCAGCCATAGCACGGCGGAAGCCTTGAATACGCTCTTGGCATGCTGCTTTAACAAAGTGACCGCTTAAGCATGCAATATCAGTATGACCACGGTCAGTCAGGTATTTGGTAGCCAAGTAACCACCTTCTTCTGAATTGTCGATGATTTTATCAGCGTGTGAGGTTTCTGGACCCCAATCCATGATTACTTTTGGAATGTCTTTGTGTGCATCCAGCATCTCTTGTAGCTCTTGGGTCAAGTCTGAACACATGACCAAAATGCCATCAACCCGTTTTTCAGCCAACATGCGAATGTAATCACGTTGCTTTTCATAGATGCCGCCTGTGTTACACAAGATCAGAGTGTAACCTTGGCGATAACAGTAGCTTTCTACGCCATCAATCACTTCAGAGAAGAACAAGTTAGTGGATTGCGTCACTAACATGCCGATGGTGCGAGTGGTGTTACATTTCAAGCTCCGTGCAACAGCGCTAGGAGCATAGTTGAGCTGTTTAACCGCTTCTTGCACTTTCTCCTGTGTGGTTTCAGCCACAAAACGAGTTTTGTTAATGACGTGAGAGACGGTAGTCGTTGACACGCCAGCAAGGCGTGCCACATCTTTAATCGTAGCCATAGAGTGTTCCTGTCGATGACTGCTGATGCCAGCGAATATTATTGGTTAATTAAATCAGCAGAAGTAAGGCGAGACTGAGCGAATCTTCACACTCTGTGCAGCAATGAGCGGTACTAGGCCGTACGTAAAGCGCTTCAATCACAATGCCTAAAGTAATAAAAATACAAAAACCGCCAAAAATTAGCGGTTTATATTTTTATTCGTTTTTTATCGTTTGCGGGTGGATTTTAGACTGCAAATCTGTTCACCGCAACGAAATTCATTCATCAAACTTTAAGTTATTTCGCGATCAATTCGTCTAGGCAAACTCTATTTACTGTGCCAAAGAGTCAGTTTGGTGTTGAACGGCAACCTTAAGTAAGAGAGTGACAAGACACTTATTCGATATTCGTATTCAGCTCTTGAAGGTAATCTTTGTCTTGTCTCACGAATGCCAATGTTAAACGAGCAACGGCTGCGTAAAGTCCAAAGTCATCAAATTGAGTGCAACGCTCAACAAAGGTGGGTAACCAGTTGAGTAAGTGTTGTTCGATAAATTCAGCTTGTGCTTTCGATGCGTTATCCAAGTCCGCAGCCTGTTCATTTTGATTAGCACTAATGGCAAGGTGAGCCAAAAAATCGAGCTGAATTGCGAGATGGTCGGCGGGTTCATTGAGGTTTTGAGCCACCTTAACGCCTTGCGTGGCGAGAAGCTCGCGCATTTTTTGTGCGGGTTTACCGTTTAGTAGCCCTTTATCCGTGTAGACAGATGCGTAAGGTAGAGCTGAATCACGATCGGACTTCAAAAATAAATCACAGAAATCCGCAGCAAGTTCAAGCTGAGCATCGGTTCTATCTTGCAAACGATTCAGCGCTTCTATCAAACTTTTCACATCTGTGGTTAGGCTTTCTTCTGCCGCGAGTCCAGTCAAAAATGTGCGGATTTCCGCTGAATGGTAGTGTGCGAGATCTTGTTCAGTCAGCTCTTTAATAAATAGGCTCGACAACCACCAATAGACTTCTGCGCGTTTTTCATTGAGGATTTTCAGTTCTTGTATCATTTTTGCACTCCCAATCGGTTGGCTCTTAGTCTAAACCATAAAAATGAACAGCTATCATGCTGAACATGTCTATTTGTGAAAAGATGCAAATGAGTTGTGAATGTGCTGAGTGGGGCTTGAGTTGCATCAAGAAAAAGTGATGTTTCTCACGATTTTTCTCGAAATATTAATAAATATGAATAGAATAACCCTGCGATAAATCCAGTTATTTAAAATGGTGCATTATGAGCTATCACGTACTTGTGGTTGAAGACGATCTCGTTACCCGCAGTAAGTTGAGTGGTTACTTTCAAAACGAAGGCTACCAAGTCACACAGGCGGAAAGCGGAGCGCAAATGAGAGAAGCACTAGAACTCAATGATATTGATCTGGTGTTGCTGGACATTAATTTGCCCGGTGAAGATGGTTTGCTATTGACGCGAGAACTACGCGGCCAATCGGAGATTGGCATTATTTTAGTGACAGGACGCACAGACAGTATCGACAAAATCGTTGGCCTTGAAATGGGGGCAGACGACTATGTCACAAAACCCGTTGATTTACGTGAGCTGCAAGTGCGAGTTAAGAACTTGTTGTGGCGTATTTGCCTTGCTCGTCGTGATAACAGTGCAGACAAGCAAGACGATAAACTGGTTTATTTTGGTGAGTGGACATTTGATGTTCAGCGTCGTGCACTTAGCCGTAACGGCGAGCCAGTAAAGTTAACTAAAGCTGAATATGAGCTTTTAGTAGCGCTTTCTTCTTATCCTAATCAAGTGCTAAGCCGAGAGCGCATTTTGAACATGATCAGTCATCGAGTGGACGCTCCAAACGATCGTACCATTGATGTTTTGATTCGCCGTATGCGCGCCAAGATGGAAATTGATCCAAAGAACCCACAGATTTTTGTCACCGTACATGGTGAAGGTTATATGTTTGCGGGTGATTAGCTTTGGTTTAACTCATCTTGCTTGATGAGCACTTTTGATAAGAGAGTGTAAGGCAAATAAAAAAAACCGGCAGTTCGCCGGTTTTTTTGTCGCTCGTGGAAAGTTTAAGGTGTGGCAGGAGTAGGCTCAACCGCGGCATCGCCAGCTACTGTCTCTTCAATTACAGCGGGATTGGCTAGAGGCGTTTCTACATCGCCTGCTACCGTATCGCGCAGTTTTTGCCACAATAATCCCAGAGTTTCGTACCAATACTGTTCAGTCTGTTCAAGATAGCGGGCTTTAGGGATGTACTTATCCCACGGCTGAGCAATATTCAGGTGGCCGAGGAAATTGGTCGGGGCAGGTATTGGGTTTAACCCTGCCGCTTCAAATTCACGCATGGCGCGTTTCATGTGGCTAGCCGAGGTCACTAACACCATACGTTTCTGCTGTACAAATGCGGCGGCTTGACGCGCTTCTTCCCACGTATCTTTAGCGGTTTCTAGCAAAATAATGTCTGATTTGGGTACGCCGAGTGCAAGGGCGACACGCGCCATCATACGTGCGTGGCTTACCTCACTTCCTCCAGCATATCCAGAGAGGATCATTTTCGAACCTGGATACATACGGTTAATCCGAATGCCTTCGGCAAGTCGCATTAAAGCCGCGCGGCTGAGTTCAGATGTTGGGGGAATATCATCGTCCACCACATGGCCGTTACCCAATACCATGACGTAATCGACAGTCCCCTCAACGGGCAGAAAAGCCGTATAGGTTCTTTCGAGTGGCATTAAGAGGCGAGTCGCTATGGGTTGGAAAGAGATAAAGAAAATACCGGTGAGAGAGAACAACACCACAAGACAACCGGTTTTACGTTTTGCTGTGAACATGATCAACATCAGGCCCACGAAACCAATGATCAGCAACGCTGGCAGAGGCATTAACAGTGAAGAAAAAATTTTTTTCAGCTCAAACATAGAAAAACAGTCCGAAAAAACAGCACTTGATTATAAAAAGAGTCGAAGCCTCTTTATTCCTGCCATTCCTATGACAGAATAGCGGGCACGATTCGTTATCATAACTCAAGCTACCGTGACAGAAGATCGCAATTTCGACGATATTGCCCACAAATTTGCAAAAAATATATACGGTTCTGACAAAGGTGAGATCCGCCAAGTCATTGTTTGGGAAGATTTGGAGCAGCTTCTCAGTCAACTGGACACGCAAAAAGTTCCCTTGCACGTGCTCGATGCGGGTGGCGGCTTGGCGCAAGTATCGCAAAAAATCGCTCGCCTTGGGCATCGAGTGACACTCTGTGATCTTTCTTCGGAAATGTTGCAATTGGCCGAACAGGATATTGCAAACAATGGCCTGCTTGAGCAGTATCGCTTCGTCCATTCACCAGTGCAGACGATTCAAGCACACCTTGATGCGCCCGTGGATTTGGTGCTGTTTCATGCGGTGATGGAGTGGTTGGCGGAGCCCAAACCAGCGTTGCAAAATTTGTTGGCGCAAGTTAGAGCGGGCGGCATGGTGTCGGTGATGTTTTACAACTATCACGGTTTGGTTTACAAAAACGCCGTGTGTGGCAACATTCCGCACGTGCTAGAAGATATGCCGCACCGCAAACGGTTTAAATTACAACCGCAGAAAGGCTTGCTCCCCGAAGAGGTCTATCAATGGATCGAAGAATCGGGTTTTGAGATCTGCGGAAAATCCGGTATTCGCTGTTTCAGTGATTACATCGGAAACATGAAAAACATGGGCGAATACCAGTATGAGGATTTGGTGGCACTGGAGCGCAAATTCTGCCGTCAGGAGCCTTACCTCTCATTGGGCCGATACATTCATGTATGGGCTAAGAAAAAACAATAACAGGAAACACAATGAGTGAGTTTACTCAGGATACTGTGCAAAAGCCTATCGACGAACTCGTCACTTGGGTAAAACAGTATGACTTCTCATTGAATCTGCCTACTGAGCGGCTGGCATTTTTGTTGGCGATTGCTGTGCTCAGTAATGAAAGATTTGATGAAGAGCTCGGAGAAGGGGAACTTCACGATGCATTCGCGATAGTCACGCGCTTGTTTGCAGAATCGGGAGAAGCCTCAGCCTTTCGGGCTAACAATGCGATTAATGATCTGGTCAAGCAGCGCTTATTAAGCCGTTTTACCAGCGAAATAACGGAAGGTGCCAGCATCTACCGTCTGACGCCTTTGGCGATCGGCATTACCGACTACTACGTTCGTCATCGCGAATTTTCCAAACTGAAACTATCTATCCAACTCTCTATGGTCGCGGATGAGATGGCGAAAGCCGTGGAATCTGCGCAGCAGGGTGGCAGTGTCGCTCATTGGCGCAAAAACGTGTTTGGCGTGCTCAAATATTCGGTGAGTGAAATCTTCGATCGCATCGACCTTAACCAGCGTGTGATGGATGAGCAGCAGCAATCGGTCAAAGAACAGATTGCGGATCTGCTGAATAAAGATTGGCGCGATGCGATCAACAACTGTGAAGCCTTGCTGTCTGAGACTTCCGCCACACTGCGTGAGCTGCAAGATACCTTGCAAGCGGCAGGCGATGAGTTGCAAACGCAAATCCTCGATATTCAGGAGTGCGTGTATGGCGATCTGGAATTGGACTTCATCGAAGAGACGCTGTTTGCGCTGCAAATGAAGCTCGACCGCATTACGAGTTGGGGTCAGCAGTCGATTGATCTTTGGATCGGTTACGACCGCCACGTCCACAAGTTTATTCGTACCGCGATTGATATGGACCAGAACCGCGCGTTCAGCCAACGTCTGCGTCAGTCAATGAACGACTATTTTGAACAACCTTGGTATCTCACTTACGCCGATGCAGAACGTCTATCCGATCTGCGTGATGAAACTTTGACCCTGCGTGACGAAGAAGTTACTGGCCATGTGCCGACAGAAGTGGAATACGAAGAACTGCAACAAGTAAATGATGAACTTGCGCAGCGGATTGGCGACATGCTGAAAGTGCACAAAGAACAAGGCGTCGCGATTGATTTAGCGTTGGCTCTACGTGATTACTTAGCCAGCCATCCACGAACCCATCATTTCGATTTAGCCCGAATGGTTGTCGACCAAGCGGTAAGACTGGGTTACTCCGAGTCCGACTACCGCGCTATCCAGCCTGACTGGACGGCGATCAACGATTTTGGCGCAAAGGTACAAGCGAATGTCATTGACCGATATTAATGAATACATGCCAGAGAATCTGGCCAAAGCGATTGCGAACCCGCTATTCCCAGCGCTAGACAGTTTGCTGCGCGCAGGTCGTCATGTTTCCAGTGACGATTTGGATAACCATGCCTTCCTGTCGGATTTTGAACCGGATTTGGCGCTGTTTTATCAACGCTACCACACCGAACTAGTGCGCGCGCCGGAAGGTTTCTTCTATCTGCGTCCACGTTCCACTTCGCTTATCAACCGCAGTGTGCTCTCTGAGCTGGATATGCTGGTGGGTAAAGTGCTCTGTTTCCTCTATTTGAGTCCTGAGCGTTTAGCGCACGAAGGCATTTTCACCAACCAAGAGCTGTACGATGAGCTGTTGACCTTGGTGGAAGAGAAGAAGCTGATGAAGCTGGTGACCAACCGTGCCAGCGGCTCGGATCTGGATCGCGAGAAGCTGTTTGAAAAAGTACGTACCTCGCTGCGTCGTTTACGTCGCCTCGGTATGGTGATCACCATTGGTGATACGGGCAAATTCCGCATCACTGAAGCGGTATTTCGTTTTGGTGCGGATGTGCGTTTGGGCGGCGATGTGCGTGAAGCGCAGCTGCGCCTGATCCGTGATGGTGAAGCGGTGGTGCATACCCCAGAACCAAGCCAGCAAAGCCTGTTGGAAAACCCAGCAACCGAGTACGACGAAGAGCAAACCGAGTGGGAAGATGAAGCATGATTGAACGAGGTAAATATCAATCGCTAACCATGATCAACTGGAACGGCTTCTTTGCGCGTACCTTTGACATTGATAATTTAGTGACCACTTTATCCGGTGGTAACGGTGCGGGTAAGTCTACCACCATGGCGGCGTTTATCACCGCTTTGATCCCAGACCAAAGCCTGCTCCATTTCCGTAACACCACCGAAGCGGGGAGCTCGCAAGCTTCTCGCGATAAAGGTTTGTACGGTAAGCTGCAAGCGGGGGCGTGTTACGCCGCGCTGGATGTGGTGAACTCACGTAACCAACGTTTACTGTTTGCGGTGAAGCTGCAACAAGTGGCGGGACGCGATAAGAAAGTGGATATCAAACCTTTCTTGATCCAAGGCCTGCCGAGCCATGTTAAACCGACCGATGTGTTGGTTGAAACCGTGTCTGATAAACATGCACGAGTTCGCCAAATCAATGAAGTGAAAGATGCCGTGGGTCAAATTGAAGGCGCGCATTTCAAATCTTTCCCGTCGATTGTGGATTACCACGCGCAGATGTTTGAATTTGGCGTGATCCCGAAAAAGCTGCGTAACAGCTCAGACCGTTCAAAATTCTACCGTTTGATTGAAGCTTCGCTTTACGGCGGTATTTCCAGTGCAATCACCCGTTCACTGCGTGATTACCTGCTGCCACAAAATGGCGGCGTGAAGAAAGCGTTCCAAGATATGGAATCCGCGCTGCGTGAAAACCGCATGACGCTGGAAGCGATCAAGACCACGCAAGCGGATCGCGATCTGTTCAAACACCTGATCACCGAATCGACCAATTATGTGGCTGCGGACTACATGCGCCACGCCAATGATCGTCGCAACAAAGTGGGACAAACGTTGGTTCTGCGCGGTGAGTTGTTCTCTTCTCGTGAAACCCTGATTGAGCAAAACAGCTTGCTGAACCGTGTTCATGAAGAGCTAGAACTGCTGGTTGAGCAAGAGTCTTTGCTGGAGCAAGATTACCAAGGCGCGTCTGACCACCTGCAATTAGTGCAAAACGCGCTGCGTCAGCAGGAAAAAATTGAACGCTATCAAGAAGATCTCGAAGAGCTGAATTTCCGCCTCGAAGAGCAGATGATGGTGGTCGAAGAAGCCAATGAGCGAGTGATGATGGCCGAAGAGCGTGCCACCATCAGTGAAGAGGAAGTCGACAGCCTCAAATCGCAATTGGCCGATTATCAGCAAGCCCTAGATGTGCAGCAAACCCGTGCTCTGCAATACCAACAAGCCGTGCAAGCGCTCGATAAAGCGCGTCGCTTACTGGATAAGCCAGAACTCAGTGCGGAAAGTGCGCAAGCGTTGGCCACTCAGCTTAAATCGGAACAGGAAACGCGCACTAGCGAACTGTTGGCACTCAAGCACAAGCTGGATATGTCTTCGGCCGCGGCGCAGCAGTTCAACCATGCGTTTGAACTGGTGAAACGCGTGTTGGGTGAGGTCGCGCGCAGTGAAGCGGCGAATCAAGCGCAGCAAGTGATCCGCCAAGCGCGTGAAGCCCAACATGTGGTGCAAAATGAAGCGCAGTGGCAAGCACAACAACGTGACCTTGAGCGCCAACTTGAGCAGCAACGCAGCGTGCGTGAGCTGGCAACCCAATACCACAAACAACATATGGTGGCCTTGGATGATGCCGCGACCGTCGAGTTAGAGCGTGAGCGCCACTCAGCACTCTTAGAAGAGCTGGAAACCGAGCAGGAAAACTGCCGTGAACAACGTGGTCAACTGCGCCATCAAGAGCAAGAACTGCAAACGCAAATCGCCCGTTTTGAGTCGATTGCGCCAGCATGGATCAAAGCTAACGATGCGTTAGAAACGCTACGCGAGCAAAGTGGTGCAGAACTGGCGGATAGTCAGTCTGTCATGGCGCACATGCAGCAAGTGTTGGAGTTGGAAAAAGCCCAATCCATGGCGAAAGATAAGCTCGCCGAGCGCCGCGCGAAACTCGATAGCGAAATTGAGCGTTTAGCGTCTCCGGGGGGCTCTAACGATCCGCGTCTGAAAGGTCTGGCGGACACGCTCGGCGGTGTGCTGCTGTCGGAAATCTATGACGACATCACCATTGATGATGCGCCGTATTTCAGCGCGATGTACGGTCCTGCGCGTCACGCGATTGTGGTGTCGGATCTCTCTGGCATCAAAGAAAAACTGGTTGAACTGGATGACTGTCCGGAAGATCTTTACCTCATCGAAGGCGATGTGGATGCCTTTGATGACAGTTCATTCAATGCCGAAGAGCTGGAAGGTGCGGTATGCGTTCAGCTTAACCAGCGCCAAATGCGCTACTCGCGCTTCCCGGCCATTCCACTGTTTGGCCGCGCGGCGCGTGAGCAGCGTTTAGAGCTGCTGCGTGAAGAGCGCGATGAAGTGGTTGAGCAACACGCGAAAGCTTCGTTTGATTCGCAAAAATTGCAACGTCTGTACGCCAGCTTTAACCAGTTTGTGGCGATGCACTTGCAAGTGGCGTTTGATGCCGATCCTGAGCAAGCCTTGGCAACGGCGCGCGACAAGCGTAATCAACTGCTGCGTTCGATCAGCGAATTTGAAACGCAAGAACAGCAACTGCGTAGCCAGTTACAAGCGAGCAAACAAGCGTTAGCTGCGTTGGACAAACTTGCGCCGCAAATGGGTCTACTTGACGAAGAGTCGCTCGAAGCGCGTTACCACGAGCTTGAAGAGAAACTGCAACAGCTGAGTGAGGCAAAAGCCTTTATCGCTGCGCATGGCCGCACCATCAGCGAGCTGGAAAAAGTGGCGGCGGTACTCGATGCCGACCCAGAGCAGTTTGATGCGCTGGAGCAGCAATACCAGCAAGCTGACCAAGCACTGCAGCAGCTCAAAGCGCAAATTTTTGCGCTGTCGGATCTGCTTGAACGCCGTCATCACTTTGCTTATTCCGACTCGGTGGATCTGCTTAACCAAAGCAGTGAACTGAGTGAACAACTGAAAGCGAAATTGGTGCAGGCGGAAAGTGAGCGTACCCGCAGTCGTGAAGAGCTGAAACAGGCGCAAGCTCAGCTCAGTCAATACAATCAGCTGTTGGCATCACTGAAAAGTTCGCACCAAGCTAAGCTGGAAACGGTACAAGAGTTCAAACAAGAGCTGCAAGAGTTTGGCGTGCATGCCGATGAGGGCGCGATTGAACGTGCTCAGCGTCGTCGCGATGAGCTGCAAGAGCGTCTACACACTTCGCGCAGCCGTAAGAGTGAATACGAACGCACCATTACATCTACTGAGCTGGAAATGAAAGCGCTGGTCAAGCGCATGAAGAAAGTCGAGAAAGATTATCAAGATCTGCGCACTTTCGTGGTGAACGCGAAAGCGGGTTGGTGCTCGGTACTGCGTCTTGCGCGCCAAAATGATGTTGAGCGTCGTCTGCACAAGCGTGAGCTGGCTTACCTATCTGCCGATGAACTGCGTTCAATGTCGGATAAATCCTTGGGTGCGCTGCGTCTCGCGGTCGCCAACAATGAAGATCTGCGTGATGCACTGCGTCAGTCCGAAGATAACTCACGTCCTGAGCGTAAAGTGCTGTTCTACATTGCGGTGTATCAGCATCTGCGTGAGCGCATTCGTCAAGACATCATTCGCACCGACGATCCGGTCGAAGCGATTGAAGAGATGGAAGTGGAACTGGCTCGTTTGACCGAAGAGTTGACTCAACGTGAACAGCGTTTGGCGATCAGTTCGGATTCTGTAGCCAGCATCATTCGCAAAACCATTCAACGTGAGCAAAACCGTATCCGTATGCTCAACCAAGGACTGTCGAACATCTCCTTTGGTCAGGTGAATGGCGTGCGCCTGAATGTGAAAGTGCGTGAAAGCCATGAAATCCTTTTAGCAGGATTGTCTGAGCAGCAAGCGCAGCACAAAGATCTGTTTGAAAGTGCGCGTTACACCTTCTCAGAAGCGATGGCCAAACTGTTCCAACGCGTGAACCCACACATCGATATGGGTCAACGTTCACCGCAAGTGCTGGGTGAAGAGCTGCTGGATTACCGTAACTACCTAGAGCTGAGTGTTGAAGTCAACCGTGGTTCGGATGGTTGGCTGCAAGCTGAATCGGGCGCACTGTCGACCGGTGAAGCGATCGGTACCGGCCAGTCAATCCTGCTGATGGTGGTGCAGAGCTGGGAAGAAGAGTCGCGTCGTCTGCGCAGTAAAGATATTGTGCCGTGTCGCCTGTTGTTCCTCGATGAAGCTGCGCGTCTGGATGCCAAATCCATCGCCACCTTGTTTGAGCTGTGTGAGCGTCTGGATATGCAGTTACTGATTGCTGCGCCAGAGAACATCAGCCCAGAGAAGGGCACCACTTACAAACTGGTTCGTAAAGTGTTTAAAGATCACGAGCACGTACATGTGGTGGGGTTACGCGGTTTTGCGCAAACTGAAAAGCCAAAAACGGCGGAGCAGAAATTCGCCGAAGAACTTGCCGGTGAGTTGACGGAATAGTCGAAACTCATCAGTGCTTGAAATGAAAACGCCTTCCATTTTGGAAGGCGTTTCTTTTTGCAGCAGTGCTTGTAGGTGAGTTTACTGTCGCTCATCTTTGGGCGAATCCATCACCACCATGGTGGTAATGGATTTGACTACCGCACATTCGCCAAGCACATCGGCATGGAAGCGTTTATAAGCCACCAAATCTTTGGTTTCCACGCGCAGCAAGTATTCGTTCATACCGGTGATGTTGTGGCATTCCACGACTTCTTTGGCAAAGCGTACATGCTGTTCAAAACTGAGCTGTGATTGCTTGGTATGGCTGTTTAAGCCAATCGCTACATACGCGATAAAACCCACCTCAAGCTGGTTTTTATCCAATACCGCACGATAGCCTTTG
The DNA here is from genome assembly GCF_000176715.1 of Vibrio sp. RC586. Lineage (NCBI taxonomy): Bacteria > Pseudomonadati > Pseudomonadota > Gammaproteobacteria > Vibrionales > Vibrionaceae > Vibrio > Vibrio sp. RC586. The sequence continues at coordinate 210,857 of NZ_ADBD01000013.1, read as the reverse complement.
ATAATTTTCTTACGCTCTAAATCTTGCACTCGACGCAAGGTTGCGGAGGGCGATAACCCCACGCGCTCGGCCAACTCCACATTGGAGACTCGGCCATCGAGTTGCAGCTCGTGCAATATTCTTTCGTCAAACCTGTCCATTGTTCTCTTTTGTTGTGCATTCAGTGTTTTGTTCGCTCATATAAACACAAAATTGCGTCAGGCTGCGATTAATATTTTTGCATCTGACATTAATCGAGAACATCGTTATGGATTACACCTTATTTGGGCCGCTATTGGCGTTTGCTTTTGTTTCTACCTTTTCGCCTGGCCCTAACAACATCATGCTGATGACATCGGGAGCCAATGTTGGCTTTCTGCGCACTATCCCGCACATGCTGGGGATTACGTTTGGTTTTAGCATCATGGTGCTTCTGGTCGGCGTTGGCTTGACGGAACTGTTTCAGCGCTATCCTCTCATTCAACAAGGACTACAAATTCTCTGTACTTTGTACTTGGTGTATCTGGCGATCAAAATTGCTCTGAGTCGGCCCTCCAAAGAGGGGCAAGAGTATCAGCCGATGTCTTTTGTGGCGGCGGCGCTGTTTCAGTGGGTGAACCCAAAAGGTTGGTCAATGGCGCTCACGGCGGTGAGTGTATTTAACCCGAATGCGAGTTGGTTACAGCTCGGTTTGATTGCGTTGGTGTTTGCGTTAGTGAATTTACCTTCAGTCAGTGTGTGGACTGCCGCAGGCAAACAACTGAGCTACTGGATGAATCATCCCAATTATGTGCGTTGGTTTAATGGAGCTATGGGGGGATTGTTACTGCTTTCGGTGGTACCGATGCTTTGAGGCAAAACATCCAGCCTCCCAAATGGGAGGCTGGAAGAGGTATAGATTTAACGTGCGCGTTGCGGCTGACGTTGAGTATTATCACGGCTGGCAGGACGCCCAGAGCCTTGTGGTTTACCGCCTGTCGCTGAACCCCGTTGGCCTTGCTGGCCACGGTTTTGCTCACCGCGAGCAGGTTGGTTGCCCGCAGGCTTACTGCCTGTCGGTTTACCACCGGTTGGTTTGCCCTGATTCGATTTATTGCCACTATTCGGACGACCTTGGCCGCCAGATTTGTTACCACGCAGCGCATCAAAGCCCGGTTGGCTATGCGTATGCTTGGTCGCAAAACGATTCGCGCCATGACGACCTGATTTGCGGCTTTGTGCTGGGGTGACTAGGTCTGAATCTTTTTCTGGGATCAGACACTCAGGGCGGTCACCAATTAGATGACGTTTGCCCATCGCAATCAGCGCTTCGCGAATCATCGGCCAGTTGGCAGGATCATGGTAGCGCAGAAGTGCTTTATGCAAGCGACGTTGCGCTTCACCTTTCGCCACTGGCACCTTTTCCGGTTTCTTGTATTTCACGCGTTTCAGCGGGTTTACTTCTGCGTGATACATCGCGGTAGCATTACACATTGGCGATGGGTAGAAGTTCTGTACTTGGTCACAACGGTAGTTGTTGGATTTCAGCCACAGCGCGAGGTTGACCATGTCTTCATCTTCAGTCCCTGGGTGAGCAGCGATGAAGTAAGGGATCAGATACTGTTTTTTGCCCGCTTCAGCACTGTATTTTTCAAACAGCTCTTTAAAGCGATCATAAGTCCCCATGCCTGGTTTCATCATCATGCTCAGCGGGCCTTTTTCCGTATGCTCAGGAGCAATCTTCAAATAGCCGCCGACGTGGTGGGTAACCAGCTCACGCACATACTCAGGCGATTCAATCGCCAAGTCGTAACGTACACCAGAAGCGATGACCACTTTCTTGATGCCCTCCACATCACGCGCTGCACGATACAGATCGATGGTGTGTTTGTGGTCGGTATTCAGCTTATGACAGATGCCCGGGAACACACAGCTTGGACGACGACAGTTCGCTTCCGCTTTCGGATCTGAACAGCCGAGGCGGTACATGTTCGCGGTAGGGCCACCCAAGTCTGAAATCACACCGGTGAAGCCCGGCACTTTGTCACGGATTTCTTTCAGCTCATTGATGATCGACTCTTGCGAACGGTTCTGGATGATGCGTCCTTCGTGCTCAGTGATAGAACAGAATGAACAGCCACCAAAACAGCCACGCATGATGTTGACCGAGGTTTTGATCATGTCGTACGCCGGAATTTTCGCATCGCCATATTTAGGGTGCGGGATACGGGCGTAGTACAGGCCAAACACGAAATCCATCTCTTCAGTGGTGAGCGGAATCGGTGCTTGGTTAACCCACAGTTCACGGTCGCCATGACGCTGAACCAGCGCACGACCCGAATAAGGGTTGGTTTCTAAGTGCAATACGCGGCTGGCGTGCGCGTACAAAATACGGTCATTAACCAACTTTTCAAACGAGGGCAGACGCACCGCAGTGGTTTTCGCATCGTGACGTGATGGACGAATGGTGATGGGTTTGGCTTCTTCTTTTTCATCACCTTTGGTCGCGCACTGCGTTTCCACTTCATACGGGTTGCTTGGCACAAACGGTTTGTTTGGCTGATCAATTCGGGTGGAATCGATCACTTTAAAGTGATCAGGAACCTGAGCCAGATTTACTGCCGTACCACGTACATCAATCATCTTGTTGATCGATTCGCCATTGGCTAAGCGGTGAGCCACTTCAACCAGAGCACGCTCTGCGTTACCAAACAGCAAAATATCGGCTTTCGCATCCAGCAGGATGGAACGACGAACTTTGTCTGACCAGTAATCGTAATGCGCGACACGACGCAGGCTGGCTTCAATACCGCCAAGCACAATCGGCACATCTTTATAGGCTTCACGACAACGTTGTGAGTAAACCAATGAACAACGGTCAGGACGCATACCGCCTTTGTTATTTGGTGTGTATGCATCATCGTGACGAATTTTTTTATCCGCAGTGTAGCGGTTGATCATTGAGTCCATGTTACCGGCGGTCACACCGAAAAACAGGTTCGGTTTGCCAAGCGTCATAAAGGCGTCTTTAGTCTGCCATTCTGGCTGTGCAATGATCCCGACACGGAAGCCTTGTGCTTCAAGCAAGCGGCCGATGATCGCCATACCAAAGCTTGGGTGATCGACATAAGCATCGCCGGTCACAATAATAACGTCACAGCTATCCCAGCCTAATTGATCCATTTCCTCACGACTGGTCGGTAAAAATGGTGCTGTGCCGAAACATTCAGCCCAGTATTTTTTATAGTGGTGGATGGGGGTAACTTCGCTGTGCATATTGGAGCCTCAAGATTAAGAGGGCGGCATTATAGCGGCTTGCAAGGTCAGTATCTACCGCAACATCGCCCCGAAATTGTTAAGGGTTTATTTCGTAAAGGAAGGGATTGGTAGAGCGCCTTGATAGTCAGAGAAAACTGGCAGCTTCAGGCTGAGCGGTTAATACTTTAGTTAGGATGAAATTGGCAATATGCGCAATGAGTCATATTGTGTGCACCAAGACTGCATTAAGGTGAGTGGAGAACTCTAAAAAATGTCATCAGTCCAGGATGTAGAATGAATAAATTAGCTGCTGAATCAAAATGTTCAAATGTTCCAACACGTTATGCTGCACTGAGCTGGTGTTATCAAATTGCCAATCAACATATGGAATATGATTTAGCCATGTGGCAATCACTGATCGGAGATATAGCTTCGATCAAAAAACCAGAGGATTTTCTGGATTTTCTACCATTAACGCAACGTGAACAGGCATTGCACTGCTTAGCAAGCTCCGGCCAACACCCTCAAACCGTAAACAGTTTTCTGGTGAATGCAGAAAAATTGGTGGCATTAGTGGCGTTTACGGTGGTCGAGGTTAATCACCAAATCATTACTGGGCACATTACACCACTATTGATTTTTCACTCTGGTATGGAGTCGGCTTTTGCGTTTGATGCTTTGTTTGATAATCGGCATCACGGCGTGGTGATCACCGATGGTCAGACTCGGATTCTGGCTTGCAATCGCTATTTTGAAGAGCAGACAGGCTACCAGCAAAGTGAAATGTTGGGGTTAAAAACCAGCCTGTTCAATTCAGGGAAGCATTCTCAACATTTTTACGTTGATATGTGGCACCAACTGCAAGAGCAAGGGTGGTGGGATGGCACGATTCTCTCTCAGCGCTCTTCTGGCGAAATTTGGCCACAAGACTTGTCGATTAAGCGTTTAAGCCCACAAAAAGGCCAGATATTTTATATCGGTTTTACCACTGATCTTGCGCCGCACTTAGACCGAGTTATCGATCAGCAAGCTGGAGATGTTGAGTTGCTCACTCAACTGCCCACATTGGCAAAATTTAGTGCACAGTTGAAACAACGTTTGCTCGGACACTTAGCTACAACGGGATTTGTGTTAGCGATACAACCTAAGTTCAGCAGCGATAAATACTACGCTCAGATCCGCGGTTTAGCGGCAAGTCTTGCGCAGAATCGGCAAGTTCAACTGTGCGGCTACCACGGCGAAGGTATTTTTCTCTGCCAACTGGATGCCGAGAAAGGTGCCGATAATAAACCCCTGCTTGGCATACAGCGCACACTTCGCCAGTTTTTTGAAGAGTTACATAAAAGAGGCGGACACGTGATACACCAAGCAATAGCGCAAGGTCGCTTGGGCGTTTCTGTGTTAGGAGGAGATACACAAAACGTTGATCACTTAATTCCCCATGCTTTACAAGCGATGTTAGAGCATCATGCGGGAGACACTCGGCATATCAATTTTTACGATCAAACCATGCATCAGCAGGCTGAGCGGCGTAAAACGTTGGAAAAGTGGGTACAAAAATGGATAGACAATGGCGATGTTGAAGTCTTTTATCAGCCAATTATTGATAGCCAAACTTGGTCTATCGTTAAGTTTGAAGCCTTATGCCGCTTCCAAGCTCCAGAGGTATTGCATGCCACTACTCAAGAGCTTATTACGATTGCGGAAGAGTTGGGTTTAATCGATCGGTTAGATGGCATTGTGGGTCGTAAAGCGTTAAGCGATCTTCCTAAAATTCACGCACTGTTTGGCTACCACATTGGGGTAACAATTAATCGTTCACTCAGCGTTGGACTTACTGCAGAACAGATTTTACGTGTAAATGCAGATATGCTGGCAGAGCAGCCGGAACTAGCGAAGTATATTACGATTGAGTTGACTGAAAGTGCTTACTTTGATTCCCGTTCTCAAGGCAGCAAGATGCTGCAAAGCCTACGTGATATGGGAGTGACCATAGCCATTGATGATTTTGGGACGGGCTTTTCTTCTTTCTCTTATTTAACCGAGTGTCAGTTCGATTATTTGAAAATTGATCGTGAATTTGTCTCTGGGATTGAGTTGGGCTCTCGACGCTATGCGATTGTCAAAATGATGACCGATTTAGCTCATACGCTCGAGGTTAAAGTGGTTGCCGAAGGGGTAGAAACCGAATATGAAGTGCATGTACTCAGATCGCTCGGGGTCGATTTGTTACAAGGTTTTTTCTTTGCCAAACCATTGCCGATTAGCCGTTTGATCCATGCGATGGACTACCGGAAAAATCTCGGACTTTCGGGGCGAGAAGAAGAAAAATGGCGTAAAGAGCAGACCACTCTCCAAAGTTTGGCAACCTTTACCCAACATCGACTTGATCCAAGTGACCCCATTTCGATTGCTGTTGAGTATTTCAATGCCACTCAATCTGATGTGTTGCCAGTGGTGGTTGCAGGAGAATGCGTAGGCTTAGTCGATAGGGCTGCGCTGAACTTACATCTCACCCCAACAATGGGCACAGAGTTGGAAACCTCACGCGAAGCTGCCATGTGGCGTAAGCCTGTGAATCAAGTTATGCAGCATCAGTGGGTGAAGATCCCGCATGATACGGATCTTCGGTTATTACCTTCACTGCTAAAATCGCATTCACCACCACCTTGGGTTTTGGTGGAGGGGAAAACCTATAAAGGCATGATTACTGCGCAGAAATTACTTACTTATTTAGCCAGTCAGTAAAAAAACAAGCCCGAATTTCGGGCTTGGTTGATAAATGGAATTGATTCTACAATTCACCGATTTCAAATGTATTCAAAAAATCTGTACGGTTTAACTTACCAACCGTAGTAACTTTTCTGAGAGTAACATGTTGATGTCTTCAGGTTCTCTGGACTTTGATCATTCACTTTGGTTGACCAAACATTCACCGCATCCTGAATTGTTGGAATATCAATACCAGTTACATTCGCGTTCATATATTTCGCAAATGCGTTGTAGTACGACACGCGCTGCGTTGGCCCTGTATGCCAAGCCGCCGCTTTGTTACATTCCAACCCCCCATTAACAATATTAATGACCGTACCTAGGCGGTATGAAATCACCGCTTCATCATAAGACTCACCTTCAGCGGTTATGATGCTTTGGCCATCATTGCGTTGTGGTAGGCCTAATTCTTGGCTAGAGGTGGAAACATGAGTGATATTACCAAGCATGACATCATGAGAGGCGGGTTTTGCACCTTGTGGGGTCATCCAGAACCAAATGCCAGAGAGAATGGATAAAGCACCATTACTTGCCACATAATCTGGGCGTTTCAGTAGTGTATTACGCTCAGTGATGAGATCTCTCATCATACCGTTGTCATATAACCAGTAGCTAAAGGCCCCATAGTTATAGTTCCATGAAAGTTGGATTACACCACGTCCATAATAAGAACGGCCTTCTACTGGCGGATAAGCGGTAGAAGCGTGGTCAACATAGTTTATGGCTGGGCTTGTACCATCTGGGTTTGTGGTGTAACCCACTTCTTCAACCCAGTACAAAGCTCCCTTCCAGACAATGCCAGCATCTTTATCATTTACAATCCATGGTGCAGGCGCATTTTCCCATGAACCTGAAGTTTCACGAGCCGACTTAGCCCAGAAGGTCGTAAATTCCAAAGCTTGCTGGGACTTAGTGCCTTCATTCAAGAATTGCTTGTAGCCCTGCTTCTTGGCCCAAGTATTGTATTCGAGCACTGCACTTTTAAAGGCATTCAGGGTAAACGTGTCCGTTGAACCATCAGCAAGAGCGAATGGAGGCGCATTTCGTGTTCCACCATCAAGGTTATAGCGCCCAGAGCGCATAGGGAAGAACCAGTTCCAGTGTGCATCTGTAAGTTCACGTAAGAACTCGTAGCCTTCCGAAGGCAGCTCAATCGGTGGTTGAGGTTCTGGAGTTACTGGTGGTTCAGGGTCTACAGGAGGTTCTGGGTCGATTGGTGGTTCTGGGTTTACTGGTGGTTCAATGTTGTCAATGGTTTTCCAAGGCGTCTCCCAATCCTGAATTGTTCCACCACTGGAAATGGTTAAAACCGGTTTGTCACCTTGAGTCCAATATCTGGCTTCAAAGAGTCGGTCAACGCCAGCGATGTTATGTTTGACCTTATCGCCAGCGCTATAAGCGGTGGTTTCATTCCAAAAGTCACTTGGTAGTTCAGGTTCTGGTGTTACAGGTGGTTCTGGGTTAACAGGGGGCTCGATAGGCGGTTCAATCGGAGGCTCTGGGTTAATGGGTGGTTCGATAGGTGGTTCAGGGTTTACTGGTGGTGGAACGACAGTAGCATCATCGATTTTTTTCCATGGAGTTTCCCACTCTTGAGCATTCCCCCCATCCGTCACGGTTAACACTGGTTCATTGCCACGAGTCCAATATTTAGCTTGAAAATACAGTTCTTGACCATTGATTGTGTGTTTAACCTTTTCACCTTCACTATAACTAAAAGAGGCATCCCAAATGTTGACGGTTACAGATTCAGGAAGGTAATAGCCATTACTATCTGTTTCAGCAAGCAGTTCCCAAGCACCATTATTGCTGTCTGTGAAGCTAGGGTTTTCGTTTTGTATCCACCATTTATTGGAGAATACCCCCCAACGTTGGCCATCCGTAAATCGTACGATAAAACCCGCTTGCTCATAAGATCTGCTTAGTTCAAAGACGGGTAATTGTAACCAATTAGGATACTGTTCTCTTTCTGAGGCTGCTTGAGAAAAATTACGAACAAGGGAAATATCCTCATTGTATTTGGCTATTGCATCAGCAGTAGGAACCCCATTTCGTGGAGGAGCAGTTTCATTGACGGCATAAACATTCGTCGAGACAAGACTGCCAGCGAAAAGGCATAGCGTTAATTTATTTAAATGATATTTTTCTTTCATCTTATATATCTCTCTTTTTAAGCCCTTGGAGGGCAATAACAAGTTAGCAGAGAATAGAAAGATATTAAATTTGAACTCATTTCTGGCAATGATGATTTGCATTGAATTATTTCTCTGCATTATTCAATGCTGTTCATTTTGTGATGTATTATTTCTGGTTGTTTGATATTGCTGTTGAATTGATGTTGTGAGTTTTTTCTTCTAATATTATATATTTTGTTTTATTGTTTTATTGTTTTATTGTTTTATTGTTTTATTGTTTTATTGTTTTATTGTTTTATTGTTTTGTGTCTAATGGCGTGATATTTTAAAAATTTTAATTATTCTAGTGTTATATTCTGATTGTGATGTTTTTAAATAATTGGAATTGATTTCATTTTTCTTATTTGTTTGTTCCCATGTTTTTTTTTGATATTGGATAAATATATTCGGTTTAAATTGTTTCAAATTGTTAATTTTGTATTTTTTGAGACTTTTTAAAAGGAAATGGCGATACGATTCGCTAATTTAAATGAGATATTGCTTCAAATTATTAATCGTTATCCTCCGTTTATTATTAGCAATATTTCCTCATCTTATTTTTGTTCTGATCGGTGGGTATAACCTGTTGTATTCTCTTTGTCATATCGGTAGTGACCAACTATGGCGTATGCACTTTGGACTCTTGGCATAGGTTTGCTATTATCGGCGCCTTCGATAGCTCTTTGATGTGCAAACTATGCTTTATTCTCTGATTTCTGTATTCGCTCCCATGTTGTTGGGCGCGCAAATCATTTTGACTCTGGTACTGGTGAAAGGCGAAATCTGTCCAGGACAGCGTGGACGTATCCATAAGGTGCTGCCAGCGCTGGCAGTGTTGTGGCTGGCCGTCGCTTCGATCAAAATTGAAGCGTTTCTGGTGGTGTTCGCTCTGTTTTACTTTTATTCACAGGTACAGACCAAAAAGACTCGTGATGAAGGCCCATTGTGGGTGCTGTATTTAGTCAATGGTTTGGCTTTGGCGTATGTCGGGATCTTGATCAGCGAAGCGCCAGCATGGCCAGCATCGCTCACTATTTTTGCGGCGATTTTCCTGCTTGGTGCGATGTTCGGACATTTGTTACTGACACTGGCTCGCTCACGCTTACAAGCATTTCATCGAATCTTGCCTGTGGTAGGTATTGTGTCTGCCATGTTCACCGCATTGTGTCTCTTGCCTTATGTTTCAGGTTTGAGTGACGAGCAACTTCAAACACTGCTTATGCCTATTGTGATTAGCTTTGGCTTGCTGATTGCGGGTGTCGTGGTGTGGTGTTGGCATTTGATGTCCGGTACAACCGTGAACAAATGGCAATTGGTGGTGGCAGGACTTTTGGTTCTTGCATCAGCCGTGGGTTTCCACGGCCTTTATCACATTCCGCTTTAACGTAGCGAAGGTTAAGTGCGTCGCGCAGATCACTTTTCGTTACCCAAATAGCGACTATGCTTGATGGAATGGGGCAGCAAATGCTGCGGGTGGACATTCAATCAGGAGTGATGTGATGGATCTGAGCAACGTACGAAATATCGATAGCGTCATTTTGCTGGGCATCGTCAATGAAAAACTGCGTTTGGAATGTGACAGTCTGGATGAGTTGATCAGCACTTATGAAATGGATATTGAACATCTGATCGGTAAGTTGGATGTGCTGGGTTACCAATACGATCCCCTTACCAATCAATTCAAAGCTTATGCACGTTAATGATTTTTAAAGCGAAGCCATCTTGATCCCATCAAGGTGGCTTTTGCATTGTTGGCGTGCGGTAGCGAAAAAGGCTTGCAGGTAGCGTTTATCCTTTTCACTGTGACGAGTTGCCGCAAACAGTCTGCGCCATAAGCCTTTGCCTAACGGTTTACTGGTAATTAATCCTTGGCGTGAAAACTCGCTGATTGCCCAATTCGGTAGAGCCGCAACCCCTAACCCTGCAGATACCATTTGTACCAGCATTAACGTATTGTCGGCTTGCTTCCAACGCGCGGGCTCGACACCTGCGGGGTGCAAAAAGTGTTTTACCACATCCAGCCTTTGCTTTTGCACCGGATAGGTGAGCATGGTTTGATCGGCCAAATCTTGCGGCTCAATCAAGGTTTTCTCTGCCAACGGGTGATTGGTGGCGGTGATAAGGCGCATTTCAAAATCAAACAATGGCTCATAATGCACTTCTGAGCGCGGCAAAATATCGGACGTGATCACCAAATCCAGTTCTCCCGCTAATAGTGCGGGCAGAGGTTCAAAGCCAAAACCAGAAGAAAAATCCAGTGCCACACTTGGCCAGCCGACCTGATATTCACGCAAGGCGGGCATCAGCCATTGAAAGCAGGAGTGGCACTCAATCGCCATGTGCAGGCGTCCGTTCACATCTTCCTTGAGGCTCGCCAGTTCATTTTCGGCGCGCGCCATCTTGGGTAAAACATCGTCCGCCAAACGCAGCAAAATTTCGCCTTCGGCGGTAAAACGCACTGGGCGTGTTTTACGCAAAAAAAGCTGCCCGCCAATTCGCGCTTCCAAATCTTTAATCTGATGTGAGAGCGCAGACTGGGTGAGATGCAACGAGGTCGCGGTTGCGGTCAGTGAACCGGTATCGCGTAGCGAGATCAACGTTTTCAAATGTTTCAGCTCTATCATGAGCTCTCCTCACTTATCCCTAAGCCAACATGAATTTTTAGCTAAGTTACGCCGATTTTACGGAGCTGTAAACATCTAGATGGCTATAACCTTCCTGCTTGAAGCCGCAGCGGTGTTGGCTACGTTCGCTCACCCCAATCACATAGCGTCTCTATGCTCATGGGGATGAGCTCACTTGCTGTCTACCTGCAACTCCAAGCAGTTTGGTTATAAATAGTAAAGGTAAATTGATAATCGCCAGTACCAACATGAAAATTACTAATAAACAAGTTGAATAAATGAACCTTGTTCTTATCGACGTACAACGAGATAGTTTAGCCATCCAGACATCTTGAGATGTACTGAATCGGCTTTAGAACTTGTACGACCTATTAAGAACAGACAAAGGATTTTCACATGACAACGACTCACATTCTTGGCTACCCACGTATTGGTGAAAAACGAGAACTCAAATTCGCCCTTGAAAAATACTGGCGTGGTGACATTGATCAGGCTGCTTTAAAACAAGTTGGTAGCCAAATTCGCCAGCAAAACTGGGCACTGCAAAAAGAAGCAGGACTGGATTTTGTGACCGCTGGTGACTTCGCTTGGTACGACCATGTCCTCACCACCACACTATTATTGGGTCATGTGCCTAAACGTCACAGTCACGGTTTTCCTGATTTAGATACGTTGTTCCGTGTCGGTCGTGGTCAGTCACAAAATGCTTGTGGTTGTGGAACGGGTAGTGCGGCTTCTGATATGACCAAGTGGTTTAATACTAACTATCACTACATCGTGCCTGAGTTCAGCTCTAACGACACGTTTAATGTGAGTTGGCCACAATTGTTTGAAGAGGTGAATGAAGCTCTGCAAGCGGGTCACGATGTAAAACCTGTGCTGCTTGGCCCAATCAGTTACCTGTATTTAGGTAAAGAAGTGGAAGAAGGGTTTGATCGTTTAACTCTGTTGCCACGTCTATTGACCGCTTACCAAGCGATTCTGAGCAAGCTGGCGAAGCAAGGCGTGCAGTGGGTACAAATTGATGAGCCTGTTCTGGCCTTAGAATTAGAACCACGTTGGCAAGATTCATTTAAACTGGCTTATCAAGTGATTCGTGGTGACGTAAAACTGCTGCTGACCACTTACTTTGATTCAGTGCTAGACACTCTCGATAAGATCGTTGAACTACCGGTTGATGGCCTGCATGTAGATGTCTCTGCGGCTCCAGCGCAGCTAGATACCATAGTTAACCGCTTGCCGTCTGATTGGGTGCTTTCTGCGGGTGTGATCAATGGCCGTAACGTATGGCGTGCAGATTTGAGTTCCATTCTGGCTCGTCTACAGCCAGTGAAAACCTTATTAGGTGAGCGCCTGTGGGTGGCGAGCTCATGTTCACTGCTGCACAGCCCAGTCGATCTGGATCTGGAAGGCGACCTGAGTGCCGAAACACGTAGCTGGTTTGCGTTTGCTAAGCAGAAAGTGACGGAAGTGGCCTTGCTGGGGCGTGCATTGGAAGGGGATGCTGCTGCGATTTTGGCTTGTGATACCTATAGCCAGCCAATTGTTGCGCGTAAGTCTTCTCACATCGTGAACAAGGCATCAGTACAAACGCGCATCAACAATATTACGGCGGCGTTGGCAGAGCGTAGTGCCCCTTACATTGAGCGTGCTCATCACCAAGCGGAAGTGTTGGGTCTGCCTTTCTTACCGACCACAACTATCGGCTCTTTCCCACAAACTGGTGAGATCCGTACTGAGCGTAGCGCGTATCGCCAAGGCAAACTGAGCGAGCAAGATTATGTGCAAGCCTTGAAAGGCCATATAGCGGATGCGGTGAAACGCCAAGAAGCGTTAGGGCTAGATGTGCTGGTACACGGTGAAGCGGAACGTAACGACATGGTGGAATACTTTGCTGAGAACCTAGCAGGTTTCCAAACCACCCAATTTGGTTGGGTACAGAGCTATGGTTCACGCTGTGTAAAACCTGCGATTGTGGTGGCGGATATCGAACGTGAAAAACCAATCACGGTGGAGTGGTCAACTTACGCGCAATCTCTGACCTCTAAGCAGATGAAAGGGATGTTGACGGGGCCAGTGACCATTCTGTGCTGGACCTTCCCACGAGAAGACATCAGCCGCCAAGAGATTGCTCAGCAGTTGGCGTTGGCACTGCGTGATGAAGTGGCGGATTTACAAGATGCGGGTATCAATATCATCCAGATCGATGAGCCTGCGATTCGTGAAGGTTTACCACTGAAAAAACGCGATCATCAAACTTACTTAGATTGGGCTGTACAAGCGTTTAAGATTTCCGCTGGTAGCGCGCGTCCTGAAACGCAAATCCACACTCATATGTGTTACAGCGAATTCAACGAGATCATCGAATCGGTTGCGGCACTGGATGCAGACGTGATCACAATTGAAACATCACGTTCCAACATGGAATTGCTCAAGGCGTTTGAAGAGTTTAACTACCCGAACGAAATTGGCCCTGGTGTGTACGACATTCACTCGCCTAATATTCCAGCGCAAGCATGGATTGAAGATTTGCTTCGCAAAGCAGCAGAAAAAATTCCAGCACAGCGTTTGTGGGTCAACCCAGATTGCGGTCTAAAAACCCGTAACTGGCCAGAAGTGGAAGCGGCACTCACCAACATGGTGAATGCGGCGAAAACGCTGCGCAATGAATGGCAATCGTAAATTGAAGCTGCAATGTTCAGTAGTTAGAGTATATCGTGAATATAAACCGCAAAGGCCTCTATGAGGCCTTTGTTCTTTTGGACAGTGTTATGATGACTCCAGACCAGCTTAACCTTGTGTACAGCTCTCTTTTGTGACCAATTGATCAACCATCAATTGACCACGCGTATTACGCATTTTGATTCGATAGTTGATCCCTACATCCAAGTTTGAGCGAATATCTTTGCTGTTGCAGAAACTCTTAACTGCGTTTTTAAGTACTTGGTCGGTGGGCTTGGCATTTTGAGCATCGGTGTTGTACACCATCATTAACTCAATACTGCTGCCATTCGCTGTTGCGCGCAGGATATTCAGAGGGCCAAATTCGAGAGGCAATTCCGTGGAGAGCAAACTCGCTCGATTGCCTGCCAGCAGCTCAAGGTTTCGCTGTTTTTCCATTGAACCAGAACTACAACCCACAAGGAGTAAAGTGGCGGCAATCAAGCTGCTCAGGACCATTTTTTTCATATCAGAATACTTTTTTGAAAGGTTTAACAATCACGTTGGCATAAACACCCGCCGCGACATAAGGATCGGCATCCGCCCACGCTTGGGCTTCCGCGAGGGATACGAAGTCTGCAATCACCACTGAACCTGTAAAGCCGGCTTGTCCCGGATTGTCAGAATCGATGGCTGGCATGGGCCCCGCCGTCAGCAAACGGCCTTCATCTTGTAGTGATTGTAGACGTTCAAGATGTTTTGGGCGTACGCTCATACGTTTTTCTAGTGAATTCTCAACATCTTGAGAAAAGATGATATACCACATAATTGATATCCTTATTAAATCCGTGAAGGCAAAGATCTTAATGTACTCAACTCAGTGGTGAAAAAAAGCCTGAGTGCGCTATTTCTGTGATCAGTTACCCGAGGATATCGCTCTTGGGCGACCATTTGCATCAATTGCCACGTAGTTAAATGTAGCTTCGCAGACTTGGAAGCGTTCACCAACCCCATCTTCTTTGACCGGTTTTACCCAAACTTCAAGATTAATGGACATTGAGGTTCGGCCAATCTTAGTACATTCGCCGTAGCAACATACCACATCGCCCACTTTGACCGGTTTTTTAAAAGTAATACTGGACACGGAAACGGTGACGATGCGACCGCAAGAGATCTCTTTAGCAAGAATGCCGCCCGCTAAGTCGAGCTGTGACATGATCCAGCCACCAAAAATATCACCATTGGCGTTGGTATCGGCGGGCATTGCCAAAGTGCGCAGTAGAAGCTGGCCTTTAGGAGAATTAACGGTTTGATTCATTTGGGTATCCACAGCAAATAAAACAGCGACCGAATACGGTCGCTGTGGATTAGGGGGCGGATTATAACCACAAATGAGCGAAGGGAGCACCCCTTTGCAACCTGTAGCGTTTACTCGTGTTTCTCTTTTTGCTCTTTGGGAAGGTGCTTGTAGATGTAAGCCCCCGTCAGCAGAGTAAAGAGCAGTGTCGCAGCAAGCAATCCAAATACTTTAAAGTTTACCCACACATCGAGAGGGAGGTGGTAAGCAATGTACAGGTTGAGTGCGGCGCAGAGGCTGAAAAATGCAACCCATGCCCAAGTGATGGTTGACCATACCGCTTCAGGTAACGTCAGTTCTTTACCTAGCATACTTTTGATGGCGGATTTACCCATAAGATGGCTGATGGTTAAGCCTAGAGCAAAAACGATGTAGACGATGGTCACTTTCCATTTAATGAAGTTGTCATCGTGCAGTGCGAGTGTCATACCACCAAACAAAGCCACCATCACAAAGGTGATGAGCTGCATTTTTTCTACTTTTTTGTACATGGCATAAGTGATGATCACTTGCACCGCCGTGGCAACGATCAAGGCACCGGTTGCCACGTAGATGTCATAAAATTTATATAGGGCAAAAAAGATAATGAGTGGGATAAAGTCGAGCAGTTGTTTCATTTGGGTACGTCCAGTCACATAAGTGGTGACAGTCTAACCAAAGTCGCCCCGCAGCAGAATAGCCAAGAGCATTGGGCAGCGACTTAATCTTATTTTTAGTGTTCGCTTAGCCTTTTCGATTTTAGTTCGTTGACTAGAGTAACAATTGAGTAAATTCCTCCGCAGGCATTGCTTTACCGTATAAATAACCTTGAGCGAAGCTACATCCTTCGGTTCGTACAAAATTTTCTTGGTAAGTTTTTTCAACCCCTTCAGCAATGACTGCCATTTTCAGTTTACGTGCCATTGCAATGATAGCGCGTGTTAATTCTCGGTTGGGTTCGTTGTATTCGAGTTGACTGATGAAACTACGATCAATTTTTAAAGTGTCAAAAGAGTATTTCTGCAGGTAACTCAAGGAGGAGTAACCGGTACCAAAATCATCGAGTGAAATGCTTATTCCTTGCTGTTGAAGTTGAGCTAAAGCACTTTGCGCATAGTGTTCATCTTCCAACAAAATGCCTTCTGTTAGCTCAAGTTCAATGCAACCAGGAGGGAGTTGATACAGTGTCATCAAATCTTTCAGGTATTCCACAAAGTGGTGCTCACGAAATTGGATAGGAGAGATATTAATCGCGATTTTGAACGGTGCTGTGGTCAATTTACACCATTCAGCTGCGTTTTTAAGGGCTTGATGCAGTACAAAATAGCCGATCTCGATGATCTGCCCATTGCTTTCCGCTAAAGGAATAAAGCGATCGGGCGTGACATTACCCAAATGTGGGTTATGCCAACGTAGTAAGGCTTCTGCCCCAATGATTTTGCCATGGTGTTTTAAGTCAACGATCGGTTGAAAGTGGATAGCCAGCTCACCAAGGCGCAACGCGTGTAAGAGATGGGATTCCAACTGCAGTCGCTCTTCAGTGGCTTTTTGCGCAGCCAAGTTAAAGAAGGAGATTTGTGTACCTTCTTTTTTCGCTAAGCTCATTGCCGAACTTGCTCGCTGAATAAAACTTAGTGAATCAGTGGCATCCATTGGAGCCAATGCAACACCTAAATGACATTGTAGTGTGATGTTTAAATTGTTGGTGTTGAAAGGCTGTATGCAAGCTTGTACAACCCTATCGATCACTTTTTGGGTTTCCGTTTTAGAACGTTTGTGCCAAGCGGTGAGAACGAACTCTGATCCGACAATTCGGGCTAACAGCCAGTTTTTTGGCAAGTTATGGCTTAGGCGTTGGCATAAGGCGGATAAAATTTGATCGCCGACCTGATAGCCATAACTGTCGTTGACGGATTTGAAGTTGCGTAGAGTGAAATAAATTAGCGTGATTTGTTGATCATCAGCGATGCTCTTTAATTGTGGCTGTAGCCGCTCTGTCAGTGTGATTCGATTTGGTAGCTTAGTGAGTGGATCAAAGTGGCGATGAAATTCCACATAGTCTTCGGCCACCGTACGCTGCTCGATCTCTTTTAGTAGTTTGGTACTGAGATCGGCAAGCGTTTGGGTACGCTCTGCGACTTTTTGCTCAAGTTCATGATTCAGTTTTCGTAATTCAGCTTTGTGATAGAGGGTTTCAAGTTGGCCTTCAATCGCAGACTGAAATCGTGAAAGTAGCGCATGAACTTTGTCGTCAAAATGCCTTTCTTGGCTATCTAAAATACAAATGGTGCCAAAGGGGGTATCGTCCGGCCAAAACACGGGTAAGCCACAGTAACAAATCATGCCCAATTTGATATCGGGGTTTTTATCCCATGCTGGGTCGGCAAGCGCGTTGGGGACATTCAGCATGTGCCGATCTCGGATGACCGTCTCACAATATAAACCGTGTCCTAGTGTGTCTCTTGCTTTGGGAGGATAGGGGTTGCCTGCCGAACGGCTACTGGTGAAAACCTCAATATCATGCTCATGGATACGCATGATTAGAGATGCAGGGCACTGTGAGATATCGGCAATCAGATCCACAATCTGTTGCCAAGACTCTAACATGCTTGGAGGAATATCAATTTGTCGAGTATCGATCGGCAGCATAATTTTGTTTCACCTTCGGGTGATTTAATCCGCATTCACTTAACTAATGGTTTAAGTGACAATTTTGATTATAGATGACGAATTAAAGTACACATCAAGGTGTTGAACAAAAATAAACCTGTAACTTTTGCGGTTATTTATGAGATTCGTTCAATTTTTAGTGCAAAACTTGAGCGAAAAGTTCATTAGCGCAATGTATGTGACGTCAAGTCAACGAGATAACCTTCGTTTTTTAATGCTTCTAAAGTTGAGGAGAGTTCGTCATCTGACATGGTTAAACAACTGGACTTTCCGGTCATTCCGTACAAGGTTTGTTGATAATTTAGTGCCGAGTAGTAACCCATACGGTCCTCTAGCAATTCACGCATTCCGATGTGAATGAGGTCGTAGCAGTGGTGACGTTGCAATTCCATAATCAGACTCCTTGATTATCCATGGGGACGGGAGGTCACTTTAATCTCTGTGAGTAAGCAAATGTGATGCCAAATTCAACACATCTCTGCGCGAGTCTTAAATGATAGTAGAGTTTGATACGCTTGAGTCACCGATTCAGGAATTGTTTGAACGATTTGAAAGCCTAAGGCTGGGTAGTCACGAATACGCTCAAAATCGCCCAGCATGGCATCGATAACAAAATCGCTAGTGAGTTCGGACGTTAAATAGTCAAAAAAACTGACACCGGATGAGGTGACTTGCACGCTTTCGATGGTATCTGGCCATTGCTTCATGAACGTTGCATAGGCACGCCGCTCCATATAAGGCTTTTGAACCAATAGGATACGTTGTATAGGTTGTGCCTGCTGGGCCAATAAGTGATGGCTAAAAAGGATATTTTCACCACTGTTGGTTGATTGAGTTTCAAGCAAAATGGCCTTTTCCGGCACCCCTGCTTCTTTAGCTAAAGCGGCAAAGATTTCCGCTTCTGTCTGTTGGAAAACGCCTTGGGTAAAACGGCCAAGCCCACCAGAGAACAGCACACGAGGTGCTATGCCTTGGTGGTAGAGTTTTGCCGCATGTTCTGCCACACGGACATCATTGCTTCCCAATACTAAAATCACATCAGCAGGTTCAGGTTGCTGATGGAGCTGTAAGTAATGCCATAGGATTTCAATATGTTGATATAAGTGCTTACTCATAACCTTGGAGCGCCTCTCGCGTATGGCTAAAGTGAAAGCGGTAACCCGCTGACAATAATTTGTCGCATAAAATGCGTTTGTCTTCGATATCACAAACAGTGGGAAGGGATGCGTCACTGCCTACTGCATCCAAAGCCGCTTGATAAAATTCGGCCTTGCTTACCGTATTTGGCGTTGTGGCATTAACAATCGAGTTGGGAAGGTGAGTTAGCGCAAAATACACAATACCGATGGCATCGTATAGGTGCAGCATATTGGCGGGTGCGAGCCGGCTGACTTGTGCCATTTTGCTGACAAAGCGGGATGGGTGGCGCTTGGGGCCAATCAAACCACTGCAACGTACAATGGTGTAATCCATGCCCGAAGTGATCACATGCTGTTCTGCTTTAAGTAAGACGCGTGCTTTCGCATCGAAAGCTGAATTATCCAGCGCCAATCCCAATGAGGCGTCTTGCTCATTCATCGGTTTAGCGATATCGGGATACACAGAAGTAGAACTGACCATGACCAATTTTTGAATATTGGCCTGTTTGGCTTGATTGACCAGCAGCTGCCAATGGGTGGCATACTGTTCGCCATTACCTTGACGAAAACCAGGGGGGAAACAGCCAACCAAGGTATCGCATTGTCGCTCAAGTAAAGCGTTACTTAAACCATCGGGTTGATCCAGTTGGCACACGAAGCTTTCTAGCCCTTGCACCTGAACCGCTTTACTCCCTTCGAGGGTTGTGCGTGTCGCGTACACCGTATGGCCTTGTTGTTTAAGCCATTGTGCAAGTGGTAAACCCAGCCAACCCGCACCAATCACCGCAACTCTTTTCATGAGTTCATCCTTTATCAACTAAGAGCGAATGAGGTTGCTACCGTAACACAGTTGAACTTGGGGGATAAAGGAAATGAGCGCTGTATAGCGCTCACTAAAAGAAGGGATTAAGCGTTTATCACACGCAATATACGGTCAGCGTGTTCGGCGATTTCAATGCCTTCATCGGTGAGGTAGCCGCCGTCTGGTTGAGTACATAATCCTTTGTTATACAAACGAGCTACGGCTGCTTGAACTGCTTCTGATGCATCCTGATGTACTTTGATTCCTGTGGCTGCACTGCTCAAGTCAAATTGCAGCAGTAGATTAAGCTCATCGATATGGTGTTGAGTGAATTTCATGGTCGATTACCTTTACAAGCTATTGTTGTCGCCACAATAGGCTGTGCTGATGCAACAAGCAACGTTGGGCGATCAGAACTGTTAGCTTCACCCGATCTGATGTTTTTTTCAGCGTAATGATGGCAATGCTTTAAAGAAGGAAAGGTTGAAAAAACCTTGGGTGAATAGCTTATTGCTTCCGTAATAAACATTTTTCGTGAACATGACAAATAGCCCTTGAACTCGAAAGGAAATAGAGCGATTATCCGCCACCTCTTCTGTTTTGTGTCAAAATGTAACAGCTCATGGATCATAACCAATTCGATTCTCTTCTCCCTCCACAAATGGCAGAACGTGCTGCGATTACGGGTGAGGGTAAAGCCAAAAAAGCCGCGTACAAATCTTTCTTGCTTGCGATTTCAGCAGGCATTCAAATTGGTATTGCGTTTGTTTTCTACACCGTAGTGACGACCGGTGGGCATGATATGCCTTATGGGGTGACTAAGCTGCTTGGAGGTTTGGCCTTTAGTTTAGGGCTCATACTTGTCGTCATTACCGGCGGGGAGTTATTCACCAGTTCGGTGTTGATTTTGGTGGCGAAAGCGAGTGGAAAAATCTCGTGGAAAGAGCTTGTGCGGAATTGGACTGTCGTTTACTTCGGTAATCTATGTGGTTCGATCATCCTAGTGTTTATTATGCTTGCTACTCGCCAGTTTATGGAAGATGGTGGTCAGCTTGGTTTAAATGCGATGGCGATTTCCCAGCACAAATTGCACCACACTTTCTTGCAAGCTTTCGCGCTTGGGTTGATGTGTAACATCCTAGTTTGTTTAGCGGTTTGGATGACCTTTAGTGCCCGATCATTAACCGATAAAGTGATGGTGTTGATCCTGCCCGTTGCTATGTTTGTCTCTTCTGGCTTTGAGCACTGCATTGCTAACATGTTCCAAGTGCCGATGGCGATTGGGATTAAGTATTTTGCTCCAGAGAGTTTCTGGGCGATGACTGGTGCGAATATCGCGAACTATGCGGACCTCAACTTCGTCAATTTCATCGTCAATAACCTCATCCCAGTGACGCTTGGTAATATTGTGGGTGGTGGGGTATTTGTTGGGATGTGGTACTGGCTTATCTACCTCAAAGATTAATGCCAAGCATCGCTCTCTGAGCAATCTAAAAATTCTTTTCATCCCTGAGCTTGCTCGGGGATTTTTTTCTCCTCTTTTTCCTTTCAAAATCACAAGGTCGGCACGTTTGTACTCAGAGTGCAGTGGCTTTTGGATCGCTATAGCCTTATCCACATTTTCTGTGGATAACTTGGAGTAAACACCGTGTGTAACCTTTATTTGCTTGGACTAGCACAGTTGGAACGCACAGTTCTTGTGCAGATTTCCGGTTTGTAGATCGCCCCATTAATGCAAGTGTAAGTGCTTAGGATTTGTTTCACAGTTAAGAAATCACTCATAAATACGGCGATTTAAGGCGGTGTGAAACTTGAAAGAGAAAAGACGATGAATATCAATGCATTCACAATCTTTAAACAAATCTGAGTCATTAATTTTTACATTTCACGCGTATTTTTGCGTTAGAGCAGACATGAGTTCTACTTGCTAAACACTTTTTTGTTTCGGTTTTGTTTTAATTTAACACCTTAAAAACAATATTAATTTGTCATAATTGTTCATATTTTTTCATCAGATTTTTTAATCAAACACAACTCCGTTCTAACTCAAAAAAGTGTTGGATAACAAGGGTTGTAATGCGTATTTCGATTGAACCCTATTAATTGTATGGTCTAACATTTGACGTAATTAAACTTGATTTGTGGGGACTCTGGGGAACAGGGTTCACGAAAAATCCAGCAAATAGAGTAGGCAAATGTATGAGTGATGTTAATAAAGTTGAAGGCGTTGAAAAACGCTCTCTGGAGTGGAAGTCATTCCTCTTCATCACTGTGGTTCTTTTTCCCATCTTAAGCGTGGCTTTCGTTGGTGGATATGGATTCATTGTGTGGATGCTGCAAATGTTCGTGTTTGGTCCTCCGGGCGTACATGGCGGTTTTTAACCACCTCCATTTCTACTGTTGAATGACTAGTTAAGAGAAGAAAGTATGAAATCTTTAATTCTGAAAATGTGGTGCACTATGACGCGTCCGGCGGTGCACATCAGCTTGGGTGTACTGACTCTCGGTGGCTTTATTGCTGGCGTGATTTTCTGGGGTGGTTTTAATACGGCTTTAGAAGCCACCAATACCGAAGAGTTCTGTATACGTTGTCACACCATGCGTGACAACGTATACCAAGAGCTGCAAACCACAGTGCACTGGAAAAACCACTCAGGCGTACGTGCGACTTGTCCTGATTGCCACGTTCCTCATGAGTGGACGGCGAAAATCGCGCGTAAGATGCAAGCTTCGAAAGAAGTGTTCGCGCAGATTTTTGGTGACTTAGGTACACCTGAGAAGTTTGAAGAGCGTCGTATCGAACTGGCTAAACATGAATGGGATCGCTTTGCGGCAAACAAATCTCTGGAATGTAAAAACTGCCACAACTACGACTCAATGGATTTTGAGCAAATGTCTCCAACTGCCCGCATCCAAATGAAGCAAGCGGCAGAGCGTGATCAGGGCTGTATCGATTGCCATAAAGGCATCGCACATCGCCTGCCTAAAAATATGGATAGCTCAAGCGGTCTGATTGGCGAGCTAGAAGGTATGGCATCCAACACCAAATATGCTGATGGTGAAACCCTAGTCAGCGTACGCTTCCTACCTATCTATGAAGATGAGCAAGGTAAAGTGGAAGCCGGTCTACTTAACCCAGCTTCTGAAGTGAAAGTGTTAGCCGAAAAAGGCGACATGATGCAAGTTGAAATCGATGGCTGGCGTAAATCGAAAGGCTTTGGTCGTGTGATCCAAGAAGACTTCGGTATGAACATCGCTGTAGCGTCGCTACTGAAAGATGCCGCCATGTCGGATGCGATTGTGACCACGGGTGAGCAGAAAGTGGACGAGTTGACAGGTCTGCCTTGGGAACAAGTGAGCGCGAAAGTATGGATGAAAAAAGAAGCCATGCTGAACAGCATTAACCCAATTTGGGAAAAAGCACGCGAAGCATACAAAACCAACTGTTCTGTATGTCACACACAGCCTGCTGAAGCGCACTTTGATGCCAACACTTGGCCTGGCATGTTCGACGGTATGTTGGCATTCGTCAACTTCGATACCGACAGTGAAGCGCTGGTACTGAAGTACCTGCAAAAACACTCTTCAGATTTCGCTGAAGGCCATCACTAAGCAACGTCATACGGAGTCATAACATGGCGATTACACGAAGAAGTTTTCTGAAAGGTGTCGCAACCACCAGTGCGGCGTCGATCATTGGCCCAAGCCTACTGACCTCAGTTTCTGCCCAAGCGGCAGAAACCACGGGAACTTGGAAAGTCTCCGGTTCTCACTGGGGCGCATTCCGCGCCCATATCTACGGCGGTAAGGTTCAAGAACTGAAAGCGTTGGAATTGGATACCCATCCAACAGAAATGTTGAACGGTATTCAAGGTATTCTGTATAGCCCATCTCGTGTGCGCTACCCAATGGTACGCCTCGACTGGCTGAAAAAGCACAAATACAGTGCAGAAACGCGCGGTAACAACCGTTTTATCCGTGTGACTTGGGATGAAGCGATTGATCTGTTCTACCGCGAATTAGAGCGTGTTCAGAAGCAATACGGCCCTTGGGCGCTGCATGCAGGCCAAACCGGTTGGAACCAAACCGGTGCTTTCCACAACTGTACCGCGATGATGCAACGCGCTGTGGGTATGCATGGTAACTACATTACCAAAGTAGGGGATTACTCTACCGGTGCTGGCCAAACCATCATGCCTTATGTACTGGGTTCAACCGAAGTTTACGCGCAAGGTACCTCTTGGAGCGAGATTTTAGACAACTCTGACAACATCATTCTGTGGGCAAACGATCCAGTGAAAAACCTACAAGTAGGTTGGAACTGTGAGACACACCAGTCTTTCGGCTATCTCGATCAATTAAAAGAGAAAGTCGCGAAAGGCGAGATCAACGTGGTTTCTGTTGACCCAGTGAAGAACAAGACGCAGCGCTTTTTGCAAAACCCTCACCTATACATCAACCCACAAACTGACGTGGCGTTCATGTTGGCGGTTGCGCATGTGCTGTATACCGAAAACTTGTACGACAAGAAGTTCATTGAAACTTACTGCTTGGGCTTTGAAGAGTTCATTCCTTACGTGCTGGGTAAGAGCAAAGATAAAGTTGAGAAAACGCCAGAGTGGGCGGCGAAAATCTGTGGCGTGAAACCCGATGCGATCCGCGATTTCGCCCGTATGTTGGTAAATGGCCGTACTCAGCTACTGTTCGGTTGGTGTATCCAACGTCAAGAGCACGGTGAGCAGCCGTACTGGATGGGCGCGGTACTGGCGGCCATGATCGGTCAAATCGGTTTGCCGGGCGGTGGCATCTCTTACGGTCACCACTATTCAGGTATTGGCGTGCCTTCAACCGGTTTTGCTGGCCCTGGTGGTTTCCCGCGTAACCTAGACCAAGGTGCGAAGCCAAAGTGGGATAACAATGACTTCAACGGTTACAGCCGTACAATTCCAGTTGCACGTTGGATTGATGCCATCATGGAACCGGGTAAGAAGATCAACCACAATGGTAACTCAGTGACGCTGCCGGGCTTCAAGATGATGGTGATTTCGGGTTGTAACCCTTGGCACCACCATCAAGATCGCAACAAGATGAAGCACGCGTTCCAGAAATTGGAAACGGTCGTGACCATTGATTTCAGCTGGACGGCAACCTGCCGCTTCTCTGACATCGTACTGCCTGCTTGTACTCAGTGGGAACGTAATGATATTGACTCATACGGTTCATATTCAGGCAAAGGCTTGATTGCGATGCATCGTTTGGTTGATCCACTGTTCCAGTCACGTACTGACTTTGAAATCATGACTGAGCTGACTCGTCGCTTCGGCCGTGAAAAAGAGTACACCCGTGATATGGATGAGATGATGTGGGTTCGTTCACTGTATGACGAATGTAAGAAAGCCAACGAAGGTAAGTTTGCCATGCCAGAATTCGAAGAGTTCTGGGAAAAAGGCTTCCTTGATTTCGGTACTGGCACGCCTTGGGTTCGCCACGCAGACTTCCGTAAAGATCCGGAAATCAACCCACTGGGTACTCCTTCAGGCTTTATTGAAATTACCTCGCGTAAGATCGGTCGCTACGGCTATGAACACTGCCAAGAGTTCCCGATGTGGTTCGAGAAAACGGAACGTTCACACGGTGGTCCTGGCTCTGAGAAATACCCGTTCTGGTTGCAATCGTGCCACCCAGACAAGCGTCTGCACTCACAAATGTGTGAGGCGGAAGCGTTCCGTGCCACTTACGCGGTGCAAGGTCGTGAGCCCGTTTACATCAACCCTGCGGATGCGAAAGCCAAAGGTATCAAAGATGGTGACTTGGTGCGCGTCTACAACGATCGTGGTCAACTGTTAGCAGGTGCGGTACTGAGTGAAAGCTACCCACGCGGCGTGATCCGTATCGAAGAGGGAGCTTGGTATGGTCCGCTGACTGAGAAAGTGGGCGCGATCTGTACTTACGGCGATCCAAACACGCTAACGCTAGATTTGGGTACGTCAGAGTTGGCGCAAGCGACATCTGCCAATACCTGTATCGTGGAGTTCGAGAAGTTCCGTGGCGAAGTTCCACCGGTGACTTCATTCGGCGGCCCAATCGAAGTGATCTAATCACAAGAGATATACCGTAATACAATTTGTGTATTTACCCTCAAGCCAGCGCTCATCGCTGGCTTTTTTCTTATCTTTTCCTGTAAATCCGATTAATCTGTCGCCAATCGAACTGCAAGCACCCCATGGATTGCGCAAAACGTGAACCGATTAACGTAATGCGTAAGTCATTGGTCAGACACTCAGGGTAAAGAGGAGAGAGTCAATGAGTAGCCTAAGATTAGCCAATGGACGAGAGATCCTAGTACAGCAAGCGGATATTGAGCTGGAAATCGCAGGCAATGAGCTTTCTGCACAGTATATTGGGTTGCACAATCGCCCTTTTGAGCGTCGTTATCCACTATTTAGCACTTTGTTGAATGTGGAGTCAGATGCACGTTTGGTCGGCGATGGATTTCAGATGTTGTCACAAGCTTCAGGGACGTTAAACCAAGTCCAAGAAGTCGGTCGGTGTCCGGATAATAATCTCAGTTACCGTATCTACCCGCATGATGCGCCTAAACGTTTTTACAACACTTTGATGATTGAGGCGGCAGGCCGTTACCTACTGTTTGGATTTACTACCTGCCAGCGATTTGCAGGATTTTTTGAAGTGCATCGTCATCCACAACATTGGGTACTGAGCGCCTTTATTGATGGAGAAGAGACGCGCCCGCAAGATTGGGTCACCAATCAGTTAGAGTCGGTGATTTGCTTAGAAGGCGAATCCATGTCGGAGCTTTATCAAGCCTACGCTCAGGCAATTACGCGCCACCATCCGCCAAGAGCGCATCTGAAGGACCCTGCGCCGATGGGCTGGTGTTCATGGTATGCCTACTATGCTGAAGTTACTGAGCAGGACGTCAAAGAGAACGTGGCAGTCTTGGCAGAACGTCATCCTGAATTGGAATGGGTGCTGCTGGATGACGGTTACCAAGCGTTTATGGGTGATTGGCTCACGCCATCCCAAAAATTCCCTAGTGGCATTCAGCAAGTGATTGCCGATATTCGTGCGCAAGGTAAAAAACCAGCCATCTGGCTTGCGCCTTTTATCGCGGAAGCGGATTCAGCGGTTTTTCGCCAACATCCTGACTGGTTTGTGAAAAATGCCGCAGGTCAGCCACTCAAAGCCGAAGAGATCACTTATGGCGGTTGGCGTTGCACGCCTTGGTATGTGCTGGATGGTTCGCACCCCGATGTGCAAGAGCATTTGACCCAAGTGGCGCAAAACCTTGCGTGAAGAGTGGGGCGTTGAGCTGTTTAAGCTGGATGCCAACTATTGGGGAACGCTACAAGGTCAGCGTTTTCAATCGGGTGTTACGGGTGTAGAAGCGTATCGAATGGGCATGCAAGCCATCGCCGAAGGGGCTGGAGATGCTTGGCTACTGGGCTGTAATGCGCCGATGTGGCCTTCATTGGGCTTGGTGGATGCGATGCGAGTGTCGGACGATGTAGAGCGCAATGCTGATCGCTTTTGCCAAATTGCCCGTGAAACTTTAATGCGCAGTTGGCAGCACAGACAACTGTGGCAAATCGATCCTGATTGCTTAACGCTCACTCCGTTACCCAACCAAAGTGCCGATCGCGCCAGTTATGAGTTTCACCGTAATGTACTGCTTGCTAGTGGCGGCTTATTACTGTCGGGTGATCCACTGCCGAAGCTAACCCCATTTGCAAAGCAGAGCCTTAAACGGTTGCTCAAGCGTTTCCAATACAGCCAGAAAGCCGCCAAAATCACTTCACTGAGCATGCGCCATGCTTTCCTAGCGCTGACCGATAAAAATGATCTGCACTGCTTATTTAACTTTAACGGTAAAGCACAGGAGTTTACCTTGGTCGCTAATCACCCAGTGCTCTGGTATGACTATTGGAGTGGTGAACAGCTCAGCACAGAGCCGACTAAATGGCTGATGGTTAATTTGGAGAAAGGCATACAAAGCCGCGCGATCTTCACGGTGGGTTAGTGAGTATGAAGGCCAACTAAAGATGGGCGAAAGCCACAATCTTGCATACCCGAAGGGAGTGAATATCCGTTTGGGTATGCAAAGGTTGCTTTTATTTCTTTCCTACTTGAAGCTGCAACACCAAGTTGTTTGGGTAATTCTTGAGGTTAATAGCGAGTTTTGAGTTTTTGCTTATCACTGCTCACATTACGGCACATCTTCCCAAATTGCTTCATTCTACTTCGTTGCTCCGCCAGTGTGGCGGAGTTATAAGCCTGCTCTTGCAGTAACTTGAAATAGTTTTGTAAGCGCCTTGCTTCCAAGGTGCCATTGTCGATCGCGTTCACTGCCTCTACCAATAACGTTGCACTGAGTTGTTGAACTTGCGCGATGTTTTGGTCAGCTTGTTCAGATAAATCAGTTTTGGTCAGTACCACCACAGGTTCGATTTGCGCTTCTTTGGCGATGCTAAGATAGCGTTCAATACGGCTGAGGTTAAAGTCATCATTGAGCGAGCAGACGATAAATAAAGTATCCACATTGGTTGCGATCAACTGCTCTGCCACTTTACTCCCCGCCGCTTTTCGGCTCAGTTCACTTTGGCGTTCAAGCAGACGCTTAAACCGTTGTTGTTCATCCAACAAAACCCAATCGCCCACCGTCATTTTCGGTTGAGCATGATGAATAGCGAGATGAAAATGCCCTTGCTTACTGCAAAGCTGATAACCGCTGCGATGATGAGCAACGATGCGGCAGATTTGTGTATTCTCGTAATCTTCGAGTGTCAGTTGTTGTTGAAAAAAAGGTTTCCAGCCAAGTTGAGTCAATGTGTAAGGCTGAGAAGATGTCATTTTGTTGTTCATTGCGAATTTTCCCGGTGCGCGAAAGCACCCACTAAATCATAGCTTCAGGGTTTAATTCGTTGATTAAATAGAATTACCCCAGTTTGACTGGGCAAATTGAGAAGGGAAGGGAGAAGTCGCGTAGTGCGAAAATAAAATTGTAAACGGACTTTCCGTTAACCCAACCATGCCCTTTGAATTTGGTTAGTTACAATCATCAGAATTCCTCCAGTTAATGATAAAAACAGCGTGAGTATACGTTGTATGCCCAAAAGAGCAAACATTGAGGCGACTTTCAATAGCAAAAGCACATGAAATTTGGGGCTTAGATTGGAAGAAAAAGGTTTTTTTGATTTAGCGCCATGAAGAAACTATCAAATTGAGTAGAGTGCACCCTTTGTTTACACCTTAGAAACCCAACTGCATGCAATGACCGCGCAACTGTGTTAGTTTCGCGCGGCCAAGGTATAAATAGCCAAGAGAAAAATAGGTAATAGAATGATTTTAGTTGTTGGTCATAAAAACCCAGACAGTGACAGTATTTGTAGTGCATTAGTGGCGGCTGAGCTTTTAAAAGCGCGTGGTTTAGAAGCGAAGGCGGTACGCCAAGGTGAGATCAACCGTGAAACGCAACATATTCTGAATGTGGCAGGCGTTGAGCAACCAGAATTACGTACCAGTGTGGCGGGCGAACAAGTGTGGTTGGTGGATTACACCGATTTAGCGCAAGCACCGGATGATCTCAGTCAAGCCGAAATTCTTGGGATTGTCGATCACCATCGTCTTGGTGATGTGATGACAGTGAATCCACTGGAAGCGTGGATTTGGCCTGTCGGTTGTACCAGCACTATTTTGTTCAATCTGTTCAAAATGGAAAATGCAGAAATAACACGCCCACTCGCGTTACTGATGATCTCTGCTATTTTGTCTGACACCGTGGGCTTTGCCTCACCAACCTGCACGCAAAAAGATCGTGATGCGGTGGCTGAGTTAGCGGTATTAGCGGGCATTACCGATCTGGAAGGCTTTATCAAAGCGCTACTGATTGCGAAAACTGACATTGAAGGTTTAAGTGCGGCGCAGCTGGTCGAAAAAGATCTTAAAGCTTACCCATTCAATGGCCGTGAGTTGGTGGTAGGTCAGGTTGAACTGGCTACGCTAGAGCAAGTCGCGGATATGATTGATGCCTTGGAGGTAGATCTGCAACGTCGTTGTGATGAGGAATCATTGGCGCTTGCAGCACTGATGCTGACCGACATCACCACCGCGCAAACTCGTCTGCTGTTTAAAGGAGAATGGTCAGAAAAACTGGCTAAACATGCAAAAGACGGCGTACTGATGATGGAAAATACCCTAAGTCGTAAGAAGCAAGGTTGGCCTTGGCTACAAACGGAACTGGCTTGATTGCCACTTCGCGGTTAACATTCTCCTTAAGCAACGCTCACGCCAGTATGCCGTGGGCTTTTTTTATCTCTGGTTGTAGGCATTATCCTGCAATCTTTCGCTCGGAAAGAGCCATGAATTCCAATGGGGAAAGAATATGTCTAATCCATTAACCGCAG
The DNA here is from genome assembly GCF_000176715.1 of Vibrio sp. RC586. Taxonomy (NCBI): domain Bacteria; kingdom Pseudomonadati; phylum Pseudomonadota; class Gammaproteobacteria; order Vibrionales; family Vibrionaceae; genus Vibrio; species Vibrio sp. RC586. Next base: position 181,039 of record NZ_ADBD01000013.1, on the reverse strand, counting down.
AGCAAATGGCGCTCATCAATCAATATGACCAAGAGCAACGATTCAACTACTGTCTGAAAGAGATTGTGGCTAACCAGCAAGTGTGGATTTTAAAAGATGAGCACGGCTGCGTAATGCTTAATACGGAAGAGGAAGAGTGTGTTCCGGTATGGCCGCATCGTGAATTTGCGCAAGCGTGGGCAACTGGCGAATGGGCAGAGTGTGAGCCAGAATCGATTGGCTTGAACAAATGGTTTAGTCGCTGGACACAAGGTTTAGAGCAAGACGATTTATCCGTAGTGGTTTTTCCTAACGACAATGAAGAAGGGGTGATTCTGTTCCCAGATGAGTTTGATTTTGAACTGAAAAAACTCACTAACCGCCGCTAGTTTCTTCCTTATATGATCGCTGCACCGCTTGTCTGAGAGGGTATAGATTAACGATACCACTCAGTGAGCGGTGAAGAGCGCGCCTCTTTTAACGCATTTTCTAGAACTCCTTGTCGCTGATAATCTTTGAGTTTAGCGTGGATCACCTGTTGCACCTGAATTCTGTTCATTCCATTGGTTAGTTCTGGCTCATAAAGCAGGCGTAGCATTATCACGTCGAGAGGCGAGAGAAGATTCTCAGGGGTTTTGTCATTAAATATTGAGGGGTAAGCGAGCTCAGAATCGTTAGGGAGTCCCATGACTTGGGTGATTTCTTCAACGATACAGGCCAATAGTTTGCCGTGGCCGCGCGCTTGGTCAACAGGGATCACTATTGAAGCAAAGCGAATTTCTGATGTTTCGCTGTCAGTGGTGTAATTCGCCTGACAGATTGCCCCATGCATGTGCTTTGTGGCGGATTTCCCTGCGAGTTCTTCTAGGGCTTGTGCCCATTTTGATTGCTGAGTAAAAACCCATATCACGTTTGCCTGCATCCGGTTAGTCACCACTTGGATTGGATGACCAGTGACTTGGCTGAGATGTTGCAAATGGTCGCGCGCCAGTTGTTCATGCAATGCCTGATCAGGAACTTGGTGCTCAAAATAGATCCGCAAAGGCTCTCGCCATCGACTGAGTGGCTTTTCTCCCACAGAATATTCATTTTGTAGTGCTATGGCGAGAAAAGCGCGTTCGATAAAAGCAGGATCGCGCCAGTTTTCTTGCCCGAAAGCGCACTGGCTGAGTAGGGTAAGAATTCCAAGCTCAATCCATTTTTTCATGGCGTAACTACTTAAAGGTCGGAGCCTTAGTGAAATGGCTTTCAATCATACGCTGAGTGATAGGGTGCTGTGGGTCGGCCAATACTTTATGTGTATCACCGGCTTCCACCACACTGCCTTCATGCATAACGACAATCTTATCGGTGATGTGTTTGATCACTCCGATATGCTGTGACACATAAACAAAAGAGACGCCCATCTCTTCTTGTAACTCCAAAAAGAGATTGAGGATTTGTGAACGCATTGCCATATCCAAACCATTCAACGCCTCATCAGCAATGATGATCGACGGTTGCAGAATTAACGCTCGGGCAAGGCAGATACGCTGTTTTTGCCCAGTCGCCAACATCTGAGGGTAGAAATAGGCATGTTCAGGCAGTAAACCCACACGTTGCAAGGTATCTTTCACACGGCGCATACGGGCTTCTGGGGTCATGCTGGTATTTCGTTTCAGAGGCCCTTCTAAGATCGTACCAATTTGCAGACGTGGATTGAGCGAGGTATTAGGGTCTTGAAATATCATCCGGATCAGCTTACAGCGTGTCGCATAATCTTTATGTTCTAAAAGCTCGCCATTCACGCGAATTTCTCCGCCTGTAGGGGCAATCATGCCCGCTAACATTCGAGCTAGGGTCGATTTTCCGGAACCATTTTGTCCTATAAAACCAATGGTTTGTCCCGCCTCAAGTGTGAAACTGACTGGTTTTACCGCATGTTGGATCTGTTTACGCAAAAAGCCAGAGCGAGTGACAAAGTCTTTATGCAGATCGGTGACTTCTAACAGCGCACTCATGGTTGCGACTCCATATTCAAAGGGAAGTGGCAGGAAAACTTATGGTTTTTAACCCAACGAGAGTGAGGCATTTCTACACATTGACGTTGTGCATAAGGGCAACGTGGCCCCAAACGACACCCAATTGGCAAGTGTTGCAATGGCGGAATCGAACCGGGGAGTGATTGCAGTTTCTGTTTATGTGGGATCCAGTCACTGAAATCTGGCATCGCTTTCAAAAGCGCTGCCGTATACGGGTGCTTAGGTTCGGTAACAATTTTTGCGGTATCAGCCGATTCAACGGATTGGCCACAATACATCACCGTTATCCGATCCGCCCACTGAGTAATGGTGGTTAAGTCATGTCCAATAAGCAAGATTGATGTATTGTTAACCTGATTCATTCGGCTAAGGAGACGTAAAATCTGCGATTGCGTGATTGGGTCAACATCGTTGGTCGGCTCATCGGCAATCAACAGTTTTGGTTTGGCAGCAATTGCCATAGCAATCATCACTTTCTGGCACTCACCATCGGTGAGTTCATAAGGATAACTGGACATGATGTCCTTGTGATCTTTGATACCGACTTTGTGCAGCAGAGCGATCGCCTGTTTTTTGCGCCAAGTAAAACGCTCCCACCAACGGCCTTCAAAAGTCCTAAATGGGATCGACTCAATCAGTTGTCGTCCAACTTCCTCAGAGGGATCAAGACAAGTTGAAGGCTCTTGGAAAATCATGGCGATATCGCGTGCAATGACCCGTCTACGCTCCCGCGGGGTAAGCTGAAGCAAATCAATATTACCAAGGCGCATGCGATCTGCACTGACTCGCCAGTTTTCCTTACAAATACCGACAATGGCCTTGGCCACTAAGCTCTTACCTGAGCCTGATTCTCCCACAAGACCACGAATTTCACCTTCGTTCATGGTGAGGCTCATACGATCCACGGCCTTAACTAAGCCTTGCGGTGTTTCAATTTCAATCGTTAGGTGACGAATATCAAGTAGCGGCATTATTCGACTCCTGCATTAAGTGCTTGGCGAGCCCCATCGCCAACCAAGTTAATCACCACCACGGTAAACATAATGGCTAAGCCGGGCAGTGTTACCGTCCAAGGTGCAATGTAAATCAACTCAACAGAGTCACCGAGCATGGCTCCCCATTCGGTACTGGGCGATTGAGCGCCAAGCCCTAAGAAACCTAATGCGGTAATATCCAGTATAGCGATTGAGAGTGCCATGGTGATTTCGGCCACGATCACGGGCAGTACATTTGGGAAAATCGAGTGCCAGAGCAAGTAGAATTCATTTGCGCCATCCAAACGCGCTGCCATCACATAATCTTTTTCCACTTCATTATGTACCGCGACATACACAGAGCGAATGAAGCGAGGGATCAGTGCCAGACCTATCGCAAGCAGCACGTTGAATTCACCAGCACCTAAGAAGGCTACAAAAATAATCGCCAGTAGCAGGGAAGGGATAGACATGACTGTATCAAGTAAATGATTGAGGGTACTGGAGATTAAACCTCTGGTCATTCCTGCCAACGCACCAATAGTACCGCCGACCATCGTAGCGATGAATGTAATAAGTATCGCAGCACCAATACTGAGCATAGAACCATCAATCAGGCGAGATAAAATGTCGCGTCCTAGGTCGTCAGTGCCGAGGAAATAATCAACAGTACCTTGCGGATCCCAAGAGGGTGGAAGCAGTAACACGCTTGAATGCATCTGCGGATCATAAGGCGCGATCCAAGGTGAAAGCATGGTGATCACAGCAATCAATAATAAGCACCATAAGCCAAACATGGCGAGATTATTGGCACGAAAACTGCGCCAGAAACGCTCAAACTGGGTAGGAATGTGCTCTTCTTGATAAATACTATCGCTTAACATACCACTCTTTCCTTACCAAGGGGTTTGCCACGGCACCAATTAAATCAGAGAGAATATTAGCGGTTAAAACTAAGATCCCGACGACAATAACACCGGCTTGAATTGACATGAAATCACGGTTTGCCAACGCATCAAGCAGCCAGCGACCAATGCCGGGCCAGTTGAAAATGGATTCGGTAATGATGGCCAAAGTGATCATACTGGAAAGCTGTACACCAAATTTAGGAATCATTGGCGGAATCGCATTACGCAGCACATGCTGTGTGATGATTTCGTAATTGGTTAAACCTTTAATTTTAGCGGCGCGGATATAGTTTTGATTCATTACATCTGCGACCGAAGCACGCATTTGACCAATCACTTGAGTGGTTGGGGCCAAGGCGAGAACGAGGCAGGGAAGCGTCAAATGCTCAATCACACTTTGTAGCGCCTGACTACGGTATTGGGATTGTGACAAAAACGCATCAATCAAGGCGAAACCGGTCACATGTTCGATCTGGTAAAGCAAGTCGTAGCGCCCAGCAACGGGAAATACAGGGAAGTGCAATGAAAATACCATGATCATCATCAGCGCTAACCAGAAAATTGGTGCTGAGTAACCTGACATAGAAATGAAAGAGATGATGGTATCTAGCCATTTACCTTGGCGCATGCCCGCGATGGTTCCAATAGGAATGCCGATGAGCAGTGACATCAAAAAGGCGATAGCACAGAGTTCGATTGTGGCTGGGAAAACAACAGCGAGTTCATTAATGATCGGAACCCCATTTTTATTGAGGCCGAAGTTGAGCTCCATCAATTGAACCAAATAGGTTGACCAACCTTGCCAGAAACTGAGTAAGCTCCAAGGCGAATGAGGGTCAAATCTGGCTAAGCTGTAGCCTACCAAGGTCAAAATCAACAACGTTATGATAAATAAGTTAAATTTACGTACCGTATAAACAAACATTACTCGGCCACCCTCTCAACGGTATTAAATGGCTGAACATTAAAAGGACTCAAACGAAAGCCGGTAAGCGACTTATTGTACGCCGTGAACTGTATACCATGCGCCAACGGAATAACGGGAAACTCTTGATTAAGAATGTTCTGTGCTTGGCGGTATAGGTTTAAGCGATAACGCGGTTTATTCACTTCTAAGGCTAAATCGAGTAGGAAATCAAAGTCGCTGTCGCACCACATAGAGACGTTGAGCCCTGCGCGATTGGAGTCACAAGACAGTAGCGGTCTTAAAAAGTTATCGGGATCACCGGTATCACCTGTCCAACCACTTAAGAACAGATCAATATTGTTGCGCTCAGTCAATTCTTGGCGCGTGGTTCTATCCTCACTGATCAAGCGAACGATGACGCCAATATCCGCTAAGTTAGCTTGGATCAACTCTGCTGTTTTACGTGGGCTTGGGTTGTAGGCTTTAGGATCGACAGGGACTGACATCGTCAGTTGTAGCCCATGCTCATAACCTGCTTCACGCAGCAGAGCTTGCGCATAGTTGCGATCATAGCGAATCTGTACGGTATCTTGCTGGTAGGCCCAAGACATGGGCGGCAAAATCGTAAAAGCAATATTTCCGGTACCGTAATACACAGAATCTAAAATATTCTGTCGGTTAATCGCAAAATTGAGTGCCTTACGCACGCGAGTATCATTAAGTGCGGGATGCTGAGTATTGACCGCAATAAATGCCACATTCATCGCAGGAGTTGTCGTTAGCACAATCTCTTGGTTTTTTTCAATCGCAGGAAGCTGGCTTGATATCGGAGAATTGAGCACGTCACACTCATTACGAAGCAGCTTGGCAAGCATGCCCGTGCCACGTTGTGAAATATCAAACACCACCTGTTCAACTTTGGCGACACCATTCCAATAGAGGGGATGACGTTTTAAGCGAATCAAATCGCGCGGGTGGTATTCGGCAAGATAAAAAGGGCCACTCCCCACAGGTAAGCTGTCCAACTTTTCCTTTTCGTCATCAATCATCAATTGATAAGCGTACTCTTGTGAAAGAATCACTGCATGAGTGGTGGCAATATTGGACAAGAAGCTGTTATCGGGGCGGCTTAGGGTGAATTTAACCGTCAAATCGTCAACAGCAATGACATCGACCAATAGATTTTGGAAATCGATACCTTTGAACCAAGGATATTGGGCTTGCCCAATTTTATGGTACGGATGAGTAGGGTCAATGATCCGGCGAAAGCTGAACACCACATCATCGGCATTCAGTGAACGAGTTGGGCTAAACCAAGCCGTGGTCTGAAACGCGACATTTGGGCGTAAGCTAAACACGTACTCGGTACCTGCGTCATTCACTTTCCAATCGCTAGCCAAACTGGCAATAGGTAGATGTGTTTCTGGGTCAATCGTGAGTAGGGTGTCATAAAGCTGAGGGCCGAGTGCACCTGAAGTAATATCGTTATCCACCAGCTGGGGATTAAAGGTAGTCGGCGCGCTTTCACCACAATAGACAAAACCGCTACTGCGAATCTTGCTGTGGTCGATGTTTTCTCCACAGCCTGCCAGCAAACCCATGCTGCACAGCCCTAGCGTAAATCGTATCAATGCTTTCATAGTGATCTGAGTCAGTCACGAGGCGCAGTCAGCGGTGCTGCCAAGCCTCAAAATCCCGCTAATTTACCATTGTTTTCTCAACGAAACCAAGTGAAAAGCCGCATTTGCAGCAGATCACTCTTCGGAGTGTGAAGCGTTGTCATTATTCATTTGAGGGTATTTTCTCATCATCCCCCGAAATTGATGATAGCTCAGTCCTAATAGCTGTGCGGCTTGCTTTTGGTTAAATTTGGCTTGGCTTAGCGCCGCTCGAAGGAGTTCGATATCGAGTTGCTGCTGCCAAATCTTATAATCGAGAGGTAAGTGAAAGCGGGGTTCAACGGTATGGTTGGCTTCTATTTCGGATATTTCAGTGACAACGTCACCATGGTTGGATGGGTTGGATGGGTTGGATGGGTTGGATGGGTTGGATGGGTTGGATGGGTTGGATGGGTTGGATGGGTTGGATGGGTTGGATGGGTTGAATGGATTGAAAACCAGTTGTTCAATCGGTTGGTTATCCAAACCCTGCTGATAAACGGCACGTTCCACCACATTTTTTAATTCACGTACATTGCCAGGCCAAGGGTATTCTTCAAGCTGGCTTAACGCTTTGCGGCTAAAACCGACAAACAGAGGTAGTTGTAACTCTCGGCACATGCGAATTGCAAAATGTTCGGCGAGCAGCACTATATCTTCAGGACGTTTACGCAAAGGTGGCAAGTGAATCACATCAAAGGCCAATCGATCCAGTAAATCAGCCCGAAATTGTCCTTGCTTAGCCATTTGTGGTAAATCGGCGTTGGTGGCACACACTAACCGCACATTGGCAGTCAGCACTTGGCTACCGCCCACACGCTCGTACTGCCCGTATTCAATCACTCGCAACAATTTTTCCTGCACCGAAAGCGGCGCCGTGGCTAATTCATCCAAAAAGAGCGTGCCCCCTTCGGCACGTTCGAATCGGCCTTGGTGGCGACCTTTGGCACCGGTAAACGAGCCGGATTCATGGCCAAACAGCTCTGAATCGATCAAACCTTCGCTGAGCGTGGAGCAGTTGAGTGAAACCAGTGGTTGTTCCCAGCGCTTTGATAAGTAATGCAGGCGTTGCGCGATCAGCTCTTTCCCCGTTCCTCGCTCACCAATCACTAAGACGGGGCGATCGATAGGGGCTAAACGCGAGACTTTATCTAAGACAGCTAAAAACGCAGGCGATTCGCCAAGTAAACTCTGTTGCATCCTCTGCTCCTTGAAGTGGTGAATTTGACCAATAGTTAGTGAAATCCATCATAGCACGCAGAGGTGAAAAATTAGTATTTTTGTAATGTATTGAAAGTTAAGTGTTTTAAAGTTGGCATGCTATTTGGATTTATCTTTGCATCAAACGCACAGCATGGGGCTGCAGCGGTAATCTCAGTGCTTGGCACTGACGGACAGGAGAAACGTCATGGGTATTTTTTCTCGTTTTGCAGACATCGTAAATTCAAATATCAGCGCTCTACTGGATAAAGCGGAAGATCCAGAGAAAATGATCCGCCTCATTATCCAAGAGATGGAAGACACCTTAGTTGAAGTGCGTACCAATTCTGCGAAAGCGATGGCAGATAAAAAAGAGCTAGCTCGTAAAGTGGAGTCAATTGAAGATCAGTTAGAAGATTGGCAAAACAAAGCCACTTTAGCACTGACTAAACAGCGTGAAGATTTGGCTCGTGCGGCACTGATAGAAAAACAGAAATTGCAACATGTGCTGAAAGGCTTACACACAGAGCAAACTCTGGTGGAAGAAACCATCGAAAAACTGACCGGTGAGATCAGCAAGCTGGAAACCAAAATCACCGAAACGCGTGCTAAGCAGCAGGCGTTAGCGATTCGTAGCCAAACTGCGAGCCATCGCCGTGATGTACAGCGCCATTTGCATGCTGGCCGCACCGAAGAAGCAATGGCCAAGTTTGAGCAGTTTTCCCGTAAAGTGGATGAGTTGGAAGCGGAAGCTGATCTGTATGAACAATCAGGTAATGCGCGTTCTTTAGAGCAAGAGTTCGCTGAGCTGCAAGCACAAGATGAGATCGAAAAAGAGCTCAACAAGCTAAAAGCTCAGATGAAATCAGACCAATAATTGGGAGTAGACTATGTCCTCATTTTTTATCGCAGTGCCACTGATCGTCTTTTGCATCTTTGTTGCACCGCTGTGGTTGATCCTCCACTACCGGAGTAAACGCCGAACCGGGGATGGTCTCTCTGATGAGGAGTTGAATTTGCTTCGAACTCTTTCAGAAAAGGCGAATCGCTTACAAGATCGCGTTGAAACCTTGGAGCGAATTCTTGACGATGAAACCCCTAATTGGAGAAACCGTGTATGAGTAAACGCGAGCTGTATCGTGATCCCTACAACGGTAAGTTGGCTGGGGTCTGTGCTGGGTTAGCGAATTACTTTGGTTTAGAAGTGTGGCTAGTGCGTATCTTAGTGGTCACTGCTGGCTTGCTGAGTGGTACGTTTTTTGTGGTCGTGGCCTATGTGGCGATGGCATTTATGCTTGAGAAACAACCAAAGCAATACAGTGAAAACATTCGCAGCCAGCAAGAACATACGCTTAAAAGTAAACCTTGGGAGCAAGGGCAACCCCCAAAAGGGCTATTGCAGACCCTAGATCGCGATCTCAATCAGGTTGAAAGCCGTATTCGTGCTGTTGAAGCTTATGTCACTTCGGAAGCGTTCAAAGTGAATCGCGAGTTTCGAAAATTGTGATCAATAAATGATCATTGTGTTATCAATGAGCGGTATGAAATGCCGCTCTCACTTTCGCTAAAATTTGGTTAAAAACGTGTTTTAAAAGTGGAGTTAACACACTGATTCACCTATGGTTGAGCTATGTAAAACCATAGGTGATCGGTATGAATAAAACCCTCATTGCTCTTTCCATATTCTCAACGTTAGTAGTGGGATGCGGCAAAGATCTCCCACCAGTACCAGAGCCCGATTCGCGGCCCGCTAAACTCACGACAGTTTCCGTAGGTAACAACACCTTTTCTCGCCAATTCCCCGCTACAACAGCAGCTGGAGATCGCGCAGTGCTTGCTTTTCGTGTTCCCGGACAACTGCAATCTATTGATGTTCTTGTGGGACAAGAAGTGAAAAAAGGCGATGTGCTCGCCGCTCTAAATCCCGATGAATATACTTTGCTAGAACAACAAGCGAATGCCAATTTTCAATTAGCTGATGTGCAATTCCAGCGCTATAAGAAGCTGCGTCAAGATAAAGTGGTTTCTGAGCAGGACTTCGATGAAGCTCAAGCCAATCATAACTCCGCAAAAGCAACGTTGGAGCAAGCCAAAGCTAATTTACGTTACACCCAACTGGTGGCTCCATATGAGGGTACGATTTCTCTCATCCCAGCAGAAAAGTTTGAATACGTTGCGGCCAAGCAAGGTGTCATGAACATTCAAACCAACCAACTGCTTAAAGTACAATTTTTACTCCCAGACCATTTGCTCAACCGCTTTACCCGCGATGGGGTAGAAGCTCAAATGGTGTTTGATTCGTTTCCAGATCACCAATATCCGTTGCAATTTCAAGAGATTGATACGGAAGCAGACCCCAAAACCAGCTCTTATAAAGTCACTATGGTGATGGAGAGACCCAGTGATGTCGGGATTCTGCCGGGCATGGCGGGGAGCGTTCATGTGAAAGCCCCGAGCGGGAGTGCTACGGTTATCCCTACGACGGCATTATTTGAAGAGCAAGGTGAAAAATTTGTTTGGCGAGTTGATGAGACCGGTTTGGTCAAAAAAGTGGCGGTAGCGTTAAATGATAAACGACAAGTGCTGGTTGGATTGAACGATGGAGATCGCATCATTATCTCCGGTGTTAGCGGTGTGACCGAAGGCATCAAGGTGCGTGAATGGATCAAGGAGCGAGGGCTGTAATATGAAAATAATGACTCACGTTTCTTGGATGGCAGCGGTTCTACTGATGAGCGGTTGTAGTGAACCGGTGAAAGTTGAGCGTGATACGGTTCCTCGCGTCAAAGTGGTTGCCCCCGGTGGTAAAGCCAGTGATCGGCTCTATTTTCCAGCCGTAGCCAATGCCGCGGAACGTTCACATTTGAGCTTTCGAGTGGCTGGAGAAATCAGCAAATTCAACGTTAAAGAGGGGGCTCGAGTTAAAAAGGGCGATATTCTGGCTGAGATAGAACCGACCGATTACCGCTTGGCAGTGGACAATGCACAAGCGCGCTTTTCCGTGGTAGATAGCCAGTATCGACGCTCACAACCGCTAGTGGAAAAAGGCTTATTGGCTAAGTCTCAGTTCGATGAAATAGCGGCGCAGCGCCAGATCGCCCGTGCCGAATTGGAATTAGCGAAACTGCGTCTCTCCTTTACCCAGCTGCGTGCACCGATGGATGGCATAATCTCGCGCGTTAGCGCTGAACAGTTTGAAAGTGTTCAAGTCGGCCAGCAAATCGTCAACATTCACAATATCGACAGTGTTGAAGTGTTGATCCAATTACCAGATCGCCTGTATGCCACTCAACCAAACTCGCATGAACTTGCCCAGATTGAGACCATAGTTCGAGTGCCGAGCGGAAAAGAGTATCCTGCCCAAGTGAAAGAGTTCACCACAGAGCCAGATCCCGCAACGGGAACTTTTACCGTGACGCTTTCGCTGCCGATGCCAGAGCAAGAATTGATTTTGGATGGTATGGCGGTAGAAGTGAGTGCCAAAGGACAAGATATCGGGCTGAATCCACTTAACACCATCAGCGTTCCGATTGAAGCGATTTTTAATGCCGATGGCGATGACTTAAAAAGATCGGCTCAGTACATCTGGGTTTTGAACCGTGATAATACGGTCAGTAAACGTCAGGTTCGGTTAACGAAAGCGTCACGCAGCCATGTTCAAGTGAGTGAAGGAGTTAACGCGGGAGATCGTTTAGTGATCGCTGGTGTTTCAAGATTGAGAGATGGAATGAAAGTACAAGTCCTTGAGGAGCGTGGCCATGAGTGAACAGAAACAGACACCTCAAGAGAACAGTGAAAACCAAGGTGTCGCCGCTTATTTCATCAATAACCGTGTTATTAGTTGGATGGTTTCATTGATCTTCTTGATTGGTGGTACGGCTGCATTTTTTAATTTAGGACGTTTGGAAGATCCTGCCTTTACCATCAAAGATGCCATGGTGGTGACCGCCTATCCAGGCGCAACACCGCAGCAAGTTGAAGAGGAAGTGACTTATCCATTAGAGAAAGCCATTCAACAACTTACTTATGTGGATGAAGTTAACTCAATTTCGAGCCGGGGTTTATCGCAGATCACGGTGACGATGAAAAATAAATACGGCCCAGATGATTTGCCTCAGATATGGGATGAACTCCGGCGCAAAGTGAATGATTTGAAAGGTGCTTTACCTCCTGGCGTTAATTCGCCGCTAGTCATTGATGATTTTGGCGATGTGTATGGCATTTTGCTGGCCGTGACAGGCGAAGGGTACAGCTACAAAGAGTTGCTTGATTATGTGGATTACCTGCGTCGTGAACTAGAGCTCATTGATGGTGTGAGTAAAGTTTCGGTGAGCGGTCAGCAGCAAGAAGAAGTGTTCATTGAAATCTCTATGAAACGCATCAGCACTTTGGGTATTTCGCCACAAACGGTGTTTAATCTGCTCTCTACGCAAAACATAGTGTCGGATGCGGGAGCGATTCGAATTGGCTCGGAATACATTCGCATTCATCCAACGGGTGAGTTTGTGGATGTAAACCAATTAGGGGACCTGATCCTAAGTGAAGGTGGTGCACAGGGGCTTATTTATCTACGCGATGTAGCGGAAGTAAAACGCGGCTACGTTGAAGTACCAAGTAACGTGATCACCTATAACGGCAAACTTGCGCTCAACGTTGGAGTCTCTTTTGCACAAGGGGTGAACGTAGTGGAAGTGGGGCAGCGCTTCGACCGTCGTTTAGCGGAGCTAAAATATCAACAACCTATCGGGATTGATATTTCGGAAGTGTATAGCCAGCCGAAAGAAGTGGATAAATCGGTCAGTGGCTTTGTGGTCAGTTTAGGTCAAGCCGTAGCGATTGTGATCATCGTGCTTCTATTCTTCATGGGATTACGTTCAGGGCTGTTGATTGGTCTAATCCTGCTTCTGACAGTGCTCGGCACATTCATTTTCATGCAGTATTTTAAAATCGATCTCCAACGTATTTCGCTTGGTGCTTTGGTTATCGCCCTCGGTATGCTAGTGGATAATGCGATAGTGGTGGTGGAAGGCATTTTGATTGGCACTCAGAAAGGGCGAACGCGCTTGCAAGCGGCAACAGATATTGTCACCCAAACCAAGTGGCCACTGCTTGGAGCCACGGTAATTGCTGTGACCGCATTTGCACCGATTGGCCTTTCCGAAGACTCAACGGGTGAGTATTGCGGCACACTATTTACTGTACTGCTGATTTCACTGATGTTGAGTTGGTTTACCGCCATTTCACTGACTCCTTTCTTTGCGGATCTATTCTTCCGTGGACAAAAAACGCCTACAAATGGTGATGAAAGTGATCTCTACAACGGTTTTATCTTTGTGGTGTACCGAAAATTTCTTGAGTTCTGTATGACGCGAGCTTGGTTAACCATGGGCGTATTGGTTCTTGGGTTGGCGGCGAGTGTGTATGGGTTTACCAAAGTGAAACAGGCATTCTTCCCCTCTTCGACCACCCCTATGTTCATGGTGGATGTTTGGATGCCTGAGGGGACGGATATTCGAGCCACCGATGCGACCTTGTTAGAGCTGGAGCAATGGCTGTCGACTCAAGAGGGGGTTGATGCCATCACAACAACAGCTGGCAAAGGTTTACAGCGCTTTATGCTGACCTATTCCCCAGAAAAAAGTTATGCTTCCTATGGTGAGATAACTACCCGAGTGACTGACTATCAGCAACTTAATGCTCTTATGAGCCGTTTTCGAGAGCACTTGGATACCCGTTACCCTGAGATTAACTACAAGCTGAAACAGATCGAATTAGGTCCAGGTGGCGGTGCAAAAATTGAAGCGCGCATTGTCGGCTCAGATCCGACGGTGCTACGCAGCATCGCGGCGCAAGTGATGGACGTAATGTACGCCGATTCAGGTGCTTACAATATTCGTCATGATTGGCGTGAACGCACCAAAGTATTGGAGCCACAATTTAATGAAAGCCAAGCACGCCGTTATGGGATCACTAAAGCGGATGTGGATGAGTTTTTGGCAATGTCGTTTTCGGGTAAAACCATCGGTGTTTATCGCGATGGAACAACCTTGATGCCGATTGTGGCACGCTTGCCTGAAGAGGAACGAGTGGACATTCGTAACATCGAAGGGATGAAGATTTGGAGCCCAGCGCTGAGCGAATACATTCCACTACAACAGGTCACTCTTGGCTACGAAATGCGTTGGGAAGACCCGCTGATTGTGCGTAAAAATCGTAAACGTATGCTGACGGTGATGGCAGACCCCGATTTGTTAGGTGAAGAAACGGCGGCAACGCTGCAAAAACGTTTGCAACCGCAGATCGAAGCGATTCCATTACCATCGGGCTATTTCTTAGAGTGGGGTGGAGAGTATGAATCCTCTGGTGATGCTAAGGCTTCCTTGTTCAAAACCATGCCATTGGGTTATTTGTTCATGTTCCTAATCACCGTATTCTTGTTTAATTCGGTGAAAGAACCACTGATTGTCTGGCTTACCGTACCTTTGGCATTGATTGGTGTCACGACTGGTTTATTGGCGCTGAATACACCGTTTGGCTTTATGGCACTGTTGGGATTTCTCAGTCTCTCGGGTATGTTGCTCAAGAACGGCATTGTGTTACTGGATCAAATCGAGATTGAAATGCACTCAGGGAAAGATCCGTATCTGGCCATTGTCGATGCATCTTTGAGTCGGGTTCGTCCCGTCTGTATGGCGGCGGTGACGACCATACTCGGCATGATCCCGCTGCTGCCGGATATTTTCTTCCGGCCAATGGCGGTCACCATCATGTTTGGTTTGGGATTTGCCACTGTTCTGACTCTAATTGTTGTACCAGTGCTATATCGCTTATTCCATCATGTAAAAGTACCGCAATAGCCGTATTTCAGTTGGAGGCCAATCATTCATCGTAAAACTCGTGGCTCTGTAGAGCCACGTTGCCCGTTTAACAGAGAAGGATAGATGTGATGAAGGTTGAACAGCGTGTTTGTGCTTGGGCAATGAACCACCCCTTAGAGCGTGAGTATCACGACCAAGAGTGGGGCAAAGCTGTCCATGACGACACAAAATTATTCGAATTTCTTACCTTGGAAGGGGCGCAAGCGGGACTGAGTTGGATCACGATATTGAAAAAGCGTGAAGGGTATCGGCAAGCATTTTTAGGCTATGACCTACAGAAACTCGCACTATGTGATGAAAGCCATGTAGAGCCGATTATTGCCCATTTCGATGTTGTGAAACATCGAGGCAAAATCGTCTCAGTATTTTCCAATGCACGTGCAGCGATAGCGTTGCAACAGGAATTCGGATCTCTAGATGCTGCGTTGTGGCAGTTTGTAGGTGGTCAACCCAAAATCAATCATTGGGTGAGCATGAGTGATGTGCCAGCTTCAACGGAGGAATCGAAAGCCATGAGCAAATTCTTGAAAAAACGGGGATTTAAGTTTGTGGGCGAAACGATTTGCTATGCTTTTATGCAGGCCTGCGGCTTAGTGAATGACCATCTTGTTGAGTGCCCAAACCACCCAACTGACACCAACCACTGATTGAGAAAGAGATGATTTGGAAAACTCGGAGAACGAAAAACCAATAGGGGTACAATGCCCCTATTTTGATCACGAACTAAACATCACTATGAATGAAGGGTTTGGTTGTAGCGCATAAATCCGGCTTCCAGATCAGCAATCAAATCGTCCACATCTTCTAGCCCGATGTGAACTCGGATCAGAGTGCCTGAAAAATTGGGGTTAGCTGCAGAGCGTAGTGATGTGAAGGCTTTTGGCTCATGTGCCAGAATTAAACTTTCAAATCCGCCCCAAGAAAATCCCATGCTGAAATGTTGCATACCATCGAGCAAGGCGGTGGTCGCTGCTGGGTGTGTGGTTTTTAACACAAAAGAAAACAGGCCATTACCACCAGTGAAATCACGTTGGAAATATTCGTATCCCGGGCAAGTCTCTAGCGCAGGGTGGCGTACATGATCCACTTCTGGACGATTTTGTAACCATTCAGCAATCCGTAAGCTGTTTTGTTCATGCTGACGCAAGCGCACATCAAGGGTGCGTAGGCCGCGCATCGCCATGTACACATCATCGGGTGATGCATATTGCCCCATTAAATAACTGTGTTCACGCAGTTGTTCCCAACATTTTTCATTGGCGACAGCGGTGCCAAGCATGACATCTGAGTGCCCGACAATGTACTTGGTCGCCGCTTGAATCGAAACATCGACCCCGTGTTCAAAGGGAGAAAACAGTACGCCTGCAGCCCAAGTATTGTCTAGCATCACGATAATATCGTGCTCGTGGGCAATTCGGGATAGGGTTGGAATATCCTGTACTTCCATGGTGAGTGAGCCAGGAGATTCGGTAAACAGAACTTTGGTATTGGGTTGGATCAGGTTGCGGATGCCTTCACCAATCATTGGATCGTAATAAGCAATTGATACTCCGAGTTTTTTCAGTACTTTTTCGCAAAAGTCGCGGGTTGGCTCGTAACAAGTATCCACCATTAAAATATGATCGCCTTGAGCAACAAAGGAGAGAATCGCATTAGTGATCGCCGCGGCACCACAAGGGTAAAGCACACAACCTGCACCACCTTCGATCTCAACCATGGCATCTTGAAAAGCAAAATGAGTCGTGGTGCCGCGACGTCCGTAAAACAGAGTCTTGTTGGCGCGATTAATTGCGGCTTGGTTTTTTTGCGCCACGCTTTCAAATACCACGGTGGAAGCCCGTTGTACGGGAGGGTTGACTACGCCGAGAGTCCATTTCTTGCTGCGTCCCGCAGTAACGAGGCGGGTTTTTTTACCTTCTGACATCTGCTGTCCTTGTCTGACTTTACAAAGGATTATTTAAAACATGGAGCCCTGCAGAATTGCAACCCTGCAGGGTAGAAAATTACAGAAGTGGGTTAAATAAATAGAAAACCCGCTCGAGGAATCGGTTGTACCATGGGCGTTGTTCCCATGTTGAGTATAGGATGGCGTGTGATTGAGTAATGTATTGCTGCTGTAGCCAATGCATCTGTTGGGTGAACTCGAAATCATCCACAGCCAGCGTCAGCTCGAAATTGAGCCACAAACTACGCATATCCAAATTCACAGTGCCAACGAGACAAAACTGTTGATCGATCACAACAGATTTAGTGTGTAGTAACCCCCCGTCAAATTCATGAATGTTGACGCCGGCTTCGAGCAGTTCACCATAAAAGGCTCGCGAAGCCCACTGTACCATAAGGGAGTCGTTCTTTTTCGGGATGACAATATCAACGTTGATCCCACGTTGCGCAGTCATTTTTAACGTTGCGAGTAAATCGGCGCTTGGCACGAAATAAGGCGTTGTAATACAGACAGAGTGGTTAGCTTGGTTGATCGCTAAAGTCAGCACCTGTGATATTAAATTTTCTGGCATCCCAGGACCTGATGGGACAACTTGGATCGGATGCTGAGGCTGGTTCTCATCAAATGGACATTCTGGTGTTTTGGGTAACATGCGCGAGCCAGTTTCGAACTCCCAATCCCAGCAATGAATGGCCGAGAGTACGTTCACGGTTGGGCCTGTTACGCGCACCATGATATCAATCCAATGCCCAACCCCAGCATTTTGTTTGAAATAAGCTGGGTCAACCATATTCATGGAGCCGGTGTAAGCAATTTCATCATCTATGACGATGATTTTACGGTGTTGGCGTAAATCAAGACGGCGCAAGAAGATCCGCCAAGGGCTGACTTCTAAGGCCTGTACCACTTCGATACCTGCATCGCGCATCATTTGCACCCAAGGGCTACGGAAGAAACGTGGGCTGCCAGCTGAATCGAGTAACAGTTTAACGTTCACGCCGCGTTTAGAGGCTTGAATCAATGCAGAAGCTACTGCATCAGCTAAACCACCAGGATGCCAAATATAAAACACCATACGAATTTGGAACTCAGCACGCTCTATATCTTCAATGACCGCATGCAGAATTTCGTTGGGGGAGTTAAGAAGCGATAGAGTGTTACCGCTAAGTGCAGGGATCCCCATTCGGTTGTTACACAGTTCATCAATACGCGAGATATGTGCCCCCATGCCTTCTTGTACATGAGCTTGGCAGTCATTGAGAGAGCGGAACCAGTGACCAAAAGGAGTAAACATCTCTTTGGCGCGTTCAGCTCTCTTTCGGCCTAGATTCAGTTCACCAAAGAGGAAATAGCAGAGGACGCCCAAAAACGGAATGATGTAAATCACCATTAGCCAAGCCAGTGAAACACTCACTGCACGTCTTTTAAGAACGACCCGAATGGTAACACCTGCCACTAATAACCAATAGATGCCGATACTCAGTAGTGTCAGGAAATGATAAACCTTGTCCATGCTTATCCAATAAGAAGCTGATATTCAGAGGGGATAGTAAATCCAAAGCATAAGAGAAGAAAGCTAAGCGACCAAATTAATCGAATAGTTAGGCAGGATAGATGTGTTATGAATGTGTAAATAAAAGTGTAAGGCGTTATGGTTTGCTTGAAAAGTAAACAAAATCACCATAAAACTTAACGGTGAGTGGCAAATTAGACTGTTTGGGCTTCCAATTTTATTCTTGAACTGATTTACTTGCCATACTTATAAAGCTAGTGATGATTTCTCAATGTGTAATTTTATATTTACACTTGAGTGTGACAACTAGGCAAACACAATAGACTGGGAACAAATATGGCAAGTAGTTCTAGAGGTCAGTTCACCTCTCGATTTGGTTTTATTATGGCGGCAGCAGGCTCTGCGGTCGGGCTTGGAAATGTTTGGGGATTCCCAACGCAAGCCGCGAGTAATGGCGGTGCGGTTTTCCTTCTGGTTTATCTCTGTATGGTTTTTCTACTGGCCTATCCCATGCTGGTAGCAGAATTAACCATTGGTCGTTATGGTCAATCTAATCCCATTCGCGCATTCCGCTCTGTTTGGCCAAAGGGGAAATGGGGCGCGATTTTGCTGGGTGTAGTGGGCATGATTGTGGTATCGCTCATCCTCAGTTTTTATGCGATTGTCGCTGGCTGGTTAGTTGGTTCACTGTTTGGTAGTGGCTTGACTCTATTTGGGGCAGACGGTGCAAGTCACTGGTTAACCTCGTTTAGCACTGAGCGAAACTTAATTCTGATGGTCGCTTTTATGGTTTTGACTATGTTTGTGGTGCGTAACGGCGTTGCTAATGGTATCGAGAAATGGTCTACACGCTTGATGCCACTGTTGTTTGTTCTTTTTGGTTTACTGACGGTGTACATCTTTACCCAAGAGGGTGCGTTGGATGGCCTCAAGATGTACTTGGTGCCGGATCTCAGTCACTTCACGCCGGATGTGGTTGTGAGTGCAATGGGGCAAGCCTTCTTCTCATTGTCGCTAGGTGTGTGTGTGATGACCACCTATGGTTCGTACTTAAATAAAGAAGCGAACATTCCAAAAACAGCAGCGCAAGTAGCACTGATTGATACCAGTGTAGCTTTCATTGCGGGTTTGATGGTGCTGCCCGCTATGTTTGTAGCTAAACACAATGGTGTAGAGATTTTCTCTGCCTCCGGTGAGTTACTCAACTCGGATACCTTGGTATTTACCGTGTTACCAGCGATGTTTGACACTATGGGGGCTATTGGGGCGGTAATTGGTGTAGTCTTCTTTTTACTGATGATCATTGCTGCGCTGACTTCTTCAATCTCTATGCTAGAAGTGCCAGTGGCTTGCGCAGTTGAAGAGTTGCAGCATAAGCGTTCGACTGCGGTAGTATGGATTGGCGGTTTAGTCACATTGATCTCCGGCGTGATTGTGTTGAATTTTTCTAGCCTATTCGGGCTAGTGATAGAATTTACAACGGTTTATTCACAGCCGATCATTGCACTCTTCATTACTCTAATCGCAGGTTGGATTTGGAATCGTAATCAGATCCTCTCTGAGCTGAAACAAGGTTGCCCTGAGGTGGAGAACAGCTTGTTTTGGAAGATTTGGCCTTGGTATGTACGCCTAGTTTGTCCGGTCTTGATGCTGATGGTGTTTTTTGCTTAACGGCAGCGTTATCTACAGAAGTTATTAATCAATATTGCTGAAAAGCCGAAACATAATTGATGTGTATCGGCTTTTTTACTTCAGCCCGATCAGCATTACTTTTTTAGAAGCCTGCTTGGGGGTATGAAAAGAAATCTTAAACCCATACGCCAATTGCAAGCTCAGTAGTAAAACCTGGGCCAAAAGCGGAAATTACACCTCTATCACCTTGTTTCCGTTCAGCAAAATGCCTAGAAAGAACATCAAGTACCGCTACACTTGAAGTATTGCCTGTCAAACGTAAGCACTCTCTCGAGTGATACAGATGTGAGGGAGGAAGTTGAAGGCAGCGTTGCACTTCATCTAAAATTCGTCTACCTCCTGTGTGAGAAATATAAAAGTCGATTTGATCTAGCCCTCCCAATTCCTGAACGATAAATTTCTCCATCTCAGGTGCGGCCAACTCTACGGAGTACATCACTTCTTTATCGAGAGAGAAATGAAACCCTTGATCGGTAATTCCATATTTAATGTAAGACTCGGTGTCCTTAATCATGAAGCCGTGTTTGGCTAAGATTTTGAAACCACTGAGGTTATCGTCTCCTCGCATAACAACACTCGCGACACCATCACCAAATAACGCATCAGAGATAAAGTCTTGTAATCGATCAGCCTGACGATGAAAGCAGAGTGAAGAGGTTTCAACAGACACTATTAATACATTGTTTTTCTTTGATTGTAGACAGTGTTCATAAGCTCGATTGACAGCAAATGCACCACCCACGCATCCCATCTGGGAAATAGGTAACTGAATCGTGTTGTCTCGTAAGTTAAGTTGGTTAATTAAATAGGCGGTCAAGGAGGGCATCATAAAGCCCGTGCATGAAGTGACGATGACCATCGAGATCTCTTCAGGTTGTAATTCGGCATTACTCAATGCTTTTGTTGCAGCTTTAATGGCTAGCATTTTAGAATGTTTTTCGTAAAGTTCACCTCGTTGGCCAAAGTTATCAAGTTTCATAATTTCATCAAATGGAATTATCGTATGACGTTTTTCAATTGTTGTATTATGGATCATTTCAAATGCCCGATCTTTATGCCGAATATCAGGGTGATGCAGGTTAATAAAATTCACTATATCTTCATTAGTAACTACGTTAATTGGGTAAAGTGATTCTGGAAGACAAAGCGTAGGCATAATAATTCCTCTTAAGTTATGTTGAGCTTACTTATTAAGACCTAAAATTAATAAAAATCCATTCATTATGATTGTGATACTGATTCAAATATTAATAGTATGTCATTTTTGTTTGTTTTTTTTTGATTTGATTGTTATTTGATGTGTTATTAATAAATGGATTATTAATTACTTATAAGGTCATTTTAATGAAAAATAAAAACAATACCTCAATGAATATCCTACAGGTCGCAGTAATCTCGACACTATTCATGGGGTTAAGTACTCAAGTTCATGCACAATCAGCCCATCATTCTAATTATTCAGTTGTCAGCATTCCTGAACGAATAAGTGAATTGGAAAATAAATATAATACAGAATGGCAATCTAATTGGATTGATCGTTACGAAAAAATAATGGGGAAAATGCCTGACCCAAGAGCAATGATCCGAGAGGCGTTAAATAATAAATTTGGTGCTCAGGGAGTGGTTGCAGACTTTAAGGGAAGCTTTGATTCAGAAAATCTCTATTATGTTACCTTCAATGGTGCAGCTTCAGATAGAAATGCATTTACCGGATGGCAACATAGCAAACGAGATGTTATCAGTGCAGTAAAATTAACCGATGCTGCATTAGCAAATGCTTTTCAGAAATTTGAGCCAGATAACTTAAGCTCATACTCTGGTGTATATTATGCTGGCTATGGAGAGTCAAAGTATGGTGTTAGCAACGAAGTGAAAATTTTACCAAGTAATGTTGCCAAATTTGTTTGGGAATATGATTTACAATCGAAATTTACAGAAAGTTCTAAACAGTTCTGGAGTAAAAGCAAACCTGAATACGTTCATATTTATAAGGATTCCTTTGGTTTCTCAGGATTTCAAGCGTTCAAAAAAAATGAAATATCCTATGAGGCTAGCCTGCTTATAGAAGCAATGATTAATGACGATTTTTCATTGGGTCAAAACTATAATTTAGATATTTATAGTTATAAAAGTAATTCAATTCTATGGATTGAGTCAATTGATGGAACTTTTGCATTGTTATATATTCCTGGAGCTAATAAACCTTTTGTTGAGTTTATATATAGAAATGACCAAACTTTAGAAAAACAGCTCCGTAGTTATCTTGTTCAGCAACTAAAAAATCCACTAGAGAGAAAGGCTTTAGCAAAACATTTTAGTCTTTTTGATAGGCAAGATGGGGCCTCTTATACGGGAGTAGATCATGCTCTTAAAGGGCTAGCAGATGGTTCATGGGCATCAAGTTACATTCTATATAATAAGACATTGATCTCTGGAAATGCTTTTAATGCTTTGGCTGATGCAACTCAAGCTCGGTTAGCAAGTGATAGTGATATGCAAATTAAATCGGATAGTGAAGTGACAAGAGATCATGCACTTAGAACAATTTCTGCAATCGTCAATTTCACTCCAGTGCTTGCTATACTTGCTCCCGAAATTGGGCTCCCTCTTGATATCGCCTTAAACACGACTAACTTGGGCTTGTCTATTGATATTGCGGTGACAGGCGATACTCTGCATGAGCGCCAGTCAGGCGTATACAATGTGGCGGGTAGCTCAGTGAATGTCGCTGCAAGTTTTATTATCCCTGAACTTATAAGAGGTTCACGAAAGCTACCTTTCTATACGGCAAAATTAAAAGGTGATTTGGGCGATTTTAGCCATTCATTTTCATTTACTAACCGTAATGGCATTCCTATTGAGTATGAGATCTTAAAAGTAGGCGATGAGCCTATGAAAATAGCCCATCCTAAAACGACTAAACAGGTTCATATTGTTCGACTTGCTAACGAATCTGATGTTGTCGCGATGTCTCAAGTGAGTGAAGGACATTATGTAGAAGTAGACTTTAATACGGGGAATCCGAAAATTAATAAAGAACTTCATGAGGGGATTTTTGAGGGTAAAAAAGCATTTTATAGTTCAGAACCACTCATTTGTTTTTAATAGGGCATTATTATGAAATCTATTATACTTTTAATGTTAAGCTGCTTTTCCGTAAGCACCATCGCGAATGATTATTTTATTGATTTACGCAAGCCGGTTTCAAATTTAAGAGAAGATGTTGAAATTAGAATAAATAAACATAGAGGTTTTGCTAAATGGTCAAAAGCTGCCCTTGATTTTAGTCAAAAATCTTTAACTAAAGAGGAAGAAAATGTTATTAATGCATACACCCGTCATATTTATGATCCAGTTAACACTTATCTGAGAGACCCAAATGAGTTTTTGAATAAATATCCAGAAGGCATTGCAAATGTGAAAAAACTCATAACCGATTTAAATTCTGGGGTGAGAAAATTGCCTGTCTATAAAGGCAAAGCGTTTAGAGCTACTAGCATTAGAACAGATCTTGTGCAAAAGTTAAAAACAGGTGACATAGTTGTTGATCCTGGATTTTTTTCAACATCATTTCTCCCTGAAACTGCGAAAAATTATTTTGAAAGCACTTGGAGTGAAGAAGGTAGAACCAAAGTTCTACTGGAAATTAAAGTTAATCATTCTGCGGCACCCTTAGTTTTAGATCATGCTAATGATTCGGAGATTTTAATCCTGAATAGTACGCCACTAAAAATAGCTCATATGGAAAAGATTGATGGGATAGATTATCTAGCTTTAGAAACAGTGGATAATTTAAAGGGTTTTAAGGGTTCTATCTATAACTTTTATAACGGAGAACCTATGCAGGTTACAGAGATTACAAAACCTCTCGTAGAGCAAGCAGGAGGAGTGCATAATGTTTGTAAAATTATTTAATTTTAAAAATAAGGTTAATTTTTTATCACTACTATTACTTTCTTGTGTGAGTTTTTCATTTAATTCATACGGTGCTTACTTTGAAAAATTAACTGCTCCACCTCGGGCTGATAAAGTCTTAATAAATGAAGCAAAGAAGTTTGCCAAAAGCACCTTGAAAGCCTACAAAGTAAATGCTAATAAGCTTACACCTGAGGAAACTATAGCTGTTCAAGGTTATAGCGATGCTAATGGTACTTATAAACTCTTTAATGAATATTATAGAGATCCGATATTATTTAATAAAAAGCATGGAGATTCTTATGTTGGAACAAAGCGTTTCACTGAAATATTGAAAGGACAAGTTGATACATTTCGGTCAGGTATAGTTAAGTTACCTAGATATAATGGTAAGGTGTATCGAGGGAAAAAATTACAAGATAAGTTATTTTCAGAATTGAATGTTGGAGATCTTGTTTATGAACCTGGTTTTATGTCAACTTCGATCTTGCCTGAAGTGGCAACGGTTTTTTCAGCACGCACGAATGTAACGAGTGGTTTCACAAAAGTATTATTCGAAATAGACCTTACACAAGGTGGATATTCGATGGCTGGGTTTTCTAAACTCCCCAATGAAGCCGAAGTTCTAGTACAGCCCAAGACTTATATGCGAGTGAAAGCGATAGCCAGTCAGGGTGACACAAAACTGATTGCTTTAGAAAACGTCACCTCATTACGTGAAGAACAGTATGCTTACAATCTCTACTCAGCAGAAAGAGAACCAATAGGGGTGGCATTTGAACCATCGGCATTGCATCTCGCTTGTGCTCTATAAATGAAGTCGCTTAATGAGAGTCGTTGTGCAAGTTAGGCGACATTCTCTCTACGTTAAGTATAATGACGCCGCAATATGAGGCGTCATTATGTTCGATATTCTATTTACTCATCCCGATTTTCTGCTTATCAATAAACACCCCAATGTATCAGTCCATAAAGATGATGGCGATACTATGTTGCTGCAAGAAGTAGTGACTCAAACAGGGGATGGTCAACTTTATTTGGTTCACCGGCTCGATAAGATGACCTCTGGGATTCTACTACTTGCAAGAAATGCAGCGGCGGCCAGTGAGCTTTCACAAGGCTTTGCTATGCGCAAGGTTGAAAAATTTTATCTGGCGATTGGCAGTAAAAAGCCGAAGAAAAAACAAGGTTTGATCTGTGGAGATATGGAGCGCTCACGTCGCTCATCATGGAAACTCCTGAATTCGCAGAGTAACCCTGCTGTGACTCAGTTTTTTTCAGCGACAGCCGCACTGGGGGAGCGTTTGTTTTTGTGTAAACCTCATACCGGAAAAACCCACCAAATTCGCGTAGCGTTAAAATCCATTGGTTCCGCTATTGTTGGTGACCCGATCTACAACACGATAGAAGGTGCTGATCGCGGGTATCTGCACGCTTTTGCCTTGCGTTTTACCTATCAAGGTGAGGTTTACCAATGGTTATGTGATCCGCGCCAGTTTCCACATTTAGGTACTAAATGGCACGAAGACGCGGTGAACCAAGGGGTTGAAAATTGGCTATCACCTTGGGATTTACCTTGGCCAGCGCTGAAGGTCGGGGCAAAAGGGTAAGGGGATAATGCCCATGTATCCTCAGCGCTTGAGTAAACTTAGGGTGGGGGCGCTAGAGTGGATGAGTTTCATCCTGCTCTGCGTGTTGCAAAGTTTGAAAGCCGTAATAGATGCGTGTTGCAGTGGTAAACCAACAGGCAGCGCCAAACAGCCAAGCTAAGCTAGAAAAATAGTGAGGTAATAAACACATCAATATGAAGCATGCTATCGTTTCCGTGCCCTCTGTCAGACCACTCATGTAATACAAGGATTTGTGCTGATAGACAGGGTTGGCAATACTGCGTTTACTGGCCATCACAGCGAAGGCAAGAAAACTACTGCCCGTACCAATAAACGCAAAAATTAAGAAAGCACCAGCGATGGCATTGCTCTCAGGATTGGCGAGCACAAAGCCAAACGGCACCAAAGAATAGAGCAGAAAATCGAGGCTGATATCGAGAAACCCCCCTGAATCTGTCAGCCCTTGGCGGCGTGCGAGTGCACCATCGAGTCCGTCACAGATCCGATTGACGACAATGAACGCTAATGCAAGCAGGTATTGCTCCATCGCAAGCGCTGGTAATGCAAAAGCACCAACCAAAAATCCAAACAGGGTGACTTGATTTGCCGTCACTCCCACTTCATCCAATAAGCTCGCAGCTTGTGTGACGGGCCAGCGAATCGCCTTAATGGCGTAGCGATCAAGCATGGTTTACCGCCGTTGGCCATTCAATGACTCGGCTGCCAAGAGGCACGTCATCTTGATCATGTGTTACCATCAATGTTGGAATCCCCGCGCTGGTTAATTGGCTGAAAACCCAGTCACGAAATTGGCTGCGCAATGTTTTATCCAATTTACTGAAGGGTTCATCGAGCAGAACCAGCTTAGGTTCTGCAAGAAGCATGCGCATTAGGCTGATCCGTGCTCGTTGTCCGCCAGAGATTTGTTCAGGGAAAGAGCATGCTAAATCCGTGAGTGCAATTTTATTGAGTGCGGAGAGTGCGGTTTTCTTGCGCTGTTCACCTTTTACTGTATTAGGAAGCGCAAAAGCGAGGTTTTCCCATACATTCAGATGTGGGAAGAGTAAGTCATCTTGAAACAACATGCCGACTTGGCGCTGATGTGCTGGTAGAGAATTGAGCTGTATATCACCCAACCTAATAGATCCTTGAAATGAAAAATCTGTCGCTAGATGGCCCGCAATCACACTCAGTAAAGTTGATTTGCCACAACCACTTGGTCCCATCAGGCTGACAATTTCCCCTTCAGTAATCGTCAGGTTAAAATCTGCCAATAGGCAGCTATCGTCTTGTCTATGGATGGCGAGGTTTTCGAGAGAAAAAATCATGAAATACCACTTTAAATTGAACTGCTCGATGGCGGTGAATTTGCACGCGTCCGAGCAAAAGGGCAAGAGAAAAGAACACAAAAGGCAATACGGCTTGGCAGATTGCATAAATTGCCGTCACTCGACGATCGTAACCGCTAGAGAGAGCGACTGCTTCAGTGGTGATGGTGGTTAGGCGGCCACTACCCAGCATAAGTGTTGGCAGATATTGAGCAAGGCTGACACTGATGCCTACTGCCCACGCATAAAGCAGAGCAGGAAACAGAAGTGGTAGTTTCACTTTCAAGAAGATTTGCCATTCATTTTTGCCTAAACTTAGTGCGATTTTAGAGTAATCAGGATTGTAGCTTTGCCAAGGGCCGCTTAATGCAAGATAAACTAGGGGAAAGGCAAAAAAGGTGTGTGCCCAAACAACCCACAGAGTGTAAGCGTTAGAGGCAATCATGAGTGACAAAACTTGCAAACCCAATAGCAAAGAGAGTTGGGGGAGCAGCATAGGTAACGCAATAAAATAGACTGGAATCGCCCGCTTACTATATAAGCGATACTCTTGAGCTAAGATGGCCATTAGCAGTGCTAACGTGCCAGAGCAAAGGGCTAGCTGTACACTGGTTTCAATGTTCAACAACACATTTGGCCATTCATCTTGCCAAAATTGTCCTGTCCATTGAGTGGGTAGGAAGTCGGGGTAGCGCCAACGTTGTGCGACACTCCAAATAATGGTCAGCGGAATGATCAGTGCCGATGTCAATAATAACGAGCCGAGTAAACTCTTGTGGGGTAGAGGCGGAGAGTAACGACCGGAGGACTGCCATCTGCGGTAGCCACGAGTCACTAACCATTCGATAAACCAAATCGCCAATAGCGCAAAACTAGCAAGCAGCAGCAGAAGTACCGCACCGGAAGCTGCTCTCGGCAATAAACTCAAATCTGGCTCGTTAAACCACTGCCAAACCAACACAGAAAACGTTGGGGGAGTAGTCGGTCCCAGCACTAAACTAAAATCCACAACAGAGATACCGTAAGCGGCAACCGCAAACAGCGTAAAACGGATTTTGCGTAGCCATTGGGGGAAGAGGATTTTCCACCACATCTGTTGTTCTGAGTAACCTAATGAGGCGCTAAGCATTTTCATTTTGGCTAAGTTGAATTGCTGCAAAATAGGTAAGCTGATCAGCAAGATAAAGGGTACTTCCTTGAGCGCTAATGCCACAGTTAGACCGATGGCATAAGGGTCGTGCACAAGCCACGCCATCTCTTGGTGACGATCTTGATACTCAAATATTCCGTACAGCAGCCGAGAAAGCCAACCGCTGGATGAAAACAAAAACGCAAAGCCAATCGCGAATGCAACATGGGGGAGAGCGAGGAGTAGAGACAAACTATTTTCAATACGTTGCCAACGAGAGTGAAACCAAAAGCGCTGCAAAATCGAGAAACTGATCAACAGTGACAAGTAAGTGCTCAACAACGTTGAGCTGATGGAAAGTAGCAAAGCGTATTCCACCCCTTGCCACTGCCAGACCTGATAAAACCCTTGCCATGAGAATTGTGATGAACCAAGTACAGGCAAATAACCTAAGGCGGAGCTTAGTACCCCCGCCAATCCAGGTAGGATTGGCGCGATACAAATTAAAATCAAGCCCCAGTAGGCATATCTAAGCATGACGAATAACCGTTATTTCAAGCTATTGCCGTAGCGTTTTTGCCACTCAGTTTCTAAAGCACTTTGCCAGCTTGGATGAGGCTCAGCGATGGAAGGAAAGAGAATCGTTTTTTTCGCGCTACCCGTCAGATACTGAGCTTTGAGTACAGAAGGGTCGCCCCAAACCGCTAAATCCCCCTTACGCGATTGCGCTTCGGCACTGAGCAGGAAGTTGATGGCCACCAGTGCACCTTCCTTTGCATTGGCGTTCCAAGGAATCGCTAAAAAGTGAATGTTGCTTAATGCCCCATTTTTCATCGCATAAGTTTGTGTGGTCGGAGCCAGCTGCCCCGTAATTTGTGCGGAAAATACAGCATTTGGGTTGAAGGTAATGGCGAGGTCCAGTTGTCTGTCATCCAACAGTTGCATCATTTGTGAAGAGCCAGATGGAAACTGTTTGCCTTTACGCCAAGCAACGGCATGCAACTCATCTAAATATTGCCATAACGGCTGAGTGACTTGCTGGAAAGTTGCAGGGTCGACTGGATGATTTAATTCAGGAGCGTATTGAGTGAGTTCAATCAGTGCTGCTTTTAGAAAACTGGTGCCATGAAATTCTGGAGGCTGTGGGTAGCTAATCCGATTGGGGAAGGCTTTTGCATAGTTGAGCAGTTCAGCGAATGATGTCGGAGGATTATTCAACAGCTGTTTGTCATGAATAAATACTAATTGTCCCACGCCCCATGGTGCTTCCAAACCCTCTGTTGGCTCAGAGAAGTCGCTGTCGACAGGAAGAGTCTTATCGACTATTTGCCAACTTGGCAGTAACTCAACAAATGGACCATATAACAAGCCACTATTTTTCATTGACTTGAAGTTTTCACCGTTGATCCATACGAGATCTACACTACCTTGCTCATTTTTTCCTGCAGCTTTTTCAGCAATTAAGCGAGTGGTGGTCTCTGCAATGTCTGTGACTTTAACGTGTTGCAACGTGACGCCATAGCGAGATTTGAGCAGGTCTGCCGACCAGCGCAAGTAGCTGTTGATCTCTTGGCTTCCACCCCAAGCGTGAAAATAGACAGTTTGTCCACGTGCTTTTTCAGTGATCTCTTCCCATGACTGCGCAGAAACGGCGAATGAAAGGGCGCACGCAGCGAGAAGCGTCAGCAGTTTTTTCATGAATTGTCCTTAATAATTCAATTTTATTGTGTATATAGACCGAAGAATGGTTCCTTGTCTTTCATTATGAAGGAAAAAAATCAAAATGCTTGGTTTGCTTGCGCTAAGTGTGGGAAGAGAAAATAAAAAACGGCAGCCCAATGAGCTGCCGTTACACGAAATATGCGTCTAAGGGCGGGTTAGTTTACCCAGTCACGCAGAGTAAACGTCAGCGTGTGTACATCATTTTTTAGAGTCAGAGTCTCTTTGGTCAGCGTGATCTTGCTCCAGTCGGTCAAGGTTTGTGACACGGCTTGCTCTGTATCCATCACATCACCAATACACATTTTCATGGTCATGCCCATTTTTTCAATGCGGAATTGGTTATCTTTGAGCTCTGCTTTACCAAAGAAGTTGTTACAGCCGGCATTACCGCTGGCCATCATTTTCTCACCGATTTCTAAACGCGGTGCTTCATTGTGTTCACCATTCACCACATCTTTGCCGTCAATTTGTGTGAGCTGCCAATTATGGTGTTGAAGATCTTGAGTTGTGATTTGCACTGCATCACCATTGCTTGCGCAGGCTGTCATCAATACAGGTAGGGTGATTGCGGCAAGTAATGATTTTGAACTAAGCTTCATAGTATTCACTCCGAATGTGGAAACCCGCACAGTATAGTGAATAAAACACTGTTTTTGTCAGAAGAAGGTCATGGTTTATATGAAACTTTGAGCCTAGTCGTATTGCAAAATACTACGAAGTGAATAGAAAAGGATGTGATTCATCTATGGAGCAACTGGAGTTTTTCAATATTGTCAGCCCCTGCATTGGGGTATGTAGTGTCGATGAGAAAGGCTATTGCAAAGGTTGTCTGCGTAAGCGTGAGGAGCGGTTTAATTGGCTGAGTATGACATCGGCTGAAAAGCTACATGTGATCAAGCTTTGTCGTCAGCGTTATCGCCGAAAGCAGCAGGAGGCGCGTGGTCAAAACAAAACGGAAAATCTGAGCGAGAGCGAATTACGTCCAACCGACGCTCAGCAAACACTGTTCTGACTGAGCTATTCCGACCACAAATCACTGACCCAACCTCCTACTTGGTCATCGAAGTGGTTGCCAGCAAATTTGCGTGGTTCGTTGGCTTTGGGATCTTTTACTTGGGTCATCATTTCATAAATATAGCGAGCCATAGGGTCGTTACAGCTGTCTACCTGTTGCTTACGTGTGGCGACTTCTTTAATCATCTTTAGACGATAACTCTTACTGTTACGTTTCATTGGCAAACCTCCAATTTTCGAGCGACTGAGTTAAAAAATTAGAACTCAGTCACACTATCGTCAATGGTCATTTGCTGTACTTTTTCTAATCCAATCTGTGCTCAATATTTTTCTATCTCATTCATATTACTTAGGGCTATGAATTCGTTTGCCTTAGTGAGCGGTTAATCGAGCGATTTTTTAAAGCGCAACGAAGCTACAAATAATCCAATGATGGTGAAGAGGGCTAGCCAAAGAGTCTCGCGCCACAAATCGGCTAAATCTGCGCCGCGTAATACAATTCCGCGGATCACTCGCATAAAGTGAGTAGCAGGAAGTACTTCGGATATCCATTGCGCTACAACGGGCATCCCTTCATAAGGGAACATAAATCCGGAAAGTAGGATTGAAGGTAACAAGATAAACACGGTCATTTGCATGGCTTGTAATTGAGTATTGGCAATGGTTGAGATAACCAAGCCAAGGGTTAAGCTCGCCGAAATGAACAGTAAAGTGCCAAACAAGATCTGGCTCAGAGAACCATTGATCGGGACCGCAAAAATGAAATGCCCCAAACCAAGAATGATGGCAACTTGGATCAGTCCGACAAAAATGTAAGGCACAATTTTACCTATCATCAGTTCAATCGAATGCACGGGCGTAGTGATCAACAGCTCCAAGTTGCCACGTTCCCGTTCGCGCACAATCGCAGCACTGGTGAATAAGATCATGGTCATGGTCAAAATCACTCCGAGTAGACCTGGCACTATGTTGACTGCTGAGCGGCGACTGGGATTGTAGAGTAAGGTGATCTCGAAAGTGGGAATGGTGGGAGGCATTTGTAACACGCTGAAATCAGAGAGTGGCATGTTCTTAAGCCCAGTTAACGCACCTGCGATCATTGTATCGGAACCATCGATTAACCATTGACCAAGCTCTCGATGTTGCTGACTGCGAGCGACCAGATCTTTAGGCAGAATCAGTGCAGCTCGGATGTCACCACTTTCAATGGCTTTTTCAGCTGCACCAACCGTGAGGTAGTGCTGTTTTACGGTGACCACTTGGGTCACTTTCACCGATTCCACGAGTAGACGACCGAAGGTGGAGTGGCTTTGATCGACCACCCCAATCGGAATGTTGCGCACATCGGTATTGATGGCAAAACCAAACAGCAACAGCTGTATGAGTGGGATCATAACCACCATTCCAAATGTGATTCGATCGCGTGACAATTGGCGAAACTCTTTGATTAATATGGCTTTAACTCGGAATAGACTGTTCATTGCCGCCCCTTGCCCGTCACAGTGACAAACACATCTTCCAGACTGGGTCGCGCCAGTGTTAACTCCGCTGCCACCAAATGAGGGAATGTACTGCGTAGCCAAAAGATGGGGTCATCCACTTCGCGATAAATCAACACTCGTAAACGAACGCCTAGCTGCGCCGCAGAGCGAACTTGCGGGAAACCGAGCAGCTGTTCTTTTAAATTGCGTAGCGCAGGCGCTTTTATCTCAACAACGTTGACGCCCATTTGCTGCATCAATTTTTCAGGTTCATCATCAGCGCGAATTTTGCCAGCTTCCATAATCGCTAAGCGATGGCAGCGCTCCGCTTCATCCATATAGTGTGTGGTGACGAGAATGGTGGTGCCTAGTGAGGAGAGATCAAACAGCTGTTCCCAAAACTCGCGACGGTTTTCTGGATCAACGGCGGATGTCGGCTCATCAAGAAACAGCAATTCAGGGTTATGCATGGTAGCTGCTGCCAAGGCTAAACGTTGCTTTTGCCCACCACTCATGCTGGATACACGCTGTTTACGGCGTTCATCCAGCCCATAGGTTTTCAATTGCTCTTGTGTACGTTGTTTTAATACCCGGCGATTCATGCCAAAAATCTGGCCGATGAACTGCAAATTCTCTTGCACGCTGAGGTCGTCGTACAAAGAGAATTTCTGCGTCATATAGCCAATTTTTAAACGTAATTGTTCAGATTGTTTCGGGATCGATAATCCAAGTACATTCACTTGCCCTGCCGTAGGTTGTAACAACCCCGTCAACACACGAATGGTGGTTGATTTACCGCAACCGTTAGGCCCTAAAAATCCGTAAATACTGCCACGTTCGACTTTTAGGTTGATGTTATTGATGGCAGTAAAGTGACCAAATTGCTTGACCACATTTTCCGCGTGGATCGCGTAATTGCTCATCATTACTCCTTACGGTAAATCGACTTGTGCGGGCAGTCCCGATGGGAGTTGCATAGCACTCTCTGGAAGATCGACTTCCGCCAGATACATCAAGCGTGAGCGTTCTTTTTCCGTCAAAGCATAATAAGGCGTAAATGACGGTTCATTGGCAACCCAACGAACGGTGCCGTGATAAGTCTCTTCAATACCATCAATATGTACAGGTACGGTTTGACCAACCAGAAATTTTGCTCGGTGAGTTTCGGGTACATAGACTCGCGCATAAGGGGAGCGATCGGCTTGAACAATAGCGACCACCGTATTGGTAGTGACTCGCTCGCCAATATGGTACGGCAAACTATCAAGTACACCGTCACGCGTGGCGATGATGGTTAAGTCATCCAGTTTTTGTTGCTGTAGCTCTACACTGGCTTGCGCAGCGGCCAATTCTGCTTTGGCTTGGTCTATGTCTTCAATTCGAGCGCCAGCCGTCAATTTACTGAATTCTTCACGGGCGGAAGCCAGTTCTGCGCGCGCAGAATCACGAGCGGAGAGCGCTGTATCTACCTCTGATTGACTGACTAAGCGTTTAGCAGCCAATTCTGTTTTGCGACGTAACGTGATTTCCGCCTCTTTAAACCGCGCATCGGCTTTGGTCACGCGGGCCTGAGCGACAGCGATATCTTCGGGGCGTTCGCCATTAGTGAGTTTGCTGAGAGAAGCTTGTGCTTTGGCACGCTGGGCAATGGCTTGATTGAGCTGAGCAAATTGAGTTTGGGTATCGAGCTTGACCAAAATATCACCTACCTTAACGGAAGTACCTTCTGCGACTGGTAGCTCGCGAATGATTTCACTGCTAGTCGCACTGAAGGTAATACGGTCACGTTCTAACGTCCCTAACGCTTGAGGTGGCGTTTCTGGGGAACAAGCGCTCAGAAGGAGAGTGAAGAGCACTGTCATTGAAAAAGAGTTGGTCATGTTTTCCACCGCCATTTTGTTCCGCCAACGATTGACACAGTGTGTTAAGTGTATGTGGCGATAATAAAATTTTGCACTGATTATCGGCCAACTCTGTGACGGGCTGAACCGGATTTATTCATCAGAAACACGGCAATGTGGAATTTGGCTCCCAATTGGGAGCCAGTAAGAAGAGAAATTAACCGAGCAGGCTGTAGACCAGAGCGGATACGGCGAGTAGGCCGACAAGCAAAACAAAGAAAGTGCTCATGCGTTTTTGGTGTACACGAAGCGAAGGCACTTTGAATACAGCAATCATCGGCATAATAAACAGAATCATGGCAATCACTGGACCTGAAAGTGCCTCCATCATACCCAAGATGCTTGGGTTAATAATTGCTGCGATCCAGATGGTGACAAACAAGAAGGCGATGGTAATGCGCTCTGCACCACGCACGGAAACTCCGAAATTTTTGGTCAGCAGGCCAGACAAGCTTTCTCGTGCGCCAAGGAAATGGCCTAAGAAAGATGAAGTGATCGCAATGAAGGCCACCAATGGACCCAGTGTGGCGATAAATGGATTATCGGTCACGTTGGCAAGGTAGGTGAGCACGGAAACGTTTTGTGCTTTAGCTTCTTGTAGTGCTTGTGGCGAGAGAGCCAGCACACAAGAGAAAACAAACAGCAGCACAAACAGAATTAACACTACGCTAGTTCGGCGCAAAATCTGTTCAGATTTTTGATCCGCTTGCTCACCGTAATGACGGCGTTGGATATTCACAAAGCTTGAAATCGCAGCCGCATGGCTAAACGAAAACACCACCACAGGAACAGCAAGCCATACCGTGTGCCAGAAATCACTGGTTTGCGGGAAAACAAAAGAAGGCATTGACCAGTAAGGGATCAAGTAAAGCGAAAGCAATGCCAGAATCGCCGCTAACGGGTAAACCATCACCGCAAATGCGCGCAGCATGATTTTTTCGCCACTGAGCATGATCGCGATTAACCCAAACACTAAAACGCCTGAGAGCAACGCTCGTGGCGGTGAGATCATGTCCGCTTGATTAACCAAAAAGCTATCAACGGTATTGGTCAACCCCACGCCATAGATAAGCAGAATCGGGAAAATGGACAGAAAATAGAGCAGTGAGATTAAGCGACCTGCACCTTGACCAAAATGCTCTTCTACCACATCGGTAAAATCGGCATTTGGGCGGCGTGATGAAAGCACAAAGCGTGCGAGTCCGCGATGCGAAAGATAGGTCATTG
The DNA here is from genome assembly GCF_000176715.1 of Vibrio sp. RC586. Taxonomy (NCBI): domain Bacteria; kingdom Pseudomonadati; phylum Pseudomonadota; class Gammaproteobacteria; order Vibrionales; family Vibrionaceae; genus Vibrio; species Vibrio sp. RC586. The sequence continues at coordinate 146,037 of NZ_ADBD01000013.1, read as the reverse complement.
GAAAGGCTAATACAGCCATCAGCACCAATGGCCAAAAACCGCCTAAACCTATGTTAATTGGCAAAAATAAAATACCAGCACCAACCGCAGTGCCAAATAAGCTCAGCAGCCAATAGGTGTCATGTTGGGTCCAATTAGCGGAACGGGCAGCACTAAAATGGGTTACTTCCTGAGAGTCTTTCACTGAAAATTCACTTATCTAAAAATAATAATGCGGCGAATCCTACTCCTATTAGTGGTTATGATCATTTTGCGACGCTGGTCATAATCACTGTGAATGAGCGTTTGTGCTTGCGTTGCAAACTATGAAAATTTGAAAAACTTAGATTATTATTCTTTATTTTGAAATTAAAACCGGAATTAAGTTCTGAAATTTTATGTTTTTTAGTAAGTTTGATTGTTTGGTTTATTTTTGAACAAACATAAGCAAAGATATGCTGAGTAAAGAATCGATACTGGTATGTAGAACGGATTTCGCGCAGAATCAGCCATGATAACTATCACATTGTTCAACATAATTAATGCGTACATTACGTTTTCCCGCTGAGCTGTTACTTGTTTTAACCACCTTGCTGGCAGCTGGGGGATGGGTTTTCTCAAAACAAGCGATTCAAGAACTTCCTCCTTTTGGTTTTATTGGCTTGCGGTTGATCGCGGCATCACTTTGCTTACTCCCATTTTGTTTAGGTGCACTGAAACAAGCATCGCGTCAGGCGTGTTTGCAATCCATGGGGGTAGGGTTATTACTGGCTGCTTCTCTGTTTTGCTGGATCCATGCGATTTCCATCAGCGATACCTTAGGTGAAGGCGCGTTTATCATGAGCCTTTCCATGCTGTTTGTGCCCTTGTTGGCGTGGCCGATTTTTGGACAGCGACCGATACGCGCATTCTGGCTTTCACTGCCTGTGGCGGTGATTGGCTTGTTCTTATTGGCATGGAATGGAACGTGGCAATTTGCCGCGAATCAATTGTGGTTTTTAGCCGCTTCCTGCTGTTTGGCGATGCACTTTAACTTCAATAGTCGATTCTCTAGCCAACTTCCTCCCATGTTGCTGACCACATTGCAGTTGTTCACCGCGGGGTGTTTGGGCATCGCGTTATCTTGGTTAACCGAAAGTTGGCCAAGCACCATCAGCCCAGTGACTTGGAAGTGGTTTGCTCTGAGTGTGTTACTCGCCACAAGCTTGCGATACTTGATGCAAACCATGGGGCAAAAGAGTGCAAATCCAACCAATGCGGCGTTGTTAATGCTACTAGAACCAGTATGGACTTTGGTGTTGAGTGTGGTGATTTACGACGAAACAATGCCATTTAACAAGATGTTAGGTTGTGCGTTTCTATTGGCCTCGTTGCTCTTGTATCGAGTGAGCCAGCTTCGCTTGCGTTAACCTCCAGCTGCTCCTATTCCGTAGCTACCGCCTTACAGCATACTACGGATAGTTATTTCGCTAAACGGCATTGCTATTGCGTAATATGAACTGAATAGTGAAAGTTATACCATTTACATTGTTAAGCGGCAGCGATTGCATTTTATTGTGAATGTTTAAAGTAGACCGAGTTGTTATTTTAATTGTAGTGAAATTTATCGTATGAATTTCAAGTTATAAATTTTATTTTTCGGTGAATGCTTGTGTAGGAATTTACTTACTTATGTTGGCTTATTTTGACATATATTTTCATGTGATTGGGTTCTGATTGATTGTTAGTAGACGATTAGATTATTATTTCCACAATATTGGAATCTATGTCACGAGTCGATATCTTGTTATTACGCTTAATTTTTTCTGCACTACTGCTATGTATTACTTATTTTGCACATTCGGCTACCTATTTAGATGCAACAGAACAAAGCTATTTGCGTCAAAAATCTCAATTAACGATTGCAGTATTAAAAGAAGTGTGGATGCCCTACTGGGGAGGCATTAATGGACAACCTATGGGTATTGAGCATGATTTCGCCACCGGTATTGCTGCTGAGTTAGGAGTGGGAATCAGTTATCAAGGTTACGACACGATTGAAGCTCTTTTGAATGGTGTTAAATCAGGTCAAGCGGATCTCGCGATAGGATTTGGGAAAACCGAGCAGCGAGACGGGGATTTCTTATTTTCTGAACCTCTGTATGAAAATGTGCGTGTTATTTGGTTACGAGATCAAGAACTGGCAAAACAGCCTTTTGAACATTTGAAATGGGCATGCATTCAAGGTACTTCTTATTGCGATTTGATTATTGATCTGGGTTATAAGAATGTTGTTATGGCCAGAAATTACGGCAGCTCAGTCGAAATGATTCGTCAAGGTATCGCAGATGCGACGATCACCAATTACGTTTCGTTGAATTCCTTTTTGAGTAAAAATCGGATCTCGAGCGGACAGGTGATTTTTGATGAAAAGCTAGGAACCCAAGTGAATCGAGTATTAATTAATACTCGTGAGCCGATTGTATTAAGTGCCATTAACAAAGTCATTAAAGCGGATAAATTAGGCTTAACGCAAAATAAATTAAATTCATTAGATGTATATTTTCTTAACGATCAAGAAAATCTAAAATTGTTAAGAGATGAAAAAACTAATACGGTAGTGAGATACACACTACACGATGATACTTTTCCTTTGTCTTATTGGGATGAGAAAGAAAAAAAATATAAAGGTTATGTACACGATATTTTAGAACGTATTAGTTTGAGAAGCATTCTAAAATTTGAGTTTGTGCCCGCTAATGGTCGAAATGTTGATGAGATGCTACGCCATGGGGTGGTTGATATTATTCCTGCCTATAATGCTTCCAACATTGATTCTCGAGATTTTCTAGCCGTTGGTTCATATGATTATATATCCTTTAGTCATATAGAAACGCTTTTGCCTTATTCAGAGAGTAAAATAGCAATTCTAGATCGAACTGGAAATTTTTATCACTATTTGTATAATCAGGGGAAAATAAAAACTGCACCTGTTTATCGTAATGTCGATGAACTTATGCTAGCCATCCAAACGGGAGTCGTTACACATGCGTTAGTAAATAATTCATTGATTAATCATTGGCTGCTTGAGGGGGGGGTAAATGTATTTAAACTTTCTGATTCATCAGAAATGCACGATATTAACGTAGATATCACTATGGTTGTTCGGAAAGATTCGGCAGTTTTACAAAATATGTTGCATAAGGTTCTCGCTACATTCACACCGCAAGAAATAGAAGAAATTAAATCAAATTACAATAAAGTAACGGTAAATTATGGCTATGATAAGAGACAGGTTATTATTTACGTATTAATCGCGGTTTGTATTTTATTAACAATTGGCCTGCTATTTACTTTATGGGTGACACGCTTACGTTATTTATTAAGAAACACCCAACATGTCGCACAACTTTCTACACACCAAATTCAGTGGTTAACGGAATTGCTTGATGCCATTCCGAGTATGATTTTTATCTCTGATGACAAGGGAGAAGTGATGCACACCAATGCCTCTTATCGAGAAAATTTTCAGGTGTGTGGTGATAATGACTGTTTTAATCAGCGACCTGACTGCTCCTTTATCGCTCTACCGGAAGAACTGGATGCCGAATACTCATTAGTCATACAGGCTCCACAAGCGAATTGTTCAATTGGGGGACATTTCTTTCATGTTATTCGCCGCACTATTTCTCACCCGATTAATAAGCGTCAATACTATCTCACCTTGTTTAACGATATCACTGAGCTAAAAGAGACTGAGCAAGCTCTGCGCCAATCCACCGAGCAAGCGCTACAAGCGGTTGAAGCGCGAAACCACTTTCTCGCCGTGGTCAGCCATGAATTGCGGACGCCGATTGCCGCGATGTTAGGCCTGATGGAGATTCTGGCTTCACGTTTAAAAAGCAGCGAAAGCCAGCTGCTACTGACTAACGCAATCAACTCTGCGGAACGATTGAAACTGCACGTCAACGACATCTTGGATTTTTCAAAGATAGAGGCGAAGCTGCTTCAATTAGACATTGCCTCTTACAATCTGGCTGATGAACTGGGACCTTTATTGCGTGGCTTCGAAGCGAGTGCACAACTCAAACAGATTGAGTTAGAGGTAATTTGGTCTCCAAGTGCTTTGCTTTTAGTGAAGTTTGATGCATTGCGCTTTAATCAGATTGTGACCAACTTGCTCTCAAATGCCATCAAGTTCACAGAACAAGGACGAGTAGTGGTGAAAGTGGAGGTTGCGTCAAACCGTTTGATCTTAGTGATAGAGGATACTGGTTGTGGCATGACGCAAGCTCAGATCGATTCGATCTTTGTGCCGTTCGTACAAGCAGACAGCACTATTACGCGTCGATTTGGTGGCACAGGACTTGGTATGTCAATCGTGGCGAACTTGATCGAGCTAATGCAAGGTCAGATCACGGTTCAGAGTGCGCTGAATGAAGGTACACAAGTGACAATCTCTTTGCCTGTTGAGATTGAACCTTGTCATGAGTTTCAAGAGCAGGTGTTCGCGATGTCTTACCGTTCGCCTTATCTTTTATGGGCAAAAGCGTTGGGTATCCAAATTCAGGATAATGAACACCAAATGGAGATGACAGGGCGTAACGTCTATCCTGACCTGCTGCTCAATATGCTTAGAGCTTCGATGCACTCGATCAGTGAAATCGCTACGCCTACGCAACCCCGCTTGTTGCAAGGGCATGTGTTGGTGGCTGATGACGATGCCATTAACCGTTTGCTGATTAAAAGGCAGCTGAGTGAACTTGGCCTAAGTGCGACCTTAGTAAATGATGGATTACAGGCACTCGAAAAACTACAGGCCAATCCTGAGCAGTACGATCTGTTAATCACTGACGGCCATATGCCTAACCTTGATGGTTTTGCGTTGACTCGCAAAGTCAAACAGGAGGTCTTCGAGTTTAAAGGTGCAGTGATTGGCTGTACCGCGGAAGATTCTCGCTTCGCCGCAGAGCAAGCTCGACAAGCGGGAATGGATAAGGTGATCTACAAACCCTATCGTTTGGCCACGTTACGTACGGTATTGAGCCGTTACCTTGCTCCACAAACCGTAGAAACTTATGAGAAAAGCGGTTGGTTAGAGGCTTATCAAGATGATGAGCGTGAAGAGATGGCAATGGTAGTTGTTGAGTCTCTTACCCAAGATATTCAGTTACTGAATCAACCCGATTGTGATGTGAAAGGGGTGGCTCACAGAATAAAAGGGGCCGCAGGTTCCCTTCAATTACAACGGTTAGCTGAGTTAGCCAAAGCCGTTGAGCAACAAAACGATCCGCAACAACTTGTTGTGGAAAAGCAGCAACTGATCAATGCCATGCATGAAGTGGTAGAGCAGGCACAGCAGTGGCTCAATCAGCATCAGAGCGAATAGCGTTATGAAAATCATGATAGTAGAAGATGATCGAATTCAGGCGACCAGCCTGAGGCTCAAGCTAAGACAGCTTGGGTTGGATGAGGTTATCTTGGCTGAAAACGGATTTGCTGCCTTAGAATTAAGCAATAAAGTGGGTGTTGATCTCATGTTTTGCGACATCCGAATGCCCCATATGGATGGGATCAGCTTGCTTTCACAATTGAGCGAACGAGCGCCAAAGCTTGGTGTGGTAGTCCTGAGTGCGGTTGATGATGCCATTCTTGAGTTGACACGCAACATGTGCAGTCTGGCCGGATTTTCGTTTGTTGAGCGTTTATCCAAACCTTATGAAGTGAAGGATTTACAGCGTGTCATTGAAAGGTTTCAAAAACAGGCTCAACCTAAAACAGACGAGTGCAAATCCACGATTGAACTGACGGTAGAAGAGATAGAGCAAGCTTTTATTCATGACCATATTTTTAACTACTATCAACCGCAGTTTGATTTTCGCAGTGGGGAAATGGTTGGGGTCGAAGCGTTGGTACGTTATGAACACCCGACACATGGCCTGTTAAGCCCAGCAATATTTTTGCCTCTGATCGATCAATGTGGCTTGCATGAAAAACTTTTTCTCACCGTGTTGGAGAAAGCGGTTTCTGCTTTGGCCAGTATTGATGCCGAGATTCAACTCTCGGTCAACATCAGCCAGCGTAATTTGCAGCAATCGATTTGCGATCCCATTTTGACGATTTGTGACAAACATGACTTCGCGGCAAGTAAGTTGACTTTAGAGATGACCGAACACGAAGTGTATAACGGCACTATGACGTCGTTAGCAAACTTGGCTCGATTACGCATGTATGGTGTGGGCTTATCGATCGATGATTTTGGCACGGGGTACGCCTCGCTAGGGCAACTGGCTCAATTACCTTTCACTGAATTGAAGATTGATCGCAGCTTTGTGCACGATCTCGCCACCAATTATAAACACCAGCAATTAACCAATATGTGTCTACTGTTGGCTCAATCTTTAGGGTTGCACTGCGTAGTTGAGGGAGTCGAGAACGAAGAGACTTGGCAATATTTGCGTCACCTTGGCGTGGATACTTGTCAGGGGTATTACTCCGCTAAACCAATGCCGATAGTCAAGCTTAGTGAGCTGTATACCAAGAATCGACGTCAGTGTCTCGATTGCCAAAGCATGGATGATGGATGGCAAGTGTTGTTGGCGAATAACCATCTATTAAGCGCCAATGCACTGCAAAAATTGCTGCAAAAAGAACCTCAAGTCAGCAAAGTGTTCATCGCTCAAGATATTGAACAAACCTTGCATAAACTGCGCGATCTCCCGATTAACTTGGTCGTGGTAGAAAGCCACTTTTTATCTGGCATGAGCCTTGAAGCCTTTAAAGATCTGCTTCGTCCTTACTATCAAGGGCTGGTAATTGAGCTGCAGAGTGGATTAGGCGTGGAGGCGCAGGCCGCGGACAATGAATCCATAGTATGGAGAGCCAATACTTTAGCGGATACGGTGAGTCGTATTTTAGATCAAGCAGCTCAATTCAACTCGCATGTTACCAGCTTGGCTCAGCGTAATGAGTTGGAGCAACTTTCGGAGCGAGAAATGACGGTTGCTAAGATGCTCGTTGAAGGATTAACAAATAAGGAAATTGCCTTACAACTGGATATTAACCAAAAGACCGTGAGTACCTACAAGGTACGGATCATGACAAAATTAGGGATTAAATCAGCCATGGAATTGGTACGATTTGTTACGTTGAAATAGAACTTAGAGATATGGCAACTCCTCCTTTTTCAGAACTTAAAGTATTGATCATTGATGATGCCCCGATCGTGATCGCCAGCTTGCGCAGTATGCTGCTTAAACTGGGTTTTTCCGAACCAAATTTAGTGTGGAGTAAAAGCCCACGCGCTGCGGTATTTATGGCTGGGCGGCAGAAGTTTGATATTTTTATTTGCGATTATAATTTCGGTAAAGGATTGAATGGTAAGCAGGTTTTTGAAGAGTTAAAACACTATAAACTCATCAAACAGGAAGCGGTTTTTGTTTTGGTAACGGGCGAAAATTCATCTTACGTGGTGCATTCCATTTTGGAGCTCAAGCCGGACGAATACATACTTAAGCCCTTCAACATTTTGACTCTTCAAGAGCGGTTAACTAACGCGATATCACGCAAACATGCACTTAAAGCTCTGTATCAAGCTGAGCGCGATGGGGATGCTGAGTTGGGTTTGAGTTTGTGTGATGAACTTGAGCCTTTCCATGCCGATTACTACTTTGTGATCCAAAAATTCCGCGGCGACTTTTTAACGAAGTTGCGCCGTTTCGACCATGCGCGAGAGGTCTACCTAGAAACGTTAGAGCACAAAGATTTTGACTGGGCAAAAATCGGTCTTGCGAATGCTTTAAAGCAGACTGGCAGGCAAGTGGAAGCGGCGCAAATCATCCAAGATCTGTTGGCCAAAGCACCCAATAATGTACGCGCGCGGGTAGAAGCCGCCAGCATCAGCCTAAGCAATAATTCCATTCCTGAAGCGATTCACCATCTGCAGATCGCTAACCAAATTGTGCCAGGGCATTCCGATCGAGAGTGGGTTCTGGCTAATTTGTGTTTGTCAGTAGGGGATACCGTTTCAGCGCTTGAGCGTTACCGGCTGTATGTGGAAATTAACAAAGAGACCCATCGTAATACTCATCAAATGCACCTTAATTTTATCCGGATTCTGTTGTACGCCGTGCGGCAAGCACCATCACCACAACGGGAGCAATGGTTACAGGAAGCGAAATCGATCCTCAAAGGGCTTTACGATAAAGGCCAGCATGAGGAATTACTGCCACAATTAGAGTTAGTGGCAGCGCATCTTGCATTGGAAGAGGGTGAATATGGCATTTCGGTGGATATCTTAAACAAAATTTACCGCGCCAAACCGTTCGAGTTATTTGAAGATCGTTACCATTTTACTTGGCTACTCAATGTGATGGGGTTCGATTCAGAGTTTGCCAAGTGTATTGGTTGGTGCAACGAGGCGCTTTTGAATCAAGAAACGTGCATTGTTTTAGAAAGCCAAATTGCCTTAGGGAAATCGTTGAAACAGAGTAACCTCGATAAACTGGAATGGTTGGAACAGCGCTATCATGCATTATGTAATAAGCAGCAAACCATAGATACGCTGCTTGAGATCTACATGGATATTTTGCATCGTTGTCCAACCTTACGTACCGTGTGTATGAAAGTGGTAACCATTTTGTCGCGTTACTGGCCACATAAACTCAGTGAGAGTGAAGCGGAACAGCTACTAAAACGTTGTCATCGCACCATTCAGCAATTAATGAGTGAAGAGGAGTTGGCTAAGGCCGACTATGCAGGTCTTTATAAAAAAACGATGAGTTTTCGTCATCGATACCACGCTACGCAAGCTGAACCCTCTGAAGTTTGACTGCCCTTGTAGAAGGGCAGTCTTAGGGTTAATTGAAATAAGCAATCATATCAACGCTATCACCTATGGCTTGTGCATTTAATGAAAAATGCAGGTAGCCGGCTTGAGTGACTGGGATGCTAAGGTATTCATTACTGCCTTTATTGTTTGAGGCGTGATCAAACTGCTCGCGAGTGGGCCAATATGTTTGAGCGGCAAAGAGATCAATATCGCCTTGATTCTGTATTGAAGCGGTGAGCAAAACCTGTACTTCAGTTACCCCTTCCGGAACATAAATAGCGACATATCGTTGTTGGTGTACGGTAAGGTGTTGGGATTGCCCCGCCTCTAATAGCAAAGGTGCAAGATCATCTTTGAACTCTGGGTGCTCACTGGGTTGTTCTGTCACTAAATGAGCATTGAGCGTTACGGCTGAGTAATCTGAACGCCCAGCAACGCTTAAGTAGTAACGCCCAGGTTTGATGTAACCATCTTGCTCAGGTTTGAAGGCAATCAACTCATTGCTGCCGTAGGTAAACTCGCTTACTTGATAATCATAGTAATGGGCGACTTGCTGATAACTCATGTAAAGATCGGCATCACCATCACCGGAAATGGAAACCTCAAACTCGCGGCTATGCTCTGGGACATCCACATAAAATAGGTGTTCACTGTAGGTCTGTCCGGTTAGGGAGAGAGAGGTGTTAGCAACGAATTGTGCTACGGCTTCCGGTTGTGGTTCTGGGGTTGGCGGTACTTCCGGTGTTTCTGGAATGACACTCTGTACGGTATCTAGCCAAATCTGAAACTCAGCATTATAACTATCACCCATGGTTTTGACGGTTTGTGCCCACTGTGCAAATTGGCCTGAGCGTGACAGTGCCAGTAAGCTTTCCACCTCTTGCGGATGTTTTTCCAGCATGAAACGTACAGCTAAGTACCCCCAACGATAGATACGATTGGTATCGTGTGAGTAAGTGGTTGCAAAAATATCGGTAAGGCTCATTTTGCCTTGTGAGATTAACTCCACCGCGGCTTGATAACCCTGCTTGTAATACATGTATTCAGCAAAACCTTCCAACCACCAGACGATATGCCCGTAAGCCAAATTGTCGCTGAATGAACCATACTGATTGAAACGAGCATCTAAATAATGAGTGTATTCATGTTCTAGATTGAGTACCGATAGTTCAGCACCGTTGGCATAGCGGTAGGCAATAAAGCGTGCTTGGTTGCTGTGATCGGCTGGATTGCCTTCTAAATATTGCCCACCGTTATCCGTGCTATTACCAAACAGGAACGAAGAGTAGTTAACGTAAGTATCATTATTGGCAAACACTACCACTTCGACCCGATTATTGTGGTCATTTTCAACAGGAGCAAAGCCTGTATTGGCAACTTGATGAAAATCAGCCTCTTTCTGATTGAGGATGTCACAAGCTTGGGCTGCTTGATCATCAGACAGATCTTGCGAGCGAATGATCGCAGGTCCTTGGCATTCAAAACGATAAGGTAAAACTCGCGCGGCTAAATCATGTTTGGCATTCTCTAGATCAATTCCCAGTTCTTGTAATGCATTTGGAGCGTAGTAACGAAGCATCTCAACTGCAGCGAGCCATAATTTATCGTGTTTACTTCCCAAAGGATAACGAGCGATCATCTGCTGCATCACCTGCAAGGCTTTCTGTTTAGTGACGACATCAGGGCTGACGAGTAGACGGCCGGTTTCGCGCAGTGCGTTGTAAACCAAAAATTCAGCCTCAGTCTCTAAGGCCCATTCATTATCCAGAGCAAATTTATACAAAGTATCAATGTGTTGTGTGTTGGCTGCGAGATAGTGATAAAACTCCGCATTCGCTATGTGACCAGACATCGCGCGGAATAAGTTATTTAAACCATCCACCCATTGAGTCTCTTGTGCGGTAGTTGGGTTAAAACGTTGGAGAGCAGAAACCATGGCATCCATGGTGAGAGGCAACTGTTTCACGTTATCCACCATCAAGCTCAGGCTTTTCATTGCCCCCACTTGTTCGCGGCCTTGATCAAAGGCATTCGGGTGACGCAAGAAACGGTCAATCGAGCGACCAAAACGTTGACTCAAACCTTGAGAATAGGGCTGATTGCCGGCGTTATAACGCACGTAATAAGCTGCACGAATAAATTCACCGTAATTTTCTAAGCGGCGAGCTTGCTCTGCGTCACCTGTGTAGCGAGCAATTTCGGCATCCAAGACCATCTGTAGGTTGGAGAGAGAAGCCTCGCTGTAGATGTTTTCCAAGGTGGTTGTTGGAGCATAAAACCAAGCACTATAACAAGAGTGATTGGCTGCGGCGATTTTGGCCGGAAGATCGCGCGCTTGTTGCAGTGCCGATATTTCACACCCCGCCTTTGCATAAGTAACATGAGAAAACCCAGCAGCTAAGCAAGCTAAAGCGAGACGATGACGTTGAAAGCGTTTTTGAGAGTACACAGTAACACCTATTTATTATCAATATATTGGAGGTGTGGGTTATACGTCTCGCCATTAATTTCGTGAAACTAATTACATAGAAACTATGAGGTTAATTCAGAAAATAGAGTCTTAACTCTATTTTCTGTGATGAATCAAAATTTAAGATAGGAGTAGCCTATTTCTAAAGATTAAAAGTGTAGGCGACACCCCAAGTGACATCCCATCCCAACTCTCTTTGTAGTAAGGGGCTCGCCGAGTCATGGTGCTCCAATTCAATTTTTGCAAGGCTAATCCAACGATTGCCAAAGTCGTAAATACCAATCAACCCCGTTTGATAAACCCAAGTGCTTGACGCATCAAAGGCGGGTAAACGAGAGCGGCCCGATTCCGTGGAGGAAACGGAGTAAAGATGCTGTGAAAGTTTTGCATCGCGATAATCTGCTTCTACGTAAGGTGTAAGCGTCAGTTGTGATATTGGTGTAGTAAAGCTGCGGCTTAAATGCAATTGCACTTCATAACCATCATGTAGGTTGGTGACATCATGCAAGTAAGTGATTCTTGCCCCAACGCTACCAAAGGTAATACCTAGCTCACCATTGCCTTTACGTTCGTCGATACCTGATGGGATTTCATCAAAGTCTTGGCTAACTTCAGCAAACCGCCACTGTCCACTTAAGCCAAACCAAGGATGAAATAGGGTAAGGTTGGCCAATGAACCATCCACAAAGCCATATTGACCGTTATAAAAAAGATTAGGCTCCAGTGAGAATCCGGCCTCTTCGTTTTGTGAACGAAAAACTGATTCGCCATAAACCAAACTACCGCCTACAAAGGCATAGTCATAGTAATCGGGTTGTTCAGTCGCGTAAGCCGATGGCATGGCCGCGAGAAGAGGCAAAGTCAGTAATGGAATGTTGAGCTTCATTATTATGGTCTCCTGATTGTGAGTGCTAAGCCGTACGACTAAGGGCGATAACGCCACATCGTGGGTATATAGAACTTTTCAGCAGACAATTTCTTTCCTAACTATTGAATGAAGTTATGAAATTAATCGGTAGACCACACATTGCGAATGTCTGGCCAGCCCCAATTGGTCAATTCAACATCATGCAAAACACCATGAAAGCGCAAAGTCTGGCGATGATGAAAAAGAGGGGCGAGCCAGGATTCACTGACCAACAAAGAAGCAATCGGTTCGAGTTGATGTAGGTAGTCCTGTAATGGTACTTGCTCACGAACCGTGTCTAATTGCTGAATTAACCACGCCTTATCATTTGGTGAAGCGCATGCATGCAGTATGGGATTACTAAATAGCATGGCAAAAGCGGACGCGTGGCGGTTGTCATCCAGATTGATGTTAGTGAGCACCAAATTTTCATTTAATTCCCCCTTCCGCGCTCGCTGATTGAGTTCACGGTAGGTATAAGTTTGGATCTCTAAAGTAATACCTTGTTTAGCCAACAGTCTTGCTATGGATTGAGCGCAGATTTGCAGTGCAGTGTAGTTGTACAACGCAAGAGTCAGTTTTCTCGGCAGAGTAACATCTGGTGCGGGGGATTTTAGTACCGCACGCCACAAAGGAAGTAAGTTATGAGCCGGCTCAACGCCAAATATTACCCCCTGTTGATTCATCTCTCCTTCAATCGATCTAGGATTGAGTATCTCACTCAGTAAGTGCGCTTGTGCTTGAGTGAGCGGGTTTGGAGCTTGCTGATTAAATAACACCATTAAACAGCCATCTTCGACTCGGCTCTGATGTTGAGTAGAGGAAAGAGGGTGAGGAATTCCCGTTATCGAAACTTGGTGATGGCAGCTTGCCGTTTTGGCTTCGGGCTGATTGGTTTCAATTAACGGCTCGTTTAAACGCTCTTCATCCACTCGCCAAATGGTGACGCGATCAGTCAGTGCTCGACAGCCATAAAACTGACTAAAAGCTTTCAGTTTTAGTTTGTTGTCGGTGTGTTCTTGCACTTCAAATGGACCACAGCCAACGACAGGGATGATCTGCTCTCCATGGTATTGGCTGTCATTAATCTGGCTTACAGGCTGAATCGCGTATTTCACCCCTGAGATCATCCCAGCAAAACCGGGGTCGGGGCGTTGCAACTTAAATACCACTTTAAACGGTGTTGGTGCATGAATATCGGTGATATGGGCTAATTCGTCTTGATGTGTCTCTAGGCTTGAGAGCTTAGCAAACAGGCTGACAATGGTGTTTGCGTCAATCGCGATGCCGTTATGAAAGGTCAATTCTGGGCGCAGGTAGAAAGTCCATTGCCAAGTTTGCAGATCATAGTGCCAGTGATGCGCTAATTCTGGTTGAACATGCCCATTGGCATCCGAACTGACTAGGCAGCTGTAAATTTGGCGAATCAAAAACCGCTCACTGCTACGCTGAGGAAGGTGGGGCAATAAAGGTTCAAAAGGGCGCTTATAGGTAAGTTGAATGTGTAGGCGGCCTTCTTGCAAACTCGCCCCCGAGGTTTTTTTCAGCAGTTTGGCAAAGGCGATTTCATCGTTATCCAAAATCACCATCGCTTTCTCATATTTACCGAGCTGAACTCGCTTCGCCGCGAGCTCTTCTTTGAGTTGTATCAGCTCAATGTGTAAATGCAGCAGGGAACGATGATGTCGTCCAGCCTTGGGAGCCCAAGTTAACCAGCCAAACTGATTTAAGCGCGCTAATACATTTCTGGCATGACGCGGGCTAGTAAATAACCGTTCAGCCAGTTCTGGCAAAGTGGTTTTGATATCACAACCCACCCCCAATGGTGTTAGGCGAGCGTAGTAGCGCAATAAATTGAGGTCGGACACGGTTATCCCCGTAGTCATTTCATGTGTGGCTATTGTAGTGAAAATTTGGATGTTTAATGGAGAAAACCTGAACTGACTTTGTTCCTCATTTCTGCCATTTTTAGGCTTTTTATGCCGATAGTTGGCCGTTTAAAAACGAATACGGAGCAAATGAAAAGAAAATGCTCTGTTTTTTGAGTTCCGTAATTGAGGAGATAATAGGGGTATCAAAGTAAGAAAGAGTGCTGTGTATGTTCAATGAAAAAGCGAATGAGCCAGCCACGATGGCGACCTACTATCAGCGGCGGTTGGAGCAAAGTAAGACGACATTGGAACGGATGGCTTTGTTTGCGTTATTTGAGCTGTTGTTTACTCGTGTGTCTGATACTACAGCTGGTTATAACCAACGGCATCATCATAGTTCCCAACACTAATAACCAGCAGCACTCGCCACATTGCTCCTGATGCTTCCCCCAAGCCAAGGTCGCGAGTGCTGCATTTTCTCTTCCCTGTTCTCATTAAAGAGAAATGCGTGGTGACTTTGTGAGCACTTAACCAATAATAAACTAACGATTTAGTTAAAATCTCGCATCTAACCCAATCAGAAGGAGTCGGAAATGGCCATTCGTAATGTGGTATTTGATGTTGGCAATGTGATTGTAAAATGGGCACCGCAAGAGATTGCCCAACTGACTTTTGGTGAGGGGGAAGAAAGCGCTGTTATGGCGAAAGCGGTATTCAAAAGTGAGTTTTGGCGTGATTTGAATAAAGGAAAATACACCGAGGCTGAGGTTAAACGCGCACTTCATCAGCAATTAGGGCTTTCTCTTGATGCGTTAGAGCAGCTTTTTTTCCATATTAAAGAGACACAAGTGCTACTTTCGGGAACTCAAAAGCTGATGGATGATCTTATCCAAGCGGGTTATCGTCTCTATGCGTTGACCGACAATGTGAATGAAATTGTTGCTTATTTGAAAGCCCAATATGATTTTTGGCCTAAATTTACAGGCGCGGTTGTATCGAGCGAATGTGGCCTTCTCAAACCAGATCCGGCGATTTATCAACATCTTGCACAAAGCCAGTATTTGGATCCGCAAGAAAGTGTCTTTATGGATGATATGCCCGCGAACGTTGAAGGGGCGCGCCAACAGGGTTTCCATGCCTTTCAATTTATGGATGCCGAGCAAGCAAGAAAAGAGCTTGTAAAGTTAGGGCTAAATTTTTAACGCACAGTGATTGTGCGAAGATGTGATATCCCGTTTTTACCCAAGGCCGGCGTGAGCTAGCCTTGGGTTTATTTTTATCCTTAAACCACGATTATTGGGTTGGATTAATCGTCAGTGGTTCAAAGGTTGCCACGGCATTGCCACTGGCGGCCGGATGATCTGTGTAGGAAGTGTTTTGCATTAGGGTATAAAACACATCCACAAAGTCATCATCGTTAACCAATACGCCATCGGGAATGGCTTCAATAATTTTTCCGGTGATTTGCGCGATGATGGCATAACCCTGAACTTGAGGATCAGGGATCAACTTAAGCACCTCTTCTGCAACTTTAACCAGTTGTTTAGCGAGTTCCTTATAGTCAGTGCCATCATCTTGCTCCATCAGTACCATATCGGCAGCGCCCCAATGGTAACGAGACCAGTGAATAACGACCTGATTTGGGAAATAATCTTGTTGATCGTAATCCAGATAAGGCATTTCAATAAGATCGAGCGTTGGTTTATCTCGGCTTGGATCCACCCCTGTCACCAAAGCATAGATTTCGGCACGGCCAGAAATCCAAGGTTCTTTGTCATCCTGCAAACGGATTTTCTTTAACACAGTCGTTGAAAGTGGGGGAGTACTTGCATTGGCGGAACGGTTAAGTGCACGGGTGGAAGCTTCAACAGAGCTGCTTTCTTCCGTAGCTAGTTGTGGATCTTGCCCAAGTCGCTGCATTTCGGCACGCATGGCTTGTAAGCCTGCTTTCAGCTCAATAGCGCTGTCGTTATCCACAACAAAAACGGGTACATCCGGTAACTGATAAACATCCAGTTGGTGGATTTGCCCATAAACATCAAACGCCTCAATGTATTGCCATGCATCATCATTACCACTGGGTTCAAAAGCAAATAGTGGGCTTTGACCCTCTTTCCATTCTTGTAACATGGAAGCATCGGCTAAACGCAATTGCAGCAATTGATCTGTATATTGTTCAATACCTTTCAAAGATCGCACGCTTTTATCAGCGGAGCGCAGTTGCTGGCTGAATTCGTCACTCGGTGCAACGTCGACCAATTCAGACACAGAAACACTGAGATTTTCTGCCGTGATCTGCGATTTTAGTGTTTGTGCATAGGCTGCATAGTGTTGGCTGAAGGATTCGGCCAATTGACGTTTTTGTGCCACGACTGCATCCGCTTTCGCTTGCGAATTGAGTGAGGTGGTTTGCGTTTCTTCTGACTGGCAGCCAAGTAAAGCAAAAGTCAGGAACACTGCTGTGGAGAGTGGTTTATGCATAGATGAACCCTTTTATTGTTGTAGTGAAATAGAGTTTTAACTCTACTTCGCTAAACCTACCACGATTTGTGCGTATTACAGAGCGGAAATATTCAGCAAAGTTATCTTTATGGCTCGAGATCAAATTCTGGTGAGGGTCAGTAGATAGGTGAAATACGTGGCTGATTACGGATAGAACTTTAGGAATAGCTGAATAACGTTGAAAATAAAGAATAAAGGGCAGAGTTATCTGCCCTTAGCCTAATTGTCTCATTTCAAGCACTGTAGCGCGCAATTTCTTCCTGCATATCCTCGGCTAATCTGGCCAGTTCGAGTGTGGCTTCTGAGCTTTGTTGTGCACCTACTGCGGTTTGATTAGAGATTTCGCTGATCGCGCTAATATTCTTGTTGATCTCTTCTGTGACGGCACTTTGCTCTTCTGAAGCCGCGGCAATCTGGGTGTTCATGGTTGAAATACGATCGACATTGGCAGAAATCTGTGACAAAGCGGTTCCGGCTAAGCGTGATTTTTCAACGGCTTTTGTTGCGCTATCGACTCCTTGTTCAATCATCTGGGTTGAATCTCGGCTGCTCTGTTGTAAACGCTGTACCGTTTGTAAGATTTGCTTGGTGGATTCTTGTGTGCGGCTCGCCAGTGTTCTAACTTCATCTGCGACAACCGCAAAGCCTCGACCTTGTTCTCCGGCACGGGCCGCTTCAATCGCTGCATTTAAAGCTAGCAAGTTGGTTTGTTCCGAAATACTTTGGATGACATCAATGACACTGCCGATATCTTCCGAATCTTTTGCCAGCAGTTGCATTGACTCCCTCATCTGTTGCAAATCATTCGATAGGCCCTCAATCATCGTAATGTTTTCACTGACCACGGAACGTCCTTGTGCTGCGGCTTGTTCCGCTTCTTCCGAAGCTTCGGCCGCTAAACCTGCACTGTGTGCCACTTCATGCACCGTAGCCGTAAACTGATGAATCGCAGTGGCGATTTGCTGTGTTTGCGACTGTTGTTCAACAATGTTTTGCTTGGTTTGCATGGCCACCGCGGCATTCTGCTCTGCGGCAGTCGCCAGTGCCGAGACAGAATGTCGATTATTGCTAATGACGTGTTGGAAGCTAGACACAATACGGTTCACGTATTCAGCTATATCAGAAAACTCATCACGACCAGTCACTGGGATTCGCTGTGTAAGATCGCCACCCGCAATGGTGGTGGCGGAATCGGCTAATTGCTGCACCGCATCATTTACCCGTTTAGCAATCAGCAATGCAAACGTTATGGTGATGATCAAAGCCAGTGACCCAAGTAGACCTACACCCCAAATAAACTGGTGTATCTCTTGCTGCGAAGATAAAAAATTATCCCTGCCTTCTTGGATCTGGATATCCAGAAACACCTCCGCGGCTTGCTTGATGTCACCATAAATAGGGTTGATTTTTTGCAGTAGTAGTAGGTCGGCGGCATCGTAATTCTCTGCTTTAAGTTGTTCAATAGCAGGTTCAAAACCGCTTTTGGTCACTTGATCTAGCTTCTCTTTCAGAGTGTTAATTACGGTTTTTTCTTGCGTATCTAACTCGGTTGCTAAAATCTCGTTATCAATAATGCGATGTAAATCCGTGAGAGAGCTTTGAATGCTTTCAATGTGCCGTTCAATGGGATGATCATGTAAAAGCGCATATTTAGATAAAGGTTCATGTTGAAAAGCGAGGAGTAGTTGGCTTCGCGCTGTGCCTAACTCATCTAACACTCGGCCGGCTCGAATGGTGTGCTGCATTCCTTTTGAGTAAAGCAACTCAATAGAATGTGAGGCATTTTGCATACCGGTAAGGCCTTTAAATCCGAGATAAAGGATGGAGACAGCAATCAATACTACAATCAACTTCAAACGAAAACTGACGCTGTGTAGAGAGTTTGTTGTATTTTTAGCTCTGTCACGATGGGCGTTATTCATTGCATAAGAAGTCATGTTCTACTCCGACAAGTAGTAAAAATATTAATTAAAGAGTTGTATTGACTTTAGTATGGCTCCCAGCGTGTGAATTAAAGTATTTTCATAACGTTATGATAAGTAGATCATGCTTTGGGTTTCACGTATCCATACAAGTTATTTTCGTCACCATACAGAATCTGGGTACCCAATGGCTGAAAGCCGATCTTGCGTAGTAGGGCGTTGGAAGCTTGATTATCCGGTAAGGTGATGGCGAGCACTTTCTCTAGTCCATAATGCTGAAAAGCGTGCTGTAAAACGGCAATTGCGGCTTCTTGCGCATAGCCTTTTCGCCAATGTTCGGGTAAAAATGCGTAGCCAAGATCAGGAGTATCGAGCTCTGACCTTTTCAGTACACCACACATACCAATCGGTGTGCCGTCTGTTTTTAGCTCAACCATATTTAAGCCAAAGCCATTCACCTGATAGCTTTTTATAGGACCGTGGGTGAGGTAATGAATCGCTTCTTGTGTGGTACGAACATTTTTGTCTGCGATGTAACGAATAAAGGACTCTTCATTGAGCAAGCGGATGATGAAATCACTATCACGCAGTTCAAAGTGACGAATCACTAAACGATCGGTTTTACACACGAATGACATGTTACCTTCCTTCATTATGGTATTGGATGTGTTCCGCCCATTTTTATCATAACTCGAGAGATTATAATGAAACGAATACTCTTCCTTTTGCTGGTTGTTTTAGCGGGTTGTTCTGACACGGTAAAACATCATTATGCCAATTTTCAGCAAGCGCAAGCTGATCATCTCTTTGAGAAAGGTTGGTTACCGCCGATTTTACCGAGTTCAACCACGCAGCTTGAACTTATCAATGATTTGGATAGCAATCGTTCAGAAGGATCGTTTGTGATTGCAGAAACAGACCTGATGTCATTTCTTGATCTGCTTGAAGCCACAGAGTCCGCTAATCAATATCGGTTTCAACTGGATGAGAGCGTGTGGATTTTTACACTTGAACGTCAAGGTAAAGTGAGTTATCAACTCACGTCACGAGCCGAATAAAAAGAACAACATGAATTATTTTGAAAGTCGTTTCAGTAAACCAAAAGGAAATAGATAAAATCGTGTTGATAGTAGGCACCGCTCAGTGGAAGTAACCGATCAATTGGTGGCGATTATGTTGCCTTCTTTGATTCACCGTGTCGGTGGGGAGACAGTAAAGCGCTTGAAGCAGCAAGCTCTGCCCTTGGGTTGTGAGTTCAAACGTATTCGCCGCTCACGCAACTGGCAGTTGATGGGGGAGGCGATGGCTATTCAGGCTTTTCTTATTCAACTTAGAGCGGAAGATGACCGTGAAGTTGAGTATTTGATCAAAAAGTTAGACGCCGGATTAAGGTTGCACAGTGATAAGTTAGAGCCTTTAGAAGCCAAATTGCAGCGCTTAATTGCGCAGAACCCGTCGATAACGTTAGCAGAACTGATGGCAGCTACTCATTGCAGCTTGATTCAAGCGCGAGCCGCACGTTTTGCTGAGGATCTGGATTGAAGACATACATCTTGCTGATGTGATTGCTAATAGCAGCACGGTGAGAAGTATTTCAAGTGTCTAAAACGGTGAAACCCCGACAGTTGGTAGCTATCGGGGTTTCGAATTTTTAGATTTCTCGGTTGGTAATGCCGATGATCTTATTTATGCAAAAGGCTGGATTTAATCCGAATAATTCCTTGGTAGGGAATTAGATACGGATGAAGTCCATGTGCTCAACTTTTGGCTTGTACGCGTGGCGTTGAACGTCTTGTGGTTTCACTTTCACTTCTTGGCCGTCGATAACCAGAACGATAGCTTCGTAAAACTCAGGCTTGTCCATTTGGTTCATCACGTCATCGTGGTTCAGTGAGATAGAAACTGGAGCTGCTTCACCACCGTAAACGATCGCTGGGAAGTAACCAGTGTTACGTAGGCGGCGGCTCGCACCTTTACCTAGATCAGTACGTAATACTGCTTCGAATTTCATAGTATTTACTCTCAAATTAGTAAAAAACAGAGTGACAGAACAATGCGACCTTGTCCGTGTCGTAGAGTTTCTAAGCCTATAAATAGGGTCAGAAACGAGCGCGGATACTAGCATTCATTGGCTGGTCGAGCAACTGAAAATCGGCTTTTATACGGTTTTTAGCGTGATTTGACTGCTTTTGCATCGTGTGACGATTTTTTTAACGTGAGCGTTGCTTTTAAACCACCCAAACGACTCTCACCCAACGCCAGAGCGCCACGATAGCTGTGCGCCATTTCACTCACAATATTAAGGCCAAGCCCAGTACCGGGTGTGGTTTCATCTAAGCGAACCCCACGTTTTAATGCTTTCTCGATATTTTCAGCCGGAATGCCTTGTCCATCATCTTCAATACAAATTTGCACCCAGTGTTCATCCATCGGATAACTATGGACGCGAATTAAGCTGTTTGCCCATTTATAGCTGTTTTCGAGAATATTACCGATCATTTCATCAAAATCAGTCGGTTCAACGGCCACTTCCAATTCAGAATCAAGCTCATTAACTAGCGTGATTTCTCGTTCGGCATAGACTTTGTCAAATGCTTGCGAAATCGCATCCACCCTTAAACTTGGCGAGGTTTTGACGGCAAGAATGTTGGCGGAACCTGCCATACGAGCTCGGCCAAGATGATAGTCAATTTGCTGTTGGATCTGTTCTACGGAAGGTTGCAATCGATCTTTGAGCTGTGAACTTTCCAGTTGCGCGACTTCGTTTTTAAGTACGGAGAGTGGCGTTTTCAGTGCATGTGACAGATTACCCGCATGATGACGCGCTCGTTCTAGCAATTCTTGGTAGTGGAACAGTAAAGCGTTGAGGTCATTCACCAGTGGTGAAATCTCTTTCGGGTAATCGCCATTCACCGAATTTTGCTGGCCATTACGCAATGCGGCCAGTTCACGCTGCATTTTCGAAAGTGGTCGAAGTGACCACGTTACTTGCGCCCCAATCAAAATCAGTATTCCACTAAACAGCAGTCCTAAAATCATCCACAACTCTTTGCTGACTCGCTGCAATGTCGCTTTAAGTGGTGCATCGTCTAGGCCAATTGTGATGGTGATTGGCTGTGAAAAATCCGGTAAATAAACGGTACGTTTTAGCACAATCAAAGATTCACCATTTGCACCGCGATAAATTGTGTCGTGCACATGCGATTCTTCGGTTAAAAAACGATCCCACAATGAACGTGAACGCAAGGTTTGTTCACCCAAGGTGGCTGACCAATACAACCCACTATATGGCTGCGCAAAACGTGGATCGGCAAGGCGAGTTGTAAGGGTAAGCTGCCCTTGCGGATTGGCTTCCAGATTGGCGGTGATCTCATCCATCGAGAGTTGTAACTGGCTCTGCACATCTTGAATCAAGTATTGATGAATGAGGTTTGGAATAAGGTAGCCCGCCGCTAAGATCATCGCGCTAAGCCACAACGTGGCCGTAAGCAGCAAGCGGGTTTTTAAACTGAGATGACGTAAGGCGCGTGGCTTAGCAGGCATGCAGTTGATACCCAAGACCACGCACGGTTTTGATCACGTCAGGTGCAATTTTTTTACGCAGGCGTCCAATGAATACCTCAATGGTATTGGAGTCGCGATCAAAATCTTGCTTGTAGATGTGCTCTACCAATTCGGTACGTGAAATCACTTTCTCTGGGTTATGCATGAAATAAGCGATCACTTTATATTCCAACGCAGTGAGGCTAATGGCTTGTCCACGCCACATCACTTTGGAAGTGCGTGTATCTAAACTGAGATCGCCCACTTGCATCACTGGAGAGGCGTTGCCTGAAGCGCGACGTAATTGAGCGCGGATACGAGCGATCAGCTCCACCATTTCAAATGGCTTGGTAAGGTAATCATCCGCACCCGCATTTAAACCTTCCACACGCTGAGTTAGGGTGTCTCGCGCACTCAAAATCACCACAGGTGTGTTGATGTTTTCATCTCGAATACCTTTGAGTACGGTCAATCCATCCAATTTGGGCAGGCCGAGATCGAGCACAATTACGTCCCATTCTTCGGCAGTGGCGCGATACAGCGCATCAATCCCATCTTGTGAGAGCTCGGGAACCCAGCCCGTTTGATCTAAGGCAGATAGGATTTGGTTACCCAACTGTACATCATCTTCAACAACTAATATTTTCATGGCTTGCTCGGTTATTTTTTTATGGCACGAATGACGTTGCGACCGCGAATCGACATCAATTCAAGCGTGGCTGCATTATATTCCACACGAAACACTTGGTTGTCATACACCAATTTCAGCTCATAAATCCATTCGCTGTCGTCTTCATCAAGTTCAACCTTGATTAAGCGCCCATTCAGTTGTTGATCAACCGTTGCGTAGAGTTCTGCAAATGGACGAATGAGACCTTTTTGAACGGCGCGGTAAACATCATCTTGGTCTTCATCAATTTCGATTTGCGTCCCTTCACGATACGAACCTTGTTCCCAATCTCGCACTTTGTTATCAGCGTGAGCTGGAAATGTGAACCCTAAAAAGAGCAGCAGGAGTAGGGTACTCGCTTGCGGCTTCAGCGGCATACGGAGAATGTGCATAGTAAATACCTGAATATTGAATCTGTTGCCGAGTATAGCCGGAGAAAAATGAACAGAAAGTGAATTCATTTTCAACTCTTTCCGGCTTGCAGGGGATAGTCGCTATTTCTAGGGCTGAAATGGTTTGCTCTCGGTTGAAGAGGCAAACTCATCGGCAAACACTTTGTCACGAATTGCCCAAAAGCGGCCAGATTTACGAGCAATCACAAACAATGGCGGCCGAAAACGGTGCTGATGATCCACCACTTTCGCCGGCGTTGTTGCCTCAAAAGGCCGATGTTTATCCGCCAAATGTGGGCGTACAAATTGATCGCGAAATTGCTGCTTTTGGCGTGGCGTGCCTAGTGACCAAAATTGGTGTACTTGCACCGCATCTTGCCCGTGGTAAGTCACTTGCAACTGACTTTTCCCCTTGGCGTCTTTATGAACTTTCAAGCTCATGTCGGTACATTCAAACACCAGTGCATCTTTCAGGTTGAGCGCTTCTTTGAGCTTTTTATCAGGGTCAACCAAGGTGGCATCACATTCATGGCAGATGCGCGCTGCGATGTCGTTATCCGCACCACACTCATTGCAGTATTTAGCCCGAAAGCGATAACCACAATGTTCACGCTCGCCTGTCTCTTCATCTGTGAAAAAACCTTGGCAGCGGCGACCATAATGTTCAAGCAAGAAGCCGTTCGCATCGAGCTTGCCCCAGAAATTATTGTTGAAACCGCAAGCGGGGCAGGGAATGGTGATGATTTCGCTGTCTGAATCTGGCTTTGGGTCACCGACTTCAGGTTGATACAAGTCGTACTGATTTCCCGCGTAGTCGAGCAGCAAGCAATCGGTTTTACCTGCGGAGAGGCGCAGCCCTCGGCCAATGATTTGCTGATATAAACTGACCGACTCGGTGGGGCGTAAAATCGCAATCAAATCGACATGCGGTGCATCAAACCCCGTGGTGAGCACGGACACATTGACCAAAAACTTTATCTGCTGCTGTTTGAAGGCTTGGATGATGCGGTCACGTTCTGGCGTTGGGGTATCCCCAATCACTAACGCGGAGTGCTCGGTGGGCAGTAAGCGATAAATCTCTTCGGCGTGGCGCACGGTCGCAGCAAAAATCATCACGCCTTGTCGATCTTTAGCAAACTGAATGATCTGCGCGATAATTTGCGGTGTGGCGCGTTGTGACTGTTCAATCACTAAATCGAGTTCAGATTCACGATAGCGCCCCGTATTCGCTGGTTTAAGCTGTGAAAAGTCGTAACTCATCACTGGGGTATCAATCAGTTTTGCGGGGGTGAGGAAACCTTCGTCGAGCAGATAATGAATCGGCAGCTCAAAAATACAATCGCGGAAAAAACGGGGCTCTTCGCTACGTACTAAACCGCGGGTGTGGTACTGATAGAGCCATCCCATTCCGAGCCGATACGGCGTAGCCGTCAGCCCAAGCACTTTCATCCCTGGATTGAGTTCCAGCAAATGGCCGATCACTTTTTGGTAACTGCTGTTTTTGTCATCCGGTACACGGTGGCACTCATCAATCACTAATAAAGAGAACTGATTTTGGAACTCGCTTAAGTTGCGTACTACCGATTGTACTGAGGCAAACACCACTTGCTGATCGGTCTCTTTACGGCCTAATCCGGCTGAAAAAATCGCTCCCGTCAGGCCATAGCCTTCATATTTGGCGTGGTTTTGCTCAACTAATTCTTTGACATGCGCCAACACCAAAACTCGCCCCCGTGCTAAGCGGGCGAGTTCAGCAATCACTAAGCTTTTGCCTGCACCGGTTGGCAGAACAATCACGGCTGGGGTCGAGTGCTGGCGAAAATAGTGTACTACCGCTTTAACTGAGTCTGCTTGATAAGGTCGTAACGTATACATCCGTTGGGAGTTACCGAAGTTTTGGGCAATTGATGTGTTTTGCATCGCTTAGGACGCGTGAGATGCAATTGCGCTGGGTAATTGTCGTGACAGGTCTGTATAATAGCCGACTTCAAGCAGATGAGGTAAGCATGCGTTTAGACAAATTCCTGTGTGATGCGCTCGGTACGACGCGCAAAGAGGCCACTCAACTTCTCAAAAGAGGTGAAGTGACCGTTGATGATGTTGTACAAAAAAGCGGTGCGTTCAAGCTCAAAGAGACGTCACGTGTTGAGTGGCAAGATCGCGAAATCACGCTGCATGGACCACGCTATATCATGATGCATAAGCCTGACGGTGTGGTCTGCTCACATGAGGATGGTTTTAACCAAACTGCTTTTACCTTGCTTGACGAAGTGAATATTGAAGATTTGCATTTTGCAGGGCGTCTGGATGTGGATACCACAGGTTTACTGCTGATTACCGATGATGGTCAGTGGTCACACCGTGTAACTTCACCCAAACATAAGTGTGAGAAAACGTACCGCGTGTGGTTGGCAGATCCCATTCAAGGTGATTACGCTGAGCAATTCACCAAAGGCATCGAATTACGCGGTGAACGCGAGTTGACCTTACCTGCACAGCTGGAAGTGGTTAGTGAAACCGAAGTGCTGCTGACCATTCATGAAGGTAAATACCACCAAGTGAAGCGCATGTTTGCGGCTTTGGGTAATAAAGTCATTGGGTTGCATCGTGAGCGAATTGGTCAAATTACGCTGGATGAAAGCTTAGAACCGGGTGAATACCGTTATTTAACGGAAGATGAAGTCGCTTCAATCTGGAAATAAACAGAGATTTAGGAAATAGATTGTTTCCGAATTAGAACTAGTGAATCGCGGCATTTTTTAAGACCATACTTTAAAACCATCGGGGAAGTTCCACTTGAAGATGCCGCTTCAAGTTGCTGACGTATCGACGCCCCATCGAGCAATCTCTGATTAGCGTAAGCCTTGTGCCGTTCGCCAACACATTAACCTAGTTCTACGGAGAATTATGTCTGTCTCATCCATGAATACTCAGCAAGCTCCGCAAATGAGTTTGCTGCTTTATATTGTGCTCGGTGCGCTCGGTGCTTTGACACCGCTGGCGATCGACATGTATTTACCTGCCATGCCAACCATTGCCCGCGATTTTGGTGTGAATGCAGGTGCGGTGCAAATTACCCTGACGGCATACACCGCTGGCTTTGCGATAGGGCAGTTGCTACATGGTCCACTCGCTGACAGCTATGGCCGCCGCCCCGTGATGTTATGCGGTATCTTTTTATTCGGCATCGCAGCGATGGTCAGTGCCACTACGGATGGTATTGATGCCTTAACCTATGTTCGTGCTGCGCAAGGTTTTGCGGGCGCAGCTGCCGCGGTAGTCATCCAAGCCGTGGTACGCGATATGTTTGATCGCGAAGATTTTGCGCGAGCGATGTCGTTTGTCACTTTAGTGGTGACGCTGGCTCCTTTGGTGGCGCCTATGATTGGCGGGCACTTAGCAATTTGGTTCGGTTGGCGTTCGATTTTCTGGGTATTGGCACTGTTTGCCGCGCTTGTGATCGCTATGGTCATGTGGAAAATCCCAGAAACGCTGAGTCCTGAGAATCGTCAACCATTGCGTTTTCGTAGCACCATTCGTAACTACTATAATCTTTGCAAAAACCCAGTGGCGATGGGGCTCATTTTCTCGGGTGCTTTTTCATTTGCAGGAATGTTCGCTTTCTTAACCGCAGGGGCGTTTGTGTACATCGATATTTATGGTGTCAGCCCGAGTGAGTTCGGTTACCTGTTTGGACTGAATATCGTGGCGATGATTGCCATGACCAGCATTAACGGCCGTTTTGTAAAACGAGTAGGCTCGCACAACATGCTGCGCTTTGGCTTATCTATCCAGTTGATTGCTGGGGTTGGTCTATTCACGAGTTGGTTAATGAATTGGGGATTGTGGGGAACCGTACCTTTTGTGGTGCTGTTTGTTGGCACAATTTCAACGATAGGCAGTAACTCCATGGGATTACTGCTGAGTAAATACCCACGCATGGCGGGCACGGCTTCGTCATTAGCGGGGACGCTGCGTTTTGGTACCGGCTCGATTGTAGGTGCAGTGGTGGCTGCAATGCCAGGTACTGAAACGTGGCCAATGATATTTGTGATGGCCGCTTGCTCTGTGTTATCAGGCGCCTTTTACTGGACGTTAGGAAAAAAAGCGTAATGGCGAACTACCATTTAGAAATTCAAAATGTGGTGAACACTGCATTGGCAGAATTAGAGGCCGAGCATAAAGCGGGCAAACTGGCGAATGCGCCTGTGGCGAATAACCATTTTTTGGTGCACTGGGTGACCAAAGCACTGAAAGCACAACGTTTTCATCGTTGTGTGGGTGACAATTTAACTCAGTGGCAGAAAGCAGGGCGCTCAAAAGGGACAGAATCACAACTGTTACCGACGTTTCAACGCATTTCTGCGTATTACGCCCATTTCTTTGCTGAGCAAGATCATACGCCGATTACCGATAAGCAGATCGAAGCTTTCTTGGATGAGATGGAGCAAGCAGGTTGGGAGGTTTCAACCTCTGAACCATTAGTGAATGCAGGCAAAGTACAGATTTTTACTGATGGTCAGAACTCATTGGCATTGTGTTCCGTGCAGTGTGAAGCCTGTTTCGATGGCGAGTTGTTAGTAAAACCAATGAACTGGTTTGTGCGTGGGCATCACGCCGGCTTTGTTGAAAAAGCTTTCGCTGCCGGATTTATGGTTCACAAGCAGACTGATTACAAATCGAATGTGAAATATCACGGTGAATACCTGATTTTCCCTGATAACCAAGGCACACAGTTGGCTGAGATTCCGATTTCATTTCGTGCTCAATAAGTAGATTTGATCGATAAATCAATCCCGTCACTTATTTTTGACGGGATTGGTTTAGAAGTGTTACGGCTTTGTTGTGTAATTCAGGCTGGAGACAAATCCCCCCACTTTGTGTGCATCTTAGTCATTCAGACATACCTAACCCTATAATTTGATCATGGCGTAAACCTTACCAACCTGAGCGTTGTCGTTTCTCAGACTTAATTTTCCACCTAGCAGCTGTTTTACCCGATGCATAGCTGTTTCTGAGATAGAACGCTTGTGGTAACCATACCGTTATTTCCAGTTCTTCTTGGAGCCATACAACTTCTGATAGGCCACACCAAGATTTCTTGGATGGCCTTTTTCTAAACAAGATAACGCTATGAAATCACCATAAAACACTAAGGATTTGATACGCAGGAAACGGAGCGTACAAGACTAGTATCGACACGCATAATATTGCCATAGGTAAGAGATACTGCGTAATTAGCTGGAATTCCAGGATCGGGAGTGGTTTCCGACCAGTATTGGAAATGGTTTGGCCAGCCTAACCTGTTAAACATGTTGCCGTACATATCATACAACTCCGTTTTTAGCTCATCTCGTGAGGCTAAACGCCAGTTGGATCGGCCCGCGAGATTCTGAGTATTGTAAGTTGCACAAAGAGCATGCGCACTAGCCAGATTGAATGTGTAGAAGCTACCTAAAGGGCTAGATATTTCATCGCCAGAATACTGCCCATCTGTTGCACTACCTCCAATACTGTCTAGATAAGTCACAGATGGTGAGCTAGTAAACAGTTTCCCATTCCCAGCATCAATGGTGTCAATACATTGAGCCGCTAAGTTATCACAGACAATTACATTAACCAAATTGCTGCTTATACCATCTTTTGCCGCCATCAGTTCAGTGGTACCAGCGTTGAGTGCAGTTAGTAATCCTATAGGTGATAGTTGCGTGGTTGTTGGGTCTCCCACTATCTCCCAAATGACAGAGTTGCTCACATCAACCTCTGTTCCATCATCGTACTTTGCGATTGCCACTAGCTGTTGTGTGCGGCCTTTTAACATTAAAACAGGCGTAGGGGTAACCGTAATCTCGATCAGAGTGGCCGTTACTTGTGGCTTATGAATTTCACCTCTGGTGAAAGCTCCTTCTGAATTGCAACCAGCTAATAATATTGCTAGAGGTATAAGGACAAGCGTAAATAAAGGCTTAAGATATTTCTTCATACTGATACAAACTTATTCTTGAAATTGAAAACTAGGGATAGTGATCTCTATCCTGCGATTTTGAGCCCGGCCATCTGCGGTGTGATTATCGGCAATAGGGTTAGATTCCCCTAAGCCCCGCCATTCAATCTGTGTTGGTGTAACACCCAATTCGATAAGTAGATTAGCGGCTTCTTGAGCACGATCTTCTGACAACAATTGATTGTAAGCGGTTGAGCCAGTTGAATCTGTGTGACCAACAATAACGGCACGAGATTGGGGATGGTTATTTAGCGTTGCGGCAATGTTAGATAACTGTTCAATAACATTATGGCTAAGTCTGCTAGAATCATTTTCAAAAAAGCCATCCATATTTTTTGCAGAAAAAATGAATGTTTTAGGCAATAATTCAACCGATACAAGCTCTTCAGCAGGAACTGAGTATTCGTCAATTACAGGCGTTGAATTAGTGTCAACTAAAACTGATTGGTCTGTATTTCCAAAGGTGTAATAGAGGCTTATCAAAGCCGCATGACTATCGTATTTTCCGGTGTTTGATTTACCTATTCTATCAATGTACTGGTAGCCTGTGGACAAACTAAGACGAGGAGTTAAATTATAACTTACCCCTACCTCTCCAAGAGGTGATAAACCAGTTGCAGAGACCTGATTTAATGAAGGTTGCATTTTCTCCATATTCCAATACGCCGCACCAAATCGGCCATATAGACTTAGGTTGTCTTGTAGATACCAATTGTAACGTAGCGCACTTTCAATTAACCACGTGTTCACAGTAACCGAGGTCATATCAGCATTTAATTCATCATGATATTGGTAGCCAATATCCCAACTCCAACTCGGAGAAAACTGCAAGCCAGCATAAATTCCCCAAATCGAGCCAGTGGGTGTTGAGTATTTGTAAGCATCGTCAGAAGCTAATTGATAGCCGTACTTTACACCCATAAAAAATGGAGAGGATCCGGTAGCAGCCCATGAATTGACCGCCAAGAAATTGATTATAAATAATATTTTTATTTTCATAAAATATGTGGGTAGATAGTTTTTGTCATCAAGTTAATATTTACATTACTATCTATTTCTACAGATATTAAACTATAACAAAGAGAAATAAATACTTTTTGCTCAAGACAATTTTTATTCATTGCTTGAATTTGTTTTTAGATTGTTCAAGGCTGCCATTATTATAAATGGCAGCCTTAGTTTGATAAATAAACTAAAAGAGGCTATTGTTTTCAGTGATGATTTTTCCAAGTGATGAACTTGAGATTTTACTTCCCATATTGGCTATAGAGCCTTTCCCTACAGTGTGCCCAGTGATGTAGAAATCATTATAAACAACAAGATCATCTAATTTCCCCCCTTCTTTTCTAGCAGAATTTACTGAAGGATCTATGAAAACATAAGTGTCACTTTTTAATATAAATAGTCCACCAATCCTTGCTGAATATTGATGAGATTTAGTATCAATACCTGCATTTTTCATAATGTATTCATCATTAAACTTACCATCGAATTGAGGATATAGTGATGACCAATGTTGATCCGCCATAGTTCTTGTGAATAATTTATCTAGCTCATTGTTTTTTGTGCCATATTCCTTTTCTTTCAGTCTATCGAGGCAGCGTCTGGCAAGGGCATCTTGGGTATTAAAACCAGATGAATTGTACATAATATCTGGGCACAAGTGATAACCTAAAAGGTCATGGAATTTGTTGACTTTTCTTTTTAAATGAAATGTGCCATTTTTAACAATTCCACCAAATTCACCATTGAATAAATCAAGAGGAATGGGGCGAGAAAACGTTTTCTTGTTCGATGAATTATATATTTCAAGAAATATAGGCTCTACAGAACGGGATATACACAGTTCTTCTTTATGTTTAACTGTATTTTTTGTTAAAACCTCCCCAAGAGTTCCATAGTCACTTTCCCACTTAACTGTTTCAAAACGAGCAGAGTTGCGCATCTTGTTGTCTACATTAACTACACAAAATCGATTTTCTTGAAAGCTAGGAGCATACTCACAAACATTTTCTAATTCGTTGTAACTATTTGTTGATTTGCATTTTTTACTTATATTTGCTTGCACAGCTATATTAGTTAGTTTTTGTGCAATACTGCCAGCTACTGATGCAATAGATGCATAACCAGATACTTTTGAGAAAGCGGTAGGATAATTTGATGCTCCATGAGCGATGACTTCCCCAATACTATCCATGCCTACTTTAGAAATACTAATAGCAGTTTCTGTATTCTCATTTGCACTAACGAATGTAGCCATTGATGCCACTACTACTGATACAATAGATTTATATGCTACTTTTTTATTTTTCACTGTACGACCTACGATTATTAGCTAAATTACTATGAGACTCATATTGAGCCTCGAGTTAATAAGACCATATTTTTATCACGTTGCTAAGGCATGTTATTATTTAGGAAACGGCAATATGCTAAGCATATTCATTAATGTTCTTATTAGTTTTATTTCTATGAAACAAGATGTGCAAGGTGTCAGCTATTGTTATTTTTTTGATCTTTAGGACTTGTGAATATTATTCAATAAACCCAAGATTGCTTAATTCGATTGACTATGAGTTAGTATGTAAAAAACTCCGGCTGAGAAAATAGTTCACATGTCTCTATATGCATAATCGCTGTCATATATTTTTTTGATCCAATACTTATTGCTCCTATGTCACTTTCACCTTCCCAAGCAACGATGTTGAAGCCCATCTTTAACATGACATCGACAAAGCATTCAACGGAAACTTGACAGTAATAATTATGTATGTTTGTGTTTTTGATTAAATTCAGATTTTAACTGTTTAAAAAAAGTCTCTTCTGTCATTGCATTATGACTAATAGACAAGTAGGAGTAGTTTCTATTTTTACTCAGAGGGACGGATTGTTTTAACCAATTGTAGGCATTTTGGTTCTCTGACCGAATTACGCAACAAAGCCTAACCAAGGCACACAGTTGGCTGAGATTCCGATTTCTTTTCGTGCTCAATAAGTAGATTTGATCGATAAATCAATCCCGTCACTTATTTTTGACGGGATTGGTTTAGACGTGTTACGTATAGTTATTTGTGGATATAGGTATTTTTCAGTAATAAAGTATTTGCTATGGGAGCGATACTTGGTAATTCTAGCCCACTACTAAAACTCATAATCATAGTCTCACTTTTATCTAATCTGGCTTTCATTCTTTTATAAGTTTTCGGACCTATAACTAAGAAATCATTGACACGAGTAGAATTATAGAATGTTGAGCGACTAAGGATTTTTTCAGTTGAGTCAATTTCGAAGCATACACTTTCATTAACATTATAGTATTCGCTCCAATATGGGTCGCTACAACTAATTGTGTAAAGTTGCGCTTGCTTTGACTCTAAATCATCCTCTGTATTGTATCTTATTAAAAGATGAGCAAGATCACCTGCAGATAATAGCTCAATCTCACTTATGATATTTTGGTTGTTTTCCAGAATGTTACTTTTTATTTTTTTCGCTTTGTAATAACTGTTTACTTGATACAGATTACGCTTTGATGCGACCAAGAAAACGGTATATTTCTGATCAGAGATAGCAACAATGTCTTCAATTTCATCGTCAAATTCAATTCCATTGCTAACTTTATCTCTGTAAGTTGGTGCTCGATCTAAACCAGCAGTTAAATAGATGGCATTCTTACCGTTTCTTAATTTACATAGAAATAGTGCATTTGTTTCTGAATATTTACTCGTTGATTCAACGGCTGCGATAACAGAAGTAATATCTCGATCAGCTCCGCCCCATGGAAGTTCATTTGAAAACCCTAATGACTCTATCTTGTCAAAGTATTGATAGCTAGCTTTTGCATAATTTTGATTTATACTTCTTTCAAAAGAAAAAACTTTCCAGAATTTTTATATGAATTTGAAACGACAATTGATCTAGGGAAGCTAATTTTTCCTTTTAACTCTAAGTTGACATTATTTTGTCCAACGAGATCTAATGTTTTAAATGATGTGCGTTTTGCATATTTGAAACCATTCGAGTCATCCACAATAGAAAGAAACTGACCTTTTGGACCGTATATCAAATCTTCTGGCTTTAATACTTGAAGAGTAAAATCGTTGATCGGGGTCGGATTAAATTTCGGTTTTAATAATGTATAGAGAATTTTAGCCAATAAAACAGCTCCACCAGCAACGAGAGCAACGATACCTAATGGACCAGCACAAGACAACCCCAGTAGTGCCGTAAATCCAGATACCACACCAATCGTTGATACGGCAACATTAAGTGTTTCAAATACGATAGAGGATATATCTAGAGAGTTCACACTATTAATCAAAGCATCTACGGCATAATATAGTCCAACAGCGGAAAGGATAAAGGATACTTTGGTAACAAGCTTTGCAATTATGGTTTGATTAAATAAAGCATGAGCTATATTTTGTATTGGTCTATTAATCAGCTTTTTAGCATTACTTGCCCCTAACCAGAATGTGGCATATTTTTCAAAATACATAGTTGCTTTGGTTAAGCTAGTAGGTGACATTTTTTTCATGTAAGCAGAAATAGCCTCTACAGCTGCGTAGTAGCCAATGCTAGAAATGGTGTCAAACATTTGAGTCGCGATGCCAAGTTTAGCGCCAAAACCTGTGGGCTGTTCATCAGATGACGTGATAGCCCACATATGATGAGCGGAGCTAAATAGAAATAAAAATGTATTTAGCATAGCAGTAGGCGCTAATCGAGTACTAGACCCAATTAATATTCTTTTTGTTAGTCTAGTTTGTGCGTATTTTATTATAGGGTTTCTCGTCTGTTTTAAACTATTAAGGTTATTGTCTGCCAGACTTCTTCTTGTTCTTAGTTTAACAGGAACCGTGCTGGATGTAATATCATCTTTAAATTCAGGATAAATCTTTTGGAGCATGGAAACACTCTGATCACTGAAGATAGACGTATTAGCCCAATCGAGAGATGAAAGTTTTGCAACAAATTCTTCTTCATTTTGTTTATCGAAAAAATTCTTCCAAAAGCTTTCAATTTCTTTGTTACTGTTTGTCTTTAATGTATGAAGAGTTTCTTTGATTAACTCTTCATTATTTACAGCAGCATAAGTTTGTGATGAATCTCCCCACCTTGTACTCATAGATGTTGCTAATGCGATTGTGTTATAGAGAGTGTCTTCAAATTTTTTAATTATTTCCGATGATAGCCCACTTTCTCCTTTATCTTTTCCTGCACGGCTTAAAATACCAATTATACCAACCAAGCTCATCGTATTCTGAAATGCTGGTTGAATACTATAATTATCTACTCTACCTATTACCATCGAATCTATGCGATTTTCTAGTTTTGGTTCTTCAAGGTACCAGTTGTATAAATCATTTGCCCATTTAGTAGGGTTAGACATTTTATAACGGTGTAACCTATGGCCAAGTGATCCACTGGCAAAAGATACAGCAATGCTATAAAGATCACTCATCAGATTCTTGAAGTTACTTGTTTCTTTCTCATTTTCTATATTTGACTTAACACCAAACATATTCCATGAATTAAGTTGTTTCCTCTCTTCTCGAGATAATTTTTCCAGTTCATCCTTATTGCTATATACCCCTTGGATCATTTGGGCAATAAACTCAGGCATTATTTCTGTCAAGTAACTTTTATGCTTTTCTTTGATTTTCCAAACATTATTGATTTTATCTGACATGCCAAGGACTTGTTGGTTTGGTGACATATTTTCACCAAGAAGTTGAGCTATGTACCGATGTTTTTCATTAAATACATCTTTAATGATTTCATTGAACATTACACTAGAAATGTATTGTACTTCATCAATAGCTTCTTCAAAGTACTGTTTGGGATATCCTACACAGGCAAGAGCATTGGTACTTTTAGTGTAGAAATTAATCTTATCAAGATCTTCTAATGTTGGAATGTCAGTCGATGTTGATATGTCGCATACAGCTGCATAAACAGTATTAGGGACAAATGCAAATCCAGCAACTGCACTTAATGCTGAAATGGAGGAATAGGTTAGAAAACTTCTTTTCGAAGGGTCAAATTTAGCTCTCATAATTAATATGCCTTTAATGAAAATAAATATTTGTATGGCGAAAAATAAAATGACAACTTTTATTTATAGTTGCCAATCTTTCACCATTTAATTTTAATATATCTATCATTAATTGGTATTGGCACGGGGAATATAAGGGTGTTCTTATTTGCTATGCTATAACTTGAGATCATTAAAATGTTAATGAATTTTATTTTCATTATTGGGTGTATAAAACCTAGAACATAGAATTCCTATTTCGAACAAGAGATACATTGGAATGGCTAATAATGTTTGTGAAACAATATCTGGAGGGGTAAGTAGCATCCCGATAATAAATAAACTAACAATGATGTATGAGCGCTTATCTATCAAGCTTTGTGGTGTAGTTACTCCAGACCAACATAACAGAATAATTGCAATAGGAATTTCAAAAGCGATTCCAAAAGCCATAAATAAAGCAAGGATAAAGTCTAGGTAACTCGATATATCAGTTGAAAACTCTACACCACCTAATGAAATACTCGTAAAAAACCCAAATACTAAAGGAAATACTACGAAGTAAGCGAATGCAATACCGGCATAGAATAATAAAGAACTTGAAAGTAGTAATGGAATGATTAGACGACGTTCATGCATGTACAATCCAGGAGCAACAAATGCCCATATTTGGTAAAGAATAAGTGGTGCTGCGATGAACACTGAAACAATCAATGTGAGTTTTAGTGGGGTAAAAAATGGCGATGCGACATCCGTTGCTATCATGGTTGTTCCAGATGGGAGGCGCTCAACCAAAGGCGCTGAGATAAATTCGTAAATGTGGTTAGAGAAAAAAATGAGACTGGCAAAAACTAATAGCACGGCAAGTATAGAATATAGCAGACGATTACGAAGCTCTAATAAATGGGAAATTAAAGGCGGAACCTGTTTGGTGGTAGACATGTTAACCTCTTTTAAACAGAATGGAAAAGGAGCAACTAAGAATTACTTCTTATCACGAGATTATTCAGCTTTGTTATTCGCCAAGTTAAGGCTAAGCTGCTTTTCTTGATGGGTTGATTCAGGCTCCATTACTGTTTGCTTAGGTTTTTCTTCAATCGGTGGTGGCTCTATTGTAATGTTGACCGAGTGTGCTGAAGTTTCTAGCTCAGATGAGAACGTATCCATGTCGAGTTGTTTCGCTTTACTTATATGTGCTTTCAACTCTATGAGATCCAAGTCCTCTGAGAATTCATCCTTGATGTTATTTATTGTGCGTTTTGTCGCTCTAATAATGCGCGACACATGACGAATAGCATCAGGTAAGCGCTCTGGACCAATGACAATTATGGCAATTATAGAAATTAAAGTTAACTCCCCGATACCCACATCAAACACAGTTACACCAGTTCTTTATTTTTATTCATTTCAGTAGCTGTTTTATTTGGTTGATGATCTTCTAGTCCTCCTAGTTCAAAATCCAAATCTTTGTTACTTCTCACAGGGTCATCTTCACTCATCGCTTTCTTAAAACCTTTAATAGCACCGCCCAAATCACCACCAATTCCACGCAGTTTTTTTGTTCCAAATAGTAGTATTACAATGACAGCTACAATCAGAAGTTGCCAAATACTCACACCACCCATAGATTTACCTCTTAATAATAAATGTTTAATGCCTTATTCTTCGGCATTTTTAAATGAGAAACATATCTGATGGTTATAATAATTTCATTTTTCATTCTGTTGAATAGCAGTGTTAATTTTTTATTGTGCTTCTTTGCTAATGGCTAATTTATTTAATGCTTAATTAATGTGTCTGTATGGTGCTTGTTGCTATTGAATAGACAAACACATATAAGATGATGTAGGTTTTACTGACCTAATTAGATCTAGCAATGTTAATGCTGGTTATGTTCATCTCTAATAGAGAGGGTGGTTTATAATGTAAAAAAACTCTGGCTGAGAAAATAGTTCACATGTATCTATATGCATAATCGCCGTCATATATTTTTTTGATCCAACACTGATTGCTCCTATATCACTTTCACCTTCCCAAGCAACGATGTTGAAGCCCATCTTTAACATGACATCGACAAAGCATTCAACGGAAACTTGACAGTAATAATTATGTATGTTGGTGTTTTTGATTAGATATGTAAATTCAGATTTTAACTGTTTAAAAAAAGTCTCTTCTGTCATTGCATGATGACTAATAGATAAGTAGGAGTAGTTTCTATTTTTACTCAGAGGGACGGATTGTTGTAACTCTATAGAGTTTATTGAAAGGTTACAGTTGTTTATGCGTTGGATCTCACTTGAAAGAGTATCTACTCTAAAAATAAAACATATATTGTGTCCAACGATATCTTCACCTAGCATATACATTGATGCAATGGCGCGGCTTTTTTTGACATAATCGCTAATGTCTATCTCTCTGATATTCAGAGGTTCATCCGAAAACCTTGTTTGTATATGAAAATTATGAAGAATATCTAGAAAATAGTGCCTATTTGAACTATTTACTGAAATCTCCTGCACATCACCAAGGTTAGTATTGATGTTGTTATAATTGACGCTAGAAACAATAGTAGTCGCCCCTTGGTATCTCTTTTTTATTGATAGAGAGAAATGATTAACCCGGCTTTGATACTTCTTTTCTGAAGTTTGAGCCTCCGCCTCTTGTAACAGATAGTCGAGTAAATCATATCTGAATACTCTAAGCACTTTGACCCTCCGACCAAGGGTAGGTTGTGTGATACCTCGTTCCCATCTGCTGAAGGTTACGCAGTCGATACTTTTTAGGTCTCCTCCCTGAGTATTTAATAACTCTACCGCTTCAGATTGCGTGAGGCCGAGCTCATTCCTCATTTCTTTTAGATATTGTCTAAACACTGCATTCATTCATCTGTTCCATGCATAGGTTTCTGCTATTTCTTGTGATTATAAATTGTAAATTCGCGAAGAAAAATATCTTATTTATTTTGATTTTCACCGCAAAGGCATATCTAGTTTGATTATCTTTAGATTGCCTATTTCTTATGAAAAAAAAATTATCTTTTATAAATCGGATAGTTTTTTTGCATTTAAAACAATAGGTTAATTTATGATCGGTATTTTGTGATTTGTCATCTAAAATTTATAGAACTGGAACTGATGTATCACTTTTGTGGATATGTTCTTTTTAATGGTATCCATTGTGAGCTGTGTATTCTTGTTTTAAATGTATATTATTGCCCAATTGTATTGTGCGAATTCAACTTCCTATCTCGATTCTCTGCCCACCAAAGAGTGATCAAGCGGTTGGTTTAATATTGATCAGGATGCTTACTGGTTTGGTTTTTTTAAGACTTTCTTCTTTCATTTCTTTTTAAAATACTTTCATATGAACGCGCCACCTTCATGGTGGCGCGTTCATATTTTCGTTAAGAATAAGCTTTTTTAATTAGTGGGGTAGCTTCATACCTGTTAGACGCTTTTTACGTTCCATCAAGCGGCCAAACAGTGGGCTGAGTAGCGTTACAATCGCCAATGCCGTAAAGGCTAAAGTGATTGGACGTTCCCACAGGAAGCTGATTTCACCATCGGTAATGATCAACGCGCGGCGTAAGTTTTCTTCCATCAAACCACCCAAAATAAAGCCGAGCAGTAGGGGGGCGAGTGGGAAGTTCGCTAGACGCAGAGCAATTGCGCCCATCGCGACCAGAATCATCACATACACATCCATCGTATTGAACGATACCAAATACACGCCAGTGATGGAGAAGAACAGAATCATCGGCAGCAGTACAGTGCGCGGTACTGCCAGCAGTTTGGAGATGTACGGAATCAACGGCAAGTTAAGGATCAGCAGTACGATGTTACCCACGTACATTGAGATGATGACTGACCAGAAAATATCGGGATGCTCAACAAACAGACGTGGCCCTGGTTGAATACCGTAAGCAATCAATGCACCAAGCATAATTGCCGTCGTACCAGACCCTGGGATACCCAACGTTAAGAGGGGAACGAATGAGCCGCTTGATGCTGCGTTGTTGGCGGACTCTGGTGCAACCAGACCACGAATAGATCCATGGCCGAACTCTTCTTTCTTATCTTTTGGGGCGAGATTACGCTCCATGCCGTAAGCCAAGAAAGCCGCAATGGTTGCGCCTGCACCGGGTAAAACGCCAGTGAAGAAACCAAGGATTGAGGAGCGCAGTGAAACCGGTGCGGCTTCTCTCACTTCTTCTCTGGTTAGCTTCATGCTACCGATGTTTTTCATCTGCTCTTGTTCGTTGGCACTGTTATCGCCGTCCGGTTTTAAAATACCCATCAAGGTTTCACCAAGGGCAAAAGTTGCCATGGCTAAGAGTAGGAAGCTAAAGCCATCCATCAAATCGGTCAGGCCGAAAGTGAAGCGTTCGACACCAATGCCTTTATCAATACCGACTGTGGAAAGCATTAAGCCGAGTACAGTCATCATCCATGCCTTGATCACTTGACCTTTACCCGCAAAGGCGGCTACGGCTGAAAGGCCGACCAACATCAGTGCGAAATAGTCGGACGATTGAAAACTGAGTGATACTTTGGCCAGTGCAGGCGCTGCAAACAGCAACATAATGGCTGAGAGTGTACCGCCGGTGAACGAAGCGTAAGCAGCGAGTGCCAGAGCTTTACCCGCTTGGCCTTTTTGCGCCATTGGGTAGCCGTCAAACGCAGTCACTACCGTTGAAGAACACCCCGGTGCGTTGATCAGAATGGAAGAGGTTGAACCGCCAAAAATCGCGCCGTAATAAACGCCGGCCATCAAAATCAGGCCAGAGGCGGGTTCCAAACCGTAAGTAATTGGGATCATCAGCGCAATGGCTGAAATGGGGCCTAAGCCG
This sequence comes from Vibrio sp. RC586, assembly GCF_000176715.1. NCBI lineage: Bacteria > Pseudomonadati > Pseudomonadota > Gammaproteobacteria > Vibrionales > Vibrionaceae > Vibrio > Vibrio sp. RC586. The sequence continues at coordinate 106,082 of NZ_ADBD01000013.1, read as the reverse complement.
GGCAACATACCGATGAAAGTGCCGACGAAGCAGCCGATCATGACCATCATCAGGTTGGTCGGCATTACCGCCGTTGCCAGCCCTTGTAAAATTCCGTCTAACATGATGATTTCCTATCCGAAAGTAAACAGATGACCCGGCTCCAGATACACATCCAGTCCTTTGGTCAGTAACAAATAAAAGGCAATCACGAAAGGGAATGATGCCCCCAATAAAATGCTTTTCCGCCGCTCACCCAACAGGTAAAAACCGGCCATGAGGAACAAAGAAGTGGCAATCACAAAGCCCAGATACGTTAAACCGAGACCATACAGCGCCATCAAGACTAAAAAGCTGATCAACAACTTCCAATTGAACTCCAGTACTGCGCCACTTTTCTTGTCAGGTTGCCCAACAACAAGCAGTAATAGCGACAGGGCGATGCCCGCATAAGTCAAAATGGTAGGCAGAGTTCGAGCGTTAAACGGTTCGAGCTCATCACCCGGAAACATGGTGATCAGTGAGGTTTGATAGCCGTAACCAAGGCTGAACAGCAGGAATAGCATGGCTCCCACTCGGTCACGACAGAGTAAGTAATCTTTAGTGAAAATTTTGGTTGGCAGGTCCGACATATCCAACTCCATGGTTTTGTGAACGGTGTGCGAGAAAGAGCCGAGTAAACACAAGTTAATAAATGGGGATTAACTAAACCTGTCACACTGCCGATACCATTGCCGGCAGAGTCGAGGTGTCAGGGTCGGCGGGGACTACATGTCAAAGGAGTACCCCGCAAATTTTACCCATAAACAAAGGAGTGACGGTGTGTACGTTTACTCGGCAAACGGTGAGAGAAGCGGATTGCTCCGCTTCTGTTGCAATTACTTCAAGAAGCCGAGTTCACGCATCAGATCGCCCATTTGCTTCTCTTGCTCTTCAAGGAAAGCGTAAAACTCTTTGTCACCTTTGTAGCTGTCAATCCAGCCATTACGGTCACGAATAACTTTCCACTCTTCGCTAGCAAACATCTTCTTGAATATATCGTTCCACTCCGCCACTTTTTCTGCGCTTACGCCCGGTGCTGCAAAGTAGCCACGCCAGTTTACGAACGTGGTTGGGTTGCCATAGTCAGCAAGGGTTGGAATATCGGGTGCGATCTCCAAACGTTTTGGAGAAGTAATCGCCAGAACGCGCACTTGACCGGATTTCGACATCTCCAGCACTTCGCCCAGACCCGTTGAAAGCACTTGAGTTTCGCCAGAGAGCAGAGCTGTCATTGCAGAGCCGCCCGCATCATAAGCCACGTAACGCACTTCTTTTGGATCCAAGCCTTGGCCTTTAAAGGCCGCCGCTGCCACTAAGTGGTCCATACTGCCGCGCGCAGAACCACCTGCGATTTTAATTTGTTTTGGGTTGGCTTTGAAATCTGCGACCACTTGTTCCCAAGAGGTATATTTCGAATCACCTGCTACGACGAATGCACCGTAGTCAGACACGATTTCAGCTACTGGAGTTAAGTCACGGAAGGATTGAGGGAATACGCCAGACAGTGAGCGAATGACGATCGGGGTTGAGTTCACCATCAAGGTATCTTGCTGACGATCAGCCGTTTCAATCAGGTGAGCAATCGCTTTACCGCCACCACCACCGGATAGGTTTTGGTAAGAAGCGTTCCCCACCAATTTCGCTTTCATGAGCGCATCGCCTGTGGCGCGTGCGGTCATATCCCAACCGCCACCTGCACCACCGGGTACGATAAAGTGGATTTTTTCAATGTCAGCCGCGAGAGAGGAGAAAGAAAAAGTAGCGGCTAAAACGGCTGCGGTGAGGGAGGGTTTGAAAAACTTCAACATGTTTCACGTTCCTTATGTCGGTGCATCATACTGCTCGTTGATGCTTATCGTTTTGTGTTATCTCTTACTACAAGCGGTAGATTCACGACCACATGTCGTTTGAGTTAAGTGGCGGGGGATTTCCCTTATCACTAATACCGATGCTTTGGTATGCCATTAAGGTTAATTCTCTGTTAATGAAATGTATTTAATCTGTCGATAAAAACAATATTGGTCATTAGGTCAATTTTGTTCATAAAGTTCATGGCTTGATTTCACTCTGCTTTGAAGTCGAAGGCATTGATTGTGTAGACAACTCTTTAAGCTATCTCTCAAGCCTTAACGAAGTGATTAAAGGGTGGTGTTATCTTTATTTATTGTTTTTAAAGAGTTTATTGGTTTTTGTGCTTTTATTCGGTTTTTATACCTTAGTCTATATTGTCGACAATGGGCTTGATTGTTGACACTTGCGTGGGCTATTTTTTCATCAGGCCGAATTGTTATTAATGAGTGCTTAGGTACAAAGATCTAGGTGCGAAGTGAGAATTACGATTGATGAAAAGTAGTAACTTATCTCGTCAGCTGAGCACAGAAAAAGAGAGCACCAAATCAGAGAACCTAACCGAATATCTGATTGAAGCCATTGTGGAAGGTCAGCTCGCGCCGGGCAGTAAAATCTCTGAACCTGAACTTGCCAAACAGTTTCAAGTCAGCCGCGGCCCACTGCGCGAAGCGTTAATGCGAGTGGAAGGGCTTGGGCTGATTGAACGCATTCCGCACATCGGTGCGCGAGTGATTCAATTGTCACCCACCAAATTGGTTGAGCTGTATGCAGTGCGTGAAGCACTGGAAGGCATGGCTGCAAGGCTGGCGGCTCGCAATATTACCGAAATCGAACTCGCGGGCTTAGAAAGCTTATTGTCGACACATTCCACTCATATCGATCAGGTTGAAGGCGCTTCTTACTTTCACCAGCAGGGTGATTTCGATTTCCACTACCGAATTATTCAAGCCAGCCGCAATCAACAACTGATTGGCTTGCTGTGTGATGAGCTTTACCACTTGCTGCGCATGTATCGTTACCAATCGCCGCGTTCGCATTCGCGTCCGGTAGAAGCTTTGGAAGAACACAAATTTATTCTGCGTGCGATTCGCCAACGAGACGAAGAGTTGGCCGAAATGCTGATGCGTCGACACATCTCGCGCAGTCGTCAATTGATCGAACAACACATAGTGCTGGATGCCCAACAACAAGGTTAAGGAGAATCCCATGAGTTTAAGTCCTGGCGCCAAATTCAGGCTGGCAGTGAAAACCCATCATCCGCTACAAATCGTCGGCACGATTAACCCTTATTGCGCAATGATGGCGAAAAGTATCGGCCATCAAGCGATTTATCTCTCTGGCGGTGGCATTGCCAATGCTTCGTACGGCTTGCCGGATTTGGGCATCACCACTCTCAATGATGTTTTGGTGGATGTGGAACGCATCACCAACGCCTGCGATTTGCCTTTGCTCGTGGATATTGATACCGGATTTGGCGGCGCATTTAACATTGCTCGCACCATCAAAGCGATGGAAAAAGCCGGAGCTGCAGCCGTGCATATGGAAGATCAGGTGGCGCAGAAACGCTGTGGTCATCGTCCGAATAAAGCGATTGTTAGCCAGCAAGAGATGGTGGATCGCGTAAAAGCGGCAGTGGATGCGCGCATCAATCCTGAGTTTGTGATCATGGCGCGCACCGATGCCTTAGCGGTAGAAGGTATGGACAGCGCAATTGAACGTGCGATTGCTTGTGTGGAAGCAGGCGCGGACATGATTTTCCCCGAAGCCATGACCGAGCTGAAACAGTACGAGCAGTTCTCGACGGCACTGCGTAGTGCCACAGGTAAACCTGTGCCGATTTTAGCCAACATTACCGAGTTCGGTCAGACACCCCTTTACAGCGGTGAGCAATTGGCGGCAGTGAATGTGGATATGGTGCTGTACCCACTCAGCGCTTTCCGAGCCATGAATAAGGCGGCGGAAAATGTGTATCGCCATCTGCTGGAACACGGGAATCAGGAAGCGTTGCTCGATCAAATGCAAACGCGCAAAGAGCTCTACGCTTACCTGCATTACCACGAATACGAAGACAAGCTGGATCAGCTGTTTTCACAACCCTCTTAAGTCGAGGGAAGCCCAAGGAAAACAACCCTCTCTTAGGTTTGACAGCCAATGTGGCTGCGCGAGTAAGAGAACATTAAACCCAATAACGTGAAATTGCTCTCCTAAAACACCTGAAGGTGGACACTAAGAGGTCGGTGCGCTAGCACCAAAAGGAGAGTCAGAAAAGGAGTTCGACATGTCTGCTGCATAAGAGTTAGGCGGAGCTGGGCTGCGCGGCCAAAGCGCGGGAAGCACCGCTTTGTGTACTGTGGGTAAAACGGGAACCGGGTTAACCTACCGTGGTTACGACATTACCGATTTGGCCCATCATGCTCAATTTGAAGAGGTCGCGCACCTGCTATTGGTAGGGCATTTGCCAACGCAAGCGGAGCTGGATCAGTACAAAACTCGTTTGATTGGCCTGCGCGGTTTACCCGAAAAACTTAAACAAGCACTGGAATTGATCCCTGCTGAAGCGCATCCGATGGATGTGATGCGCACGGGCTGCTCCATTCTTGGCAACCTTGAGCCTGAACATACCTTTGCTGAGCAACAAGCAGCGACCGAGCGTATGTTGGCGCTGTTCCCTGCGATCATCTGTTACTGGTATCGCTTCAGCCATGACGGGGTGCGGATTGATACCGCCGATCAAAGTGAAGATTCGATTGGAGGCTATTTCCTCAAAATGCTCACTGGCCAAGCGCCGAGCGAGCTGTTCAAAAAAGTAATGCACTGTTCGCTCACTCTGTACGCTGAGCATGAATTCAATGCTTCTACCTTTGCGGCAAGAGTCTGCGCGTCAACCTTGTCGGATATTCACTCTTGTGTGACGGGCGCGATTGGTACGCTACGCGGGCCTTTGCATGGTGGAGCGAATGAAGCTGCGATGGCGATGATTGAGCAGTGGCACAGTGCCGATGAAGCGGAAGCGGGCATCATGCGCATGTTGGCGAGCAAAGAAAAAATCATGGGCTTTGGCCACGCGATTTATCGTGAGAGTGACCCACGCAACGCCTTAATCAAAGAGTGGTCGAAGGCGCTTTCTGAAGCAGTGGGTGATACTCATCTCTACGCTGTCTCTGAGCGTGTGGAAGCAGTGATGAAGCGCGAGAAAGATCTGTTCTGTAATGCGGACTTCTTCCACGCTTCGGCCTATCACTTTATGGGCATTCCAACCAAATTGTTCACGCCAATCTTTGTGATGAGCCGTTTAACCGGCTGGGCGGCGCATGTTTATGAGCAGCGTGCCAACAACCGAATTATTCGCCCAAGTGCGGATTATGTGGGGCCTGAGCATCAAACTTGGTTGCCGATTGAACAGCGTGGCTAACGCTGAACAAGTACAACGAACCCTCCATCGGAGGGTTCAGAGCCATTCCAATGGCCTGCAGCAATGGAAGCAAAATAATGAATAGTCTGTATCGTAAATCCTTATCGCCAAGCCCTGCGCAATCTCAGGTCAATTTCTTTGATACGCGAGCGGCGGTTGAGGCGTTAAAACCGGGCGCGTACCAAACCTTGCCTTACACGGCGCGTATTCTGGCCGAAAATTTGGTGCGCCGCTGCCCGCCGGAACAATTGAGCGAAAGTCTGCTGCAAATTATTGAGCGTAAACGCGATCTTGATTTCCCTTGGTATCCCGCGCGCGTGGTTTGCCACGATATTCTCGGCCAAACCGCGCTGGTCGATTTAGCGGGCTTGCGTGATGCGATAGCCGATCAAGGCGGCGACCCAGCGCAAGTCAATCCTGTGGTCGAGACTCAGTTGATTGTCGATCACTCGCTGGCGGTGGAGTATTCCGGCTGCGATCCTGATGCGTTTGAGAAAAATCGCGCGGTGGAAGACAGACGCAACGAAGATCGCTTCCACTTTATCGAGTGGTGTAAAACCGCGTTCAAAAACGTCAGCGTGATCCCCGCTGGTAACGGCATCATGCACCAGATCAACCTCGAAAAAATGTCGCCGGTGATACAGGTGAAAGAGGGTGTGGCTTTCCCTGATTCTTGCGTAGGCACGGATAGCCATACGCCGCACGTCGATGCACTCGGTGTGCTGGCGATTGGCGTGGGCGGCCTTGAAGCGGAAACTGTGATGCTTGGTCGCCCTTCCATGATACGCTTGCCAGATATTGTCGGTGTGAAACTTACCGGAGCGCGCCAACCGGGTATTACCGCAACCGATATTGTGTTGGCTTTAACTGAATTTCTGCGCCGTGAGCGCGTGGTCTCAGCCTATCTGGAGTTTTTTGGCGAAGGGGCGAAAGCGCTGACCATCGGCGATCGCGCGACCATCTCCAATATGACGCCGGAATACGGCGCGACCGCCGGCATGTTCTACATTGATGAACAGACCATTCAATACTTAAAACTGACTGGCCGCGAGCCAGAGCAAGTCGCTTTGGTTGAAAGCTATGCCAAAGCCGCAGGTTTATGGACGGACAGCTTAGAGCACGCGGAATACGAACGTGTGCTGGAGTTTGATCTCTCCAGTGTTGAGCGCAATTTGGCGGGGCCTTCCAATCCGCATCGCCGTTTGCCGACCAAAGATCTGAGCGCGCGCGGCATTGCGATACCTGCTCAGCAACGAGACGCACAACAAGCAGAGGGCTTGATGCCTGATGGCGCGGTGATCATCGCCGCCATCACTTCCTGCACCAACACCAGTAACCCGCGTAACGTGGTCGCAGCAGGGCTGCTCGCCAAAAAAGCTAATCAGCTCGGCCTTAAACGCCAACCTTGGGTGAAAACCTCTTTCGCGCCGGGCTCGAAAGTCGCCAAATTGTATTTGCAAGAAGCTGGGCTGCTCTCTGAACTCGAACAGCTTGGTTTTGGGATTGTGGCGTATGCCTGTACCACTTGTAACGGCATGAGTGGCGCGCTCGACCCAGCCATTCAACAAGAAATTATTGAACGCGATCTCTACGCTACGGCGGTGCTGTCTGGCAACCGCAACTTTGATGGCCGTATTCATCCGTACGCCAAGCAAGCGTTTTTGGCTTCGCCGCCGCTGGTGGTGGCTTATGCGATAGCAGGCACGATGCGCTTTGATATAGAGCGTGACGCGCTGGGTCACGATGCGCAAGGCAAGCCAATTTATCTCAATGACTTATGGCCAAGTGATGAAGAGATTGATGCCGTTGTTGGCCGCGCGGTCAAGCCGGAGCAGTTCAAGCAGATCTATATCCAGATGTTTAAACTCGATGAGACACAAAGCGCGAGCTCACCGCTGTATGACTGGCGGCCGATGAGCACGTATATTCGCCGTCCACCGTATTGGGAAGGAGCGCTCGCGGCACCGCGTACCTTGAAAGCCATGCGACCACTGGCGATTTTGGGTGACAACATCACCACGGATCATTTATCGCCCTCCAATGCCATTTTGGCGAGCAGCGCTGCTGGGGAATACCTGACCAAAATGGGTGTGCCGGAGGAAGATTTTAACTCTTACGCCACCCACCGTGGCGATCATCTGACTGCGCAGCGTGCCACGTTTGCCAACCCGAAACTGTTTAACGAAATGGTCAAAGAAAACGGGCAAATCAAGCAAGGCTCGCTCGCGCGTATTGAGCCGGAAGGCAAAGTAACCCGCATGTGGGAAGCGATTGAAACCTACATGAACCGCAAGCAACCACTGATTGTGATTGCAGGAGCAGATTACGGGCAAGGTTCATCACGTGATTGGGCGGCCAAAGGCGTGCGTTTAGCCGGCGTTGAAGCGATTGTTGCAGAAGGCTTTGAGCGCATTCACCGCACCAACTTGGTCGGAATGGGCGTACTGCCGCTGGAATTTAAATCGGGTGTCAATCGCCACTCGTTAGCGTTGGATGGCACTGAGCTGTTTGATGTGGTGGGTGAGATCAAACCTGGTGCAGATTTAGCACTAGTCGTGACCAGACAAAACGGCGAGAAGCTGGATGTGGCGGTGACTTGTCGTTTGGACACGGCCGATGAAGTGCACGTATACCAAGCCGGTGGCGTGTTGCAACGCTTCGCGCAAGACTTTTTGGCGCAGTAGGAGGCAGTATGAACGAGACAGTGTCACAAATTCGTATTCCTGCCACCTACATGCGTGGCGGAACCAGCAAAGGGGTATTTTTCCGTCTGAACGATTTGCCGCTTGAAGCGCAGCAGCCCGGAGCTGCCCGTGATGCCTTGTTGCTGAGAGTGATTGGTAGCCCTGACCCTTACGGTAAACAGATTGATGGCATGGGCGGCGCGACATCGAGCACCAGCAAAACCGTGATTGTCAGTGTCAGTTCACGCGCGGATCACGATGTAGATTATCTGTTCGGGCAAGTGGCAATAGATAAGCCGTTTGTTGATTGGAGCGGAAACTGCGGCAACCTCTCTTCCGCCGTGGGGCCATTTGCGATCCACGCAGGGCTGATTCCCGCTGAGCGGATTCCGCACAATGGTGTGGTGGCGGTGAAAGTGTGGCAGGCCAACATCAGCAAAACCATTGTGGTGAATGTACCGATTGTCAATGGCGCGGTGCAGGAGTGCGGTGAATTTGAACTCGATGGCGTGACCTTTCCGGCTGCCGAAGTGCAGGTCGATTTTGTGGATCCTGCGGATGATAGCGGCGCCATGTTCCCAACTGGTAATGTGATGGATGATTTGCAAGTGCCGGGTATCGGCACGTTCAACGCCACTTTCATCAACTCGGGCATTCCAACCATTTTTGTCGATGCCGAAGCGCTCGGTTATCAAGGTACTGAGCTGCAAGATGCGATCAACAGTGATCCACAAGCTTTGGCGAAGTTTGAAACGCTGCGCGCGTATGGCGCACTGAAAATGGGGCTGGTAGAGCACATAGAAGAAGCGCAAAGCCGCCAACACACGCCAAAAATTGCTTTTGTCAGCGGCGCGAAAAGTTACTTAGCTTCAAGCGGTAAGCCAGTAGAAGCGGATTCGGTGGATCTGCTGGTGCGTGCGCTCTCGATGGGCAAACTGCATCACGCCATGATGGGCACGGCCGCTGTGGCGATTGCCTCTGCAGCAGCAGTACCGGGCACGTTGGTCAATTTGGCCGCGGGTGGCGGTGAGCGTACGTCAGTCACCTTTGGTCATCCCTCCGGCACCTTAAAAGTGGGAGCGAAAGCCAAGCAAAGCGAGCAAGGGTGGCAAATTGAGCGCGCGATCATGAGTCGTAGCGCCAGAATTCTAATGGAAGGATGGGTACGCGTTCCCGCAAATTACGCTGCCCTCAGTGAGAGCAAGGAGTAATGCGATGTCTGCCTATCAAGAGCAATATCAATGGGCGAAAGAGCAGCCCGAAGCCTTCTGGCGTAAACAAGCGCAGCAGATCGACTGGTTTGAACCGCCGCAAACTATTTTGGCCAATGACGAGCACGGTATTGAGCGCTGGTTTCCTGATGGCGTGCTCAATACCTGTTGGTTAGCACTCGATTATCACTGTGAACAAGGCCGTGGCGATCACACCGCGCTGATTTACGATTCTCCCGTGACGGGCAAAAAGCAGCGCTACAGCTACTCGGCACTGCGTGACAGTGTGGCGAAAATTGCTGGCATGCTGGCCGCACAGGGGGTGAGCAAAGGTGATCGCGTTATCATCTACATGCCGATGATCCCAGAAGCGGCCATGGCGATGCTGGCTTGTGCGCGCTTGGGCGCCATTCACTCGGTCGTGTTTGGTGGCTTCGCACCGAATGAGCTGGCAGTGCGGATTGAAGATGCGGAGCCGAAAGTGATCATGACCGCCTCGTGCGGCGTGGAAATCAATAAGGTGATTCCCTACAAGCCCATGGTGGATAAAGCCATTATGGATAGCCGCTGGAAACCCGAAAAAGTCTTGGTTTATCAGCGCAGCGAATGTCGCGCTGAGCTCACTCATGCTCGTGATTTGGAATGGAACACGGTCGTGCAATCGGCCACGCCACACGGTTGCGTGCCTGTGTTAGCCACCGATCCGCTGTATATCCTCTACACCTCAGGCACCACTGGCAAACCGAAAGGGGTAGTGCGGGATAATGGCGGCCATGCGGTCGCGCTCAAGTATTCAATGCAGATCATCTACAACATGCCGCAAGACGGGGTGTTTTGGGCTGCTTCGGATGTGGGCTGGGTAGTCGGTCACTCCTACATCGTGTATGCGCCGCTGCTCCATGGCTGCACCACCATTTTGTATGAAGGCAAACCGGTACGTACACCCGATCCCGGCGCGTTTTGGCGAGTGTGTCAGGAATACCAAGTGACTGCGCTATTTTCTGCTCCGACCGCGTTTCGTGCCATCAAAAAAGAAGATCCGAATGGCGAGTACTTAAAACAGTACGATTTGTCGGCGTTAACCACCATTTTTATGGCCGGAGAACGACTTGACCCGCCGACCTTGGAGTGGGTACAAGCCAAAACTGGCAAGCCAGTGATCGATCACTGGTGGCAAACCGAAACAGGCTGGGCGATCGCCGGAAACCCCACCGGTCTTGAATCTATGCCGGTCAAAGCAGGCTCGGCAACCAAACCGATCCCCGGTTATCAGGTGGAGATTCTTAATGAGCTTGGCGAAAACATGCCCGCCAATCAGCAAGGTTTTGTGGCACTGAAACGGCCACTGCCCCCAAGCTGCCTGCCAACCGTGTGGCGCAACCATGACCGTTTTGAGTCGGGCTATCTGGCACAATTTCCTGGTTACTATGTGTCGGGCGATGGTGGCTATCTCGATGAAGAAGGGTATCTCTTCATCATGGGACGCATTGATGATGTGATCAACGTTGCGGGTCATCGACTATCGACGGGGGAAATGGAAGAGATCGTCGGCGCCCATCCGGCTGTTGCGGAATGTGCAGTGATTGGCATTCATGATGAGCTGAAAGGGCAGTTGCCACTGGGTTTAGTGGTACTGAAAGATGGGGTGAAAATTGATGCACAAACGCTGGAATCTGAGCTGGTGGCCAGTGTGCGCAATCAGATAGGTGCGGTGGCCTGCTTCAAACATGCCATGGTGGTGGAGCGCTTACCGAAAACGCGATCAGGCAAAATTCTGCGCCGTATCATCCGCCAAATCGCCGATGGCGAGAGTTATACCATCCCTTCTACGATTGATGATCCAATGAGTCTGAATGAACTGGAAAAAGTGTTTCAACACTGATTTCGCATGCTAACACTGAGAAAGTGCTCCTATTGGGGCACTTTTTAGTTACCCATCTCATGTATGTGACAAAGATAACAACCTGATTGCACAAAATCCCTACAGACAAAGCTGATTTTTCTTTGCACTTCCTATACAATTTCGCCCCACTATAAATTGATAAAAATCACAAAATGGCTAACTTCTCACTCTCGGCTGCAAGCGATGCAGACTTAGAGCAACTCAATCAGTTGATGTTTGAGCTGCATGATGAGCACCATCAGCAGTGTCCTGAACATTTCAAAACCGCGGAAGAGATTGAGCAAGAGAAGAGTATCGCTCGCTATCTGGATGATCCTGAATGTTTAGTGTATGTCGCGAGGCAGGGAGAGCTGATAGTTGGGTTTATTACAGGACATTTTTGTGAGCTGGTTTCAACCGTAAGTCAAGCGGTTGCGATGGGCAGTGTCGATGAACTCTATGTGGTTCCGGCATTTCGTGGACAAGGGATTGCCAGTCAGCTATGTCATAAATTAGAGCGCGTCTTCAAAGATTACGGGGTGAAGCAGATGTTTGTTGAAGTCTGGGATTTTAACCAGTCCGCCCAAAATTTTTACCAGTGTGCTGGTTTTGTTCAGCATATCCATTGGTTACGTAAGCCGCTTGTTTAAGTCAGTTCGTTTTTTAAAAGGAAACAGTACCTTGTTGGTAAATGTTCGCGCACTTTTGTTGGTGTTGGGTTTCACCTTGAGTTTGGGGATCTCTTTTTCGGCGCTGTCCAATCCTGTGCAGGAGAGCGAGTATCGTGGCGCATTATGTCTGATTCGTGGCGATAACAAATTGGTGATGACGAAAGAGGTACTGACCGGAAAGCTTTCACTCCCTGGTGGGACTATCGAATCGGATGAAGCACCGCAAATGGCGGCTCAGCGTGAAACATGGCAAGAAACGGGTATGGTGGTTTCAGTTGGCCGCCTGCTTGGAAGCACTGCAACCACGTTGGTTTATGAGTGTATTAGCGAATCTCAGATCATCGCCTATTCATACAAAAATGGCTTTAGTGGTTATGAACTTCCCGTTTGGTTTGCACCTGATTACGGTGTGGAGACCATTTCCGCCATGCTGATCACGCCGAGCCATGTGAATCCTACGGAATATCGTTATTCCGAACAGTGGCAATCCATTGTTGTTATGTTTGAAGCTAGTTCAGATCAATCTGTTGATTATGTCGCGGAATTGTACAAAGCTGCCCCTAAATTTCAGCAAGTTGAACTTGAATGGCTCAATCAACTGCAATTGACTCTCAAGCAAGTGCAAAAGAGTCTACCTTGGCTGCAAAATTTCATTTTGATTGGGATGATTTTTAATCTTCCGGTCATTGGTTTAGTTCTGTTTCCTTTCATCTATTGGCAGCTAGGTAAACCTTATTGCTACAAAATTATGTTTGCTATGACGGTAACATCACTGCTCTGTTTGGTTGCCCAGCAAGGCTTTGCGTTGCCTAGACCCCATGTATATCAACCAGGGTTAGAACTGTTTCCAAGTTATGGTTTTGCATTTCCTAACTTGCCCATAGCTTTGTGGAGCTGTTTAGGCGTTCTGTTATGGCATGTGCAACAAGAGTTTACTTACCGTTGGGTTATGCGTGTCTGGGTGGGGGTTTTTGCTTGGCTCTCGTTTGCTTCTTTTTACTCGGGTAGCGCGTTTATCAGTGATATTGCGGCAGGGGCGCTATTTGGTGCGTTAGTAGCTTGGCATATTATTCGCCTTGATCTTAAACCTGGAGTGAATGTGCAATCTTTGTTGAGCTCGAAACCCGTTTGGTGGGGGATAACAATTGCTTGTGCAACACTGTCTCTGATCTGGCCACAACCCATTTTTACTCAATGGTTAGCACTGTTAGTGACCATCTCCGGATTGGTCACTGTGTTAAAGCCTAGCTCAGCGTCACTCTCTTTACGTGATGTGTTGCTGATGATTGCATTGTTACTACTCGCTAATGAGGGGATCTCGTTTGCGATTGAGCCGTTCAATCATAGTTCACTGTACGCTTTGGTCGGTGAAACATTACGCTATCCATTGCTGGTTTTGTTGTTTGCTGTGTTGGTACGCCGCCACGTAAAAACGCCGGAGATCACGGCAGCTTAGTGAGTGATGAATAAGAGCCAGAAAAAAACCGGAAGCTATGAGCTTCCGGTTTGCGTTTGGTTCGCATAAAAAGCGGTCTAAGCCGTTGTGTATGCGCAAACGAATTCGGCAATTTTCACCATATCCGCAATCGCAATGTACTCTTCAGTGGTGTGGACTTTGGCCATACCGGTTGACAGGTTGACCGTGGTTAACCCTTTCGCATTGAAGTTGTTGGCATCGCTGCCGCCGCCGCTGAGCTTGGTTTTTGGCTCAACGCCAATCGCTTCGAAACTCGCTTTAATCGCTTGGATGTGCGCGTTATCTTCTTCCAACTTGAATGCGTTATAAGCGCGAGTGGATTCAATCTCTACTTGTGCGCCATGCTTCTCCGCTGCGCGCTCAAAAGTTTCGATCATGTGCTGAACTTGGGCTTCTAACTTAGCATCGTTGAGTGAACGTGCTTCCGCCACAATTTTCAGCTCAGGCATCACAATGTTAGTCGCTTGGCCACCCTGAACGATACCGATGTTGGCTGTGGTTTCTTCGTCAATACGCAGCAGTTTCATTTGAGTGATCGCATCTGCTGCCACAGAAATCGCGCTGATCCCATCTTCCGGCACTAAACCCGCGTGGGCAGGCTTACCTTTGATCAGCGCAACGATTTTTTGCTGACCCGGTGCGGCGCGAACGATAGTGCCGATTGGGCCACCGGTGTCGAGAACAATCGCTTTTTGCGCTTGTACTTTGCTCATGTCGAAGTGCTCAGAGCCTTTTAGGCCGCCTTCTTCATGCACAGTGAAGGCGATCTCAATGGTTTTGTGCGCTTGTTGGCTATCGCGCAGAACACGTACTGCTTCGAGAACCGCTGCAATGCCTGATTTGTCATCACCACCTAAGATGGTGTTGCCTTTGGAGCGGATAATGCCATCTTCAATCACAGGCTCGATACCATTGCCCGGTTTTACCGTGTCCATGTGGCAGCTAAAGAGAATGCTTTCGTTCAATGTGCCTTCTAGGCGGGCATACAGGTTAAAACCGTTAGAAACCTCAGCAGGGACTGGTAGTTTGTGCACAGAGAAACCGAGTTCACCCAGCTGTTCAGCTAGGGTTTCAGCAATCTGCTTTTCATTACCCGATTCACTATCGATTTGAATCAGTTGTAGGAAGTGATCAACAAGACGTTGGGTATTAATCAGGCTCATAGGAATACCTCTTTGAGAACAGAGGCAGTCACCATGCCTGCAATCGAGTTCACAGAAGATGCGTTAAATCAAAAAAAAGCCGAAAAAGGGTGGGGGAAACGTGCTTGAGTGAAGTAACCCTCACTTTGGTGAATTATGAGGTTGTAAAGAGACGCAGGACGAATCACAAGTAACAATATTGTTACATTGTACGTTGAATTTTACTCTTGGGTGATTCTCTATCGAGATCGGTTCATACGCTGAATTTTTCATCTATTTATTAGTATTCAATGAGTTGAATTTACACTTTGCGTGGCTGTGGGTTATGTTTTTATGATAATGAATAGGGTTGCGATGAATGTAATGATTTTGTTACTTTTTGGGACTGGTACGTTCGCTAACCTACTTTACGGATTGGGATTTTCTTTATCCAGCATTTAAGCCATGGTTTAAATAATCACACTCACCAAGGAAACGATGATGATGGATAGCGTAAACCCACTCGGTACAGATGGATTTGAATTTGTGGAATATACAGCAGCGGATCAACAGGGGATTGAAAGCCTCAAACAGCTGTTTACTTCTCTGGGTTTTGCCGAAATCGCGAAACACCGCTCCAAAGATGCTTGGCTGTATCGTCAAGGTGACATCAACTTTATTGTGAATGCTCAGCCACGTAGCCAAGCAGAGGCATTTGCTAAAGAACATGGCCCCTCTGTCTGCGGGATGGCCTTTCGCGTGAAAGATGCGGCAGCCGCGCTCAAACATGCTTTGGCTAATGATGCGGTTGAATACAAAACCGAGATTGGGCCGATGGAATTGAGCATTCCAGCGGTGATGGGCATTGGTGACAGCTTGCTCTATTTTGTGGATCGTTATGGTGACCACAGCATCTATGATGTCGATTTTCATTTTTACCCTGACAGCGAAGAACGCCTAGCGCAAGCGCAAGTGGGGCTGTACGAAATTGACCACCTCACGCACAACGTGAAGCGCGGCAATATGAACCAGTGGGCAGGTTTTTATGAGCGCATTGGTAACTTCCGTGAAATCCGCTACTTTGATATCGAGGGCAAACTGACGGGGTTGGTGAGCCGAGCGATGACCGCGCCCTGCGGCAAAATCCGTATTCCGATCAACGAGTCTTCTGACGATAAATCGCAAATTGAAGAGTTTATTCGTGAGTATAAAGGGGAAGGGATCCAGCACATCGCGCTCAGCACGGACGATATTTACCATACCGTGAAGACCTTGCGTGAACGCGGCATGGACTTCATGCCAACGCCGGATACCTATTACGATAAAGTGAATCAACGAGTGGTTGGTCACCAAGAAGATGTACAAGCACTGCGTGACTTACGTATTTTGATTGATGGCGCACCGATGAAAGACGGCATTTTGCTGCAAATCTTTACCCAAACCGTGATTGGTCCAGTGTTCTTTGAAATCATTCAGCGTAAAGGAAACCAAGGTTTTGGTGAGGGCAACTTTAAAGCGTTGTTTGAATCGATTGAAGAAGATCAAATTCGCCGTGGAGTATTGACTGATGCATAAATGGATTACTTTTCCGCATCGTGAAGGTACCTGTTCAAGGCAGGCACATGCAGACTTTCCTGAGCACGCTATTTATGAACGTGAGGCGGGGCGTAGTGGCTTTTTCGGCCCCGCGGCTCATTTTCATCATCAACATGCACCCACAGGTTGGAGTGAGTGGGAAGGCGAATTGCGCCCACGCGCGTTTAACTTCAACCATGTTGAGGGCGTCAATGCCTTATCCCCTTGGCAAGTACCACTGTTACTGCACAACCATGAGGTAAAAGTGCGGGTGTGGAAACTTACCCAAGCTATGCCAGCCTTGGCGCGCAATGCGGATGGCGATGAACTGCTATTTATCCATCAGGGTAAAGCCGATCTCTATTGTGATTATGGCCATCTGGTTGTCAGTGAGGGCGATTATGTGCTGATCCCGCGCTCGACCAACTGGCGGTTAGAGCCGATTGAGCCGATGTTTATTCTGATGATTGAAAACACCGATGCAGTGTATTCACTGCCGGAAAAAGGCTTAGTAGGAAATCATGCGGTGTTTGATCCTGCGGTGTTGGACGTGCCTTCGATCAATGATCAGTTCCGAGCGCAATATTCTGAGCAGCAGACTCAAGTGCAGGTAAAGCGTCACGGGCAAATCAGCACTATTACTTTCCCGTTTAACCTATTGGATGCGGTTGGTTGGCATGGCGATCTTTCTGTGGTGCGCCTGAACTGGCGAGATATTCGCCCGCTGATGTCGCATCGCTATCATCTTCCGCCTTCAGCACACACCACCTTTGTCGGACAAGGCTTTGTGGTGTGTACTTTTGTTCCTCGTCCGATTGAAAGTGATCCCGGCGCACTCAAAGTGCCGTTTTATCACAACAACGATGATTACGATGAAGTGCTGTTTTACCACGCCGGCGATTTTTTCAGCCGCGACAATATTGAAGCCGGCATGGTGACTTTCCACCCTGCGGGTTTTACTCACGGTCCGCATCCGAAAGCATTCCAAGCAGGGCTGGAGTACCGCAAAAAATTCACTGATGAAGTGGCGGTGATGATTGATACCCGCCATGCGCTACAGTTCAGTGAAGCTGCGCAGCAAGTGGAAAATCGGCAGTATGTTTACAGTTGGCAGAGTAAAAAGGAGTAGGGCGATATGAAGTTAGCGACCCTGAAAAATGGAACGCGAGATGGTCAACTGGTGGTGGTCAGCCGTGATTTGACTTTGTGTGTGGCGGTGCCGGACATTGCGGCCACTTTGCAGCAAGCCTTAGATGACTGGCCAACCCTAGTGGAAAAACTGCAGGATGCGTATTTTGCGCTGAACGAGCGCACCATTACTGCCCGTTTGTTCGACCCTGAGCAGTGCCTATCTCCACTGCCGAGAGCCTATCACTGGGCGGATGGTTCTGCTTATGTCAATCATGTCGAACTGGTGCGCAAAGCGCGTGGTGCAGAAATGCCTGAGAGTTTCTGGACTGATCCTCTGATGTATCAAGGTGGTTCAGATACGTTTTTAGCGCCGCGGGATCCGATCGTGATGGCTGATGAAGCTTGGGGTATCGATTTTGAAGCGGAAGTGGCGGTGGTGACTTCTGATGTCGCGATGGGAAGCTCCGTTCAAGACGCCGCACAAGCCATTCGGCTACTGATGCTGGTCAATGATGTTTCTCTGCGAGGCTTGATCCCGAATGAGCTTGCGAAAGGTTTTGGCTTCTATCAGTCCAAACCTTCTTCAGCCTTTTCTCCTGTCGCGGTAACACCGGATGAGCTTGGTGAGGCGTGGGATGGTGAACGGCTCTCGTTACCTTTGCGCACTACCTATAACCGTGAGTTGTTCGGCTGCCCAAATGCAGGCGTGGATATGACCTTTTCATTTCCAGAGTTGATTGCTCATGCGGCGAAAACGCGTGCACTGTGTGCAGGCACCATTATTGGCTCGGGAACGGTCTCCAATAAGCAGGGTACCGATTACGGCAGTGCGATCCGTGAGGGTGGTGTGGGTTATTCCTGTATTGCGGAACTGCGGATGATTGAAACGCTGCGTGATGGCAAACCGCAAACGCCATTTATGCAGTTTGGTGATACGGTGCGTATTGAGATGTTCAACGATCAGCAACAAACCGTATTTGGGGCGATTGAACAGCGTGTACTGCCGCACAGCAAGGAGACGCAATGAGTTTAATTCTCTATGGCTATTGGCGTTCATCGGCAGCGTATCGGGTACGAATTGCGCTGAACATCAAACAGTTGAACTATGAGTCGCGTGCCGTGCATTTGAATAAAGATGGGGGACAGCAGCACAATGCGGATTTTCATCGACTCAACCCCAGTGAACTCATCCCCGTGCTTATTGATGGTGAACTGTGTTTAAACCAGTCGTTGGCGATTATTGAATATCTGGATGAAATCTATCCAGAGCCTCGTCTGATCCCAGAACAAGGTGTAGAACGCTATCAAATAAAGGCATTGGCGCTCGATATCGCAGCCGATATCCATCCGATCAATAATTTGCGGATTTTGCAGTACCTTTCCGCAGAGTTTTCGGCTTCGGACGATGAGAAAAATCGCTGGTATCGTCACTGGATTGACAAGGGTTTTCGAAGTTTAGAAGAGAAAGTGAGCCAAACGGCGGGCAAGTTCAGTGTGGGGGATCGGTTGTCGCTGGTGGATGTCTGCTTAGTGCCTCAGGTTTACAATGCGGAGCGGTTTCATATGGATATGAGTCGTTATCCCACTTTGCAAAGAGTGACCGAAACATTGCGAGCCTTACCTGCTTTTGCAAAGGCTGCACCAGAGAATCAGCCAGATGCTGACTGAACGGAAAGGGGGATCACGATATCGTGGTCCTCATCAGCAAATTGTTGTGAGATGGAAATGAAACGTTGTTCCTCAAGCAAAAAGGCATCAATGATTTGAGGGTCAAAGTGGGAACCAGCCCCTTGCAAGATAATCGTCTTTGCTGCTTCGTGACTCATGGGTTCTTTGTAGACTCGGCGGCAAATCAGAGCGTCATACACATCAGCAAGCGCCATTAATCGAGCACTCAGCGGGATGGCTTCACCTTTTAATCCTAGCGGGTAACCGGATCCATCCCATTTCTCATGGTGGCCAATTGCGATCTCTTTGGCTGCATTAATCAGCTCGGTACAAGCCCCAGAGAGCTTTTCTGCTTTCTCTAGCGCAAGTTTACCTAGCAGTGCGTGATTACGCATGATGGTGAATTCACTCTCAGTGAGCTTTCCTGGCTTGAGCAGTATGTTGTCAGGAATGCCTACTTTACCGATATCGTGCAAAGGGGCGGCTTTAAAGTAAGTGTCAATCGTTCTCGGAGTCAGCGTGTCACGGTACTTGTCTAAGGTCGCTAAACGTTCAGCGAGTACTTTCACATAATGTTGTGTACGCAGTAGGTGGTTACCTGTCTCCGGATCGCGTGTTTCGGCAAGGCTTGCCAGCGCAAAAACTACCGCATCTTGCATGCGATCTAATTCGTTTGAACGGCGTAAAACTTCAGTTTCTAAGTAATCATTTTGATTCAACAGAATATCTTTCGAGATCTTGTTTTGGAGATGCGTCTGCACGCGTGATTTCAGTAAAGGAATACTGGCAGGTTTAAACACATAGTCGACTGCACCGAGTTCAAAACCGAGTTGTTCATCCTCTGGACTACTTTTACCCGTCAGGAAGATTACGGGGATATGCTCGGTAAGTGGGTTTTGTTTGATTTGATGAATGACCTCATAGCCAGACATTTCAGGCATCACAATATCGAGCAGCACTAAGTCAATCGGATACTGCCCTAAAATATCTAAAGCTACTTTGCCAGAACGCGCCGCTTTAACTCGATAAAACTGCGCCAAACCTTGTGACATGAAGGCAATGTTATCTGGCGAATCATCGACAATCAGTATCGTGCACTCGGTCAAGCTTTTGATTGGCATGCAAACTATCCTATCCATCACAAAGTTTAGGTATTTCAGATGTAAATGACATCTATTGTTTAAACTATAGCTAAACTTTCAAAATAAGCTGCACAAATCCTGTACTGATAAGGAGATAGCATGCGCTCAATCAAAGCGATGTTTGCACTACTATTTTGCTTAATGGCGGTCTTATCTGTAGCCATGTTTAAAATCACTCGGCAAGTGGCCGATCTTAGGCTAGAAAGCCACCAGCACAGTGGGCAGCTTTATCAATTTTATCGCTTATCTCAAGAGCTAAAGCAAAGCTCCGATCATTTGACCAAGTTTGCTCGTGCCTACGCCAGTACAGGAAATGAACGTTGGTTGCGCTTATTTAATCAGGTGTTGGATGTCCGTAATGGTAAGTTGCCAGCACCGGTGAACAACGACTATGAATTCTGGGATGTGGCTGTACTTAATGGCAACAACGCTCGGGAGCCGATCTCACCTGATCACTATCCATCGCTCATTGAGCGTATTCGTCAGTCAGGCATCGATTCTGTAGAATTTTTAGAATTACAAAATGCTTTAGCTTTATCCGATCAGCTTGTTGCGTTAGAACGTGAAGCGTTTATGGCCGTAACTGGATGGAAAAAAGAGTTTCAAGGCGAGTATCGCTATACAGGTGAACCAGATCTGAACTATGCGCGCTCTCTGCTCTACAGTGAAAAATATTTTCTCGAAAAAGCCAAAATTATGGCCGCGATTGGTTCTGCGCACGCCAATATCGTTCAGCGCATTGAATCTCAAATGAAAGCGGTGGATGAACAGGCACTGTATTACGAAAGGCTAAACCTGATTCTGGTGGCGGTTTTATTGGCGGCGATCATCGCTTCTTTTATCTTGCTTTGGATTGTATACATCGCCCCATTAACCACCTTACTTAAAACGGTGGTCAAACAGGTACGCAGTGAAGATTACGAGTTTACGCTCACACAAAAAGCGTATGGCGAGCTACAGCGTTTTATCGATAGCTTAAACGTGGTATTTCACCATATTGCTGAGCAGTTGAGTTTTAATACCTTGGTGAAAGATTTCAATATCATCATCCGAAATAACCCAACAACGGAAGCGCTGTGTCAACAGGTAACGCAATTTTTATTGCATCAGTTTCCCGTTGAATTGATCGGACTGTATATCTACCGTGATGGCATTCTTACTCGTGTGGCAGGAGTTGGCCAAGCGGAGTTGGCTCTGCGTGAATACAGTGATCCCACAACCACGCATTTTAGTGTGTTACGTTCTGGAAAGCCTTATGCCATGAAAGCGCTTGGAGGCAATTACCAAGTGGTCTCTGCATCAGGAACGATAGCGCTGAATGAAGTCTATTATTTGCCTTTGCACGTGAACTCGCAGCCTATTGCACTCCTTGAGTTGGGTACAGTGGGGATGATCAGTATTCAGCAGTACCACTGGTTGTCACAAATGCTGGATGATCTTTCTGTGGCGATTCAATTGACGCAAAATGCTGAACTTCAACGTTTAGCTGAACGAAAAGTGCTTGAGCAGTCCCAACTCAACCAAGAGATTTTAGATGCCACTCCGAATCCTATGTATTGCTTAAGTGCGAATGGCACTTTCTTAACCGTTAATGCCCAGTTTCTCGAGATGGTTGGGTTGGAAAGCAACGAAGTGATTGGTAAACAGCCACAAGAAATTTTTCCGGATTGCGTTGCGGATTGTTTTGCTCAAGCCCATACATTGCTCACTCAGCAGCAAAGTAGCCAAAACTATGAAATATCCATGACAGATCACAAAGGTATACAGCACGAAATGCTGGTGTATGAAGCTTCATTCGGTGATAGAGCCGATAAAGTTAATGGCATAGTAGGCCTGCTGCTTGATCTCACTGAGCGTAAAGTCATGGAGCAGGAACTGCGTGAAGCCAAAGATGCGGCAGATGCGATGAGCCAAGCCAAAGGGGATTTTTTGGCTAATATGAGCCATGAGATTCGCACGCCCATGAACGCCATTCTAGGCATGGCACATTTGGCATTGAATACTAAATTAGATACCACGCAACGTAAGTACGTTACCCGAATTAATGAATCGGCCAAAAATTTGTTGGGCATCATTAATGAGATTCTCGATTTTTCAAAAATAGAAGCGGGAAAACTCAATGTGGAACGAATTGATTTCAATCTCGATGATGTGTTGGATAACGTCACTGCGGTGATTTCATTGAAAGCACAGGAGAAAGGTATTGAGTTTTTGATGGACATCGACCCCCATATTCCTTTGGGGCTGATTGGTGATCCCCTGCGTCTTGGGCAAGTCATCGTTAACTTGTGTGGCAATGCGGTGAAATTTACTCACCAAGGTGAAATTGTGATTACCGCTCGTGTAAGCCAACTCAATGATCAGTACGTCACGCTGGGTTTTGCAGTTAAAGATACGGGAATTGGCATCGCGAAAGAAAAGCTCACCGATTTATTTAACGCTTTCTCACAAGCCGATAGCAGTATTACCCGACAATATGGTGGTACCGGATTGGGTTTGAGTATCAGCAAACAGTTGGTTGAGCTGATGGGGGGGCAAATCTCAGTTCGCAGTACGGAGGGAGAGGGATCCATCTTTGAGTTTTCAGTCGTCTGTGGCTTACAAGAAGCAAAAATGCGTGATATTGCTCAGCCTGTACATGGGTTGGCAGATAAACGAGTGTTGGTGGTGGATGATAACGATTCTGCCCGTAACATTTTGGACTCATTACTTACGGCGATGCGCTTTAATGTCGTGACTGTGAGTAACGGGTTTGAAGCGTTGTCGGAAATTCAGCACAAGAAATTTGATATGTTATTTGTGGACTGGAATATGCCAGGAATGAACGGCATTGAGTTATTGACCCGAGTGCAATCGCTTGGTCTTCGTGAAAAAACGAAATGTTTCCTTGTTACTGCGTATGGACGTGACATTAATCTCGATGGAGAAAATGGCAAACTGGTTGATGCACTTATCGTTAAGCCTGTTAATCCCTCCAATTTGTTGGATGCGATCGTAACCAGCTACGGTATTGAACATGTCAGACATAAACATTCAGAACACCATCCACACAGTAAACCCAATTTCAAAGGAAAGAGCGTTCTCTTAGTTGAAGATAATGAAGTGAACCAGGAAGTTGCACTTGGTTTGCTTCAAGATACAGGACTCAGGGTTACGGTTGCCAATAATGGCCAAGAAGCGTTAGAGAAGATTGAGCAAGCTCGTTTTGATCTTGTTCTCATGGATATGCAGATGCCAGTGATGGATGGAATTACTGCCACTAAGCGCATTCGTGCAGATAAACGTTGGAAAGATCTTCCCATTGTGGCAATGACGGCGAATGCAATGACGGTGGATATTGAGCGTTGTACCCAAGCTGGCATGAATGATCACCTTTCAAAACCTATTGATATTGATAAGTTTTATTCAGTCCTAAAACAATTTTTGCTAGAGGAGTTGATACTCGAAGAATCAGCAATAAGGCCTAGAGATAGGGCAAACGAATTAACGACTTCTTCTGCGCGAGATCTTCCTAAGTTAACTGGTATTGATGTTGAACAGGCGATTTACCGGATTGGAGGGAACCAACAGCGTTATTTTGAAATTCTGCGTCATTTTATTACAAGCCAGCAGCAAGAGTTGGCGAGAATCCCAACCCTGATTACAGAGCAAGATTGGGAGTCTGCAACTCGTGTCGCTCATACCTTAAAAGGGTCTGCCGCCAACTTAGGCTTAGATGAGTTGGCTAAGATTGCTTCGGAGATGGAGCAAGGCTTATGCGAACAGGTTGAACCAGCCTCAACACAGCTAGAGCAAACTCAAGCCATACTGACACAGGTTAGTGAAGAACTTTTAAGGTGGGATAAGTTGCATAGTTATTCGGATCTGGATAAAAACTTTGACTCAACGGCGTGGTACCAACAACTTCAGCAAGCGATTAAAGATTATGATGTTATCGCGCTTAGTTTGTGTAAACCGATTCGACAAGTAACCGCGTGGGATTCAACCCAACAAACCGAGCTGATCAATGCGATTGAAAACTTTGATTTTGAGCAAGCTAAGCAGCTTTTGGAATCGTACCCCGCTATTTAAACACGAGATGGCTAAGCACTCCTCCTCGACAAATGAGTCAGGAGGAGTGCAGATTGAATTAAAGACTGGCGAGAATGGTTTCAGCTTTACTCAACTCGAATGTTTTAGGTGGTTCTACATTGAGTAACGTCACCATATTATTCTCAATTACCATCGCGTAGCGTTGTGACCGGATTCCACCAAAACTTCCAGTGTTCATTTCTAGCCCGAGAGCCTGCGTAAAAGAGGCATCACCATCGGCTAACATGAGTATCTCACTCGCATTTTGGTTTTCCCCCCATGCCTTCATGACAAAGGCGTCATTGACGGAAACGCAAGCAATCAAATCAACGCCTTTCTCTTTAAATTTGTCTGCAAGTACGACATAACCGGGCAAATGCGCTTCAGAGCATGTTGGGGTAAAAGCTCCTGGGACAGCAAACAGCACGACTTTTTTGTTTGCAAATAGAGTATGTACTGAATGTGTCAACGTACCTTCCGCGGTGCGTTGGCTAAGTTGAACATTTGGGAGGGTTTGTCCGATAGCAATCATTTTCATTTCCTTAATTAAGATGATTAGTCTGTTTGGCTTGGTGTGCGGATAGTGTAGATGCTTGCTCGCCAAACAAATAGAGACGATTAATAAGGGTATTTAGATCTTTATGTTCTTGATGTCATTTATGCTGGCCTGCCGATAATAGACTATTTCAGGCGCATTGAAGCAAGTCTTGAACCGCAGTCTAAACTTCATAGTAGTAATCTGGTCATTTCGATGTATTTTTATTCAAAATCAAAGGTTGAGTTTATTTCTCATAATTAACACTCTGCGACAAAATTGACATAATCCCCATGAATTCTGTGATCAAAAAATAGATAATTAGCCGCTTTGATTGACGCCCCAATAAAAAATATTGAACTCTTGCCGGAAGATAAAAACAAAGGCTTAATCAGCAACGAAGGAATGCCACCATCGTCAGACAACGTCAGTAAGATCTGAACTATTCACTAATGCAATGGTTCGTTTGAGTCAATAAAGGCTAGCAACAAATATAACAAGAGACCCGTTCATTGATTTCGATGATACGGTTATTTGCGTTGCACTCGAATTCTGGGGGCAGATAAAATTTTCCAGACTAATGCCTGAAATCGTGAGGACTTGAGACAGTCGCCGTTTCTGACATGAAGGACAATTAGAATAATGAAAGTACATAGACTTTTGGCTTGCTATTGGCTGCAGGTATGCTCAGCGGGGTTACTGCTCATGAGCTCTTCAGCTCAGGCTGTCGTAGAGCATATTTCTGATTATTTTGTGGAAACATGGACATCAACGGATGGTTTGCCACATAACAGCATCAATAGTATTGCTCAGACACGAGATGGCTATTTATGGTTTGCTACATGGGAAGGCGTTGTACGTTATAACGGCATCAGTTTTGAGCTGTTTGACCGTAGCCCACAAACAGGGATGGAAGATTCAGGCACACGAACCTTATTACCTATGAATGGTAATGGTTTGCTGGTGGCGGGAGCGCGAGGAAGCATCACACAACGATTGAGCTATGGTTGGTATCCTTTTAGCCCCGCGCCCAGTTTGGTCAATGGTGCTTTGATTGATGACGAACAAAACCTGTGGCTTGCGATTGAAGGTATGGGGGTTATGGTTCGTCCCGCTTTAGGAAGTGAAGGATATGGTCCAGATCGTTGGTTGTTAACGGATGTTAGTGCTTATCGATTAGTTAAAAACCCGCAAGGTGTCGTGTTTGCGGCCACCGATAAAGGGTTGTACCGTTTTGACAACTTCAAACCTTCGGTTGTCGATTTGCCCAATGGACGTTATCAACGAATTAACTATGTTTCTCTTAGTTCAGAGCGGGCGTTAGTGATTGCGACTGAGCACGGCGTATGGCTTGAAAAAGAGGGTCGCTTTCAATCACTGTTTGTACCTTTAGAGAAAGAATCGGTTACTTTGGCAGAGCAAGACCGTGTGGGGAATTGGTGGATTGGAACGGTTAACCGTGGTATCGCTCGACTTAAAAATCAACAACTGCAATTTTTAGAACCCAATCGTGGTTTGCCGCATAGCCGAGTTTTATCTTGGTATCAGGATATCGAAGGTAGCATTTGGGTCGGTACGAATGCAGGTTTGATGCGTTTACGTGATGCTCCTTTTATCAATATCAACAGTGACAAAGGTTTGGTTGGTAATTATGTCCGCGCCATACTCCCTCTTGATGATCAGCGCGTGATTGTCGGCACCAGTAGTGGATTAAGCATCATTGAGGATGGACTCGCGCACGATGCAATGCGCCAGAAAGTGGGTACACGTCCCTCCGTTTTGAGTTTAGCCAAGTCTAATTCTGTTGATGGGGGGATTTGGGTTGGTAGTGTGCAGCAAGGCTTACTGTTTTGGAGAAAGGGCTTTATCACCCGGATATTGGATGAAAATGATGGCTTGCCAAGTAATGAGGTGAGAGCAATTGTTGAAGATGATAAAAACAACCTATGGATCGGAACCCCCAATGGCATTGTGAAACGCTCACCTCAAGGTAAGCTCACCACTTATAACAAAAGCAATTCACTTCTACCGGACGACTACATCATGGCTCTAGCTCTGGATGCCAAAGGCCAATTATGGGTAGGAAGTGCCGTAGGGGTTGCTTATTTTGATGTTCAAGGTCAGATCCATCCAGTTAATTTGAGTCAAATGGAGCAAGCTCAATATGTGTTTGGTTTCTATATGGAACCGGATTACGTTTGGATGGCGACCGACCGAGGAATGGTGCGTTATCGCCTCATTGATGGCCGTTTGTCTTTGGTTGGCCGAGCGGCAGGATTGCCGATCGATAAGTTTTTTCAAATGCTGCGAGATAATGAAGGTCATGTTTGGTTATCCAGTAATCGTGGAGTTTGGAAGCTGAATTATGATCAGATGCAGGCCGTTGCGGACGGAATAGGCAATGAGATTGAATTTGAGCACTTTGATGAAGGTGACGGGATGGCAACCAGTCAGGCGAATGGTGGAACGAATCCTGCTGCGGCAAGCCTACCGAATGGTGAATTGCTTTTTGCCACCGCCAAAGGGGTGGCTAGTATTAAAGTTCAACGCTTACAGCAACTAAGTGAATTACGTTTACCTGTGGTTTTAGAGTCGGTCAGTTTTGATAGTGAAAGTATTAATCCTGAGTTACAACATGGTGCTCCAGCAGGGACTAATCGAATCAGCTTTGATTATGTTGGACTGGGTTTTGTCATGTCTGAGCGATTGCAGTACCGAACCAAACTGCAAGGCTTTGACCAAAATTGGTCTTACCGAGGTCACAATACGTTAGCTGAATACACCAACCTAGAGCCAAGGGATTACCAGTTTTTCGTGAGTGCTCGGTATCCCTATGGCGAATGGAATGATGCCGCGTATAGCTATAGTTTCACCATTGAACCTCATCTTTGGCAGCGTAAAGAAGTTATCGTCTTGGCAGTACTGATGGTCATCGCCTTATCGGTTTCTGTGGTGATGTGGCGGATTAGAGTGATGAAACGGCGAGAGAAGTACCTCGTTGAACAAGTCGCTCTCCAAACTCAGAAACTACGTTTTCAAGCCGATAAATTTGAACGGTTGTCCAAAGAAGATGAATTGACTGGACTCGCCAATCGCCGCGCGTTTGATATGTCTCTTAAACAGGCATTTACTCAACTGCCCGATCTGCCGCTTTGTATCGCAGTATTGGACATTGACCACTTCAAACAGATTAATGATCGTTATTCCCATATCATTGGAGATCAGGTGATCGTGTCTGTTTCACAGCAGTTACTGAAATATGTTGGAGACAAAACGAAAGTTGCCCGCTGGGGGGGCGAGGAATTTACGGTCTTGTACTTTGGTCCTCAACAAGAGGCTTGGGGTTATTTTGAACAGTTGAGGCACGTAATCGAACAGGTGGATTTCTCGACAGTTGACTCAGGGCTCACTGTGACGGTGAGTATAGGTTTCGCGGACTCTCAACAAGCAGAATGTTATGAAACGGTGCTCAAACTTGCGGATCATGCGCTGTTGACCGCAAAGCAACTGGGTCGTAACCGAGTTGTCAAAAGTGAAGAGTGGCAAATAGAAAGCGGTCTCAGTTGAGACCGTTTTACTCTACATGAACTTCGTTTGCCCTAGTTATTACAGGACTTTACAAGCGAAACCTTTCAGGTAGAAGCCTTCAGGGTAAGCGGTATCCGTTGGGTGATCGGCAGCTTGCTCAAAGCGCTCGACAAATTTCACATCACGACTCGCATCAAGGGCGGCATCCGCAATGATTTTTTGGAAGAGCACTTGATCCATCAAACCAGAACAAGAATAAGTCAGCAGTGTGCCACCTGGCTTTAGAATCTGCATCGCCAGCATGTTGATGTCTTTGTAACCACGACATGCACCATCTAATTGAGCTTTAGATTCAGCAAATTTCGGCGGATCCATTACCACTACATCAAAACGCGTACCTTGGTCACGGTATTCGCGCAGCAACTTAAACACATCAGCGTTTAAGAACACCGCCCGTTTTTTGCTGATATCAAATCCGTTCAATTCCGCATTGAGTTTGGCAGTATCTAACGCCGGTTGAGATACATCAGCGTTGATCACACGTTTTGCTCCGCCTTTTAGTGCGTACAAGCCGAAACCGCCGGTGTAAGAGAAACAGTTCAGCACTTCTTTATCTTTCACGTATTTCATGGATTGGAAACGGCTGTCTCGCTGATCCAGATAGAAACCCGTTTTGTGTCCCCCCACAATATCAACGCTAATCTTGACGCCATTTTCTTCAATCACGAGCGATTTTGGTGGTAATTCACCATGAAGTACACCAACGCGTTCTTCCAAACCTTCTTTCTTACGTACGGCAACATCGGAACGCTCATAGATATGGCACTCAGGGAAACAGTGAATTAATGCTTCAATTAAGGTTTGCTTTTGGTATTCCGCACCAGCACTCAGTAACTGACAAACGAGATAATCTTGATATTTGTCGATAGTAATGCCTGGTAAACCATCAGATTCCGCTGCAATTAAGCGATAACCGGTTAATCCATCACGCTCAATAATATCGTTACGCAGCAGTTGTGCTTGCTCGATACGCTTAATGAAGAAATCACGATCAATGGGTTGTTGCTCGAAGCTCCACACGCGTGCGGTAATTTGTGAGTGTGGCGAGTAGGCGGCTTTCGCTAACCATTTACCCTCAAAGGAATAAACATCGATGGTCTCACCCAACTCAGGAGTCCCTTCGACTTTGCTGATCCCACGAGAAAAGATCCAGGGATGTTTACGACGCAAAGATTTGTCACGGCCTTTGACCAAATAAATTGCAGGAGTCATTACGCTACTCTGATGGAAATACAAATGGGCGGCTATTGTCGTGGAACTGAGTGTGAAAAGCAAAAGAAAAGAGCCGCATTAGCGGCTCCAGTATTAGGCGTTAAGCCCAGTTAGCAATCGTTCCAGTTGATCACTTTGTTGGCGCAGCTGTTTGATGGTATGCGTTGTAGATTGAATCGTTTTGTGAATCCCAGAGGCTTGTTGGCGGATCTCTTCCACACTCGCTGCGATATTATCGGCTACTACGCCTTGCTCTTCTGAGGCCGTGGCAATTTGCACACTACTGTCAGAGATAGACTGGTTCTTCTGGGCAAGGGCATTAATTTCACCACTCACTTCACTCATTAGCTGATGACCTTGATTAGCACTGGTGACCGTCACTTGCATAAGTTGAGTCAAAGATTGGCTGTTACGCTGCAATGCCTCAATCATAGATTGGATTTCAACTGTAGCGCTTTGCGTTCTGCCGGCAAGTGCTCGAACTTCATCCGCGACCACAGCAAAACCGCGGCCTTGTTCACCAGCGCGTGCCGCTTCGATTGCCGCATTTAAAGCTAGCAGATTGGTCTGTTCTGAAATCGCATTAATCGTAGTCACCACCGCATCAATTTTTGCTGCATTGGTATCGAGTTCGACTACGGCATGAGATGCCGAACCGATTTCATTAGCTAATTTCCCAACCGATGTGAGGGTTTGAGTCACTTTTGCTTGGCCAGAGTGCGCCACACGTTTAGCTTCTTCAGTTTGTTGGCTAGAATCTTGAGCAAGGCCTGCCACTTCCCGAATAGTGGAAGCCATTTGCTCTGTAGCACTGGCCAGAGAATTGAGATGTTCTTGCTGGCTCTCTGATGCCGTTGCGCTACTTTGCGCTGATAAATTGAGGTCTGAGCTGATCTGTTGCATCAGTGCAACTGACTCTTGAATGGAGTGAACCAGTCTTTGTTCACGATCAGCCACTTTATCGAAAGTAATCGCAATTTCACTGAACTCATCACGCACTGGGAAGTAGTTCATACGATAGGTCAAGTTACCTTTCTCTAGTGTTTCAAGGGCTTTGTGCAGGGAGAACATGGCACCACCAATGAAAGTCATGATGTAGTAAACCCCAGCGGCCATCGTCAGCAAGGTAACCCCGATCACTAACCAGTGGTGTAAGGTTAAGGTATGCCATAGATCTACATCGTGTTGCATGGTCAAACTAAATGCCCCATCCATCACTGAAATGGCCTCAGCACCACTACCAAAAACAATAGTGTCAGAGTCAGCTATTATTGAAGAGACTTGTTGTTTTGTGAGTGAGCCTGCTTCGATAAGATCTTTCATCAACAGCAATTCTTGGCTATAAAGCTGTTGCAACATCAAATCAGCGGCACTATCGAGTGCTAAAGTGACGATTACTAGTGCTGCCATAGGTAGTAAAAATAACAGATAGAATTTTTCTTGGATTTTGAGATGGATGAGATATTTATCTATCCAACGAAAGGGGATCTCTTTCATAGTTACGACTCGTGTTCTGGTGAATAGGGCATCAGAAAGGTTATGCAGTGCGGAGTATATCATTCGCTTGATTTAGGGGGTAATGCGATGGTAACAAAATGCGACATATTCATAGTGTCTGGCCATGTACAAGGGGTGGGGTTTCGCTACCATACTGCTCACCAAGGTTTGAAATTAGGCTTGACGGGGTATGCGAAAAATCTCCACGATGGGGATGTGGAAGTTGTGGCTTGTGGTTTACCTGAAAAACTTGATGAATTGTATGTGTGGCTGCAGGTTGGCCCCAAAACAGCCCATGTTAAGCAAGTGATTCGCTCAAGTTGCGAACCAGAAAAAGAGTACCCCGGTTTTGAAATTTTATAGTGAGTAAAATTGGCGAAAATCTATCGAGAAGCTTCGCCAATTGCCATCAATTGTCAAGCATTTACAAACACTTGGCAGGTTTTGGTAATCCGGCAAGCTTGGTGGCTTGTTTTGCAGGGCCTTTAGGAAAGAGCTTGAACAGGTATTTGCTGTTGCCTTTATCTGGGCCGTGTTCCTTTTCCATCGCTTTCACTAGCATACGAATGGCTGGTGAGGTCTTAAACTCCTCGTAGAAGCGGCGTACGAAATGCACAACTTCTAAATGAGCGTCCGTGAGTTCAATCCCTTCTTGCTGCGCCAATAGCGTGATCATTCCCTCTTCCCATTGAGTAAAGTCGAGAAGGTAGCCTTGTGCGTCGGTTTCGATAGTTTGGCCTTGATATTCAAGCATGATGAGTTTCTGTGATTGGAAATTTTCGCATAGGGTAGCGAAGCTCAAGGTTGGGCTCAAGTACAAAAAAGCCCGATGTTATACATCGGGCTGAGAGACTCATTGAGCGGCGAATTAATCGTCGTTCATAATACCCAGAATGCTCAGCAAACTTGTGAACAGGTTCAGGATATTCAAGTACATAGAAATTGTTGCTGAAATGTAGTTGGTTTCTTCACCACGTACAATACGGCTAGTATCAAACAGAATGAAACCAGAGAAGAGCAGTGCTGAGGCACCACTGATAGCCAGATGCGCAACGCTTGAGCCAACAAAGATATTGATCAATGAAGAAACAATCACAATGATCAGGCCAGCAAACAGGAAGTTACGCATGAAAGAGAAATCTTTCTTGCTAGTGATTGTGTAGGCCGACAGACCTAAAAATACCATACCGGTTAAGCCCAGAGCTTGTGCAATCACGATAGGGCCATTTGGCATCGCAGCATAGAAGTTCAGTATTGGACCAAGCGCACCGCCCATCAGTCCAGTAAAGACGAAAGTCCATACAATGCCGGATGAAGAGTTAATCGCTTTTGGCATTACAAAAAACAGAATACCAATAGCAGCCAACTGCATCACCAATGCAAAGATTGGAGAGATGCCGATAGCCATGGTCGCCATTGCTGCAATAGCACTGGTGACTAAGGTCATAGAAAGCAGGAAGTAGGTATTCTTCAGAACCTTGTTGGTTTCAAGAGTACGTTCCATGCCGGAAGTTCGGGTAAACATTGGCGTATTCATACTTTTCCTCTGTTAAAAGTACTGATTGCTACAGGGACAGTTATGAGGCTCAATGCCATAAATTTCAAGCCCCTTGAGCTGTCTAAATCAATAATAATCAAATTCAGTTGTTAGGGTTATGTTGAGTTGTAACACGATATTTCATTAAATTGCGTAAATGTGATTATTGTATTTCGATGAATTTAAAATAATTCAGAAGCGGTTAACGCTTCTGAATCTTTGGTGACTTGTGAATCTTTCACTCTTAGTGGTGCAATATCTGAGCTAGGAAGTTTTGTGTACGGTCCGATTGCGGATTCTCGAAGAATTCTTTTGGGTTATTTTCTTCAATGATTTCTCCTGCATCCATGAAGATGACGCGGTCCGCTACTTCTTTTGCAAATCCCATCTCATGGGTTACACACAGCATGGTCATGCCTTCTTCGGCAAGTTCGACCATAACATCCAGCACTTCACGGACCATTTCAGGGTCGAGAGCTGACGTGGGTTCGTCAAAGAGCATCACTTGTGGACTCATGCACAGAGAACGAGCGATGGCTACACGCTGTTGCTGACCGCCTGAAAGCTGGCCTGGATATTTATCCGCTTGTTCAGGAATGCGTACTCGCGATAGGTATTTCATCGCAATTTCTTCCGCTTTATCTTTAGGCATTTTCTTTACCCAAATTGGTGCGAGGGTGCAGTTTTCCAGAACTGTTAAATGCGGGAAAAGATTGAAGTGCTGAAAGCACATCCCGACTTCACGGCGCACCAGTTCGATGTTTTTCAAATCTTCCGTTAATTCATTACCCGCCACGATGATTTGTCCCTTTTGATGTTCTTCTAGTCGGTTAATGCAGCGGATCATGGTGGATTTTCCAGAGCCGGAAGGTCCACAAATAACGATTTTTTCCCCTTTTTTGACATTCAAATTGATGTTCTTTAGAACATGAAATTGACCATACCATTTGTTCATGTCTTTAATTTGAATCATAAATTCTTGGTTGAGTTGTTGCGTCATAATTCGTTCCTTGAGAGTGACTTATCGTTTGTGACC
This sequence comes from Vibrio sp. RC586, assembly GCF_000176715.1. NCBI lineage: Bacteria > Pseudomonadati > Pseudomonadota > Gammaproteobacteria > Vibrionales > Vibrionaceae > Vibrio > Vibrio sp. RC586. The sequence goes on along the minus strand of NZ_ADBD01000013.1, from coordinate 72,760 downwards.
GGTGTGGAGCTTGCCTTCAAGCCAAATCGAATATCTTGACATGCCAAAGCAGAAGACCCAGAACACTAACGCGACAAAAACATAACTTTCCGTGGCAAAACCGAGCCAATTAGGGTCGGTGTTGGCGGATTGACCAATACCTAAAACATCGAACATACCAATAATCAAAACTAGACTGGTGTCTTTAAACAGCCCGATAAAGGTATTCACGATCGATGGGATAGTGATTTTTAGAGCCTGCGGTAAAATGATCAGCCCCATCTTTTTCCAATAACTAAGCCCGAGTGCATCCGCAGCCTCATATTGACCTTTCGGGATGGCTTGCAAGCCCCCACGAATCACTTCGGCCATATAGGCGGCACTGAACATGACGACGCCGATTAAGGCGCGAAGCAATTTATTGATCTCAGAGCCTTCAGATAAAAATAGCGGTAGCATTACAGAAGCCATAAACAGTACGGTAATGAGTGGAACACCACGCCACACTTCAATATACACAGTACATAAACTGCGAATGATCGGCATATCGGAACGACGTCCTAAGGCAAGTGCAACACCAATCGGCAGTGAGACAATGATGCCGACCAAGGCAATGATCAAGGTGACGAGCAAGCCGCCCCATTTATGTGTTTCAACCACTTCCAGACCAAACACTCCACCATATAACAGTATGGCGGCGAAGAAAGGGTAGATGTTGACAAAAACAAGCCAGATCCAACCTCTTTTCGGTGTTTTCTCATACGCAAGCAGTGCTACGAAAATCGCTAGAGTGATGAAAAAGAGTCGTGGTCGCCACAATTCTGCCGCAGGGTAGAAGCCGTACATAAACTGCTCCCAGCGTGTGCTGATGAATACCCAACATGCTCCATCAAGAGTGCAGTCGTTACGAGTGCTTCCACTCCAGTTGGCATCGAGAATCGCCCAGTGGAAAATATGCCAAAGACCTTGCAGTGCAAAATAGCCTAATATTAATGTCGCTAGGGTATTAAAGGGGCCATTGAATAAATTTTTCCGTAACCAGCCAATAAGTCCTGTGGTGTTACTTGGTGGCGGCAAGCTTGGTTGAAATTGATGTGTCTTCATAATTATCTCTCCACCAAAGCGACTTTTCGGTTGTATAAATTCATGAGTGCTGAGGTGAGCAAGCTCAAACTCAGATAAACCAACATGGTCATTGAGATGATTTCAATGGCTTGGCCTGTTTGGTTGAGAGTGGTACCAGCAAAAACAGAAACCAAATCAGGGTAACCAATCGCCATTGCAAGAGAGGAGTTTTTGGTTAAGTTCAGATATTGGCTAGTTAGCGGCGGGATAATGATGCGCAAAGCTTGCGGAATAATGACCAGTTTCAAGGTTTTTGAGCGCGGTAATCCCAGTGACATCGCAGCTTCGGTTTGACCATGGCTCACTGCGTTGATGCCTGAGCGTACAATTTCGGCAATAAATGAAGCGGTATAAATAGTAAGTGCAACAAGTAATGCCGCGAGTTCAGGTAAAACGGTGAGCCCGCCTTGGAAATTGAATCCACGTAATGCAGGGTATTCCGCACTAATTGGTTGGCCGAGTAAAAAATAAACCAAGAGAGGGAAACCAACGCAACCAATGAGTATGTATCTTCCCATTGGTGTTTGTTGCCCAGTTAATCGCTGACGGTTATTGGCCCAAATGCTCAACAACCAACAAGCAGCGATCCCCATAAGGAGAGAAATAAATACCCATAAGCTACCCGATTCAAAAATCGGTTTGGCTAAGTAGAGGCCTTTAACATTGAGATAGAGCCATTCGCCAAGGTGCATGCTATTTTTGGCTGAAGGTAGCGCTTGTAGCACAACGAAATACCAAAAGAAAATTTGCAGAAGAAGTGGGATATTACGGAAAGTTTCAATATACACCGCAGCGAGACGACTGATGAGCCAGTTCGTGGAGAGTCGGGCAATACCTAAAGCAAACCCTAACAATGTGGCGAAAAAAATCCCTAATACAGAAACTAGGGCAGTGTTGAGTAGACCGACCAAAAAAGTACGGCCATAGCTGTAGGTTTCATCATAGTCCACTAAAGATTGGCTAATGCCAAATCCAGCGACATGGTCTAGAAAAGCAAATCCTGTGGCAATACCTCGGGATTCAAGGTTATTTAAGGCATTGTTTACTATGGTGTATAGAAAAAAACCTAAGGCACATACAGCTATTAGCTGAAAAAGAACAGATCGAAAAGTTGGGTTATAAAGCAAATTGACATGCTTTGAATGTGCGTCAGAAGGTTGAGACGCAGGAGTATTTGTAGGTTTCATACAGCTGTAACCTCTTATCCATTTATATCTAGCGAATGGCTAAATAAGATTTCCTTTTTGACTTGAAGCTTCAGTACGCAAGTTGTAAAGATGACGTACTGAAACTTCAAGGTGATCAGGTATTGTTATGAGTGTTGATTAACGGATAGGTGGCGCATACATAAAACCGCCTGCGTTCCAAAGAGCATTTACGCCGCGGTCAATTTTTAGTGGAGAGCCGGAGCCAACAGTGCGCTCAAAGCTTTCGCCGTAGTTACCTACTTGTTTGACAATCTGATAGCTCCAGTCATCTCGGATGCCGAGGCCAGTACCTTTCGGACCATCAAGACCTAAGATACGTTTTACTTCTGGGTTCTCGGATTTCATCATCTCATCAACATTTTTTGAGGTGATGCCGTACTCTTCCGCATTGACCATCGCGTAAAGAACCCATTTAGCAACGTTGAACCATTTATCATCATCTTGGCGTACAACGGGTCCCAAAGGTTCTTTAGAAATGATTTCGGGAAGAACGACCGCTGCATCTGGTTTCTCTAGATTTAGGCGGAGAGCATACAAGCCGGATTGGTCGGTAGTGAGCACATCACAACGACCCGCATCAAAGCCTTTTGAGGTTTGTGCTGAGGTATCAAATACCACCGGTTTGTATTTCATGCCGTTATTGCGGAAATAATCCGCGAGGTTGAGTTCTGTAGTGGTTCCAGATTGGACACACACAGAGGCTCCGTCCAGTTCTTTCGCGCTTTTGATCCCCAAGTCTTTTTTCACCATAAAGCCTTGGCCATCGTAGTAGTTCACGCCAACAAAGTTAAGGCCCAGAGCGCTATCACGCTGCAGAGTCCATGTGGTGTTACGCGACAGAACATCAATTTCACCTGATTGTAGTGCCGTGAAACGTTCTTTCGCGGTGAGAGGAACGAATTTAACCTTGGTTTTATCGCCGAGCACTGCAGCTGCAAGCGCTTGGCAATACTCAACATCAATCCCTTCCCAATCCCCTTTTGCATTAGGGTTAGAAAACCCTGGTAAACCTGTACTGACGCCACAAGTAATAAAACCTTGTGATAACACTTTGTCTAGTGTGCTTTCTGCGGCGGATGCCGAATAAGTCATTAGCGCCGATGAGGCCGCAATGACAGAAGCAAGAACAGTGAGTTTAGTCGCCATTTGTATCCTTCCTGTTTGATCCGTTTTTGACCAGGTGACACCTGATACAAGGGTTCATTTATGTTGTGTTTCTTTGTTATAGGTTGCTGCTGATGTAGTTGCACATTGACAAATCAACCAGTTGTAAGCGTAGGTAAGGATGAACAATTTCTCAAATTACCGTTGAAAAGAGTTGCTTTTCATCAATCCCCTAACTGCGCCAAGAATGAACAATTGTTAAATTAATGTAAATAGTTCGACTGGGTGACAGAATAGTGCAACAGAATGGCATAACGAAGATGAAACAGAATTCTAATTAATAGTTCTGTAAATTTGTTAAGGATTGGTGATTTACGCTAAATAATGGGTGAAATTTGCACAGATTTTATTTCATTTTTTTATGAGATGCTTTTTCTGCTCCAATTTTGGTAGCATGGTTTGCAGTTAAGGATAGACAAACCATAAGAAGTACTATGCGCTATTTTCCGTTGTTTTTGGATCTGACGAATAAACCGGTATTGGTGGTTGGCGGTGGTGAGGTGGCTTGCCGAAAAATTGATGCACTATTGAGAGCGGATGCCAAAGTAACCGTGATTTCTCCGCAGGTTGCGCCAACATTACAAGGCTGGATACAGGAAGGGAAATGTCATTGGATTCAGCATTTTTATTCATCTCACTGGTTAGAGAAACGTTACGTGCAGGTGTGGGCAACCACAGACAATCCAGAGCTTAATCATCAGGTACACAAGGATGCGAAAGAGCAGGGGATTTTAGTGAATGTGGTTGATGATCAACCCTATTGCGATTTTCTTACTCCATCTATGATCGAGCGGGGGCGGATCCAACTGGCAATTTCTAGTGGTGGTGCCTCTCCGGTCCTGATTCGTAATATTCGTGAAACCATCGAATCCGTGTTAGCACAAAACCTTGGATTGCTTGCCGATTTTGGGGCATCAAAACGCAATTCGATTAAAGACTTTCTGCCGAGTGTTGATCTGCGTCGGCAATTTTGGGAGCGTTTTTTTGCTCACCCAGAAGTGAAAAATGCTTCAAGCAGAGAAGTTCTAGAACGCATATATATTCAATCTCTGGATGGAGTGGTAGATAAGTGCGCAGCCGTGACTTGGATCGAATTTGGATGTGACGTTGAATTGCTTTCACTGAAGGCTCTACGGCACATGCAACAAGCGGAATTGATCTTGCACACGCAAGATTGTCCATTTGCGTTTATTGATCTTTGCCGGCGTGATGCTCAGCGACAAGGTTTTTACTCTTCAACCGAATTGAGCACTCTACTTTTACAAGCTCAGAGAGAAGAACAAACGATCTGTGTGTTGATTCCTAGAGGAAGCAGCGAATACGTGTTACTGCAAGGTAAAGCATGTGTGTTGAAGTTAGCTCAACAGAGCTGATAAGGTAAGGCGAGGTCGCCTTACCTGCAAAATATTAAGCTTCGCTTAGGCAGCCTAGAACAAAGTGCTCAATCGCAACGGCGACTCCATCTTGATCATTACTGAGTGTTATGTGATCCGCAATACGTTTGGTTTCTTCCATAGCGTTGGCCATCGCAATCCCCAATCCTGCATATTCGAGCATGTGGTGGTCGTTTTCCGCATCGCCCATGCAAATAACCTCACAGGCGTCTATGCCTAAATGTTGTGCAATTGCTTTTACTCCTACTCCTTTGTTACTGCCTATATTCAGAAACTCTAGAAAGAAAGGGGCACTTTGTACCACAGTGAAGTCGTTACGCCATTCAGCAGGCAAGTGGCTGATCGCTTGGCTGAGTTTTTCCGGCTCTCCCACAATCATGCTCTTAATGATCGGATGATTATCTTCTAATTGCTCAAAATCCATTTCGGTGATTGATACACCATTAATTGTGGCTTCAACTTCGGTATATTGGCTTGTTTTAGGTGTTATCAAACCATGAATCTGGCTAAACGCATGAGTATTAAGTCCCCATTCTTGTGCAAGACGAGCAACACGTTTCGCTGATTTCCCATCTAAGATTTGTTGATGAATAATCTGCCCGTTCGCCACGTTGGCTACCATTGAACCGTTGTAATAGAGCACATAGTCGTTATCACTGGTTAATTTTAGCTCTTCGAGCTTACTGCGCATACCATCAAGCGGACGGCCTGAGGCAAGCACAACGTGAATACCTTGCTGACGAGCTTGGGCAATGGCTTGCTTAGTGCGTGGAGAGATCTGCTTTTGGCTATTGAGTAGTGTACCGTCCATGTCGAGCGCGATCAGTTTATACATCAGTTACCTACGTAAAATGGAAGAAGAGATGGAGCTCGATTATATACACTTCCAATTCGAACTGTGAGCAAACAAGGTAATAAATGAAAACATGAGTAATTTTGTATGTTGTTACCGCAATTAAATTGACCTTGATCGCCTTCTCCATTATGGTCTGCCCCCAGAAATTCTGTTTATCCATGTTAGGTAGTTTATCTTGTACCGAATCAATGAAATGTTTGAAACCATCCAAGGTGAGGGTGTATTTACTGGGGTTCCTGCAGTATTTGTGCGCTTGCAAGGTTGTCCTGTTGGCTGTGCTTGGTGTGATACTAAGCAAACGTGGGATATGTTGGAATCTGAACAAACTGATTTTTCACACATTCTCTTGAAAGCGGGCGACTCTCCAACTTGGTGCCAAGCCAGCGCACAAGATGTGGTACAACGCTATCAAACACAAGAGTATCAAGCGAAGCATATTGTGATCACTGGTGGTGAGCCGTGTATTTATGATTTAACCGAACTGACACAGGTTTTCGAAGCAATTGGTTGTCAGTGTCAAATCGAAACCAGTGGGACGTATGAAATACTTGCTACGCCCAATACTTGGGTGACGGTGTCACCCAAAGTTGCCATGAAAGGGAAATTACCAATTTTGGATTCTTCCTTACAGCGTGCTAACGAGATTAAACACCCCGTTGCAACGGAAAATGACATCGAGAACCTTGATGCATTGTTGTTGCGTGCAAAAGTCAGCTCGGCCACTGTCATTGCTTTACAGCCTATCAGCCAAAAGCCGAGGGCAACAGAATTGTGCATTCGTACTTGTATTGCACGCAATTGGCGTCTTTCCATCCAAACTCACAAATATCTGAATATTGCTTAGAAGGAACACTGAATGAAAAAAGCCGTTGTCGTGTTTAGTGGTGGCCAAGACTCAACAACTTGTTTAGTGCAAGCGTTAAAAGAATTTGATGAAGTGCACGCTATCACTTTTGATTATGGTCAGCGCCATAAGCTAGAGATTGAAATCGCCCAGAAATTGGCGAAACAGTTGGGTGTTACCGCGCATAAAGTGATGGATGTAAACCTGCTCAACGAGTTGGCAATCAGTTCTTTAACCCGTGATGACATTCCCGTTTCTCATGAATTGCAAGCCAACGGTTTGCCGAATTCATTCGTTCCGGGGCGCAATATTCTGTTTTTGACTTTAGCCGGTATCTACGCTTATCAAATTGGGGCTGATACGGTGATTACCGGCGTCTGTGAAACGGATTTTTCAGGCTATCCCGATTGTCGAAATGATTTTGTACAATCCATGAACCAAGCGTTAGCGAAAGGAATGGATATGTCACTGAACATTCGTACACCGCTCATGTGGCTCAATAAAGCGCAGACATGGGCACTGGCCGATCAGCTTGGCGCGCTTGAGCTCGTTCGTAAGCAAACGTTAACCTGCTACAACGGGTTGATTGGTGATGGCTGTGGTGAATGTCCAGCCTGTCATTTACGCCAAGCTGGGTTGAATGAATATCTCGAAAATCGCACGGCTATTTTGAATACATTGGTGATGAAGCAGTCCGTATCACAGTAGTGTAATCTTGTGCATCAATAAAGCCGCCCCGACCTTGTTGTTTGGCGATGTTCATGGCTTTATCCAAATAAGGGTAGATACTGTGAAAATTCGCCAATGCTCCCTCTAGTGCCAGATAACTCATGGTGATGCTTAAATTGAATGGGTTTTCGGTAGCCGATTCCGTTTGTGCGTTGACTGAGTGATGAAGAGTGAAGAGGTGAGTTTCAGCGCGGCTTCGTTCACAGTTCGGAAGTATAAGTAAAAATTCATCGTCACCGATTCGGCATAAGAAGTCTTCATTTCGGAACTGGGAACGTAAAGCGTCAAAGATGTCTTGCATGGCTTTATCGCCACTCTCATAGCCAAATCGTTCATTAAACTGACGAAGTTGATCGATATCGAGCAGGGCAATAAGGTGTGTTTGTTCAGCTTGCTTGCAAGATTTGAGCTTGGTTAAACGTTCCAAACCAGCATTTCGATCAATGACACCTTGCAACATGTCCAACTTAGCAGAATTGCTCTTTTTCTTAGGGCGGTAGTATGCAAAGGGCAGAGCAACGGCAAGTGTAAGAATCAAAATAGACAGTGAAATACGTTGCCATTTTAGGAAGTCGTATTTCTTCACTAAGGTTTGATAGTTTTCCCTCCAAAAATTCGCACTGTGCTTTTCCTCGAATTCCGCTTTGGAAAGATTGAGCGCTGCGAATGCTTTCCGTTGTTCACTATCACGAACTTGTAACTCATTCTCTGCATATTGTTTATACCAAACCAAAGCCTGTTGGTACTGTTGTTGAGTATCAGCAACGGTTGCTAATTGTAGATATGCCTTAGCTTTAATCCGAGGCAATGATGCTTGGTCACTAATCGTTACCGCTTGGTTTGCGTAGTTGGAGGCTTGTGTATATTTTTGTTCTTTGAAATAGGCTTGTGAAAGTGCGAGATAAATCAGTCCTTTTAGGTTCTGATCTTGATGCTTGTTTACATATTCCAGGGCTTGTAGCAGGTGCTGATCACCCTCGGTAAAGTTTCCTAATTCAATGTACGCCTTACCCAAACCAAGGTGAACATAAGCTAATCCAAACAAATAGCCGGTAGGGGAAATCCGTTGTTCTGCTTGATAAAAATGCCGGATACTTTCTTGATACATTCCTTGTTTGAAATAAGCATCACCTAAGCTGTGCTCTACTTGTGCGAGCAATAAGGCGTTATTTTGTTCTGTTCGGTATTCTAACGCTTTGTTTAGATATTCAAGCGCAGCTTCATGTTGTCCCAACGTGCTCATTAATAGCCCCACATCATTGTATACGCCTGAAGGGTCTACATAGTCGGGTAGCAATTTAAGTAACAACTCATAAGTCTCCGATGCTTCTTGATATTCACCTAAAAACTCAAGGTTATTTGCTACCAAATGTAAGCCTCGGTAGCGTGGAAAAAGTGGGTCTGCTGAATTAAGCAGCCTCTGATCCATTTGGGAACAATAAAAACGTGCTTTATAGGGGCGGCCACTACGCTGGTATAGCCGGCAAAGATGATACTCAAACAATACCAATCCATCTTGATCGTCGATCTCGTTCATATCGGCGTAAAACGCCAGATAGGCTTCTTCAGCTTTTTGGTAATTTAGTGCTTCCTCATAATTAAGCGCTTCAACGAAACGACGTTCTGTTTCTGAATAAGCATCTTGATTGCTAGTTGCTTCCCCGAAGTAAGGTTGGCTTCTGAGCACAAAATACCCATGGATTTTGGATGCCAGATAAAGTTTTTCAGCTCCTGAGGGGAGGGCGAAATAGCGGTCATGTAATAGTTGCAAAGCACTATCACCATTTTTATGTAACGACTTCTCGTAGACCTCTTCCCATGAGGATCGTTCAAAAGCATAACAAAATGATGAGAAGAGACTGAAAGCAAGCAAAGCGCATTGCAAATAAAGTTTCATAATTAAATTCTGTGATCTTAGTTCGGGAAATATACAGAACGATCTCTTGATAAACAACGCGTTGCTCTAGCAGTTCTCTTGAATTGTGACGGTGACAGCATTGCTAATCGAATGAATGCTCATTCTTCTTTGCTCTGCGAATAAGTCACGTAAAGTCAAGATTTTTTTGATGGAGTTGCTGTATAAAAATACAGCAATGCTATTGACAATGTTTTAATGCGCTTTATGCTGTATTTATATCCAGTACTGGAGGGCTTGATATGTTTTTAGACACACTAGAACGTGTTAATCGTCTGCGTCAGCAAGCGATGAACAATCCCGAGTTTATTCAATCAGCCAAACAACATGAAGAAACCCTTCAGCAAGTAGAGCGGTATTTTGAGCCGAGAAAGTACAGGAAGACTTCACATAAACATCAAAAGTCGCTAGCTGATATCTACGACCAAGCTAATTTTGGCGAACGTTCTGATGATGTAACACATTAATCACAAATGGAAACTACTTGATAAATCATCAAGCTAGATTTTCCGATGTAATAAAAGCCAAATGATCGAGTGTTGTTGGCTTATAGCAACACTCGCGAATAGCCAAATAGCATCTAAACTGAGTGATATAACGATATTCAAATAGATTCAGAGGTTGGCATGTTCTTGGCTAGGCAAAACCATCGTAGAGTGGTTTACCTATTACTGATAGTATTCGCTTTTGGTGGATGGCGATGGTGGGAGTCTTTAATGGCATCTTCCGGTCTTTCCTTATCCACAGCTTCGGTTCCGGTAAAGATTGCGGTATCGCAAACCCCTCTTTCTTCCCCTTTCTATATTGCTGAACAACTGGGTTTTTTTAAACAACAAGGCATTGATGTTGAGTTAGTTGGATGTAGTGGCGGTGTTCAGTGTAGCAAGGCACTGCTAAAGGGAGATGTTGATTACGCAACGGCCTCCGAATCGGTCGTCATGTTCACTAGCTTTGAGCGGCAAGACTTTCAAATAGTGGTGAGTTTTGTGCAATCGGATAATGATCTTAAGCTACTCGCTTTAAAAGGGGATGATCTTCAATCCATTAACGATCTGCGAAATAAACGAATCGGGATGATTAAAGCGAGCTCAAGTGAGTTTTATTTTGACACTTTATTACTAGCGCATAACTTAAAAGGGATTTCTATCGATAAGGTTTATGGTTCCGCCGACCAGCTTTATCAACAACTTTTTGATAAACAGCTTGATGCAGTGTCTATTTGGGAGCCTTGGGGCTACAAAATCGATGTGGCTGCTCATTCCAACGTTACTAACCTCAGCTTGCCAGGTATTTATACTTTGTCGTTTAACCTGCTCGCGATGAAAAATACCCTTACATCAGATAGAAAGACTGCTATTGCAATTTTACAAGCATTAAAGCAAGCCATTGATTGGATGCATAAAAATCCAGAAAAAACACAACAACGTATTGCTTTAGTGCTCAGTATTGATGAAAAACAGCTAGAGTGGTCATGGCAGGATTACTCGTTTCGTCTCTCACTGGGGAATACCTTATTGACGAATTTACAACTGCAAGGCCGTTGGGCGATTGAGAGCCAAATTGTACAAGGACAGCTACCTGATTATCGGCAACTGATGGCTGATGAGTTGCTGATTGCTGCACTGCAAAATGAGGAGATTAAGCCATGATCAACTCACTGACTCGAAAAATGACCGCGCTATTTATTGCTTCTCTGTTATTGGTGGGGTTTATTGCGTTTTCATTGTTCAATTTGGCAGAAAAACAGCGGCAGACAAATGAGCAACTTAATACCATTTTAGAAATCCAAAATAGTGTAGCGATGTTGAGGGGGCAGTTGTGGAGCTTCTTACAGTATAAGGACGCAAATAGTCTCGAATTGGTTTATCTTGCTCAACAAGTTTTGGCACGAGAATTAGCTGAAGAAACGATTATCGACCTAAAACTGAACAATATTCAGCGAATGAACAACAGTCTGGCTGGCCTATTAGAACAAGAACGCAAGTTGGCACAGGAGGCTGGGATTACCAAGCTGATCGATGGATTAGGGACGTACGAATTGTTTCATGCTCGCTACAATATCTTGGTGCAGAATATGAATGAAGAATTAACATACATTCAGCGGCAAGTGATGGCGAATAACATCTCAAGCCAGAGAACCCTACTATTGACGACTATGCTGCATTTACTGCTGTTCTCTGCGATTGTGTGTGGAATTGCATTAATTGTTTTACGTCGTTTTCAGCATGGATGTAAAACCCTGCATGAAGGAATATCGCTGATGGCGAAAGGGGATTTGACCAGTCGAATCACCATACAAAGTCGAGAGCTGGAGTTCATTGAATTAACGCAGTTTTTCAATCAGATGAAATCTTATCTTCAGAGTACAACGGTGACTAAAGATGAATTACAAGCCGAAGTGACAAGAAAAACGGCGAAATTAGAACGCCAAAAAGCCGAATTACGTTTCCTATCTGAAAGGGATTCACTAACAGGCCTATTAAATAGACGAGCTTTCAAACAACAGTTGAGCCAAGCATTAGTAAAAGCCAAACGTTCCGACATGAAATTAGCTTTATTGTTTTTCGATTTGGATAAATTTAAAGAGATCAACGATACCAAAGGGCATGAAGCTGGGGATATGGTATTGCAAGAGATAGCGCAAAGGTTAAAGGGGACGATCCGAGAATCAGACTTTTGTGGGCGCTTAGGAGGCGATGAGTTTGTGGTCTGCTTGGATATTTTGCAAGATCACTCTGGCGTAAGAAGTAAAAGCTATCAACTTCTCGATAAGTTAACCAAACCGATGTTGGTGAATAACGAAGAGCTAACTGTCGGTGTGAGTATTGGTATAGCACTCTACCCAGATCAGGCGGTACAAATGCCAGAATTACTGCGTATTGCTGATGAAGCGATGTATGTGGCAAAGCATCAATCCGGTGGGATGATTTATTGTGCCCATCGAGACAAAGATGATGAAACAACCCTAGCAGGATAATGCATGGTATCCCTTAACTATTTTAAGTTGCAGCGGTGTTAGCTACGTGAATTACCCCCATTTCATAGTGTGTCTATGCTCATGGGGGATGAACTTTCGGACTACTTACTTATAGCTGGGCTATCGCGGTTTAGTCTGTGGCGTATAGCCATAGATGTGGCCATACGATGAGATAAGCTTTATGGATGCCTGATATTATGTGAATCAGAGTGCTTAGGGCGAAACCTCCGGTTTTGCTTTGGTTTATCAGGTGATTTTGAGTGGTGATTTTTCACTTTATTTTGTGGTTTCTGAGCTTTCTTGATTACAAAATAAGGGTCTTCATAACTTTTCTCAGAGCCAAATTCTTGGCTGACGATTCGATTCCATACCGCACGTTCAAAAGTCTGATCAGGGATTGCAGGATACAGAGTTTCGATTTCTTCTCGGGCATAATTCAGAAATGTCTCTTTTTGGATCTGATTAAAATGTTTAGCAACAATATTGTGTTTTTTAATCCAAGCTAGCTTAAAACTGCGCAGCTCTTCGGTTGCCTGTTCTAAAGGCATGCGAGAGAGATAAATGCGTTTATAGGAAACTTTTCTATCAACCATAGTTCTCATCGCAGTTTGGATGTAGTCACCGTGATGGGTAATCGAAATTTCTTTGGGATCGAACAGGTTGACACACCAACCTTTAGGCTGGAAATCTGCTTGCTTATATTGACGATTACGAGCTACCAAGGCTTGGTGAAGTACCAAATCCGATTTACCACGAAAGGTTTGCTGCCATTTAGCTATCCGAACTTGGATTGATCCTGGCAAACGAAAAATATGTGTGAATTTATCTTGTTCCATGGGCTTATTTGCAACCAGAGCTTGTTTAACCGATGTACATGGACTTTCTTGCGAATGTAACCCTGAAGAAAGCTGAAATTAAGCAAAAGAGCAAACTGTCTAAGCAGTTACTAGCCAAAGGCACTGACGGAAAGTGTATATAGTATTGTCGTTTTGTGGCAACGGATCTTACACCTTTTTTAGACATTAATGCGAGCTTAAGTTGTTAGATAAATTATATTTTAGTAGTCATTTGGGATGAAGGGCGCCAAAATAAGTAGGGATTAAGTTTCTTCTTTTCATCCAGGATGGCTAAAGTTAATGGATCTGTCTTACTTAGAAATTGCTACGTTAATCAATAATATACTGTGCAGTGGAATCGCGGCATCATTTATCTACATGTTGAGAAGCAAGCTCAGTGAGCATAAACTGGACACGGCAACATGGTTTGTCTTGCTGTTTTTGGCCTATGGATTGGCTTATACCACCTCTTCATTACGTTTTATCCTCCCTATGGCGTTTGCCATTTTCACCAATAACTTGCTGTATCAACTTGGCTGTTATTGCATGCTTTTTGCCGTCTTGCGCTGGTATCAAAAGCCAATTCGAATGAGCTTATATCTCTTGGCTATTGGGCATTCATTCTTATTTGCGTTGCTTGAGTACAGCTTGTTTAAGGTGGATCCTGATGCATTGGGTATTCGTATTTTGGTTTCCTCTGTGAACATGTCAGCGGTGTATTTAGGGGTTGCTTTAATAGCCGCTAAAAATGGGCAGCGTGGACGACCAGAGCAAACTCTGTTGGCAGTCGTTCTGGCTATGATGATGGTCGTTCTCTACATACCTTTAGTGGCTTACCAAACCTTACCTTTGATGGCGGTCTTCCGAGCTGCGACCATTGTGGTACAAAATCTGTTTTTCTTCATTATTCTCGGTACCATGCTCATGCTGTTCCTATTTGAAGAAATTGAATGGCACCGATTGCGGTCCATCCGTGATGAGTTAACGGGTTCCTTCAATCGCCGTTATTTTAAAGAACTCGTACAACGTCAGCTTAACCAGTCAGAAGCCGCTTCCATAATTGCCTTAGTCGATATTGATCATTTCAAACAGATTAATGACACCTATGGGCATGATATTGGTGATGAGGTGATTACTTTTGTAGTCCAGAATCTGGAGTCATTAAACCTAATGGACTGCGTAGTCGCGAGATACGGTGGAGAAGAGTTCGCGATATTTGCCCGTGAAAATGATGAGGCTCGTGTGGCGAAAGCGCTAGATACTGTGCGCGATGAGATTGCGTGTGGTTTTAGTATTGATGATCAGCCTCTCCGCGTTTCTGTCAGTATCGGTGTGGTAATGCTGGATACTTCATATGACTATGGTGAGGTCTTACGTCAAGCGGATAAAGCTTTATATCAAGCAAAGCAACAAGGTCGAAATCGAGTCATGTTGCAAGCGGTGAATGTGGCTTAAACCTTTAGAATATCGGAGCCAGATGGCTCCGATGATCATGTTTTTTGCAAAGTGGAATTAGTGATTCAGCAAGATTAAGCCGCTAGGTAGACTTTCACCAAACGCGCGTTGGGTTTCTGCTTCATCCAGTTCAACCACTTCGTTAACCAAATTGATCCATGACTCTGCAACGCGGCTCTGTTTGAGCTTATCCAACACCTGCGTACGCCAGTCTTCAGCAATATCGCGGCTGCGATCGCCCGTTTTGCGGCACATCATCACGGTGGCGAAAGCACACATGGGTTCTTTTGACCAATCTTGCTCTAAGAGCTTAGGTAGCCATTGTTGGATTTGTTCTTTCGGAAGTGTGGCGTGCAGGCTGCCATAAAACGGCGTGCGAGCGGCTAAACGGCCTAAAGCCCACCAGTGTGCTTGTTGGTATTGATTGTGGTTCAGTGCTTTATTCAAAAACCAAGTGGCGAGCAGAGTTTTATCTTCCACCTGTAATTGCTCTAACGAAGCCGCCAACCGTACCATAGCTTCATAACCTTTCTCTTGGGCTTCTTTGGTCGAAGCAGGCGTACGCATAGCACTCGGATGCAGGTATTTAGCAATATCCGCAAGTAAGGTTTCTTGCTGTTCTTGATTTAAACCGCCCGCAACTCGACGCCAGAATACCCACCAGTCCGTCCAACCTTGAGTGTTAGCAAACTGAATGCCTTGTTGGTACAACGCCCAAATTTGTTCAATCCGCCAACTGTCGGTGGCATCGCCAAAACCGGGTCGCAAGCTGAAACCCGCCAGCCGCAGCCAGTTTTTCTCATGCTGTTCTGAGCGGCGGCGGCGCTTGCGGCCAAGTGCTAGACTGTCAAACAGGCTACGCAGAGTCGCAAAGTCCCACTCTTCTCGTTTCCCTAAACGTCTTTCTAACTCTTTAGTCAGTGTTTTAATGGCTTGTTGGTCGGCATTGGTTTTGTTGGCGCTGTAGATCTTGCTGATCAGTGTTTTGGCTTCCTGCAACTTGGGAGAAATCGACGAGTTCTCACTCAATCCGTCTTCATTCGACAAGTTCTGGCGAATTTCAAACTCCACTTGCCAACGCTGATTTTCATCCTCTGGGTTCACACACACCATTTGCAGAGTACCGACTTCGGTCAACTGGCAAGCCAGTTGCACCTCGACTCTCTGCTTTTGATTAGCGGCGAGTAGAGTTTCGTCCAGAGCAGGTAAGGTGAGTACATAAGGCGGTAAGGGCTGGAATTTATCGGGGCCGATAGGCAGCAGCGCACCATTTTGTACTTTCTGTTCGGGTACGATGTGATCGTGAGTTGAGGTCAGCAGATTAAAACGGACAGGCTCCCCCACCGTCAGTGAAAAACGGCGGCTGGTTAGACGAATTTCTTGTCCTTCTTCACTGCCTTTGGCGAGCAAACATAAGGCTTTGTCGAGTTTATTTTTTTCTTGTAGATGAAGGAAATAAGAGCGCGCTGCGCCACCGCCGATTTTGAGCTGCGCCCCACGTCTTGCTTTGGCATAAGCCACTGCGCCCAAAGCGACAGACCAATCTGGATGAGGGTTATCGAGCAAAGTAATGGGTCGCCCTAACCAGTCGCTCAGCAGTGTGATCAGCCGTTGAGTAATCAACTCGCTATTAAACACGCCGCCATTGAGTAGTAAACCTGTTGGCAATGCTGAGTTATTTTCAGTGGTTAACGAACCTTGCGCTGTCCCTTGGTGATGACTGAGAAATTCCGCAATGTGCTTGCTGACGGCGGGATCGGCCGCATAAGGCAAGCCAAACTCCACAACTGCACTGCGGCGTTTCTCTGGTAGTACGTCTTGTTCAGTCAGAGGGAAAAATCCGTCAAGTGCAATGCGGTGTACTTCATCACGATGTAACGCCACACTTTGGGTTCCGCCCAGTAACTTCGAACCACTGCCCAATAAGGTGATTTTCATCTGTTCAGGTGCATTTGCCGAAAGCAGGCTCTCTTTGGCTTGGCGCGTTTGTTGGATGAGCTTGGATAAACCCGCAGCGCTGAGTTTTTTATTTTGATTGAAACGGCTTTCGGCTACGTGAGCCAAAGCAAGGTCAATGTTGTCGCCACCCAGCATAAGATGATCGCCCACACCAATCCGGTTGAGTTGCAGCGTTTCTTGTTCATCAAATTGCGCGGCAATCAGGCTTAAATCGGTGGTACCGCCGCCCACGTCACACACCAATATCAGCGGTACGTCTTGCAAGATATCGTTCGCTTGAGTTTGGTGACGATGATGCCAGTCATAACACACCGCTTGCGGCTCTTCGAGCAGCATGATTTTCGGTAATCCGGCCAGCTGAGCGGCTTCAAGAGTCAGTTTACGCGCACCTTCATCAAATGAAGCGGGAACGGTGACTACCACTTCTTGTTGTTCTAACGGGTTTAAAGGATGGCGATGATTCCACGCTTGGCGGATATGGTTGAGATAGCTGGCGCTGGCAATGATAGGCGAAACTTTTTCGACATCATTCGCTCCCGCCCACGGCAAAATGGGTTGGCTGCGATCAACGTTTGGATGTGAAAGCCAGCTTTTGGCACTAGAAACTTGTCGGCCTTCCACTTTTGCGCCCAACTCACGTGCCCATTCGCCAATAATCACTTGCGGCAGATCGCCATTCACCAACTGTGATTCCCAAGGCAGGGTTAAATCAGAATCGGTGAATTGTCCGCGTGAAGGGTGATAACGGAAAGACGGAAGAAGCGGACGGCGAACCACTTCGCCAGGACCAACCAATTGATCAACGGGGAAAATCTCAACCGGAGATTGTTCAAGCGCATCATTGAGTTCACAAAAAGCGACCACGGTATTGGTCGTGCCCAAATCAATGCCAACCAGAAAACGTGGTGATGACATGCGATACCTCGTATTCATAAAGGATGAGCGGCACCCCGAAGGATGCCGCGATCGTTTTGTTAATGTTGCTGTGCTGCAGGCTCGTCTTGTGGGTTGTCACGTACATCAAATTCCACATGCCATTTTTGGCCATTATCGGCAGCAATCGCTTCGAGATAGAGGGTACCGAGCTCTGTCACTCGTGATGCCAGCGTAACAGGAACCACTTCACCCGCACGGCGACCTTCAGAAACCGGCAAGGTGACCTGAATGGTCGGCAGGTCGTCGAGCTCATCATTGGCCCAATCGACAAGGTGAGTCCCCGCGACATCATCACGGCGTACGGTTGAACCATAGAATTGGAAGTGCACTGGCTCACCAATCACTAGGCCAAACTGGCGATCCGCGACTTGCGCGCTTGAGCCTTCTTCCATACCAAATGGAGCAACACAGAGCGCTTCCATTGGCGGTGACATGCCTGGAATGGCAGGCATCGCACTTTCAATGCCGACATAGTAAGCCGAAGCTATACCACCACGGATGCGTACACCTTGACCTTGACGCACAACGCCGTAATAAGCTGCGCCACGTGCTACAGCCAGATCCAAATCGACTCCGGCTAGAAGTTTGGCAGGCGCCACATTGGCCTGAGTTAGCCAAGCATTGATGGTTTCTAGTAAACGATCGGCAAGCAAAGTGGATTTCAGCACACCGCCGTTAAGCAAAATGGCACTTGGCTTAATGAAATCGGCTTGTGGAGCGGCCATGCCCGGAATTCCAGCCATCGCGAAAGGCATGCTTTCTGCGTGGTTCTGACCTTGAGCATTGGCTTGTTTGCTTAAAAATGCGGCGATGTGGCGAGTAATGCCGGCATCTTGCGCGTAAGGCAAACTCATCTGATTCAGTGCGCCGCGCATTTTTTGTTGAGGGTGTTCATTGATAGACACCGCAGGGAAGAAACCATCGACCAGCGTTTGCTGCACTTCTTCACGAGTCAGTTCGGTTTTCAGTGTTGCGCCGAGCAGTTTAGAACCGCGGCTTGGTACCACGATCGGCACTGCCGCCAAATCCGGTTGGCTGAGTAGCGCTTCTTTCGCATCACGACAAGCGTGTGTCATGGCTTGTACTTGCCACATTTGTAGATCTTTACCTTCCTGCGCTAACTTCATTTTTAGACGATAGGCGAGGGCGAGATCCATATTATCGCCACCGAGCAGAATATGTTCGCCAACGGCAATACGTTTGAGGGCAAGGTTACCTTCTTCTTCGGTCACTTCGACCAGTGAAAGGTCAGTGGTGCCGCCGCCGATATCGATCACTAACACCACATCGCCTACGTTTACTTCATTGCGCCATTGCTCATGGCGGTTATCAATCCAGCTGTAGAGTGCCGCTTGTGGTTCTTCCAGCAACGTGAATTGTTGTAAACCGACATTGCGCGCCGCTTCTGCGGTTAAATCACGGGCTGCAGGATCAAACGAAGCCGGAACGGTAATGGTGACATCTTGCTCTGCCAATGGAGCATCAGGATGAGCGTGATCCCATGCGGCTTGCAAGTGCTCTAAATAAAGTTCAGTGGCGCGTAGTGGAGAAATTTTGCTGACGTCTTCAGGACTGCCCGAAGGTAAAAAGGCTTCGCGACGATTCACGCCCGCATGGCATAACCATGATTTCGCGCTTGCGACTAAACGAATCGGGGTTTTAGAGCCCAAATTACGCGCAATTGCACCGACCAAGGCAGTCGGCTCACTGCTCCAAGGTAAACGGCGTGAAGCGGCAGCCATTTCATGTTCATGCGGCTGATAAACGAATGAACCGAGCTGGTTGAGGTTTTCCACGGTACCCGGCGCCGTCATTTGCGCAATCGACATCACTTCAACATGGCTCTCTTCACTTTGTACAGCTTGATAAGCGAGTACGCAGTGGGTAGTACCAAGGTCGATGCCCACACTGTATTTAGCGGAATGAGTTGGCATCTCCATTACAGTTCTACCTCCGCAGGTGCGAGGATCGAAGTGTCGTAATTGTCAGCCAATTTCGGTAGGGTGATGGAATCTGCGCGCCAACCTTTGTGGATAAGAGTGCCAACAAATGGTGCTTGGCCAGTAACTTGTCCTGTCAGGCGAATTTCTTGTGCATTGAAGCCAGCTTCAACGTTAATGCGGCTCTCTTCTTGTTCGCTACGAATTGGCGATAGAGTGAGATACTCACGCAGCACTTTTTGGCCTCCGCTATGAATCACGCGAGCGGCTGCGCCCACTTCTTCATCCGAAAACTGGCTCACTTCTTCTTGTAAGAAGTCGATCAAGCGAGCTTCTTTTTGCAGCAGCGCTAAGAGTTGCAGTGCTGAATCGGTTGATGCGGTCGCGAGTTTGGATTCCACCTCAACGACTTTTTCCACCACTTTCTCAACTTCAATGATCTTTTCCACTTCGACAATTTTTTCTACTGGCTTTTCAACCGTCACAATCTTTTCGACCGGTTTTTCTACGATCTTTTCCGTCACTTTACCTTTGCGAGCAACAGCAACAATCAATAACAGGAGAGAAGAAGCCGCCAGCCCTGCATGGAGCATATCAAAGGTGGTTGGGATCAGGTTTAAGTCGATATTCATGATGAATTCTCTTGTGTAAACCGAGCGTGACATAAGCACGGCACCGGGTAATTAACGTATTGGGAGGCAAGATTTACTTTTGATTTATGGCATTGGCGTCATCGTTTCTGACTCCAGATGCCTGATAATCCCAATAACAGTGGTGATATCCCTTTCTTACTTTGAGTTGCTGCGGGTTCATTCACTTACCGCTTACCTGCAACTCCCAGTAGTGTGGGTATAGACTAAGCTCAAAATAGGGGCGGATGTTACCATATTCAAGGCTAATATAAGGAGGCTAAGCCCTTTTAATGTGCGATTTGTGGTTTGACTGAGCATGTTTTAAGCGATGCCAACGCTGACAGTGCTGCATAGGGTGAACAACGTGCCAGATCTTCAAAAAATGCAGCGCAGAGTATCCAAGTTATTGTCCGAATGGTTGACGATAAACGCATTACGAGATAAACAAGAAACGATTCGTTGGTTTAGGAAGGGATAAATGCCGCATCGATTTGGTGGAAAATTGCAGCATGCTGTACTGATTTCCTCACTGTTTTTGACAAGCGTGCTCGTGTACACGGCGTATTCCTTACAGAAACGCTACAACGTCACCATTTTTGAAAATTTGGCAGACCGGCAAACTCAAGCGCTGCAACAATTTGTCGAAAGTGATATTCACTTTATTGGGTCTGCGGCTAATTTTTTCCAATCTACCTCGATGGAAGACTGGGATCACTTTCAATCTTTTGCCGCTCAAACCATCAAAGATTCCAACAGTTTGATTGGTTTGCAATGGATGGCGAAGGTGGAAGCTGACCAGTTGCCTGAATATACACAGAAAATTCAAGCGCTTTTTCCAAGCTTCTTGCCTTATACCGTTCTTGAAAATGGCAAAAAGACCAACGGTTATGTATTCAGTGGGGAGCCAGTTTACGTACTTTCCGATATCTACCCATTGACCGAAGCTAATCGAGATTTACTGGGCTTCTACTCCTCGCGTGAACGATTTCAAGAAGTGCTCAACTACATAATGAACACAGGTAAAGCGAGCATTTCCGACAAAGTTCGCTTGTTGCAAGATGGCATCGATAAATCGATCAAAAAAGATGGCATTTTGGTTTACCATCCGGTGTTATCCTCTAAACAAGACCAAGATTTACTTGGAGTAATGGTCGGAGTGGTGCGGCTTTCAGCCTACATCGACAATTTAGTGCTTAAAACCGCGATGGAGCAGCAGCTGCGCATTCAAGTTATCGACACGGGCTTTGATGCTGATGACGATCCTATTCTCTATCAAAGTGAAGGTTGGCAAGAGGGGAAAGGCGTACCCATGCAAAAACGGGTGCACTTGCCGAACCGTGATTGGATTATCAAATACTGTTTACTAGAGCCTCTAACTCAAAATGATAAATGGATTCTGTTTGGTATGAGCTTAGGTGGGGTGGTCATCTCACTGTTATTGAGCTATATCACCCGCTTACTGATTGAAGAAAGAGTTCGGTTAGAAGTCATGCTCGATGAACGCACTGCTGAACTGCGTTATCTTGTGGAGCATGATAGCTTGACCAGCATCTATAACCGCCGCTATTTCAATCAACTGCTACCTTCTATGCTTGATGCTTCGCAACCTTTTACGTTAGTGATTTTTGATATTGATCACTTCAAACAGATTAATGACTCTTATGGTCATCTGGTGGGAGATCAAGCGTTAGTTCATGTTGTCAATTTAGTGATGCAGAAGTTAAAGCCCGAAGATCACTTTGTCCGGATGGGAGGCGATGAATTTGCCATACTGTCCTACGTTGTCGATGGCGATGCATTATCACGCTATCTTGAAGCAATTCGGGTCAAGGTAGAGCAAACTCCACTGTTAGTAAAAACGGAAAGTGTGGGTTTAACGGTCAGTATCGGGGCTAGCCCCAATCATGGAATGAGTGAGTTCGAATTACTCCATTGTGCTGATACGCAGCTGTACCTTAGTAAAAGTTTAGGGCGCAATCAGGTATCGATTGCGCAGCAATGCAGCAATGCAGAATCGAATTTTGCCGTGGATTCAGGTAGGATGTTCGACTTTATGTAAGTAGAGAAAGAGCCAAGAATGAATTACAACCGTGTTGTGTGCTTCGATTTAGAAATGTGTTGTTGGAACGAAAACGGAGTGGGAACCACGGGTGAAATCATTGAAGTTGGTTTAGCGGAAATCGACCTGTCAGCGGGAACAATCGTCAAGCGTGCACAATATTTCGTCAAACCTGAAAAAGATGAAATCTCACTGTTTTGTGCCGAGCTCACCGGAATTACCCCCCGAAAAATTGAGAAGCAGGGGCGCCCACTGGCTGAAGTATTACAGTCGATGGTTAAGAATTTTGGCGGTTCGAATAAAATTTATGCCTCTTGGGGACGTGATGATCGTATTTTGATCAACGAGTGCCGAGAAAAAGGCATTCCAGTACCTTTTCAAGAGTTTCTCAATCTCGCCACCTTGTACCGAATTCAGCATCGATTAAAAGATAAACGCATCGGCCATCGTGCAGCTCAAGAATCGCAAGGTATTGAATGGGAAGGACGTCAGCACTCAGGCTATGTTGATGCCTACAACTTGGCAAAATTAGCGTTAACCATGCTGTAATGTGATATTCCGCAAATTGTTATGCAACAGCTAAGGTTTTGTTCTAGGCTTTTGTTTGGTTGTCCACAAAGCCGAGTATACCAATGGAAGATATTCTTTACGTTTGCTGGCTGGTGAATGCGCTCAGTTGTATCGCTGCTGTGCTGTATTGGCGAATGACACCACCACTCTAGTACCCGTTTTGAAGCGGTAAGCTAGAGAAAAGCCTGAATAACATACCCATATAAAAGCGCGCAGTTCGCGCTTTTTGTGTTTCTGGCATCAATGAACGACCTTATTGTCCTTTGTCCGTAGCCTGCAATTTGGCGCGAATGAACTGGGTATGGTCGACATACAGCAGCTCGGCGGCTTTACGAATCACCGCATCTTCGAGTGGATCTATGCTGCCATCGGCATTCGCCACTTCCCACATGGCTTTGATTAGTTCAAACCGTTGGGGTTGGGAAAGATTGCGCAATTGCGAGGTGAAATCATACAAAGACGCAGACTGCTT
Organism: Vibrio sp. RC586; assembly: GCF_000176715.1. NCBI lineage: Bacteria > Pseudomonadati > Pseudomonadota > Gammaproteobacteria > Vibrionales > Vibrionaceae > Vibrio > Vibrio sp. RC586. Next base: position 49,710 of record NZ_ADBD01000013.1, on the reverse strand, counting down.
GACTTGCTGCTCTGCACGAGCCAAAAGTGCTGTCGCATCTTCCTCATCAATACTGAGAAGATGCTTCAGAAGGGCAAACTTTGCTTGCTGCTCTGATGGTGAAATTTGATGATCCGCACCTGCAACTTCCGTCAGCAGGCAGGCGATGGCTAACTCTGGTGTTGCGGAGTTTTTGGCTAAGTCTTGGCCTTCGAGAAGTTCTTTAAACAGAGAAGTGATCGCGTTAAACATGGGCGTTGCCTTGCGTTTTCGAAGAGGAATAGTGAGAGAATGAGGCCAAGAACCTTACTCTTCAAGCATTGAGCTTAAGATTTCAATAAATTCAGAGCTGGTCCGTTCGTGTGCGAGTGTGATCAGAGCCAATATTGCTTCTGATTTCGTTTTAGCACTATTTTCATCGGCGAGAATGTGCAGAACCTGTTCGCGGATCAACTCCATTTCATGCTCCACAAAGCCCCGGCCTTCTTCTTCACCTTCTCCCTCCTCAGGAGCGTTATCAAAGGTGAGAAACAACATGTCATCATCGAGTTGGGCATCGATCAATTGCTCTGGCAGCCATAATTCACCCATCACCACATCGGGGTCAAGGTCATCGAGGAGCTGGTTTAAAATCGTTTTCAGTTCAGAGGCTTTCACAATCGCTTCGTTTCCTTAAGGTTCTGTCTTCATTTTAGCGGCCAATCGCGCCGAAAACGAAGCTTCTTTTGCGTATTAGGCTTGCGTTTGCTGTTTCTATAGACAGGTAAGAGTGGCTAAAGCGTGGGATCATGGGCGTGTTGCTAAAACTCTGTGGTACAATCCGCGCAGTTTTTTGGAAAGATAACAATAGGAAATGCTTTGACTTCGTCACAGCCCACACCCGATTCGGCAGCTCAGCCAAAAGCCAATAGCGCTGCCAGTTTAAAAAAGGCGCTCGGAGAGTGCCTGATCAAAGACCGTTTTCGTTTCAGCAAACGCATTGATGGTGCCAGTAAAATTAAAAATGAATCGGCACGCAACGCGGTATTTGACGAAATTGCGCTCGATATTGCGCAGTCCATGATGGTGGCCGAGCAGCGTAAACAGCAGATGCCCAAAATCGAGTATCCCGCTCTGCTGCCGGTTAGCCAAAAACGCGATGATATTGCGAAGGCGATTGCTCAGCATCAAGTCGTGATCGTGGCGGGTGAAACCGGTTCAGGCAAAACTACTCAGCTACCAAAAATTTGCGCAGAATTAGGCCGTGGTAAATACGGTTTGATTGGCCACACTCAGCCGCGTCGTCTTGCTGCGCGCTCAGTGGCGAACCGTATCGCCGAAGAGATGGAAACCGAACTCGGTGGTTTTGTTGGCTACAAAGTACGTTTTACCGACCAAATCTCTGATCAGACCCAAATCAAATTAATGACTGACGGTATCTTGCTGGCGGAGATCCAAAACGATCGTTTCCTCAACCAGTACGACACCATCATTATCGATGAAGCGCACGAGCGCAGTCTCAACATCGACTTTATCTTGGGCTATCTCAAACAGCTTTTGCCACGTCGTCCCGATCTCAAAGTCATCATTACCTCGGCGACCATCGATCCAGAGCGCTTCTCGAAGCATTTTAGCAATGCACCGATCATTGAAGTCTCTGGTCGTACTTATCCGGTGGAAGTGCGTTATCGTCCTCTGGCGGGGGATGACGACAGCGAAAGCGATCGCGACCAATTGGAAGGCATTTTCCAAGCCGTGGATGAGCTGTGCGATGAAGGTCTGGGCGATATTCTGATCTTCATGAACGGTGAGCGCGAAATTCGTGATACCGCCGATGCACTGGCAAAACGCAATCTGCGTGATACGGAAATTGTGCCGCTGTATGCGCGCTTGTCGGCCGGTGAGCAGAACAAAATTTTCCAACCTCATGCGGGTCGCCGCATTGTGTTAGCTACTAACGTAGCGGAAACTTCGCTGACGGTACCGGGCATCAAGTACGTTATCGACCCGGGTACTGCGCGGATCAGCCGTTACAGCTACCGTACTAAAGTGCAGCGTCTGCCGATTGAGCCAGTTTCTCAAGCCAGCGCTAACCAGCGTAAAGGCCGCTGTGGACGTACCGAAGAGGGGATCTGTATCCGTCTCTATTCGGAAGAGGATTTCTTGTCACGCCCTGAGTTTACTGACCCTGAGATTCTGCGCACCAACTTAGCCTCGGTTATTTTGCAGATGACGGCATTGGGGCTCGGTGATATTGAAGCTTTCCCCTTTGTGGAAGCGCCGGATAAACGTAATGTTCAAGATGGTGTGCGTCTGCTTGAAGAGCTGGGTGCGATCAACGATCAAATCAAAGATCCGAAAAAACGCCTCACCGAAAGTGGTAAGCAGCTAGCGCGTTTGCCAATCGATCCACGTTTGGCGCGCATGGTACTTGAAGCATCGAAATTCGGCTGTTTGAAAGAGGTGATGATTATTGCTTCCGCACTGTCGATTCAAGATCCGCGTGAAAGACCGAGCGACAAACAGCAATCGGCTGATGAGAAACATCGCCGTTTTAACCATGAAGATTCGGATTTCCTGACGTTAGTGAACCTGTGGCACTACATCGGCGAGCAGCAAAAAGCGTTGACCAGTAACCAGTTCCGCCGTCAATGTAAGCTCGATTACCTCAACTATTTGCGCGTGCGCGAATGGCAGGATGTGTACACCCAACTGCATCAATCGACTCGGGAAATGGGTTTCAAGCTCAATGATGAACCGGGCAGTTACCATGCCGTGCACAGTGCGATCTTGGTTGGTTTGCTGTCGCACATCGGTATGAAAGATCAGGAAAAGAACGAGTACCACGGTGCGCGTAACGCGCGTTTCAACATTTTCCCTGCCTCTGGCTTATTCAAAAAGCAGCCGAAATGGGTGATGTCGGCAGAGCTGGTGGAAACCTCCAAGCTATGGGCACGTGTCGTCGCGAAAATCGAACCGGATTGGATTGAGCCACTGGCGAAACACCTGATCAAACGTAGTTACAGTGAGCCACATTGGTCGAAGAAAAATGCGGCAGTGATGGCGTATGAAAAAGTGATGCTGTATGGCATCCCAATTGTACCGAAGCGCTTGGTCAACTACGGCAATATCGATCCTGTGCTCAGCCGCGAGATTTTCATTCGCAGCGCGCTGGTTGAAGGGGATTGGGAAACCAAACACGCCTTCTTCAAACAAAACCGCGCGCTGCTCGCCGAAGTGGAAGAGTTAGAACACAAATCGCGTCGCCGCGATATTCTGGTTGATGACGAAGAGCTGTTCCAATTCTACGACCAGCGTGTCGGTACCGAAGTGGTGTCGGGTCGCCATTTTGATGCGTGGTGGAAAACCGCAAGCCGTAAAACGCCGGATCTGCTCAGCTTTGAAAAAGAGATGCTGTTCAAAGGCGATGCCAGCCACATTACCGATCTGGATTACCCGAATTTCTGGCATCAAGGCAATCTGAAACTCAAACTCAGTTACCAGTTTGAGCCGGGCGAGAACAGTGACGGTGTGACGGTACACATTCCGCTGCCGATCTTAAACCAAGTTGAGTCACATGGCTTTGACTGGCAAATTCCCGGTTTGCGCCATGAGTTGGTGGTGAGCTTAATTAAATCGCTGCCGAAAACGCTGCGTAAAAACTTTGTGCCAGCCCCCAATTACGCTGACGCTTTTTTGGCGCGAGTAACACCGTTTGAAATGCCGCTGCTTGATGCAATGGAAAAAGAGCTGCGCCGTATGACGGGTGTGACGGTATTGCGCGAAGATTGGAAACTCGATCAACTGCCTGCGCATTTAAAAATTACTTATCGCGCGGTGGACCATCGCAATCGCAAGCTCAATGAAAGCTGCGATCTGCATGAGCTGAAAGAGAGCTTGAAAGAGAAAGTGCAAGAAACACTTTCGCAAGTCGCCGATGATGATATCGAACAGCGCGATCTGCATACGTGGTCATTTGGCGAACTGCCGAAAGTGTATCAACAAAAACGTGGTGGATTTGAAGTCAGAGCCTATCCGGCTTTAGTCGATAAGAAAGACAGCGTTGAAATCAAACTGTTTGAAACCGAGCAAGAGCAGCTTGGCGCGATGCGTGCTGGTCAGCGCCGTTTGATTTTGCTTAACGTGCCATCGCCGATCAAATATCTGCACGCCAATCTGCCGAACAAATCTAAGCTCGGTTTGTACTTTAACCCGTATGGCAAAGTGCTGGATTTGATTGATGACTGTATTGCTTGCGGGGTTGATAAGCTGATTGAAGAGCGCGGCGGCATGGTGTGGGAGCCGCAAGCGTTTGAAGCGCTCAAAGAACATGTGCGTGCTGAACTGGGCGATACGGTAGTTGAGATTGCCAAACAAGTTGAAACCATTTTGACGACTGCTTACAACATCAATAAGCGTTTGAAAGGCAAAGTGGATTTCACCATGGCGTTTGCACTTTCTGATGTCAAAGCACAAATCGAAGGGCTAATTTTCAGTGGCTTTGCCACCGAATGCGGTTGGAAACGTCTGCCGGACATTCTGCGTTATATGCGCGCGATTGAACGCAGGATGGAAAAACTGCCGGTCGATCCCAACAAAGATCGCTTGCATATGCTGAAAATTGAATCCGTGACGAATAAATACAAAGAGTTACTGAACAAAATCCCGAAAGGGTTGGCGATTCCCGATAATGTGCGAGAAATCCGCTGGATGTTAGAAGAGTTACGTGTAAGCTTCTTCGCCCAACAGTTAGGTACGCCATATCCGGTGTCCGATAAACGAATCATTAATGCAATTGACGCTTGTTAGTGATGACGCTGAGTTTCGTGGCAACGAGATACGAATTAGGTACGAAATTTGCTTAACAAGCTGAGATGACGGAATTAGCACTCAATGTGGCAACGACTGGCCGCCGTCAACGTTGCCCAATTCATTTAAGAAGGTTAACTATGAAAAAGACATTACTTGCTCTGGCATTACTGGGTGCCTCTTCAACCGCGATGGCGGATTCATGGATCTATGGCGGTGCGTCAGTAGGTCAGTCTGACTACGAAGGTAAGAACGGTACTGCGTATTCACTGCATGCAGGCACGGGCATTCTGCCATTTATTGGTTTAGAAGCGGGCTATGTGGATCACGGTGATTTTGATCTTGGTGCAAGCCAAGAGCTTTCAGCAACCTCACTGTACTTCGCAGTAAAACCAAGCATTGATTTCGGCCCACTGCACGTTTACGCCAAAGGCGGCCTGCACTCATGGGATAAAGAGATCAACGGTGGCAAAATCGATGATGGTATCGATATTATGTATGGCATCGGTGCGGAATATTTCATCATGGGTCCCGTTTCTGTTGGCGCAAGCTACATGAACTACACCATGGGTAGCACTGATGTAGGCACACTTTCTTTCAACGCCACTTTCCACTTCCTGTAATTCAGTATTTGCGTGTTGAAATAGTGTAAAGAGCCAGCGACCTGCTGGCTTTTTTATCTGCGAAACTTCCTGTTTTCTACCTCTGGCGTCATGAAAAATGTTTGAAGTGTACCGCAAATTGCCAGTCTTTGGCCCTGCCTATGCTAGGGCTAAGTCAGCTTAAAGATTACAGTCCATAAGGTTATTTACCCATATCAATAAAGGTACTTACCTATGACAGGCTGTCATCTCAATGGTCAATGGCGATTAACCTCTCCACAACGACCAGAACTTTCGATTCCCATGACTCTCCCAGGTGACAATGTCACGGCTTTATTGGCAACGCATTGTATTCCAGATCCTTATTGGGGAGGCAATGAAGCGCAAGTGCGCTGGATTGAAGAGGTGGACTGGCAAATAAGTCGAGAAATCATTGTTGATGAAACCTTACTGAGTGCTAAGCAACTGTGGTTAACCCTCACACGAGTGGATACGTTCGCCTCACTGTACATCAATGAGGTGTTCGCCTTGGAGTGCAGTAATCAGTTTGCCGGTTATGAGCTGGATATTAAGCCGTATTTGACATTGGGCAGTAACACTCTGCGTATGCTTTTCCATCGAGTGCTGCCTGAAGCCGAGAAAAGAGCCGCTGCATTACCTTTTCCTATTCCTTCCGCTATGGGTAATAATCAGTTACCGCATATGAATTTGGTGCGCAAAACGCAATGTCACTCAGGGTGGGACTGGGGGTTGTGTTTAATGGTTTCTGGGATTTACGACCCGATCCTATTGCTGCCGATTAACCACACACGATTAAAACAGTTGGCGACAGAGCAGCGCTGGCAAAGTGATGGCAGTGTGATTGTGACGTTGGCAGTAGAGGTGGAAACTGAACTGGCTGCAAACTTGACGTTCACCATGGCCGATCAACAGCAAACGCTGGTCGCAGAACATAATGGTTGGGTGCAGTGCGAGTTTTTGATTGGGCAACCAAAGCGTTGGTGGCCAAACGGATTGGGCGAGCCGCATTTGTATGATGTGAGCGTGGCCAGCGCCGAGCAAACTTTGCAGCGCAACATCGGGTTACGCCAACTTGAGCTGAATACCGCAGCCGATGAACGCGGCTCTGCCATGGAGTTTATAATCAACGGTTTTCCCATGATGGCGAAAGGCGCGAACTGGATTCCACTTGATGCAATGCCCGCTCGTGAAAATGAAGCTCGCTATCGACAGAGGTTGCAAAGCGCGGTAGAGGCCAACATGAACATGATCCGCGTGTGGGGCGGTGGGCAATACGAGAGTGACACCTTTTACAACTTGTGTGATGAACTCGGGTTACTGGTTTGGCAAGACATGATGTTTGCTTGTTCGCTTTACCCGAGCCATGCGGATTTCCTGCGCGAAGTCGAACAAGAGCTGCGTTGGCAGATCCCAAGGCTGCGCGAGCATCCCTGCGTTGCGCTTTGGTGTGGTGATAACGAAGTGATTGGCGCGATTGGTTGGTATGACGAATCCAAACAGAACCGTATCAAATACACGGTCAATTACGATCGCTTAAATCGCAAGATCGCGGAAGTGATTGAATCGCTCGATGTGGAACGCGCCTTCTGGCCAAGCTCGCCTTGTAATGGTGAACTCGATTTCGGTGATGCATGGCATGATGACAATAAAGGCGATATGCACTTTTGGGATGTGTGGCACTCTGGCAAGCCTTTTAGCGCGTATCGTTCAGTGAATCCACGATTCTGTTCTGAGTTTGGTTTCCAATCTTGGCCCTCCCTTGCGGAAGTGAAAACCTTTACGCCAGAGCACGATTTCAACATCACTTCGCAGACCTTTGAACAGCACCAGAAAAATCCGCGCGGTAACAGCATCATCACCGAGATGTTTACTCGTTATTTCCGTTTTCCAACCGGATTTGAACAGATGCTGTATCTGAGCCAAGTGCAGCAAGCCATGGCCATCAAAACCGCGGTGGAACACTGGCGGGCGATTTCGCCGGTTTGTCGCGGCATTCTGTATTGGCAGCTCAATGATTTGTGGCCTGTGAGTTCTTGGTCGAGCATTGAATACAGTGGCCGTTGGAAACAGTTGCACTATCACGCGAAGCGCTTCTTTGCGCCGCAGTATCTGGTGTTTTCAGAGCATAGCGGTGTCCTGACCTTGCACGGTTTAAACGATAATCGTGAACCGGAGGAAATAGAAGGGCGAATTTGCTTGATAAACTGGCAAGGTGAAGTGGTTGAACAGTGGCCGCTCAGCGCGACGTTATTACCTAATCACAACCATGCGTTGTGGCAAAAAAGCGCATCTTTGAATTTAGGGCACGACGTTTTTTTGTGGGTTGATGCGATCATCAAAAACCGTGGTGAGCGATTACAGAATACTTATTTTGGTACAGAAGAACTGAAATCTTTGCCGATGGAAAATGCCAAAATCGAGGTGCAGCAAGCTGGGCGATGGATCACGTTAAGTAGCGACAAGCCTGCTTTTTATGTGCACTTGGAGTGTGAGGGGGGCGGGCGGTTTAGTGATTCGAGCTTCACCTTGTTACCGGGACAAAATGTCACCGTGGAGTATTTGGGAGACGATGTGCATACACTGGCAAATTCGCTGCGGATTTATCATCTCAATGTATAAAGCTTGGCTCATTTGAACGAGTACCGCCTGATCTGCGTAGAGAGGCTGAGTACAATGCTCAAAATCTGCAACGTGGGAAAACCTAAAAAGCGCGCACACATTGATTATCAGAATCAATGTGTTGCCGTGTTGCATTGGTTGAGTTTTTGCTTTCTGGCTGTATTGACTTACAGCCCCCTACCGAGATCACAGAAACCTGAAAACCAAGAGGCAAACGTTTGCAATTTGTGAGCATTCTCTTACTATCGCGGCAATCAAATCTATCCTGTTGCAAGGAAAATAACATGTTGAAACCCAATTTAATCGCTGCTGCTATTGCCGGTATGAGCCTGTTTTCCTCTATCAGTTATGCTAAACAAACAGCGGATCTGATGATTACTGACGCTATGGTGCTCACCATGAATGGCGATAAAACCGTATATCAGAATGGCACTGTGGTGGTGCAAGAAAACAAAATCATTGCGGTGGGGGATGCTGAATTAGCTAAGCAATATCAAGCCAAGCAGGTGCTGGATGTGGATGGCGATATCGTGATGCCGGGTCTTATCAATACCCATACACACGTTTCGATGACGGTGTTCCGCTCTTTGGGTGATGATGTACCCGACCGTCTGCATCGTTACATCTTCCCGCTAGAATCGAAATTGGTGTCGCGCGATATGGTACGCATTGGTGCGAACTTAGGTAACGTGGAAATGCTCAAAGGCGGCGTGACCACTTATGCCGACATGTATTATTTCGAAGATGAAGTGGCGAAAACCGTGGATCAAATTGGGATGCGCGCGGTATTAGGCCAAAGCGTGATTCAATTTCCGGTTGCTGATGCAAAAAATGCCAATGAAGGTATTCAGTACGCACTGAACTTTATCGAACAGTATAAAAATCATCCGCGCATTACCCCAGCGTTTGCGCCGCACGCGCCATACACCAATACCACAGAAACCTTGCAAAAAATCGCCAAGCTCTCTTTAGAGAAGCAAGTGCCAGTGCTGATCCATTTAGCGGAATCTGACCGAGAGCAAGAAAAAATTGCCGAGCGTTCGAATGGCTTGTCTCCGGTACAGTACATGCATGATATCGGTGCGTTAAACGCCAACTTGGTTGGGGCGCATATGATTTTGATCGATGACAAAGACATCGAGCTGGTGAAAAAGTCAGATATGGGCGTAGCGCACAATATGAGTGCTAACACCAAGTCAGCCAAAGGCGTGTCGCCAGCCCTGAAAATGTACGACCAGAATGTGCGTATCGGTTTAGGTACGGATGGCCCTATGTCGGGCAACACGCTGAGCACAATAGATGAATTCAACCAAGTAGCGAAAGTGCATAAGTTGGTTAATCAGGATCGCGCCGCGATGCCACCACTAAAAGTGATTGATATGGCAACCATGGGCGCCGCCAGAGCGCTGCACATGGAAGACAAAATCGGCTCTCTAGAAGTGGGCAAACTCGCGGATATCATAGTGATTGATACCAAAGCGCCGAACATGGTGCCGATTTATAACCCTTATTCGGCATTGGTTTATTCGGCAAACAGCGGCAATGTTCGCCATGCCGTGATTGATGGCAAATTGGTGATGCAAGATCGCGCCATCAACACCGTCAATGAAGAGCAAATCCGTCAAGAAGCGCTCGCTTTCACAGAAATTGTTCGTAAGAGCGTGCTGGATTCAGGCGAAGAGATCCGCTAACTGCGTGAAAGTAGCATAGAAAATAACAATTTCTGCTAGAGATAAGAAAAGGCTTGCGGTAGTATCGCCGGCCTTTTTTCGTTCAAGAGTAGGAGTACGCAAATGTTCATCGGGTTTGATTACGGCACGGCTAACTGTTCGGTGGCCAGTATGCAGGACGATAATCCAGTGCTGATCCCTCTTGAGCGTGACAGCCTTTATATTCCTTCCACATTGGCGGCGCCGACTCGTGATTCGGTGCCTGAGCACCTGTTTCGTCATCGCCAGATTTCACCGGCTGATGCACTGGGCGAGCAATTGCTGCGCCGCTCGGTAGCTGCGAATCGTGATGAAGGTATCGACTTGCAGTTTGATGATGTGGTGTTTGGTCAGGCGGCGCTCGATCTCTATCTGTCCGATCCGCATGAAGTGTATTACGTCAAATCGCCAAAATCTTTTTTAGGGGCGATGGGGCTGCACGACATTCAACTGAGCTTTTTTGAAGATCTAGTGTGCGCCATGATGGCTAACATCAAAGCCCAAGCAGAAGCTCGCTCCAACGCAGTGATCAATGATGCGGTAATCGGTCGTCCGGTTAACTTCCACGGCCGAGGCGGGGAAGACTCTAACCGTCAGGCAGAAAATATTCTGCGCCGCGCAGCCACGCGAGCTGGGTTTCGCCACCTTGAGTTTCAGTTTGAGCCAGTGGCCGCAGGGCTTGAGTACGAAGCGACACTGACCGAAGACAAAACTGTGTTGGTGGTGGATATCGGCGGTGGTACGACAGACTGCTCGCTTATTCAAATGGGGCCTTCTTGGCGGGGTAAAGCGGATCGTACGCAAAGCCTTATTGCGCATACCGGTCAACGAGTGGGCGGTAACGATCTTGATATCCATCTTGCCTTTAAACAGTTGATGACGCCCTTTGGTTTTGGCAGTCAAATGCTCAGTGGGCTAGACATGCCGATCACCCAATTCTGGAACCCGATTGCGATTAACGATGTTAGCGCGCAGGTGAAATTCTTCTCACGTGAAAATCTGGTGGATTTAAAACGTCTGCACAAAGAAGCGCGTGAACCAGAAAAGCTGGCGCGTTTGCTCGCGGTGTACCACGATACTTTGGGCTACAGCTTGGTCAAGAAAGCCGAAGAAGCGAAAATTGCGCTGTCGGATGTGGCGCAGGTGACTGCGCAAATCAAAGTGCTATCCGATCTGCTAGAAGTCGAAATTCAACGTGAAGCCATGATTGAAGCGATTGACGTGCCAAAAACCAAGATGATTGAACTGGTTACGGAAGCCGTCACCTTGGGTGGCGTGACACCGGACGTGATCTTTATGACCGGCGGTAGCGCGCGTTCACCAATTTTACGTGCTGGTGTTGAGCAGGCGCTGCCGAATGTGCCAGTGGTTAGCGGTAACTATTTTGGCTCAGTCACCGCGGGGCTTGCACGTTGGGCGCAGGTTTGTTTCCGTTAAGGCTTATACCAGTAGCTGAATGCCACTCGTGACCAATGTGTCATCATATAATCAATCAAAGCTTGAGTTCGTTCAGGCAAAAAGCGCCGCTGAGGGTGGATCAAGTACACATCGGCGCCTTCAATTTCCCATTCGGGAAGTAACTCGACCAGTTGCCCCTCATTCAGTAGGGGCTCCATCAGACCTCTAGGCAGCCTTGCGATTCCCATGCCTTGCCTCGTTGCTTGCACTATGGTGTCCAACTCATCTGAACATAAACGAGCGGTTGGGATAAATTGCGCTTTTTGCCCTGAGATTCTGTGGTGGAAAACCCATGGCAGCTTATGGTTGAGGCTTAGAAGTGGCAGAGCATTTAACTGTTCGGGATGAGCCAAGGATGGTTGATTTTCTGAGAGCTTGGCGGCAAACACAGCGCTGGCACAGAGTACCGATGGATTACGTGCCAGCTTACGAGCAACCCAATCAGATTCCGGCTGTGGCCCAAAGCGCAACACAATATCCAGATCTTTTTGCGTGAAATAGTCGAGGCTGGAGGCAACCTGCATACGCAATGTGACATTCGGATGCAGTTCAGAAAACTCTAACGCCAGTGGTGTGAGTTGGTGACGTAATGGCAGTACTGGAGCGCTGATCACTATCTCACCGCGATAATCTCGTTTCGCTTGTTCTGTCTGATCTTGCTTAAGTTCAATCTGCGTAAACAAATCTGCATACGTATGAAACAGTTGTTCGCCTTCTTTGGTCAATACTAGCTCTTTACTGCTGCGGATCAGTAAAATGCTGCCGGTATCTTGTTCAAGTTGCTGGATGCGACGACTGAGTGTGCTCGTTGACATGGATTTTTGCTTGGCCGCTAAAGCAAAGCTGCCACAACGAACAACGGTTAAAAACAGTGCCAGATCATCGAGTTTCATGCTCAATCCCATTTTTGCAATTTTGTGTCCCATTCTATCCTATTTTCGGATGGTGGCGATTTGGTTATCTTGTGCGGCAAAGAAACGTTTTGTTACCACTATCGACAACCAAGAGAACTCATGCATTCCGATTCAACGCATTTACCCGCGCCTAATCCGCGCATTATTTTTGCCAGTGTGGCGTTAGTTATCGCCCTTGGCTCACTCGAAAAAAGCATCGTGACCACACCGCTTGCCTTGATAGGGCAAGATCTCTCTGCAGGCAGCGCGTTAACTTGGGTGATTACGGCTTACTTGTTAGCGGCAACCGCCGTATTGCCTGTGTATGGCAAATTGAGCGATCTGTTTGGCCGTGTACGTATGCTGAACATCAGCATTGGTGTTTTTATTGTTGGCTCAGCACTCTGTACGTTTGCTTATGATCTGCCAACCTTGATTGGCGCACGTGTCATTCAAGGGATTGGTGGTGGCGGATTGATTGCGTTGGCTTTTACCGTGATAGCCGATTCGATTCCCGCTCGTGAGGTGGGAAAATATCAAGGCTATATCTCGGCGGTGTATGCGGTTTCCAGTATTGCAGGCCCCTTATTGGGTGGCTATTTTGCCGAACATTTAAGTTGGCGTTGGGTATTTGGTATTAATTTGCCACTGGGGCTTGTGGCACTGTATATGGTGAATCGCCATCTCAAACACCTTAACCAGAAACGCCAAAGCCGTTTTGATTGGTTGGGAGCGGGGCTGTTAATGCTCTTTACTACTTTGCTACTGCTCCAACTCTCTTCTCATTCCTTTCTTCCTACTGGTTGGGGAGCTTTTGCCTTATTGCTCTGCTTGGTTTTGTTGATCTTGGTGGAAAGACACGTCAGTGACCCGATTTTGCCTGCCCGGTTAGCTCGTTTACCTGGGTATTTAACCGCCATTGGTTTGATTATGGCAGCACAAATGTTGATGTTTGCTCTGCTCGTCTACATGCCACTGCAACTGCAATGGCAAAAAGGGCTTTCACCTTCGCAAAGTGGATCGGCGATGGTGATCTTTATGTTCAGTATCACGACTGGCGCCTATCTTGGTGGCAAGTGGGTGGCGCGTTCTGGGCGCTACAAAGCGCTAGTTGTGGGCGGTTTTTTACTTTCAGCATTAGCCATTTGGCAGATTCATTATGACCTTTGGGTACATCTTTCACTGGGTATCGCAGGTTTAGGGCTTGGTTTTACATTGCCTTCACTTGGGGTTGTGGTGCAAAGCGTACTACCAGCTCGTGATCGTGGTATTGGCATGTCGTTGTTTAACTTTGGTCGAGAGTTGGGTGGGGCGCTAGGTGTCGCATTTTGTTCGGCGCTGTTTTATATGCGTGTACCACAAACGGTGACGGTGAGTGAACATGTAAGCCAATCCGCCTCTGCATCTCCAGAAATGCTCGCTCAAGGTTTTAGCTTAGTGTATTTGGGGATGAGTCTATTAGCCTTGCTCGCGATGTTAATGACCGCATGGCGTTTACGCAGTGACGCATTGCAAGCCGAAAAACAGAATAGTGAACACTAAGATAGCCAAGCGCATCTGACTTAGGTAGGATGCGCCTCACATCAGGAAGTGAGGACGACCTCACCGCTCCAATCCAATCTTTTTTGGGGACGACCCCATATATGAGGTCTATATATGGCGTGGTTAATCCTCTTTCTCGCTGGTGTTTGTGAAGTCGTTTGGGCAATTGGCCTGAAATACAGTGAAGGTTTTAGCAAACCGCTCGCTTCTATCGTCACATTATCTGCGTTGGTCATCAGTTTTGTGTTACTCGGGATCGCGTTGCGCACTCTGCCTCTTGGCGTGGCTTACGGCATTTGGGTGGGAATTGGCGCAGTAGGTACCGCAGTCATGGGGATCTTGCTATTCGGGGAAGCGGTGAGCTTGTTTAAACTGATGAGCTTAGCCTTAATCGTTATCGGTATCGCAGGGCTCAAGCTCGCCTCTTAGTCTGTTTTCGCCGCATGCTCTTTCTTTTTGCAGCTGATGCTCAACGTTGTTTCAGCAGGAGTCAGAAAATACTGCATTGTGGAGACGCGCTTGATGTTAGAATCAGCGCAACATTTTAGGCTGCGTCTTTCCAGTCAGCCTGTTTATTATCGATTTAGAGTCTATTTATGCCTTTTTCTCAACTTGGATTAAGTGACGTCCTGACCCAAACTGTGGCGCAACTTGGTTACCAAAAACCGACCCATATTCAAACCCAAGCCATTCCGGTGATCTTGCAAGGTCGTGACCTGATTGCGGCGGCGCAAACGGGCACCGGTAAAACTGCCAGTTTCGTCTTGCCGATTCTGGAGAAGCTCCGTCAGGGACAAACGCAACGTAAGAAGCGCGTTCGCGCACTGATCTTAGTGCCTACGCGTGAACTGGCGATGCAAGTGGCTGAAAAAATTGAGCAATATGGCAAAGACACGGGTTTAAAAAGCCTTGCAGTGTTTGGCGGCGTGGATGAACAGGCTCAAAAGCAGCGTTTGATTGATGGTGTCGATGTGCTAGTGGCAACACCAGGACGTTTGATGGACTTGTATGGTCACGCGCTGTCTATTTTGAAGAAATCGAAATGGTGGTACTTGACGAAGCCGACCGCATGTTGGACATGGGCTTTATTGAGTCGATCAACAAAATCATCGATTGTCTGCCTAGCGAAGTGCAGTTCTTACTGTTCTCCGCGACACTGTCACGTAAAGTGCGCGAGTTAGCCAAAACGGCGGTGAATGATCCATACAAAATCAGTATTGCCGCCAACCAAGCCTCAAAAAGCAATATCAGCCAATGGCTGATCACGGTCGATAAAGACACCAAATCCGCATTGCTGAGCCATTTAATCAATGAACAGCAGTGGGATCAGGCGCTGATTTTTATTGAAACCAAACACGGTGCCGCCAAACTGGTTACGCAATTAGAAAAGCGTGGCATTCAGGCGGAGGCTTTTCACAGTGGCCGTAGCCAAGCGATTCGCGCGCAATTGTTGGAAGATTTTAAGTCAGGAAAAATCAAATACTTGGTCGCAACAGGTGTCGCAGCACGCGGTATTGATATTGACCAACTTTCACGCGTAGTGAATTACGATTTGCCATTCCCAGCCGATGAATATGTCCACCGTATTGGCCGAACGGGACGCGCAGAGGCAGTCGGTGAAGCGATCTCGTTTGTGTCAAAAGACAACTTCAAAAACCTGTGCATGATTGAAAGCCGTTTAGGGCATTTGATTGAACGTCGCGTAGTGGAAGGGTTCGAGCCGAAAAAGCCCGTGCCGATTTCAATTCTTAACTATGTGCCAAAACACAAGCGTGCGCCGCAAGAGCAGTAAGTTAAAAGGAGGAGTGCTTTATGCCACTCCTCCATCACATATTGCCGCCGCACACCCTGTAAAGCTGCAATGCATATGTCTGAAATTTCGTATAGATCAACGAGTTCATCACACAAATCTGGTATAAGGTACCCAGTTTTATGACTAGGTACCCATCATCAATGACCCAATCTCTGAACTTTGAACTTATTCGCGGCCATAACGAAAAACTGGCGAATTTAGGTTGTCTCGCTGAACAAATTCTTCATCTTGACCCCGGCAGCGCCATAACCCGCTTACGTGGGTTCGCCGAAGAAGTGACCAAAGAGATTTATACGATAGATGGGTTGCCTCGCTTGCCTCAAGCATCGTTTATGGAGTTACTCAAAAACGATGCGTTTATTGATGTCACAGAAGCTCGCCTGCGTGACCAACTCCACTTTCTGCGTATTGAAGGCAATGATACGGCCCACGGCAGTCATGGTTCCTTGCCCAAAGCTTATGCCGCCTTGGGTACGGCGCATTCTTTGTCGCAATATTTGGCCATCAATTACTACGGTTTTCACGTCTCAGATCTCCAAGAGCTGCAATATCCAGAACAACCCAATGCGGCCTCTTTAACACAAAAGCAGATGGATAAGGTGCTTGAAGAGAACCTCAAGCAGCAAGAATCCCTGTTGAAAGAGTTGGAAGCCGAACGGAAAAAGCGTGAAGCCGCAGAAAATAAAGCAGAACTAAGTGCAGAAGCACTCAAAACCGCCCGAGCCCGCAGTCAACAAACGGCCAACAGCTTACAGTGGGATGAAGAAACCACGCGCAAACGCTTGATTGATAGCCAGCTAGCCAAAGTAGGGTGGGACATCAACGATCGTGAAAAAGTGGGTATTGAAGTCGAAGTGGGTCATCAGCCGACCCCGACCGGTAAAGGCTATGTCGATTACGTACTGTGGGATGATGATGGTACACCGTTGGCCGTGGTTGAAGCCAAACGAGCGCGTGAAAGCATGCAAAAAGGGCGCGAGCAAGCGCGTTACTATGCCGAGGGCTTAGCTAAAGATCATCACTGCCCAACGCCCATCGTGTTTTACACCAACGGTTATGAAATCTGCATTTGGGATACCAAACAGTACAACACCTATCGCCAAGTATTTGGATTTTATGAAAAAGAAAACCTGCAATTTCTTCAGTTCCAGCACAAATATAAAGACCCAAACTTAGAGCTGCGAAACCCTGACCCCGTGATTGCTGGCCGCCGATACCAGATTGAAGCCATTAAAGCGGTTACCAACCGCTTCCAAGAGCAACGCCGCAAAGCACTGATTGTGCAGGCAACGGGCACAGGCAAAACCCGAGTCTCTATCGCACTGGTCAAACTGCTGCTCGAAGCACGTTGGATCAAGCGCGTGCTGTTTTTATGCGACCGTAAAGAGCTGAGAACGCAAGGCGATGAAGCCTTCAAAGCGTACTTACCGACCGAGCCACGCTGCGTGATTGGTGAAAACAACCAAATCGACACCAACGCCAAAATATACGTGTCGACCTACCCAGGCATGATGAACCGTTTTACCCAGTTGGATGTCGGATTTTTTGACCTCATCATTGCCGATGAATCGCATCGCAGTATTTACAACCGCTACCGCGATATTTTCGATTATTTTGATGCCATGCACGTTGGCCTTACTGCCACACCCGTGAAGTTCATTGCTCGTAACACCTACGATCTGTTTGAGTGTGAAAACGGCGACCCTACCTTCAACTTCGATTTGGCGGAAGCCATTTCCCATGAGCCGCGTTACCTCAACCCATTCCGTGTTAAAGAGTTCACTACGGAATTTTTGCGTGAAGGTATTCACTACAAAGATCTCAGCCCAGAGCAGCAGCGCCAGTTAGAAGAAGATCTCGGCGAAGAAGAAGCCAAAAACACCACCATCAAGGGCAAAGACATAGGCAAAAAAATCTTCAGTGAAACCACCGATCTGGCGATTCTCGAAAACCTGATGGAAAACGGCATCAAAGACGCCACCCATTCACTGGTGGGCAAAACCATCATCTTTGCGCAAAATCAGGCGCACGCTGAGCAACTGGAAAAACTGTTCTGCCAGCACTATCCGCAGCACGGTGCCAAAGTGTGTAAAGTGATCCACAACAAGGTGGATCGCCCAGAAGCGCGCATTCAAGAATTCAAAGAAGGCAGTAACGATTTTCGCATCGCCATTTCGGTCGACATGCTCGACACCGGCATTGATGTGCCGGAAATCGTCAACCTCGTGTTTGCTCGCCCAGTCAAATCTTGGGTGAAATTTTGGCAGATGATAGGTCGCGGCACACGCTTGTGCGCAAACCTGTTCGGCCTTGGCAAAGACAAAGAAGAATTTTTGATCTTCGATCACTACGGCAACTTCGCGTATTTTGAAGAAGAGTATGTCGAAGCCGATATTGGTCAAAGCCGATCCCTGTTGCAAACCGTGTTTGACGCGCGGTTGGCGTTAGTTGATGAAGCGCAAAAAAGAGTCAACATTGCCGCGTTTGAGCTCGCTTGCGCCCAATTGAAAGCGGATATTTGCGATCTGCCGGATGATGCCATCGCCGTGCGCCGAGAATTGCGCCACGTAAAACAGCTGCAAGAAACCGACATGCTGCTGGAAATGAACGGAGCCACTCGCCATTTATTGGCCAGCAAAATCTCGCCATTGATGAGTCAGCGCACCCTAAAAGACAAAGATGCCTCCATGCTGGATCGCCTCATGGCTCAAATTCAAACCGCGCACCTTTCCGGTAGCGGCGAGATAGAAAACCTCAAAACCGAACTGGTTCAACGCATGCAAAAACTGGCGGTGACCATCTC
This sequence comes from Vibrio sp. RC586, assembly GCF_000176715.1. Taxonomy (NCBI): domain Bacteria; kingdom Pseudomonadati; phylum Pseudomonadota; class Gammaproteobacteria; order Vibrionales; family Vibrionaceae; genus Vibrio; species Vibrio sp. RC586. Next base: position 31,483 of record NZ_ADBD01000013.1, on the reverse strand, counting down.
CCATGTGCGCAGCCAAAGCAATGAAATAGCCCTCGTACAAACCGCTCAGTATTGGGAAAACTTGTCGATAGAGAGCATGGAAAACACACGCAAAAACTTGCGCGGCATTATGAAGTACAAAAAAAGCGAAAGTACGCTTTACCAAACCACACCCGTAACCACCACCCAAGATGGCAATGTGATTGCCGAAAATCGCCCAGTTCGCATTGGTGCTGATGAAGCTTTGGCATATCGCAAACGTTTGAAAGACATCTTGGACGCCATGCTAGCAACCGATCCTGTACTGCAAAAAATCCATCAAAATCAGCCAGTCACACCAGAAGAGTTAAAATCGCTGACATCTACCGTATTAACTCAGCATCCCGGTGTCAGCATCGAGGCCTTGAATGCATTTTACGGTCGCACGCAAGAAGAGCTTGGGGAAACACTGGTGCAACTAGTGGGGTTAGATCCGGTTGCCGTGAGCGAGTTGTTTACCGCCTTTATTCAAGCCAACCCACTTACGTGGAAGCAAACTCGGTTTATCAACCAACTCAACCTTGTGATTTGCCAACGCGGCCGCATCAAAATGGAGGAGCTGTATGAAGGCCCATTTGAAAAGCTGACCGATGGCGAAGGGCTTGATATTTTCTCGGATGCCAATGCCGAGCAAGTACAAGCACTTATCCAGCCTTTCTTATTACCAAATTGAGATTGAGCGAACCAAGAGTGATTGAGTGCTGAGAAACTGACCAGTTAAGGGTTTTTATAAGGTTACGCACCGCGCTTTACAGGGTAAAATCGCGCCCAATTTAGAGAACATTTTTTGATGGCGTGTAAGCACCACTTAGCACGCCTTTTCTATTTCAACCGACCGCCAGCATTTTAGGCGGTCGAACGCCAATAAAGAGACCCGCATGTTAACAGGCCAACTGAGAAACGATATCGACAAACTATGGGAAAAGTTTTGGACGGGTGGCGTGACCAACCCCCTAGTGGTGATTGAGCAAATCAGCTACCTGATGTTTGCCCGCATGTTAGATATGCAAGAAACCGCCGCCGAGCGCAAAGCCAAACGCACCGGTCTGCCGTTTCAAAGCCAGTTTCCCGCAACGCCAGAAGGGCAGTTACTGCGTTGGCAAAACTTTAACCATATGTCGGGCGCGGAACTCTTGCCGCACCTACGCAACAACGTATTCCCACACTTTGCCAAGGTGGAGTTGAACGGCTCAGACATTGCCCATTTTATGGCCGATGCCGATGTGGAAGTGCGCAGTGAATCGGTACTGCGTGCCGCGGTAGATATGGTCAACGACCTACCGCTGGATAAAAGCGATGTGAAAGGGGACATCTACGAATACCTGCTGAGTAAACTCTCCTCCGCCGGCATTAACGGCCAGTTCCGAACCCCGCGCCACATCATTGATATGATGGTAGAGATGATCGATGTACAGCCGACCGATGTGATTTGTGATCCCGCCTGTGGTACCGCAGGTTTCCTGTCACGCTCCATGGAATACCTCACGCGCACCCACACCAGTGCGGAAAGTATTTACCAAGATGAAGACGGCAACCCCGTGTACACCGGTGATTTGCTGCACGAGTACCAAGACCACATCAACACCAAGATGTTCTGGGGTTTTGATTTTGATAACACCATGCTGCGCGTTTCGGCGATGAACATGCTGCTGCATGGGGTGAGTGCGGCCAACATCACTTACCAAGACAGCCTCAATAAAAGCTTTTTAGGTCAGCCGCAGGAAGAGAACTTCTTCGATAAAATTCTCGCCAACCCGCCGTTTAAAGGCAGTTTGGATGAGCAATCGGTCAACCCGAAAGTATTGTCGATGGTCAAAACCAAGAAAACCGAGCTGCTGTTTGTTGCGCTTATCCTGCGCATGCTCAAACTCGGCGGCCGCAGCGCAACCATAGTGCCGGATGGTGTGTTATTCGGTAGCTCTAGCGCCCACCAAGATCTGCGTAAAACCTTGATTGATCACAACCAACTGGAAGCGATGATTTCGCTGCCCAGCGGGGTGTTTAAACCCTATGCTGGGGTTTCGACCGGTATTTTGATTTTCACCAAAGGCGGCAGCACCGATAACGTCCTGTTTTACGACATGACCGCCGATGGCTACTCGTTAGATGACAAGCGCAACCCAATCAAAGATAACGATATTCCCGATGCACTGGCCAAATGGAAGCGCTACAACGCGCTGTACCAAGCCAACGACCAACAAGCGCTAAAAGCCGAATTTGGCGATAAAACCCAAAAAGCCTTTATGGTTTCAGCAGACGAAATCAAAGCGCAGAAATACGATCTTTCCATCAACCGCTACAAAGAAGTGGTCTATCAAGAAGAAAGCTATGAAGACCCGAAAGTGATTCTAGGTAAACTGAAAGCGTTAGAAAGCGAAATTCTAGTTGATCTAAATGAGCTGGAGGGGATGCTATGAGTTGGCCGATGGTATCGATCAAATCAGTAGCTAAGGTTACGACAGGTAAAACCCCATCAAAGAAAGTAGAGGAATATTTCGGCGGTCATATCCCATTTATTTCACCAGTAGAACTTGGAAGCGCACAGTTCGTTTCGCCTGCGAAGCAAACCTTGACGGAAGCTGGTGCTGCTCAGATAAAACTCGTACCCAAGAATTCTGTTTTGGTATGTTGTATTGGTTCATTAGGTAAACTCGCAATAGCTGATCAAACACTTGCTACAAATCAACAGATCAACTCAGTTACTTTTGATGAAAAGTTAGTTTTCCCTAAATATGGATATTATGCACTTTCTCGACTTAAGCCGATTTTAGAATCAATTGCTCCAGCTACGACTGTGGCTATAGTTAGCAAGTCAAAGTTTGAAGAGCTTGAAATCCCACTCCCCCCACTCGAAGAACAAAAACGCATTGCTGCGATTCTCGATAAAGCCGATGCGATTCGCCAAAAACGCAAACAAGCCATAACTCTCGCCGACGAGTTCCTGCGCAGCGTGTTTTTGGAGATGTTTGGTGATCCAGTGACTAACCCGAAAGGGTGGTCACGAAAAGAGATAAAAGAAGGTGTATCTAGAATTACTTCAGGTTGGAGTGCAAAGGGCGATAGTCGTCCTTGTGGCCAAGGGGAAGTTGGAGTTCTAAAAATTAGCGCAGTAACCTCAGGAGAGTTCAAACCTAAAGAAAACAAGTTTGTAGAGAAACATATTATTCCTGAAGGAAAGAATCTTATTTTCCCTAAAAAGGGTGACTTACTTTTTAGTCGAGCAAATACTCGTGAGTTAGTCGCAGCAACGTGTATTGTTCCAAAAGATTGTGATGATGTGTTTTTACCAGATAAGCTTTGGAATATTGAACTGTCTTCCGAAGAACTCATGCCTGAATATTTTCATATGCTATTGCAAGACGATAAATTCAAAGAAACATTAACATCACAAGCAACAGGTTCGAGCGGTTCAATGCTGAATATTTCAAAGCAGAAATTCGAAACGACTCTAGCTCCTTTTGCTCCAATAGACTTGCAGATGAAGTTTAAAAATATTTATTGGCATCTCAAAGATAATGCAGCCAATATGAAGAATTCTGAAGATTACTTGATCGAGCAATTTAACGCTCTCTCCCAAAAAGCCTTTTCCGGCCAACTCTAAACTAAGAACACCAGATTCACACCCTCTGCGCCTTGGCATTCACCAAAGCGCAGGGGAAAGTGGAAGCTTTTCTTATTAGGCTAGGTAACGTTGAGTCAGGTGAGCTTTGAAAAACTCTGGGTTTAAACGCTCACCCGTAGCCTGCGTGACCAACTCATCAGTGGTCAGCGTAGAGCCTTTCGACCAAATATTTTCAGACAACCAAGAGAATATTGGCGAGAGATCGCCGCGGCGAATTGCGCCATCCACATCCACGGTTTTCTTCATGGCCGCCATAAATTGCGCAGCATACATGGCACCTAAGGTGTAGCTTGGGAAGTAACCAAAGCTGCCATCGGTCCAGTGAATATCCTGCATACACCCATTTTGGTCGTTGCCTTTGGTGCTTAGGCCTAAATAAGCCTGCATTTTTTGATCCCAAAGTTCTGGCACATCAGTGTGTTTGATTTTGCCGTTCATCAAATCCCGTTCGATTTCAAAACGCAGGATCACATGGGCTGGGTAGGTGAGCTCATCGGCATCGACGCGGATAAAATCTTTCTGCACGCGCGTGTAAAGTTTTTGAATATTCTCAATGCGGAATACAGGATCGTTCATCGCCGAAAAATGGTTGCCTGCCAGTTCAGCGAGATGAGCAATAAACGCTGGGCTACGGCCCACTTGCATCTCAAAGAACAGAGATTGTGATTCATGAATGCCCATCGAACGCGCTTCGCCAGCCGGAGTACCAGCCAAATGCTTAGGTAAACCTTGCTCGTAACGCGCATGGCCAGTTTCATGCACAATGCCCATCAGCGATTGTACAAACTCGCTTTCGTTGTAGCGTGTGGTAATGCGCACATCACTTGGCACGCCGCCACAGAAGGGGTGCACACTTTCATCAAGTCGGCCGTGGTTAAAATCAAATTGCAGCAGCTTCATTACATCCAGCCCCAGCGCTTTTTGGCTTTCAGCAGGATAGTGACCTTTAGGTGCGATAAAGCTTTCGCTACTCTGCTTTCCAATCACCACGTCAATTAAGTTGGGTAGCCAAGTTTTCACATCACTAAATACGCGATTGAGCTGTTGGGTTGTTGTGCCCGGCTCATAAAGATCCAGCATCGCATCGTAAGGGGTTTTCCCAGTTGCTTCGGCACGAATTTGCGCTTCTTCTTGAGAAAGCTTGACCACTTCCGCCCAGTTTTTCTCAAAACCGGCCCAATCGTTATTTTTTCGTTGGCTACGCCAAGCGTGTTCACATTTGGAGCCAGCTAGGGATTGCGCTTCGACTAAGGCTTCAGGCAGAACCGTCGCTTGTTGCCATTGGCGCTTCATTTCGCGCAGGGCGGCTTGCTGCTCGGTATTGAGCGCTTCGCTTTCTGCTTGCGCAAACCAATCGGCCAACTGTGGCTGAGTCATTAAACCGTGAATATGCACAGAAAGCTCCGCTATAGCTTGCGAGCGCGCTTCTGCACCGCCACTGGGCATTACGGCGGCTTGATCCCAGCCGACAATAGATGACAAATGATTGAAGTTGGAAATTTTTTTAGAATGTTTTACCAATTTATTGAATGCATTCATGGAAATAGCCTTCCGTGACGTTAAATGAAAGTGAAGTGTATCAATCAGGAAGTCCATAACCAAGTGATGAGAAGCGCGTTTTTTCATCAAGATGAATCTTGCCCACCAAGCAAGATCTTGCTCAAGTACAGGCAGTTTTTTGCTTTATTGATGGAGATAATTGAATAACACATTGATTTTTAATGGTGAGCAAGTTGGCATCGACCTTGCTCCTTATCTGGCGACGGTGCGCTTAGCGCGTTAACGCTTTCATTATTTAATGATTCTTTAGAAAGGAAATAGCCATGCCAACTCCATGTTATATCTCTATCGACGGCCAAACTCAGGGCCTTATCACTGCAGGCGCATGTACTGCTGACTCTATCGGCGATTCATTCGTTGAAGGCCACGAAGATGAGATGCTGGTTCAACAGTTTGACCACGTTGTAACCGTACCGACTGACCCACAATCTGGTCAGCCTTCAGGCCAACGTGTGCACAAGCCATTCAAATTCACTGTGGCGCTGAACAAAGCGGTTCCTCTGCTGTACAACGCATTGTCTTCAGGTGAGAAGCTGAAAACCGTTGAGCTGAAATGGTACCGCACGTCTATCGAAGGCAAACAAGAAAACTTCTTCACCACTAAGCTGGAAAACGCGTCTATCGTGGACATCCACTGTGAAATGCCACACTGCCAAGACCCAGCAAAATCTGATTTCACTCAGAATGTGACTGTGTCTCTGTCTTACCGCAAAATCACTTGGGACCACGTTAACGCGGGGACTTCAGGTGCGGATGACTGGCGTAAGCCAATCGAAGCGTAATTTACGCTCCGAGTATGTCGCTCACCTTCGGGTGGGCGATTGTAAACCTTAAACCCAGAGTATCGTTTGGCGCGGTATTGTGGGTTTAAGGTTTTGCCATTTTTAATGTAGGGGAAGGAAAGGCAGGATGGCGACATTAGCGTACAGCATTGAGGTGGAAGGGCTGGAAGATGAGACTCTGGTGGTCAGAGGCTTTAGCGGACAGGAGTCATTCTCCAACAGCGTCTTTAGCGGGTGGTGCGATAGATACGCCGTACATCCACGGCTTAACCTATCACACCCAAGCAGAAGTCAGCGAAGTTCAGCTCAAAGACTACAGCTTCAAAAAGCCAGCCTACTCCTTTTTACAAACCGTGCAGGGCACAGAGCTTGGCTATCAGCAAACGCGCTACCAACACTTTGATGCGCCGGGGCGCTACAAAGACGATGTGAATGGTGAAGCCTTTAGCCAAATCCGCTTAGACTACCTGCGCCGCCATGCCCACACCGCGGCAGGGCAGAGCAACGAACCGCTACTGCGTGCGGGCTATAAGTTTGACCTGCAAGAGCACCTTGACCCCGCGATGAACCGCGATTGGGTGGTGGTGTCGATTAACCATCAAGGTGAGCAGCCGCAAGCGCTACAAGAAGACGGTGGCAGCGGCGCCACTACTTACAGTAACCAATTTAGTTTAATTCCGGGGCATCTTCACTGGCGCGCCGAGCCACAACCCAAACCGCAAGTCGATGGTCCAATGATAGCGACGGTTGTTGGCCCTGAAGGTGAAGAAATCTTCTGTGATGAACACGGGCGGGTGAAAATCCATTTCCCGTGGGACCGTTATTCCAATGGCAATGAGCAGAGTTCCTGTTGGGTACGCGTTTCACAAGGTTGGGCGGGCAGCCAATACGGCTTTATCGCCATTCCGCGCATCGGCCATGAAGTGATTGTTTCTTTCTTAAATGGTGACCCAGACCAACCGATTATCACCGGACGCACTTATCATGCGACCAACACGCCGCCATATACCTTGCCAGAGCACAAAACCAAAACCGTGCTGCGCACTGAGACGCACCAAGGGGAAGGGTTTAACGAGCTCAGTTTTGAAGACCAAGCGGGCAAAGAGCAAATCTACCTGCATGCGCAGAAAGACTTCGATGGTTTGATTGAAAACGACCACACCACGGTCATTCGTCACGACCAACACCTAACCGTTGAAAACGACCAGTTCACTGAGATTAAGCACAACCAACACCTGACGGTGGAAGGGGAAAGTCGAGAAGCGGTGACTGGCGAGCAAGTGCTGAGTATTGAAGGCTCGCTGCATGTGAAAGCGGGCAAAGTTTGGGTCAATGAAGCGGGTACAGAGATCCATGTGAAAGCGGGACAGAAAGTCGTGATTGAAGCGGGCTCCGAGATTACCGTTAAAGCGGGCGGCAGCTTTGTGAAAGTCGATCCGGCTGGGGTGCATCTGTCCGGTGCTTTGGTCAATCTCAACTCTGGCGGCAGCGCTGGTAGTGGTAGCGGCTTTGGCGGTGCAATGCCCGCCTTACCGGGCGGCTTAGAACCCGCCGTGACACTGGCTCCACCGCAAACCATCTCTTACCAAGCGTTGCTACAGGCCGAGCAAGCGAATGTTCCTGCGGTGAAGGTGTGTCCTTTAGCCGCTCAAGAAGCAATGCCTGCGGTGAATAGTATCGCGCCGCCTCCACCACCACCGATTGCTCCGCCAATGGCGCCACCACAACCAATAATGAATCCACAGCCAACCGCTAACGCGCAGCCTAATCTTGGAAGATCCACTAAGGCAACGCCGGATTTTCCAACACATTTCCCTAAGTCATCCATTGGCATTGAGAATGAGTTAGCTGGTCTAGTGGTGGCTATGCCAGCCAACTCGGCACAGAAATTTGGCTACGTGAAAAGTGCACAAGGTGATGCGCTGTTTATGTTAACGAAAGACATGAACCAAGGTTCGTATCAGCGGCCACCTTCATTACAAGATGGAAAAAATTATCAGAATTGGCAGACGCATACAGTAGAGTTGGTGAGCTACCCTTGTGAAATGGACGATAAAGCTGCTGTTGAAACACGCAAACAAGCCATGTTGTGGTTAGCAACCCACTTTACTACGCATATCGACCAGTCCAATCATCAACCATTAGCTCCTATTCAAAGTGAAGACGGACGCTTTGTTATCGAAATCACTAATGCGAAGCATGTGATTGCTGCGGGCAATGGGATTTCTGCAGAATCTCAAGGTCAAACAATCACGATGACACCAAGTGGACAGCAAGCCACAGTGGGTGTTGCTGCTAAAGGTTTCGGGACGAGTGCAACGCCAGAATTAAGGTTACTTGAATCTGCACCTTGGTATCAGAAATCACTCAAGAGCCAATTTGCATCTCTAACGAGCGCAGAAAACTTGGATGATAAAGAGTTAGCTGCAAACGTATTTGCTTATCTGACGTCTATTTATTTAAAAACAGCAGAGCTAGCGAAGAAGTTTGGTATTTACATCAATGAATGGGACCCCATGTCGGAGCAAATTACTCCAAATGCGAATGGATTAACGGATCCAAAAGTAAAAAATGCATGGGAAATATTGCCACGTACAAAACCAAGCAAAATAGTAGAAATACTCAGTAAGAGTGATGCAAAAGCGGTTATGAAACATATCAAGCCTCAATTGCAGTCTCGCTATTCTGAGAGTTTGTCGAAAAATGTATTTCAATATTTCCAAGATGGTGGTGAAGTAGCCGGACACGGTATTAATAATGCGACGGTCGGTGATAAACATAGTCCGGAATTGGCGGTTTTGTTTGAGTTCAGAACTGTTCCGAATGAACTGCAAAGTTATTTACCTAAAACAGAATCGACAACTAAGTCAGAAGTGAAGTTACTCGATCAGTTTGATCCTATGAAGCGTAAAACAGTAATTCAACAAGTAGAATCACTTGTGCAAAATAGTGGCGATGCATTTGATAAATGGTACCAAAGCTACCGAGACTCCATGAATCAACCTCCCGTTAAAAATGCGAAGAAAATTGCTTCCGCGAATCAAAAAGCACAATGGGTTAAAGAGCATAATCCTCAAGAATGGCAACGCATTATTGCTTAGTGGAAAATGGAATGGAAAAGATGCTTTTACAATGGTTGAGTGAACAGACATCAAACGTCTATTGGCTTGCTGATCATTCAACGTTTAAACAGGCGGTGGCGAATAACAGTGGAATTGTATTTGATGGTACACAAGTTGTTTTCCACGGCGAGACCTTTGCTCCTGTGATGAGTTTGTCCCCTTGGCTAATTCCTGTCTCAGATAAGGTGTTGGCATTACCGGATGAGCTGTTACAGCAAGGCATTTTCTTAACCAGTCATAGTTCTACAAGTGAATTATTAAGCCATCTTCAAAGCCTTTTGATTGCAGCACTGGAAGGCGAAGAAGTACTGTTTCGTTTTTATGATAGGCAGGTCATTGTGCCTATGCTGGATGCGATGCGAGATCTGGAACGTAACGATTTTTTAGGGCCGGTAGAAAAATTAGCCGCCGTTAAGCAAGGAGTATTTCAGGAATGGGGAAATACGCGTAGTTTCGAGTTTATCTATCAACCTGCCCCTTGGTGGAAAATTCAGCCTTATCATTTGATGCCACTTTATCGAACCGAAGTGCATGCCCAAGTTTTAGAACGACGTTTTTGGGAAAAGCTTCCTTACGTAATGGAACAGCTTGATGAGCCACAACAATCGATTAAAACCATTTTAGATGAAGCTAAGCAGGCTAATTTGGGGCACGATAATGCAGAGTACTTAGTTTTAAATCACTTGTGGAAAGCCTCATTAGCCACTCTAGAGCAGATGAGTGATGCTCTTCATCTTAATCAACAAGAACTTCAGGAAATAATGCAAATTCGGGAGAAATTAGCATGAGTAGCACAGGTGCCCATCCACATTGTCAACCTTGTGAGAATCTCAAACATTGGATTGAAATTATTGTGCGGGATGAACATAACCAGCCCTTTGAAGGTGTGAGTGGTGTTTTGATTGACGCAATGAAAAATAAGCATCCAATTGAACTTAATGCTTCACCTATCCTGATTGAAAATCTTGCGCCCGGTCCTGTTGAAATCGAGTTGGATTACGATCAGTGGTTAAAAGCTGCGCAAGATAAAAGTCACCCAAGAAATGAAGAGATAGCTAAACCGGTTGAAGAGTTTTCTAGCAGTTACAGTGCCCACAAGAGTGGCCCGGTGGTTTATCAAGAAATTACGACGGGTGATTTGACCAAATTACCGAAAGAGATCGTATTGCCAACTAACCATCAAAAAGGCAAAGCCGGAACGTTAAAACTCTTTACAGATAAAACCTATATTCTTCAAGTTAGGGCATACAAGTTTATTACTCTTCGAGTCGGAATGTTCTTTGATGGTACCGCTAACAATACCTACAGCGCCCAATGGGGAAAACAACAATTAGAAAATTATTATCGTAAATGGAAAGCAAAGTACGATGCTGAATGCGAGATTAATTCCAAAAATGGTAATGGAACAAAAAAAGAAGTTCCAATTACGGCACTTTCTAATGATTGTTTTACCTATCCGAAAAAAGACAATTTTATTCTCTCCTTATTTAAAAATGATGAGGGAGAAATGGAAACGGTTGCGGGTAGTGCAAGTAATGAATTAACCAATGTTCAAAAACTGTTCGATTTATACTCTCAAGACAAATTTTTTAAAGAAAAAAATATGTTTAGCCATGCTGAGTATATCACTGGGATTGGTACGGGAAATAGCACCGCGATTGCTCCTGCAGATGAGTCGATCGTTGTCGGGCAAGGCTTAGGAATTGGTAAGTATGGAGTTACAGCCAAAGTCACTACAGGGATTCAAACACTTTCTCAAAATATAGAACAGGTTACCTCTACATTTGAAACAGTTCTTGAAATGAAAGTCGATGGTATAGAAAAGCTCCAATTTGATGTTTTTGGATTTAGTCGTGGAGCGGCTGCCGCAAGACATTTCATCAATATGGTATTGGATGGTGAAAATGGCGAATTTGCGAAGACGTTTACATTAGGCTGCCAGAAAGCCGATTTACCACTCATTTACGCTTTTGATTGGGATGAGGTCGATGAAATAAAAGCGAATTGCGAAATCACCTTTGCTGGTTTGTTTGATACAGTGGCCTCAGTAGTCAATATTTTTTCTAAAAACTCCTCTTTTGGCCTAGATCTCAATACACACACGGATAATGGTGATGTAAGACTATGGATTGACCCTAGACGAGTCAGGCGTGCCGTACATTTAACGGCGGATCCGACCATTGAATGCCGAGATAACTTTAGTTTGAACCATCTCAATTCTACGGATGAAGAACATTTTCATGAATTTGTTTTGCCAGGCGCTCACTCAGATATTGGGGGCGGCTATCACTCTAGGCTCAGTTTTGACAATCCAGACTATTTGTTACCTGTTTTAGAGAAGAAGCTTGTTAAGCGTGTGAGTCGTACGTTTTCCGAACGCTGGGACGAAGAGAAAACCAAGCAATATGTGTTAAATGAGCTAGAAAAATATAAGGTGCTAGATAGGCTTACGGGGTGGAAAGAAGAGGATTACGTGATTGAGCCGTTGGACGTTCGCCAAGAAGGTAAGAACGATGGTGGGCGAGTGACAGGCAAACTTTATATTCAACGTCAAGTAGAAGGCGATCTCTCGCGTTTGTACTTACGTTTAATGTACGGTTTGGCCGAGTTCCATGGCGTTCCCATGTCCGACGAAAATTCCGAAGTCTGGGAAGATAAAGATATGCGTCACTACAACATCGAAGATTATGGCAGCGGCTTTGCCAAGATCAATCAAAGCGTACTAGAGCTAGCTAAAAATGGGCAATATTCAGCGTTGCAACAGAAGCTCTCAATCCCAGAGCTAAAGACAAATCTCATGGCATTGAATCTCTTCCACCATTCATCCGGTGATGATATTGGAATGTCTCCGTTGTGGGACGAAAAAGCAGGCTGCTATAAAAGAGCCAGCTATCCATGCGAACAAGGAAAATAAAATGAAAAAAGTGTTCTTGTTATTGTCAGTGCTTTTACTTAACTCATGTTCTACTAATGCTGCATATCAAACCGAGCAGCCATGGACGTGGCGAGTTGGTGTAACAATGCCTTCGTTTTACCCAGTAAAAATTACCCAAATCTACGGTGTTAATGAAAAAGAAAACTGGACTGTATTAATTCATAATATTATCCCCCGTATGAGTGATAGCGATATTGAGTATATCCGTCAGATATTTCCTGATTATGATGGTTTTGGGCTGCCACATGCCTTAGGTATTACAAGCAGAAGCCAAATTGGTGTAGGTTCCACCCAGCTACCTGATACACTTTATGTGTACTGGGTTTCATTGTTTGATACCAAATTTTATGTCACTAAGTATGAGATTCCTGACAACGTAAAACAGTTAGTAGCTACGAAAACAACTTATACTAAATGGAATGGATTTATTGTTGATCCATGTTATCGCGCAGAGTTTATTTTTGGTCTTCTGCCTAATGGGCAAGCTAAGGTGTGGTTGAGTGGCTGTAGTGAGACTATTTATCTTACGGAGTTAGCTCCTGACCAAACTCCTGATCGTGATAGCAATGGGTTTAAAGCCGATACATATAAAGAATCTTCTTATATTAGAAATATCCAACAACGCGCTAAGGATGCAGGTGTTGAGCTAGAGCCGATCCCTTGGGATAAAGTGAATAAGGTCTATTCCATCAATGAAATTAAAATGCTTGGCGAGTAACTTAGCGTGAGTTGAAAAATCTTCATAAGACACATGAGAGGCTTTGAGGTATAAGAAAGGCTCGCTGATTTTCCTTCAAGGATTGATATGGTTATCCAGAATTTCGAAGCTTTTCTTATCGCTATTACTATTTTGACTTTAACACCGGGGCTAGATACTGCTTTGGTGATCCGTAACACTTCGCGGGCTGGGTTTGCCGATGGATGCACGACCAGTTTGGGTATCTGTTTTGGCTTATTCGTTCATGCCACTTTTTCTGCTATTGGTATCTCTGCGATTCTTGCTCAATCGGCTGAGCTATTTCAAATCGTCAAAATGGTGGGAGCGGCTTATCTGATTTGGTTGGGTATTTCGAGCTTACGATCATTAATGAAAACAGATCAGGGCATTGAGGTTGCGAGCCTAGCTCATGCACAATTTCGTTTAACCCGATCGCTGCGTGAAGGTTTCCTCTCGAATGTGCTGAACCCTAAAACTGCCGTCTTTTACTTAGCTTTTCTGCCTCAATTTATTAATCCTGACTATTCACCGTTAGCGCAATCTTTGCTGATGGCGTTGATTCATTTTGCGATTGCGATGGTATGGCAATGTGGTTTAGCCGGTGCTTTGAGTAGCGCTAAAAACCTTCTGAAAAACGCTTCTTTTATGCGTTGGATGGAAGGTACAACGGGAGTTGTTTTGGTCGCATTAGGTATCAAACTTCTCTTAGAGAAGCCCCAAGCCTAGCTTGAAATAAAGGTTTAAAAGTAGAAAAAGCGCCGTTGGGCGCTTTTTCTTTGTGCTTAGACCGACTAGGTGTTATTGAACTTGGGCTTCGGCTTCGGAGTATTGATAACGCGCGGCAAAATATTGCTTCGTTTCTTCCACGACCACATGGCGTAAGGCAACAAGGCCAATAAGGTTCGGAATTGCCATTAAACCATTTACAATGTCGGCGATAATCCAAATCAAATCGAGGTGCAGGAATGCGCCTGAGGCAATCAAGCCAATAAAGACGATTTTATAAGGCAATACCGCTTTGGTTCCGAATAAGAACACCATGCAGCGTTCGCCGTAGTAGTTCCAACCCAGAATGGTCGTAAAGGCAAAGAACATCAAACCAATCGAAACCAGCATCGGACCGATAGTTTGTGCATTTAAGCCAGTGGCAAAAGCGTAGGTGGTCATCGCTGCACCAGAAAGATCGCTCTGCCAAGCGCCCGTTAGAATGAGAGCCAAGCCAGTCATCGTACAGATGATGATGGTATCGAAGAAGGTCCCCGTCATAGAGATAAGACCTTGCTCAACGCAGGAGTCGGTTTTTGCCGCTGCCGCCGCCATAGGCGCACTGCCTAAGCCAGATTCATTGGAGAACACGCCGCGAGCAATACCCGATTGAATCGCGAGCATAATGCTCGCACCTAAGAAGCCACCAGTTGCAGCAGTTGAGGTGAACGCGGATACCAGCACCAATTCCACGGCGTCTGCGAGTTTGTCTGCATTGGTAACAATCACACTTAAGCAGGCGACAATGTAAAACAGCGCCATCGCAGGAACCACTTTTCCTGCCACTTTAGCGATGGATTGAATACCACCGATAGTGACAATGGCAACCAGTACGGTCAGTACCACCGCAGAGGCTTCACGAGGGACACCAAAAGAGATTTGAGTGGCATCTAAGATCGCGTTCACTTGTGGGAAAGTACCAATCCCGAAGCAGGCAACCCCTACGGCAAACACAGCAAATAATACTGCCAGTGTTTTTGAACCCACACCATCACGCAGGTAGTACATTGGCCCGCCGACCATTTGTCCTTTGTCATCGATTTGGCGATATTTCACCGCGAGTAAGCATTCTGCGTATTTGGTTGCCATGCCAAACAGGGCGGCGAGCCACATCCAGAACAGGGCACCTGGGCCGCCGAGCTTGATTGCGGTCGCAACACCCACGATGTTTCCTGTACCAATAGTGGCGGAGAGGGCGGTACACAGTGCGGCGAAACTTGATACATCACCTTGTTTGTCTGAAGATTTTTCGCGGCCAAATACCATAGCTAAAGCCGTCGGCAGGCGTCGAAATTGCAGTAAGCCCAAGCGGAAGGTGAAATAGACACCAGTGCCGACCAGAAGAATTAACAGTGGTGGACCCCACACTAAACTATCAACAGTTTGCAGAAAAGATTGCAGGTTATTCATGTTTTCCCCTTAAAAAATAAACATAAGGAGAAGAGAGAAAGGGTGCGAAAAATGCACAGCAGAGCTCTAGCGAGCTCACTAAAAGATTGGCCTTTCACTCCTCTGTCCTTTTGCCTGAGAGTTTCACTCTGCATATGCGCAGAGCTTGCTCCTTCGGCGACCGATTAAACGGTTCTCTCCAGAGGTTCCTCCAACTACAGTCCTCGCTTATTCGTTGCCAATAAATGGCTAAGAATAATGCACCTGAAAGATTTACTTCTTCGGCGGGTTATTTGGCCCAGATGTTAAAATCTAGTTAACAACCACTCTCCTGCAGTCTTCAACGGAACAATCGTCTTGAATAAAACGATTTGCAAGGCGGATACTAGCGAAAAGAAAATGTGATGTCACCAACAAAAGATGCTGTCTGATTAACTCTTGTTCAACTCTACTTAGGAAACCACTTTTCTCTGACGTTAAACTGCGTATAAGTGGTATAAAATAAGTGCGCTAGGAGAGGTGATATGGTGAGATTGATTGCGATAACGTTGTTGATTGCATTAGCGTTTGTATTGATTCGCTATCGCACCAACGAAAAATTGCAGAAGGGGGTTGTCATCGCCATTTTGGCGACCTTCGGTTTATACACCACCTTCTTGGTTATTTCAGAACTGATTCGCTGACGCAAAAGGAGCGAAGCGTGAACAAACACAATGAGTTTGAAGACAATGAAGAAGTTGTTGTTATCGAACGAAGAGATAAGCAAGGTTATCTTTATATTGCGATTGCTGCGGCATTAGGTATTGCATTGGGTGGACTGATCGGTTCATCTGTGACAACCAGTCGCTGGGAGGCGTCTTATGAAGCACTGCAAAATCAACTTGAGCAGTTAAAAAATGCAAAATCAGAAGTGGTAAAAGCGGCTGAGGTGACAGAGCAGAACAACGATGAGCAGTGGCAGATCAAAATGGATCAGGCCTTAGCTAAGCAGCGGGAAGAGTGGCAAACAGAATCGGTGCAGCGTGATAAATATGTTGCTGAGCTTGAGAAACACAACCTCGATCTTGAGCAGCAGCTCAATGAGCAAAAAATGGCATTGGAACTTGCCAACACCCACAATAATCAGCTGAACCGCCAAGCCGATATACAAGCCACCATGTTGGAACGTTCGCGTGAACTGTTTCAGCGTGAACTCAAAATCAAACAAGAATTGGAAACGCTGCAAAAAGAGCGTGACACTTTAGTACCTCAAGTAAAAGCGCTTAAAAAAGAGTGTGATATTTATCTTGAAGGTAAGTCATGGGATGCAAAATCCGATGCTTGTGATAAGCAAGATGCCGCTAATTCGCGCATCAGTCAGATTGACCAGTTGATTCGCGTGCACCAGATGGATCTTGAAGAAATTAAATCGCTCTCAGAAGAAATAGGCTTATAAATCAATCTGCGTGTTACTTTTGGGATATCCTGTGCCGGATTTACTTTGCTGTTTCATTTGATACATGGCTTTGTCGGCACGGGATAGTGCGTCTTGAAGTGTATCTTCCGTGGCTTGAGTGATGCCATAGGCGAAAGTGATACTCGACTGGTCTGCTATTAAATTTAACTGAAATATAAATTCTGATGCGCGATCTGGAGTGAGAAGAACAATAAATTCATCTCCTCCAATCCGGATGGCATATTCTTTTTTATGGCAACATTCATTCAATATTTTGGCAAACTTAATTAATAAATTGTCGCCAGCTTCATGTCCATGTCGATCATTGATCTCTTTGAGACCATTGAGATCCAAATAAATAAGATCAAATATTTTTAATGGTAGTGTTTTTAACGCATGTCGATTCATTAACCCTGTTAAGTCATCGGTTTTGGCTAAACGTAAAAGATGATGATTACTCTCACTTAATCCATAGGCGATAAGGATAAAAGCCAATGAAGTCAATCCATCATCTAAGATGGCATTGGTCAGTTTAAATTGGCTTCCGAAGTCGCGGAGGTAGGCAATCTCAGTTAGCAAATCATAAGCTTGATTGAAAAGTAATAAAAATGCACCTATGCGAATTTTTATATTTTTTAATAAACTGTCTTTAGTGATTAAGAAAATATATAAAACAACGGAAAAAGTATAGAATTCAAAATAAAAATCATGATAAGAATCGACCTCAAAATGATTGCCAACAAAATAGATAAGAATGCCCAACAAAAATATTGTGGTTAAGTAACTTATTGCTAATTTAGGTCTTGCTCTCTTCACTCTTAATCCATATCAATTTCTTATGGTACAAGTAAGTGTAGCCTATTTTTTCTTAACGCCAATCTGAAATAAAACCGACTTAAGCTTAGGTGGTTAATAGGTAGCCTAAGGTTGCTTTAAGTTTCACCGGTGAAGTGGGTTTGTTGAGTAAAAGGAACTGTTTTTGGCGAACGGCAGCCAGCAATTTATCACTTCGATCGGCACTGATCACCATGATAGGAAATGTTGAGGAGTATTGTTGCTGTAAAAAGTGTGCGGCAGAAAGACCATCTTCATCCCCATCGAGATGATAGTCCACGATCAATAAATCAAGCGGCTGAGTTGAGGAAAAGTGAGTGGGAAGTCGTTTTAAAGAGGTGTAAGTGTATACATGGCACCCCCATTCGCTCAGCAAAGCGTGCATGCCGCGGCAAATTGCCTCATCGTTATCGACCACCAACACATGTTTTCCAAAGAATACGTTCTGGTTGAGAATGACATTAGCCGTTGGTGTATCCATCAAAGGTTGAGCTTCGGCATAAGGTAAGGTGATAGAGAAGCGAGAACCTTTACCTATTGAAGAGTGAAGCGTGATTGGATGCTCCAACACTCGGCCTATTTTCTCCACAATCGCTAGCCCTAATCCTAGTGAAGTCCCTTTAAATGATGGGCGGGCATCTAACCGCTTAAACTCTTGAAATATTACGGTTTGTTTATCTTCTGGAATGCCTACGCCTGTATCATAAACATCGATGCGAACCCCCATTGATGTTCGACGACAACCGAGTAGTACCTTGCCCTTGGGTGTGTAGCGAATCGCGTTATTCACCAGATTACGGACAACTCGAGCAATGAGCAGTGAATCGCTGTGAACCATGGCACTGATAGGAACGTAACGAAATTTTAGGCTGTTGGCACTGGCTTGTTCATGGAACTCATTGGCTAAGTTGCTCAGTAATTCGCCGAGCATGAAAGGTTGTTTATCTGGAATGATGGCACCTGCATCGAGCTTGGAAATATCGACTAATGAAGCAATTAACGAGACAACATCAGTGACGGATGTGGAGAGTGCATGCACAATTTGTTGGGTTTCTGTATCGGTGACTTTTGCTTCTAATGAACCGATAAACAGTTGAGCAGCATTAAGGGGCTGCAGAAGGTCATGGCTGATTGCAGCCAAAAATTTGGTTTTTGACTCATTCGCTTGTTCGGCTTCACGCTTGGCTTCTAGCAGGCGGTTTTGGATCCGTTCGCGTTCATTGATCTCTGCATTCAATTGGTTGTTCAAGTTTTGCAGTTCAGTCGCTCGTTGTTCAAAGCGCTTCTCCAAGGTGACATAAGACTTTTTCAATTTTCGATGGAATTCTGCCTGATGTCTTTCGCTCTCAGCCTGCTTAAGCACGGTAATGTCGGTATAGAGCATGACTAAGCCCCCATCGGCAGTTGGTCGTTCACTTACTTGCACCCAGCGATCATTATTTTGCTGAAAAACACGGCCTTCGTTAGGGTGTTGTAGAGGCAGCTCTCGAATGATTAGCCCTTTTTGTTGAGCTAATGCTTTGATTTCTTTAAGAGTGATTGGTTGTTGGCTTAAATCTATGTTGGCATCGAGCCAAAACTTACGGAATCGATAGTTACAGTGCACGAGACGAAGCGTGCGATCGTAGAGCGCAAAACCATCGCTAATCGATTCGATAGCATCCAAAAAACGTTGGTGCGCCGCTTCTGCGTTCAGTTTGGCCTGACTAAGTTGAGTGTTGAGCTGTTCTAAATCGAGCAGAGTTGCGTTAAGAGCCTCGGTTTTTTGTCGCACTTGGTCGGCGAGGATCACTGAATGCTGAAAGGCGGCATAAGGTTCGATGGTGTGACAATGGTTTTGCTCAACCCGATTCACCAGTACCTCAATCATTTTTTTCTGCCGAGCATTTTCCGCCCGCAGTTGCTCTAGCTCTAAACGTTCTCCGTCAGTCATCGGCTTAACTCGCTTTACGCTTTACCACCACGTGGTTTGGGTTTGCTGTGGCTGAAAAACCCATCGCCACGCCAGTAAACGTTTGATTTACATGAATACCACCGAGTTGTTCACCGTAGGTATTGAAGCCCACGACACGAAATTGCTGCAACAATGCCTGCATAGCATGCTGGCGATGAGTCACTTCCACTTCTTTGCGGCGCAAAAAACAATCACAGCCAATGATGAGCTGTAACTCTCCGAGCTGTTCGGTGACCTGAGTCAGTTTCTGGTTTAAGTTTTCAATGACATTGCCGGGTTTCATGGCAGTGACCACGATGCCGTTATCGACCGCACAATAGAAATCCAAACTTAAATCGCGGTTCACTTTTTGGATTGATCGGACATAAAACTCGTTGCCCACTTTGACCGCAAGTGGATTGAGCGCATAGATTTCTGGCCGTAATTCATTCACCTCTAAACCGATCTCTCTGGCATACACAAGAGCAGCAGGCTCGGAATTGAACTCGTAAACACGGCGATGTTCGCTGTCTGCCTGGGTGACAACCAGTTTGCTCCCTAAGCTTTCGATATGATGGGTCGTAAACACTTCAAAAGGGCAGCGAGTATTGACCATAATTACGATCGCTGAGTTTTCATGGAACTGCCCCTCACTGTACACATGGGTATATGCCAACCGTTCATCATCGCCAGCTGAGCCACCAAAGTGTGGGATGCGCCCTAGTGCTGTATTGAGGGTCAGTAACACGGACTCTTCTTGGCTGGTTAACCCATCAATTAAGGTCAACACAAACGTGCCTTCTTCAATCGGGGCTTTGAGCTGGCTTTTACAGCGGCTGATCAGCTCGGCAACACTGCGTTGTGCACTCTCTAAACTGAAATTCTGGAGGGGGATCTGCATCCCCGCAACGGAGAAATCACTGCGTAGAAACCCAATCGCGCTAATGCTGTTTTTGTTGTAGCCCGAATGGCCAATTTCGCCTGCCGTGGTGCAGCCCATCACATTAAGATGGCGAAAGCGCTGCTTAAGCTCTATCTCCAGTTCTGTCAAAGGGTAGGCGGAGGAGCAAAAAAACAGGATGAAGCCAATATCGAATCCTGCAAATTGTTGATAAAGCTCGTGAACGGCTTTCACACTATCCAATTGGAAGGTTTCAGCTGTCACAACAGAACGGATGGCTGGAGCAAACTTGAGACTGTGCATGGTTTGACAGATGTTTCATTGATGTTAAAACATTGTAGTGTTAGATTTTGAATTAATGAAATCCTACTTGAGAATGAAATAGGCCAATCCATTCCAAGGTAATCATCATTTTAATAAGCGCATGGATGTTTCATTAAGCGCACAACATAAACAGAGTCAGTTGGTGATGATTTGTGCTCGATGTGAGGATTCACAATGTATTCATTTATTGTTGCCGATGACCACCCACTGTTTCGTGATGCGATTGTTTCTGTTCTTGAGAATCGGTTTCCTGGCTGTAATGTCCGCCAAACGGAAGACATGCCTTCCACCATCAGTATGGTGAGTGAAACGCCAGACTGCGATTTGTTGCTGTTGGATCTTAATATGCCGGGTATGACCGGGCTTAATGGCTTGCTAGAGCTAAGAAACCTTGCGCCCGCAACGCCGGTCGCGGTGATTTCTGCAGAGTCGGATAAACAAACGGTTTTACAAACACTGGCTTATGGCGCTGTCGGCTACGTGGCGAAGTCGTGTGCGCGACAGCAAATGGGAGAGGCTTTTGCTCAAATTTTGCGGGGAGATGTGTATTTGCCAGCAGATATTTTGCGTGAGAATGTCAAGAACCCTCCGAGCAGTTCGCTGCGTAAACAGGCCGATTTTAGTGTTGAAGCGCTGCAAACGTTAACACGCAAACAGTTGCAAGTGTTGCAATCGATGTCCAAAGGGGCGGCAAATAAGCAGATCGCCTATGACCTCAATATTTCGGAAACCACCGTGAAATCTCATGTTTCGGCCATATTGAAAAAGCTGGGTGTGCATAACCGTATTCAAGCGGTTGTGGGTGCAACCCATATCGATTTTGATCATTACTTGCGGCGTTAGCATTTTCGATTTAGCGTTCTTTTCTTCAGTGGCAAGTCTCTTCTAATAGCCAGACTTCGACCAGTTCTTCTACCATCGTTTTTTCAAAGTGGAGATCCTCAAATAAGGGTTTGAGGTGGGCGTATTGGCTTAGCGAAGTGCTAGAAAGATTTTTGCAATAATGCTTGGTAAGCCAGACTTGAGCCATAGCCGCGAGTTTGGGCAGTTCATCCTGCCAAGCATAAGCTTGTAACGAAGAGAGCCATGCGTACAGATCCTGAGTGAGTGGGATCGGTTCAGAAGCGAAAATCGGCTGCAAAATAAGTGTATGGCTTTCGACATGATAACGAATGGAAATGGTATAACACTGGCCGCTATTTCTCAGGGTGAGAATGTGTGGGTGCTGTTGTAGCCATTCACAAAATCCAGCGGCTAATGGAATAGGTACATGGCTAGGCAGAATATTTTGGATAAAGGGTGGATTCGGCCGCATGGTTTGGTGCAGGGTTAAACTGCGGTGTTGGGTGCAGAGATCGGTTGGTTTCACAGGCCGAGTTGAAGGCCAATCAAAGATCGCTAAAGTGCAGTTATCCGTCAGTGTCATCACTCGTTTTGCTTGCTTGAGGAGAGTATGTCCTCGATTAGGAATGGCATAAGTTAGCAGCACTTGGTTGGCGCATTCATGCCGTTCGAGTAACTCAAATTCACCATCAATCCGCGAACTAATCGTGCGCCGTGTTTGGATCTCTTCCGTCATCAATACCAAAAATTCTGCTTTTATCCATGGCTGCTGGTTTGGGAACCAATCCGGCCGTTGCATCCAATTCATGCCGACAGATTGGAAAAAGCGCTGATAGTGACGCACCAAGTCTTTTCCCCACTGCTGAATTAAACGGTTTTCCGCATGAATATTGGCCCATTGCCATTCACTATCCGTGAAATTTTGCTCATTCGCATGCTGTGGATAGGGGGTAAGGCAAGATGAGGCAGGGAGATCCTCTAATCTTATATGGTCATGCGGTTTAGGCTTGAGATCTGATTGCTCAGCCGATGGGCGATGAGGGCTTAATGTCGGCGTATTGGGGTGAGGATGAGTAAACCACGCTTGATGGATGGAAAGTGAAGACTCGATGAGATGATGAACGGCAGCTAAGTCCCATGCGCCAGTGGTGACGAGCACCATCTGTTTCGGTTGATAATGATGCCGGTAATATTCGATAAGATCCTGATAACGAAGTGACTTGATTGTTGCACTGGTGCCACTGTAAGGGGGCTGTTTGCGGTAAGTGGCAAGCTGCAGTGCGAGCTGGTGCTGCAATGATTGCTCATAACCCAGTAGCTCGTGATATACCACTCCGGAGTCACAAGGAAACGCGCAATACACTTCAGAGTCAAAGTCGTGGGGTTGCAGTAAAGGCGCCAAAACACTGCACAGTAGGTAATCTAGCCCTTTTAATGCTGCTTGTGGCTCTGTACCGGAAAGGTGGAAGCATGTTTTGTCACACCGAGTGCTAGCATTGAATTCGGTTAACTTTAATTGGCTGCGCAGCTGCCAAAAGGTGTAGGGAGAAGGCTCGCGGTAATTGCCTTTCAGCAGCATATGCTCCAACGCATGGCTGACTCCACTATCATCCAGTATGGGCGTCCGGATAAGGATGCTGGCACACAGCCCCTCTTGCTCTACTTGAACGGTTGTCTCGTCAGTTTGAGCGGATGAGTGCCAATGAATAAACCCCGCTGGATAAAGTTCACGTTGCCAGACCTGATCGAATATTTTCATCTTTTTGTCGAACGCTCGAAAAGTGGAAAAGAAACCGCTAATGTTTTTCGCCATGCTTAATTCCAACGCGCTTAGCGGCCTAAAGTTAAAAACATGAATGTCCCAAGGCATGAATATTCAAAGGCGGCTTTGCACAATTAGCCTGTCTGTGCGCATACTCCTCACTACCAGCTCTGAATGGCAACCAACTTGCGCTTCTTGCCTCGCTTGCTCAATCACATGATGATGCGGCGAGTGTTCACAGACAGGATCAGCGTTGGTTGCATCTCCCGTCAAGAGCATGGCTTGGCAGCGACATCCTGCAAAATCTTGCTCTTTTTCAGGGCAGCTGCGACACGGCTCTTGCATCCACTCATTACCTCGAAAGCGGTTAAAGGCATCTGACTCATACCAAATCTGTTTAAAGTTGTGCGTTCGTACATTCGGAAAGGTGATCGGCAAAACCGCAGCGCTGTGGCAGGGCAGCGCAAGCCCGTAAGGATTAATGCACGCAAATAAGCTGCCCCAACCACTCATGCAAGGTTTCGGACGCTTTTCATAATAATCAGGAGTGACCAAGATAAACTTAGGAGAGCCGCTTGGAAGCCGATCGCGAAAGGCGTTCACTTGCTGCTCGGCATTCTCGATTTGTTGCTGTGAAGGCAGCAGAGCCTGTCGATTGAGCAATGCCCAGCCATAATATTGCGAAGTCGCCAGTTCAACGTAATCGGCCTGAATATCGCAAGCGAGCTGCATTAAGGCTTCAATGTCACCAATATTCTGCTTAGTGATCACGGCGTTCATCACCATAGGAAATCCTGCCGCTTTGACGGCTTTGGCTAGGCGGTATTTTTGCTCAAAAGCATGGCGTTTTCCGGCAATCGCATCATTCAACTCGGGATCGGCGGCCTGAAAACTGATCTGAATGTGATCTAATCCTGCTACTTTCAATGCTTGTAGCCGTTTTTCGGTGAGACCAATCGCAGAGGTAATGAGGTTAGTGTAAAAGCCCAACTCGTGTGCCTTAGCTACGATTTGCTCTAAATCTTTGCGCATTAAAGGCTCGCCGCCAGATAAGCCCAGTTGCACCGCTCCAAGTTGGCGTGCTTGAGTCATTACCTCAAACCACTCTTCGGTACTGAGCTCTTGCTCGCCTTCCAGCTCAAGCGGATTTGAGCAGTAAGCGCAATGCAGTGGACATTGATAAGTGAGTTCCAACAGCAACCAAAATGGTGGTTTAACAGGATTTGAGCCAATGTTTTTCATAAGCAATCTCGACAAATTCAATAATGTCTTCTTGGAGAGCAATGCCTGGATAGCGACTTTCAATCAAGACGATCACATCGGCGAGTCGTTTTTCGTGCGCAAAACAGGTAAGAATTTCTGCGGCGCTATCGCTAAGGGATACCATTCCTTCAGGGTAGAGTAGAACATGGCAACCTTGCGCTTGTTCATACTGCATACGAAATAGCGGATTGAGTGTAAGTCGAGTATGGTTGTATAAGCTCATTTTAAACCCCCATTCATATTTAACCCTTTATGCCAAGGGGTGGGGTCATCGGTTAAACCTTGATAAGGGGGGCGATCAAATTCATACGCCATGCTGATTGCATCGAGTAATGACCAAAGCACATCCAGCTTGAATTGCAGGATGTTGAGCGCGTGTTGTTGCATCTCATTGCTAGTGAAGTGTGACAATGTCACCTCAAGGCTGTGTTCAACGTCTCGACGAGCTTGTGAAAGACGTTGTTGAAAATAGATCAAGCCTGAATGTTTGATCCAAGGATAATGTTCCGGCCAGCTTTCTAGCCGAGATTGATGAATGTGCGGCGCAAACAACTCGGTGAGAGACGAACAAGCGGCCTCTTGCCAACTGTGGTTGCGTGCAAATTGGACATAAGCATCCACGGCGAAACGGACTCCTGGGAGCACCCAACGTTCATCTAACACTTCATCACGGTTAAGACCTACAGCTTCGGCAAGCACTAGCCAAGCCTGAATTCCTCCGACTTCAGCCAGTGAACTGTGCCCATCGTGATCCAAAATACGTTGAATCCATTGCCTACGGATTTGTGGATCGCGGCAATTGGCGAGCACATTCGCATCTTTGATAGGGATGGAAATTTGGTAGTAGTAGCGATTGGCGACCCAAGCGCGGATCTGCTGCACAGTGCAGCGTCCCTGATACATGGCAATGTGGAAAGGGTGGTGAATATGGTACAGCGCGCCTTTGGCAAACAGCGCGGCTTTGAAGGTGTCTCTATCCATCGCTTGCATGAGCATTCCCTATAAGTTTAGTGTCATTCCATCGAAGCCGACCTCAATGCCAGCTTGTTCTAATAATGCCCGCTCAGCACTGTGTTGATTGAGAATCGGGTTGGTGTTGTTTATGTGTACGAGGATTTTTCTGGGCTTGGTAAACGGTTTAAGCCACGCCATTGTGCCAGCGTGACCATTAAGGTGAAGATGACCCATATCGCGACCGCGTAATGTGCCAAGACCGAGATGGATCATCTCATCGTCATCCCACAGTGTGCCATCAATCAGTGCGCAATCGACCTTATGCATCACGCGTTCAATTTCGGAGTTTGCAGCTTCCATGCCCGGCGCATAGAGCAGCTGGCCGCCGGTTTTCTCATCAATGATATGCAGCGCGATCGTTTCCATCGGGCGAGGTTGATGGCGAAATCGCGAGTAAGGTGGTGCGTTAGAGCGTATCGGGATAGGAATAAAACGCAGTGTCGGTAATGCATCAATCCGCCATTCATTGCTAATGGTGTGGCATTGGTAACCCCCATTCCAGTGTTCAAAAATCGGCAGTAAGGGAAATTCTTCGGTGAGCGACATTTTCACCGCCTCGGTGCAATACAATGGCAGGGGTAACCCTTCGCGCAAGGTAAGTAGCCCTGTGGTGTGATCAATTTGCGCATCAGTCAAGATCACTGCACGAATGCGGGTTTGGCGCAGTGTACTTAGGGCGCTAAAGAAAGTGGGCTCCGACTTATCAGCGGGCGTATTCTCTTTGGGAGTATTCTCTACGGGACTATAGAAAGCGGGTGTCTGGTTGATTTGCTGGCGAATATCGGGCGAAGCATTAATGATCACCCAGTGTTTGCCATCATCACTCACCGCGATTGATGATTGGGTTCTTGGAGTGGATGGAAAGTCTCCATACCGCATTGCCGCGCATTGAGAGCACTGGCAGTTCCACTGTGGAAACCCGCCTCCGGCACCAGAGCCAAGGATAATTACCTGCATGCAGACACTCCTTGCTGAAAAACGAATCGGATAAAAAAGCACCTGAAATCAGGTGCTTTTCAGGGGAATCGAGTTGACTCTGTACTCAGCGATTGCTGATGTAGAGTGTCACTTCCATGCCCAAACGCAGTTCTTTAAAAGTGGGTTTTTTCCACATTGGCCGAATCTCCATTTCAGTGAGTATGCTCAGTAAGAGTAACCACCGTGGCTTTAACTTCACATCCTACTTTGTGATGAAAACACTCCTTCTTTACAGAGGCTATGGAGTGAGGGTTTGTACGGGGATGTCATTCTGTGGGGGTGGGCGGCGCTTTTTCCTGTAGCGTTGGACTACGCAGCGTTGTGGATCGTGGTAGATCACGCTGCATTCTAAACACTGGACACACTCGTTGTAATCGATCTGCCCATCCTCTCGAATTGCGTTTACACCACAAGATTTGGCGCACAGTTGGCAAGGTGTGCCGCACTCTTTTTTTCTGTCTAACCAGCTAAATAGGCGCAATCGGCCTAAAATGGCTAGCCCTGCGCCAAGTGGGCAAAGATAGCGGCAGTAAACTTTATGAATCTTGCTCGCGAGTAACAATAAGATCAGCGCGTAAACCACAAAAGCCCATTCGCGTTGAAACAAAAGGGTGACCGCGGTTTTAAACGGCTCCAATTCCGACAAGCGTTCTGCCGTTGTTAAGGAGACAAAACTTAGCCCGACTAAAGCAAACAGGATGAAGTATTTGAGCGAGACTCCGACTCGGTGCCAAGGTTTTGGAATGCGCCATTGACGGATTGAAAACTGCTTGGCCAGCCATGCCACCATCTCTTGCAATGCGCCAAACAGGCAGAGCCAGCCACAAAACACACAGCGGCCCCACAAAAATAAGCTGACAAAAGTAAACGACCATAGAATAAAAATGATCGGGTCGAGCAGAAACAGAGTGATATCAAACCCATTTTTTAATGCCAATAAAAGGGTGTAGATATTCACCACTGAAAGTTGCCCTTGAGTGTAAATACCTATCACGCCATACACATAGAGCAGTGCCACTGCCCGCCATTGCGCGAAATGTTTTTGTTGCACAAGCCAACGGCGCTGCAGGATAAATAAGGCGGAAATCACGCAGAGGTAGCCAACAATCAGGGCGATTTCTAGGCTGCGTTGCTGCCATAGCTTTTGCCAAAGCGGGATCGCCACTTGGGGGGGGGCACTGGCCTGCCA
This sequence comes from Vibrio sp. RC586, assembly GCF_000176715.1. Taxonomy (NCBI): domain Bacteria; kingdom Pseudomonadati; phylum Pseudomonadota; class Gammaproteobacteria; order Vibrionales; family Vibrionaceae; genus Vibrio; species Vibrio sp. RC586. The sequence continues at coordinate 4,096 of NZ_ADBD01000013.1, read as the reverse complement.
TAGTGAGGCAGGCAAAGTGTAGTTTGCGCTGAGATAACGGTACTCCGTCTGCATAAATCCCGCGCGCGTAGGGAATCGCACGCTTAACGTCAGGGGCTGTGAAGGATCAAAACCACTGCTGCTTTTAATGCGCAGCACTTTCAACCATTGTCGATCGTTGGAGCCTAGATTAACGGGGCCTTGGGCGAGCTGCTCGGGTTGCACACTGTAAAAATCGGTATCACGCAGTGCAATGGGCGAGCCTTGTTGGCTAAGGCTAAAACGCACGGGTGACGTTCCTGCAACAAACTGAGGCGAGAGCGGTGAATAGTCCCCCAAGTTACCGAGTAGTAAGGCAATGTCTTGAGGCCCCATTTCACGCAAAAGCCTTGCGTATTCCTCTTCTCCCAGTAAATTTTTGCCTACCAAGGCGGGGGAAAGAACGGCAAAGATCACATCAAACGTTGGCGCTTGGCTAAGATCGGGATTTTCCTCTTGCCACTGCGCAGTCACGTCTTCGGGGCTGATTTGCAGCTGTTCAGCAAAGGAAGCGAGTGGCACTTGCCAACGATAAAGTAATCCCTGCTGTTGTATCTGCTCATAACTGAGTGCTTGATAGGGTTCAAGGTTGAGCTGCGCACCGGAAGAGGGAGCAAAGCCACTTAGGGTATGACGCGCTACATTCAGGGCGGAAGCGAGTATGGTGTCATTAATCACCATGATGGAAACGGTGGCCTTGGTCACGCCATCAAACAGCAGTGTGTCCGGGTCAGCATTCTGGTGAGCTTTCGTATCAATGATGATCCGCTTATGCAGACTCTGATTGAGGTATTGAGTGATAAATTCTTGCAAAGGCTCTTCACCCAGCCCGTGCAAGAAAATCGGCTCGTGATGACGAACTAAAGTGATGCCGCGGATCACCCCTTGAGTATCTAATCCAATTCGTAAGTTAATGGTTTCGCCTGAAAAACCAGGAAAGTGAGTCATATCATCCGTTTCAAACACGTACCCTAGCAGCTCGTTAAGTTGATAAACCGGAATCGCAGGGACTTCGCTAAGTTTGGCTTTTTGACGAGTGGCTGTCGGGAAAAGAGCGCGAGCTTCAGGGCTTAGTTCTTGCCACTCATCGGCGAAAACCGGATGAGTGGAAGCCAATAAAAGCAGGATCAACAGAAAGAATAGAGCGAGAGCTCGCAGGAACTCTCGCGGTAGGTGTGGCTGATTAGAAGAAGCCGAGTGGATTGATGTCATAACTCACCAAGAGGTTCTTGGTTTGTTGATAGTGATCCAACATCATTTTGTGGGTCTCACGACCAATGCCTGATTTTTTATAACCACCAAAGGCGGAGTGTGCGGGATAGAGGTGATAACAGTTGGTCCACACACGGCCAGCTTGAATCGCTCGGCCAACGCGATAGGCGCGGTTCACATCGCGTGTCCATAGACCAGCACCTAAACCGTATTCGGTGTCGTTAGCAATTCGAATCGCCTCCGCTTCATCTTTGAAGGTGGTTACGCTGATCACTGGTCCAAAAATCTCTTCTTGGAACACGCGCATCGCGTTATGGCCTTTCAAAATGGTTGGCTGAATGTAGTAACCCCCACCGAAATCAGCGGCAGAACCTCCGAGCAGCACTTCAGCGCCTTCTTGGCGACCGATTTCTAGATAGCTTTTGATTTTCACGTACTGCTCATCAGAGGCTTGTGCACCCACTTGCGTTTCAGTATCCAGCGGGTTGCCGTGTCGAATGCTTTTCGCTTTAGCGAGTACGCGTTCCATAAAGCGATCGAAAATATCTTCTTGAATCAGCAGTCGCGATGGACAGGTACACACTTCGCCTTGGTTGAAGAATGCCAGTACCGCGCCTTCTGCTGCTTTTTCGATGAAGGCTTCTTCTTGATCCATGATATCGGAGAAATAGATGTTCGGAGATTTCCCTCCCAGTTCCACGGTCGAGGGGATCAAGCTGTCTGCCGCACAGCGCAACACATGGTTACCAATCGCTGTTGAGCCAGTAAAGGCAATTTTGGCGATGCGTTTGCTGGTTGCTAAGGCTTGTCCAGCCTCTGGCCCCATACCATTGACCACGTTGACTACGCCTGCTGGAATCAAATCGCCGATCAGCTCCATCAGTAGCAGAATTGTAATAGGGGTTTGCTCTGCGGGTTTGAGCACGACACAGTTACCTGCAGCTAAGGCCGGAGCCAGTTTCCACGTTGCCATTAGGAGCGGGAAGTTCCAAGGGATGATTTGCCCAACCACGCCGAGCGGTTCTTTGATATGGTAGGCCACAGTATTGGCATCCAGTTCGGCAGCGGTGCCTTCTTGAGCACGGATGCAGCCTGCAAAATAGCGGAAGTGGTCGACACACAAAGGAATGTCTGCGGCCAGTGTTTCGCGCACGGCTTTGCCGTTTTCCCATGTCTCGGCAACGGCTAACATCTCCACATTCTTTTCAATGCGATCGGCGATTTTCAGCAAGATATTTGAGCGTTCGGTGACCGAGGTATTGCCCCAAGCAACGCGCGCTTTGTGCGCCGCATCTAGGGCGAGGTTGATATCGTCAGCATCGGAACGTGGCACTTCCGCAATGTTATCGCCAGTACAGGGCGAAGTATCCATAAAATACTGGCCATTGACAGGTTCTACCCATTGGCCACCAATGTAGTTTTGGTAGCGAGATTTAAAGGAAACTACTGAGCCAGGCGCTCCGGGTTTGGCATAAATCATGATTCACCTTCTTGTGTCTCTATCCATAACGTTGACCATCGTTAGCAGAACTCAATCTGTGTGAGGGTGATGGTCACTGTGTGTTGCTGTTGATTCATTGTTGCGTTTGCTTGAGTGGGCAGCCATGCATCCTTAGTCGGCAAAATATCCTACTTTGGGATGAGAATGGCTGTGGGTTACTCAGTTCTTTGCCGTAGCCATAGCGCTAGGGAGTTTGAACGTCCACACCATGCCGCCTTGGTTAAAGTCTTTGATTCGTTTCGCAACATCACCGCCCCAAAGAGGCACTGCGCCCCCCCAACCAGAGAGCACGGAGACATACTGCTCGCCATCCATCGTCCAAGTGATGGGGCTGCCGACAATGCCTGAGCCTGTATTGAACTTAAACTTCACGTCTCCGGTTTTATCGTCGAGCGCGAGTAGGTAGCCTTCCGGATTGCCGGTAAACACCAAACCGCCAGCGGTGGTTAATACTCCAGCCCAAAGCGGAGCGTAGTTTTTGAACTGCCAAACAATTTCACCGGTGAGCGGGTCAATCGCCCGCAGTACGCCGATGTACTCATCATTAATGGCTTTGATGGTGAAGCCAGCGCCTAAATAAGCAGCACCTTGTTTGTAGGCGGTAGGCTCATTCCAGATGTCCATCTGCCATTCATTAGACACCCCTACGATTCTGACGAATATGTGGAACCCGACGATTTTGATGAAGAATAAAAGTGAGAATAAATGAGAGCCTTGCCACATGGTGAGGCTTTTTTTTGTCTTTTTGTTTATTAATGCAACCATACACCTTTTAATGGTGAGAATGTGTGATAAAGTGAGTGTCAGTCTAGGAATAAAAATGGCAACTAATAAATGGCTGAAATCATTTACGACATAAAAACAAAAACAATAAAGCACTTCACTTATCGAAAACCATCAGTGTTCATTGATGAAAATGGTGAGCCTCAATACAAATACTCTCCAAACAAAGACAATCATACTCACATTAAGAAGGTTATCTTCCTTAGTCTAGTTGGTTACGAGAAGGTAAATCTGCTAGATGAGAACGATAAACCAATTAAGGATGAACACGGTAATCCGATTTTCGTTAAAGGGGATGTGGTTTCCTACGAGCCAATGAATTACGTAAATGAGTTCATCCTTGCTAAACATGTTGTCGATGAAAAAGAGGATGCTCAGCAAGCCTCTAAGGCTCTCACCCATTATTTCAGGTTTATATTGGACGCTCAGGCGAAATGGGACGATAGATACGATAACGAAGATTACGATCCTTTTATTGACCCTCCTCGCCCTGCTTGGGATAGCTTTTCTCCCAGAAAAAACCTACGTGTCACCACTATGTATAGAAATGCTGTCAAAAAGGCCACGCTCGATGGCACAGGA
>NZ_ADBD01000014.1:0-118305 GCF_000176715.1 Vibrio sp. RC586 | reverse complement strand
TGATGACGGTGCAAGCTATCTAGAACTCGCTGAATTCCTTATCCAGAATGGCTCAAACACACAAGAAGACTTAGAGCAGCTTTGGGCGCGCATACTATTCAATATTATGGTTTCCAATAGCGACCACCATCTACGTAACCACGGTTTCATTTTTGATACGACAGGTTGGCGATTATCGCCAGCGTATGACATTAACCCTACCCTGAATGCTACGGGGTTGCACCTAAACATCGATGACATGAGCAATGCTCTTGAGATTAAACTAGCCTATGAGGTCGCAGAATACTTTCAGTTAGATTCTAAGAAAGCTGATGATATTTACCAAAAAGTAGCCACTGCCGTTTCACGATGGGAGGAACTAGCAAAAAAAGCAGGAATAGAGAAAGGGGAACGGGATTTACTCAGGGATTGCTTTCAAGTGCCATAGGCATTATGTAGATCTATAAGCTAAGACTACCATGGGAGCAATTGATCGCCTGGATAGCTTTTGGAATTGTACAGTCTATGTGTGCTTAGAGCCCTAATCAATCTACTATATATTTCTGAATTTATATTGCTGATAGCGCCGACCGCTAAATTATTCTGGAACGTTACCTTTTAGATATGTTCAGTAGTCTGGAAAATCGATTTTCCAGACTTACAATTTCTTAAAATTTAGCCAATTTTTAGTCTTTTCTGGAAAACTCTCCTTATACCTTGCAATCAAAAGGTTTCCAGAATACTTCCAGAGTCAGAAATAAATAGTATAGATGCACGATGCGGTAGCATCCATACTCAATTCTGTTCAATAAAGAAAGCGGCTCATAGCCGCTTTCTCATTTAGAAGCGTTTTACCTCACACACACCACATTGAGCAGTGATGAGCCTTTTAACACATTGACTTTGCCAGTGGTGAACATCCCTTTACGCCCTTCACCCCAATAAGGCAGTTGAACTGGCCATTGATGTTGCTGCATCTGTTTAGAACTCAGTAATGCCGACCACTCTTGCTCAGTGACTAGTCGCATGCCGAGATTTCGGCACACAATTTGCGCAGCATCATAATCGAGGCGATTCCACGCCTGATCATGCTCCATGTAGAACTGCACTTTGGGGTTTTCAGTAAAAGGTAATGCGAAGGTTTGATTGCTCACTTTCACTTGCTGGCGCAATACGAAATCGTTATTCCCCGAGGATTTAGGCGTGCTATTGAGTTTTGGCGCTAGTTTAGCCGCTGTGGTAACGGGCACGTTTTTTTGCTCCACTTTCGCTGTACTCGCTGGCTTTTTCATCGCAGTTTCAGAAGCCACGGCTGTCGTGGTAGTAGCAACCGCTGAAGCCACAGGTTTTGTTTTCATCACAGGCTGCTGCGCAGAGGTTTTCACCACTTGACGGATGAATGCTTGCTCAAACGTGGCCAGTTTTTTGACCTTTTTCAGTTCTTTACTTGCGAGCGAGAAATCGCTGTAGGGGCCAATCAAGCAACGTGAACCTTTCGGCTCTGGTTTGACCCAAATATCCGTGGAAATATGCTCATAGATGGATTTCACCGTTGCAAGCGGCATTGGCTTGCTTAACATGCCACACTGGATCCAGAACAGAGAATCGCCGCGCTTAGGCTTTTTTCCCCATAGGCCATCACCAATTGGGCAAGTTGCATCGAGCACCGGCAATTGATTCACCGCCGCTTGTTGCGCATCACACAAATACTCGCTGTTCGCCGCTAAAGCGATCGGAGTGAGCAACAGCAAAACCACACTGAGGTTACAGCATAGAATCCATTTCGGCATCCGCTTGTCTCCTTAATTCTCTGTGACTGAAATCCGTGGTAAGTAATGTCATTCTTCTCATCACTCACACGTATTGGGATCCGGTATAGCAAAGATAAATGCAAAAAAAGAGCCGCATTCAAATACGGCTCTTAGTTTATGGAGAGTTTGTGAAGCAAATCAATCAGATTTACTCACCCTTTGTAAATTTTCGGGTTAAACACATCACGCAACCAATCACCGAGTAGATTAATCACTAACACCAACAATACCAGCACAATGCCTGGGAATGCCGTGATCCACCATGCACCTGAGAAAATGTAGGTAAAGCCAATGCTGATCAGCGAACCTAGTGAAGGTTGATCGACAGGTAATCCTAAGCCAAGGAAGGAGAGTGCCGCCTCTGACATGATCGCGTTGGCGACTTGTACCGTTGAAATCACCAAGATCGGCGACAAACAGTTGGGCAGAATATGGCGGAACATAATGCGTGGAGCTTTAAAACCCATCACGCGTGCTGCCTCCACATACTCTTTTTTCTTCTCAGCAAGTACAGAAGCGCGCACCGTCCGTGCGTATTGTGGCCATTCAGCCACGCCGATAATTACCACCAACATCACCACGGCGTATTGGCTGAAAAATTCACCACCAAAACTGGCTTTAAAAATTGCCGAGACAATAATGGCCACCATCATGGTAGAGAATGAGAGCTGAATATCAGCAAAACGCATCAAGAAGCTATCAATCCGTCCGCCAAAATAGCCCGCAGAAAGACCAATGACGATACCTAATGCCAGCTGTAAGCCCACCGCCAAGAAGCCAATGGTCAGTGACAAGCGAGAGCCATACAGAATGGTCGAAAAGATGTCGCGCCCCTGTTCATCAGTTCCTAACAGAAAATGCTCATTGCCACCGTCCATCCATGAAGGGGGTAATTCTGCATCCATTATATCAATCGAAGAGAGATCATACGGGTTAGTCGGAGCGATCCATGGCGAGCTGATCGCGATAATCACAAACAGCATAAACACCGCAAAGCTGCTCATCGCCACTTTGTCGCGTAAGAAATAATACAGAAAATCCGACTGCTTAAAGCGCTCCCAACGTGAAGGAGCTGTAGATACGGCACTCATGGTTATGCTCCTTTGCCAGTGAGATTGACGGTCGGGTTAATCAGACCATACAAGAGATCGACTATGGTGTTGGTGACAACAAAGATCAGCCCAACAAAAATAACGTAAGCCGTAATAAGCGGCGTATCAACACGGTTCACCGCCTCTAAAAATAGAAACCCCGTGCCCGGCCATTGGAATACGGTTTCGGTCAAAATGGTGTACGCCACCATAGTGCCAATTTGCACCCCACCGACGGTCAATACTGGCAACATGGTGTTTTTCAACGCATGTTGGTAGTAGATTTTGTTAAGTGGCAAACCTTTGGCTTGAGCAAATTTAATGTATTCCGAGCTCAATACCTCAAGCATTTCCGAGCGCACCAAGCGAATGAACAGCGGCAACATGATGGAGGCGAGTGCAATCGAAGGCAGAACGAGGTGACGCAAGCCATCGATCGTAAAAAAGCCCGATTCCCAGCCCAATAAATTCAGCGTTTCTCCACGCCCGTAGGATGGTAACCAACCCAGCTCAATCGAAAATACATACATCAGCATGATCGCAGTTAAAAACACCGGAATGGAAATACCAATACTACTGCCCGCCATCACTATTTTGGTAAACAGACTTTTCGGATGAATGGCTGAGTACACCCCGAGCGGGATCGAAAAGACAATGATGATCAGTGTGGCACCAAACACCAACTCCAGTGTGGCCACCAGCTTATCAAAAATCACTTCCAGCGCAGGGCGCTTGAAATAATAGGAAGTCCCCAAGTCACCCTGCACAGCAGCGGTAACAAAACGAGTATATTTGGTGATAAAAGGATCATTGAGGCCAAGTTTGTCACGCAGCGCTTGGCGCTCCGCTTCCGAAACTGACTGACCAACAAGCTCACGTAGCGGGTCACCCAGATTATCCTGAATGGCAAACGCCACCAAACTGATCACAAACATCACTATCAGTGCCTGATATAGGCGCTTGACCAGAAACGAAAACATTCCTTGCCCCTTAACTTTCCATGTGAATCTGTGCGCGCAGTACAGCGCCAAAAATTTTCAGTTTTAAAAAGGGTACTTTGCCCAACTGAAACAAAGCAAAGTACCCGACAGCGTTCTCTGCGGGCAAATACCCGCAGAGAGGAGCTATTTACACTTACTCTTTTACCACTAGGTCGCCAAAGTATGGGAAGTCCATACCGTTAATGATCGGTGCGATATCAACCGTATGTTTGGCTGCCCATGATGGATCTTGGAAGTGAAGAGGTACAAATGCCGCTTCGTTGTACAGGATCTCCTCAACTTTCTTCAGCATGGTGCTACGTTTTTCCAGATCCGTTTCTTCGTTCGCTTGGTGAACTAGCTTATCCACTTCCGCATTCGAGTAGTAACCACAGTTGTATTGGCCTTTACCCGTTTTCTCATCACGCGTCATGGTCAGGAACTCGGTGAAGTTCGCTGAGTCTTCAGTATCTGGGTGCCAACCAATCATCAGCATGTCTGCCGCACACTTATCAAACTCAGGCCAGTATTGCGCTTTTGGCATGGTTTTCAGGTCAACTTTAATACCAATTTTTGACAACATCGCCGATGCCGCTTGTGCGATCTTCTCATCGTTCACGTAACGGTTGTTGGGCGCGATCATGGTTAGGTTGAAGCCCTTCTCATAACCCGCTTCTTTCATCAGTTCTTTGGCTTTATTCAGGTCAAAGCGTGGTTTCAGGTTTTCGTTGTAACCGGCATAACCAACAGGGCTTTGCTGCGCAGCCGTAGTGGCGGCCCCCTTCATCACTTTGTCCACTATCCCTGCGTTATTGATCGCATAAACGATCGCCTGGCGGACGCGCACATCTTTCAGTGCAGGGTTGCTATTTTGGTTCATTTGGAAAGTGATCACACGCGTACCCGGCATGGTGAACAGATCCACGCCCTTCGCGTCTTTAATGCGTTGATAATCGTTAGGAGCAACAGGGGCAATCATATCAACGCCACCAGACAATAGTGCCGCAACACGAGTGGCATCTTCTTTAATCACGGCGAGCGTCAACTTATCCACGTTACCTTTTGAGGCTTTATCCCAGTAATTAGGGTTGCGCTGGAACTCCATCTTCACGCCTTGCTCACGCCCCGTTACCGTAAATGGACCAGTACCTGAGATATGCTCAGAAGCGTAAGAGTTACCATGCTTAACGATTTCTGCTTTATCTTTGCCGTCCGCGGTTTTACCAGTATAGAATTTGCTGTCCATCGGGAAGATGTAAGTCGCCACGTTTTCGATCAGGGGATAAGTGCCCGCCGTTTTGATTTCAATGGTGTAATCGTCCACTTTGGTGAGAGACACCAGAGGCTCGAAAATCCCTTTGAAGTCAGCCGATTCTTTCAAACGATTGAACGTCCATACTACATCGTCAGCAGTAAAATCGTTGCCTGAATGGAACTTCACCCCTTTGCGTAGCGTGAAGCGCATAGTTTCATTATCCACACGCTGCCAAGACTCAGCCAAGCGAGGTTCAAATTCCATTTTTTGTGTAAAGCGAATCAGTGGATCAAAGACCATGTGTGACAGTTGCAGTGTTGCCCCAGATAGCTGCTCATGTGGGTCCATTGAGACTGGGTCAGCGTCATAAGCCACGGTAATATCCGCCGCCATCACACCAAAACTCAAGCCAGCCGCTATCAAAGCCAACGCCAGTTTGTTTTTCATGGTTTTCATTGCATAACTCCTTATGCGGGAATCCAGATCCCTAGTTTGTTGTATTTGCTTTTGTAACAATCGCCAACCGGAAAGTTGGTCCATGATTAACGGCTATGCTGCCGTAGTGCTTTCGCGTAAGCCTGTAAATTCAGGCATTAAGGAAATCAGTTTTTTGCTGTATTCGTGTTGCGGATCCGTAAATAGCTGCTCGGTGGGGGCCACCTCTAGCAACGTCCCCATCTGCATGACCCCAACGCGATCGCACATCTGGCGGATCACCGGTAAATCATGGCTGATAAACAGCATAGTCAGATTGAGCTCATCTTGCAGATCTTTAAGCAAATTCAGGATTTGCGCCTGCACCGACACATCCAGTGCCGAGGTAGGTTCATCACAAATCAGTAGGCGTGGACGGGTGGCAAGAGCGCGCGCAATGGAGATACGCTGACGCTGACCACCGGAGAATTCGTGGGGATACTTCAAACCCGCCATCTTTCCTAACCCTACGTGCTCAAGCAGATCATTGACGATTTGTCGGGTTTCGCTCTCGCTGCGAGTCAATTTATGAAAGCGGATCGGCTCAGCGATGATGTCAAAAATCTTCATCCGTGGATTCATCGAGGTATACGGGTTTTGGAACACCATCTGCATTTGGCGACGCAGTGGGCGGCGTTCGTGTTCTGATTTCAGTGCGGTTAAATCGATGCCTTCAAAAGTCACGCGACCATCATTGGGTTGGTATAACCCCGCAATCACACGAGCAATAGTTGATTTGCCTGAACCAGACTCTCCCACCAAGCCAAAGGTCTCTCCTTCACGCACTTCGAAACTGACGTTATTTGAGGCTTGAACATACTCACGACGATGTTCAAAGAGAGAATCTTTGGTCACAAAACGCAGATTCACGTTTTCCACTTTCAACAGTGAACCACTGTATTTACGGTGATCTTGGCTTTGCCCTAACCAGTGATTTTTCACATCAAACGGCTTCAGCTCTTTCGCTTCTTCGATATAACTCACTAAAGGAAAGCGGTCGAGCTTGCGATCAGAACGAGGAACAGCAGAAATTAAGCTGCGCGTATATGGGTGCTCCGGCGTACCAAGCACTTTAGCTGTCGGGCCAAACTCCACCAAATCACCACGGTACATCACCGCAACGCGATCAGTAACGTTAGAAACCACCCCCATATCGTGAGTAACCAACATGCAACCCACATTATTCTTCTTACACAGTTCGCGAATCAGATTCAGGATCTGATCTTGAATCGACACATCAAGTGCCGTAGTTGGCTCATCAGCAATGATCAGATCCGGCTCCCCGGCGAGAGCAATCGCAATCACCACACGTTGGCGCATACCACCCGAAAATTGGTGAGGGTACTGTTTAAGACGATTTTCGGGCTGTGGAATGCCCACTTGCTTCATCAGCGACAAAGCGCGTTGATACGCCTCCGGAGCACTGACCTGCATGTTGGCATGAATGGTTTCTGTTAACTGATGCTCAACGGTAAACAGTGGGTTCAGCGAGGTCATCGGATCTTGGAAAATAAAACCGATTTTACTACCACGCACTTCACGCATGGCTTGTGGCGACAGCCCCGAAATTTTTTCGCCGTTTAAATAAACTTCACCACCTGCAATGGTTCCGGGAGGGCTTAATAAATCGATAACCGCATTACCAACGGTGGATTTTCCAGCACCCGACTCCCCCACTACACCAACTATTTCACCTCGTTGGATATCTAAAGTGAGTGATTTCACCGCCGCATGTACCCCGTGACGAGAAGGGTATTCAATTCTAAGATTTTTGACTTCTAAAAGTGACATTCCATCAGACCTCTACCGCTGAGGCAGCACTCTGCCCTGTCTGAAGTACACCAGCAAAAAAGAGCGCTGATTGTACATTTTGCATCCATTCCAATCAGAACAATATTCTGACAATTTATAAGGTTCTCAATTTGGCAAATCTTTCACACAAAAGCAACAAAGAGAGAATAAAAAGTCGCCATTAAGCAGAAACAATTTATAGATGTTGTTCAATATGCAATAAATTCACATATTTTATTGGTCTTACCATTTTAAAATTAATGACAACAACACGATAAGCTCGGTATTTGTTGCTAAAAACCTTCTAACTTTTAACAGGAGATAAAAAGACCAATGCATATTTTATCGTTATAGGAAAACCAACAAATTAACAATAAACAAACAAACACCGAATGCAACGCACCAAGGACAAAGCATTTATCTAACTCAAGGCACAATATGCAGTAATTAAAACTAGTAAAAACCCTCAGAAACCAACATAAATAACAACAGAAAAACGTAAAACAATATACCTCTCCCCATAACTTTAGCCGCGATAACTAGCCTTTGACGAGAAAGAAGCATGAATTGCCAATAAGATCGCAATTTCATTATGAACAATCCACAAAGTAGAAATTAAAGACAGGAAGGATCACCGGAGCAATAGCGATATCAACTCGCCATTGGTGCTGAACTAGGTGTAAGGTAAAAATAGATAGAAATAGAAATGAAAAAAGCCTCAGCGTTTGCTGAGGCTTTGAAGAGTGGTCGGTGAAGAGGGATTCGAACCCCCGACCCTCTGGTCCCAAACCAGATGCGCTACCAAACTGCGCTATTCACCGACTTTATTTTGCTTAAGAAGCTAGCCTTAAGACTGGAGATAATGATTCATCACCGGAATAAATGGGGTGGCTAATGGGGCTCGAACCCACGACAACCGGAATCACAATCCGGGGCTCTACCAACTGAGCTATAGCCACCACTGAAACTTGCAATAACCGCTTGTTTGCCGTTATTTCAGACCACGCTAAACGCCTAGTCTTTCAATAAGTGGTCGGTGAAGAGGGATTCGAACCCCCGACCCTCTGGTCCCAAACCAGATGCGCTACCAAACTGCGCTATTCACCGACTTTATTTTGCTTAAGAAGCTTTCTTAAGACAGGAGATAGTTGACTATCACCGAAATAAATGGGGTGGCTAATGGGGCTCGAACCCACGACAACCGGAATCACAATCCGGGGCTCTACCAACTGAGCTATAGCCACCACTGAAATTCTTTACCGATATTCCCCGGGCGAAATGGCGCGCCCGAAAGGATTTGAACCTTCGACCTTTGGCTCCGGAGGCCAACGCTCTATCCAGCTGAGCTACGGGCGCATGCCCTATCGGCGGAGTGGAATAATACGTATATCACATTAGGGCGTCTAGTGTTTTTTTTACTTTTTTTACTGTTTGGCGCCTTTTTCATCAGATGCTTGCTACTATTCCCTTATAAAGGTTGTGACTCACCGCCGGAAGATCGCAACTTGTTGTTTATTGCAACAACTTCTCAGGATATAATCACCCAAAATTTACATTGATTTAACAGCAATTACCGTCTGTTAAATTGGAACACTCTAAAAATAATAGGTAAGCAGCACTTACCTTCGGAATGTAAAGTGAGTTAATGGATATGTCTCGATCACTCTTAAGCGTACTGTTCGCTGCTCTAACATTTTCTACCGCAGCCTTTGCCACTACGGATGCCGAAAAAAACGCTATTGCAGAACGTATTAAACCTGTAGGTAGCGTTTATCTTGCTGGTAGCGAACCAGCAAAAGCGGAACCCACAGGGCCACGAGAAGGCTCTCAAGTTTATGGTACTTTCTGTATCGCTTGTCACTCCTCTGGGGTAAGTGGCGCACCCAAAATTGGTAATGCGGCTGAATGGGGACCTCGTATCGCCCAAGGTAAGGATGTGTTGAAAAACCACGCGCTAAACGGCTTCAATGCCATGCCTCCAAAAGGCACCTGTATGGATTGTTCTGACGATGAAATCGTTGCTGCGATTGAGCATATGATCGCAGGCCTGTAATAAGCGGGTTTACCATTCCATCAATTGATAATAAAGAAGGGCTTGTCAAAAGCCCTTCTTTATTTACTTCTTAAACATCGCTCTTAAATTAGCGATATGCGCTTGGCCTTTGGCCATACGCTCTTCCTGGGTGACGGGCTTTTTCTTTACTTCCCACTCGATATCGTCTTGGGGCAACTCATCCAAAAAGCGGCTTTGCGAAGGTTTGATCAGTTCACCAAACTGACGGCGCTCTTTACACACGATAAACGTCAGCTCGCGTTGTGCTCGGGTGATCCCAACGTACATTAGGCGGCGCTCTTCTTCGACATTCTCTTCATCAATACTGGTTTGATGCGGCAAAATGCCCTCTTCAGCTCCAATCAAATACACGAACGGAAATTCCAAGCCCTTTGAAGCGTGCAGTGTCATCAGTTGTACCGCATCGCTGTCATCGTTCTCTTCACCACGCTCCATCATGTCACGCAGGGTTAAACGCTGCACCACCTCTTTCAGAGTTTTCTCTTGCTGATCAGGATTGTCTCCCTCCAAATCCGCTACGATCCATGAATAGAGATCGGAGACGTTTTTCATGCGCATTTCGGCCGCTTTCGGACTGGAAGAGGTCTCATACAACCAATCGTCATAACGAATATCGCGCACCAACGCGCGTACGGCTTCCACCGTGTTACCACGCTCAGCATTATCAGCAATCGCCACCAACCATTCAGTGAAGCGGCGTAAGTTGTCTAGCCCTCGCCCACCTAAATGCTGCTCTAAGCCAAGTTCAAAACTCGCCGCAAATAGGCTTTTTCCTCGCATATTGGCGTAACTGCCTAGCTTTTCGAGCGTAGCTGGGCCGATTTCACGCTTCGGTGTATTCACAATCCGTAAAAATGCGTTGTCATCATCGGGGTTCACCAAGACTCGCAGGTAAGCCATGATGTCTTTGATTTCTGCACGCGCAAAAAACGAAGTGCCACCAGAAAGTTTGTAGGGTACGCGGTTTTGAGTCAGCGACTTTTCAATCAGCCTCGATTGATGGTTACCACGATATAAAATTGCGTAATCGCGATATTCGGTTCGGTTAAGAAACTTATGCGCGATGATCTCCGCGGTCACTCGTTCCGCTTCATGATCTTCATTATTGGCTAGAATGACCTTGAGCTTTTCCCCTTCCGCTAACTCAGAAAACAGTGCTTTTTGATACACATGGGGGTTATTCGCAATCAAGATATTGGCGGCACGCAAAATACGGCTCGTGGAACGGTAATTTTGCTCCAACTTAATCAGCTTTAAACTCGGAAAGTCTTCACCTAACAAGACCAAGTTTTGTGGCTTGGCACCGCGCCATGAGTAGATCGACTGGTCATCATCCCCTACCACGGTCAAGCGGCCACGCTCTCCAACTAACAGTTTAACCAGCTCATACTGGCTAGAGTTCGTGTCTTGATATTCGTCCACCAACAAATAGCGAATACGATTTTGCCAGCGTTGGCGGACTTCTTCACTACTACGCAGTAGCAGTACGGGGAGCAAAATCAAATCATCAAAATCAAGCGCGTTGTAGGACTGCATCTGTTTTTGGTAAAGCTCAAAACAGTGTGCAAAAACCTGCTGCTGTTCCCCTTTCGCCATTGCCTTGGCTTGTGGTGGAGTCAGCATGTCATTTTTCCAGTTGGAAATGGTGCTGAGTAACAAACGGAGCAGATCTTTATCGCCATCGAGCTGCTTTTCAGTCAATTCTTTGAGTAGCGCGAGCTGATCTTGATCGTCAAACAGTGAAAAGCCTGCTTTAAGGCCGAGAGCCTTGAATTCACGGCGAATGATATTTAAGCCAAGGGTATGAAAGGTGGACACCATTAATCCGCGCGACTCACCTTTACCAAGCGTTTGAGCAACGCGCTCTTTCATTTCACGCGCGGCTTTATTGGTAAACGTCACTGCCGCAATATTGCGTGCTTTATAGCCACACTGTTGAACCAAATAAGCCATTTTATTGGTGATAACGCGCGTTTTGCCCGAGCCTGCACCCGCCAATACCAGACAGGGTCCGGAGACGTATTTGACGGCTTCATCTTGTCTTGGGTTCAGCTTCATGGTGCTCTCAGTCTTCACAATTCAGCCGCCAATAATAATCCTCTGGCAGCGGATTACCAATAAAGAAACTGCCTTTATGAAAATTTACTGCACAAGTGTATTGCAAAACAGGGGGTGTTAGCCGCTATAATGAACAACCGTTCATTTGCAGAGAAATGTGATGTCCGAGTTGGTGCACTACGATAAACAACTCCAGATCTTAATCGCCGCAGAAAAATTAATTGCAGAACAAGGGTTTCAAGGACTCTCGATGCATAAATTGGCTAAAACGGCGAATATGGCGACTGGAACGATTTATCGATACTTCCGCGATAAAGATCATCTGCTGACTGAGGTTCGTTTGCATGTCAGTCAACAAATCGCAGAAGTGGTGCAAACCAATATCCAAGATGACATGTCTTTGCAGGAATGCTTCCGTACTATGTGGCTTAATATTTGGACGTTGGCCGGCTCTTGTCGTGACATTATCAGTAATCGAGTGCAGTATGAGTCTTTACCAACAACAACTTGTTGCAATGTAAGGGAACTAGAACGGAAAATGTTTGCCAAAGTCGAATTGCTATTCGACCAAGGAAAGCAGCAGGGACTCTTCAAACCTCTCGATAATCGTCTTCTTTCTGCACTGAGTTTTGAAACCGCTGTCACTCTTGCTCGTCAATACGCTTTAGGTTTTTATCAACTGGATGATTCAACTCTCGATGCGATGATTCAAGCCAGTTGGGATGCTATTACTCAACACTAATTTGGAGTTCGCACCAGAATGAAAAAGTGGACATTCTTTATGTTGCTTATCGCCATCCTGCTTTTTGGCAGCGTGATAGGCTTCAACCTTTTCAAACAAAAGAAAATTGCCGAGTATCTCGCCAATCGCCCAGAACCTGAGTTTCCAGTCACGGTAACCACTGTCAATCCTGTCGACTGGGTACCAGTCATTGAAGCGATTGGTTTTATTGAACCGAATCAAGGGGTAACACTAACGACGGAAACGGCGGGCGTCATTGATCAAATTACGTTTGAGTCAGGCACCCAAGTGGCGAAAGATCAGCCTCTAGTTCTACTCGATTCCGCAGTAGAAAAAGCGAACTTAAAAAGCTCAGAAGCTCGTCTTCCGGCAGCAAAAGCCAAGTATGAGCGTTATAAAGGTCTATTTACAAAAGGCTCTATCTCGAAAGAGTCTTACGATGAAGCGGAAGCCAACTACTACGCATTAGCAGCAGACATTGAAAGCCTGAAAGCAACCATTGCTCGCCGTGAAATCAAAGCCCCTTTTGCTGGTGTGATCGGTATTCGTAATGTGTTTCTAGGCCAATACCTGCAACCAGGCACCGATATTGTGCGCTTGGAAGATACCAGCGTAATGCGCCTACGTTTTACTGTGCCTCAAACGGATATTTCACGTATTTCACTCAATCAGGAAGTCGATATTTTTGTCGATGCCTATCCACAAACGTCATTCAAAGGCTCGATTTCAGCAATTGAACCCGCGGTAAGCGTACAAAGTGGCCTGATCCAAGTGCAAGCGAATATCCCAAATAGTGATGGCAAGCTGCGTAGCGGTATGTTTGCACGTGCCAACATTATTCTGCCTAAGCTAGACAACCAAGTCACCCTGCCACAAACCGCCATTACTTACACACTCTACGGCGATAATGTGTATGTGATCACCGAAGAAAACGGTGAAAAACGTGTGCAGCAACATGTGGTGAAAGTGGGTGAGCGAACTAAGTCTATTGCTCACATTCTTGAAGGCGTAAAACCGGGCGATATCGTGGTGACTACAGGTCAAGTTCGTCTAAGTAATGGTGCAAAAGTTCGTGTTGTCGAGAGCGATGCAACTACACCACCAGCTGAAACCCCAATGCTGTAAGCGGAGGCATCATGCGCTTTACTGATGTTTTTATAAAACGTCCAGTTTTAGCGGTATCCATCAGCTTTTTGATCGTTCTGCTTGGTTTACAAGCCGTGTTCAAAATGCAGGTGCGCGAATACCCTGAAATGACCAATACCGTCGTGACGGTAACCACCAGTTACTATGGTGCGAGTGCCGACCTCGTCCAAGGCTTTATCACTCAACCTTTGGAACAAGCGGTCGCGCAAGCGGATAACATCGATTACATGACCTCACAGTCGGTACTCGGCCGCTCAACGATTACGGTAACCATGAAACTCAACACCGATCCTAACGCGGCGTTGTCGGATGTTTTGGCTAAAACCAACTCCGTTCGTTCTCAGCTTCCTAAAGAGTCGGAAGATCCAACCGTAACCATGTCGACTGGTTCAACGACTGCGGTACTTTACATCGGTTTCACCAGTGAAGAGCTGGCTTCTAGCCAGATCACTGACTACCTAGAGCGCGTGGTTAATCCACAGCTTTACGCCGTTAATGGTGTGTCGAGTATCGATCTGTACGGCGGTATGAAATACGCACTGCGCGTCTGGCTTGATCCTGCAAAAATGGCAGCACTCAATATGTCTGCAACTGATGTGATGAGCATTCTCAATGCCAACAACTATCAGTCGGCCACCGGCCAAGCCACAGGAGAATTTGTTCTCTATAACGGCAGTGCCGATACTCAGGTTTCTACGGTTGGAGAGCTGGAAAATCTGGTTGTTAAAGCCGAAAAAGGTAATGTCACTCGCTTAGGTGATATTGCTAAAGTTACCTTGGCAAAAAGCCATGATACTTATCGCGCAAGTGCTAACGGCCGTGAAGCAGTGGTAGCGGCTATCAATGCTGCGCCAAGTGCTAACCCGATCAACATCGCGAAAGATGTACTTGAGATGTTGCCAGAGTTGCAGAAGAACATGCCAAGCAACATCAAGATGAACGTGTTGTATGACTCAACGGTTGCAATCAACGAATCGATCCATGAGGTTATTAAAACCATCGTAGAAGCAGCGTTGATCGTTCTGGTGGTGATCACTCTGTTCTTGGGCTCACTACGTGCGGTACTGATCCCGATTATAACCATCCCGCTTTCATTGATTGGTGTTGCGATGGTGATGCAGATGATGGGGTTCTCTTGGAACCTGATGACGCTACTCGCCATGGTACTCGCCATCGGTCTGGTGGTTGATGATGCGATCGTGGTTCTAGAAAACGTTGACCGTCACATCAAAGAAGGGGAATCACCTTTCCGCGCTGCCATTATCGGTACCCGTGAGATTGCGATCCCCGTTGTTGCTATGACGCTCACCTTAGGTGCGGTGTATGCCCCCATCGCATTGATGGGTGGTATTACGGGTGCGCTATTCAAAGAGTTTGCTCTTACGCTAGCGGGGGCGGTATTTGTTTCGGGGATTATCGCACTGACATTATCACCGATGATGTGTTCAAAAATGCTCAAGGCAAATGAAGCTCCGAACAAGTTTGAACTCAAGGTACACCATTTACTGGATCGCATGACGGCACGCTACGAGCGTATGCTCAGCGCCGTCATGGCACATCGTCCTGTGGTTATCGCGTTTGCATTTATCGTATTTGCGAGCCTTCCCATGCTGTTCAAGTTCATCCCAAGTGAGCTGGCACCATCGGAAGATAAAGGGGTAGTCATGTTGATGGGTACCGGCCCTTCTAACGCCAACCTCGATTATCTAGCTAATACGATGCATGACGTGAACCAAATTCTGTCTGATCAGCCAGAAGTACAATTTGCTCAGGTGTTCACCGGTGTGCCTAACTCGAATCAGGCCTTTGGTATTGCCTCTATGGTTCCATGGAGTCAGCGTGAAGCGAGCCAAGCGGAAGTGACTAACCGTGTGGGTACTTTGGTAAAAGAGATCCCTGGCATTGCAGTAACCGCATTCCAGATGCCAGAGTTACCTGGCGCTGGTTCAGGTCTACCGATCCAGTTTGTGATCACGACACCAAACAGCTTTGAAAGCCTGTTCACTATCGCGACTGACATTCTGACCGAAGTAAAATCAAGCCCAATGTTCGTGTACTCGGATCTTGACCTCAACTTCGATTCGGCAACGATGAAGATCAATATCGATAAAGACAAAGCCGGTGCTTACGGCGTGACCATGCAAGACATTGGTATCACTCTCAGCACCATGATGGCCGATGGTTATGTTAACCGTATTGACCTCAACGGCCGTTCTTACGAAGTGATCCCACAAGTTGAACGTAAATGGCGTCTCAACCCAGAATCCATGAACAACTATTATGTTCGTGCGGCGGATGGCAAAGTGATTCCATTGGGCAGCCTGATCACGATTGATGTCGTCGCTGAGCCTCGCTCTTTGCCACACTTCAACCAGTTGAACTCTGCAACCGTAGGTGCAGTACCTTCACCGGGTACAGCAATGGGTGATGCCATCAATTGGTTTGAAAACTTGGCAAGCAGCAAACTACCAAAAGGCTACAGCCATGACTACATGGGTGAAGCTCGCCAGTACGTCACTGAAGGTAGCGCACTCTACGCGACGTTTGGTCTGGCATTGGCGATCATCTTCTTAGTTTTGGCGATTCAGTTTGAATCATTGAAAGATCCGCTAGTAATCATGGTGTCTGTACCACTCGCCATCTGTGGTGCGTTGATCGCACTGGCTTGGGGTACGGCAACGATGAACATCTATTCGCAAGTAGGTTTGATCACTCTAGTGGGTCTTATCACCAAGCACGGTATTTTGATCTGTGAAGTGGCTAAAGAAGAGCAACTACATAACAAACTCAGCCGTATCGATGCTGTAATGCATGCTGCGAAAGTGCGTCTACGTCCAATCCTGATGACTACTGCGGCGATGATCGCAGGCCTCATCCCTCTGATGTACGCAACAGGGGCTGGTGCAGCACAGCGCTTCAGTATTGGTATCGTTATCGTCTCTGGTTTGGCGATTGGTACCTTGTTTACTCTGTTTGTACTACCTGTGATTTACAGCTACCTCGCAGAGAAACACAAACCACTGCCGGTGTTTGTCGAAGACAAAGATCTGGAGAAGTTGGCACGTATTGACGAAGCGAAAGCCGCTCATCGTCAACTGTAATCCCAGCTCTCAGACTCAATCACAAAAGGCCATTTCGATGGCCTTTTTTATTGCCTAATCTAACGACATCACCAGCTGAATTGCATAGAATGTTGGCAACTTAACAGGAGTAATAACTATGTTTGATGCAAAAAAACTCGAGCAGATCGCCAAGCAAATCCATGAAGCCATGCCACAACCAGTGAAAGAACTGGGTGCGGATGTAGAGCAAAAAGTACGTCAGGTCATTCAAGGCCAACTCAATAAACTGGATGTGGTAAGCCGTGAAGAGTTTGATGTTCAGACCCAAGTTTTATTACGTACTCGCCAGAAGCTGACTGAATTAGAACAGAAAATGGCCGAACTCGAAGCTAAATTAGCCGATAAATAAACACTAGAGCCATACACTAAGTGACTTAGTGACAGAATAAAGAAAGGCTTAGTCATTCGACTAAGCCTTCTTGGTTTTTATTATAGTGTGTTGTTGTGTTTGCTTTGGAAAACTAAATTAAGGAATTAGTCACCCACCGCGATACGCTTCATATCTTTCATATAGCCGCGCAATTCTTCGCCAATGTACTCCACTGGATGATTGCGGATAATGCTGTTCACTTCGATAAGAGTTGCGTTGTCCACTTGATTAGATACCGCACCCAAACCTTTACCAATCACATCCGTGCCTACTTTCGGCATGAACTTTTCACGCAGTAGCGGTACAGCAACATTCGCAAACAGGTAGTTACCGTACTCAGCTGTGTCAGAAATCACCACGTTCATTTCATACAGACGCTTACGCGCTACCGTATTGGCAATCAGTGGAAGTTCGTGCAGTGATTCATAGTAAGCCGACTCATCGATGATGCCTGAAGCCGTCATCGCTTCAAACGCCAACTCAACCCCAGCACGCACCATTGCAATCATCAAAATACCGTTATCAAAGTATTCTTGCTCAGCAATTTTTACGTCGGTTGTAGGGTAATTCTCAAAGGCAGTTTCAGCGGTTTCTGCACGCCAGCCAAACAGATCTTTATCATCATTCGCCCAGTCAGCCATCATAGTGCTTGAGAAGTGGCCGGAGATGATGTCATCCATATGCTTGTTGTACAGAGGACGCATCAAATCTTTCAGCTCTTCAGACAACTCAAATGCCTTAATTTTGGCAGGGTTAGAAAGGCGATCCATCATGTGCGTGATACCACCAAACTTCAGTGCTTCAGTCACAGTTTCCCAACCAAATTGCAAAAGCTTGCCCGCATAACCAGGGTCGATGCCATCAGCAACCATTTTCTCGTAACAAACGATAGAGCCGGCTTGCAGCATACCGCATAGAATGGTTTGCTCACCCATCAAATCAGATTTCACTTCCGCCACGAAAGAAGAAGCCAAACAACCCGCGCGATGACCACCCGTTGCCGCTGCCCATGCTTTCGCAATTTCCCAGCCTTCACCTTGCGGATCGTTTTCAGGGTGTACCGCGATAAGAGTAGGAACGCCAAAACCACGCTTATACTCTTCGCGAACTTCCGTACCCGGACATTTTGGTGCCACCATCACAACCGTGATGTCTTTACGGATCTGCATGCCTTCTTCAACGATATTAAAACCGTGCGAATAACCTAGTGCTGCACCTTGCTTCATCAGGGGCATCACCGCATTCACTACACTGGTGTGCTGCTTATCGGGAGTGAGGTTAACGACTAAGTCTGCTGTTGGGATAAGTTGCTCATAACTACCCACGTTAAAACCATTGTTTTTCGCGTTTTTGAATGACTGACGCTGTTCATCAATCGCAGCCTGACGCAAAGCGTAAGAGACATCTAAACCAGAATCACGCATGTTTAGACCTTGGTTCAAGCCTTGAGCACCACAGCCCACGATCACCACTTTCTTACCTCTTAGGTAGTCAGCTTCGGTTGCAAACTCTTCGCGTGCCATAAAACGGCAGCGACCAAGTTGATCCAACTGTTCACGCAAGTTGAGCGTATTGAAATAATTCGCCATGTGGGTGCTCCTTAATAAGTGATTCCGTTAAGTCGGTGCGATATGACCGAATAAACTCATACTAAGCCAGAGACAAAATTGCGCAAAGTGATATATTCACAACTAGTTATTGCAACAAATGCAACAAATGCAACATAGGGCCATTTAGTGAACATCAAAACCTTGCAGATATTCATCCATCTATGCGACTGTAAAAACTTCAGTAAAACCGCCTCTGCAATGCATCTTAGTCCGTCTGCACTCAGTAGGCAGATACAGAAACTTGAGCAGGACTTAGGCCACACGCTATTTCTGCGCGATAATCGCAGTGTCGAATTAACACCCGCAGCCCAACAATTGTTACCCGTTGCGGCACGCATCATTAACGATTGGCGACAACTGGCAACACAACTCAATGACCACAGCCAAGAGCTGCGCGGTGAGATAAAACTATTCTGTTCCGTCACAGCAAGCTATAGCCACTTACCAGAGCTTCTGAGCTCATTTCGCCTCAAACACCCGTATATCGAATTCAAATTACTGACCGGAGATCCGGCACAAGCAATCGATAAGATTCTGCAAGACGAAGCCGATATTGCAATTTCTGCTATGCCAGAACAACTGCCTAGTCGTATCGAATTCGCCACTATTAGTGAAATTCCTCTGTCAGTCATTGCACCGCTTGGGATCAGCAGCTTTGTCGATGAACTACAAAAAGAGCAGCCCAATTGGAATGAAATTCCATTTATTGTTCCTGAATCAGGTACAGCGCGAGATAGAGCCAACACTTGGTTTAAGCAGATGAAGATTAAACCCAATATCTACGCGCAGATCGCAGGGCATGAAGCGATAGTCAGCTTGGTGGCTCTTGGGTGTGGTGTAGGCATCGCGCCGGATGTGGTTATTAACAACAGCCCCGTACGTGACAAGGTTCAACGCTTAAACTTCATGCCGATAAAACCCTTTCAACTAGGTGTTTGTTGTAAGCGTTCGCAACTAGACAACCCACTTGTCCAAGCTCTGTGGCGGGTCGTTTCTATAAAGAAAAGCGTTGTTGATAAATAAAGAACTTTAGATGAATAGATTATCGCTACTTTATCGATAACCTTTTATTGAAAATAAAAACGACGGAAATGCAAAAAGGCCGCTGAATTATCAGCGGCCTTTCTTAATAGTGGCGGAGAGATAGGGATTTGAACCCTAGGATAGCTATTAACCATCGCCGGTTTTCAAGACCGGTGCTTTCAACCACTCAGCCATCTCTCCGCAAATTGTGTGCTGATAGTATGATGACACTATCAGCGAGATTAAAAGCCTGGCGATGTTCTATTCTCACATGGGGAAACCCCACACTACCATCGACGCTGTTTCGTTTCACTTCTGAGTTCGGGATGGAGTCAGGTGGGTCCAAAACGCTATGGTCGCCAAGCAAATTCTTTCTCTCTATTTCTAGAGAATAATCTGGAAAGCTGTCTTCGTTCTCACACACATTCTTATGCGCTTAGCTTTGAGTCCACTACAAAACCCCTTGGGTGTTGTATGGTTAAGCCTCACGGGCAATTAGTACAGGTTAGCTCAACGCCTCACAACGCTTACACACCCTGCCTATCAACGTTCTAGTCTCGAACAACCCTTTAGGATACTTAAAGTATCAGGGAAGACTCATCTCAGGGCTCGCTTCCCGCTTAGATGCTTTCAGCGGTTATCGATTCCGAACTTAGCTACCGGGCAATGCGTCTGGCGACACAACCCGAACACCAGAGGTTCGTCCACTCCGGTCCTCTCGTACTAGGAGCAGCCCCCTTCAATCTTCCAACGCCCACGGCAGATAGGGACCGAACTGTCTCACGACGTTCTAAACCCAGCTCGCGTACCACTTTAAATGGCGAACAGCCATACCCTTGGGACCGACTTCAGCCCCAGGATGTGATGAGCCGACATCGAGGTGCCAAACACCGCCGTCGATATGAACTCTTGGGCGGTATCAGCCTGTTATCCCCGGAGTACCTTTTATCCGTTGAGCGATGGCCCTTCCATACAGAACCACCGGATCACTATGACCTGCTTTCGCACCTGCTCGAACCGTCATTCTCGCAGTTAAGCGGGCTTATGCCATTGCACTAACCTCACGATGTCCAACCGTGATTAGCCCACCTTCGTGCTCCTCCGTTACTCTTTGGGAGGAGACCGCCCCAGTCAAACTACCCACCAGGCACTGTCCTCAACCCGGATAACGGGTCTAAGTTAGAACATCAAACATACAAGGGTGGTATTTCAAGGACGGCTCCAACGCAACTAGCGTCACGTCTTCATAGCCTCCCACCTATCCTACACATGTAGGTTCAATGTTCAGTGCCAAGCTGTAGTAAAGGTTCACGGGGTCTTTCCGTCTAGCCGCGGGTACACTGCATCTTCACAGCGATTTCAATTTCACTGAGTCTCGGGTGGAGACAGCGTGGCCATCATTACGCCATTCGTGCAGGTCGGAACTTACCCGACAAGGAATTTCGCTACCTTAGGACCGTTATAGTTACGGCCGCCGTTTACCGGGGCTTCGATCAAGAGCTTCGCTTGCGCTAACCCCATCAATTAACCTTCCGGCACCGGGCAGGCGTCACACCGTATACGTCATCTTGCGATTTTGCACAGTGCTGTGTTTTTAATAAACAGTTGCAGCCACCTGGTATCTGCGACTCTCGTCAGCTCCATCCGCGAGGGACTTCACCATCAAGAGCGTACCTTCTCCCGAAGTTACGGTACCATTTTGCCTAGTTCCTTCACCCGAGTTCTCTCAAGCGCCTTGGTATTCTCTACCCGACCACCTGTGTCGGTTTGGGGTACGATTCCATCAAATCTGAAGCTTAGAGGCTTTTCCTGGAAGCATGGCATCAATGACTTCACACCCGTAGGTGCTCGACGTCGTGTCTCAGCCTTAGAAAGAGCCGGATTTACCTAACTCTTAAGCCTACGCACTTGAACCAGGACAACCGTCGCCTGGCCCACCTAGCCTTCTCCGTCCCCCCATCGCAATTTGATTGAGTACGGGAATATTAACCCGTTTCCCATCGACTACGCTTTTCAGCCTCGCCTTAGGGGTCGACTCACCCTGCCCCGATTAACGTTGGACAGGAACCCTTGGTCTTCCGGCGGGGAGGTTTTTCACCCCCCTTGTCGTTACTCATGTCAGCATTCGCACTTCTGATACCTCCAGCAAACCTTACGATTCACCTTCAACGGCTTACAGAACGCTCCCCTACCCAATGCCCAAAGGACATTGCCGCAGCTTCGGTGTATTGCTTAGCCCCGTTACATCTTCCGCGCAGGCCGACTCGACTAGTGAGCTATTACGCTTTCTTTAAATGATGGCTGCTTCTAAGCCAACATCCTAGCTGTCTGAGCCTTCCCACATCGTTTCCCACTTAGCAATACTTTGGGACCTTAGCTGGCGGTCTGGGTTGTTTCCCTCTCCACGACGGACGTTAGCACCCGCCGTGTGTCTCCCGGATAGTACTTACTGGTATTCGGAGTTTGCAAAGGGTTGGTAAGTCGGGATGACCCCCTAGCCTTAACAGTGCTCTACCCCCAGTAGTATTCGTCCGAGGCGCTACCTAAATAGCTTTCGGGGAGAACCAGCTATCTCCGAGTTTGATTGGCCTTTCACCCCTAGCCACAAGTCATCCGCTAATTTTTCAACATTAGTCGGTTCGGTCCTCCAGTTGATGTTACTCAACCTTCAACCTGCCCATGGCTAGATCACCCGGTTTCGGGTCTATATCCAGAGACTGAGCGCCCAGTTAAGACTCGCTTTCGCTACGGCTCCCCTATACGGTTAACCTTGCCACTGAATATAAGTCGCTGACCCATTATACAAAAGGTACGCAGTCACACCACGAAGGTGCTCCTACTGCTTGTACGTACACGGTTTCAGGTTCTATTTCACTCCCCTCACAGGGGTTCTTTTCGCCTTTCCCTCACGGTACTGGTTCACTATCGGTCAGTCAGGAGTATTTAGCCTTGGAGGATGGTCCCCCCATATTCAGACAGGATATCACGTGTCCCGCCCTACTCGATTTCACGCTCGATGAAGCGTCGGTTACGGGGCTATCACCCTGTATCGCCAAGCTTTCCAGCTTGTTCACCTACTTCACCGAGTGCTTAAGGGCTAATCCAGGTTCGCTCGCCGCTACTACCGGAATCTCGGTTGATTTCTTCTCCTCGGGGTACTTAGATGTTTCAGTTCCCCCGGTTTGCTCTGTTAACCTATGTATTCAGTTAACAGTAACTGCTTATGCAGTTGGGTTTCCCCATTCGGAAATCGCAGACTCAAACGGCTCTTACTGCCTTATCTGCGCTTATCGCAAGTTAGTACGTCCTTCATCGCCTCTGACTGCCCAGGCATCCACCGTGTACGCTTAGTCACTTAACCATACAACCCGAAGGAGTTTCGGGTTGTTGTTTAAACAACCTAAGTTGTCTCGCGTTTAATTTACATGAGTGCGAGACAGATTTTGCCGGACTCAAATTTGAACAAGACCGAAGTCTTATTCGATACCAAGCACACTTGAATGTGTTGTTGGTGTTTATCTTTCGATAAACATTGAGAACTTTACAAACAACAATAATTTGTTGTTTTGTCAGCTTTCCAAATTGTTAAAGAGCAAAGTACTTCTTATCACTAAGAGCCACTTTTTAAGGACTTTCGGCGGCAAAAATCCGAACCACGCAGTGTTGGGTGGTTTGGAAATATATTCCAAAAATGCTTAAAGAGTGGTGGGCGATACCGGGTTCGAACCAGTGACCCCCTGCTTGTAAGGCAGGTGCTCTCCCAACTGAGCTAATCGCCCACATGTTTTACTTCCTGTGGAGGAAGGAAATGGTGGGTCGTATAGGATTTGAACCTATGACCAATTGGTTAAAAGCCAACTGCTCTACCACTGAGCTAACGACCCATTAACTTCTCAAGGGAAGTGGTATCCCGTAGGGGAGTCGAACCCCTGTTACCGCCGTGAAAGGGCGGTGTCCTAGGCCTCTAGACGAACGGGACACTAAGATACTCTTCTCTAATCTAAACCGAATCAATCTGTGTGGACACTCATCACGACAATCATCGTGTAAGGAGGTGATCCAGCGCCAGGTTCCCCTAGCACTACCTTGTTACGACTTCACCCCAGTCATGAACCACAAAGTGGCAAGCGTCCTCCCGAAGGTTAAACTACCTGCTTCTTTTGCAGCCCACTCCCATGGTGTGACGGGCGGTGTGTACAAGGCCCGGGAACGTATTCACCGCAACATTCTGATTTGCGATTACTAGCGATTCCGACTTCATGGAGTCGAGTTGCAGACTCCAATCCGGACTACGACGTACTTTGTGAGATTCGCTCCACCTCGCGGTCTTGCTGCCCTCTGTATACGCCATTGTAGCACGTGTGTAGCCCTACTCGTAAGGGCCATGATGACTTGACGTCGTCCCCACCTTCCTCCGGTTTATCACCGGCAGTCTCCCTGGAGTTCCCACCATTACGTGCTGGCAAACAAGGATAAGGGTTGCGCTCGTTGCGGGACTTAACCCAACATTTCACAACACGAGCTGACGACAGCCATGCAGCACCTGTCTCTCAGTTCCCGAAGGCACAAGACTGTCTCCAGTCTCTTCTGAGGATGTCAAGAGTAGGTAAGGTTCTTCGCGTTGCATCGAATTAAACCACATGCTCCACCGCTTGTGCGGGCCCCCGTCAATTCATTTGAGTTTTAATCTTGCGACCGTACTCCCCAGGCGGTCTACTTAACGCGTTAGCTCCGAAAGCCACGACTCTAGGTCACAACCTCCAAGTAGACATCGTTTACGGCGTGGACTACCAGGGTATCTAATCCTGTTTGCTCCCCACGCTTTCGCATCTGAGTGTCAGTATCTGTCCAGGGGGCCGCCTTCGCCACCGGTATTCCTTCAGATCTCTACGCATTTCACCGCTACACCTGAAATTCTACCCCCCTCTACAGTACTCTAGCTTGTCAGTTTCAAATGCGATTCCTAGGTTGAGCCCAGGGCTTTCACATCTGACTTAACAAACCACCTGCATGCGCTTTACGCCCAGTAATTCCGATTAACGCTTGCACCCTCCGTATTACCGCGGCTGCTGGCACGGAGTTAGCCGGTGCTTCTTCTGTAGGTAACGTCAAATGATTAAGGTATTAACTTAACCACCTTCCTCCCTACTGAAAGTACTTTACAACCCGAAGGCCTTCTTCATACACGCGGCATGGCTGCATCAGGCTTGCGCCCATTGTGCAATATTCCCCACTGCTGCCTCCCGTAGGAGTCTGGACCGTGTCTCAGTTCCAGTGTGGCTGATCATCCTCTCAGACCAGCTAGGGATCGTCGCCTTGGTGAGCCCTTACCTCACCAACTAGCTAATCCCACCTGGGCATATCCGGTAGCACAAGGCCCTAAGGTCCCCTGCTTTGCTCTTACGAGGTTATGCGGTATTAGCCATCGTTTCCAATGGTTATCCCCCTCTACCGGGCAATTTCCCAGGCATTACTCACCCGTCCGCCGCTCGCCACCCAAGGAACAAGTTCCTCTGTGCTGCCGCTCGACTTGCATGTGTTAGGCCTGCCGCCAGCGTTCAATCTGAGCCATGATCAAACTCTTCAATTAAAAGTTTTTTGAAGCTTTCGCTTCGGCTCAATGAATACTGATTACATTCTTTGCTTAATAAAAAGCGAAGTAATGTTGAATTGACTGTGCTGAATGATTGCTCATTCAAATGGTCACTCAGTTCATTGATAAATCTTTTGCGATTATCATCAACGAGTGCCCACACAGATTGATTGGTTTACATTGTTAAAGAGCTTGAGCTTGGCCTATCGAAACCGCCTTTCAGCTTCGTTCGCTAGGGCTGCGTATACTACGCTTATTTATTTGAGTGTCAAACGTTTTTTAAAACTTTTTCTTCTCATTTTCTTTCCACTTTGTGATTTGAACCTCACGCCGTGTCAGTGAGGGCGCATTATAGGGAGGTTGTGTTTTATGACAAGCTTTTTTTTGGCAAAAAAAATCGTTCGCTCAAAAAGCCAACAACAGGCTGTTTTTTGAATAAAATTTCAACATATTGAGGGGGGTCACACCATTCGATTGGAAAAATATCAAGCATATACGTAAGATTCCTGTGTCTATTTTGTTAATTCATCGATAGACAGTGACTCTTCTTTTTCTCTGATGCGTAGTAATTCAATATGAAATCTGACAAATCTATATTATGGATTGCCCTGCTTGCGGTTATTGGTGCCGGGATTTTATCGC
Source organism: Vibrio sp. RC586 (assembly GCF_000176715.1). Lineage (NCBI taxonomy): Bacteria > Pseudomonadati > Pseudomonadota > Gammaproteobacteria > Vibrionales > Vibrionaceae > Vibrio > Vibrio sp. RC586. The sequence goes on along the minus strand of NZ_ADBD01000014.1, from coordinate 92,544 downwards.
AATTGACTCTACCCTCTTCTATTGCTTTTTTAATTGGTGTGGTTGCAACGACTTTAATTTGCAAACTTTCTACTCAATCCACCACTTCAAGCCAAGATGGAGAGACTCCTTCTACAACGAAAACTTTGTATGTTGGCAATTTGCCCTACAAAGCGAATGAATCCCATGTAAAAGAGTTGTTCGCGGAGTATGGCGAGGTCTTTGCGGTACGCCTTATGAAGGATAAACGAACGGGTAAACGGCGGGGGTTTGGATTTGTAGTTATCGCAGCAAACCAAGCTCAAAGTGCGATTGATGCTCTCAATGAAAAGGAATATATGCAGCGAACGTTGAAAGTTCGTATTGCTAATGATCCTAAATCGGATGAGGAAATGGCTGAACAGGATTAAACCCCAACTGTTCAAGCTTGATATTCAGCGCACTTTCCTCCCATGGGGGTGCGCTAGCATAAATCTGATGTTTTCGATTTGAACTCTCTCCTTTGTCTATTCCTAACAGCTCTTGAACTCTTCGCGCAATCGCGACACCCGAATCAATCAGTTGGACTTGCTCTCCGAGCACTTGCTGAATTTCTTCTTTGATTAGAGGGAAGTGAGTGCAGCCTAGCACGGCAACATCAATGGTATGTTTGAGTGGGTGCAGTATGCTTTCTAGCTCATCAAGATCGAGAGGTTTACCACGCAATTTCTCTTCCGCCATATTCACTAACCGAGTAGAACCTAATAGCTCAACGTTTTTGTTGGCGGAGAAATTACGGATCAGTTCTTGCGTGTATTGTCGTTTCACTGTGGCAGGCGTAGCAATAAGCCCAATAGCCTTGCTAGCAATGAGTGACGCTGGTTTGATCGCTGGCACAACCCCGACTACCGGTATCGTAAGTTTGGCACGGAGTACAGGAAGCACTATGGTGCTCGCGGTATTACAAGCAATGACCACGAGATCAATCTGCTCTTCTTCGACCATTCGTGTGACTAAAGCATCGACTCGCGCAATCAAGGTTTCTTGAGCCAATTCACCGTAGGGATACGCTGCATTATCGAATAGATAAATGTAGTTAAGCTGCGGTAAGCGAGCTTCGATTTCCCGATACACGGAAAGACCACCCACTCCGGAATCAAAAATCAGTACGCGAGGAAAAGATTGAGGTGACACGGATGTAACAACCTAGCTAGGAAAAACCGAGAAATCATACTCTCTCTGCCAAATTAGGCAATCCACGCCCGATACCTTTGATAACAGAAACGTTCGGTTTGGCTTTTCCCTTCTAACACTAATTCTAAGTGTCCTGACATGCATGGGGCTTGAGTTACTAATGTATGGAATTCTCCATTTTCTCCGCATGGGTCAACGCTGAGTGGCAATGCTTGTATAAATTCTGCGGTATACCATTGCCCACAATAGTCTGAACTGATCTGCTCACCATCCGTAGTCACTACCAAGGTTTGAATACCTCGATTTATAATTTCCTGAGCTAGTTGCATTGAATTTTCACCCATTAGAGGAAACAGACATTCCCATCCTGCTGGTTCTAGATAACTTTTGCGATACTCAGCAATGCCATTGCAAAACAGATCACCAAAAGCGATTGCATCAAATCTCACACCTGAGTTCTGTAACCCTTCCACGACTCGGCTTTGATAAATAGGATTGGATGGAAAGACCGTTGGTAATTCAATTTTAATCAAAGGAAGACCAACGAGCTGAGCTTGTAGCTCAAGCACTTCAATGGGTGTCGCTTGGAAAGGCACTTCATTACCTACGTACGTGGTAACGAGGCCAACGACTTCAACATCCGCTCTTTCACGTAATCTATCTAAGGTGAGGGTCGAATCTTTACCTGATGACCAACTGATGATGACTTTTTTCATACATAAACCATTAAGCAAATAGGAAAAGCCGCCTTACGGCGGCTTATGGTTTAAAACTGATAACCAATATTGAGATAATACGCACGCTCAGCAGCAGGATAGTCATTGGCTGTTTCGTACTCTTTATCTAACAAATTATCAATTCTAGCACTGATAGTTGTCGAATCTGTCACATAATAACTCACTGCGGTATCAACGAGAGAATACGCATCGAGTGTTATGTTTTGAGCAGGATAGGTGTTGTAGTCCAAATCTGGACGCTTACCTACATATTGATACCCAATTGACCAATCAACTTGTTCGAAAGCCACTAATGCATTCCACTTATACATCTGCTCAGCACGACGCTGTAGTGTTTGTCCTTTGCTATCGTCAGCGTCTTTAATATCTGCACTTAACTGATGCTGTACGATACCAGTAACAAACTCGGCGGTTAATTCAATTCCTTTAATGTGACTTTCACCTGCCACGTTCTGATATTTGTAAGTGTTTGAATTGTAATCTATGAGATTGTTGATTTTGTAATCATATCCAGTGATAGACCACTTAATACCTGTAACCAAGCCATAGAAGCTCAGCTCCGCAGCATCCGCTTCCTCGGGTTTTAGATTGGCATTGCCATAAGAGGGATCGTACTGTTGATATAAATTAGGGGCTTTAAACGCCGTGCCGTAAGATGCCTTAACCCCAAATTCAGGTATGAATTGATACCCGAGTGCAATGTTATGGGTAGTTTGCGAACCGTACTCTTGGTTATCATCAAGGCGTAAACTTGCTTCCAACAGCCATTGTTGCCACTCCGCTGAAAGTACACCAAATGCGGCAGTGTTGCTGCGGTCGAACTCTTTATTCGCCGTGTTATCAAGATACGACTCGTCACGCCAATCCACCCCCCCAGCCAACGTCCAGACATCATTGGCAACATAACTGTTAGTCCACTGGATGTTTTGCTGTTCAAGGTTATCTGACCTACCCGAGTATTTTCCTTGCGATTGTGTGTAATCCCATGACTTTTGCTTTTGCGTAGTCAGTTGCAACTCTGACAACCAACGTTCACCTTGATATTGACCGCCAACGGTGACTGATAAGTCATCTTTTTCTGTCTCTTTATAGTCTCGAGTACTATAGCTGCTGTCATACTGGTAAACATTTTCATAAGCTCGGGCATTAGCAAAAAGCGACCAAGACTCATCCAATTGGTGCACATAACCCAACAACACATTATCTGATCCGAAGCCGTGACGATCACCATCATTCACCCCAGGAACAGGATGGACGTTGTAGCCCTTATCACTCTCCGTGCCCAAGGCTACGTTAAGTTGCCCCTTTTCACTAATCGCAACACCAGAAGCAACACTGAGCTCTTGGTAATCCAATGATCCCAGTCCAGCACTTACTGTTGTGCCTTGTTGTTGTGAACGAGCTTTAGTAATGATGTTAATCACACCACCAATCGCTTCAGAGCCATACAAAGAAGCTCGAGCACCACGTACGTATTCGATACGTTCAACATAAGTTAATGGAATTTGGTTGAAATCAACCGCCCCTTTCGCCGCACGAGCAAAGCGGATTCCATCCACTAATACCAATACTTGTTCTGAACTTGTTCCACGAACAAATAAAGAGGCTAACTGACCACGACCACCATTTTGTGTGACTTGAACACCAGTTAGTCGACGAAGTAAATCAGGTAATGTCTTAGCTTGGGTTTGTTCAATATCCTGACGAGTAAGAATTTCCACGTCAGCCAAGGTCGAACTGGTTTTTTGCTCAAAACGATTCGCCGTTACAACAACCGTTTCTTGTGGCTGTGCTTCACTAGCGTGTAAATAAGAGATAGGGGTAAGCAGCGATACTAGAGCGATCGCCAGTGCTGATTTTTGCATTTTGTTGTCCTAAATCGCGTGAATCCTACTGAGTGGAGTACTCAGCTGCTGGCAGGTCTTCGGACTTGAGAGCACTTTTGGCCTACTGGCTCGACTTCCCACTCGAAAAGCAGTGTCGTTTGAGCGTTCGTTCTCTCTTACCGCTGCGCGTCAGTTCCGGATTTACACCGGATTCCCTTTTCAGCCATTTTTAGCCATCCAGGCATCTAAATAGCACCAGCTTGGCGCAGATAGTATTGAGTGAATGAAAAATTGTCCAGTACAGATTCCGATCCGCTAGGCTTTACACTGAATATCCCAATCAATATTTGGGCAAAACTGGACAAGCGGCCGAGATTGAATAAAATCTGCGCTCTTTCTGTAATAGCCCATAAAAAGGTACCCCAATGGCGACTCTTGATGTAAACCCTGAACTCTACCAAGCTCAATTGGCAGACAAAATCGCCCGTTTAAAAGCGATGTTTGTTGATTACTCGATGCCTGAGCTGGAAGTGTTTGAGTCGCCGGTGGCGAATTATCGCATGCGTGCTGAATTTCGGATTTGGCATGAAGGCGATGACATGTACTACATCATGTTTAATCAAGAGACGCGCGAAAAGTACCGCGTGGACCAATTTCCGGCGGCGAGCCGCCTGATTAATGATTTGATGCCTCTGCTGATGGATGCCATGAAAGGCAGCCCTATTCTGCGCCACAAGCTATTTCAGGTCGATTTCCTCTCAACCCTCAGTGGCGAGATTTTGGTTTCACTGCTGTACCACCGTCAGCTCAGCGAAGAATGGATCACTGCAGCGCAAGCACTCAAACAGCGCCTAAACGATGAAGGGTTCAACCTGAACTTAATCGGCCGTGCTCGCAAAATGAAAATGGTGTTGGATCGTGATTACGTGGTCGAGAAATTACAGGTCAACGGCCAGCCTTATGTGTATAAGCAAGTCGAAAACAGTTTTACTCAACCCAACGCGAAGGTCGCCGAAAAAATGTTGGAGTGGGCGGTCGATTGTACTCAAGAGAGCAAGGGGGATTTGCTTGAACTGTATTGCGGTAACGGCAACTTCTCACTCGCGTTAGCGCAAAACTTTGAGCGTGTGCTGGCGACTGAACTTGCAAAACCTTCTGTAGAAGCCGCGCAATTTAATATTGCCGCCAACCAGATCGACAACGTACAAATCATCCGTATGTCGGCAGAAGAGTTTACTCAGGCGATGGAAGGCAAACGCGAATTCAATCGTTTGAAGGATGCGGGAGTAGATTTACAAAGCTACCGTTGCAACACTATTTTTGTCGACCCGCCACGCTCAGGCATGGATATCAACACCTGTAAAATGGTGCAAGGTTATGAGCGTATTCTGTACATTTCTTGTAACCCAGAAACGCTGCAAGAGAACTTACAAGTCCTAGGTGAAACCCATCAAGTGGTGCGCTTTGCTCTCTTCGACCAATTTCCTTACACCCACCACATGGAAGCAGGTGTGATGTTGGAGCGTAAAAAGTAACTGCATAAAAAAACGAGCCATCCGGCTCGTTTTTTTGTTTATGGCTGTCTGCCAATGTAACCGAGCTTGCGGCCAATCCAAAAGATCAGCAGTAACACAATCACAATCGATAAGAAGTTAGAGCCCTCTTGCGGGTACTGTGCTTTGATAAAAGCCGAATGACCAAAAGCCCCGACGAAAAAACAAGCCAGACCAACTAATGGCACTTCTTCAGCCACTGGATGCGTTAAATACTCTTGGTAGAGCATTTGCGCTGAGAGCACTAAAGCAATCAACGCGAACAAAGAGAAAGGCACCGAGCTCATAGTAAGCCATGAAAGCAAAGCATCGCTACACATGCCTGCGATCAATGCCAGAATTAAGCTTTTACGCTCCGATCGGTTTGATGGTATTTCTTGTTCCGTCGACATCTTTCGTTCCTTTTTTCTTATTCGATAGGGATCTTATTCTAATGTGCCTTTCAGGCGATTACGTTCGCGCTCTTTACGATACCAATGTGCGCCTTTCGCCAGCATTCGTAGCTGCATAATCAGGCGCTCAGCTAGCTCATCTCGCTCATTTCGCCCCAAATCTAAAGCTTCTGCTCCAGAACTAAAAACTAAGGTGACCGAGGCTTCCGCTTGAGTCATCGCCTCTTCACGCGTCATACCCGTTGCAACCAAGTATTCAGTAAGCTCAGCGGCAAAATGTTGAATTTCACGCACCACAGCCGCTCGAAACTCGCAGGAAGTACCAGAACGTTCACGCAGTAACAAACGAAATACGTTAGGGCTGCTCTCAATGAACTCCATAAAGGTTTCCACTGAAGTGCGGATCACGCTGCCTTCTTTGACGATGCGCTGGCGAGCTTGACGCATTAATTGACGCAGCAACAAGCCCCCTTCATCGACCATGGTTAAACCCAATTCATCCATGTCTTTAAAATGACGATAAAATGAGGTTGGTGCAATTCCCGCTTCGCGCGCAACTTCGCGCAGACTCAAGTTCGAGAAGCTTCGGTCAGCGCTCAGTTGGCTAAAAGCGGCATCAATTAGAGAGCGGCGTGTCTTTTCTTTTTGTTGTGCTCGGATTCCCAACGATTTCATACCCAGTCAGTTCTCAGCTAAGTCGAATAATTTGGTTCATACTATAACCTGATTGACGGCCTTGTCTAAGCAACAAAGTACGTCACCATGAGACAGTCATCATTTTCACAAATTCATAGCGCAGATGGCGGCATCTCAAGCTAACCCGATGTAATAAAAAGCGATTGAAATAGAGCAGGGTCAAGCACCTCTTTTGCAATGAAGGCGTGATCCCCCCCACTCTCTTCACCTTGCGTCATGTTTCCACGCAAGGAATGCGTTAAAATCTCGCAACAGCAATGTTAAGCAAATATAACAAGGATCAACTATGGGACAGAAAAACCACTTTGACGTCATTGTGATCGGTAGTGGTCCTGGTGGAGAAGGTGCCGCCATGGGACTCACCAAAGGGGGAAAAAATGTCGCTATCATAGAAAAAGAGAGCAGTGTCGGCGGTGGATGCACTCACTGGGGCACCATTCCATCGAAAGCCCTACGTCACGCGGTAAGCCGCATTATTGAGTTCAACAGCAACCCGCTGTTTTGCAAAAATAACTCCAGCATTCACGCTACGTTTTCGACCATCTTAGGCCACGCCAAAAGTGTGATTGATAAACAGACGCGCCTGCGCCAAGGCTTTTACGATCGCAATCAATGCACGCTGATTTTTGGCGCCGCGCACTTTATTGATGCTCACACCATCGCGGTCAAAAAAGCCGATGGCAGCATCGACACTTACAGCGCTGATCAATTTGTCATCGCCACTGGTTCACGCCCTTATCATCCGAAAGATGTCGATTTTGGCCACCCGCGTATTTATGACAGCGACTCGATTCTGAACCTCGAACATGACCCTCGCCATATCATTATTTACGGCGCTGGGGTGATTGGCTGTGAATACGCCTCTATCTTCCGCGGCTTGGATGTCAAAACCGATCTGATCAACACCCGTGATCGTTTACTGTCGTTTCTGGATAACGAAGTTTCAGATGCCCTGTCTTACCACTTTTGGAACAGCGGCGTGGTGATCCGTAATGATGAAACCTATGAGAAAGTTGAAGGCACCAGTGATGGAGTGATTATCCATCTGAAATCGGGTAAAAAAATGCGTGCCGACTGCTTGTTGTACGCCAACGGGCGCACCGGTAATACTGATAAGCTCAATATAGAGTCGGTTGGCTTACAAGCCGATTCGCGTGGCCAGTTAGTCGTCAACGCCAATTATCAGACTCAAGTGGAACACATTTATGCAGTAGGTGATGTGATTGGTTACCCAAGCCTCGCGAGTGCGGCATATGACCAAGGGCGATTCGTGGCTCAAGCCATTATTCATGGTCAAGCGGCTAACTTACTGACGGAAGACATCCCAACCGGCATCTACACCATCCCTGAGATCAGTTCTGTTGGTCGTACCGAGCAAGAGCTTACGGCAGCTAAAGTTCCTTATGAAGTGGGGCGCGCATCTTTCAAGCATTTGGCGCGCGCGCAAATTGCTGGCAAAGATATCGGCAGCTTAAAAATCCTGTTCCATCGCGAAACCAAAGAGATTTTAGGCATTCACTGCTTTGGTGAACGTGCTGCGGAAATCATTCATATCGGTCAAGCAATCATGGAACAAAAAGGGGAAGCCAATACCATTGAGTATTTCGTGAATACCACCTTTAACTACCCGACGATGGCGGAAGCCTTCCGCGTCGCGGCCTTAAATGGTCTTAACCGACTGTTTTAATACGCTAGAGTGTTTTATACCCAAACTACTTGGAGTTGCAGGTAGGCGGCAAGTGAGTTCACCCCCATGAGCATAGATACACTATGTGATTGGGGTGAACGAACGTAGCCAACACCGCTGCAGCTTCAAGTAGGAAGGGGATATTAGATAGAGACAAAAAAGGTCTGGCATTAACCAGACCTTTTCTTATCAAGCTGTTACGCAATGTGAAATCAGAACTCACCCACCGCTTCTTTCAGCTTACGCATTGCGTTTTTCTCAAGCTGACGAATACGCTCAGCAGAAACACCATACATTTCGGCCAAATCTTGCAGTGTAGTTTTGTTGTCATCATCCAACCAACGAGCACGCACAATGTGTTGGCTACGCTCATCAAGACTCGCAAGAGCCATGCTGAGGCGCTGTGTGGTATGCGCTTCCCAGTTTTCCGCTTCTAGGTTATCGGCTAAGTCAGAATGCTTATCTTCGAGGTACAGCACGGGCGCTGTGTAGGCCATGCCGTTTTCATCATCTTCTGCGGACATCTCAAACGCGGCATCTTGTGCTGCCAAACGAGATTCCATTTCACGCACTTCAGCAGGTTCAACACCCAACTCACGTGCTACGGTTTCGACTTCGCCGTTATTAAACCAGCCAAGGCGTTTTTTCGATTTACGCAGATTAAAGAACAGTTTGCGCTGTGCTTTCGTCGTCGCAATTTTCACAATACGCCAGTTACGTAGCACATATTCATGAATTTCGGCTTTAATCCAGTGCACCGCAAAAGAAACCAGTCTTACCCCCATCTCTGGGTTAAAGCGCTTCACCGCTTTCATCAGACCGATATTGCCTTCTTGCACTAAGTCCGCCATTGGCAGGCCATAACCGGAATAACCACGAGCAACGTGAACAACAAATCTTAGGTGCGACAAGATCAAGCCTTTCGCAGCATCGATATCCCCTTTGTAATGTAATCGCTCTGCCAGCTCACGCTCTTCATCTGCACTCAGCATCGGATAACCGTTAACGGAGCGGATGTAGCTATCTAAGCTGTCTTGGGAAACAAGAGCCATTGGATACGCTTGGTTAGTCATTCAATTCCTCATCATTCGCTGATCTGGATACACTGTTTTACCGCAACAAGCTTGAACCTAAAATGAACAGGTTTCAAGTTTGACTGGTCATTATGCATAAACAAAAGGGCAACTCAAGTCAAGCACAGCCTCAACTTTGAATCAGCCGCCCATTTATGACCATTATCACTTAAACAGGTTCAATTTCTTTCAGATGTCGTTTCGCCGACACGTTTGCCGCCACACAGCCTAGAAATACGCCGAGCATCAACAACAGTAGTGATTCATCCCAGCCAAGGCCGATCAAACGGAAACGGCTATCATACAATTGAGCGAGCGCTTCCACTGCCCCATTGAGTAAAATCGTCATCAATGCCGTTAGTAGCCATGCCGCCACGGCACCGAGTAAACCAAACCACATCCCAGAATAGAGATAAGGACGCAGAATATACGCATCGGTCGCACCGATGAGTTTCATGGTTTGGATCTCTTCTTTGTTGGCTTGCACATTAAAACGTAGCGTATTGCCAACAATCAGAAAGACCGACATCAGCATTAGGCTGGATAAGCTTATCACCACGATAGTCGCCAAGTGGCGAATCGCATCTAAGCGGGCAAACCAATCTTCATCCATGCGTACATCGGTCACACCTTGTTCTGCTTGCAGCGTTTCTGCCAGAGCTTTGATCTGCTTTCGGCTATCCACTTTAGGCGTCACCACTAACACCGCCGGCAAGGTCGCGTTATCGAGCAGGCTGATCGCTTGCTCAAAACCTGCATACTGACTTAAATCATCCAGACCTTGCTGAGGCGAGATATATTTCACCTTGGCAATTTCATCACGCCGTTCCAGATCATCTTTCAGCACAATCACGCGGGGCTCTGCAATATCCGTTTGTAAGTAAACACTCAGCTGAGAAGGCCCTGCGACTCGTTCGGCAACCGAAGCAATGTTCTTACTCAACAGATACAAACTCGCAGGCAGTGCCAACGCCATAGAGATCACCGCTAAGGTCAATATGTTGCCCAGTGGACGTCGCCACAAAGCAGAAAAGGAAGCTTTGGCTTGCTTTAAATGAATCGCGAGAAAACTATCGGTTTTGGCTCGTTTGACATCGCGCGGTTTGCTCTTGGTGGTTTTGTTGATTTTCTTATTGCCCGGCTTAACGGCCATAATCCGCGACCTCGCTTAAAAAACCCTGATTGAGCTCTAGATGACGATATTGCGGGCGCGAATTCACCAGATGAATATCGTGCGTCGCCAATAAAATAGTCACACCCGCGCGGTTAAACTCTTCAAACAGACGCAGCACTCGGTTAGAAAGCTCAGGATCCAAGTTACCCGTTGGTTCATCCGCCAGTAATAATGTCGGGCGGTTAACGACCGCGCGAGCAATCCCAACTCGCTGTTGCTCACCACCAGAAAGCTGGCTTGGCAAACAGCGGGCTTTATCGAGTAAGCCGGTTTTATCGAGCGCCGCCGAAACACGGCGCTTAATATCATTTTCCGAAATTGATTCAATGCGCATAGGCAGTGCAACATTGTCATAGATGCTGCGATCCATCAGCAAGCGATGATCTTGGAACACAATCCCAATATTGCGGCGCAAAAACGGAATATCCTTGTTTGGGATTCGGGTAATGTCGTGACCATTAAAGCTAATTTTGCCGTCAGTTGGCCGTTCAATGGCACAAATCAGCTTAAGCAAGGTACTTTTTCCCGCCCCAGAATGACCGCCGAGGAAGGCCATTTCACCACGCCGCAAGTGGAAATCAACTTTCTGCAGCGCTTGTCGCCCACCTCGATACGCTTTACTGACTTGCTGAAATCTGATCACGCCGTCTCCCCCTGACAAGGCTGGCACAGTGTGCCAACTCAGATTTGGTTATTCTTCGCGGCTAAACAGCGCGTCGATAAACTCTTGTGTTGCAAATGGACGTAAGTCGTCAATTTTCTCGCCGACACCGATATAGCGGATTGGGATCTGGAATTGATCGGCAATCGCGAAAATCACACCGCCTTTGGCTGTACCATCCAGCTTAGTGAGTGTAATGCCTGTAATAGGAGCAACTTCACTAAATAGCTTCGCTTGGCTGATCGCGTTTTGCCCAGTGCCGGCATCCAGCGTCAACATGATTTCGTGTGGTGCGCTGTCGTCAATCTTCTTCATCACGCGTACAATCTTGCGCAGCTCTTCCATCAGGTTACTTTTGTTTTGCAAACGGCCTGCGGTATCTGCAATCACCACATCAATGCCGCGCGCTTTCGCCGCTTCAATCGCATCATAAATAACCGAAGCGCTGTCTGCGCCAGTATGCTGAGCTATCACCGGAACTTGGTTACGCTCACCCCACACTTGTAACTGCTCAACCGCCGCGGCACGGAAAGTATCGCCCGCAGCCAGCATCACTTTCTTGCCTTGCGCTTGGAACTGTTTAGCCAGTTTACCAATCGTGGTGGTTTTACCCACGCCATTCACACCCACCATCAAGATCACGTAAGGTTTCTTATCGGTCTCAATCACTAGTGGCTGCTCAACCTGAGCTAAAATCTCCGCCATCTCTTCTTTCAGCAAACCATACAGCGCTTCACCATCACGTAGTTGTTGGCGAGAGGCTTTCGCCGTCAAATTGGCGATGATTTTGGTGGTGGTATCCATACCCACATCGGCAATCAGCAGTTGCTCTTCAAGCTCTTCAAACAACTCATCATCAATCTTTTTGCCTTTAAACAGGCCAAAGAAGCCAGCGCCGATATTCGCTTTGGTACGGCTCAAACTGCGCTTTAAGCGCGCAAAGAAACTTTCGGTCGGTTTTTCTTGTTCAACAATACGTGCAGGTTCAACCGTGGCTGTTTCTGTTTCTGTTTCTGTTTCTGTTTCTGTTTCTGTTTCTGTTTCTGTTTCTGTTTCTGTTTCTGTTTCTGTTTCTGTTAACGCAGTTTCCGTTTGAATCGCCACCGCTTCAACATCGGCTTGGCTTTGTGGTTCATCCTGCGTTTGAGTATCCGTTGCAGTGGTTTGGTTTTTTTCTTCATCACCAAATCCAAGCCATGACAACAAGCCACGCTTCTTTTTTTCCGTCATCTGGAGCTATCCTGAATCGCTTTATTTGAATACAGACTTTTCTTGGCCATTATCGTGGGCCAGAAAAGAAAAAATGACAAAGCAGTGAAAACTTTTTGCTTCGCTTGGTACACTTTGCCCAATTTTTTATGTTAACTCGGGTTGTCCCACCAATGGCAGACAAGCGAGTTATAGTAACACTTAATTAGCGGTCAAAAAATCTATGCAAAGACGTCGCCAGCCAAACCCATCACAAAAAAAGGCCCCTACAGGGCAAGTTCGGATCATCAGCGGCCTGTGGCGTGGCCGAAAATTGCCCGTGCATGATGCGGAAGGGCTACGCCCAACCACCGATAGAGTGAAAGAAACGCTCTTCAACTGGCTCGCTCAGGAAGTGCCAAAGGCTCGCTGTCTCGACATTTTTTCCGGTTCAGGTGGCCTAGGCTTCGAGTGTGCATCACGCCAAGCCAACCAAGTAACCATGCTTGAGCTGAACCCGCTCGCCTTCCAACAACTCAAAACTAATGTACAGAGCCTGAAAGCAGAAAATATTGAGCTTATTCACACGGATGCACTCACATTTCTACGACAATCGGGTAAACCTTATGACGTGGTGTTTATTGACCCACCTTTTCGACAAGGTTTGTTACAGGAAACCACTCAGTTACTCGAGCAAAACGGTTGGCTCGCGCCACAAGCGATGATTTATATTGAGTGCGAAAAAGAGCTGCCACTGACGGAGTTGCCTCCTCACTGGCATCTGCACCGAGAAAAGAATGCCGGACAAGTCTGTTATCGGCTGTTTATAAGGGATGAACAATGAAAGCACTACTCTGGTTAGCCAAAGCGGCGATTGGTTTTGTATGGTTGGTTTTGCTGGTCAACATCATTACCCCATTTCCGGGGAATGCGGCGATTGCCCTCTACATCATGACCGCATTCTTGCTCTTCATGCATGGCTTGCAAATGCTGATTTTCATCGGCGCTTTTGGCGATAAGGTGCCTTTAAAACGCTGGGAGAAATGGTCGATACTGATCTTCGGCATTTTTGCCCTGTTGGACATCCGCCATAAATATATGATGTAAAGAGACCGCCGCAAGGCGGTTTTTTTGAACCGTTTACAGCACGAAAGAAGCAGAGATTAACACCTGCGCGACCAAATAAGTGGCAGAAACGAGGACATAACCAAACGGAAGTGGCCGTCGATAATCATTGATAGCGAATAAAGCCGCCGAAAGAATATAAATGAGGCACCCCAGAAATCCCGTACCAGAAGCTAAAGTTGCTACTTGCAACCACAATTCCCCTGCAGCCCAAGTCATTTGAACGAGCATTAACCCCATAAGCGTGACCGGAAAAATCAAAGTGTCTATTTGGGGTAACAGCAAGAAAAACGCCACAATGCTCGCTGCAACTAACAAGGCAGGCAACCACCACACCATAGCTCCTGATAATTGAACCCAAAACGCTTTACTAAAAAACAGTTGAGCAGCTAAAAACAGGACAAAACTGGCTCGATGGTAGCGAACATTCAAACGAGCTCCATGCGCTAACATGGAAACCATCAGCCCCAAAGAGACCCAAATAAGCTCTGACGTAGTATTTACGTTCTGCGTCCAAATGATCAGCACCAATAAAAGCAGGCTGAGGACTCGGAAGAACACCGCTTGTTTCACTTTCTGATGCCCATAAGCAGAAATGCTGATAAACCCCGACAACACGACAGAAATCCAGCCCAACATGCTCATCCCCTTCACCTAAACTGCCGCCAGTGTAGGGATCTCACCTTTGATGTCTAGCTGCGAACGTGAAAAGTTGGATCTTGCTAGCGAATCATTCTCTTCATCATTATCGAAAACCCCGATATCTCGACGGAACACCAAACGAAACAAACCAACACAAACAAAGAACATAAAGAAAAAATCAGAAATAAAACCAATAAAAGCAAATAAAAACAGACAAAAACAAAAAAAACAAACCAATAAAAATGAAATTTAAAAAATAAATTAACCATAAAAATCATAGATATAAGCAAAGATAAAAGATAAAAACCACAAGACAAATAAAAAAACAATGAAATGTAAGCTTTAACAAGCAAAAAATAAAAACACTCTCATCAGACAAGCCATAAGATGAGAACAGCTATCAACAGTTAAAACTATTTTCTCACAAAGTGGTAATTTGCAAAAACCCAAGCACCAAGTAGACAAAACACCCCATAAGAACAAGCAGAACAAAGATAAACCAACAGGTTAAAATATTAAAACACTATAAAAACAATAAGATAATTAAACAGGAGAACAATAAACACTCACACTGATTATGATTAAAACATCTCAAAACCATGCCTTTTCTCTCAATAAAAACCAAAATTAAGCCAAAATAACTGTATTTTTTTTAAGTTTAGCCAGAGATCTATTGATCAAGCCTGATAAATGTTCTATTCTTTTTTCATAGAATCAGAAACCAATACAGGAGCAGTGTTATGATTTCTTCATCTCAGAAACAAGGACTCGTTATGATCGCAGTAATCATTGGCCTAATGACACTGCCCATGATGTATTAAGTCACTGTTTAAAAACAAAAAAGGACGCGATTGCGTCCTTTTTGTTTCCAGAATTTCATTTACTGCAAGTGCTGCGACAGCTCTTCCCAGTGCAAGTAATAGAAAAATATTGCTCCCAACGTCATCAATACCATCAGCATAAAAGCAAGTCGCCAAACAAATTTTCCACTTCTTGGGGTTAACTCATCTTCACACTCTTGGCAGACCGCCAAAAATGCTTTGCGATTGTCTAATTGATAACCATCTTCATGCATCAATTTATTGCGAATGGTCGCGACATAGCGAAGTTTCTTTATCACATCATGCGGCAAACGCTCTTCACAGCTACTCACCAGTTGATGCAACCCTTTTCCTTCAGCATGGTATTGCTCACGCAATAAGGTTTCGAGTTTTCGCGTACGTAGAACAACTTGTTCAATTTCTGACATATTCGCCCTCCTGCGCTATCCTCACCTATCGTTTCCTTTCTAACAGCCAAAGCAGCAATATCCAATTGTTAGCAGTTCAACGGCCAACAAAATGTGAGGTAAGCCGAAAAATTTCACCGGATTATCGCCTGACGTCTCTTTCTACTCACAAATTACTTGGCAAAATACGTCATTCGCTAAAATGACTGCGTATTTCGCATAGGAGGCGGACATGCCCTACACTCTGTTGATCTCTTTAGCTTTATTGATTATTGCTGCACTTTGGTTTTTCAGCCACTTCTATCGTCGCCACATTCATGGAGAAAATGCGCCAGAGAAAACTGCCGAAGTGACGATTCTAGATAAGCAGGTTATCGATATTCCTCACCCACTTCCCGGCCAAGACGATCAAGAGTTTTGGATTTACGTACAAAAAGGTCGTGTAGGGCCTAAACGCGAGTTTCAAGTTGGCATTCATTATTTCCATGCGCTCAATCCCGGTGATAAAGGCACTCTTACCTACCGTGGCACCCAATTTCTGCATTTCGCCTTAAAACGCTAAGGCAACAGCCAACGTGTTTTAGGGCTGCGTGAGACTAGCCAACTGATCCATAACGATCCCACTCCACTGATTACGACCCAGAGTGGGATCACCCACGCAGGATTTCCTTGCCACCAGCCATACGCTTTCATTGGCCAGAGAAAAATAGGATGCAATAGATAGATACCTAAGCTATGTTGGCTGACAAAGCTAACACCTCGCTGCCAACTCAACGGCAGCTTAGTGGCTAAGGCGCGCGCCAAGATAAACACCATACTCGCTATTAACACCACATTGATCGTCTTGTATGAAAACCAACGTCCAACGCTGTACTCATTCTCGGCCAGACTAAGCATCACCACGCCATGTACCGTTATATAAAGTGAAACCAGTCCAATTAAGGCTATCCCCAATACACTCCGACGATGTAATGGCCACTTTTGATAAAGTAGATAACCGAGTGGTAAATACCCTGAAAATAGCCACAAATCATTACTCCAAGGCCCATCTAGCCTTAGCAAATTCAGTGCTGTGGTCAGCAACCACACCGCCACTAAAGTGTAAAGCGCAGAATTATCCCAACGTTGAACGCCCCATTGCAGGAAAGGGATCACTAAATAAAGTGGAATAAAGTAATAGAAAAAGCCTAGGTGGTAATAGGTTTCATGCTGTGGACTTGAGAGTAAAGTTTGCCATGCGATTGCACCATCAAAGCCAGAGACACTCCAACCAGATAAAACGGCATAAAACAGTGACCAAACCACAAACGGGATAAGCACTTTACCCAATCGCCGCTCTAGGTAATAACGCAGCGCAAAAGGCCTACGATCGCTCAACATGAGCGCTCCTGAGATCATAATAAATACTGGCACCGCCCAACGACTTGCTCCATTAACCGTAACAGCGGTGAGCCACTCAGCGAAAGGGATCGCCCCTAATAAATCGCGATAGGGAGCTAATACATGAATCGCAATCACGGCTACCGCGGCGATCGCTCTCAATAAATCGAAGAAAAAGACTCGTTGCTGCACATTCAGTTCCTGTTTTTTCATTGCACTATAAAGACTCTTCGTCCATGCCTGTTAATCTTGAGTCAATCTCCCGCAAAAGGTCACATCCCATTCTCCCTTGATAGTCTGTGGCTATTGAATAAATCAAAATAAGCAAATTTCCTTCACCACCTTCCCCGCTTATTCTTTACTCAAGCCGCAAGGCAGAACACATAACTGAGAGGTGTAACATGAATACGAATTTGATTGGTCTTGATACCACACAAAGTCAAAAACTGGCGAATGCGCTCAACAACTTACTCGCTAACTATCAAGTGTTTTACATGAATACCCGTGGTTACCACTGGAATATTCAAGGTAAAGAGTTTTTTGAACTGCACGCAAAGTTTGAAGAGATCTATACCGACTTACAGCTAAAAATTGATGAATTGGCAGAGCGTATTTTGACGCTTAGCGCTAGACCTATGCACAGCTTTAGCGGTTATCTCAAAGCAGCGCAAATCAAGGAACATACTGACTCGCTTGATGGCCATAGCAGCATGCGCGGGCTAGTGGAGGGTTTTAGTATCCTACTCCACCAACAACGTGAGATTTCAGAACTTGCGGGTAAAGCAGGGGATGAAGGGACGTCTGCGTTAATGAGCGATTACATCCGTGAACAAGAGAAACTGGTTTGGATGCTCAACGCTTGGCTGAAATAAATTGCCGAGGCAATAAACTGAAAAAACACAAGGTGCAGAAAGGTTAACTCTATTTGGTCGGTCAGCCTTTATTGTCCTACACCCTCAGAGTCGGGCTGGCCGGCCACCTCACTAGATTAATCGATTGATGTCCTGGCTCCAACGCTGGGCTTCAATCAATTCCTGACGAACATCTTTCAAATCGAAACCAAGTTGCTCACAATGTTTTTCAACCCCTTGCCAATCCGCTTTTTCAAAACACTCTTCCAAATCAAGTAAGGTTCCTAATGGGCCTTCTCGATCTCGCAATGCCTGCTTCACGTCATCGGCTAGCGGTAGCTGTTCCACCAATTGATCAATCGAGGTATCCAGTAACGCGTCCAAAACCGAAAACATACCAATGAGAAATGCTTGATCACGATAGGCTTTAAAATGTGGGTGCATCGCCATCAATTGGCAAAATTGCGCTCTTTGCAACGATAAGTTGTACAACTCTTTCGGCTTCGTGGAAGAAATATAAGAGGCCACCGCTAAAGAGACAAAGATCCGCAGTTTATCCTGCCCTAAGTAAACCAAGGCTTGTCGAAATGAAGAAATCGACACCGAGAGTCGATCCGACATGGTATTCACAAAGCGCAGTAGCTTATAAGAGAGCGCGAGATCTTGCGCCACCAATCGTTCAACTCGGACATAATCCACTTCAGGCTGGCAAACTTCATTAAACAACTGCATAGCAATGACATGCTCTGGGCTAACGTAACGCTGCTTAATGATTTCGGGTTTACTGAAAAAATAACCTTGGAAGAAAGTAAAACCAGCATGGCGTGCTTGGTGAAACTCATCTTCGGTCTCAACTCGCTCAGCTAAAAAGCGGCGGCGACTCCCCTGCGATAGACGATCACGCACAAACTCACACGCCTTGTCCAATCCCATCGCCATGATGTCAATTTTGACAATCTGCACATAAGGTAGAAAGCGCTCCCATGCGGGTGAGTAGACGAAGTCATCCAAGGCCAGCAAGTAACCACGCTGACTCAGCTCTTGTATCGCCTCAAAGAGATCATCGGTGGGTTGGCAAGTTTCGAGTATTTCCACCACGATCTGTTCACGCGGCAGCGTTAATGGCAAACGCCGAATCAGGCTTTTATGCGGAAAGTTGATAAAACAGCGTGAATGAGCAATCCGTGGATTGGTTCCCATGGATAAAAAGTTTTCAACGATGAGTCGATAGGTAGCCCGATCCGCATCCATGTACTCAGGAAATGAGTTTTTCTCTCCATCACGAAACAGTAGTTCATAACCTAACGTGTGTCGTTTCGCATTCAATATCGGTTGGCGTGCAACATAGGTAGTGTACATGGTTTCCTCAAAGAGCGGCTTTGCTTTAGGCTTTGGCGGTTGCCAATAACATTCCGCAACCCATAAACATCGAACCAAACAGTTTATTCATTTTGTTCATTACGTTTGGAGAACGGATATAACGCCCCAACTGAGCAGCCAACGCGGTGTATCCGAACATGACAATGGCATCAATGGTAACGGTTGTCAGACCGAGAACCAAGAACTGTGGCAATTGATCCCTTGTTGGATCAATAAATTGGGGGAATAATGCCACCAAAAACACAATAGACTTAGGGTTAGTCAGGTTAATCAATACCGCTTTACGCAAGAGCGCCAATTGTGAGAGCTCCGCCTGCGGAGAGATCGTGGCCAATGGAGTGCTATCACGCCATTTTTGAATACCTAGCCACAGTAAATAGGCCGCCCCCACCCACTTAATTAGGGAGAACGCAAACGCCGATTGAGCCACCAAGGCACCAATCCCTACCCCCACCAACACAATGTGACAAGCCAGACCAATCTGCAAACCGATGATCGCCCCAAGAGAGTGGCGTGTACCATAACTTAAACCATTGCTGATCGAATTGACCGTACCCGAGCCGGGAGCCAAACTAAACACAATCGCAGTCAGCACATAGGCAAGCCAAACATGGATATCCATTGCAATTCCTCATTCCTGACTTATGCTAGCCAACAGAGGCCAAATGCCAACGCGCCAAAAAATCATCGACTTATGAACTCTGACAAAAAACCTCATCCTTATACGCAAGAGTCTCTCTTGGAGCAAGCTCTCAACTTTGAGATAGCTCAAGTGTGGCACAATCGCCATGAAGGAACTTATCGCAGTTTTGATAAAAAGCACATTTATTGGTGCAGTCTAAAACATCCTGCACACCAAAAAGCGGTCGTGATCGTGAATGGTCGTATTGAATCAGCGTGGAAATATCAAGAGCTGTGTTATGACCTTTTTTGTCAAGGGTTTGATGTTTATACCTACGATCATCGAGGCCAAGGGCTATCAGATCGCTTGACCGAAGATCAACAAATCGGTTATGTCCATGAATTCCAAGATTATGTAACTGATTTACAAGGCTTGGTCGCACATTTCGATCTCAACGGCTACCCGCAACGTTTTTTGCTGGCTCACTCCATGGGGGGGGCTGTCGCAACACGCTATCTTCAAACTACGCCAAACCACCCTTTTCATGCCGTAGCCATGAGCGCCCCAATGTTTGGAGTCAATATGCCTTGGTATCTGCGCCCCATTGCCCCGCTCATCACCCAATTGATGACAGCATTTTCACCGCAGCCAACCTATGCGCCGGGTTACGGGGCTTATCACCCAAAACCTTTTCATCTCAATCTACTAACGCACAGTGAAATCCGCTACCGACTGTTTCGAGAGCTGTATGAAGCACATCCTGAATTACAAATTGGTGGCCCGAGTCATCGTTGGGTATGGCAAAGTTTGCTCGCCACTAAACAGTGCTTACAAATGACAAGACAGATCAAAATACCCATGTTGATCTTACAAGCGGAAGAAGAAGCAATCGTCTGTAATCAAGCACAAAACCGGTTACTCAAGAAACTGTCACGGACTCAACAATATGCCGAGTTACAGACAATTTTAGGTGCTCGACATGAACTGCTTTTTGAGCAAGATGCTTATCGTGATCAGGCGTTGGCGCATATTTTACGCTTCTTTTCGACTCATTCAGTGCAAGCTTAAAATTGAGGAAAAACCACAAGAGAGGTTTACCCTCTTTTTCCGCATTTAATTCCACTACACTAACAAGATAGGGTGACAGGTCATCCTGCCTACAGTGAAACATGAGAACTTTATGACCACTTTCGCACAAAAACAGCTTTATAAAATCGTGGCGTCGGATCTCGACGGTACCTTACTCGCCCCTAACCATCAGTTGAGTGATTTTTCAAAACAAACGCTCAAACAGCTGCATGACCAAGGTTTCACTTTCATTTTTGCCACTGGCCGTCACCATATTGATGTGGCTGGTATTCGTGAAATTGCAGGGATTCCGGCTTACATGATCACCTCCAACGGCGCTCGTGTGCATGACCAAAATGACCAACTGATGTACAGCAAAAACGTACCACAAGATTTGGTACAAGCCATCATTGATGTGGTGAAGGAAGATGAACAACTGTTTGTTCACCTGTACCACAATGATGAGTGGAGGCTGAACAAAGAAGATGACGTTTTGCGTAACTTCCACGAAGACTCAGGTTTCAGCTATCGCATTTTTGATATTGATAATGCACCGACCGATGGCATCGCGAAGATTTTCTTTACTCACGAAAATCAAGAACATGAACATCTGGTTCAGTACGAAACGCTGCTTAACAAACGCTTTGGTGACAAAATTAATGTCGCGTTTTCAACACCTTGGTGTTTAGAAGTGATGTGTGCTGGCGTGTCGAAAGGGGAAGCTCTGCAAGCCGTTGCGGAATCACTGCAACTGGGCTTAGAAAACTGCATCGCATTTGGTGATGGCATGAACGATGTCGAAATGCTCTCCATGGCAGGCAAAGGTTTAGTCATGGGTACCGCTCATGAAAAAGTGTTTAAAGCCCTGCCGAATAATGAAGTAATCGGCAGTAACGCAGATGATGCCGTCGCGCATTACCTGCACCAACATTTGTTCTAAACCTTTCCTAACACTCTCCCGCAGCTCTCACCAAGCAGCAGGATTCTTCATCGACGGCAGCGACATGCTGCCGTCAGTATTTTCACAACGTCACACTCCAACGCTCAGCCCAGAAACTGCGAAACACTTCGCAAGCAAAGGGATTATGTGTCCGCACTCTGTCAATTGAACCCTGTGACGGTTTAGCATGTCCTAGCCTTTATGCCATAATTTCGGCCACTGAATCCGTACTCCATCCATATCGAGCCAAAGGAATTGATCAATGAGAGCTTCGTCCCTCTGCGTTATCTCGCTTACTATGCTACTGCAAGCGTGTTCCAACATCTCATCCCCCAGCGTAGAACCAGAACCAACACCAGTCATCCCCGCTTCGCTCGATAACCCCGAAACCATCCAACCACAAAGTTTTATGTTGCGTGGCGAGGTAGTTGTAGGCCATGAAGTGCGACGTTTTACGCCGTGTGGTAGCCATCAACAATACTGGCTCAATTTACCCCCAGAACAACTGCGTGAAGCCCTTGCACTCAGCCAAAGTCCATATCAGCCCTTGTATGGGGAGATGGTGGGGACGTTAACACCGCCGAGCCAAACTGGCTTTAACGGTGATTACGTGGCACGAATTGAAGTTCAGAGCGTTAACCAACTGAGCCGTGAAAGCCGTGGTTGTGAGCAAGCCGCCAACCCAACTCGCGCCTTTGGTAATGAACCGTTCTGGTCAATCCGCTTTGTCGATGATGGCTTGCAATTCCAACCTTTAGGTGGCGAAAAACAGCAGTTCGCGATTACGCGTACCCAATTGAGTAACGAACAACGCCGCTATCAATTTGATCAAGGTGAACTGCTGCTTGAGCAAGGGCAGTGTAAAGACGGCATGAGCGATAATTTCTATCAATGGCGTTCAACTCTCTCGCTCAAAGGCGAGCAATATCAAGGCTGTGCAACCTTGGCGAATATTGACCCAACCCTAGAATGGAGCGGCGTCTATTTTGCAAGTTCAACCGAACAAACGGGTTTTAGTGTCAGCTTAACCTTAGAAAAAGATCACACTGCACAAACGCGCTATGAATACGCCAATGGCGAACCGGCCGTCATTGAACAAGGATACTGGCAACAAATTAACCCTGACCAGATCCAAGTGGTGATGACCCGCCACCAGCAACAATACCTGCTCTCTGAACGCATTTTTACTCGTGATGGTTATCAAATCACCGCCGAAAAAGAAAAAGTTGGGCAATCGGTTTACAACATCGCGGATGGCGGCTTGGTGCTGTTTCGTTCCATGATTGAACTGAGCGAAGCAACACCGCCCCCCATCGTAGGCCAAGCGGCTATTCATGCTCAGCAAATCGCAGGGCGCGCGGATTATCAAGAAGAGGTGGATCAAGCTATCCGTCGCTACTTCACTTTGCACAAAACCGCGCCAGATAAAACCCAATATCGTTGGTTGAAATATGATCTCAATGGCGATGAGCAACCCGAATTACTGGCTCAACTTGATTGGTGTGGTACCGGAGGCTGTACTTTGCTGATTTTCGAGCAGCAAAATCAGCAGTGGCAGTTCAACAGCCGCATTACTCTCGTACAAAATCCGATTCACTTAGGTAAACAGACCCAACATGGTTGGCAAGACTTGATGCTCAACGTGCGTGGTGGTGGAGCCAAACCAGCTCTACACCGTTTGCAATACAATGGCATTAGTTACCCCACTAACCCAAGTGTTGCACCCGAAGCCAGCGCAGATCAGGTAAGCCAAGTGATCCTGTTTTCGGATGGCCTCTCACCCATGCAATCGGGTGTCAAACTGTGAGTTCGGCGTGTCCTGAGTGCGGGCTAAAATACCAATGCCTCTGTACTGCTATTCCTCAGTTCAGTGCACCGTTTCAACTCTCGCTGCTCACCCATGACAATGAGTGGCAGCGAGAGACCAATACCGGACGCTGGTTGATCAAATCCATGACTGAGTGCCACGCTTACTCGTGGAGTCGAGTATCTGCCAACACCGAGTTGCAAGCACACATCACCCAACCCCATACGCGATCATTTTTGGTTTACCCTTCAGAAGAGAGTGTGGCTTTAGAGTGTGCTATCCACGCTCTGAAACCAGAAGAAATCGCGCACTTTATTGTGCTGGATGCAACGTGGCAGGAAGCCAAAAAGATGGAGCGCAAAAGCCCTTGGCTAGCCGACTTACCGCGAGTCCATCTCACCACACAGCAAGCCTCTGCTTATCGACTCCGGCGCAATCAACAGCAAGGCAATCTGTGCACACTGGAAGTTGGGTTAGCTTTATTGCGCCAATTTCAAGCCAAGTCGCAGGCCGATGTATTAGAGCAGTTTTATCACTATTCGATGAACGTGTTTCAGGCAGATAAAAGCGGCCATTGCTGGATAGAGGGTTCTACTTTCCCGACTTGAAGTGCAGCAGCATCGGCTGCAACTTCAAGCAGGCTGAAGCTTACCACTACCCCAATCGGGTTGGACGACCTAGGAAGTAGCCTTGTAGGTAATCCACCCCCATATCCTCACTGATGCGACAAACCGTCTGGTTATGCACAAATTCAGCCACGGTTTTTGCATTGAGCACTTGGCACAATTTCACGAGCTGCTCTGCGATTCGACGCTGCTTCGCATCCTGATCAATATTGCGGATCAAGCTACCATCGAGCTTAATCACTTGTGGCTCTAACTTCACTATCTCATCAATGTTGGAATAACCACTACCAAAATCATCCACTATGATGGTCGCCCCCAGTGAGCGGAAGTGGTTACACACTTCAATCATCCGTCCGTAATCTTTAATTTGCTCACTTTCGAGCACTTCTAAACCAACGCGTGAAGGATCCGCCATCGATTTGATCGCCGCTTCTAAATGCAGCAAAGTACGCTCACTCATTAAGTCCTGCGGAGACAGGTTGATGGAAAACGCTTCTGGCCGATGGCGCATCATATTGAAAGTATGGGTGATCATCTGCCGGCTTAAACGAGTGTACAGATGCGTATCGGTAATAATGGGGAGAAAATGGCCGGGAAGAATAATTTCGCCTTCATCTTCAATCCGCACCAAACACTCGTAAGAAGCAACAATGTGATTGCGTGCCTGACAAATCGGTTGTGCGTACACCACCACATCATCACGCAGCACAGCTCGGCTAACGCGTGATAGCCAGTTAAGCCGCTCTTGACGTACCGTTTCCTGAGTTTTAAGCCGTGACGCATTACAAAAATGACGATTGTTACTAAACGCGTTGCGGCGTGCTTCTATCGCACGCAGCAATAAATCGTCTGGTGTATGTTCGGTAAAGTCACTTTGACTGACCAAACCTGCACACAACGAAATCGAGAGATAGTCGACATTCGGCAGCCCCCATGGTTCGAAGTTGACGTGTTCCAACTGCTCAACAAATTGATAAAAATGGCTATGGATCCCTTTCCCATCCACTCGAGAATGGAACACGGTTGCCCACTCACCGACACCGATCGCATACAGTACACTGCACCCTTCAAGTTTTTGATCCAGATAACGTTGAAACTGCTCGCTCAAATCACACAGCAATTTATCTCCAACGGGATAACCATACTTCTCATTAATCTGGTTGAAGTTGGTCACTTTGATCACGATTAAGTGTTCATTTTCTGCAAACGTCTGTAATCGCTCGCGTAATACCACACGGTTCGGCAACCCTGTGCGGCGATCTCGGCGGTAACTGGCGGTGAGCAGTGAAGTTTGCGCACGGATCTGCTGCGCGAGGTTATCTGTCATCACATCCAAATCGTGAAACGCATGACGAATCAAGTTAAACAAGGGCGATGTGACAACCTGAGGATAAATTGGCAACGGTGCAAGCTCAATATCGCGCAGCTCACCTTCACGCAGGGCAAGGAACGTCATGCTATGGTGCATTACCTGCTGCTGCCCTTTATGATGCAGTAATTCTCCCCAACAGTAACAGCCATCCGTAGGGGCCACCGCTTGCAAAGGCCGGAGTTCATGATTTTCATGCATGAAATTCAGCCGCAAGGCGCAGTTAAACACCCACACTTGCTGACACTGCTTGGCTTGCAACTGCTTCGCAGTGAAGTGTACTTGCTCCAGTGTTAAGGAAGGATGGTTAAAGCAAAAACGCACTTCATCTTGTACAGTCAATGGTCGATCAAAACAGATCCCACCTTGCGGGTCTTGGCTCAGCGGCAGAAAAATATCTTGCTGGCGATACTCACCTTTAAGCAGCGGAAAACTGATCAGCCATTCGCGCGGCATGTCTGGTTGCAGGCCTAGATTACGCTCATAAATCGCTTCAATCGGCTCATCATCAAGACTTATCACCCGATTGCCGTCTACCACAGTAACACGATAAGCTCGCCCCACTGGCTGCCATTCGGTGTAACCCCCAGTTTCAACATGCAACGCCTCACCATGTAGCGCAACGGCTACACTGGCATCTTGGTAACAAGTATCATCCAACAACACCCAACGTCCTGCTGGCGTTTGTTTGGCGGCACCTCCGGCAACGGGAACCTCAACACCTTGTAAGGTTTGCAAAGCAAACCGCGGTACTTGCAATGTATCCATCTGCTCGGAAAAACAGACAACGGCTTTCGTGGCTTCATGAAGTTCTAACCGACGAGCTAAGCGCTTACCATCCTCAACATAATCGTCACTGTAGGTGACCACTGCGCGACTAAGATACGCCTGCTCAAATACCGTAATTTGCAGCAACGTCGTTTGACGATGAATCTCGCCTTGGAAAATGACCTCTTCCGTACTGCAACCTAATAAACAAGCCTGCGGAAATTTGTTTCGGATCTGTCCAGCCAGCTCAAGAACTTGATCTGGACTGAATGAAGAGAAAATCTGGACGAGTACGGATTGCCCATAGGGAAGATCAATCGCTTCGAGCACCAAGCGTGCCGTTGCCAAATCAGGGATGAGACGAGAAACCGTAAACATAAAGAGCAGCTAAGGCAGTGAAATGTTTAAGCATTATGCAATGCAAACCTTACCGCAGACCATACTCAATATTTAGGCAATGTAATTTTTGTGACTCGATGATATGAATCTAGTCTAGTAAGATAAGTAGTTGTGATAAACATTCAATCTCGACATCAGGTAGCACACTGGCTTGATTGTGTCGACGAATGCTCTGCCCTTGGTCATTAAACCAGCACACCTGAAAACCATTTTGCCGAGCGCCTAGTACATCCGTTTGCAAATGATCCCCAATATGCAAGATTGAACACGGTTCAAGCTGCAGTTGCTGTGCCGCTTTCTGAAAGAGGTCAGGATAAGGTTTGGCACGTCCATCCGGCCCAGCACGCAGCACAGATTGGAAATAATCACTCAAGCCAATTTTTTCCACCTGCACATTACCATTGGTGATCGCTATCAGCGGAACCTTAGCCGCCAACTCAACCAACACACGATGGGTTTCAGCGGGCACATCCACTTGATTACGCCAACGCATCATTTCTTTAAGGGTTTCACTGGCCGCCTGCTCCGCTTGTGGTTGCGTATATCCCAATTGACGTAATCCGTACATCACCTGCAAATAACGCCATTGACTCACATCGTGACACTGATCGGGAAACTGTTTCGCGATATCGCGTTTCAGCGCTTGCCACCAACTCAAGGGCCGCGTAGCAGTCACAGGATGCTGGGTTAATAGCCATTCAGTCACCTTAGCCTCCACACGCTTAATCACCGGACGGTTGTCGTAAAGCGTATCGTCCAAATCAAACGTAAGTGCTTGAATCGGAGCCAATGAGCGATAAAACAGCATACTTAATCCTTGTTCTTTTTGCGGGCGCGAGGGTGCGCCTGATCATACACCTGAGCCAGATGTTGAAAGTCGAGGTGAGTATAGATTTGCGTGGTGGCGATATTTTCGTGGCCAAGCAACTCCTGCACGGCACGCAGATTATTGCTCGATTCCAACATGTGCGTAGCAAAAGAGTGGCGCAGTTTATGCGGGCTAATATGGCTCGCGACCGCTTGCTTCTGCCCCCATTCCGCCATGCGTTTTTGCACGCTGCGGTGCGAAATACGCGTACCGAGTTTGGAAACAAACAGCGCCGTTTCGTCACTATTGGCCAACTGACTGCGCAGTTTCAGCCAGTTCCCAACCCACTCTTGCGCTTGTCCAGCAAACCAGACTTTGCGCTCTTTGTTACCTTTACCGATGACGCGAATTTCCCCGTCACGTAGATTGACGTCTTTCACATCAATCGACACCAGTTCCGCCAAACGTAAACCTGAGCCATACATGAGTTCCATGATTGCACGGTCGCGAATGGAAAGTGGATCATCATCGGTCACCTCCAGCAGCTGCGCCATTTCGTCAACATCAAGGTTTTTCGGCAGCGGACGTTGCTTGCGTGGTGCCGAAACGCCTTTCGCAGGATTCGCCTGCAACTCACCGCGCAAAATCAGAAAATCGAGAAAACTGCGCAATGACGATAAACGGGTAGAAATGCTACTGGCTTTCATGCCTTGTCGCTTACCCAGTACGACCAATTGTCTTACCCACGCCGCATCGAGCTGAGGCCAGCTGGTTAAGCCTACCTGCGCTAAATAGCGCGCCATGGTTTCTAACTGCTGTTTGTAATTACGCTGCGTATAGAGGCTCAGCCCTTTTTCACTGTGCAGATAAGCATAAAATCGTTCCAGCGGCTGAGCTAACGCATTAGGAAGCGGGGTGAGTTCTTCGGTCTTCATCGTGTGACTGCCAAGGTAAAGTCTCTATCAGATGAGCTAAGACTAACGCCAGATGGCGTAAAAACAAGGTGTCCATACTCGGCTGAAAATGGCCGCCATCTTCACTCGCAAAAGCCAAGATACCCAACGGAGCTTGGCGATGTAAGGGTAATACCACATAGGAGCCCATTTCCGGCGCAGGTCTATCACCCAACAGACGTTGGCGATCCGCTTGCCGTAAACGGCCTAAATACGCTGGCTTGCCATTAAAGTGATTGGTCGAAAAGCGCTGCCAATCCTCACTGGCTAAACCATATTTCTCATCATGTCGCTGCATAAGGCGCACATAAGCACGTAAATTCAACTCACGCGCTTTCGCTTCAATGGCATGCAGTACCGCTTGCAAAGACGAGCATTTGAGGATCTGCTCTTGCAAATCCATAAACTCATGGAAAGTGCGATCGTTATTCGCGGCGAGTGACATCAAACCGGTGATCTCTTCTTCGAGATCTTCAATCCGCTGACGCTGCCGCGCTAACTGCACGTGAGCGAGCGATACAGCGCCCGTTTGCGTCGGCAAAGCCAGTCGCTCAACCAAATAGGCATGGTGCTGAAAAAAGTCGGGGTGTTCATAAAGATACTCTGCCACCACTTGGGTGGTCAGAGCATCTGCCGTTACCTGAGACAAAATTGAACCTCAATTAGCAAGAGATTTGGCCATCGTAGATGTGTGTGGCAGGTCCTGTCATGTAAAGCGGTTTACCTGGGCCTTTCCAACTGATTTCCAGTTCACCACCGGGTAAATGTACGCGGACTTGCTCATCCAGTAACCCTTGCAGAATTCCGACCGCAACCGCGCCGCAAGCACCGCTGCCACAGGCTTGGGTTTCACCTGCACCACGTTCATAGACGCGCAGATTGATCTCTTCACGGCTCACCACCTGCATAAAGCCGGCATTCACACGTTCAGGGAAGCGTTCGTGAGATTCCAGAAGCGGTCCCAAGGTTTCTACTGCTGCGGTGCGAATGTCATCCACCACAGTCACCACATGCGGATTGCCCATACTCACCGCACCACAAAACAGGGTGTGTTCACCGACACGCAAGATATAGGTTTTTTCACTCTGCTTGGCACGAAATGGGATTTTACTCGGTTCAAATTCCGGCACCCCCATGTTCACTGTGATCAGATCTTCCTCTTCTACGTTGAGCACCATCTTGCCTTTTTTGGTGCTGACACTGATGCTGTACTTGTTGGTTAACCCTTTCATGCGTACAAAACGGGCAAAACAGCGCGCACCGTTGCCGCACTGCTCCACTTCGCTGCCATCCGCATTAAAAATTCGGTAATGGAAATCGGATTCAGGATCGTAAGGTGCTTCAACCACCAACAGCTGATCAAAGCCCACTCCAGTATGACGATCCGCCAAACGACGGATCAATTCTGGAGAGAAGAAGACGTTTTGGGTAACGCAGTCAACGACCATAAAGTCGTTACCCAAGCCGTGCATTTTAGAAAAATGGAAATGCATAAAAGATAACTTTACTCCGGTAAAACCGATTCCAACGCCCACAGGCTGCTTAAGGTTTCACGCTGGCGAACCAAATGGGCTTTAATGCCATCAACCATCACTTCAGCCACACGCGGACGGGAATTGTAATTAGAGGACATAGTAAAACCATACGCACCAGAAGAACGGACTGCGAGCAGATCCCCCTCCTCAAGCACTAAGTCGCGATCTTTACCTAAGAAATCACTGGTTTCACACACTGGACCAACCAAATCATAGGTTTGCGCTTCACCTTGGCGTGGGCGTAGCGGAATGATGTCTTGCCATGCTTGATACAACGCAGGGCGGATCAAATCATTCATCGCCGCATCAATAATCGCGAAGTTCTTGTGTTCCGTATGTTTGAGAAACTCAACCTTAGTCACCAACACACCCGCGTTAGCTGCAATCGCGCGTCCCGGTTCAAAAATCAGTTCCAAATCACGGTGACGCTCAAGGCGATCCAATAAAGCTTTCGCATATTCAGAAGGCTGTGGGGGTAATTCATCACGGTAAACTACGCCTAAACCGCCACCAACGTCCAAGTGACGAATATGAATGCCTTCCGTTTTGAGCGAATCAATCAGCGCCAACAAACGGTCAGTTGCATCAATAAACGGAGCCAGCGCGGTGAGTTGCGAGCCGATATGGCAGTCAATGCCGTGCACATCAAGATTCTGCAAGCTGTGCGCGAGGCGATACACTTCTGCCGCGCGGTCAAACGTGATGCCGAATTTGTTATCACGCAAACCAGTGGAAATGTAAGGGTGCGTTTTGGCATCCACATCTGGGTTGATGCGCAGTGAAATCGGCGCTTTGACACCCAATTCTGCCGCGACTTTATTCAAGCGATGCAGTTCTGGTTCTGACTCCACGTTAAAGCATTTGATCTTCAATTGCAGCGCACGTTTCATCTCGGCTTCGGTTTTACCTACGCCAGAAAACACCACTTTGCTCGGATCACCGCCCGCCGCCAGTACACGTTCCAATTCACCGACCGAAACGATATCAAACCCAGAACCTAAGCGAGCTAAAGTATTCAATACACCAAGGTTAGAGTTGGCTTTCACGGCATAACAAATCAGGTGCGGGTAATCCCCGACTGACTTATCAAACGCATGCCAATGGCGCTCAAGCGTGGCTCTTGAGTATACATAAAGCGGAGTGCCGTACTGGTTTACCAGATCGGCGAGTGGAACTTGCTCGGCCCATAGCTGGCCATCATCCTGATAATTGAAGTAATCCAAAATGCTTTCCCTTTTGTTCTTAGTCGCGTGATTTACTGACTTTGCTCGCTTTGTTTTGCGTCATCAGGCATATAAAGTGGCCCAGTTTGCCCACATCCCGCCAGTGCGAGCATGGACAACAAAAACAGTGCTGTGAATTTCTTTTTCATTTTGCATATCGTGCTTATTGAATCAATGCCCCCTATAATCGCACCACGATTAGGAAAAGCAATAGGATAGATAGGATGAACGAAACTGAATTTCATCAACTCGTCGACAGCCAACTAGAGCGTATAGAAGCGGCGATTGATGAGGCCGGTGCCGATATCGACTACGAGACCTCAGGCAATGTAATGACATTGGAGTTTGATGACCGTAGCCAAATCATCATTAACCGCCAAGAACCGATGCGTGAAATCTGGTTAGCATCAAAATCCGGCGGCTACCATTTCAAGTGGATTGATGGCGAGTGGATCTGCTCCAAAACCGGACTTGAACTGCTCACCTTGCTGAAACAAGAGTGTGATAAACACGCCGATGAGCCGATTGATTGGGCTTAAGTTGGCGCACTTGTCATGCAATAAAAAAGAGCACATCAGTGCTCTTTTTTATTGGGCATTGTACAGCAAACCTGAAGCTTCGCTGATTTAGGCATTCACCACTTGCGAAGGCTTGGAATACACGGCGCTGTCGTTACGATACGGCACCACGTAAGTCTCACCCTCTTCAGGATGAATAATTTGGTAATACTGCGGCAGGTTAAAGTTGATGCTTTTCGTAGCAAGCTTATTGCTATCATCCAGTATCGAAGTGTAGAAGCTGTTGACGCTGGCAATCATCTCATCTTTTTCACCGTTAAACTGGTGATACACTTCAACGCGGTTGGCTTCATCCAGCACATAGATGTTGAAACCTTTTTCGGTATCTTCAAAGAAGAACTGCACCAAACCTTCGCTGGCAAAACTATCCACCACTGCAGGCAAAGGATAATCCTGATCGCGATCGAGCATCAGCAAAGGGGAACCTTTCAGCTTATTGGTCGAAATGCTGCGATAAAAATCGACCGAGTTTTCCAATTTTTGAACCGAAACACCACGGCGTTCGAAGAACAACCCATACATTTGATCACCCATACGCAGCGCTTTAAAACGGCGACGCTTCTCTTGCTCCATCGGCTTGAGACGTAAATCAATGCACTCGGCCAGCAGTTGATAGACCAAGTTACGCATCACACCACGCAAGTTTTTGCTGTAGCAGAACACGTCTACTGATTCCGGAGGCAACGCGTCCTGATGCATTTTTCCGAGCACAGTTTTCAAGGCATCCAGCATGGCAGTTTGGCCTTCAAAATGCAGGGTACGCACTTCCTGCCACGAGTTGCGATACACTAAATCGACACTGCCGACTAAACATTTTTGTTCTGCGCCGAAGCTGAAAATATCAATGTTTTTCAGATCAGCCTTCAGCGCTTTACCACTGAGTTCACTGGTTGGGTCATGTTCAAAGTTAATGAACATAGCGAGTTGGCTAATTTCACAAGGATTAGCCAGTGCTTGCATGGTTGGACGACGCTTGCGCAATGAGAAGGTGTTACGCAGATCACTCACCATCTGATAGAACTTGTCGATATCCAACTGAGCTTCACGCACCACGGCTTGCAAACGCGTGGATTCGGTGATCAGGCCATTAAAAAACGCCCAAGCCACCAACTTACTCAAGTATTCGTTGTGCTCAAGGTATGGTTGACCAATCAAGCGCGGAGCTTGTAGTGGTTGTTTATACAAATACCAACCTGGCTTATTGGTGCGACCAGCACAAACCTCAATAAAACTTAAATCTGGCTCATGCAAATCAGGCGAAATTTGCGGGTTCAACAAAGTGACTTTACCCGGCAACACTTCAAATGCAGCATAGAGCTTACGGGCCAGAATCGAGATATCTTGCGGGCTGATAGCCGAAGTGATGTCATTGCGGCGTGCAAACTGAATCAGGTTACGGTAACTGAGCATGAGTGCATCGAGCAGTGCATGGTGCACCACTTTCACCTGTTCCACTTTCCAGTGGCGACGGTTATCCAGCTCAGCAATCAAGTCCGCGCCCCATTGCCACTCACTGGTCAGCTCACGCAAAGCTTCGCGACGCCAAGGCATCGAACCAATCCCCGGATCACGAGACAGTTTTTCATGGGTTTTGAGATAGAAACAGCGACGCACCAACTCTAAGCGAGTCGTGTCACCAATGCGTTCTAAATAACGGGTCACTTTTTCGAGCATGAGATAGTAGGAATCCATCCCATACAAGTCTGGCTCATCGGCAAAGAAACGGCGTTTACTATCAATACTTAATAGTTGAGTGTGTGGGTACTCCCACGAATAGGCTTCAAGCAGGATCGCCTTCAATACCGACTTATAAGGCGAGTCGATACTTTTATACAGCTGCCACAAGTTCGCACCGAAATATTCTTCAGCAGGAATGCGGTTCAACTTACCAAAATCGATCCATTCGTTGCAGTTCAAATAGCCATTTGAACAGAGCTCGTGAACATATTCGTCGTAGCACTCTTCCATTTCTGGCGGCACAATTTGCCACAGCAGTCGCTTACCTGCTAGGCGCACCGCAGAGCGATAAAACTCATCCAACAACAATAAATGCTGTGATGAACCACAGTTTTCACCGGTTAACGCTTCGGAATGGTTATGGCGGAAACGCTCTTCATTCATGATGAAGAAATTGGCTTCCACACCCTGACTTTTCGCCCAATCGGTGATCAGCAGACATTTATTGGAGAGATTCTCACGCGCTTCACAACTCATGGAGGCAGACACGCACACCCAAATATCCAGATCACTGGACGTGCTTTGACCAATCGATGAGGTACTCCCCATCGTATATAAGCCAAGAATCGCCGGATTCGCTGATTGAGTTAACGATACACCGATGGTTAATTGAGCATCATCGATAAATTGCTGCTGAATGTCATTGGCTTCAAAGAGATGGATGCCGAAAGGCGTATCGACAGAAAAATAACCGGGGAGCTGGGGATGATTAAATTGGAACAGAGTAGGAATTAAATGGAAAACGCGTTGGCTTTGCAAATCCATAAGAGCCAGCGCACGCTCAATGCGTTGCCGGTTTAACTTATCAAGTCTATGGATTAAGGTTTGAGTATAAGCCTGCAAGGTTGCTTCCCTGAATAACAGATACAAGCCGCTTTTTGGTTATGTTTTACGCGACCATGCCAACAAAACGTGATCAATTTAACACTTCTTAACCATTTGGTAAAGCGCTCTTGGAAGCACATCACACCAAGTCGGCACTTATCCGCAAACGATAACTTAAATGATTACAGTGTTGTTGCTAAATTGTACTTTGTAATCATAGACCAATGCATAAATGAGAACACAGTCACACTATTCCATCCTGATGTAGCATTACTTCCTGCAAAATCATCCCGAATCGAACTTGTTGTAAGCATTTTTATCCCCAAGTGATAGGATTAAGCGACTTTAGACAGATGGATAGGAACATCATAATGACCGAGACGCCAATTCGCATTGCAACCCGCCAGAGTCCACTGGCTTTATGGCAAGCTAACTATGTTAAGGATGCCTTAATGGCCGCCCACCCAGGCTTGCAAGTGGAGTTGGTCACTATGGTGACGCGTGGTGATGTGATTTTGGATACCCCACTCGCCAAAGTGGGCGGCAAAGGCCTATTCGTCAAGGAGCTGGAAGTCGCCATGCTCGAAGGTCGTGCCGATTTGGCCGTACATTCCATGAAAGATGTTCCGGTCGATTTTCCACAAGGCCTTGGTTTAGTCACCATCTGCGAGCGTGAAGATCCTCGCGATGCGTTTGTTTCTAATACCTACGTCAAGATTGATGATCTCCCTTCAGGCGCAGTTGTCGGCACTTGCAGCCTGCGTCGCCAATGCCAATTAAAAGCAGCGCGTCCTGATCTGGTCATCAAAGAGTTGCGCGGCAATGTGGGTACCAGATTAAGCAAACTGGATGCTGGCGAATACGATGCGATCATTTTGGCTGCCGCCGGCCTGAAACGACTGGGGCTTGAGAGCCGCATTCGTAACTTCATCGAACCAGAGCAATCTCTTCCCGCGGTTGGTCAAGGTGCGGTTGGCATTGAGTGCCGTTTGGATGACCAACGAGTGCGTGAGCTGCTTGCTCCCCTCAACCATACTGACACTGCGGATCGCGTGCGCTGTGAGCGCGCGATGAACCTGACTCTGCAAGGTGGCTGTCAGGTGCCGATTGGCAGTTATGCACTACTTGATGGTGATGATATTTGGCTGCGTGCACTGGTGGGTGAACCCGATGGTTCGCAAATCGTTCATGGCGAAATCCGTGGCCCTCGTTCTGAAGCAGAACAACTCGGTATTACACTGGCAGAACAGCTGCTTGAGCAAGGCGCGAAAGAAATTCTGGAACGCCTCTATTGTGAACACGAATAACGGCGAGCCTGAATAAGCCGCAAGATGGTTCATCACATCTGTAACCGATGGAGGGTGCTATGACAGTACTGGTCACTCGTCCCGATGCACAAGGTATTGAACTGTGCCAACTTCTTCATCAGCAGGGCATCACTGCCCTGCATCATCCTCTGATCACTATCTCTGCCAGTCCTCAACTCCCTGAGCTGGCAGAAGATTTAGCTTCATTCGACATCATCATCGCCGTCAGCCAGCATGCTGTGACTTTCAGTGACCAATTTCTGCAACATCGCCGAATTTGTTGGCCAAATAGCGCTATTTACCTTGCCGTTGGTCAAAAAACCGCGCATGTTTTCAGCAAAGCCTGCCAACAATCAGTAGACTATCCAGAAATTAGCGATAGTGAACACCTGTTGGCACTAGAGGCATTACGCCATGTAGCAGGTAAGAAAATATTGATATTACGGGGCAATGGTGGCCGTGAGCTGATTTATTCCACCTTAGTGGAAAGAGGCGCAACGGTACGCTATCAAGAAGCGTATTGCCGAAGTGAGCTGCCTTTTTCTGCCACTGAGTGTGTTCCACAATGGCAACACGCCGGGGTCAGCTCACTGGTGATCACCAGCAGCGAACAGTTGGCTTTTTTCGTTAGCCAGTTAAATGGCCGCAATTTGGAATGGGTACAGCACCTCACTCTGCTGGTTCCTAGCCAACGCATCGCCGAACTCGCCCATAACCTAGGATTTCATCGGATTGTGACTACGCCAAGTGCAGCCAATCGCGATTTAGTGGTGGCATTAATGCCCTAACCAACAGGAACTCTGAGCAATGACCAACAACAATAAACCGCAACAAGAACCTGAAACTGCAACCAAAACCAGCGTGCCCTCGCCCACTGTTACTTCATCTATCGAGCACGAATCAAAAGTCGATGCCTCCGTTCAACCAGAACCAGCGGCAGCTAAAGTTTCTAACGAGCCTCAACCGCAAGCTCCAGTTCAAAATCCAAATAATCAGGGCAAAAAACTGGCTAGTGTCGCCTTGCTACTGGTTTTAGCACTCGGTGCTGGTTTTGCTTATGTTCATCAGCAACAGAAAGCCCAATTTACTGCACAACTACAAGCGGTACGTGCCGAACTGAATCAAACCCGCGAAGCACTCAACGAACAGCTTAAGCAAACCGTGGCCAGCGCCACCTCGCAAGCCACAGAAATTACTCATCGAGCAGAAACAGTACTGGAACAACAGCAAAAAAGTATTGAGAGTTTGCAGCTCGCGGTTGCTGACATTAAAGGTCGCCGCCCGAATGATTGGCTCCTCGCGGAAGCTGATTATTTGGTGAAGCTCGCAGGACGTAAACTGTTCCTCGAACACGATGTAGAAACCGCAACCCAATTGATGGAAAGTGCCGATCAGCGCATTGCTGCGCTCAACGACCCCAGTCTAACGCCACTGCGTAAAGCCATGGCGAATGACATTACGACGCTTAAAAATATCCCACTGGTTGATCGTGATGGTTTAGTGCTGCGTCTAATCAGTTTGCAGCAACAAGTCGACAGCTTACCGCTGGCCAATGCGATCTTGCCAGAAGATCAACCGCAGGAAACCCAAGCGGTATCCGAGAATATTAATGATTGGCAAACCAACTTGAAAAACTCACTCAACGCCTTTGTCGATAACTTCATCACCTTCCGTTCTCGTGACGGGAATGTGATTCCTCTGCTCTCCCCAACTCAGCATTTTTATTTGAAAGAGAACCTGCAAGCCAAATTAGAAACGGCGATCAAAGGGGTGTACACCGAACAACAGACCCTTTATGTCACTTCACTGACTACCGCTGAACAGTGGTCTGCCTCTTTCTTCAATGCTGGAGACAAAGCCGTACAAACCTTTAATGCAGAGCTAGCTCAACTCGCCAAACAGCAAGTACAGGTCAAATATCCGGTGAAACTGCAAACACAGCAGCAGTTAGCCGATGTAATCACCGAGCGTTTGCGCCGTAGTGTCACCCCTATCACCGCGGAGGCTAAGCAATGATTCGACTGATTTTCTTATTTGTCGTCCTCGGCCTTGGCCTGTTTGTAGGTACTCAATATGCAGGCCAACAAGGTTATGTGCTGATCTCAATTGCCAATCGCACTATCGAAATGAGCGTGACTACGCTGGTGATCTTTATCATCGCCGCTTTAGCCGCGCTGTTCGCACTTGAATTTTTGGTGAAAAAAATTCTCTATACCAGTTTTCATACATGGAACTGGTTCAGTGTGCGTAAGCTACGCCGCTCACGCCGCTATACCAATGAAGGAATCATCAAACTGCTTGAAGGTGATTGGAAACAAGCCGAGAAAAAAGTGACTCGCTGGGCAAACCATCACGATATGCCGCTGCTCTGTTATCTCGTCGCATCGGAAGCTGCGAATGGAATGGGTGATCGAGCTAAGCGCGATCACTACTTAGCGTTGGCGGCGAAGCAGGACAACGCCACTTTAGCGGTTGAACTGACTCGCGCGAAACAGCAACTGAGCGATGGCGATAATGAAGCCGCATTGAGCACCTTAACTCAACTGCAAAACAGCTATCCACACAATACTGTGGTATTGAACCTGCTTAAACAGTGCTACCAAGCCTTAGGCCAATGGCAGCCGCTCTTGGAACTGCTTCCCAAACTGGTGAAGGCCAAACGTTTGACCAATGAAGAAGCTCAGCAGCTTGAACTCACCGCCCAGCGTGGCATTTTACAAAGCATTGCTAGCCAAAAAGGCAGTGAAGGATTGGTTCAGCACTGGGCACAAATGTCGCGTAAGTTAAAAGCCGAGCCTGAACTGTTGATGTGTTTCATCACTCAGCTCATTCAACGCAAAGCCGATTATGAAGCGTTTTCGGTGATCAAAGAGAGTTTGAAGAAACAGCCGACCGCTGAGCTTTATGCCCTACTGCCAGAGCTCAATATCACTGATCGCCATCCACTGATCGCTTTACTGGAAGAGGCACTGCGCCGCGATAGTCATAATGCGGAAGCACACAGCGCACTAGGCCAACTTTATCTGCGCGAAAAACATTGGGCCGATGCACAGAAGCATCTCGAAAAAGCGCTGTCGCTACGTTCAAGTGTCTCAGACTATGCTTATCTAGCGGATGCATTAGAAAAGCAAAACTTCACGCGTGCGGCGCATGATGTCTCTCGTAAGGCACTCTCTTTGCTGGAGTCCCCTTCCGTTCAGTCATCCTGATATGGCGTAGCATAAGAAACAACAAGGCCACCGCATGCGGTGGCCTTGTTGTTTGAATGCAGTCTTAAATGACTCGTGAAAACTGCTGCTGACGTGCCCGCTCACGCAGGTATTTATCAAAACACATACAGATGTTGCGAATTAACAAACGACCACGCAGAGTCACTTCAATCATTTTTTCATCCACCGTCACCAACTCGTCGTCAATAAAGGTTTGTAGCAGAGCTAAATCCTGACGGAAGTAGTGATTGAAACGCAGATTGAACTCGCGCTCAATCTCGGTTTTATCAAGCTTGAAGTTACAAATAAGCTGCTTAATCACTTCACGGCGCAGCAAATCATCTTTATCGAGCGCCACACCTTTCCACAGTGCATGACGCATCTCATTGACTTGTGCATAGTATTTTTTCAGCTCTTTCTGGTTTTGCGCGTACGCATCGCCCACCATAGAAATCGCGGAAACCCCAAAGCCAACTAAGTCACACTCACCTTGGGTGGTGTAGCCTTGGAAGTTACGATGCAAAATACCGTTACGTTGAGCAACAGCCAACTCATCATCCGGCAAGGCAAAGTGATCCATACCGATGAACTGATAACCCGCGCCAGTCAGAGTGGCAATCGTCTGCTGTAAAATCGCCAGTTTTTCTTCTGCGGCAGGTAAATCCGCATCTTTAATTTTGCGCTGTGCCGCGAACAGTTGTGGCATGTGCGCGTAGTTAAACACCGACAAACGCCCCGGCTGCATAGTCAGCACTTGTTGCAAAGTCTGAGCAAAAGTTTCCGCGGTTTGTTTAGGTAAGCCGTAAATCAGATCGAGGTTGGTCGAACGGAAACCAAGCTGTTTTGCACGCTCAACCAAAGCAAAAATAAACTGCTCATCCTGTTCACGATTAACCAGCTTCTGCACTTCTTTATTGAAATCCTGCACACCAATGCTGACTCGGTTAAAGCCTTCTTGGCGCAAGTGATCAAGCACCTCTAACTGAATTTCACGCGGATCGATTTCAATACTGATCTCAGCATCATCAGCAAAGTCGAATTCACTGCGTAGCAGCGTCATCAAACGGCTGATCTGTGCATTGGTCAAGAAAGTTGGAGTGCCACCGCCAAAGTGCAGCTGAGTAACATTTCTCCCCGTCAGCAATGATGCGC
The DNA here is from genome assembly GCF_000176715.1 of Vibrio sp. RC586. Lineage (NCBI taxonomy): Bacteria > Pseudomonadati > Pseudomonadota > Gammaproteobacteria > Vibrionales > Vibrionaceae > Vibrio > Vibrio sp. RC586. The sequence continues at coordinate 52,873 of NZ_ADBD01000014.1, read as the reverse complement.
GTTGGCGAATTTCATGCTCAAGCACATCAAGGTATTCATCCGCTTTGTGCGAATGACGAGTAATGACCTTGTTACAGCCACAGTAGTAGCAAAGCTTATGGCAAAACGGGATATGGATATAAAGCGACAGAGGCCGCTCTGGGTACTGAGTACAAGCCATATCAAAGTCAGCGATAGTAAAGGCTTCATGAAACTCAACCGCAGTCGGGTATGAAGTGTAACGCGGACCGGAGTAGTTGTACTTATCCAGAATGGCCTGATCCCATACGATCTGTTGGCTGGGTACGACATACGACGACATAGTGAATCTTTCCGTTTTGCTCAATTCTTGACAGGCTATTCTGCCACACGACATTGACAGGCGTCGGGCAGCAGAACAGGATTTGGCAACAAAATATTCGATTCTGCTAGCGTGATCACTCCCCCTTTCGGGTTAGTTTCACACCATCTGAATCGCGATTTGGTTATTCAGCGGCTGGATGCGCTGTTTGAGTGCAGTGAGCTCTTCAACGATTGCCTCTTGCAGACGACTTTCTGCTTTAGTGCGTTCCAGATTCTGCTTCATTCGCTCTTGCTTTGGTAATTCTTGGCGCGCATCACCGCGCGCCATGTCTTTCACCAGATGATACAGTTCAGAGATTGCGGGATACTCTTGTTCAAAATTGACGCGCTGTTCACCCTGCACATAATCCATAATGCAATAAACACGGATACTGATTTCCGACAGATCGCACTGCCCTTGAATACCCGCCATGCAAAGGATATTAACGCTATCAAAGATGTTCGCATTACGCTTTTCAATCGCTAACTGTTGATGTTGCAACTGCAGCGCTTGCTGTTTTTTCACTTGCCACAACAAATAAGCAGCGTAACTGGCGAGCGCCACGATAATGGCACCACCCACGCTGGCGAGTAGCATCCCGTTCATCACTGCTCCTTAATCTTGGTACTTATCGACATCCAGCTGTTCAAACTCAGAGAGCAAATCGTCTTCTGTTTTGCGCTTTTTGCTCGGTTTAGCTTGTGGTGCAGGCTCTTCCACTGGCTCATCGTCCAACAGACCCAGTTGATCCATCAGCATTTCGATGCGATCTAATTTCTCATCAACGTATTTCTGCAAGCCAATACCTAGCTTCTCACCGTTGTCGAGTCGGTCGAGCAACACATTCAGTTGTGCATCTTTTTCCAGCATCGCCAGCTCTTGCTCAGCCGCCAGTTTACGCTCTTGTTTATTGAGCTTCTTCGGCGCTTCAACAATCAATGGAATTGGCTTTTTGCTGCCCAAACGTGGATCACGCTTCTGCGTCCCTTGGCGCACTTGGTTTTCAGTGCTTTCTGAATGACGGCTACCTGACTTTAAGCCTTTGCGCTTTTTCAGTTTTTTACGCAGACGGCTTTCCACTTCGGATTCGCTGCGCGTACGTACCACGACCAGTTGGTCGTTACTGTTGGTACCCGGTTTTCTCGATTTCTTTGAGCGACTCATTACTGGGGTTTCCTCAGTAAAATTACATCATTACCAATAAATTCAAGTTCGAGCTTATCCCGCTCAGCCAGATACTGAAACGTGGCACGACTGAAAAAGATCACATGGGTGAGATCATTTTTGTAGTGCCAACCAGCAAATGCGTCCAAGTCTTTGACCATTTTTGTCATCAGACCAATCCAGCCGCCTGGCTTAACTAAATTTAACCATTGCTGCCACACTCGGTGAGGATCATGTAGATGCTCAATCACCTCGGTCGCAGTCATAAAATCGTATTGGCGGTTCAACACCTCAGTATCCGGATGATAGAAGATATCGTACAACGCCACGGAGTGTCCCGCTTCTTCTAACATCAGCGATAAAGTGGGGCCTGGCCCACAGCCAAAATCTAACCCTTGAGATTGGGGAGGCAGCCTCTCAAGCATAGGCGAACAGACTCGTGATAAAAAGCGTCGATAGCCTTCATCACTAGGAATGTTCTGATGCAAGTCATAGAAGCCTTTTTCTCGCTCCGCACTTAAGCGCTGTTCTGGATCGACATACACCAGCGCACACTGCTGACATTGAAAATAGCGACGATGCTTATCTACAAAATACGCTTGGCTGTTTTCACTGTGACATAACGGGCACGAATGCATGCTGACCTCCTCCAACGGGATGCGCAACATACCAGAAACTCCCCTTAGAGTGGAGTGTAAAAGGCGATTTTCTCATCAACCTAAACAAAAAACGCAAAATCACATGAAGTAAGGGGGAGAGATAAGATTCTCAGCGCCAGAAAAGCAACAGCCCTAGTAAGGTCACTAGGGCTGTTTGGTATTTTTTGCTCGTATTGCCGAATTAGTGCAAGCCACCTACGTATTTCGATAGGATATCAATATCCGTATCCGTCAGCTTATGCGCCACATCACGCATCATCTCGTTCATATCGTTAGCACGTGTCCCTGAACGGAATTTTTCTAGCTGTGCTTTAATATAGTCGGCATGCTGCCCTGAAATTTTCGGGAAGCCAGATGACTCAGTACCATCACCACGAGGACCGTGACACGCAATACACGCCGTCAAACCACGCGATGCATCTCCAGCGCTGTAGAGCACTTTACCTTGTGCAACGACATCTTCTGGTGTGGTGTTTGCAGAGGTTGGCATGGAGGCAAAGTAAGCCGCCAAATCTGCGATATCTTCATCGCTCAGAGGCATTGCCATTGCACTCATCACCGGATCGTAACGACCTTGTTTTCCACCGCTAGCAGCACCCAGTTTCAGTTCCTTGAGTTGCTTTTCAAGGTACTTCTCATGTTGCCCTGCCAGTTTAGGGTAAATAGTTAATTGGCTGTTACCGTCTGCACCGTGGCAGGCAGCACAGGTTAAAGATTTGGCTTTACCAGCTTCGATACTACCTTGGGCCCATACAGAGCAGCTGGCTAAAACACTCAAGATTAGCGCTAATTTCTTCATGACATTCCATTTATAATTATCAAGCTTCCAGTACCACTCTGGGGTACCACTCATGGTACAATAGGCGACCTTATGCCGAGCACGGTTATTTTACACAATTTCACAAAAAAGTAATCAATCGACTACACAAAGTCGAGATGGAGTTAACACAGTGAGCGTAAAAATTCATTACCAGAACACGCATTTCATTACCAGTGCGCCTGATATTCGCCATCTTCCTGAAGATGAAGGTATCGAAATTGCGTTCGCAGGACGCTCTAACGCTGGTAAGTCAAGTTCCCTTAATCGCCTGACCAACCAGAAAAACCTGGCCAAAACCAGTAAGACTCCGGGTCGTACTCAGTTGATTAACCTTTTTAAAGTAGCAGAGGGTTGCCATATCGTCGATTTACCGGGATATGGCTTTGCTCAAGTACCACTAGAGATGAAACTAAAGTGGCAAAGAGCGCTCGGTGAATACCTACAAAGACGTCAGTGCTTAAAAGGTTTAGTGGTGCTGATGGATATTCGCCACCCGATGAAAGATCTCGATCAGCAACTGATTATCTGGGCTGTCGAGTGTGGCATCCCAGTACAAGTGATGCTCACCAAAGCGGATAAACTGAAAAGTGGTGCTCGCAAAGCGCAAGTTTTGAAAGTGCGTGAAGACGCTAAACAGTTTGGCGGCGATGTCGCGGTAGATGCATTTTCGTCACTAAGCGGAATTGGTGTCGATACGCTGCGCGCGAAGTTGGATGAGTGGTATGCCCCAATGTTGGCAGCGCTTGCAGAGCAAGCAGAGGGAGAGCAACCCGAAGAGTCTGCTGGCCAATAATCTCAGCATTTTGCCATGATGACCTCGCATTAGCGGGGTTTTTATTGTGACTAAGTTGAGACCAATTAAGAGCTGAAGAGAAAAAACAAAATCCCCACCATCCTGGTGGGGCAACGGGAGAGAAAACAGTTGTTATTGTTATGTCGTTAAGCATTCAGCAAAGACGCCTAAATATCAAGCCAGCACAAAACACTCATCAAACCGCCCATCCACAGCGATCTTTCCTTATATCTCAATAAGTAATGTTTGTTTATTTCGATAGAATCGTCATTCGATAAGACTTACTTTCTATCTAGAAATAATAAAAGTGTGAATGGTGCTTAATTACAGAATGCAATGCCTTTTGTAACTCAATCTGAGCTAAGTTACAGCATTAAGCGAGGTTAAGTAGAAATAAAAAGAAAGGCCAAAATAGGCTAGAACACTTGAATTACGCCCAATAAAAAACGCCCCAGTCAAATGGTGACTGGGGCGGCTGAATCAGCCTAATCCAATAACGTGAAACAAAAGGTCTGAAAGATAGAACATCTTACCTCTGTACCCTACGAGCGTTAATGTACAACAATTGGTCAGAATTGAAAATATTTTTTGTAGTTTTTTTTCATTGATTTTTAGGTTAACAACATAACTGTCTGAGCTTGGTAAACTTTTTTTAGCCATAAAAAAAGCCAGCGAACGTGCGCCGGCTCATATTCCTGAGGAATTTCGCTGAAAAAATCAACTAATGGGCCTGATCCCAGTTATCTCCGTGTCCAGCCTCAGCAACCAGTGGTACAGCAAGCTCTGCTGCTGATTCCATCAGCTGTTGTACTTTACTTTCAATTTCGGATAAAGATGACTCTTCAACTTCAAAGACCAGTTCATCGTGTACTTGCATCAGCAATTTGACACGACCATCACCCTCTCGCTGAATCCACTCATCGACCAGCAGCATCGCTTTTTTGATGATGTCTGCCGCAGTGCCTTGCATTGGCGCGTTAATCGCGGCTCGCTCTGCCGCTTTTCGACGCATCCCATTACGCGAAGTAATTTCAGGCAGGTGTAAGCGACGACCAAAAATGGTTTCAACATAACCCAATTCCGCAGCGCGACTGCGCGTGTCTTCCATGTACTGCATCACACCTGGATAACGCTCGAAGTATTTATCCATATACTCTTGCGCTTCACCGCGTGGAATACCGAGCTGTTTTGCCAAACCAAACGCACTCATGCCGTAGATCAAGCCAAAGTTAACAGCTTTGGCGCGACGCCGCTGCTCACTGCTGACTTGCTCTATCGGCACACCAATGATTTCAGCCGCCGTGGCAGCATGAATATCTTTCCCTTCACGGAAGGCATCGAGTAATGCCTGATCACCCGACAGATGCGCCATGATGCGCAGCTCAATTTGTGAGTAGTCGACGGCCATGATTTTCCAACCATGCGGTGCAACGAACGCTTGGCGAATGCGACGTCCTTCTTCATTACGCACAGGGATGTTTTGTAGGTTTGGATCCGTCGATGAAAGACGCCCCGTAGCCGTGACAGCTTGATGGTAGGAAGTATGCACACGCCCTGTATTGGGGTTAATCATTTTGGGCAGCTTATCGGTATAGGTCGATTTGAGTTTAGCCAGACCACGATACTCAATCAGCACTTTCGGCAGTGGGTAATCCAAGGCCAGCTCTTGCAACACTTCTTCATTAGTTGAAGGAGTACCTGATGGCGTTTTTTGCAAGACAGGCAGCTTCATTTGCTCAAACAAAATGGTTTGCAGTTGCTTCGGTGAGCTGAGGTTGAATGGCTGGCCAGCCAGTTCATACGCCTTTTTTTCCAACTCATCGAGACGCAACGCAATTTCCTGTGATTGAGCACTGAGCAGCATGTCGTTGATCATAACACCTGTGCGTTCAATGCGTGACAGCACAGGAACGAGCGGCATTTCAATTTCACGATACACTTGTTCAAGCTTGCTGTCTTGTTCAATCAGCGGGCTGATGCGCTGATGTAAACGCAAAGTTACATCCGCATCTTCTGCGGCGTACTGAGCGGCTTCTTGCAGATCAATTTGGTTAAAAGTGAGCTGATTTTTGCCTTTACCGGCGATTTGCTCAAAGGAGATGCAACTGTGCTGCAGGAAACGCAGCGCTAAGCTATCCATATCATGTTTGCCGCCTACGCTGTTATATACGTAGGATTGCAACATGGTGTCATGGCGAATACCGCGCAACTCAACGCCGTAGCGCGCTATCACGCTCGCATCGTATTTGAGGTTCTGGCCGACTTTGGCTTTGCTTTCATCTTCAAGCAGAGGTTTAAGCTGGGCGATCACCCACTCGCGATCCAACTGCTGCGGCGCATCCAGATAATCGTGCGCCACAGGAATATAAGCCGCTTCACCTTCCGCTACAGCACACGACACCCCAACCAAGTTTGCAACCATGTAATCGAGGCTGTCGGTTTCGGTATCAAAGGCAAACAGTTCAGCTTGCTGTAATTTTTCCAACCACAGATTGAAATCTTGCTCGTTAAGGATTGTTTGATACTGGCTGCGATCGATCTGCACTGCTGGGCTTGCAGGAATCGCTGCGCCATGACTAGCCGCATTGTTTGCGGTGTTTGACGCAGTCACTGAAGAGACTTTCGCTTGCTCGTCAGCAGTCACAATTCCAGTACCACCATCGAGTAATTCTGTCAGCCAAGATTTGAACGCTAACTTCCCGTACCATGTCATCAGTGCATCACGATCGGGAGTCTGCTTAAGCAGTGTTTGTGGTGACTCTTCCAACTCCACATCGCATTTAATCGTAGCGAGTTGGTAAGAAAGATTGGCATTGTCACGGTTCTCTTCCAGCTTTTGCGCCATGGTTTTTGAACCACGGAAACCTAAAGCAGCGATTTTATCTAAATTGGCGTATAGATCTTCCAAACCACCAATACCTTGCAGGAGTGCTGTCGCGGTTTTCTCACCCACACCCGGTACGCCCGGAATGTTATCCACTTTATCGCCCATCAAGGCAAGGTAGTCGATGATCAACTCAGGTGGAATACCGAACTTTTCAATCACACCTTCGCGATCCAGCACCACATTGGTCATGGTATTAATCAGGGTAATGTTCTCATCCACCAACTGGGCCATGTCTTTATCGCCGGTACTGATCAAAACGGGCATACCCGCTTGTGAGGCTTGACGCGCCAATGTTCCAATCACGTCATCCGCTTCAACACCCTCAATCGCCAGCAAGGGTAATCCCATCGCGCGGATCACTTGATGCAGTGGCTCAACCTGACAGCGTAGATCATCAGGCATTGGCGGACGATTCGCCTTGTATTGGTCGTACATCTCATCCCGGAAGGTTTTTCCCTTCGCATCAAAAATTACTGCGATACGATCGGAAGCAAACTGACGCATCATGCTGCGCACCATATTCACCACACCATAAATGGCGTTTGTCGGGATCTCACCATTACTCATGGTGCCCGGGTAAGCGTGAAATGCACGATAAAGATAAGAAGAGCCGTCGATCAGAATCAGCGGATTGTCAGGTATACGAGCCATAAGAGGGTTATCCAAACGAGAGTAAATGAGCCTAGGATGCCACGACTACTGCTTGGATTCTACGTTGTTACTGGTTTTGCTCGATTCGGGGGATATCCTAGCGGCCTGTGCACAGCGCCAATCTGTGGATAAGTTTGTTTATAGTTTTTTTTACGCAGCTTTAAACCTCATAAAAACACAATCAAATTGCTACGTAACATAATGTTTTTAAATGACAAAAAAATGGATCTCAATGGCGTAAAATGATCTTTTCCAGATCATCAATTGTGGAAAAGACACTCGCTGCCCTTTTGCTCAGTCTCTTCTCTTCGTGCTCACTACGGTGGATGATTACTCACCAAACGAACACTTGTTCACTGGATGACGAAGTAAAATATGAAGATAGTGGATAACTAATACATCACGAGGTATACCCAAATGCTTGGAATTATAGATAGACGCCAAGTAGTGACTCCTATGTGTGCCGATAGGTAATGTGATTGGGATGAGCAAATGCAGTCAACAACATAGAGCATCAAATAGAAAGGGATAAAAAGAAAAAGCGACACCCGAAGATGTCGCCTAGCAAACAAGGTAAAAGCCAATTGATTGATTCGCTTTACCAAAAAGCTAAAAAATTACACTGGAAGCAATGTGAGCAATGTCGTGTCAAAAAGAACCTGTTCAAGTTCGTTCGTTAAATCACCATAAATCCATACTAAGATAGGGTCATCTAACGTCCTGTGAACTTTCGTTTGCTCCCTAAGACACGCCTAATAATAATAGTTCTCATTTAATAGTCAAGAATTAAATGAGAAGAAATCTCATTTATTTTTAGAGTTCTTTACTAAAATGGATCCTGCTTTCTATGATTGGATCTTTTTTCTCATAATTTTCAATAAAATAGCCATTTTTTATTAATAAACGCAACATGTCTGGAAACTGATTTCGGGATTTAACTTTAATGCGTTTATATCCCCGCTCTAACACCCATGCCTCCTGCACTTCGAGCAAGTGTTGCGCCACACCATGACCTCGAGCGGCCGGAGCGACACCACCAAACCAACTATAAAATGTTTCAGAATCAAGCTTATAACCGATTTTAAAACCGAGCAGCTCACCATTGTTTTCTGCGACAAGTACCAAATTAGGCTTATTTTCCAGCCTCGCTTGTAGACTCTGCTCATTTTCCGATTTAGCAAATTCGCTTATTTGCGCCACAATTTGCGTAACTTCGTTCAAAGACCCTTCACGAACCAACATGATTTTCTCCCAACAAAAAGGCCGACTTACGTCAGCCTTCATCTTTTATATCACGGAAAGTAGATTATTTTTTGGCAAGGAATTGCGCCGCTTTCGCATTGTCTTCCGCTAACCACTGAGCAACGTCTTTAGCAAAATAGGTCAAAATACCATCTGCACCAGCACGTTTGAAGCAGAGTAAGGATTCCAACACCGTTTCGCGCTCTTTAAGCCAGCCATTCATAATTGCGGCTTTGTGCATCGCATACTCACCAGAGACTTGGTAAGCAAAAGTTGGGACTTGCAGTTCGGTTTTGACTCGGCACACAACATCCAGATAAGGCATGCCGGGTTTCACCATCACCATATCCGCACCTTCATTGATGTCCATTGCCACTTCGTGCAAGGCTTCATCCGAATTGGCCGGATCCATCTGGTAATTTTTCTTGTTGCCACCTTTTAAATTCGCGGATGACCCTACTGCATCACGAAATGGACCATAGTAATTTGAGGCATATTTGGCGGAGTAAGCCATGATCTGGGTATGAATGTATCCAGCCTCTTCCAGCGCCTGACGAATACGGCCAATACGACCATCCATCATATCGGAAGGTGCAACGACATCCGCTCCAGCTTCAGCATGAGACAGAGCTTGCTTGATCAACACTTCGGTGGTTTCGTCATTTAGAACATAACCTTGATCATCAATGATGCCGTCTTGACCATGGGTGGTAAATGGATCAAGTGCCACATCGGTGATCACACCCATTTGGGGCACATGCTCTTTTAAAGCACGCACAGCACGCTGGACCAATCCTTCCGGATTATAGGCTTCCGTTGCACACAAGCTTTTGGCATCTTGGTTCACGACCGGAAATAGAGCAATCGCCGGCACACCAAGATTGGCTAGGTATTGTGCTTCTTCTAGCATTAAATCGATCGACAAGCGTTCGACACCAGGCATGGAGTCCACTTTCTCACGGCGATCTTTACCCATCAAAATGAACATGGGGTAAATCAGATCGCTCACCGACAACTGGTTTTCTGCCACAAGACGACGACTGAAATCATGTTTGCGCAGACGGCGCAAACGACGTCCGGGAAATTGACCTTGAATGGATACCGACACACGACTCTCCTTCTTATGTTATCAGTGCCTAAACAATCAGGCGCTGAGGGAAGTGTTGGGCAAAATCATATCACTCTCGGCTCGGCATGCTAGCGGCAAAGTAGGAAAAAGCCAAAAATGACCTCGTGCTCACACTCACGTATACTCGCTACAAACCTAATGCTAGAGATAATTTCATGATAGATACCCATGCCCATGTTTATGCCAGTGAATTTGACCATGACCGCGATGAAGTGATTGCTCGAGCCAGACAAGCGGGTATTGAAAAAATCCTGATGCCGAATATCGACCTTAATTCGATTGAGCCAATGCTAGCAACAGAAAAGGCTTACCCCGATTTTTGTCATTCAATGATGGGCTTACACCCTTGTTATGTCGATGCCAATGTGAAGCAAACCTTGACCACGATTTACGATTGGTTTTCTCGTCACTCTTTTATCGCCGTGGGCGAAATCGGTATCGATCTGTATTGGGATAAAACCTTTAAAGCTGAACAAGAAATGGCGTTTTTAACCCAACTCAACTGGACAAAAGAACTGGATTTACCCGTGGTCATTCACACCAGAGATTCGCTCAACGAGACATTAGCATTACTCAAGCAAGCCCAAGATGGCAGCTTATACGGTGTTTTTCACTGCTTTGGCGGCACGCTCGATGAGGCCAAAGCGATCAATGATCTCGGCTTTCATCTTGGGCTGGGTGGTGTGAGCACATTTAAAAATAGCGGAATGGATCAGGTGATCCCAGAGCTCGATCTTAATTACGTCATTTTAGAAACGGACTGCCCTTATTTAGCGCCAGTCCCACATCGTGGAAAACGCAATGAGCCTCAGTTTACCAGTCTCATTTGCGAGAAAATTTCTCAGCTTCATTCACTCACTTTCGGCGAGGTTAGCACCATCACCACAAGTAACGCTAACTCACTGTTTAAACTATACAAATAATAGTTTTATTAATTTAATTTCATATCACACAATTGAACTAAGATCACTTTTTAAGCAGTGCGTCAAATGTAATATCCGTAACAATTTTTCATAGTTAACTTATACATTATGCTCAATTGTACTCATACGAATCATTTACAACGGAAACGACGCACTCTTTGGCAAAAATTGCTTGGTATTAAAGAAGTTTATCTGTGCAAGGAATGTGGGCAGATCATCAAGATCAAATAGTCACCGTCTCAGCGTATATCACTGGTGCGAATGCACCACCTCATCTCTCCAGATACGATGCAGATAACAAATAGCTTGCAGATGCAGGCTATTTTTTGTGTCAACTTAGGGATTCACAGCCAAACCACCTTACCCGTCTGTATTCACCCCATATATCTTTGATTCATCTTCTCCCTTTGAGGATCGAAGAGTGGATCGCGTTGCGTAAACAATCTGTGGATAACTCTGTGAGAAAGTTTATTTATCCCCATCATCAAACCGCCATTTTCAAGGCTTTCTCGATATACTTCTATTGGGGATACTTTTAAAATTACCCACAACAAAATCAGGATCATCGCTACATATTGTGGATCGATTTTTTTAAAACCACTTTATCAACGCAATTCACAGGATTACCCACAAGCGCTGTCATTTTAATCACAAGTGGATAACCCTACGGTTCTTCGGTACTTGTCTAAACTTGAATAGGTTACACTTTACACTGTCTTGCATGCCAAATGAGAGCGAACCTATGGACCAATTTTCACACATCGATGTTAATGCTGCACAACGCCTGATGGAGCAAAAACAAGCTCGTTTAGTCGACATTCGCGACCCACAATCCTTTCAAGTTGCCCATGCCCGAGAGGCGTTTCATCTCACTAATCAATCTATGACGCAATTTATGGAACAGGTCGATTTCGATAACCCCGTTTTAGTGATGTGTTACCACGGGATCAGCAGCCAAGGTGCGGCCCAATATCTGGTTAACCAAGGATTTGAAGAGGTGTATAGTGTGGATGGCGGCTTTGACGCTTGGCAACGTGCCAACCTTCCCATTGAAGCGAGTTAATTATTGATGCACTTACTGACCACTTTAAACAATCCGCGAGCAGCTCAAGCTTTTATTGATTACATGGCCGCTCATCAGATCGAAATTAAAATGATGCCGGATGCCAGTGGTCAGTTCACTCTTTGGGTAATGAATGATCAACATATCGATATTGCACAAGTTGAGCTGCAGGCGTTTTTACAAAACCCTTATGATCAAAAGTATCAAGCTGCATCATGGGAAGTCGCCGATCAAAAACGGCCCCAATTTCATTACGCCTCCCCCAACTTACTCAGCCTCATCAAAGCCAAAGCGGGTGCCTTTACACTGCTGATCATGGCGCTATGTATTGCCATTTTCGCTCTACAGACCTTTGGCGCTGGTGAAGCCATTTTTGCTACCTTGCACTTTCCCGCTCAGGCTAGTGAGCAGTGGCAAATTTGGCGCTGGGTAAGCCATGCTTTACTGCATTTTTCAGTCATGCACATTGCTTTTAACTTACTCTGGTGGTGGCAGTTTGGTGGTGACATTGAACAACGTCTCGGCACTGTAAAATTGGTAAAACTATTCATTATTTCAGCCATCGTCTCCGGTGCGGGACAATACTGGGTGGAAGGCGCAAATTTTGGGGGCCTATCTGGCGTGGTTTACGCTTTAGCAGGATATTTGTGGATTCTTGGCCAACGCTCGCCACAACTCGGGCTGTCGCTCCCGAGATCATTAATGGGTTTTATGCTGATTTGGTTGGCGCTGGGTTATGTTCAACCGTTTATGGCGATTGCCAACACCGCACATTTAGCGGGCTTAATCAGTGGCATCGTTCTAGCTTGGATGGATAGCAAGCGCTACCAGCAGGCGTAATGGCAGTCTTTGGCGTGAAAGTAAAAAAGCGGCTTAAGCCGCTTTTTCATGATTAATCTTGGATGAAAATCCAAAATTATTGGTAGATATACTTAGTAAACAGTAAATCTGCGATCACAGTACGGCCGACTTCAGGCAACAAAATATTGTTGAGGCGATTAACCAGTGACTTACGCAAATCTTCACGTCCCGCTAAAGATTTGATGGTGTCTTCAGTTTGCTTACCCAGCAGTTCTACTACAGCATCACGGATCAAAGGTTGATGCTGTTCCACCACTGGCAAATCTGCCGCATTCGCCACCATAATATCGATGCGTACTTGGATATAACCCAGTTTGTTACCTTTGGTAAAAAAATTGGTCGTGAGATCAGGCTCTAAAGTGAAATAAGCTAGCTGAGGCGCAGCCGGTGGATCTTCGGCATGGCTGGCAAAAGACAGCATTAAGCTCAAAACGAGCATTATTTGTATGACATAACGTTTTAGCATATTTCTATCTGCTCTTTATTCTGTTCGCAATACTCGAACCGCCGGAGTCTTGTTACAATAGAGCATCCATTTGGTAAATAAAATGCTTTCCGCGTTCGAACTCTTGGGTTTGGAATCAAAATCTGAGCTTTATTGTATACCTAAACTACGTGGTATTGCAGGTAGCGAGGGTAATCGGGTAAAGCGTCAAATTGAATAATAGTATGAATCAATTAACTTCGCTCTATTTAGCCGTTCTTAATCAGGTAACTTGGCAACAGCCTGATGATATTGAGTTTCCTGCCCCTTTAGCCCAGCGCTGGCTGCTTGAACAAGGCTCACTATCACGTTTAATGGCAACCCATTGTGAACAACTTACGGTCGATCTCCTGAGCAACCAAATGATGCCAACCGACTCGCTAAACCAGGATGAATTACAATTACTTCAACCAGAGGAGTATCTTCTACGCCAAGTGGTCATTCGTGGAGACCAACAACCTTGGGTATTCGGCCACACCTTAATTCCTCGCTCATCCATGCAGCAACAACAATACGATTTGACGCAACAAGGGCAAATTCCACTAGGACTCACCGTCTTTAGTGCGGATAATGTCAAGCGAGATGCACTGCAAGTAGGTTGGGTAGAAACAGAATTGGGACGACTACTCGCTCGTCGGTCTCGATTATGGATGAATCATAAACCCATGTTGGTCACTGAGCTGTTTCTCGCCACATCCCCGATTTACTCTAAGGAGAGAGTGTAAATGACCGCTGTAAAAGCACGTGCTTACTGGCAACTGATGCGCATGGATCGCCCAATTGGCTCCCTACTTTTACTTTGGCCTACTCTGTGGGCGCTGCTTTTAGCCGCTCAAGGCTTGCCGGATGTCCGCGTATTCGTTGTGTTTGTGCTAGGCGTATTCTTGATGCGCTCCGCCGGTTGTGTCATCAACGATTTTGCTGATCGCCATGTCGATGGCCATGTGAAACGCACCAGCCAACGCCCACTACCTGCCGGGTTAGTTTCCGCAAAAGAAGCCTTACGGCTGTTTGTCATCCTTGCAGTCACGGCTTTCTTGCTCGTGTTAACTATGAATACCCTTACTATCCAGCTTTCTTTCGTTGGTATTTTATTAGCCTTTATCTACCCGTTTATGAAGCGCTTTACCCACCTACCTCAATTGGTGTTGGGGTTGGCGTTTAGTTGGTCGATTCCTATGGCTTGGGCCGCTCAAGCGGATACGTTGCCTCCACAAGTCTGGGTACTGTTTTTAATTAATGCTCTGTGGACAGTGGCTTACGATACCCAATATGCGATGGTTGATCGAGATGATGATGTGAATATTGGCATTAAATCCACCGCCATCTTATTTGGTCGTTGGGATAAGCGCATCATAGGTCTGCTGCAGTTGGCCACCTTGGGGTTACTGGTCGCTTTAGGTCAAGGTTTAGAACTTAGCGCAAGCTACTACTGGAGTCTGTTAGTCGCAGCCGGACTGTTTGCCTATCAGCAACATCTGATCCGTTATCGTGAGCGTATGCCTTGTTTTCAGGCGTTTCTGAATAACAACTATGTCGGCATGGCGATCACTGCCGGCATACTCTTCAGTGTCTGGTAACCATTCAGAATGAAGACAAAAAGAAAAGGCATCCATGGGATGCCTTTTTCATTTAGTTCTATTTACTGGAGAGTTCTCGCTACGCTTAGTTTAAGCGTCAACCTGACACAAACTCTCTTGAATCGTCATTCGCACTTCTGGGTAGATCAGCGCATAAAGCTGACGAGAGAGTGGCTTCGCAGTTTCTAACACGCAGCGACCTTGATCATCCAAATATCCCTGCTCTTGGAGCGTCACGAATAACGAAGCAAATACCCCTTTATCAAAAAACTCAGGCGCATTAATGCCATGCAAGCGGCCAAGACGCTGCGCGACTTCCTGACTTTTCTCTTCCAACTCAGCTTTACCCAAATGTGGGCAACTAACCAGAAGGTTCAAAGCAATCGCATAACGTTGCAGGGTTTCAGAAATAATTCGTCCTAGCAGCATGAGCACTTGCGTTTGAGCTTGATTCAGAGTGACGGTTTTACCTTCCACACTCACTAAACCTTGACGAGCCAGCTCCGCCACATAGCGCAGTACCAGATCGTTTAGCTCGTCTTCCTCAAAACGTAAAAATAGCTCTTGTTTCAGGAAAGGATAAATTTGTGCGACGGTCGCTTGGACTTTTTCCAACGATACGCTCTGCTGACGGATCAACAACTGAGCGATCAGCGATGGCAGCGCCAACAAGTGGATGATGTTGTTGCGATAGTAAGTCATCAGGATCGATTGGTTGCGATCCAGCGAAATAATGTCGCCCATGGTATCGGTTTCCACCACAAACTTATCCAGCGACTCCGCATGCTCAACCAGCTTTTCTGCGCTATCACTTGGCAGCGTTGAAGTCGCTGAATACGGCACATTACGCAGCAGCGATAAGTAGCAATCGACCTGCTTAATCAGGTTGTCACGCGCCAAGGCACGCTGACGAGAAGCCAGCAACGCCGTTGCACACAAGGTCATCGCATTCACTGCCGCGGCATCGTTGATGTGCGTCATCATGCGCGTGGCGAGCTTATTCACCGTCGGCGTCATCCATTGCGGTTTGCTTGCGCCCATCGGGTCAATATCTTGCGTCCATTGTGGAACGGTTTCATTCAAGAACTGGTTGAGTGGGATCGGCTCACCGAAGTTCACGTAACCTTGGCCAAAATTGCGCAGCTTACGCAACGTACGCAGTACTAAACCGGCGTTCTCTTTCTCTTTACGTTTACCACGTAGCTCTTTGGCGTAAGTACCCACTTCCATCACATGCTCATAGCCGATGTAGACAGGTACTAAAGTTACTGGACGATTCAGACCACGCAACATGGCTTGAATGGTCATCGCCAACATGCCTGTTTTCGCTGGCAGCAAGCGACCAGTACGCGAGCGGCCACCTTCGCTGAAGTATTCCACCGAATAGCCTTTCGCAAACAGCTCCGCGAGGTATTCGCGGAAAATCGTTGAATAGAGTGGTGCACCTTTAAAGCTGCGGCGAATGAAAAACGCACCACCGCGGCGGAAAATCGGCCCCGCCGGGAAAAAGTTCAGGTTAATGCCCGCGGCAATGTGCGGAGGCACCATGCCTTCATGGTACAGCACATAAGAAAGCAGCAAGTAATCCATATGACTGCGGTGACAAGGCACGTAGACAATCTCATGGCCATCTTGCGCCAAACGGCGCACAGTCGCGGCGTTATTGATGTTCAAACCTTGGTAGATGCGATTCCACAGCCAACCTAAGATGCGATCGCCTTTTTTCACCAGCGAATATGAAAAATCCGCCGCGATCTCATCCAAAATGTCGTGCGCTTCTTTGCGCGCTTTTTCGAGCGGGATCTGTTTGGATTTCGCTTCATCCGCAATGGCTTTTTCAATCGCGGGAGAGTTCATTAAGCGCGCAAACAGTTGTGCCCGCTGCGGCAAATTAGGGCCTGACGCCGCCAGTTTTTGCCGAGAAAAGTGAATGCGTGCTACACGAGCCAATTTGTGCGCAATCGAGGTATCGGTGCCGTGCGTATCCGCCATGTACCGCATCGAAACCACTGGGCTAAAACGCACCAAGCAGTCACGGCCAGCAACCAGTACCGCAATCGCCTTTTCCGGTCCATTCAAGGCTTGCAAATAGGGCCTCTCTTGCCCCTCTTTACCCGGCTTGCGACCCCACAATACTGTTGCTGGGATGACTTGCACATCCAGCTCACTGTCGAGCTTATGCTCGGTCAGCAGCTCAGAAAACAGCGCAATAGAGTCATTCGGCACATGCTGATCACTATTGAGCAGCGTCGGGCGTGAGGCAATAAACACATAGCGTTGGAAAGCTTTGCCATTCACCACCAGTGGTTCTAGCGGGTCAGGCAGGCCAGCGTCTTTAGCGTGAGTTTGCAACGTCAGCAGATCAACGTTTGAGCGAAACGGTAAGGCGTAAATCACTGGTTTTTGAGTATCGATATCCAGATCTTGGATCGGATTAGACGGAATCGCCGTCCCTTTCACCAGCACCGACATCGGCAATTTCAATAGTGAGCGGGATAATAGGTGTCCTGAAGACATAGAGTTCAAAGCCTCAAGATTCTTTAAATAAGCCCGACTGTACTTCCTCTCTAACGGCCAGCGTGAGAGTGCACCATCGTGCGGTATTGTTTTTTTGCGCGCCAAGAATACCAGAAACTGGTCAAACCTTTTAATTTTATTGCTTACATCCGCAGCATTTCTGAACTGAATAGAATACCAAAGCTCCACGCAACAACCCGCCGATGACCACAAGGGTCAGTGGCTCACTTCACAATCACACAAAAAACAAGCAATTGGCTTTGCAATTCTCTTTGCACTGGATATACTCACAGTCAACTGTATAAAAAGACAGGTGACTCATGAAGCCGTTAACTCCACGCCAACAAGAAGTGTTTGATCTGATCAAAAGTAAGATCGATGAAACCGGAATGCCCCCAACCCGCGCCGAAATTGCCAAAGAGCTGGGTTTTCGTTCGGCCAATGCGGCTGAAGAACACCTCAAAGCGCTTGCCCGTAAACAAGTCATTGAGATGGTTCCAGGTGCCTCACGCGGGATCCGAATCCTTGTCGATAATGCCGCGAACGAAGAAGAGGCCGAAACTGGCTTACCTTTGATTGGCCGCGTTGCCGCAGGTGAACCCATTCTCGCTCAAGAACATGTGGAAGCGCATTACCAAGTCGATCCAAGCATGTTCCGCCCGCAAGCTGATTTTCTGCTGCGTGTACATGGCGAAAGTATGAAAAACATCGGCATCCTCGATGGTGATCTCCTAGCCGTTCACAAAACGCAAGACGTACGCAATGGCCAAGTGGTTGTTGCCCGCGTTGAAGATGACGTCACGGTGAAACGTCTTGAACGCAAAGGCTCCAAAGTTTTTCTGCATGCGGAAAATGAAGAGTTTGCACCGATCGAAGTCGATTTAGCCGCTCAATCCCTCACGATTGAAGGCATTGCGGTTGGCGTAATTCGCAACAGCAACTGGATGTAAACATTGTTGAGATAAATTCTCAACAACTTGCCTTCTTATTTGAGATTCATTATCATCTTCCTATCCCAGTATAGGAAGATGAGCATGCGTCACTCAGATTCACCTACTTCAGACCAATATCACGTCCCCGCCAATTTAGTGCAACCACTTTGGCTGCGCAGTCGAGAAAGCTTGGTGGATAATGGCCTTGTTTACGATCCGATTGCCGCCAATGCCTGTAGGCGTTGCGCGTTAGCGCAAGAGTGCTTAACTGGGGATATCGCACAAAAGCAGTTACTGCATGTCACGCTAACTCAGCTTTGTGACCAACAAGTTCGCCACTTTCTCGATAATCATCCTGATGGCTGGATTATTAATGTCGGCGCAGGTCTCGATACCCGTTTTTATCGTGTTGATAACGGCCGCTGCCACTGGATTGAATGGGATATCACTGAAAACCTGTTATGGCGTGAGAAGCTGTTTCACCGTAGTGAACGCTATCAGCTAGTGTGTGGTGATGTGATGCAACCACAAGGGCTCGCGGAACTGCCCATCCCTGAATTTGCTCCCGTTTTGTTAGTGTGCGAACACGCTCTACTCGATTGTGATGCACAACAAGTGGCGCGCTTTGTCCGCTCTATCGGATTACATTTTGCCAAAGCCAGCGCATGCCTTGTGGTGGCAGGGGATAAAACCTCCAGTTATTTAGGCCAAAAACTGGGCTGTGAAACTTATGCCCACGGGTTTACCTGCGCAGGTGATGCCATCATGAATTGTTTACCATGGGCGAAATCAGTACGCACATTTTCCCCACTCGATCGCCATTGTGATCGCTGGAAATTTTGGCAACGCGCGATTGCACGCTCCGGCATTTATAAAACACGCTTAACACCCGTTGTTGTTAACCTAGATTGGTAACCCACCATCTCGGTCATGTCATAGCCCAACCATCTCCACTCAGTTACACTAACCGCAAGTCGTTCTTGAGGTTTTTTGTGTGTCACTGATTATCCAGACTCTGAAACAGCAGAGCGTGCATCGCCAAGTGCTTGCGCTCGCGTTGCCTATGGTGCTGTCTAACATTACCGTTCCACTGCTTGGCTTGGTCGATGCTGCGGTTATCGGTCATCTCGAACACGCTTGGTATTTAGGAGGCGTGGCTCTGGGTAGCACTATGATCAGTGTGACGTTTTGGCTGCTCGGCTTTTTACGTATGTCGACGACAGGCTTAACCGCCCAAGCGCATGGTGCGCAAAATACACAGCAGCTTGGTCGAGTTTTACTGCAAGGCAGCGTCATTGCTCTTGGTTTAGCCGCGCTGTTTTTGCTGTTTCACCGCCCTGTTGCCGGACTGATTTTTCACTTCAGCGATGCCAGTAGCGAAGTCAAAACCTACGCGCACGCCTATTTCTCTATTCGTGCGTGGAGCGCCCCAGCCGCACTCCTTAACTTTGTGCTATTGGGCTGGTTACTGGGTACGCAAAATGCCCGCGCCCCAATGTGGATGGTGATCATCACCAACCTCACCAATATTGGGCTCGATCTGCTGTTGGTACTCGGACTGGGGCTGAAAGTCGAGGGTGCCGCCATTGCATCGGTTATCGCCGATTATGCCGGACTCTTGTTTGGTCTCCTGTGTGTGGTGCGTTACTGGCGGCAGCATCAGCTCCCAGCCCCTTTCTCTTTCATTCCTTCTATCACCAAAGAGCTTTCCCGTTTAGTGGCGCTCAATCGTGACATCTTCCTACGCTCACTCTGCCTACAAGCCGTGTTTAGCTTTATGACCTTCCAAGGTGCAGCACTAGGGGATGAAACCGTAGCAGCGAATGCAGTATTGATGAGCTTTTTGATGATGATTTCCTACGGCATGGATGGATTCGCTTATGCGATGGAAGCCATGGTGGGTAAAGCAATTGGCGCAAAGGATGATCGCCAACTGCGTACCTCCATGATTGGTAGTACCTTTTGGGCTACCATGATCTGTTTGCTGTTAAGCCTGATCTTCTTAGGTTTTGGATCGGATCTGATCCAAATGATCACTAACATTCCGAGCGTCCAAGCGACGGCAGAAATCTATCTACCTTGGCTGGTAGCCATGCCTTTGGTGGCGGTGTGGTGTTTTTTGTTGGATGGCATTTTTATCGGCGCGACCAAAGGTAAAGAGATGCGAAATAGTATGGCAATCTCGGCGGTGGCTTTCTTTATGGCTTACTGGCTTAGTGCAAGCTACGGCAATCATGCACTTTGGCTTGCCATGCTCAGCTTTATGGCGCTGCGTGGCGTGACACTTGGCATCGCTTTAGCTACCCAATGGCGCGCTGGCACCTTCTTACAGCACAGCTAAAAAAATAGGGAGCACATTTGCGCTCCCTATTTTCATCAGCCTTACACCCCAGTGAATGTGATGATTTATTCATCTTCTTCTGCTGCCTCTTCGGCTTCGTCACGGGTATAAAAACGGGCGAAGAACAAACCGACTTCAAACAACAGGCACATAGGAATCGCGAGCAAGGTTTGCGAAATCATATCCGGCGGTGTCAGTAGCATACCGACCACAAATGCCCCAACGATAATGTAGGGGCGCTTTTCCGATAGGCTTTTAGGCGTGGTTGCGCCCGTCCAGCACAGCAGAATGATCGCCACCGGCACTTCAAACGCGATACCAAACGCTAAAAACAGCGCCAGTACAAAATCGAGATAACTCGCGATATCGGTCGCGAATTCCACACCACCGAGTGAAATCGCGGTGAAAAATCCAAACACCAGCGGAAACACCACAAAGTAGGCAAAGGCGACACCGCAGTAAAACAGCAGCGAGCTAGAGACCAACAACGGGAAGATTAAACGCCGTTCGTGCTTGTATAAGCCAGGCGCTACAAACGCCCACACCTGATACAAAATGAAAGGCACCGCTAGGAATACCGCGGCAATCAACGTCAGTTTTAAAGGCGTGAAAAAGGGCGATGCTACGTCAGTAGCAATCATGGTTGCTCCTGCTGGGAGCCGATCCACTAAGGGTTTTGAGACAAACTCGTAAATCTCATTCGAGAAATAGATCAGGCCAATAAACACCACGATGACCGCTGCCACCGCTTTGAGTAGGCGATTACGCAGCTCTAGTAAATGGCTGATCAAAGGTTGGGTCTGTTCTACGGAAGACATGCAAACCTCATGTGACAGATCAAAAAAGAGTTATCACATCAGCGTTAAAGCCTGGATAACTCTTTGGAAAGATAGCTTAGTCGGCCTTTTTTTCAGCCGGTTGCGGTGCACTATCGAGGCGCACATCGGGCTCAGTAGCAGAACTGGCGTTGCCACTGGTAGAGCTAGATGTAGCTTCGCTGCTCGGTGTTGCCGCGTAAGGACGCTGCACTTCCTGCGCGGCTTGCTTGAGTGATTCCACCGATTTTTGCAGTTCTGGTGATAAGTTTTGCATCCCCATCTGCTCAGCTTTACGCAGGTTTTCTTGCAACTCCTGCACTTTCAACTCATGCGCTAACTCATCCTTCACGCTATTCGCCATGCTTTTCGCTGCAGAGACAAACTTTGCCACGCTACGAATTGCATGCGGTAATCGCTCAGGACCTAGCACCACCAGCGCCACAATAGCGATCAATACCAGTTCCCAAAAACCGATATCAAACACGATTTAAGCCTGCTCTTTGTCTTTTTTCACTTCAGCAGTCGCATTGGTTTTTGACTGCTCAAGATTTTTGGTTTCGAAATCAGCATCTTTCTGATTTGCTGTGGTGTTTGGTTCTTCTTCCGACATGGCTTTCTTGAAGCCTTTTACCGCGCTACCCAAGTCACCACCGATACCACGTAGTTTCTTAGTGCCAAACAGCAATACCACGATAACTGCAATAATAAGAAGTTGCCAAATACTGATTCCACCCATCTTTTTTACCTCGGGTTATGTGTGAACAAATTTTCGAGCTTCTCTGAGCGACACACGCTACTGACGATAAGCCCGCCAACTCAACAGCCAACATAACGCGCCAATGGTCGCGCTACCGATCGCTAAAGGTTCTAATTGATTGGAGATCCATATCGCCGAGCATACGACTAATGTGGCTCCAACACCAAACAAAAACTTTCCCGTCCCTTGTTGGCGTTTGGATTGTCGATAGCCTTGATACAGACTATCCAAACGCTGATTCAAGTTACGGCCTTGCTTTAAACTGTCATACAGTAATTCTGGCAGTTCAGGCATTTTTTCAAACCACAAAGGGGCACGCTCTTTCAAAGCATGCAAGAAGGCTTGTGGACCGACTTGGTTTGCCATCCACTTTTCTAAAAATGGTTTGGCGGTCTGCCATAAGTCGAGTTGCGGATAGAGCTGACGACCTAAGCCTTCCACATACAGCAGCGTTTTTTGCAGCAAGACCAACTGCGGCTGCACTTCCATATTGAAGCGGCGCGCGGTATTGAATAGGTTAAGCAGCACATGTCCGAACGAAATTTCGCATAGCGGTTTGGCGAAAATCGGCTCACACACCATGCGGATCGCCACTTCAAATTCATCCACATTGGTATCCAGTGGCACCCAACCCGAATCAACATGCAGTTGCGCCACGCGGCGATAATCACGATTGAAAAAGGCAAGGAAGTTTTCGGCCAGATAGCGCTTATCTTCGCTATTGAGTGTACCTACGATGCCACAGTCCAAACCAATCCACTGTGGGTTTTCAGGGTGGTCAGGATTGACGAACACGTTACCCGGATGCATATCCGCATGAAAGAAACTGTCGCGAAACACTTGAGTGAAAAACACACTCACACCACGTTCCGCCAGTAACTTCATATTGGTACCGTTGGCATGAAGCCCTGCTAAGTCAGAAACTTGGATGCCATATATTCGCTCAGAAACCATGACAGTTTCATTACAGAAGTCCGTCAGCACTTCTGGTACATATAGCTCTTCGCTGTTTTCGAAGTTTCGGCGCAGCTGAATGGCATTGGCCGCTTCACGGCGTAGATCCAGCTCATCGAGCAAAGTTTTCTCGTATTCACGCACCACTTCCACCGGTTTTAAGCGGCGGGCTTCCGGCAGCGCTTTGGCGACAATGCGTGCCACGCGATACATCAGCTTGATGTCGGCATCAATCTGCGGACGAATATCCGGACGAATCACTTTCAGCACCACATCACGACCATTACTCTTGAGCTTGGCGGTGTGTACTTGGGCAATCGAAGCGGAAGCTAACGGTTTGATGTCAAAATCATCGAACCAGGTTTCCAGCGGCGCGCCGAGTTCTTCTTCAATCAGTTGTTTGGCTTGCTGACCATCAAACGGAGCGACCTTATCTTGCAACATCGCCAAGGGATCGGCGATGTGCGGTGGGAACAAGTCGCGACGGGTCGACATCATCTGCCCAAACTTGATCCACACAGGACCCAGCTCTTGCAGTGCCAAACGTAAGCGCTCACCTAACTGCTTATCGGTGTGTTGATTACGCAGCCAGAACAGAGATTTGCGCGCAAGCAGAGGCGCTCGGGTCAGATGATGATCAGGCAGCAACTCATCCAAACCATATTCGAGTTGAACTTTAACTATGCGGTATAAACGTTTCAGCTCTGCAGGTTTCATGCTTTTTCCAATAGCTGGCTAAGACGCGCTTCTAAGCGCGCGGCCTGACTTTTCACTTCATCCACTTGATCGCAGAAATAAGCAATTTCCAATGGCGGCGGCGCGATACGCCACTCTTCAGTGAGCACCTGTGCCAAGTGGTCTTGATGTTTGCGTGCTTGCTGTTTCACTGCATTGGCAACGCTTTTTACACCATGCACTAAGCTGTGTGCCACAACATCACCGGTAACACGCGATAGCCACTCTTCCACATCCGGTTTGCAATCGGTCATCAGCTCAGCAAACTTCTGCGCCAGTTGGATATCGCCTTCCAGTTCCAGCTTATCTTGCTTGATAAGACGAGTGATGTTGGCCTGTTCACGCAACTGAGGAAGAATCGAGAGGTTTAGTGCCAGATAGCAATCCGGTTGGCCTTCAAAGCCCGTCATCACATCGATGCGCTGACTAAAAACAAACGTTAGAGATTGATTTAATTCACGCAGATGCAGCGAAATCACTTTACCTTTCAGGCGCAGCAGTTTGCGGCCTAAAGCCGGATCATCATTAATGAGCGTGTTGAGCGTGGTTTCAATTACCGCAGTCAGCAGAGGAGACAATGGCATGGTCGCAAGCAATGACATAGCAGCCCTTAAAATTTGTAACCACGATGCAGCGCCACAATGCCGCCGGTCAGGTTGTAATAAGTGGTTTGTTCAAAGCCTGCGTCCTCCATCATGCCTTTTAGTGTCTCTTGATCCGGATGCATGCGGATCGACTCAGCGAGATAGCGATAGCTGTCTGCATCATTGGCGATCAACTGTCCCATCTTAGGCAGAATATGGAATGAATAGGTGTCGTAGAGTTTCGACAGCGGATCGAGGATCGGCTTAGAAAACTCCAGCACCAACAAACGGCCACCGGGTTTCAGTACACGGAACATCGAACGCAGCGCTTTATCTTTGTCAGTCACGTTACGCAGACAGAAACTGATGGTGATGCAGTCAAAATAGTTGTCTGGAAAAGGTAACTCTTCCGCGTTGGCTTGTACGTAATGCACATTGCCGACCACACCAATGTCGCGCAGTTTATCGCGGCCAACATTCAGCATAGAGTTATTGATATCCGCCAAAATAACATGGCCTTTGTCGCCAACGATGCGCGAAAACTTGGCGGTTAAATCACCCGTGCCACCACCCAAATCGAGGATACGTTGTCCCGGACGTGCGCCAGAACAATCAATAGTAAAGCGCTTCCATAAACGGTGAATGCCGCCTGACATCAAATCGTTCATGATGTCGTATTTGGCCGCCACAGAGTGAAACACTTGCGCGACTTTATGTACTTTTTCATCTTTACGTACGGTTTCAAACCCGAAGTGGGTCGTTTCCTGATTGTCTGTTGCCGAATTTGCTAGCACGTTGGTGTCCGTCATTATTTTTCCTCTTTGGCCGTCATCACTGCGGCGACTGCGGGCGGTTAGTTTACTTTATCCTCAATCAGATGTCTTTCTACTAAAGGGGCATTTTCCTGATCCGATGCTTGTTGTGCGCGCTCCACCCACGGCTGAGGGATGGAGCGTTTGATCTCAACCCCCAGCTGTTTGAAGCTTTCCGCCTGACGAATGGCGTTTCCGCGCCCAGTCACCAGCTTATTCATCGCCCCTTGATAACTCTGGTTGGCTTTATCCAATGCGCCGCCCAGTCCTTCCATATCCTCTACAAACAAACGCAGCTTATCGTACAGTTTGCTGGCACGTTCGGCGATCACCTGCGCATTTTGGTTCTGCCGTTCGTTGCGCCATAAGTTATCAATGGTGCGCAATGCCACCAGCAAGGTGGTGGGACTGACCAAAATAATGTTCTGCTCCATCGCGTCTTTAACCAAGCTTGGGTCAGCTTGAATCGCCACTTGGAAAGCCGGCTCAACCGGAATAAACATCAGCACATAATCAAGGCTCTGAATGCCCTTGAGTTGATGGTAATCTTTCTGGCCAAGCCCTCGAATGTGGTTGCGTAGCGCAAGTAAGTGCTCACGTAATGCACTATCTCGCTCGCTATCGGTTTCGGCATGGAAGTAACGCTCATACGCGACCAAAGCCATCTTTGAGTCGATCACCACCTGCTTGTTTTGCGGTAAATGGACGATCACATCTGGTTGATAACGCTTGCCCGTTTCGTTTTGTAAGCTGACTTGGGTTTGGTATTCATGCCCTTCGCGCAGCCCAGATTCCGCCAACACGCGCGCCAACACCACTTCGCCCCAGTTGCCTTGCTGTTTGTTATCGCCTTTCAGTGCTTGCGTCAGGTTGACCGCTTCTTTGGCCATCTGCTCATTGAGACGTTGCAAATTGCGCAGTTCATGCACCAAGGTGTGACGTTCTTTGGCTTCGTGGTTAAAGCTGTCATTGACTTGCTTTTTAAAGCCTTCGAGCTGCTCTTTGAGTGGGCTAAGTAAGCCTTCCAAACTTTGGCGGTTTTGCACATCTACCGTCGCGGTTTTGTGTTCAAACACTTGATTGGCCAGATGCTCGAATTGTTGTTTCAGGCGCTCTTCAGCCCGTTCAAGCAGCTGCAATTTTTCTTGGCTCGCCACCAATTGCTGCTGATGACGCGCTTCTTGTTCACGCAATTGGCTTTCTAACTCGGCTTTTGCCGCGCGTACTTGGTTTAGCTCATCGGCGTATTGCTGGCGCTCTTGTTTTACCGCCTCAAAGTAACGCAGCTTTTCCAGCACTGCCATTAACTTGCCGTGTGATTGCTTGAGTTCAAATTCGTTTTTGTCACGTAACGCATCTAGCTCATCCAACTCTTGCTGAGCAGTGGTGAGCTGCTCATTAAGCTGCTGAATTTGCTGCGCATGCCAGTGGCTCTGCTGCTCAAGTTGTTGCTCAAGCAATTGGGTTTTCAGTTGGTAGCGCTGCTTGACCCACCAGCCGATCGCCACCCCAGTGGCTCCGGCGCTTACTAACGCCGACCACAAGGCGCTTTGATTTTCAAAAATCCATTGCATGTTGAACACTTACTGTGATTTATCTCGATCAAAATGGTATTTCGACACTGGATAAATGTCCAGTTTGTTGCGCGTTTATTCTCCCCGTAGACTAGCGAAAAACAAGGATAAGAGAGTTTCAGGATGAATGAAAAACGCGCGTTGGGCTTAGGGCTGGCTTCTGTGTTGCTGTGGTCAACCGTGGCGACTGCTTTTAAATTGACACTGGCCGAGTTGAACCCGCTGCAAATGGTGACGGTGGCGAGCATTGTCTCTGCACTGGCTTTACTGGTGATTTGTGCTGCGATGGGCAAGCTTAAGCTGATCGTCCCCACTTTGCTGGCCAATCCGTTTTACTACCTGCTGCTTGGGCTGATTAACCCACTCGCCTATTACCTGATTTTGTTTAAAGCCTATTCGCTACTGCCCGCGTCACAAGCACAAGCCATCAACTACAGTTGGGCGATTACTCTCACCTTGATGGCGGCGCTGTTTCTCGGGCAACGGATTCGTAAACAAGATTGGATCGCCTGTACAATGAGTTATCTCGGTGTAGTGGTGATCGCCACAAAAGGCAATCTGCTCGGTTTGCAGTTTGAAAGTCCACTCGGGGTTGGCCTAGCGCTGCTCTCTACTCTGCTGTGGGCGGGATATTGGATTCTCAACACCAAAAACAAAGCAGACCCGATCGTTGGGGTGTTACTCGGCTTTCTGCTCGCCATCCCTTTTGCACTGGCGCTGTGTTGGCACAAAAACCTCAATTGGCAAGGCATCACCACCCAAGGTTGGTTAGCGGTCACTTACGTGGGGCTGTTTGAAATGGGCATCACGTTTGTACTCTGGCTCAGCGCGCTGAAAAATACCCAGAACACCGCACGCATCAGTAACCTGATTTTTGCTTCGCCTTTTATCTCGCTGTTTCTACTCGCGACCATCATTGGTGAAGCGATCCACCCAACTACCTTGATCGGCTTGGTACTGATTATTGCAGGCCTTGTAGTTCAGCAGTGGCAAGGGCGTAAAGCGCAACCTAGCGAAGCAAAACTTAACCCCTAAACCCACAGGCCGGCAACGTAGCCACTCGACCAAGCCCATTGGAAGTTATAGCCGCCGAGCCAGCCCGTTACATCCATCACCTCACCGACAAAGAACAAACCTTTCACGGTTTTGCATTCCATGGTTTTGGATGAGAGGCAATCGGTATCCACGCCGCCGAGCGTCACTTCAGCAGTGCGATAACCTTCGGTGCCGTTTGGCACAATCGACCACTGTTCTAAACTGGTTTGCACCGCGTCGAGCTCTTTGGGGGAATACTGTTTCAGCGGTTTATCGGCAAACAGTTGACGCTCAATCAGCACTTCCACCAAACGCTTAGGTAACACTTTCGATAAGGTATTTTTCAAGCTCTGATTCGGGTGCGCTTCTTTTTCGCTATTCAGCAGCTCCGCCAAATCCACGTCCGGCACTAAATTGGTGGTGATGGTTTGTCCCGGAGTCCAATAAGAGGAAATTTGTAGCACTGCAGGGCCAGATAAGCCGCGATGAGTAAACAGCAAGGCTTCTTTAAAAGTTTTACCGCACTCTGCGCGCATCTCAACGGGAATCGCCACACCTGATAACGGCGCGAAATCTTCCTTATCTTGCACATGCAAAGTAAAAGGCACTAAACCTGCCGTAGTGCTGATGATGGGCAAACCAAACTGCTCAGCAATCTTGTAACCAAATGGTGTTGCGCCCAATTTCGGCATCGATAAACCACCCGTCGCGGCCACCAACGAAGCGCACTCAATCTCACCGATGGTAGTTTGCAGGGTAAAACCTTGTTCGGTGTGGGCTATCGTGCTGATTTCAACTTGATAACGCTGCTCGATATTGGGTTGATTACACTCACTGAGCAGCATATCCACAATCTCTTTGGCCGAATCAAGGCAAAACAGCTGGCCATGATCACGCTCTTCGTAAGCAATGCCGTATTTGCTGACCAGCGAGATGAAATCCCAATTGGTGTATTGCGAAAGCGCAGATTTCACAAAATGCGGGTTTTGGCACAAGTAGTTGGCGGCAGAGACATCGTAGTTGGTGAAATTACAACGGCCACCACCGGAGATCAGAATTTTACGCCCCGGCTTTTTGGAATGATCGAGCAGCAATACCTGACGGCCACGTTGTGCCGCCTGCGCCGCGCACATTAAACCTGCTGCACCAGCGCCAATTATCACTACATCGACTTTCTTGCTCATCACTGCCACCTAATACCATAAAAAAAGGATGTGCTGAGTGCACATCCTTACTCACTTGGGCGGCTATTCTAACGGCAAATGGCCACTATGCCAACGCAATGCCAATGTATGGCAAATGCACGCGATTAGAGCATAAATGCGACAACAGTGGTCAGAACCAGTAACGAACCGGATAGAATAAACAGCTCACGAACGCGATCACACTTGCCAGTAAACACGGGATCATGATGATGGTGATACTCGCGGCCTTTTAGGTAATGGTATAAGCGTACCTGCTTGGTGACGTTACCATGAGTGGTAAAAAAGCCCCGACCATCAACTTGTTGGTAAAGCAGCGGATGGGCTTCACGCATGATGTAAATAAGTGAACGCAAAGCGGTGACATAACGCGCGACGTTAATCACAGTCACCAGCATGAGCGCAAATAGAATGGTATCTCCACTGATCATCTTTTCCTCCCTACACCTTGTGTTGAGAATGCCCAGAGAAAAAGACGATCGCTTCAGTTTGTCTTTTTGCCGATCTTACTCAGCAGGAGCATCCATCACAGAAGATGAGCCTTTCTTTGCCAATGCCGCCAGATCTTTATCGATAAAGAACAACGCCTTACCATCTTCACCGACCAGCTCTAGCTTATCTAAAATCCCTTTAAACAACTTCTCTTCTTCGTGCTGTTCAGCCACGTACCACTGAAGGAAGTTAAATGTTGAGTAGTCTTGGGAGGTGAACGCCACATGAGCCAGTTTGTTAATCTGTTGCGTGATTTTCTGTTCATGTTGGTACGTCTCACGAAACACTTCACCCAGTGAAGCAAATTCGTGGCGTGGCGCAGCGATCGCACCAAGGATGGGCAGTGCTCCCGTCTCGCTCACATAAGTGAACAGACGTTGCATATGCTGCATCTCTTCTACCGCGTGAACGCGTAAAAACTCTGCAGCGCCATCAAATCCTTTGTCTTCACACCAAGCACTCATTTGTAAGTATAGATTGGATGAGAAAAATTCGAGGTTAATTTGCTCATTGAGATGTTCAACCATCGCCTGCGACAACATAAAAAGCTCCTAATTCACTGTAACTATTTGAACGCACTATAGCATGTTCACCGGTTATTGTAGCCCTAGCCCAAGTCAGCACCACCAAACTGAGATCACTGCGACAAAAAATTCACCCATCCGGTGCTACGCTGTATTGAGTCACCTAAAAAGGAGTCCGTACAATGAGTTATCAACATCTTTTGGTTGCAGTGGATCTGTCTGAAGACAGCAAACTGCTAGTAGAAAAAGCGGTGGCTCTGGCCAAACCACTCAATGCAGAAGTCTCATTTATCCATATCGATGTGAACTATGCTGAGCTGTACACTGGCCTTATCGATATTAATTTGGCCGAAACTCAGCATCACGCGATGGAAGCCTCACAAAAGCAGCTACAAGATTTAGCGCAACATGCCAATTACCCTATCAAGCATACTCTGGTGGGCAGCGGTGATTTAACCAATGAATTGTGCGAAACCATCAGCGAATTTAACGTGGATCTTTTGGTGTGTGGCCATCATCAGGATTTCTGGAGCAAACTGCTCTCTTCTACTCGTCAGCTGATTAACAGTTCTCCAGTGGATATGCTAGTCATACCACTCAACGACTGACGAACGAAAAAGACTCGGGTAGACTGCGAATTCCATTCACTCATTCAGTCGCGTTATGGTTTATCTCTCTGCAGTCACCCTGTTATGGGCATTTTCATTTAGCCTGATCGGCGTCTATTTAGCCGGTCAGGTCGATTCTTGGTTTGCGGTTTGGATGCGGGTAGCTCTCGCGAGCCTAGTCTTCATCCCCTTTCTCCGTTTTAAAGGTGTACCACGCGCACTGATTGCCAAATTGATGGCGATTGGCGGTATTCAGCTCGGCTTGATGTACTGTTTTTACTATCCATCTTTCTTGCTGCTCTCAGTACCGGAAGTGCTGCTGTTCACCGTTTTCACCCCGATTTATGTCACTTTGATTTACGATTTTCTCAAAGGTCGTTTTTCACCTTGGTATTTGGTCACTGCCATTATTGCGGTATTGGGTGCGGTAGTGATTAAGTTTGCAGGAGTTAATGAGAATTTCCTGACTGGATTTTTCGTCGTTCAAGGTGCCAACCTCTGCTTTGCGATTGGCCAAGTCGGCTACAAATACCTGATGGAGCGCGAACAGACTTCCCTGCCGCAACATACGGTGTTTGGTTATTTCTATCTTGGTGCTTTCGTGGTGGCGAGTGTCGCTTTCTTACTGCTGGGTAACCCCACTAAATTGCCGACCACTCAACTCCAGTGGGGCATTTTGCTCTATTTAGGGCTGATTGCTTCTGGCCTTGGCTACTTTGCGTGGAACAAAGGGGCTTGCTTGGTAAATGCGGGCGCTTTAGCTGTGATGAATAATGCTTTAGTGCCTGCAGGCTTGGTGGTGAACATTCTGATTTGGAACCGCGATGTGGACTTGGTTCGCCTATCCTTTGGTGGCGCGATTATCTTGGCTTCACTGTGGATCAATGAGACTTGGGTAAAACGCCGTGTTGAGCGTGATTATCAACGCCAAAACTTAGCCTAAGCAAACTCTCATCGCCTAAAACACACAAGCCCATCGAATGATGGGCTTTTGCTTAATCCTTATCGACTTTTCAAGCTTAATGCATACTGACCTGAGCAGCGATTTCATGAACTGGCGCTGGATTGGTCTGAGCGACTTTACCTTCCAGCTGTTGCTGTTTTTTCATCAGCTTACGCTGCTTCTTCAGCACTTTTTCCAGTTTCTTATGAAACTTCTGCTGTTTCTTCAAACTGCCTTTCGGCAATAAGTTCACCATGCCGGTATTGGTTTCGATTTCCGATAATGTGGGGATACTGGCAGCAGGAGACTTTGCACTCAAAGCTTGTGGCTTGCACAGGCTTTTTTTATCGGCGGCCACACGAGCGCAGGCTCGGCACAGAAACTGCGGCTCAGCCACTAAGCGTTCAATCTCACCAAGGGAGGTCGCAATCTCATTGCGATTAAGTTTGCATAGACGTTTAGCCACTCACCACTCCAGCTAAAACACGAATTATTCTCAGGCGCATATTACGTGGTTAAGCGCAAAAAACAAGTTCGATCCGCTTAGCCTTTCTTGACGAATAATGGTCGCGTTGAGGCTGGTTACTCATCATCCATCGCCGCAAGAACATAAACATCAAAGCGATTTTTCTTGGTTTCAATCGCCATACTGGGTTTGTGATTTTGCAGCCACGGCGCGTAATCAGGGCGTTTCACCACTACTCGCTTTTTTGCCAATTGCAGCGCTGGCTCAAGTAAGGCATCGGCATCATTATCCGCTCCCACCAGAGATTGAAAAACCCGCATCTCTTTTTTGACGAGAGCGCTTTTCTTTTTGTTCTCAGGATGAGGATACATAGGGTCAAGATAGATCACATCTGGGGAAATAAAATTCGGATCGGCGGCGAGTTGCAGTAAAGCATCATGGCTTGAAGCGTGCAGTAAACTGATGCGCTCACTCACCCAAGCTCCAATTTCATTGTCTTGTTTGGCGCGTTGCAAGCCATCTTCTAGCAAGGCTGCCACCACGGGATGACGCTCCACCATTTGTACTCGACAACCTAAGGAAGCCAACACAAATGCATCACGCCCCAAACCGGCTGTCGCATCCAGAACGAGTGGAGTCACGCCTTTATTCAACCCTGCCGCTTTTGCGATCGACTGCCCTTTACCACCACCGAATTTACGACGATGCGCTACGGCGCCTTCCACCCAATCGACATAGATTGCACCAAGCTTTGGCTCATCTAATTTGCGCAGTTCAAGGCGTTCTTCTGTGAGTACCAAAGCAAATACACTGTCATCACTGGCTTGCAGTTGCCAACGCGCTGCAATCTGCTCCAATTCTTGCGCACGGTGTGCCGCTTCACAAATCAGTTGTATCAACAAGGGAACTCCGAAAACCTAGACAAAACGGCGCTCAGTGTAGCGGATTTTGTTGGCAAACCCTACGCTTTCTCTTTGAGTTGCTCAGCAACCAAATCGGCAATGGGTTGCGGTCGACTGAACAGGTATCCCTGCGCATAGTCCACGCCAATCAATTGCAATGCCTGCAGAATCTGCTCATTTTCGACAAATTCCGCAACGGTGGTTTTACCCATTTGTTTGGTCAACTCATGAATAGAGCGCACCATCAAGCGATCCATCTCGTTTTTATCCATATCACACACAAAAATGCCGTCTATTTTCACGATATCCACTGGCAATTTTTGTAAGTAACCGAATGATGAAAGTCCCGAACCAAAATCATCCAACGCTAACACACACCCTAGCGCTTTGAGTTTTGACAACACCGTAATCGCTTGGTTGAGATTACACATCGCCGCCGTTTCGGTGATTTCAAAACAGATTTTGTGGCACGACACGTGACTGATGCGTAACCGTTGCAGTAAGAAAGTGACAAAATCGGGATTGCCAATTGAGTTGCCAGAGAGGTTGATAGACACTCGGCCAAGTTTATCGACTACATCAGGACGAGCTTCGAGCCAACTTAGCGTCTGCTCAACAACTTGCCGATCTAAATGATGGGCCAGGTTATAACGTTCAGAAGCTGGGACAAAAATACCCGGAGAGACATATTCTCCCATCGCATTTTTTATTCGTACCAATACCTCAAAGTGCAATTGCCGCTCAGGTTGATGGAGTGGCACAACCCGTTGGGCAAATAACTCAATACGTTGATGGGCTAAGGCGTCATGTACTAGGTTTACACACTCCATCTCCAATTGGCTGCGACGCAAATCCGCATCATCCTGTCGATAAAAGTTAAAGCGGTTTCGCCCTTCCTCTTTCGCCGCGTGGCAGGCGGTATCAGCCTGAGCATGCACCATTTGGGGTGATGTTGCGGTATGGTCAATCATGCGGATGCCAATCGAACAGGTCAGATTAAAGCGAATGTGTTCCCAAACAAACGGCACTTCACTCAGTGCATGAATGATGCTTTGCGCTACCAACACCGCATCTCGCTCAGTACAGTCGCGCAATAAAATTGAGAATTCATCGCCGCCCATACGCGCCAGTGTCGCCTTAAAAGGCAGCACATCTTCAAGCATACTGGCGCAAAACTGAATGGCTCCATCACCCGCATCATGTCCTGCGGTATCATTCAGCACTTTCAACTGATCAAGGTCCAGATACAGCATGGCATGTGTGCGAAGCTGGCTTTCAGTTTCTTTGAGTGCTTTCGCCAACTCCAATTCAAATTGGTTACGATTAAATGTGTGGGTTAATAAGTCATAACGAGCTTGATAAGCAAGCTGATCCGCCAGTTGACGAGTTTCGGTAATGTCTTCCCCAACGATCAGTAAAGTCCCCGTTTCCACCAACGGACGGATATTTTCCCTCACCCACACGGATTTACCAGAATGATGGCGATAGCAGACGTCCCGTCGCCAAACCGAAGAGACATGGCTGCTCGGCAGCAACAACATTTGTCTTGGCGTTAAAGCGTCAGGCTCTTGATAGAAATCGCGGATATGGTGACCCAACATGACTGCAGCAGGATACCCCAACAGTTGCTCAGCGAACTGATTCACTTGCTGTATGTGGTTACGCTCATCCAACGTCAGCATCATCACGGGCTGCTGATCGTAGTAATGTCGTAAACTGGCTTCACGTTGGAACAACTTATCTTCCGTGATTTTTCGCCAAGTGATGTCCTGTGCTTCGAGCAGAATTTGCGCAGCCTCTCGAGTCGGCAGCGGCTTAAACTGGCATTCCAATACAATGGCACCGTAATCAGGGTGCCAAATTTCAGCATTAAACTGGCGAGCTTGCGGCACAGAACCAGAGAAATAGTTCTGAATGTGCTCTACCGCTGAATCCTCCCAACCTTTGTGCTGCCATATCGGTCTGAGTAAGCTCTCGCCATGTCGATAGAGCAAATGTTGCAACTTGCCGTTACAGGAAACAATCCGTCCTTCTCTGTCAAAAATACCGATGTAATGTGTACTTTGGTCAAAGATGGATTCCAGCAGTTTCTGGTTGATGCGTAGCCGCTGTGTATAACGATACTGCCGCACACTGACGATGAGCAGCACGCTAAAAACAGCAATCATCATAGTTAACGCTGGAGTGCTTCCGATGAATTCTGCACTCCAGCGAGAGTAATCACTCACTTTTTGTATCAACTCCGCTTGATCGTTAGATGATGCCAGCTCTTGCGCTATCGCATCGGCACAAATCAATCCTAACCCCCCAAAGGTTAAATATCCGAATATGGCGCGGAATAATCGCAAAGGGTTCAAAGCAGACTCCAAGGTTATTAATTACTTTAATGGTGCTAAAATGCACACACTCATTTTGAGTCGGCAGACTATCAGGAAGGACAATGCAAACCAACCAAACCAAACTTGATGAGCTGGATCGTGCCATTCTGAAGATTCTGATGGACGATGCCCGCACACCTTACGCAGAAATGGCGAAACAGTTTAATGTTAGCCCAGCCACCATTCACGTGCGAATCGAGAAGATGAAAGCGGCCGATATTATTCAAGGCACTGAGGTGGTCGTGAACACCAAAAAGCTTGGTTACGATGTATGCTGTTTTATCGGGATAAATTTGAATGCTGCGCGCGATTACCATTCAGCATTAGCCAAACTGAATGCACTTGATGAAGTGGTTGAAGCTTACTACACCACTGGCGCCTATAACATCTTTGTGAAATTGATGTGCCGTTCGATTGAGGAGCTACAGCATGTCCTGATAGACAAACTGCAAGCCATTGATGAAGTGCAATCCACGGAAACCTTGATTTCCTTACAAAATCCCATCAACCGCAATGTCAACCCGTAGAGTTTCCGATGTTCATGAGCCGCCTAGCCTTGTTCTGTTATCAGGGATAGCAACAAGGCTCAGGAAAAGAAGAATGGATAAAATCGGGAGTGTTAGCGTTTCTGTAGATAATTGAGCAGCTCTTCTGCGGAAATTCCTTGTTTCGCCAACTCTTTGGCCATGGTTTCCACTTGCTCACCTTTACGTGATTCAATCACTTGTTGAAACTGATAGATCAGGTCACGTAGCACAGTTAGCGGTACTTGCTTAGCCGCACTGCGAATACGTTCGCTACTTTGGTTACCCAGTTCATTAAGTAATTTGCCAAACATCACCTTTTCTGGGGACTCATCGAGCTGTTCCAGAATGCGAGCCATTTCATAGGTGGTTAAAGACATGGTGTATTAAGTTCCAAACGGTTATTTGCTGTCGAAGTGGCAGACAATATACACAGGATACACGCTGAGTAAAATAGCCTCAGCGTGAAATTCTCTCGCTCAATCAACACTCAGGCACACGGGTGTGCCAACGGTTACCTATCGGGGACATCATGATCAAAATCGCCGGTGCCGCAAGCCACATTGTAAAACCAATCATGTGTTG
The DNA here is from genome assembly GCF_000176715.1 of Vibrio sp. RC586. Taxonomy (NCBI): domain Bacteria; kingdom Pseudomonadati; phylum Pseudomonadota; class Gammaproteobacteria; order Vibrionales; family Vibrionaceae; genus Vibrio; species Vibrio sp. RC586. The sequence continues at coordinate 16,612 of NZ_ADBD01000014.1, read as the reverse complement.
TGGTTCTGGTAACATTCGTTGCAATGTGCCCACTAGCAGCCCAGCACCACTCATTTGAAATAAGCCAAGCAATGCCGCCGCCGTTCCTGCTTTGTCGCCAAATGGTGCTAAAGCTTTCCCTGCTGCGGCCCCAAGAATCCAAGCAAAACCAATCGAGGATAAAAAGATCGGCAACATGAAAGCTAGCGGAGCAGGTACAGTCTGCATCATCACCATCATCACTCCCGCAATCAACAGCGTCATAATGCCGATCAGCAACGTGATTCGTGTACCGAGTTTATCCATCATTTTCGGAGCAGTCATGCAGGCAATAATGTTCACTACTGCATTCAAGCCAAACCAAAGAGTAAACTCATTCATACTTAAATGCAGACGCTCCATCAAAACCACTGGCGCAGAAGTGACGTAAGCTAGAATGACGGCCATAGCGAGCATACATAGGGTCGCGTGAAACAAAAATGTAGGCGCTTTAAGCACCGCAGCATAACGTGAGAGTTTGAACACCGCCGGACGTGTTCCTGTATTTGGATTGCTCTCTTGCATACGTAACGCAATCGCCGAACCCACGACCAATGCAAAACCAGCCATAAAGCTGAAATTCGCTCGCCAGCCAAATTGTTGTGTTAACCAACTCCCTAAAATAGGCGCCAACGCAGGAATAAAACAGATCGCCCCATTCAGATAGCTGATCATCTTGCCGCTGCGTTGTGGGCCAAATAAATCGCGAACCGTTGCAAAAGCTGCTACGGAGGTTGCACACGCTCCTAAGCCTTGTAACAGCCGAGCCATCAACATCCATTCGATTGTTTGAGCACTCCACGCCAATAAAGCACTCAAGATGTAGATGCTAATTCCTCCTAATGCAACCGTTCGACGACCGTACTTATCTGCCAATGGGCCAGCAAAAAGCTGCCCTACACCCATAGCAAACAAAAACCAAGTAATCGTATCCTTCGCTAAGGAGTGTTCCACGTGAAACGCTTGCGAAATTTGTGGCAATGCCGGTAAATAAATATCGATAGCCAAGGGGCTAAAAAGAACCAAAAACGTCAGTAATACCATTTGTTGTTTACTGACCTGATCAGGCATTGCTTGTTTCACTTCACACTCCGGCTCATTTTTAAAGATCAATGCATGATACGCATGGCAAGATATGCAAAACAGTGGTATCTCGTCATTGCTGTTATTCCATTTTAGAAAATCTTATGCAAATTGAAAAACTCGCGCGGATCGACCTCAATCTTCTGGTCTGCTTAAAGGTATTAATCGAAGAGCTCAGCGTCACACGTGCCGCCGCTCGTTTGTGTCTTAGCCAATCAGCCGTTAGTAAATCACTGGCTAAACTGCGTGAGCAATTTGATGATCCGCTTTTTGTTCGCACTTCTTATGGTTTAAATGCAACGCCTAAGGCTTTATTTTTAAAACCCAAACTCGATGTATTGGTCAATCAACTTGAGCTGCTTACCCAGCCAGCCCAGTTCTCACCTCAATCGAGTGAATACCGCTTTCAAATTGCCGCGGTAGAAAGCGCCTATCCACTGATCATGCCCTATTTTTTACCCACCATTTTTCATCATGGTCCCCATCTTAGTATCAGCACCCACTCATGGAGTGATCAAACCTTTCGTAAACTGCAAGTCGGTGAACTGGATTTTGGGCTAACCGGAAGAGACATTGACATCAACGATGCCAAGCTGACCATGCTGCCCCCTACGGACATCTGTGAACAAGAGCTGTTTCGCGATCAGCAGCGCTGTGTAGTACGCCACGATCATCCACTGCTCACTCAAGAATGGAACCTCGCGAGCTATCTGAACCAGAGACACGTACAAGTCCGTTGTGATGGCAATGATCGGTGGCTACTTGACTATCGCCTAGCAGATATCGGCTGTGAGCGCGACATCGCCATCACAGTGCCTGATTTCAATAGTGCCGCTAGTTTGTGTACCTATACCGACTTTGTGTTTACGGCGCCAAGCCACTTTACCCAATTAATCGTAAAGCAGCTTGGTCTGGTTGAACTCCAACTGCCGATTGAGCTTCCGCCGATGGCCTATACCCTGTTCTGGCATCGTGATCGAGAAAGCGATCCTGCATTACGTTGGCTGCGCGAAGTGATACAAACCAATACACTTCATTTACGTTGAATCCATAGTCAGATATTTGCGCAGCGTACATAAAAGGAGTAGCTTATTCGCTCTCGTCCACTTGCTGTATTGACTCCTTCACTGCGATGCAACAAGCCATAACAAAGGACTGTTTAGAAAAAGGATAACCTCAGATGTCAAACTCTCATGCTCAGCGCCTCGCGGATTTTCGCCATTGGCTACACACCCAACAACTTGATGCTTTCATCATCCCTCATGAAGATGAATATCTCGGTGAATATGTCCCCGAACACAACGAGCGCTTGCATTGGTTAACGGGTTTTACTGGTTCTGCCGGCGCTTCGATTGTTGCTACCAACCGTGCAGCGATTTTTGTTGATGGCCGCTATACCGTTCAAGTACGTAAACAGGTCTCTCCTGAGTTGTTTGAGTACCGCCATTTGATTGAAGAACCTTACTTAGGTTGGTTAACGGAACAACTTCCAACAGGAGCCAAAGTGGGTTATGACCCACGTATGCACCGTGGCAGCTGGCTTACTCAAGCGCAGCAAAAACTTGCTGGAAAAGTGTTACTGTGTCCGGTAGCGGATAATCCCGTTGATCGGTTATGGCATGGTCGCCCTGCACCTGTCGTGTCTGAAATGCGCTTAATGCCTTTGGCGAGAGTTGGCCAGACTAGTCTTGAAAAGCGAGAGTTGATCTCAGCCACCTTGCGCTCTAAGAACGTCGATTGCGTAGTGCTTACCGAGCTTGATTCGATCGCATGGCTACTCAATATCCGTGGTTTGGATGTTTCTCGCTTGCCCGTTTTGCTTTCTCACGCGATTGTTCACAGCGACACAAGTATCGATTTCTTCCTTGACCCTGTACGCTTGGCGGCAAACTTTGACGTCCATGTGGGAGGGACGGTTCGCGTACATCATCCTGAACAGCTTGAAGCACAACTGCGTCAGCTCTCTGGCCGTAGTGTTATGCTCGATTCTGCGACTAGCAATGCTTGGTTCACTCTCACGTTGCAGAATGCAGGAGCAGAGTTGATCAATGAAGCGGATCCGTGCTTACTGCCTAAAGCAGCAAAAAACAGCGTTGAAGTAGCTGGAATGCGCGATTGCCATGTGCGTGATGGTGCAGCCATGGTGCAATTTCTCGCATGGTTAGACAATGAAGTAGCCAATGGTCATTTACATAACGAAGCGCAGTTGGCTGAGCGATTGGAAGCTTTCCGTCGCCAAGACCCAACTCTAGTCGACCTAAGTTTCGATACGATTTCCGCAGCAGGCACCAACGCAGCCATGTGTCATTACAACCATCAAAATCAACCCATACCTGGCGAGCTTTCAATGAATAGCCTGTATTTGGTTGACTCTGGCGGCCAATACGTCGATGGAACCACCGACATTACCCGAACCATTGCGATTGGTAATGTCAGCCCTGAGATGAAACAACAATTCACTTTAGTGCTCAAAGGGCACATCGCGTTAGCTCGTGCCCGCTTTCCTAAAGGCACTACAGGTTCACAACTGGATGTGTTAGCCAGACAATACTTGTGGGCGCAAGGTTATGACTATGACCATGGTACTGGCCACGGTGTAGGCCACTTTTTAAGTGTTCATGAGGGTCCACAGCGGATCGCAAAAGTACACAATAGTGTCGCTCTACGTCCCGGAATGGTGCTGTCCAATGAACCTGGCTATTACCGAGCTGACGCTTTCGGGATTCGTATTGAAAACCTAGAGCTCGTCTCTGAGTTCCAAACTCAAGGTGATTTCTCGGTCCTCGGCTTTGAGTCTTTAACTCGCTGCCCGATCGATAAGCGTGCGATTGACGTGAATTTACTGACCAAACCTGAGTTGAATTGGCTCAATCAATACCATCAAAAAGTATGGGATGAGGTGAGCCCTCTTATCATAGACGAAACAACTCGCCAATGGCTTGTTCAAGCAACGTCACCGTTGAGCCATCCATAACGCAATGCCAATGGGTTTAATGCATTTAGCTATGGCCTACTGATAAAAGAAAACCGCCGACCGGCGGTTTTCTTTTATCTATAAGTTTTTGAAGCGTTGGCTTTTAACAAACTAATTAAAACCACGTTGGTTTCACGTGAAACATCATCTCGAATAGGCTCGATGCCAATCTTGCCAAACGACTTGTAATCCCTGAGTCATTAACGCTGCACTCACTTCTGCCGCAGAGCGCTCATCACTGACAGAAAACTGCTCTAGTTCCACTTTTGGATCTGCGTACCCACCCGGTTGAGTTTTCGAAGCCGCTGACATCGCAGTCACCCCAAGTTTGGCCACCTGATTACGGAATTCGGGAGACTCCCGCGTAGAAAGTGATAACTCAACTTCACCGTTCAATAAGCGATAAGCACAGATTAATTGAACTAATTGCCGATCAGACATTACCGATTTCGGTTGCAATGCACCTTCACACGGGCGCAAGCGCGGAAAAGAGATCGAGTAGCGTGTTTTCCAATACTGTCGCTGTAAATAGTCCAGATGTGCGGCAACAAAAAAGCAGTCAGTGCGCCAATCTTCAAGACCAATTAATGCCCCAATACCGATCTTATCAACACCCGCTTTCGCCAAACGATCCGGCGTTTCCAACCGGAATTGGAAATCCATCTTATTGCCACGCAGATGGTGCTGAGCATAAGTTGATGGATGATAGGTTTCTTGATAGACCATGACGGCATCGAGCCCGAGTTCAATCAGCTGAGCGTACTCTTCTTGTTGTAACGGTTGTACTTCCATCGCAACGTAGCTGAATGCCCGCTTGATGATGGGCAATACTCGGCGAAAATAGTCGATACCAACTTTAGTCTCATGCTCTCCCGTGACGAGCAAGACACTATCAAATCCCATTTTCTTGATCGCTACAACCTCACGCTCAACCTCTTCAACATTCAGTGTTTTGCGCTTGATTCGGTGCTCCATCGAAAAACCACAATAGGTACATGAGTTTGAACAAAGATTCGAAAGATAAAGCGGGATATACATCGACATGGTGTTACCAAATCGCTGACGAGTGGCTTGATAAGCGACTTGAGCCATTGCTTCGAGATAAGGCTCTGCAGCAGGAGAAATCAGTGCTTTGAAGTCCTCCAGTGTACGCTTATGCGAAGAGAGAGCCTGCTCCACATCCCTTGCTGTTTTGGCATGAATAGACAGGCGAATGTCATCCCAGTCCATTAGTTGGAAGCGCTGCATGAACGTCATAACGCAAAATCCAAAAATCCAGTTAACGGGCTCGAAGCTGATGCCGTCCTTAAGCGTGATGGCATACCTGACTCATACGCCATGCGTCCCGCTTCAACTGCAAGCTTAAAGGCTTGAGCCATAGCGATTGGATCCCTAGCGGCAGCAATCGCCGTGTTAACCAGCACCGCATCGGCACCCAATTCCATCGCTAATGCCGCATCAGAGGGTGAACCAATCCCAGCATCAACAATCACCGGAACATTAGCTTGTTCGATGATAATATCGAGGAAAGCTTTAGAGGCTAAGCCTTGGTTACTACCGATCGGAGAACCAAGCGGCATCACGGCGGCACATCCAACTTCTTCCAATCTTTTGCACAGCACAGGGTCGGCATGACAATAAGGTAAAACGGTAAAGCCCAACTTAACCAACTGCTCTGCCGCCAGCAAAGTCTCCACGGGATCTGGCATTAAATATTTCGGATCAGGATGAATTTCTAACTTTAACCAAGATGTCCCCAAAGCCTCTCGTGCCAACTGAGCCGCATACACGGCATCGGCTGCGGTTTTGGCACCCGATGTATTGGGTAACAAATTGATCTGCATGTTGAGTAGAGGTGCGAGAATATCATCGTTAGATTGGGTGAAATCAATACGCTTCAATGCCATGGTGACCAACTCCGACCCCGAAGCTGCGAGTGCATTAGTCATGATGGTGCGGTTGGAGAATTTTCCGGTACCCGTAAATAATCTGGAATGAAATGTTTTGTCTGCAATCTTCAGCATGGGATTAGCCTCCTGCTATCGCTTGAAAGAGTGAAATCTGATCACCTGCACTTAACCCAACTTGTTCCCATTCACTTCTGGGAACCACATCACCATTGAGACTAAATACACAGCCTTGTTGCGGGAGCTTGAGCTGGGTGTGCAATTCACGCAATGAAGTTTCGGCAACAACTTCAAAAGGCTGTTGATTAATAAATATAACTAACACAGGGCACACTCCTTAATTACTGCGGAATGAATACCGCAAACTGGACAGGCTTTATCTTGGTGTAATTGCAAGATTTGCCATTGCATTTGCATTCCATTAAAGCGCATCAATTGTTCGGCAGGAAATCGCGTGTTATCGAGTAAATAATGTAGGGCGAGTAAAGCTTGTGCATTCCCCACCATTCCCACCACAGGTCCTATCACCCCAGAGTCACTACAGCGCTGTCTATCCGACATATCTGGAACAATGCAGTGATAGCAAGGGGAGTTTTGCTGATAGCGAAACGCCATCAAATGTCCTTCCCACCCGATTGCCGCACCACTAATGAGTGGAACTTGTGCATTAAAGCAGACTCGGTTAATGGCATGACGGGTTGCCAAGTTGTCACTGCAGTCAATGACCAGATCCACGTGCTCTATTTCCAATGTCAAAATCAGCTCGTCAACTTGCCTTGGAACGGTTCGAATGCGGACATTAGAATTCAATAGGCGGAGATGTTGAGCTAATAATTCCGACTTATTGCCTCCTAACTGTTCTTCGCGATAGATAATCTGCCGATGTAAATTGTGTATTTCCAACCCATCACCATCAGCAATGATGAGACTCCCGATACCAGCTCCGACTAAATAAGGAGCCACCACACAACCAAGACCACCGCACCCGACCATCAAAATTCGCGCATTGATGAGTTTTTGTTGACCGATGTGATCCACTTCAGCAAGGCTAATTTGCCGTTGGTAACGCAGAAAAAGTTGATCACTGAGCATCACTAGCCTCCCGAGTCAAAGTGGCTATTTTCTGTTTCAGGTCCAGAAACTGCTTTTCCTTACACTCATAAAACGCAGAGAAGAGTTGGTGCACGGCGAAAGCTGGATTCTCAGCGAGAGTGATCGCCCGAACAACAGCGGCAGACGTCACTCCACAAGCGAGCACATCACGAATATTTGAGAGTTCAATCCCTCCAATCGCCACCGTGGGTATGCCTAGATCACCGTGATAAGGCATCTGATCAGCAACGATTTGATAAGCCGCCAAGCGTACCAATCCTTGGGGTCTTGATGGCATCTGTTTAGTTGTCGTGGGGAAAATATGGCCTAGCGCAATATAGCTAGGTTGTATACATGCCGCATTCACTAACTCAAAATAACCATGGGTCGAGAGGCCCAATCGCAATCCTGCTTGTGACAACAGTTCTAAATTGGCACACGTCAGATCCTCTTGCCCCAAGTGGACACCATAAGCATGGTACTTCATGGCCAGCTGCCAGTAATCGTTAATAAAGACTTGTGCGTCATATTCCCTCCCCAAACTAACTGCTCGAGAGATTTGCGCTTCCAAGTCTTGCCGTGATGGATCTTTAATACGCAATTGGACCGTTGTTACTCCAAGCTTCAATAGAAGTTCAATCCAAGCCACATCGTCTACTACGGGGTAGAGTGTAAATTTCGCCTTATCGATTGCAGGGAAAGCGACAACTTTAGCGGAATGCCACGCTGTTTTGACTACAGGAAAATGCTGCCACTGTGTCGGCCATGTTTCACGTGAAACATACTGAGCTTGACTCATCGCGGCACGAGCAATACACAATGTATCCTCAAGAGGAAAATCCAGAGCTAACAGTGCTAACACCCAAGCAAGATGTTGATTTTGCTGATAATTCAATGATGTATGAACAAATGGATAAGAGATCTGTTGTGGAATGTTCGCCTTAGTAAACCACTGATCTATTTGGAAATCGCCGTCACGTGGATCGGGCAGCCCCACCTTCACCGTACAGTTGGCCTGATGTACTGGCTGCCCTGCTAAATACTGTATGTAATAATCTAAAGGCTCACTTGCGTTCTCTAGGGAGCACACATCACTGCCAATCACTACCGAACACCCACCGATTAATACAAAATATGGGCTATCACCCACATCTAAACTGATGTGTTGTATAGAAAATCCCTGTTTTTCAGCCAGAAACAACACTGATTGCACACGGCCAGTGAATGCAGCCATGTGACGGGGAAAAACTAAGCGAGCCATCATCACTCCTCAGCTAATTCTTTAACTAATGGATGATAGAGCTCAGCACCCGAGGCTAAAAACTCTTGAGATTTATCGTGCATTCCTTGTTGAGCCAATTGCTCCGGCATGGTCAATTCAATGACTGAAGTCTCTGAGGTTTGTTGATGATTAGCGTAATCTCTTACCTCTTGTGAAATCTTCATAGAACAGAATTTAGGGCCACACATAGAACAGAAATGGGCAACCTTCCCCGACTCTTGCGGTAAAGTTTCATCATGGAAAGCACGAGCTGTTACCGGATCTAATGCGAGGTTGAATTGGTCTTCCCAACGGAATTCAAAACGCGCTTTTGATAATGCATTGTCGCGAATCTGAGCCCCTGGATGCCCTTTTGCTAAATCAGCAGCATGTGCAGCTAACTTGTACGTAATAAGGCCTGTTTTAACATCTTCTTTATTGGGTAATCCCAAGTGCTCTTTCGGCGTTACATAGCAGAGCATGGCACACCCAAACCAACCAATCATTGCCGCACCAATACCTGAGGTAATGTGATCATAACCAGGAGCGATATCGGTGGTTAATGGTCCAAGAGTATAGAAAGGAGCCTCATGGCAGTGTTTAAGCTGTTCATCCATATTCGCCTTAATCAAATGCATCGGCACATGTCCTGGGCCTTCAATCATGACCTGAACATCATATTCCCAAGCTATTTTGGCTAGCTCACCAAGAGTACGTAACTCAGCAAATTGTGCTTCATCGTTAGCATCAGCAATCGAGCCTGGACGAAGCCCATCTCCAAGAGATAGAGCCACATCATACTGCGCACAAATCTCACAGATTTCACGAAAATGGGTATAAAGGAAATTCTCCTTATGGTGAGAAAGGCACCATTTAGCAATGATAGAACCACCGCGAGAGACAATCCCAGTCAGGCGTTTTGCCGTCATCGGCACATAACGCAATAACAAACCGGCATGAATCGTAAAATAGTCCACACCTTGCTCGGCTTGCTCAAGCAAAGTGTCACGCATGACTTCCCAAGTGAGATTTTCAGCTATGCCATTCACTTTTTCTAGTGCTTGATACATAGGTACAGTACCAATAGGGACAGGGCTATTGCGCAGAATCCATTCCCGTGTTTCGTGAATATTCCGCCCAGTAGAAAGATCCATGACCGTATCAGCACCCCAGCGAGTAGCCCACACCAGTTTCTCCACCTCCTCTTCGATAGATGAACTGACCGAAGAGTTACCAATATTCGCGTTCACCTTAACCAAGAAATTACGGCCAATGATCATCGGCTCGGATTCAGGATGATTAATATTGCATGGGATAATGGCACGCCCTTCTGCAACCTCATTACGTACGAATTCAGGGGTAATCAAATCAGGAAGGTGTGCTCCAAAATTCTGGCCTGCATGTTGCTGAGTTAAACTGAGGGCTTGATTTGATAGGCGACGAGAGTTTTCTCTAATCGCAACGAACTCCATTTCAGGTGTAACAATACCCTGTCTTGCGTAATGTAACTGAGTCACTCGACGCTGCTTTACAGACCGTCGAATACGAGGAAGATGTCCATAGCGCAGCTCATCAAGTGTCTCATCGGCCAATCGCTCACGAGCAAAATGAGAACTCATATTAGATAGAATCTGGGTATCCTGACGCTCTTCAATCCATGACTCTCTCAGTTTAGGAAGTCCTGTATAGAGGTCTATATCATGCTCAGGATCAGTATAAACACCAGAGGTGTCGTAGACACAGATCGGCTCGTTAGGCTCAAAAATAGGTGCCTCTTTGCTACCACCGACCAAGGTATTACTAAGGGCAATTTCACGCACAGGCACACGAATATCCGCACGAGATCCTACGAAATATGTCTTTTGAGAGTTTGGATAGGGTTCAACTGAAAGAGTTTCTATAAAACGTTTCGCTTCCAGTCTTGCTTGTTTACGATTCGACATAGCATTTCCTTTTTAATAAGAGGGAGAAATGCTTGACGGAAAAATGCTATAAGAGGTGAGTCGACAGGTAAGATCGCTACTAAAAATAATAGCTCACCCAGAGAGTCTTCTCTTGTTCCCTTCGCAGGTATTAACCTGATCAGGTTCAACGGATCCCGAATAAACGGTCTCAGCCCAATGGCACTCCGACAAGTGGAAGCATTATAGATAAAGGTTATTGGTTAACCAAGTAAAATGACTGTTTCACTTATCAACTTTTTATTAACCAGTAGAACCCAAGCCAAGCAGCGGAAATACTCAAAATCACGTTGAGCAGCACATTCGCTCCCATCTTAAAAAAGGCTCCTTGCTGCATTAACAGCACATTATCCATTGAGAACGTAGAGAATGTCGTCAATGCCCCCAAAAAACCGAGCCCAATCACTTGTTTCCACGGGTAAGGGCTTAACCACTCGTTTTCAACACAAGCAATCAAAACCCCCATAGTGAATGAGCCAACAACATTCACGGTGAGTGTTCCCACAGGGAAACCTCGGCCAAAAAGAGTAATGCACATTTCAGAGACTAAGAAACGGGCACAAGCACCAATCGCCCCACCCAAAGCAATAAACCCCAACATAGATAGCGACATGCTTGTTCCTCCATTATTTAGAGAAGCTATTTTAAACATTCATAAAGATAAAGTGCGATATTTCAGCGTAAGAATAGATTTAATTAAAGGAAGAAATAGGGGAAGAAGGGATGCATGAGATGGTAAATAAGAAAAGTTACATACGTCACGTATCACGATACTTGACTGGAATTTGTCAAAACACGGATAAAGAAAAACCTCAGCATTGCTGCTGAGGTTCAATATATGGCAGGGGTGGAGAGATTCGAACTCCCAACACGCGGATTTGGAATCCGCTGCTCTGCCAATTGGAGCTACACCCCTGTGGATTTTTTGAGCTTAAGCTCGAATAAGTGGCGGAGCGGACGGGACTCGAACCCGCGACCCCCGGCGTGACAGGCCGGTATTCTAACCAACTGAACTACCGCTCCGCATTGGCTAGCGCTTGGTGCTAAATTAAAGCCTGGCGATGTTCTACTCTCACATGGGGAAACCCCACACTACCATCGACGCTGTTTCGTTTCACTTCTGAGTTCGGGATGGAGTCAGGTGGGTCCAAAACGCTATGGTCGCCAAGCAAATTCTTTCTCTCTATTTCTAGAGAATAATCTGGAAAGCTGTCTTCGTTCTCACACACATTCTTATGCGCTTAGCTTTGAGTCCACTACAAAACCCCTTGGGTGTTGTATGGTTAAGCCTCACGGGCAATTAGTACAGGTTAGCTCAACGCCTCACAACGCTTACACACCCTGCCTATCAACGTTCTAGTCTCGAACAACCCTTTAGGACAGTTAAACTGTCAGGGAAGACTCATCTCAGGGCTCGCTTCCCGCTTAGATGCTTTCAGCGGTTATCGATTCCGAACTTAGCTACCGGGCAATGCGTCTGGCGACACAACCCGAACACCAGAGGTTCGTCCACTCCGGTCCTCTCGTACTAGGAGCAGCCCCCTTCAATCTTCCAACGCCCACGGCAGATAGGGACCGAACTGTCTCACGACGTTCTAAACCCAGCTCGCGTACCACTTTAAATGGCGAACAGCCATACCCTTGGGACCGACTTCAGCCCCAGGATGTGATGAGCCGACATCGAGGTGCCAAACACCGCCGTCGATATGAACTCTTGGGCGGTATCAGCCTGTTATCCCCGGAGTACCTTTTATCCGTTGAGCGATGGCCCTTCCATACAGAACCACCGGATCACTATGACCTGCTTTCGCACCTGCTCGAACCGTCATTCTCGCAGTTAAGCGGGCTTATGCCATTGCACTAACCTCACGATGTCCAACCGTGATTAGCCCACCTTCGTGCTCCTCCGTTACTCTTTGGGAGGAGACCGCCCCAGTCAAACTACCCACCAGGCACTGTCCTCAACCCGGATAACGGGTCTAAGTTAGAACATCAAACATACAAGGGTGGTATTTCAAGGACGGCTCCAACGCAACTAGCGTCACGTCTTCATAGCCTCCCACCTATCCTACACATGTAGGTTCAATGTTCAGTGCCAAGCTGTAGTAAAGGTTCACGGGGTCTTTCCGTCTAGCCGCGGGTACACTGCATCTTCACAGCGATTTCAATTTCACTGAGTCTCGGGTGGAGACAGCGTGGCCATCATTACGCCATTCGTGCAGGTCGGAACTTACCCGACAAGGAATTTCGCTACCTTAGGACCGTTATAGTTACGGCCGCCGTTTACCGGGGCTTCGATCAAGAGCTTCGCTTGCGCTAACCCCATCAATTAACCTTCCGGCACCGGGCAGGCGTCACACCGTATACGTCATCTTGCGATTTTGCACAGTGCTGTGTTTTTAATAAACAGTTGCAGCCACCTGGTATCTGCGACTCTCGTCAGCTCCATCCGCGAGGGACTTCACCATCAAGAGCGTACCTTCTCCCGAAGTTACGGTACCATTTTGCCTAGTTCCTTCACCCGAGTTCTCTCAAGCGCCTTGGTATTCTCTACCCGACCACCTGTGTCGGTTTGGGGTACGATTCCATCAAATCTGAAGCTTAGAGGCTTTTCCTGGAAGCATGGCATCAATGACTTCACACCCGTAGGTGCTCGACGTCGTGTCTCAGCCTTAGAAAGAGCCGGATTTACCTAACTCTTAAGCCTACGCACTTGAACCAGGACAACCGTCGCCTGGCCCACCTAGCCTTCTCCGTCCCCCCATCGCAATTTGATTGAGTACGGGAATATTAACCCGTTTCCCATCGACTACGCTTTTCAGCCTCGCCTTAGGGGTCGACTCACCCTGCCCCGATTAACGTTGGACAGGAACCCTTGGTCTTCCGGCGGGGAGGTTTTTCACCCCCCTTGTCGTTACTCATGTCAGCATTCGCACTTCTGATACCTCCAGCAAACCTTACGATTCACCTTCAACGGCTTACAGAACGCTCCCCTACCCAATGCCCAAAGGACATTGCCGCAGCTTCGGTGTATTGCTTAGCCCCGTTACATCTTCCGCGCAGGCCGACTCGACTAGTGAGCTATTACGCTTTCTTTAAATGATGGCTGCTTCTAAGCCAACATCCTAGCTGTCTGAGCCTTCCCACATCGTTTCCCACTTAGCAATACTTTGGGACCTTAGCTGGCGGTCTGGGTTGTTTCCCTCTCCACGACGGACGTTAGCACCCGCCGTGTGTCTCCCGGATAGTACTTACTGGTATTCGGAGTTTGCAAAGGGTTGGTAAGTCGGGATGACCCCCTAGCCTTAACAGTGCTCTACCCCCAGTAGTATTCGTCCGAGGCGCTACCTAAATAGCTTTCGGGGAGAACCAGCTATCTCCGAGTTTGATTGGCCTTTCACCCCTAGCCACAAGTCATCCGCTAATTTTTCAACATTAGTCGGTTCGGTCCTCCAGTTGATGTTACTCAACCTTCAACCTGCCCATGGCTAGATCACCCGGTTTCGGGTCTATATCCAGAGACTGAGCGCCCAGTTAAGACTCGCTTTCGCTACGGCTCCCCTATACGGTTAACCTTGCCACTGAATATAAGTCGCTGACCCATTATACAAAAGGTACGCAGTCACACCACGAAGGTGCTCCTACTGCTTGTACGTACACGGTTTCAGGTTCTATTTCACTCCCCTCACAGGGGTTCTTTTCGCCTTTCCCTCACGGTACTGGTTCACTATCGGTCAGTCAGGAGTATTTAGCCTTGGAGGATGGTCCCCCCATATTCAGACAGGATATCACGTGTCCCGCCCTACTCGATTTCACGCTCGATGAAGCGTCGGTTACGGGGCTATCACCCTGTATCGCCAAGCTTTCCAGCTTGTTCACCTACTTCACCGAGTGCTTAAGGGCTAATCCAGGTTCGCTCGCCGCTACTACCGGAATCTCGGTTGATTTCTTCTCCTCGGGGTACTTAGATGTTTCAGTTCCCCCGGTTTGCTCTGTTAACCTATGGATTCAGTTAACAGTAACTGCTTATGCAGTTGGGTTTCCCCATTCGGAAATCGCAGACTCAAACGGCTCTTACTGCCTTATCTGCGCTTATCGCAAGTTAGTACGTCCTTCATCGCCTCTGACTGCCCAGGCATCCACCGTGTACGCTTAGTCACTTAACCATACAACCCGAAGGAGTTTCGGGTTGTTGTTTAAACAACCTAAGTTGTCTCGCGTTTAATTTACATGAGTGCGAGACAGATTTTGCCGGACTCAAATTTTGAACAAGACCTAAGTCTTATTCGATACCAAGCACACTTGAATGTGTTGTTGGTGTTTATCTTTCGATAAACATTGAGAACTTTACAAACAACAATAAATTGTTGTTTTGTCAGCTTTCCAAATTGTTAAAGAGCAAGATTCCCTTTCTATTTAAAGAAAAGATGAACCATTTTTAAACATTCTCAGCGAAAACGCTTAAAGATGGTGGAGCTATGCGGGATCGAACCGCAGACCTCTTGCATGCCATGCAAGCGCTCTCCCAGCTGAGCTATAGCCCCACTTGATGCTCAAATCTAAACCAAATCAATCTGTGTGGACACTCATCACGATAATCATCGTGTAAGGAGGTGATCCAGCGCCAGGTTCCCCTAGCGCTACCTTGTTACGACTTCACCCCAGTCATGAACCACAAAGTGGCAAGCGTCCTCCCGAAGGTTAAACTACCTGCTTCTTTTGCAGCCCACTCCCATGGTGTGACGGGCGGTGTGTACAAGGCCCGGGAACGTATTCACCGCAACATTCTGATTTGCGATTACTAGCGATTCCGACTTCATGGAGTCGAGTTGCAGACTCCAATCCGGACTACGACGTACTTTGTGAGATTCGCTCCACCTCGCGGTCTTGCTGCCCTCTGTATACGCCATTGTAGCACGTGTGTAGCCCTACTCGTAAGGGCCATGATGACTTGACGTCGTCCCCACCTTCCTCCGGTTTATCACCGGCAGTCTCCCTGGAGTTCCCACCATTACGTGCTGGCAAACAAGGATAAGGGTTGCGCTCGTTGCGGGACTTAACCCAACATTTCACAACACGAGCTGACGACAGCCATGCAGCACCTGTCTCTCAGTTCCCGAAGGCACAAGACTGTCTCCAGTCTCTTCTGAGGATGTCAAGAGTAGGTAAGGTTCTTCGCGTTGCATCGAATTAAACCACATGCTCCACCGCTTGTGCGGGCCCCCGTCAATTCATTTGAGTTTTAATCTTGCGACCGTACTCCCCAGGCGGTCTACTTAACGCGTTAGCTCCGAAAGCCACGACTCTAGGTCACAACCTCCAAGTAGACATCGTTTACGGCGTGGACTACCAGGGTATCTAATCCTGTTTGCTCCCCACGCTTTCGCATCTGAGTGTCAGTATCTGTCCAGGGGGCCGCCTTCGCCACCGGTATTCCTTCAGATCTCTACGCATTTCACCGCTACACCTGAAATTCTACCCCCCTCTACAGTACCCTAGCTTGTCAGTTTCAAATGCGATTCCTAGGTTGAGCCCAGGGCTTTCACATCTGACTTAACAAACCACCTGCATGCGCTTTACGCCCAGTAATTCCGATTAACGCTTGCACCCTCCGTATTACCGCGGCTGCTGGCACGGAGTTAGCCGGTGCTTCTTCTGTAGGTAACGTCAAATGATTAAGGTATTAACTTAACCACCTTCCTCCCTACTGAAAGTACTTTACAACCCGAAGGCCTTCTTCATACACGCGGCATGGCTGCATCAGGCTTGCGCCCATTGTGCAATATTCCCCACTGCTGCCTCCCGTAGGAGTCTGGACCGTGTCTCAGTTCCAGTGTGGCTGATCATCCTCTCAGACCAGCTAGGGATCGTCGCCTTGGTGAGCCCTTACCTCACCAACTAGCTAATCCCACCTGGGCATATCCGGTAGCGCAAGGCCCGAAGGTCCCCTGCTTTGCTCTTACGAGGTTATGCGGTATTAGCCATCGTTTCCAATGGTTATCCCCCTCTACCGGGCAATTTCCCAGGCATTACTCACCCGTCCGCCGCTCGCCACCCAAGGAACAAGTTCCTCTGTGCTGCCGCTCGACTTGCATGTGTTAGGCCTGCCGCCAGCGTTCAATCTGAGCCATGATCAAACTCTTCAATTAAAAGTTTTTGAAGCTTTCGCTTCGGCTCAATGAATACTGATTACATTCTTTGCTTAATAAAAAGCGAAGTAATGTTGAATTGACTGTGCTGAATGATTGCTCATTCAAATGGTCACTCAGTTCATTGATAAATCTTTTTTGATTATCATCAACGAGTGCCCACACAG
>NZ_ADBD01000015.1:0-16342 GCF_000176715.1 Vibrio sp. RC586 | reverse complement strand
AAAAGCGGGACGTCAACTTTCTGAGCGCCTGTTTAATAACAAACTGAACGCCAAGATGGATTACCAGTTGGTTCCAACCGTGGTGTTTAGCCACCCACCGATCGGCACCATTGGTCTGACTGAGCCACAAGCGATTGCTCAGTACGGTGCAGAGAACGTGAAAGTGTACAAATCCAGCTTCACCGCTATGTACACCGCCGTCACCTCTCACCGTCAGCCATGCAAAATGAAGCTGGTTTGCGCTGGCCCAGAAGAGACCGTGGTTGGTCTACACGGCATCGGTTTTGCGGTTGATGAAATGATCCAAGGTTTTGGTGTCGCGATAAAAATGGGCGCAACCAAAGCCGATTTCGATTCCGTGGTCGCAATTCACCCAACGGGTTCAGAAGAATTTGTTACCATGTAGATCGGTATCTGGAAAATCCACCCTGTAGATTTGTAAACTCTGGAAAACATACTAGCCTCTACGTATATCAAATACATTGGAGGCTGGTATGGTTACTGTCATAAATTCGAAAAATTTTGATGTTCCCCGAATCTATCCGCCATCAAGCAAATCGAAATCCATTCAATTAAGTGGATTTCCTACCTTTTACTCTAAAGACAACGAATACCTGCTACCGGTGAACCTTTGGCTCAATTACTTGGTGAATATTCGAAAAGCAGTCGATGTAACAGTGAGTGTTCGCGCTCTTAAGAGATATTGGCAGTTCTTAGAAACAAATAATTATTCCTGGGATAATTTTCCAGCAAACGACTATCTAAAACCCACCTATCGATTCAGAAATGATGACCTGTTAAAAGCAGCTAGAAGCGGTGAGATCGCTTTTTCGACAGCATCTATGTACATTCTTCATGTCATAAAGTTCTATGAATGGGCAGCTCATGAAAGATTTATCACCTTCACCGAAGAGAGCAAACCATTTAATTATCAGATAGTTCACATTGCCAATACAGGAATGATGAATCATAACAACCCGAGGTTCGCAGTACGTTCAACTGATCTAAGAATCAGGAAACCGGCCAGAAATGAACAGCAGAAACTCAATCCATTATCTCAGCAAGAACTATTATGTTTCGCCGACTGCCTCAGAGAGTGTTCCGAAGAATTTATCATTCATCAACTACTACAAATACAGTCTGGATTACGCGTTGAAGAAGCTTGTACATTTCCATTTTCGGTTGTGGAAATGCCTCAACAACATATTCGTCGATACGAAGTTGAACTCGGAGCTCATAACGGCGTACATACAAAATTCAACAAAACGCGCAAAGTAGAAATACCTAACCAGCTAATGCGCAGAATGTATGACTATTTGGTTAGTGAACGACGACTCAAACGGGAACAGAAAACTAATAATACAAATAAAACGCTTCTCCTTAACAATTTAGGTAACCCGCTTTGTAGTAACAACATCCAGCAACATTTTCGTCGCCTAAAACACCACATCCACCAGAAACACAATATTATCTTTAATCATCGCACTCATGACTTGAGAGCGACCTATGGAACCTATCGCCTCGATTCATTAATGAACCATCTCCCAGTTGGCGATGCCTTAGCTTTGATCATGGGATGGATGGGGCACAAAGACGATAAAACCACATGGAAATACCTTCGATATTTGAGAAAAGAAAAAGCAAACCAAAATGCGATTGTGATGCTTGACCAAATATTGGAGGAAGCAATGTTATGACTTACTCTCCTCCAACGTTAACAATCAAACTTCGCACCGGAATCAAACAAACGTTCACTTATGACTTCACTCGTTTTTTCTACAAAGGCGTTGCTTTTAAAAGAGATTTACAACAAGCCGAACCTGCAAATCGAGATGCTGATGTTTTGAGATGGTACCGAACATTTACTGAGACGAACGAATACTCTGATCTGACAAAACAAAGCTACCTAAGAGATTTTGCAAAGTACGTTCGCTTTTGTGATTCAAAAAGACTTAATCCGGAAAGCTCAGCCGCTGTTGAGTCATGGGAGAGGCACTTAATAGAACAAGTTCGTATATCTTCAATGAACGTCAATTCTGCACGAAAAATGATTTCTTGTTCAAAAAAATGTTTGGAAATGCTTGGTAACCCAAGCTCAGAATGGTTCTCTCCTTATGGATTGTTTCGCTCTGAACCTAATCCCACTCAAGGTTATTCAGATCGAGAGCTGTCTTCCTTAATCAAAGTTATTAACTCATTTTTCAGACAGATCTCTAAACAAATCATGGAGAACCCGAGCATACATTTGAATGCCTCAACCAATAAAAGAACTGCGGCCTTTACCTACAACAACCATACACATGAAATCGCCTCACCAATAACAAAATGCTTTAGTGCCGCCTACTTCATGTTGTCATATTACACTTGGGGCAATACAACCGTTCTCCTCAACATGACAAAGCCGAAAGAAAAAATATTTGAAGGTGGTAAGTGGTTTGAGCAAAGTGTTTTAAAGCCTAGAGCAAATAAGTATGTATCTATATCGATTGGGGATAACGGTACATTTCATGTTCCCAAAATAGCACTTAGATTTTTTGAGCAGCTATTGCAGCTTAGTAGCCTTATTTCTTCGGATCCTCATTTGCTCTGGCAAACCAAAAAAGATCATATTGCGCCTTTGGAACAAGGACATATACAAACCTTCTCTAAATGGCTGTATGAGACGTTTTATCTAAAATCTGATGATGGTGAGCCATTGAGGCCAATGGCTTCAAAATTTCGTGCCAGTGGAAGTTCCCGCTATTTAGCAAAAACGGGAAATGCAACTGAAACAGCATTGCTCTTAGGCAACACCCCATACACGTTATCAAAGCACTATTCTTCCGGAAATCAGGTTGAGAACCAAAAACAGTTGCTTGCAGCAACTTACACAATTGAAGGCGCTGCTCGATGTTCAGATATTAATGCTGCAAAAGAATTTGCAAAAAAAGAGTTGGGATTAGAAGTTCTTCCGTACGAGGAGTTCCTTGCAAAATATGCAGATAAGCACGGCGAAAAAACGATTATAGGAACGGGCTGTAAAGATGTCTATTCCAGTCATGCTGACAAATATCGAAGGAGGAATCACTTCAGTCCGAAAGACTTTAACGTTGACCATCTGGCTTGTTCTGACATTCATAATTGCTTCAATTGTGAAAATCAGGTCATCATTGAAAGTGTTGAGGATATCTGGTGTTTACTGAGTTATCGAGAATCCATCATCGATTCAAAAGTTCACCATCTCAGTGAGCAACATTTTAATAAAAACTATTCTGATCTTTTAAATTCGATCAATCGCATTGTCTTCACCATCCACCCCAAAGTTAAAAGGTTAGCCGAAAAAAAACTACAGAATGAAGGTAGACATCCTTTATGGCCGGAAGGCATCAATATCGATTTTTAAGGACAAGCTATGACGCCATTATTTGAACTACCTAAAAATATACTTAAAGAAAACATTTCCGAATATAAAAAAGTAATTAATCTTTATCTTAATAAAGATTTTGAAAAATTAGATAAAATTGTTGTAACAAAACAATATGATGGCAGCCCTAAAAGCTATTTTGGAGATGAAGAATGGAACTTTTCTGCGTACTTGGATTCTAGAGTTGTCCATAAAAAACATACTATTTTTTCATCATTCTCTGATGAGAATTTAGCTAGAGAAATGAAGATTATATGTTTCTCATGGCTTTATATATCAGGACATCATAGAAAAGGAGCGGTAATTAAACCATCAACACTTCTAGCGCGATTTTCAAAATTAGCCCAAATCTATAAGTTCATAGAATCCAAAGGATTTCGCTCCATAAAAGATCTGTCATCAAATATTGTATTTGCAGAATTCTCTGACTATATTCGATCACAAAATTATCAACATTCTCAAGTAGCTGCTCTATACAACACTTTGTCAAATATAGAGAGAGTTAGTCGCTATCTACCTATAAAGTTCAAGATACAAAAAGATCAAACATCTACAAAGTTTGCTTATGAAATGACAGGAAAACGTAAAGAAGAAGGCACTAACCAATTTTATGCAATTCCTACTAAAATTATGGAAAAAATATATAGCTATTGTTTTCAGCAAATAGAAGATTTTTTTCCATATAAAGAAGCCATTCATGAACTGCTACATGACTTAAGACAAAACTATGAAGAAGGAAAACGTAGGGTAGATGAAAAAATTTCAAGCGGTAAATGGACATGGATAAATCAAGACTCCACTGACTACAGAGTAGAAGTGAATAACCATATGCCAGCATCATATCACTCAATAATAAAATCCCATTTATCTGAAACCCCTTTATATCTGAAATTACCGCATAATGAACGAAAGCTACAAAGTGCTATTATCGAATTACAAACAATATGTTTCATTGTATGTGGAGCCCTTACCGGAATGCGGCGTTCAGAATTATATTGTTTAGATTCGAATAGTTTTAGAGACAAAGAATTATATGGAAGAAAGTATTACGTTCTTAGATCTGAACATCATAAATTTTCACAAGGTAGAGGAAAGCCAGCAGAATGGATAACAACCAAACTAGCAGAGAAGGCAATTGATTTAGCAGAAGCAATATCAAGGTTTATGCGAATTCAATTAATAGAAGATGATGATCCAATGAGTGAATATAATTCTTCATGTTTATGGTTAGTCCAAGGTCGAAAATCTCAATTACCCATTATTTCTCAAGATAATAATATGAGAAGACACTTCAGAAAAATATGTAAAAAAGCAAATGCCATTATAACAGAAAATGACCTAAATGAATTTAAAATTATCAATCCAAATAGGGAACCCAAAAAGGCTGCTGAAAATTTAAAAGTTGGCAATATCTGGCCATTAACTACCCATCAACTACGCAGAACTTTTGCTGTATTTTCAAAACGTCATAACCTTTGTCACGATATTGCGATAAAAGAACAGTTCAAACACCTAGATCTACCCACAACAGAATGGTACGGAGAAGGTGGGCTTGCCAGCAAAATAAAAGCACTACAGATCGATACAGAGCTTCAAGCATTCCTCAATGACGTAATCCAAGAGTCTACGACACAAAAAATTCATGAATGGTATAAAGGCTGGGATTCAGGTCAACTTATGGGTCATATGGCAGGCTCTATAAATAAAAATCGAATATCCCTACATAAAAAATACAAATCTTGGGATGCAATAGATGAACATGTTAAAGCTGGTCGATTAACTCTTGTTGGTACATTACACTCTTACTGTATGGCTGGTTACGAATGCCAGATGCATAAAGTGAGTTCTCCAGCCAACTGTATGAGTTGTGAAAACCAGCTTATCGATAAAGAAAAAGCTGAAAACTGGAACAAACGCTATCAATGGGTATGCAAACAAGTTACTGACATGGAAGCTATAGGTTCACTAACATCTTCCATGTATTCACATTTTATTACTCAAATAAGAGCCGCAGAAAAAGTTCTTCATAAGTTCCAGATCCCATTCACTAGATTTGAAATAGGTAACGATAAATATGAGCAAATCCCAAATTACGAAGGTTGAACTAGAGCAAGCACTAGGAAGAATTTTATCGGGAAAAACTCACCGCGTAGATCCTGCAAGGAAGATATCCGTTAAGGCTGTCGAAGAAGAAGCTGGACTCGGTGATGGCTCTGCCTATTACTACAAAGATATAGTACAAAAAATCAAAGAGTCCGCCATCCGGAACTCACCGAAAATTAGGACTCAAAATGCATATGAAGATAAGATTTCTAGCTTAAGAGATAGATTAAATAAGGAAATAAAACTGAAGGAAAAGTACCGAGAGCAAGTAGAAGATTTAAAAGAACAACTATCTAGTATGGCGAGCCAACATAACCAGCTCACCTTAATGATTCAGCAATATCAGTACAAAATTTCAGAATTTGAATCCGATATTGAACAACTTCCGAAGTACAGTGAATGAATTAGTATACCTAAGATTCGATTTTCTTAAATACAGTAATTAACTCTCTTTCTTTCTTACCAAGCCAAAAGCCCTTGCGGCCAACTATCAGTAAGAGCATAGACTCGTCGGAGACAATATTTCTTCTCCAAGAATGTCTATCTGTCGCGGAGGGGAATGGTCTATCTTCCGGGTGTGTGTGCCACTCCCCAAGGTACAGATGAGTACCAGCAGATCTTTCAAAGGCCTCATTCACTCGTGACTGATGGTGAACTCCTCGACGATCAACTCTGCACCTCTGACGAATGTCGCCAGACCCAGGTTCAGAGATATCGCAAACAACCAAATGTTGTCCTCTACGCTCTCCTATAAGGACACCAGCAGACTCAGGGGTAAGCTGATGGAGCTGACGATAAGACAGTAATCGCGTTACTACATGTCCCATAATGACAACAAGGCAATCACTCTCATCTTTGAAAACAAGTTCGACATCACTCATCACAAATATTACATCCTGAGAAGCGCTTTAGAGTTCTCGGCTTTTTCGAACGAGAACCATCTAACATATGCTCACTATAGTTCCAGGGAAGTGTATGCTCTAGCGTATTCAAGACGGCCTCCTGAGCTAAAGCCGCCGTTATATGGCTTACTGCAGCATCATATGGTGTATATGTACTCCCACAACTTATGTGCTTCTCTTTTGCCAGATCAATGCCCTCAAAACGAAGATCTATGTTGTTTCGATAAACTGCTGGATCAGCCATCATACAACCATAACAGCAGCGACCATCATCAACCAAAACCTTTGAAGCCCGCCCATTACCATCATTAAATGCATGAATAAGAACAGGCCTAATATCTGCAATTAGAGTCCTAGCCACTGCTGCAAGACGTTTGGAAACAGGTGGGCGACCTGTTGCATCAATAACAATGTCATATTTCGATAGAACATCTGCCTGGATAGGGAACTGTCTGTCAATTCCTTTGATACTCTGAGCGATATGGACGGCTTCCTTCAGGCTATTGGCTAAAGCTATAGATTTCGCTAGACCAAAGTTATGAGCTGTCAGAGAATGCCGAGCAAAATTGTGTGGTTTGAAAGAATCATTATCATAAAGGTGGAAGTAATTTTCTCCGCAGCCAGCACCACTACGCAGCAGCAGTTCTGCCAAATATCCACCTATAGTCCCGCATCCAATAAGAGCAATACGCTTCTGACTTAAATTTCCAACGTCTGGTCGCGGTTGATTACGACTTAGTAGAGTGTCTCGATCAGCCCTGGTCACACCTAGCCGCTTAAAGTTGGCATTCACAAACTTGCCACCTAATAATGCCGCTTCATTGTTTATGTTCCGCTTTCTAGCGGCATTCCTACCAAAGTACCGCTTACCAATAACATCTAAATTCAGCTCCAAGTAAACGGCCAATTCATCTTGCCCCTCCACATCAAACAAAAATATGTGACGTTTTGTCCTCTTGGCCATCAAGAGAGTAACCGTCCGAGCATGCGCAGAGCAATCAACGAGCTTCAACCAACTTAACACCTCACGAAGGCAAGATGGAGGCCAGTTTACACCTGCCAAACGGTTCGGCTTTACTGATATACAATGTGTTGTAATTAACACTTCTTGCAGGGAGCTTTCATCGAACTTTCTTTGGTTCAACCATTTTACTAACTCTTCACTTTGCTCAGAGCAAGCAGCTACGTACTCTCTCCGGATAGAGCCACTACTTAGCTCAGCTTCTACTAGATGAGCCTTTAACTGAGCTTTTCTCGACGGCTTAGCTAACAGGTAGAGCTCTTCTTCTGATTGCCAATAAGCACTAAACTCTCCTTCAAGCTCAACATCATTTGACGTTCCACTCTCGACAGATGCGACAGAGTTATCCAAGGTTAGCTGTATTTGCTCATCCACATCTTGATAAGTTGACTTTAGATCATTGGAGTTCCAATCAGCCTCCATTTGAGCAACATAGCACAGGTAAAACCCGAAATTAATGTGAGGCAGTAGTCGACCTTTATACTGTTCAGGTTGCTGCAGAATATACGCAAAGGGTAACTGTATGTGCGGGTCATTCCACAGAACCAAAGCAATTACAAATACCCCACCTTTAGTCGAGTACTCTTTTACGTAGTAGCCTTTGCGTCGGCTTTTTGTATCCAACAGAATGCCATTAGGCATTTGTTTAGCGGGCGTATAACGAAATCCGCATCCCAGTAATGTATGATGTAATTCCTGCTTCACTTTCAGCCACTTACCATTGTTCTGCTGATTTTTTCAGGTTTAGAGGCTGAACTAGGTTCTTGAGCGAAAGCCGGTAGAGCCTTTGCCAAAACAATAAGCTCGCTATTAGTAACACGATTCCCAAACGCCATATTAATCTTTTTCAAGGCCTCTGACTTAGAGTCAGCTGACTCAGCAGATGACAGAATCTCTGGCAAACGCTCTAGTTTGCTCATAATGTCCATCTCCCGAGGGCCATGCTTATAAGAGGGTGGGAAGAGTGGCTTTTCATCGGTACTGTCAGGGCTCTCTACTCCCCTAGCAAACTCACCAGGTAAATGCTTAGCAATTATCTTCATTGTTTCTCCGAGATCACTAGCATCATGAGCAACGCTATCAAGAATGTTTACCGTTGCAGCCATAAGACTAATCGATGACGGACCTCCAACATCCCACTGCGCATCTCTCCACGCTTTCATAAAGCGACAAACCTTACGAAGATGTTTACCAATACGTATACAACTATCGTTGAACCAATCTTCAACTATTTTGGGGTCGCTATTGATCCATTTCCGATCACCTTCACGAAGAGCAAGGTTTACGTTTTCTGAATCTAATTCATAAGTTTCACTATCGTCAGTAATTGAATCTGCAACATATGATTCAAAAATGGCACCTTTAACAAATGATCTATTTGCTTCTAAAGCTATTTGCTTTTTCTGGAACTCATCTTTAGGGATTGCATACATTGGTACATCAATATGTGTTTTCTCTGCCTCAATCTTAATCCTCCCACAAGTCTGCTTAGCTTCAAATTTCCAGCCATAATTTTCAGCTACAAGTGACTTCAGTGATGCATCAACAAGAAGAATTAGTAAAGAATGACCAATCTTAGGCTCTGACTCAAAAATAGGCATTGGCATATAGGTTCCATCATCAATATCCATTTCTTGACCAGGGTGAAACGGGCGATTCAGCGTGTCATACTGAAAGCTTCCCTGAGTCCAAAAGCGAGGTGTCAATCCCAAAAACTCATCACGAGCATCATCATCCATCTCGTAAATAAGCTTAGCCACTTCTCGTTGTTCGTTGTCAGAAAGGTGCTTAATTTGGGTCGTTGACACCTTTTCCTGAATAATTTCAAACGTAAGAGCACTTTTTTTCACAGCCTTGGCAATACCCTTAGCTTCTTCAAATACATCTCGTGTTCTTAAGCGGATGATCTTACGCAATGCCTTTAGATTGTTCTTCTCCTCGTCTGTAAGAACTAGCTTGCCCATCAAGCCATCATTTCGGTTTGTGTAGTACTGGTGAAAGTTCCAAGTCATTCTCACTCTCCTCTAAGATTTACTTAAATTTGCGGGCAGGTACTTTGAAAAAATCTGCCAATGCTTTGTTTTTAGTGAACTCTTCAGTAGCTAACTGCCTACCGCGGCTAGCTAAATTACTGAGCGAGCTTGCAGAAGCGTTATCTAACGTAATGTCACCTGCAGCTTCATGAGGTATTGTGTCATCCAGGTACACGAGATTGCCTGCGGCCTCATGTGTCGCTAACTCTCTTAACAACATTGCTCTGTGAAGTTGCTGGTTTGCCGTCATGGTACTGAGAACTAACCGCTCTCCCATTCCCCATAATCCTAGATAACCGCTTTTACCTGCCAAACTAGAAGGGCTGAGACTATACTCCTCCCCCAAGGTACCTACGTTGAGTATCCTGACATCACTAACCTTTGTTTCAGGAAAATCTGTCGTCATATCACGAAAAACTTCATGTAAGCCAATAAAACTCGGATTGTTAGCAACCAATCCCCCATCTGCAAAGTACGAATCTAAGTCTACACAGTAATGAGGAGCAAAATATGTGGGAGCAGCTGAGGTAGCTAAGGCTGCATCTATTAGTTTTATACGGCCATCCCTATGAAACTCAGGATTGTGGGGCGTTTTGAAGAACTGAGGTTTACCTGTAGAAAGATTAACTGTAGGAATTAGAACTCGACACTTCAGATCATTAAAAGTGCTCTCTTCTCCTACCATACTGGCTATCGTTTTAGCCAATGGCTTACTATCATAAAGTGGACCTCTGGCCAGTCGATACCGTCTGCGAAAAACTGGGAAAAATCGTGGGTATTTCTGCTCTGGGAAAATATACCCAGCTTGTTTTCTAAATACATCTTCCAGTTCTCTGGCGCTCTTTCCATAAGCCAAACCCAAAGCCAGAATTCCACCAATAGAAGTACCTGTAATCAGGTCAAAATAATCTCCAACTTTAAAACCGTTAATACCTTGTTTTTCCTCGATGATTCGCTCTATTTCAGCTAACAAGCTGATAGTAAACAAGCCTCTTGCACCACCGCCATTCAAACTAAGAATTCGGACTTGGTTTTTAAGGTGTTCATATTCAGGTGGATTTGGCATGTAACCTCCGTTTTCAATCCATCACCTAAGTACACTTTGCATAAGTTGTGACAATAGATTTACCACGACTTACGACCCTATCCTCACTAGCTTAGTCATGGCTCATACCCTGGACCATTGCAGCGTGGACATTGAAGAGGCTCATAGCTCTTCTTGGTGAGCATCTCGAATATACGAGTTACTGCACCATGCTTTTTAGAGTGTCAGCAATATCCGTTAGTAAATCTTTACGGGACATATACTTCTTCCTACCGATCTTTGCTTGATTGAGATAAAACAGAAGCAGCGAGAGTTTTCGTTTCTTCACTGTATTTAGTGCTCTGCAACGCTTTAGACGCTCTGCTTTCCATTTCAGAGCTAGTCTGCCTGGAGGTTGAAGTTTGTGATAAAGCCGAACCAGCAAACGCTTTTGCGATCGTTGAAGCATTTGGGTTCTTTAGGATATGAGAGGCAAGTGAAGCAACATCACTTGAAGTCTGTTTGATATTTTTAGGCATAACTAAGCTTCCAAAAATTGGTGATAACTATTTCATGTTCACCAGGATGGATGCTAAGCTAAGTGTTCGACGTTTAGATGAACATCCATCCTAGTAGGTGATGATTGTCTTTAAGTGAGCCCCTGACAATCGTTGGGGGTTTTCTTTATCTAATACCTGTTAGTTTTCCCTCCACAGAAAGACACTACATATTGTGTCTTTGACACTACAGATAACAAGATAATGTTACTAAGCCAGTATTTCAAGTTGCATATAACACACCCACTGTGGATAACTCCATTTAATGCCATCACCTGTTAGTATCTGCTAACCTATAACCTTTTTAACTAAAAGCACTCTCAAAACCTCAAGCACATAACTAGCTAATACATAACTAAGAAAAATAAAAATCACTTGATCTTTGGTTATATATCGCTCTATGTCCTTTCAAAAAGCAAGGCCTTAGTTTTGAACTTCTGGTGCACTATTTTTTGACCAGAGAGCACCTTCAGAACATTTGTTAACCCATTAACCTTTCCCAGTAGACACGCAGAACGTTCTTTTGCTTCATCAAGAAGCGTGATTAATTTTGGTTCCAGTTCAGGGAATCGAACATTGAGAGACTGGTATTCGTCAATCTCACCTAAAACAATCTCTAACTCTCCTTTATATTGATTACGCTCACTCACTAATACCGAGTAGTCCTGGTTCAAAACAATCTCAATATCTACATTTCCTGACTTTGGCTCCACATTAAGAGATTTAAAAGTGTCTGTCTGAAAGTATCTTTTTTGACGACCGCTCCCTTCACTTCTAAGCCAGCCTTTCTTTATAAACCGTAAGATTTGTCAATAAACCTTTTTGCGCGCTTCATCAGGATCAATAGGAGAGCCTTTTAGAACAATAAACTCATCCCTTAATTCAATTACTGAAAAGCCATCTAATGTTCTTTCAATCAACAACTTGTACATCTCTGCACTGATCTTCATAGAACGTTTCATGTATTACTAATGCCACCAAAAACTAAGGATTACTTAGTATACAGAAATCAGTAAAACTAAGAAAATCTTAGTTAAGTTGAGCTTTAAGATATGAACCATAAGTGTCATTCCAAAATCCAATCCCACTGCGCCTCAAAGAAGCGCGTAAAAAAGCAAAACTCTCTCAAAAAGCCTTGGGAGTGAGAATAGGTATGGATGAAAGCTCGGCAAGTCCTAGGATGAACCAATACGAAAAAGGCAAACATACACCAGATGTGCGAACGCTAAAATTAATTGCGGATGAGCTTGATGTGCCGTTGAGCTACTTTTTTTCTGAGGATGAAATTACTGCAAACTTAGTTCGTTTAATTAACAGATTAGACAAAAAACAAAAGCAAGAGTTAGCATTTTACATACAACACACTTTCAAAACAGACCTTAGCTGATAACTAAAAGTATTGTTGACCATTCCTTCATGCTGTATTATCGTCTAATATATGTACAAGCACGTACATGTCTTTCACACTCATCAAACCAATTAAGGTACTCACAATGACAACCTCAAACATAGCTGCAATCGCAAAAGCAAAAGCAAAAGCGCTAGCCATGCTAGAGCGTTCGCGATCTGGTACTCTTAAATCTGTAAATGCGCAAAACAAGTCAGCCCGTTTTTACTCTAAAAACGAGCCAACTTTATATACCAACGCTAAAAGCTATTAGCTAGATAGCTTGTAAACTGGAACTTTTAGATACGGGGGACGAAGCTCAACTTCCTCTGCATCTGTAAAGAATTCTTTGTACCTGTCAATCAACCCTTTAGCTGGTTCCATAATACGAATTTCATCCAATTCAAAGACTTCTGAAATTCTGTACATCAACCCAGAAACAAATGGGATAGCACGACCTTCAAAGCTAACTTTACTGGCATCTCTCTCAATCTGACGCAATATCAACCGCTTATTGGTCAAATCCACTTCACCAGATACCAAACCTACTAATTCTCGATTATGCTTTATCGCTAAGACAAAACGTTTAGAACTATAGATAGATTTGCTCACGGCTCTCTCCCAAGGGAGGTTTCCGTAGCCATCTTTACTTCCTTTTGGCATCCAATTTCGCGCAGCCTTAGCATCACTTCTTGTTGCAAAACCTAACTCTAAAAGAATTCCATCATCTAATGCTTCATATTCGCTAGTAGCGATTTGAAACACGATTTCTAAAATATCTTGAATTTGATTCTGCTCATTAGCTTCAAGTAACGTTTTACGACATGTTACTTCGTCGGTGTTCATACCACTGGTAAACATTGGTTTTCTCCTGTAAGAAAATTTGATTTAGGGATAGACGTGACTTAATTAGGAACATTCCTAGTTTCATCATGAAAAACTCCAATTTAATTTGCGGAATTTCCGCTTCTTTAATTTGCCGATTCTCTCGATGCGAAAAATAGCAATAGAGAACCGACTTCGTTTACTAACTAACGCATAACGCTAGAAAGAAGTGCTTTGCTTTCGCTTAGCGACAATGAGGTTAAAATAGTGACCCAATCCTGTCAATGCAGAAAATGTCACGCTAGCTATTGATAAACTTGAAAATAATTTAAATGACGAGCTGAAGGAATTAGTGCTAGAAGGGGTTAAATATCATAGAAATGGTTACAGTAAAAAATCTGGAAAAATCATTTCCAGACTTTCTAAAGAATCACATATAAATAGTAGTTCGTATAAAAATTTCGCTTAACCCTAAAGTTAAGTCTGATTCTCTAAATCCAGTTGCAACGATATCAAGTCAGTGAAGTACTAGAGGTATTGATGTAAAACTATCAGCGAGAGAAATAGCTATTGTAACTCCCATTGTGCAAAGCCTAAAACATCAAGATACAGAATTTACATTGCGAGACGTAGTCTTGAAGTTTAAAGCTGTGGACGCAACTAGTAGACTTTGCTTCTTGTTGTGAAAAGGCATTTGGCTGGTAGCGATTACTCTCGTATTTTTAAAACGACATCCTCAGAATTCAACGATAAAGCCTAATGGGAAACTGGCTTGCACCGTCAGTAAGAATCAAAAGAGAAACTGTGATTTCACATAAATAACATTTTGTGAAAGCGTAGTTTCTCTTCTAAATGTTTTGGCTATCCTGTTTTGCTACTCTCAATTTGTCGAAAATGTCATTGAATCAATTTTGTTGTAAAACTATACTTTCACTTAACAGGGCTAAGTGAAAGCATAGTTTCATTATGGTAATCAAAAATACTCAGACTAAGCGCGGGGCGGTAGTGTTCCCGAAGAATCTAAAAATCCTACATGACTTGGGCGAGAACATAACGTTGGCTATGAAGCGCCGAGGAATAAGCCAAGATATGATGCACAAGAGGACTGGTATTTCCAAGCCGACACTACGGAAAATAGCTAAAGGTGATCCTTCAGTGTCTATCGGCCACTATGTTAATGTGCTTGCTGTACTTGGCCTATTAGCGGATCTTGGCAAGGTAGCACTTGATGATGAGCTTGGTAGGAAGCTTCAAGATATAGAGTTATTAAAAAGAAAACGATAAGGACTGCTAACTAATGGAAATCTACGTCTACGCTGATTGGATTGATACAGAGGAACCAATGCTTGTAGGTACATTACGGTCCTCTGTGATTCGCAGCAAAGAGCATTTTAGCTTTAATTACGACGAGGAGTGGTTGGCTTCCAAGTACGTGCACCAAATCGATCCAGCGCTTCAATTGTACGTGGGGGAGCAACACGCAGAAGATGACAGAAACTTCAAAGTCTTTCTGGATTCATGTCCTGATCGCTGGGGCCGGCTACTGATGCAGCGGCGAGAAGCGGTGATAGCACGTCACGAAAAACGTAGAGCAAACAATTTGTTTGAAACAGACTATCTATTGGGAGTGCATGACTCGTTTCGTATGGGAGCTCTACGCTTCCGTACCTCGCATGACGGCCCATTCCTTGATGACAATGACGACTTAGCCGCACCAGCTATGACATCACTGCCAGAACTACAGCAAGCAGCAAATGGTGTGGAGGATAAACCAGAGTTTGACAACCCAGATTATCTCAAATGGCTCAACATGCTTATCTCTCCAGGTTCATCACTAGGTGGCGCTCGCCCGAAAGCATCCGTTAGGAATGTTGACAACACTCTCTGGTTAGCCAAATTCCCAAGCCGTTATGATGATTATGACATAGGGCTATGGGAATTTGTGGTTTACCAAATGGCTCTCGAGGCTGGGATCAATATGGCAGAATCAAAGGTACAAGCCATTGGTTCGCACCACCATATCTTTCTTACCAAGCGGTTCGACCGTGACGATGATGGTAAAAGGCTTCATTTCACTTCAGCCATGACGCAATTAGCGTATTTTGACGGTAATGATGACGGTGCAAGCTATCTAGAACTCGCTGAATTCCTTATCCAGAATGGCTCAAACACACAAGAAGACTTAGAGCAGCTTTGGGCGCGCATACTATTCAATATTATGGTTTCCAATAGCGACGACCATCTACGTAACCACGGTTTCATTTTTGATACGACAGGTTGGCGATTATCGCCAGCGTATGACATTAACCCTACCCTGAATGCTACGGGGTTGCACCTAAACATCGATGACATGAGCAATGCTCTTGAGATTAAACTAGCCTATGAGGTCGCAGAATACTTTCAGTTAGATTCTAAGAAAGCTGATGATATTTACCAAAAAGTAGCCACTGCCGTTTCACGATGGGAGGAACTAGCAAAAAAAGCAGGAATAGAGAAAGGGGAACGGGATTTACTCAGGGATTGCTTTCAAGTGCCATAGGCATTATGTAGATCTATAAGCTAAGACTACCATGGGAGCAATTGATCGCCTGGATAGCTTTTGGAATTGTACAGTCTATGTGTGCTTAGAGCCCTAATCAATCTACTATATATTTCTGAATTTATATTGCTGATAGCGCCGACCGCTAAATTATTCTGGAACGTTACCTTTTAGATATGTTCAGTAGTCTGGAAAATCGATTTTCCAGACTTACAATTTCTTAAAATTTAGCCAATTTTTAGTCTTTTCTGGAAAACTCTCCTTATACCTTGCAATCAAAAGGTTTCCAGAATACTTCCAGAGTCAGAAATAAATAGTATAGATGCACGATGCGGTAGCATCCATACTCAATTCTGTTCAATAAAGAAAGCGGCTCATAGCCGCTTTCTCATTTAGAAGCGTTTTACCTCACACACACCACATTGAGCAGTGATGAGCCTTTTAACACATTGACTTTGCCAGTGGTGAACATCCCTTTACGCCCTTCACCCCAATAAGGCAGTTGAACTGGCCATTGATGTTGCTGCATCTGTTTAGAACTCAGTAAT
>NZ_ADBD01000016.1:0-132877 GCF_000176715.1 Vibrio sp. RC586 | reverse complement strand
GATTGATTGGTTTACATTGTTAAAGAGCGTTCTTCTTGGCGGTCTGCTTCAGAAGAGGCGGCCATTTTAGCGAGAATCAATTTCGTGTCAAACACTTTTTTCAATTTTCTTTTCTGGCCTGTTGAGGCATCGATTTGGCTGTGAGCCCTTGCTGCGTCAACGAGGGCGCATTATAGAGATCAGCTTCACACTGGCAAGTGTTTTTTGAGAAAATTTATAAAAATAACGTTTAACCGCTGTATTTACGCGCAAGGGCTTATTTATCCAACTTTACTCAGACCTTGATTACAACTTATCCACAGAGTTATTCTTTTTGCGCTTTTGTTCTTGTCTATATAAATAACGAGAAGAGCATAAAAAAGCCCAACGATTTATAGTTGGGCTTTGTCTTGTCTTTACGTTTATAGCGGGGTCTTAAATGAAGGCGTAAGCATCGGCAAACATTCGATCGCGACGTGCCTGTTTGTTTTGAGTGAATTGCTCACGCGCAGCACCGGCCATCTCAAAGCGCCCAGCAATATAGATATCAAACGCTTCTAAGCTTTCGAAATCGCTATTAATTGCTTGCAGCACATTACCAACCTTCCCACTCCAGCCAGCATGCTCTTGTTCTATCACAGGAATGAAATATAAATGAGGATATTGTTTGGCGAGTTCTTGCAATTCACTCAGTGCGTAAAGTTGAGCCGCATCACGTGCGCCCCAGTAAAGATAGATAGGCTGAGTTTTACCTTGCGCAATGCAGTGATCCAAAATTGAACGAACATAGCTAAAGCCAGTTCCTCCTGCGATCAGTAATAGAGGACGTTCACTTTCTTGGAACCAAGCATTGCCGTGTGGTACATCTATTTCAACTGAAGTTTGATTTACATGTGCTTGTTGAAATTTTTCCACGACTTGGTGAGCAAAGGCATTGTGCTCCGCAGCACCAATATGCAGCTCTAACTCTCCATTGTTGCGGCAAGGGCTGCTTGCAATCGAAAAAGGTCGCTTATCCTTTTCGCCCATAACAACCATTAGATATTGCCCAGCTTGGTAATCAATCGCTTGATCTGGCTGTAATAGGATTTGATAAGTATGAGTCGCGAGCGGTTTCACCGACTTTACTTGGCATTGAATTATCATTGAACTTCCTCTGGCTTACTCTTCAAAAGTCAGCACTAAATCAGTGGTTGCACAGGCTTGGCAGGCAAATACCCAGCCCGTTGCTTTTTCTTGTTCGGTCAATAACGGCTCGAGTTCATACTCCACCTCACCCTCAACCAACTTACATAAGCAAGCGGCACAAGCGCCTATTCGGCAACGATGAGGAAAGGCTATCTGCTGGTTGAGCGCAGCATCAAGCACCGTTTCGCCCGGATTAATCGTAAATTGTTTTTCACTAG
Source organism: Vibrio sp. RC586 (assembly GCF_000176715.1). Taxonomy (NCBI): domain Bacteria; kingdom Pseudomonadati; phylum Pseudomonadota; class Gammaproteobacteria; order Vibrionales; family Vibrionaceae; genus Vibrio; species Vibrio sp. RC586. Next base: position 131,492 of record NZ_ADBD01000016.1, on the reverse strand, counting down.
GCAGTATGCGGACAGTATAAATCATACAATCCCAAGCTTATCCCATAAGGTGTCTATTTTAGCGACCAGAGTCGGATCTTTATGGATTGGCGTGCCCCATTCGCGTTCAACTTCGTTCGGCAGCTTATTGGTTGCATCGAAACAAAGTAGATCCCGATTGGCGATACGCAAGCTATCTCGCGCCGGATCCATACGCGTGGTCATTGCCCAGATCACATCATTCCAATCGTGAATGTTCACATCATCATCACACAAGATCACAAACTTCGGAGGATTGTATGCACTCAAGCAATCTATCACTCGCTCTAGTATTTTTTGCCCCTGTCCTGCCTCTTGCTTATTAATAAGTAAAAGCACAAGTTGACCATGAGCCGATTCCGGTAATGCAACATCGATGATCTCTGGTTCGCCAACAAGACTTGCCTTTATCGCATCTAATGACAATGAAGCTTGTTCTTTGTTGTTGGTAGTAGCAGAGATTGATAATTCTGCTTCCCACTTACGAGTCACATCCAGCCCAATCTTTGAACCTAAGCCGACAACTGGCGAAGCAAAGTCTAAAGAATCGATCGGCGTATGCTCAATAAACAAAGTATCGCGCTGCGGCGACATATTACTCACCATTGCCTCAATGACTTGTGGCCAATCGCGCGCGTTTACTTGCTCGTCACACACAATCACAAACTTAGTGTACATAAACTGACGCAAGAATGACCACACACCCAGCATGACTCGTTTAGCATGCCCGGGGTACTGCTTCTTTAACGTCACGATGGCCATACGATAGGAGCAGCCTTCTGGAGGCAAATAAAAATCAGCAATTTCAGGAAACTGCTTTTGTAGGATAGGAACAAAGACTTCATTGAGTGCCACACCGAGAACCGCTGGCTCATCGGGCGGACGCCCTGTGTAGGTACTGTGGTAAATCGGCTTATTGCGCATGGTAACGTGGGTTACAGTGAACACATGATGGCGTTCGACCTCATTGTAATACCCCGTGTGATCACCATAGGGACCTTCATCCGCAAATTCGTTGGGATCGATATAGCCTTCGAGCACGATTTCGGCACTTGCCGGCACTTCAAGATCGTTACTAATCGACTTAACCACTTCAGTACGGCTGCCACGTAACAGTCCAGCAAAAGCATATTCAGATAAAGTATCAGGGACAGGAGTCACCGCACCGAGAATGGTGGCAGGATCGGCACCAAACGCCACACTTACTGGGAAAGGTTCTCCAGGATGTGTATCCATCCAATCCCGCAGATCCAAGGCTCCTCCGCGATGAGCTAACCAACGCATGATCACTTTGTTGCGCGCTATTTTTTGCTGACGATAGATCCCAAGGTTTTGGCGCTTTTTATGCGGGCCACGCGTAATGGTTAATCCCCAAGTTAAGAGTGGCGCAATATCTTCGGGCCAGCAGCTCATCACGGGGATTTTATCGAGATCGACCTCATCGCCTTGCCAGACAATTTCTTGGCAAGGTGCACGTCGCAGCCGCTTGACAGGCATATTGAGAACTTGTTTAAAGATCGGCAGTTTTTCAATCAGCTCTTTTAGGCCACGAGGTGGCTCAGGTTCCTTAAGGTACGCCAACCATTGCCCCACATCGCGTAACTCTTTGACATGCTGTCGCCCCATGCCCATCGCCACTCGCTCTGGGGTGCCAAACAAATTGGTCAGCACAGGAAACTCATAACCTAACGGATTTTCAAACAGCAATGCTGGGCCTTTGGCACGTAAAGTACGGTCACTGATCTCGGTCATTTCATAATGCGGATCAACGGGATGTGTAATACGTTTTAACTCTCCGCGTTGCTCTAGATAGTCAAGAAATTCCCGTAAGTCCTTAAAATTCATGGGTCTACTACTCATTGACAGTGATGACCGCAGTATAGCAAAAGGCCGACATCTTTCTGTGCACTTTTTACTATGATGCTCTCATTATGGATTCAGTTCGGCCCAAATCGCCTTTCGCTTTACGGCTTGATTAGAACTGACCAATTCACGCAACCATCCTTGATAACCAGATTGAGCTAGCACGCTCGCCACCTGAGAGGCATTTTCACTTTGCCCTAGTTTCTCAATTAAAAATTGCTCGACCTCAATCGACATAGGGCGAATGCCTACCAACGCCTGAAGTGCTTCTTGCTTAAGGCTAGGATTAGCCACTGCAAGCATCAATTGACGCTGAGCAAAAACATCCGCCTGATCCCCTAAACGAGCGACCTCTTGCCTTAGTTCATCATTAGCTTTCATTAACCAAAGCCTTTGATATAAATCGGGGTTCTGGCTATATCGCGCAAGCTGTATCATCACGGTCGTGGCAGGCAACCAACTGGTTACTTGCTCCGTGGTAATTTGCGAAGCTAATTGCTTGATAGCTTGAGGTGATAAGCGATCTAATTCAGCAAGCAATAAACGCTGACGAAACTCAACTTGAGCAGAAGAGCCAGAAAGCCATTGGCGTAAAATCAGCTCGCCATTTTCGGCTTGGAGCACAAACATCAAAATTTCTTGCTGTTGTTGTGCTTGTTTTAAGAGGCGGTGGGCAATCGCAGCATAATCAAAAGCAGGAACGGAAAACTCGTATCCATCCCCCCGCTCTGCGATGAGATAATTGGGTGTCTGTGACTTTTGAGATGCAATAAAAGCAGCAAGCTCCTCCGTCAAGATTACTTTATTTTGCTCAATTTTTTGCAGCAAGAGGAAGCGGGTCACTTCCTGTGCTGGGTAAGTAATACGCTGCAAACTGAACTGCAATCGATCAACTTCGTTTTGCAGAACTAAAGTATAAAGCTCTTCCACCTTCTGCTGCGTTTGCTCATCCTCTAGCCAACGTTGACGCTCGCTCGCATTAATATCACTCGCCAGCGCGAGACTTTGCCAACTGATCAGAAAGAGAAGAACGACATACAACCATCCTTGTTGCATACATTCCTCCTTGTTAGTTCTAGATCAGTGTGGACACCGCTTGTCCAGAACGCAAACAAAAACACCACCCTATGGGCGGTGTTTGAGAGAGTTATCAATTATTGGCGATTATTGACGACGCATTGCATCGAAAAACTCGTCGTTGGTTTTGGTCATTGCCAATTTATCGATCAGGAACTCCATCGCATCGGTTTCACCCATTGGGTGAACGATCTTACGCAGAATCCACATTTTTTGCAGCTCATCGGTCTTAGTCAGCAGTTCTTCACGACGAGTACCTGAACGGTTGAAGTCGATTGCAGGGAAAACGCGTTTTTCAGCAATCTTACGGTTCAAGTGCAGTTCCATGTTACCTGTACCTTTGAACTCTTCGTAAATAACTTCATCCATCTTAGAACCGGTATCAACCAGCGCGGTTGCGATGATGGTCAAGCTACCGCCTTCTTCTACATTACGTGCAGCACCGAAGAAACGCTTAGGACGATGCAATGCGTTTGCATCCACACCACCAGTCAGTACTTTACCTGATGCAGGAACCACGGTGTTGTAAGCACGAGCCAGACGAGTAATCGAGTCAAGCAGGATCACAACATCTTTCTTATGCTCAACCAGACGCTTCGCTTTTTCAATCACCATTTCAGCAACTTGTACGTGACGCGATGCTGGTTCATCAAAGGTTGAAGCAACCACTTCACCTTTCACCAAGCGTTGCATCTCAGTCACTTCTTCTGGACGCTCGTCAATTAGCAGTACCATCAGCACACACTCAGGGTGATTGCTGGCAATGCTTTGAGCAATGTTTTGCAGCAGCATGGTTTTACCCGCTTTTGGCGGAGCAACGATCAAACCACGTTGACCTTTACCAATTGGCGCCGCCAGATCAAGAACACGTGCGGTAATATCTTCTGTGGAGCCGTTACCACGTTCCATAACCATACGTTCGTTGGCATGCAGAGGAGTTAAGTTCTCGAAAAGGATTTTGTTGCGGGCATTGTCTGGGCGGTCATCGTTTACAGTGTTCACTTTGAGCAATGCAAAGTAACGTTCACCCTCTTTTGGCGGACGAATTTTCCCGGCAATTGAGTCGCCTGTACGTAGGTTAAAGCGACGAATTTGGCTAGGTGACACATAGATGTCGTCAGGGCCAGCAAGGTATGAACTGTCTGCACTACGTAAGAAACCAAAACCGTCTTGAAGAATTTCCAGAACCCCATCGCCAAAAATGTCTTCACCACTTTTTGCGTGTGCTTTAAGGATTGCGAAAATAATGTCTTGTTTGCGTAGGCGTGCCAGGTTTTCAAGGCCCAGACTTTCGCCAAGCTTAACCAGATCAGACACAGGGGTGTTCTTCAGTTCTGTTAGATTCATTGTGGTGGATACTTAGTTAGTCAAAAAGGATCGTTGTTAAGTTAAGATGGATATGGTCTCAGGATTGACCAAGAAGTGAACAACTGTTTAATTAACGTGCGATAAACTAGCACTAAATACTAGCCTAGTCTAGAAATTGTTTTTTGCCAAAAACAAAACCGTACATATTGCTATGTACGGCTTGGCGGTTTGACTCATTACAGGTTCGCGTCGAGGAACTCTTTAAGTTGAGTCTTAGATAGCGCACCAACTTTGGTGGCTACCACACTACCATCTTTAAATAGAAGCAGTGTTGGAATGCCGCGAATACCAAACTTAGGTGGTGTTCCTGCGTTATGATCAATATTCAGTTTACCGATAGTGAGTTTGCCTGCGTATTCATCAGCCACTTCATCTAGAATCGGCGCAATCATCTTACAAGGACCACACCATTCCGCCCAAAAGTCAACCAGAACCGGGCCTGCAGCTTTGATTACGTCGTTCTCGAAACCGTCATCGGTCAGCTGCAAAATTTTGTCACTCATCTTTCACTCCAATGTGATTTTCTGCACTGGTGATAACTCAACCAGTAAATAGATGCTCTATTGGAATGTATTTACTTCCGTATTGCAAGCGTAAGCTGATATTCTATAGCCATGAAAAAGACGCATATCACAGAGCATAAGTTCGCCGACTTTGGTTTACAGCCACAAGTTATTGATGGACTGGAAAAAAAAGGGTTTGTTTACTGTACCCCTATCCAAGCATTGGCGTTGCCGGTACTGCTCTCCGGCCAAGACATCGCAGGCCAGGCCCAAACAGGGACTGGTAAAACGCTCGCGTTTCTTACTGCTACCTTCAATCATTTATTGACCACTCCAGCCGCTGAAGGCCGAGCTGAAACTCAGCCGCGCGCCATTATTATGGCTCCGACTCGTGAGTTGGCGATTCAGATCTATAACGATGCCGAACCTTTGTTGGCAACAACAGGTCTGAAAGCGGCTTTGGCTTATGGTGGCGAAAGCTATGATAAGCAACTCGCAAAACTGCAAAGTGGTGTGGATATTCTGATCGGGACCACCGGACGAATTATCGATTTCTACAAACAGCGCGCGTTCAATCTGAATCACATTCAAGCTGTCGTTTTGGATGAAGCAGATCGTATGTTCGATCTCGGCTTTATTAAAGACATTCGCTTCTTGTTCCGCCGTATGCCTGAGCCAAAAGATCGTCTCAACATGCTGTTCTCTGCGACACTTTCATACCGTGTACAAGAACTTGCGTTTGAACACATGAACAACCCTGAACATGTCGTGGTTGAACCTGAGCAAAAAACGGGTCATCGCATTCAAGAAGAACTGTTCTACCCATCAAATGAGCATAAGATGGCACTGCTACAGACTTTGGTTGAAGAAGAATGGCCAGATCGCGCGATCATTTTTGCCAACACGAAACATCGCTGTGAACAGATTTGGGCGCACTTAGCGGCGGATAACCACCGTGTTGGTCTGCTGACTGGTGATGTACCGCAGAAAAAACGTGAGCGTATTTTAGAACAGTTCACGCAAGGTGATGTGGATATTCTGGTTGCGACCGACGTTGCAGCGCGTGGCTTACACATTCCTCAAGTAACTCATGTCTTTAACTACGACTTACCAGATGATTGTGAAGACTACGTACACCGTATCGGTCGTACAGGCCGTGCTGGCGCAAGTGGTCATTCAATTAGCTTTGCTTGTGAAGAGTACGCAATTAACTTGCCTGCTATCGAGAGCTATATTGACCATGCTATTCCAACGTCAGACTATGACCCTTCTGCTCTGCTGACCGATCTGCCTGCACCGCTTAGCCTACGTTCGTCACCACAACAGCGTCGTACCAATACCGCAGGTTCTCGCAACAATGGTGGCAATCGTAAACCGCAGCAACGCCGCCCACGCGCACCACGTCCGAAAAAGGAAGCCTGATTTCGCTATGAGCCAAGCCGTTTCTTCACCGCTGTACGCTGCAATTGATCTAGGTTCCAACAGCTTTCATATGTTGGTCGTGCGTCATATCGATGGCAGTGTGCAGACAATGGCAAAAATCAAACGTAAGGTGCGTCTGGCTGCTGGTTTAGACGAACATAACGCCTTGAGCTTAGAAGCGATGCAAAGAGGCTGGGATTGCCTTAGTCTCTTTGCCGAGCGACTGCAAGATATTCCTGCTGAGAATATCCGTATCGTAGGTACCGCCACACTGCGTACTGCCATCAATGCCTGCGAATTTATCGCCACAGCCAACCAGATTTTAGGTCACCCGATCAACGTGATTTCGGGTGAAGCAGAAGCCGCCACTATCTATAAAGGTGTCGCACATACTTCTGGTGGATTAGGCCGTCGTTTAGTGGTCGATATCGGTGGAGCCAGTACCGAACTGATTATTGGTGAAGGCTTTGAAGCCAAAGCACTCACCAGTTTGAAGATGGGGTGCGTGACTTGGTTAGAGCGTCATTTCAAAGATCGCCAACTCACCGCCACCAACTTTAATAACGCCATTCTTGCCGCAAAAGAGATGCTCGAGCCTATCCTAACTCAATACAACGAGTTGGGATGGAATGTGTGTGTTGGAGCCAGTGGTACGGTACAAGCGTTACAAGAGATCATGCTGGCGCAAGGTATGGATGAGGTTATCACGCTCGCCAAACTCAAGCGTTTACAAAAGCAAGCCATGCTAGCCGATCATCTCGAAGAGCTGGATATCGAAGGGTTAACGCTGGAACGTGCTCTGGTTTTCCCTAGTGGCTTGTCGATTCTGATTGCGATTTTTGAATCACTGAATATCGAAGCGATGACGCTCGCCGGTGGCGCACTGCGCGAAGGGCTCGTCTATGAGATGGTTCAAGACTTACGCCAAGATGATATTCGGGCGCGCACCATTCACTGCGTACAAACTCGTTATCAACTCGATAGCGCTTATGCAGAACAAGTGGCGACCCTAGCCAGTAAACTGCTCGCGCAATGCGGTGGCGAAGAGTGGATTAATGAACCACAAGCAGAAATGCTGCTGCATACTGCCGCGCAACTGCATGAGATCGGTCTTACCATCGATTTTAAAAAAGGCGGGGAACACAGTGCTTATCTGCTGCAAAACCTCGACCTTCCCGGCTACACCCGCGCACAGAAGCACTATTTGGGTGAAGTCGTACGCCGCTATCGTGAACAGTTGACTTCTTTGCCTGAGCAATACGCTCTTTCAGGTACCAGTGGTAAACGAGTATTGCGTTTACTCCGCCTAGCGGTGTTACTCAGCCATCGACGCAATCCTGCATTAGAGCCTAAGGTTGAGCTCAGTGCCGAAGGGGATAAACTCACCCTGACGATGGACGGACAGTGGCTTGCTCAAAATCCACTGACACGCGCAGAACTCGAGTTGGAAGCCAACCGACAAACCGATATTGGCTGGCCACTCTCCATCGAGTGTCGTTAAATCTCGTTATAGACTAAAACATTAAGCCCTCAGTATGAGGGCTTAATGTTTGCTGATCGGCGGCTCATATGCCAGCTTTTGATCCTGTCGAATTATTTAGGCAATACGATTGAGCAGTGCACGTAACTTAAGGGGTTTGATCGGTTTCGCCATAAAACTGAACCCATTGGACTCAATCCCTTCCAAAATATCTGGGCTACGATCGGCACTGATAATCACGCCCGCGAAGCAGTCACCCAAACGCAAGCGGCACTGCTGCAGCACTTCTAACCCCGTACGACCGTTATCCAAGCGATAATCAGACAAAATGACATCCGGAATCCACTGCGACTCAAGAGCTTTGAGGCTTGCATGAATATCCGTGGCGGTTTTGACTTCACAGCCCCAGCGTTCAAGCAGATCGTGCATGCCAACTAGAATATCCGACTCGTTGTCCACACACAGCACACGTAAGTGCTGCAACTCTGAACTCGTATCGGCTACCGGCGTAGCGGTGTTAATCGGCTGCTGGCTAGGCTCCGCTCGCTCTAACGTCAGTGAGAACACACTGCCTTGTCTTGGCCAAGAGCGCATCGAAATTTGGTGACCCAGTACGTGAGCAATCCCTTTGGAAATCGCCAATCCCAAACCTAAGCCTTGATCCGAGCGCACCTGACCACCGCGATTAAACTCTTCAAAAATTTCCTGCTGCTTATCTTGTTCAATGCCAATCCCATTATCCCATACATCAATGCGAACCTGTCCTATGGCAACTCGGCGCACTCCGAGAATCACTTTACCGTTAGGGTTATAACGAAACGCGTTGGTCAGGAAATTTTGGATCACTCGGCGCAATAATTTGGGGTCCGAATGCACCCAGAGTGATGAGGGAACCATACTAAACTGCACACCTTGTTTAGCCGCAAGCGCACTGAATTCCGCATTGAGATTGGCAAGGACATCCATAATCGCAAAGCTGTGCGGATGGAGATCGATTTTGCCAGACTCTAAGCGCGAAATATCCAGTAAATCGCTGATCAAATCCTCTGCCGCCCCCAAAGCACTTTCAATATGATGGGCAAGCTTCTGCACTTCCGCTTCTTTGGCCACTTCCGAGAGTGAAGAAGCGAACAGCCGTGCCGCGTTCAGTGGCTGCATCAAATCATGGCTGACAGCCGCTAAAAAGCGCGATTTGGATTGCGATTCACGCTCTGAGCGCTGGGTTGCTGTTACCAACTGTTTGTTGAGCTTTTCCAGCTCTAATGTTCGCTGCAACACTCGCTCTTCCAGTGTTTCATTGGCGATCTTCAGGCTCTGCTCCGCTTCTCTAAACACCGTGATGTCTGTAAAACTCATCACGAAACCGCCGCCAGGCATCGGGTTGCCTTGCACTTCAATCACTCGCCCATCAGGGCGTACTCGTGAAGAGGTATGACTCGTTCCTTGTTCTAAATGATAAACACGCCGCCGGACATGCTCTTCAGGATCGCCCGGTCCACACAAACCTTGCTGAGCATTGTGGCGAATCACATCGGCAATCGGCCGTCCAACCTGAATTAATCCCGTAGGAAACTCAAATAACTCCAGATAGCGCTGATTCCACGCTACCAAGCGTAATTGTTTATCGACCACGGCAATCCCTTGGCCAATATGTTCAATCGCTCCTTGCAATAAGCCACGACTGAAATCGTACAGTTCAGACGCTTCATCGACTATGGTTGCCACTTCCTCAAGCTGCATCTTACGCCCTTGCAGCGCCGAGGTGAGCACCAGTTTGGCCGATGACGCCCCAAACACTCCTGCCAGCACCCTTTCGGTATGTCGGATCAAACTGGAAGAAGCTTGCTGATTCGGCAGCAGAGTCTCACTCTGTTGATTCCAGTACTGGGCAAACGCATTGCGCACTCGGGAACGACCGACAAATCGTGAGGTCAACATTTCCAGCTCACCGACTGTCACTCGGCTTTGATAGAGGCTCATGTTTTCGTTTTCTGGCAATGGAGTGCCAACAAACGCCGCGGCTTGCAAACGCTCACTCAAACTGGCGCGCGTCACTAAAGAGATACCGATATAACACAAGGTGTTGAGGGTCACGCTCAGTAGCATTCCCCAATCCGCACTCTTTAAACCCAGTGCCACTAACCAATCAGGCGGGGTGATCACCCACAGCAGCACGTTATTGCTGGCATCGCCCGCCAGCATATCGGTCGCACTCATCAAGGTAATCAGCCATAAAGCAAACCCGACGGCTAAGCCGACATACACCCCTTTGCGATTACCTTCTCGCCAATACATGCCACCGAAAATGGCTGGCGCAAACTGGGTAATGGCGGAAAACGAGAGAAAACCGATCGCCGACAACGAAGGAATGCTATCGAGTACCTGATAGAAACCCCATGCCCCCAACAGTAAAAGCAGAATCAAGGTGCGGCGGATCACCACCAACAAGCCAGAGAAATGACGATGGGTTCGCTGCGACAGTCTCATGCGGCGCAGCAACAAAGGCATCACCAAATCGTTAGAGACCATGATTGCAAGCGCGATGGTAGAAACAATCACCATACCCGAAGCTGCAGAAGTACCACCTAAAAAGGCCAACAAAGCCATATCATGCGCCCCTGCAGAAGCAGGTAAGCTGATCATAAAGGTATCGGGTGACGTGTTCGGTAGCAGCCCCTGCCCAGTCCACGCAATTGGCAACACAAACAGGCTCATTAACAGCAGATAAACTGGGAATAACCAACGCGCGGTGTGCAGATCTTGTGGCCGTTCGTTTTCTACCACCATGGTATGGAATTGGCGCGGCAGACAGACGATGGCAATCATGGTCAGCAGCGTATGGATAAATAAGGTGGGCCAGTTAGGGGCTTGGTAAGTGTTGGCTGCAATCGTTGAAAGCTCTAATCCGTCGGTACGCCAAGCCAGATACGCGATAAACACTCCAACACAGAGAAACGCGACCAATTTGACAATCGATTCAAACGCAATCGCCATCATCATCCCGCGATGGTGCTCAGTATTATCGATATGTCGAGTACCAAACAGCATGGTAAATAACGCCAGCGCCAGCACCACAAACCAAGAAACGTGTGATTCTTGATAGCCATATTGGCCCATTAAATCAGGAGCAACGATATTTAAGCCCATGGTAATGCCGCGCAGTTGCAGCGCGATGTACGGCAGAATGCCCAATACCGCAATCACAGTGACGGCAACGGCAAGCCCTTGTGATTTGCCATAACGAGCGGCAATAAAATCGGCGAGCGAAGTAATGTGCTCACGTTTGGCAATCAAAATCAGTCGAGCTAAGACTCGCCAACCAAACACAAACATCAAGATGGGGGCAATATAGATAGGCAAAAACGACCAAGGATTGACACTGGCTTGGCCGACCGTACCGTAGAACGTCCAAGAGGTACAGTAAACCGCAATCGACAAGCTATAGATCCATGGCCGCCAATTGGCCAGCCAACGAGTTTGCCTGTCACCATACCAAGCAATCAAAAACAGCACGCCGAGATAAGCGAGCGAAACAGGTATCACCAACCAACCTTGCATCAGACATCCTTGCCGTTGCGAAATGAAAAAAGCCTCTCAATTGAGAGGCTTCTATTAAAACGAGGTTGTTTTTTGAACTCAATCAGAACGACTTAATTCTGTGCTTCAGGCTCCGCTTTCAGCGCACTTCCGTCTTGTACCTGTGAAGGTGGGAGATCAACGCGAATCAATAACGCGAATGCCCCCATCGCAGCCATCGCCCAAAATACGGCTGAACCCCAATGCTCATAACCCCAACCGCTTAAGGTGGTGATTATCGCAATCACAGCGCCGAGTGGAATCGCGTTATACAGCGCTTGCAGTGCCACCATCTTATTTTGTGGGGCATGTTGGATGTATTGAATAGCCGCAATGTGTGCCATCGCAAAAGTCACCCCATGCAGCAGTTGAATCGCGACCAAGGCGAGAATCGTTGTCGTGGAAGCCGTTAATCCCCAACGTAGCATGACACCGATCGAAGCAGCCAAAAACAGAGCTCGCAGACTCCATCCCGCAAACCAGCGTTTGCTAAAGGCAAATACCAGCACTTCTGACACTACGCCCAAGCTCCACAAATAGCCGATGATGTCCTCAGAATGGCCTGCTTGTTTCCAATAAATCGAGCCAAAGCTGTAGTAAGCCGCATGGCTGCCTTGGATCAACGCGACCAGTAACAAGAACTTCACGATGGGCCATTCGGTGAGAAGCTCCGTCAGTTTCGGACGCACCGCATGCGCCTCATGCTCTGTGACTGGCATTGGGTTAATCCGTCGGAAACTAAGCAGCAAGGAAACGGCCACACCAACAAGTGCGGTGTACAAAATCATCGAGCTGCCCCACTTTGCCACCAAGAAACCCACCACGGTCGAACCCGCAATAAAGGCGATCGAGCCCCACAGGCGAGTGCGCCCGTAGTCGAGCATTTTGAGCTTGGCGTAGTAGTTGGCCATCGCATCCGACAGCGGCACCACAGGACCACAACAGAGGTTAAACAGAACCGTTGCCAGTGCCATTAACCAAAAGCTGCCGCCAGTAAAAAAGTGGAAGCCGACAAACAATAACGCCGCGAAACTGAGCCAACGCAGCGCCGGCATTAACTGCTCAACTCGATGCAAACGTGGCGTGAGCACGAGGTTCGCCACACAGCGAGTCGCAAAACCAATCCCGACCAACATACCAATATCGGTGGCGGATACCCCTTGGTCTTCAAACCAGAGTGACCAAAATGGCAAATAAACGCCGTAAGCAAAGAAAAAACCAATGAAATATTGCGAAATCCAACCGTAGGGAGTGGGGGTAAACATGATCGTTCCTAATCAAAAAGGGAAGTTCAAAGCGCGCACATTATGCATGTGGACTCGCGAGTGAAAAAGGGAAGATTACGCAACTCATCGTTTCCTGATTGCGCCCATGCTCCAAAAACTGAAAACAGGGAACACAGTGCATTAGACCAAAGTCGTCTGGAGGGTAAAGGGAAATTTGTCACACTTAGTGAACCTGCCCCACTGATGAGTGCGCTCTATGCCAGATAAATTCAATATGCAGTCACCGCCGTTCAACCGACTGACGGTCGAGCAGCAGCACCAACTGCGTAGCGCTTTGGATGTCGCTTACTTCCGTCAGCGTGATGTGCTGATTGATTCCAAGCAACCGACCACTCATCTGCACATTCTGATCAAAGGTACGGTGGAAGAACGCAGCCCGGACGGAAAAGAAGTGTTTGCCCACTATGCCAATGATGATCTGTTTGATGTCCGAGCCATGTTCGACGAGCACAGTAAACATCAATACATCGCGCTGGAAGACACCTTATCCTACCTACTGCCTAAGCAGACTTTTTTGGCGCTTTATCATCAAAATGGGGAATTTGCGGCTTATTTCGATAACAACCTCGCCAAACGGCAAGCATTGATTGAAGCCGCATCACAACAAAAGAACATTGCCGAATTCATTCTGACTAAGGTCGATAGCTCCATCTATCACCCGCCTTTTATTATTTCGCCTGAGCAACCGCTCAACAGTGTGACTCAACTGATGAAAGAGCGCGGAATTGATGCCGCCTTGGTCGCACTCAATCAAGATGATCCGAGATTAGACAGCACGCGTGCCCACCCTTACGCCATCATTACTCGCACCAACATGCTACACGCAGTGATGCTCGAAGGCCGCCCTTTGGATACACCTGTCGGCGAGATTGCCACCTTTCCGGTGTTTCACGTTGATGAGGGAGATTTCTTGTTCAATGCCATGGTGATGATGACTCGCCAACGCATCAAACGCGTCATGGTGTGCAATGGCAATCAGGCTGTGGGTTTGCTATCGATGATTCAAATCCTCAGTGCCTTTTCTACTCATTCCCATGTCCTGACGCTCGCCATTGCTCGAGCAACCAGTGTGGATGAACTGGCACTCGCCGCCAACAAACAGCGCGAACTGGTGGAAAATCTGATGTTACGCGGAGTGCGCACCCGTTTTGTGATGGAGCTGATTTCCGCCGTCAATGAACAGATCATTGAAAAAGCCTTTGAATTGGTAGTACCGCCCGCTTTGCACGATCAGTGCTGCCTCGTGGTTCTTGGTTCGGAAGGCCGCGGTGAGCAGATCCTCAAAACCGATCAAGATAACGCCCTGATCATTCAAGATGGCTTGGAATGGCACCAATGCCAACCCATCATGGAGACCCTCACCCATACCTTATTCCAGCTCGGCTATCCGCTCTGCCCCGGTAAAGTGATGGTCAACAACCCGAAATGGGTGCGTAGCCAAAGCGAATGGAAACGCACCCTTTCTGATTGGGTGAAAGCCGCTCGCCCCGAACAAGTGATGGACATTGCCATTTTTGCCGATGCCCACGCGGTGGCGGGAAATCGCACGCTGCTGGCACCCGTTAAAGCGCATTTGCGCCAATTGATGGCCGATCAAGAGCTGGTTCTGACTGAGTTTACTCGCCCTGCACTCAGCTTTTCGGTGCCTCTAACACTGTTTGGTAACGTAAAGAGCAGCAAACAAGGGATAGATATCAAGCAAGGCGGAATTTTCCCCATCGTACATGGGGTGCGCGCCTTAAGTTTGGAGCACGCCATCGAGGCCAATAACACCTTTGACCGAATTGAAGCCTTAGTACAAAAACGCGTTCTCGAACAAGAGACGGGCGATAACCTGAGCGAAGCATTTAAGTTGTTTTTGAAACTGCGCCTTGCTCAACAACTTGGCAATCAACACAGCACGAACCAGATCGACTTCAAACAGCTCGACCGTACCGAACGCGATTTATTGCGCCACAGCCTGCATGTGGTGAAAAAATTTAAGCAGTGGCTTGGTTATCACTACCAAATTCGTGATTGAGGTACGTAATGAACTGGTTACTGCGCCGCTATTGGCACACCAAACTCAAAGAGTCGCCCTATCAGGCACTGTTTAACACCGCTCACCACCAAGAGTACGTTTCGCTCGATTGTGAAACGACCAGCTTAGATCCCAAGCGTGCTGAGTTAGTCACCATTGCCGCGACTAAAATCGTGGATAACCGCATCCTCACCAGCCAGCCGTTTGAGGTGCGTCTTTGCGCGCCGCAATCGCTCGACTCAGGTTCAGTGCGCATTCATAAAATTCGCCATCAAGATCTGCAAGATGGCCTAAGCGAAAAAGAAGCACTGATCCTGCTCATCGATTTTATCGGCAATCGACCCTTGGTCGGATATCACATCCGTTACGATAAGACGATTTTAGACATTGCTTGTCGTAAACATCTCGGTTTTCCGCTGCCGAATCGCTTGATAGAAGTCAGTCAGATCTATCACGATAAACTGGAAAAACATCTGCCAAACGCCTATTTCGACCTGAGCTTAGACGCCATTTGTCGCCATCTTGATCTGCCTTTACAAAATAAACACGATGCACTGCAAGATGCGATTGCCGCTGCGCTGGTGTTTGTACGCCTCACCAAAGGCGATTTACCACAGTTTGTTGCACCTAGAGTGTAAACAACGGCACATTTCAGTGATCTATACCTGCTCTTTTACTGCACATTGGCCGTGAAAGCGCATCCCACCTAGGTTTCATCCTAAAGTCTAATTGTAGAAATCCCTGCTCTGACTGAGAGTTATAAGCGAAACGAATTTCCGCCTCCCGTGTTTCAAACGCGCCATTTTAGGAAATTTGCCGAATTCACAAGGAGAACCAGTAATGAGTGAAGCCCATATTTATCCGGTCAAACAGAACATCAAAGCGCATACCCATGCCGATAACGATACCTATCAGGCGATGTACCAACAATCGATCACTGATCCGGAAGGCTTTTGGGGCGAACAAGGCAAAATCGTCGACTGGATTAAACCTTTTACTAAAGTAAAGAACACCTCTTTCGACCCCGGCCACATTGACATCCGTTGGTTTGAAGATGGCACACTGAACATCTCCGCCAACTGTATCGACCGTCATCTTGCGACTCGTGGCGATCAAGTCGCGATCATTTGGGAAGGCGACGACCCAACCCAAGATAAAACGCTGACATACAAACAACTGCACCAAGAAGTGTGCCGTTTTGCCAATGCGCTGAAAGAACAAGGCGTACGTAAAGGCGATGTGGTGTGTATTTACATGCCTATGGTGCCGGAAGCGGCAGTTGCCATGTTGGCTTGTACTCGCATCGGTGCGGTACACACCATAGTATTCGGTGGTTTCTCACCAGAAGCGCTGGCGGGACGTATTATCGACTCTAACGCCAAATTGGTGATCACTGCCGATGAAGGTGTCCGTGGCGGCCGTGCCGTACCACTGAAGAAAAACGTCGATGAAGCGCTGACCAACCCAGAAGTAAAAAATATCAGTAAAGTCATGGTTCTCAGGCGTACCGGCGGCAATGTGGCTTGGCATGAACACCGTGATATTTGGTGGCACGAAGCGACAGCAAAAGTATCTGACCAGTGCCAACCGGAAGAAATGAAAGCCGAAGATCCCCTGTTTATCCTTTACACTTCAGGTTCAACCGGTAAACCGAAAGGTGTACTGCACACCACTGGCGGTTATTTGGTTTATGCAACCATGACCTTTAAGTACGTGTTCGATTACCAACCTGGTGAAGTGTTCTGGTGTACGGCTGACGTGGGTTGGATCACCGGTCACTCCTATCTGGTGTATGGCCCATTGTCGAATGGCGCAAAAACCATTCTGTTTGAAGGTGTGCCAAACTACCCAACTACAGCACGTATGAGTGAAGTAGTGGATAAACACAAGGTCAACATTCTTTACACCGCACCAACGGCGATCCGTGCGCTGATGGCCAAAGGCGATGAAGCCATTAAAGGCACCAGCCGTGACAGCTTGCGCATCATGGGCTCCGTGGGTGAACCAATTAACCCAGAAGCATGGGAATGGTACTACCGCACTATCGGTAACGAAAAATCACCGATTGTGGATACTTGGTGGCAAACCGAAACAGGTGGCATCTTGATCACGCCACTACCGGGCGCAACCGCACTGAAACCGGGTTCGGCGACACGTCCATTCTTTGGCGTGCAGCCAGCACTGGTCGATAACATGGGCGAGATTGTTGAAGGTGCAACCGAAGGTAACTTGGTTCTACTTGATTCATGGCCAGGTCAAATGCGTACTGTGTATGGCGATCACGACCGTTTTGAACAAACCTACTTCTCAACCTTCAAAGGCATGTACTTCACCGGTGATGGTGCGCGTCGCGATGAAGATGGTTACTACTGGATCACCGGTCGTGTCGATGACGTACTCAACGTTTCGGGTCACCGCATGGGTACGGCAGAAATTGAATCGGCACTGGTGGCATTCAGTAAGATTGCTGAAGCAGCGGTAGTCGGTGTACCACATGACATCAAAGGCCAAGCAATTTACGCTTACATCACGCTCAATGATGGCGTGTACCCAAGTGCTGAACTGCATAAAGAAGTGAAAGATTGGGTACGTAAAGAGATTGGTGCCATCGCCACACCGGACGTCCTACACTGGACTGATGCGCTGCCTAAAACCCGCTCTGGTAAAATTATGCGCCGTATTTTGCGTAAAATCGCCACCGGCGATACCAGCAACTTGGGCGACACTTCAACGCTGGCCGATCCAAGCGTAGTTGATCGCCTAATTGCCGAAAAAGCGCAACTTAAATAACAAACCCTGCGACTTGAAGTTGTAGCCTCAAGTCGCAAAGGGATACACCTTTGCTTGCGATTTCAAACTCCGGTGCACCTGATGGCCGGAGTTTTTCTTTTCTCTCCCCCATCTTCTGAGAAAATGTGCTGAACTTTCCTGTTCAAGCCGATTAGGCTAAGACGAATCCCTCTGGAGCGCCCAATTCTGTTAACTTCACTCCACATTTCAACCCCGAAACTGGGTGATTAGACCAGTAAATTGCTGCCATTTGTTATGAATTGGCTATAATCGTGGGCAATTTAATAAAAACTGCGAACTTTTGACAAAAACTTTATGTCGAATAAGTAAATTTGTGGGAAACTGCTTATTCACCACACAATAAAGGAAGATGGCTACACGATGACTGCAAAATCTCGCATTCTTGTTCTAAACGGACCAAACCTCAATTTATTAGGTTTACGTGAACCCGCCCACTACGGTTCACAAACATTAGAACAGATCGTATCGACTTTGCGCGATCAAGCGCAAAATGCAGGCATTGAGTTAGAGCATCTGCAATCTAACCGCGAATATGAGTTGATTGAAGCGATTCACCAAGCCTTCGGTAAAGTGGATTTTATCATCATCAACCCAGCGGCCTTTACCCATACCAGTGTTGCGTTACGCGATGCTCTATTGGGGGTGGCGATTCCTTTTATTGAAGTGCATTTGTCCAACGTTCATGCACGTGAGCCCTTCCGTCATCACTCCTACTTGTCTGATAAAGCACAAGGGGTGATTTGTGGTTTAGGAGCTCAAGGTTACGAATTCGCTTTGTCTGCCGCTATCCGAGCTTTGCAGGCTAAGTAATAAAGACACTCTGCAGCCCTTCCTGGCTGTCTTATTCACAAGATAAAAGAGAAAGAAACATGGATATCCGCAAAATCAAGAAGCTTATCGAGTTAGTTGAAGAGTCTGGCATCGCAGAACTGGAAATTTCTGAAGGTGAAGAGTCAGTACGCATCAGTCGTTACGGCGCGCCAGCTCCAGCGGCTCAGGTGCACTATGCAGCGGCACCAGCTCCAATGGCAGCACCAGCGCCTGTAGCTCAAGCAGCAGCGGTAGCAGAAGCACCTGCGGCGAAAGTGCCAGCTGGCCATAAAGTGCTTTCTCCAATGGTAGGTACTTTCTACCGTTCACCAAGTCCAGATGCCAAAGCGTTTATCGAAGTGGGTCAAAGCGTTTCTGCTGGCGATACCCTGTGTATCGTTGAAGCGATGAAAATGATGAACCAAATCGAAGCGGACAAATCAGGCGTGGTAACGGCGATTCTTGTTGAAGATGGTCAGCCAGTTGAATTCGACCAACCGCTTGTTGTTATCGAATAACCGAGGCCACCTTATGTTAGATAAAGTAGTCATCGCGAACCGGGGCGAAATTGCGCTCCGTATTCTTCGCGCCTGTAAAGAATTAGGTATCAAGACGGTAGCCGTGCACTCAACAGCTGACCGTGACTTGAAACACGTACTGCTGGCCGATGAGTCCATCTGTATCGGTCCTGCAAAAAGCATCGACAGCTACCTGAACATTCCACGCATTATCTCTGCGGCGGAAGTCACTGGTGCGGTGGCGATCCACCCGGGTTACGGCTTTTTGTCTGAAAACGCGGATTTCGCAGAACAAGTTGAGCGCAGTGGCTTCATCTTTGTAGGTCCAAAAGCGGAAACCATCCGTTTGATGGGTGACAAAGTGTCAGCGATCAACGCGATGAAAAAAGCGGGTGTACCTTGTGTACCAGGTTCAGACGGTCCATTGGATAACGACGAAGCGAAAAACAAAGCTCACGCGAAACGCATCGGCTACCCAGTGATCATCAAAGCCTCTGGCGGCGGCGGCGGTCGTGGTATGCGTGTGGTGCGTAACGAAGCTGAATTGACTAAATCGATCCAGATGACGCGCGCAGAAGCGAAAGCCGCATTCAACAACGACATGGTGTACATGGAGAAATTCCTTGAGAACCCACGTCACGTTGAAGTGCAAGTGATCGCTGACGGTCAAGGCAATGCCATTCACCTAGGTGAACGTGACTGTTCAATGCAGCGTCGTCACCAAAAAGTGGTGGAAGAAGCGCCAGCACCGGGCATCACTGAAGAGTTGCGTAAGTTCATCGGTGAGCGTTGTACTCGTGCGTGTATCGAAATCGGTTACCGTGGTGCCGGTACGTTTGAATTCCTGTACGAAAACGGTGAGTTCTACTTCATTGAAATGAACACCCGTATTCAGGTTGAGCACCCAGTGACCGAAATGATCACCGGCGTTGACCTGATCAAAGAACAGTTGCGTATCGCCGCTGGTCAACCGCTGTCTTTCAAACAAGAAGACATCAAAATCCGCGGCCATGCGATCGAGTGTCGTATCAATGCGGAAGACCCAGAACGCTTCCTACCTTGCCCAGGCAAGATTGAACGTTTCCACGCAGCGGGCGGTATGGGTGTACGTTGGGAGTCACACATTTACTCTGGCTACACCGTACCAGCACACTACGATTCGATGATCGGCAAACTCATCACTTACGGTGAAAACCGTGATGTAGCGATTGCTCGTATGCGTAACGCACTCAATGAGATGATTGTTGAAGG
Organism: Vibrio sp. RC586; assembly: GCF_000176715.1. NCBI lineage: Bacteria > Pseudomonadati > Pseudomonadota > Gammaproteobacteria > Vibrionales > Vibrionaceae > Vibrio > Vibrio sp. RC586. The sequence continues at coordinate 111,489 of NZ_ADBD01000016.1, read as the reverse complement.
GATCAAAACCAACATCCCACTGCAACAATCGATCATGAAAGATGAAAACTTCCAGAAAGGTGGCACCAACATCCACTATCTGGAGAAAAAACTCGGTATCAAGTAAGCCGCCGTTTTTATTCTCATCGCGCATAGTCCAATCAACACTCCCCAAGCTACTTGGAATTGCAGGTAGGCGGCAAGTGAGTGAATCCCAATGAGCATAGGCAGACTATGTGATTGGGGTGAACGAACGTAGCCAACACCGCTGCAACTTCAAGTAGGCAGGGGATGAAGCCCACTTCGGTGGGCTTTTTGTTTTATATCTGACCACTTTCTGGCCTGAACATCAGCCGTAAATCTGCTACACTCTGCGCCAATCTAAACCCGATGAGATCTTAAGCCATGCCTTGGATTCAAATTAAACTCAATGCGACCAACGACAATGCAGAAGCGATTGGCGATATGCTGATGGAAGAAACAGGCGCTGTGTCTGTCACTTTCCTCGATGCCAAAGATACGCCTGTATTTGAACCTCTGCCGGGTGAAACCCGCCTTTGGGGGGATACCGATGTCGTCGCACTGTACGAAGCGGATATGGATACCTCGCTGATCCTTCAGCAGATCAAAGCAAGCAACATGCTAGCTGAAAGTTTTGCTCACAAAGTGGAGCAAGTGGAAGACAAGGACTGGGAACGCGAATGGATGGATAACTTCCACCCAATGCAATTTGGTCGCCGCCTCTGGATTTGCCCAAGCTGGCGTGAAGTGCCAGACCCACAAGCGGTGAACGTGATGCTCGACCCAGGCTTGGCTTTTGGTACCGGCACTCACCCCACGACCGCACTGTGCCTAGAGTGGCTGGATAACCTCGACCTGACTGGCAAAACCGTGATCGATTTTGGTTGTGGTTCGGGCATTCTGGCGATTGCCGCCATCAAGCTTGGCGCCGCGAAAGTGATCGGGATTGATATCGACCCACAAGCACTACTGGCGTCCAAAGACAACGCAGCGCGTAACGGCGTGGAAGATCAAATCGAAGTTTACCTGCCGAAAGATCAACCAGAAGGTTTGCTGGCTGATGTGGTAGTCGCGAACATTCTGGCCGGCCCACTGCGTGAGCTTTCGCCCATCATCAAAGGACTCCTGAAATCCGGTGGTCAATTGGCTATGTCTGGCATTCTGGATACGCAAGCCGAAAGCGTAGCGGAATTCTACCGTGACGATCTGGAGCTTGACCCAATCGCAGAGAAGAGCGAATGGTGCCGCATTTCTGGCCGCAAGCTAGGCTAGACAAGACTTTGAGACTTAATTGACTGATAAATCGACTATTTGGCAAAACAATTTGCCAATGCTCAAATATTAGTCTTTTCAGGCATCAAAAAAATGCGTAAAATGCGCGCCCTTGCTGGTACGAAGCTGTGAAGACGTTTTGAAAATCGGAAATCATCAACTTAAGAACAATCTGATCGTTGCCCCGATGGCGGGTGTCACCGACAGACCCTTTCGAGAGTTATGTTTACGCTACGGGGCAGGAATGGCGGTCAGTGAAATGATGTCATGCAATCCTGCGTTGTGGAAAACGGCCAAATCGCAAAACCGTATGGTACATGAAGGCGAATCGGGCATTCGCTCAGTACAAATTGCGGGAAGCGATCCACAGCAGATGGCCGAAGCCGCGCAGTTCAGCGTTGAAAACGGTGCGCAAATCATCGATATCAACATGGGCTGCCCAGCCAAAAAAGTAAATAAGAAGCTAGCCGGCTCTGCACTGCTCCGCCATCCGGATGTGATTGAAAACATCCTGAAGACGGTCGTCAATGCAGTGAATGTCCCTGTGACACTCAAAACCCGTACTGGCTGGGATACAGACAATAAAAACTGTGTCTCGATTGCTCAATTAGCCGAAGACTGCGGCATTCAGGCATTGGCTCTCCACGGACGCACCCGTGCCTGCATGTACAAAGGTGAGGCGGAATACGACAGCATTAAAGCGGTGAAAGCGGCTGTGAGCATTCCGGTTATTGCTAACGGTGATATCGATAGCCCGGAAAAAGCCCGCTACGTACTGGAGTACACCGGTGCAGACGCTTTAATGATTGGCCGTCCAGCCCAAGGACGACCATGGATTTTTCAGGAAATCCAACATTTTTTGGAACACGGCACCACAATGCCAGAACTTCCGATTTTGGAAGTGAAAGACATCATGCTTGGTCATGTAAAAGCACTCCATCAGTTTTATGGAGAGTACTTAGGCCCACGGATTGCACGCAAACACGTGAGTTGGTACCTGCAAGAGCATGAACAAGCGAGTGCGTTTCGCCGTACCTTCAACTCCATTGAGACTGCTGACCAGCAACTTGATGAGCTCGAAGGGTATTTTGATAACGTTGCATCATAATTAAGAGAAGAGCTAGACCGAATATGTTCGAACAAAATCTGACTTCAGAAGCTTTAACCGTTACTACCGTAACTTCACAAGACCAAATCACGCAAAAGCCACTGCGTGACTCTGTTAAAGCGTCTCTTAAAAATTACTTGGCTCAACTGAACGGCCAAGAAGTGACTGAACTGTATGAATTAGTTCTAGCTGAAGTTGAACAACCACTTCTGGACACCATCATGCAATACACTCGCGGTAACCAAACTCGCGCAGCAACTATGATGGGTATCAACCGCGGCACTCTTCGTAAGAAACTGAAAAAGTACGGCATGAACTAATCTTCACCGACGTTTTTTAAGCCCTGACCTTGTCAGGGCTTTTTTATTACCTTTTATTCACCACACACAGTGGTTGTACCCATTCCGTCACTTCTTCATAATGTTACTCATAACATTTTATAAAAGACTCAATAACCTATGACAAAAAAACAGCGCGCGACATTGCAAGATGTGGCGGATCAAGTTGGCGTAACAAAAATGACTGTGTCGCGTTATCTGAGAAGCCCGGATTCCGTGGCTGCGGCCACGCGGGAGAAGATAGCGCTCGCCGTCGAGGCTTTGGGATATATTGAAAATCGCGCCCCCGCGATGCTTTCTAAATCGTCCAGTAAAGCGATTGGTATTTTGCTTCCTTCCTTGTCGAACCAAATTTTTGCCTCTTTTGTGCAAGGGATTGAAGCGGTCACCAAAGCTAATGGCTATGAAACCCTGCTTGCTCACTTTGGTTACGATGAAGAGGAAGAAGAACGCAAGGTCGCTTCCCTGCTCGCTTATCAGGTCGATGGACTCATCCTCACCGAAAGCCATCACACCAAACGCACCTTGCAGATGATTGCCAACTCTGGCGTGCCGGTAGTAGAAACCATGGAGCTGCCTGTTAACCCGATTGATATGGCCGTGGGCATGGATCACGTTGAAGCCTCGTATCAGGCGGTGAAGAAAATCATCGCAGCGGGCAAACGTTCGATTGCCTATTTCGGCGCACGGCTCGATACCCGTACCAAACTGCGTATGCAAGGTTACGATCGTGCGATGCAAGAAGCAGGGTTGCCAATTAAACATGTATTAACCGGTTCACACTCCAGCTTCTCTCTCGCCGCTCAGTTGCTTGATGAAGCCTTCACTCGTTACCCCGATCTGGATGGCGTGTTCTGCACCAACGATGACATTGCGATTGGTACTTTGTTGGTGGCGCAACAACGCGGCATTCGAGTTCCCGGACAGCTTTCCGTGGTGGGCTATAACGCCTTGGACATCGGCCGCACTATTACCCCGAAGCTGACCAGTGTGGATACGCCACGTTATGCGATTGGTGAAAAAAGTGCCGAGTTACTGATTGCCGCACTCAAAGGTGAACGCACTGAAGAATCGGTGGTCGATATGGGTTATCGCTTCACACAAGGTGACAGTATCTAAGCCATATTTTCCACTAACACATCTCTTTCGTCGCGAGAAAAAACCTTCTCGCGATTTCATAAACTCAATAATTCACTATGGTTTTGGGTAATTTCACTACGTGATACTAGTGCCAACCTCCAACAAAAACACCTTACAGCCCAAATGACTGTGCTAGGATTCATTTGCTAGGTGAATATAAATATAAGCTTTTGATTAATTTGAATTTTCTTATTTAGAGCTTGCTTAGCATCCTTTCTTACTCTTAATCCTTTAGAGGTGAATGAATGCAAAAACAGATCATAAATCCCCTGCTACTGGTGATGGCCTTAGTGCTTCCCAATAGTGCCCTCTTAGCCAATAGCCTATTGACGAATGAAGTCAGCGCGCCGGTTGAGCAATTAAAGTTTGATAAAGCTTGGCAGCTGCATTTTGCCAAAGATTATGCAGAACTGATCCAAGCAATGCCCGACCCACACAGAGTTGCATCCCGTGAACTCAAAGCGGCTTTAATTAAGCACGGTTATCGGACTATAGACCCCGACAAGGTGTTCTATAACCGCTTTAATGGTTCAGTCAGTAGCCATCGCACTTATAATGGTTGGTCACATTACGAAACACCGATTGAATCATATACGTTGACTCAAGCCGTTTTGTTGAATGTGTTCAACGTGTATCGTGGCACCCCTTCCAATACCATCAATTCAGATACGGGAATTTATACCCAAGGAGCCACGAGCCAACATTATGATGAACGTAATGAAGTTCGTCTGCTTTCTTCCGAGCTGTGGAATATCGCGTACTACGATCTGGACATTCAAAAAACCTACAGCCAAGAACTGAAAAATTTTTGGGGAAAATACGCAAAGCGTTACACCCAATTAATTCGTGATGGCTATGCCTTTTCTGCCCACCAACAATATCGCCTTGGTTTGCTGGATCAAGCACAGTACCAATTGGCACTGTCGCTGCTCAAAAATCAACGAGCAGCGGATATTCATGTCTACCGCTTTGATATTTATGGCTACGATTCGACCGATATTCTGTTGATCGAGCAAGCAGGTAACAGTGCGGGATTACTCTATATTCCGGGGGCTCCGCAACCCTTTTTCCCCTATACCAATGAGCGACAGTTGAAAAAGCATCTGTTCACCAGTCTTAGAAACTCGGCGAATAGAACCGCTTTAGCAAAACACTTTAGCTTAGCGCTAAGACAAGATGGGACAACCTATTCAGGTGTTGATAGCGCTATAAAAGGCTTTGCCAATGGCGCGTGGGATGAAAGCTATATGATGATGAAGCATCGCCCTGTGTACGGTAACGTCTTTACTCGCATCACTGAACAGGTGAAATCCCGCCTGGAGAGCGATGGCGATACCCAAATCAAGTCCAACAGTGAAGCACAACGTGATTATTTCCTCTCTCTAACCTATAGCTTGTTAACACTGTTTCCTTTGGTCGATTTAGTCGCTCCAGAAGTTGGCATACCACTCAGTATTGGCTTCAGTAGTACCCAATTTGGCTTAAGTTTAGATAAGGCGATCCATGGAGATACGCTGGCTGAACGGTTAGAAGGTACCAAAATGAGCGCGATTAATGGTGCTATTCTCGGTGCAACCACCTTGTTTCCTGCCCTTGCCCAATATGGCCGTTCACTCGATGAATCGGTGACGGTCGCCAGTAATGCGTTAGAAAATACCGTTGTGATCAATCGCGGTTTCCCAAAAGAAGACATGCCCAATTTTATCGCTATGCCACGCATCGTCACCCACCCTCAAACAGGGGAAGAGCTGATTGGCGTGAAACTGACGCAAAGTGGCCGTGGTGCGCTACTCAAACCCAATGGTTGGGGTTATTACCTAGAAGTGGATGCCGCGAGCGGCCGTGTACTGAATACTCCCCCGATCCGACGCGCCATCAATCTGGAAACGGGGGAACCGCGATGGTTAGAGAATTCGGGGCAATTGGGGGGCGGAGATGACCTCACTTCGGAGAACAACAGTCACCGCAGTGAATTACCCGATATCCTATTACCGGAAGACCTGCCTGAACGTCCTGGCTTGGGTGGCTCAGGCTATGCCGATATGACAGGGGGACGTGATTTAGAAGCAGCACGTGACTTCTGGGAGCTCGAGCAAAAAGTCGACCCGATGGCTTATCTGACTGATGTCAAAGCACTGCACCGAATCAATCAGCAAGCGCAACAAGAGATCCTCAACGTACCGTTTTTGCGCACCTATCAGCCTGAACTCAGAGGTTCTATGGTGTTTAGAGGCGATACTCGCTTGCCGGATGAAATCTTCCACTCAGGTTTTAATCGTAGAGCTATACCGGTGCAATATGTACAAGCCACGTCACATACTAATGGCATAATCGGTGTCGTATCGACCAGTACTGAACCATCCGTCGCCGTTAACTTTGGTCTGGAGTATCAAAGAGGATACGTTTATGCCATTGAATTGAATAATGGTGGGACTGCAGTGCAAAGCGCGATACGTGGTCAATCCTTACATGAGATCGCCACTCTCAATATCCCACCTGAAGATATTATGTTTGCTGTCGGTCCCTTTAACGCACTCAACTCTGGCTACCGAGATGTGATTGAAAATGAAGAGCTGAGAACGGCAGAGCTGTTGATTAATCCACACTCCATGGCCACACCAGAGGTTGCAAAACGTGCATTTGATCGGTTAAAGGGCACCCTCAAATACGATTTAAGCCCCGAGCTTTCCTTTGAAGAACGTTATGCCAATCGCGCCGATTTGCTGTGGCATGAAGATGAAGCACCTGCAATACCCAGCACTCAGCCTTAGCCATTTAGGCTAGCCATTTAGGCTAGCCATATCTTGCTGAGTCAGTGGGATAAAATAAAACCCGCAGAAGATACTCTTCTGCGGGTTTGCTTATCAAAAACACGAGTCATTTATACCCAGAGCTGACAACGCCGGCACTTAAACAATAAAACTCGCGCCCTGTTCAGCCGAAGAAACCGCTTGGCGCATCACTTTAAATAGCTCGCGTCCCCACATTTGTTGATCGAGCTCGGTATCTAATGCCAAAGCTTGGCGATGGCTCATGTCGGTCCGATTTTCGAGTGTTCCCGTGCTGCAATCTAGGCGCACTAGGTCACCATCACGCACTAAGCCAATCGCACCACCGCGCACCGCTTCCGGTGATACATGAATCGCGGAAGGAATTTTGCCTGATGCACCGGACAAACGACCATCCGTCACTAACGCGACTTTAAATCCGGCCTTTTGCACGTTGCCCAAAATCGGCATTAATTTATGCAATTCAGGCATACCATTTGCCGCTGGGCCATTATGAGTCACCACCACGATGCAATCTTTATTCAGCTCGCCACGCTGGTACGCCGCTTCCACTTCATGCTGACACTGAAATACCACAGCGGGCGCTTCAATGATGCGCTGGTCATCTTTCACCGCCGAGACTTTAATCACCGCGCGCCCCAAGTTACCGCTGAGCACTTTGGTACCTCCAGTGGTTTGGAAGCACTCGCCACTGGCGGCAATCACTTGGGCATCACGTGTGCCTTCGCATGGTGACCAACGCAGCTCGCCCTCCACCAACTCAGGCAGTGATAGTTGATCACTAAACTCACCAAATACAGGCGTTACATCCGCATGCAGTAATTGGGCTTCATGCAAACGCTTCATCAACGCCGGAACGCCACCCGCTTGTTGGAAGGCATTCATATCCGCTGGGCCATTCGGGTAAACCTTAGCCAGTAGTGGAACGACATCCGACAGATCACTGATGTCCTGCCACGTCAGCAAAATCCCCGCCGCACGTGCGACTGCCAACATATGGATGGTGTGATTGGTACTGCCGCCAGAAGCCAGCAGAGCCACAATACCATTGAGTAGGCTTTGCTCGGTGACCACTTGATAGAGTGGGCGATACTGCGCAGAGCCTTGCGTCATGCTGGCAATTTTTACGGTCGCAGCATCATTGAGGGCTTGGCGTAGCGCCGAATGTGGATGCACGAACGCCGAGCCCGGCAGCATCAGCCCCATGGCTTCAAACACCAATTGGTTGGTGTTGGCAGTGCCGTAGAAAGTACAAGTACCCGGCGCGTGGTAAGCCTGACACTCCATATTCAGTAGTGCGTCTTTACCCACTTCACCCGCCGCATACTTCTGGCGAATATCCACCTTCTCTTCATTGCTGATGCCAGTTGCCATTAAACCAGCAGGCATAAAAGCGGTTGGCAGATGCGCATAAGAAAGTGCGCCCATCAATTGGCCCGGCGCGATTTTGTCACAAATACCAAGCAGTAAAGTGGCATCAAACACATTGTGACTGAGGGAGAGTGCGGTTGCCTGCGCAATCAAATCACGCGAAAACAGCGACATATCCATGCCCGGCTGACCTTGAGTCACGCCATCGCACATCGCAGGTACACCACCCGCCACTTGCGCAGTGTGGCCGTACTCGGCCAAGACACTTTTGATGCGATCGGGATAGTGCTGATAAGGCTGATGCGCACTGAGCATGTCATTGTAGGAAGTCACAATCGCCACATTGCTGCGCGTGAAATCGAGAATCGCTTTTTTCTCTGTACTGCAAGAGGCCGCAACCGCATGCGCCAAGTTGCCACAAGAAAGTGAGTTGCGCCCTTTGCCCGCTTTTTCTTGCGCTTGGCTGCGCGCAATGAAGGCGGCACGTGCTTCTCGGCTGCGCTCAACCAGATTCTGAGTAACCTTGGCTAAAACCGGATGAATCATAACGCCCCCTGCTGCTCTTCTAAGGCAAGAAGGGCGCACTGCACAACTTCAGCAACTTCACCATCAATGGGGATGATCAGGGTTTGCGGCTCACCATCCGGGCGCTCTAAGGTTTCAAACTGACTATTGACCATGTTCTCTTTCATGAAATGACCTTGGCGAGCACGCATGCGTGCCATGATCAGCTCTTTCGAACCGTCCAAGAACAAGAAAGTCACATTTTGGTTGCCTTCGCGGATCTGGTCGCGGTACTGCTTTTTGAGTGCCGAGCAGACAATCACGCCGTGTTCATTTTTACTCTCAAGGCTGTAAGCGGCATCGCGAATTCGCTCTAACCAAGGCTTACGATCTTCATCATTGAGCGGCAGGCCGGAGGCCATTTTCTGAATATTGGCACGCGGATGGAGATCATCCCCATCAATGAATTTACGCCCGCTCTGCTTTGCCAATAACTCACCAATGGTGCTTTTACCGCAAGCACAAACCCCCATCACAATGATGCTACTACCGGCCATAACGACTCCTTAATACCAAACTTGCGCGTGATCGCATTTTTAAAATTCACTTCGAAATATGGGTTTATCTTATTAATGTTATGGGTAACATGTTACCGGTAACTTCACTAAATGTGAGCTATAACACAAACTATAAATCTGGACGGTGAACTCATGGACCCCTTACTACAAACCTCTGATCCTACGTATCTATTATCTGTGGCGGCGGTTGCCATTATTGCGCTACTGCTGCTGATTATTCGTTTTAAAATCCACGCTTTTGCTTCACTGACACTCGTCAGTTTAGGCACAGCGATTGCCACTGGCGTGGCGTCTGACAAAGTGGTTTCGACCATGATGAGCGGCTTTGGCGGCACGCTGGCCTCAGTGGCTCTGCTGGTCGGCCTTGGTGCCATGATTGGTAAAATCTTGGAAGTGACTGGCGGGGCGAAAGTGCTGGCAGACACACTGATCGGCCGCTTTGGTGAACAGCGCGCGCCGTTTGCGCTGGGCGTGGCATCTCTGCTGTTTGGCTTCCCCATCTTCTTTGATGCGGGTCTGATCGTGATGATGCCGATCATCTTCAGCGTCGCGAAACGCTTTGGTGGCTCACCACTGAAATACGCACTGCCTTCAGCAGGTGCGTTTGCAGTCATGCACGCGTTTGTACCGCCACATCCGGGACCAGTTGCGGCGGCAGAACTACTTGGTGCAAACATCGGCTTGCTGCTAATTGTTGGTTTGCTCGTGGCTATTCCTACTTGGTACTTGGGTGCTTACCTATTTGGCCTGTATGCCGGTAAAAAATTCGACATCCCACTGTCTAAAGCCTTCTTCAATACCGATGCGATCATTGATGAAGCCAAACTGCCAAAATTCGCCACGGTAATGACCATTCTGGTATTGCCTGTGCTGCTGATTTTCATGGATACCGGTTTGAACACCCTAGCGGTAGCGGGCATCATCGATGGTAAAACACCTGTGGTGGAATTCCTGCGTATGCTGGGCAAAACACCGATTGCTCTACTGATCACTTTGCTGGTTTGTTTGGCGGCGTTTGCCAAAGATTACGGCATGGCACGACTGGAAAAACTGTGTGGTGATTCTCTTGCACCAATCTGTGCGGTGATTTTGGTGACTGGTGCTGGCGGCATGTTCGGTGGCGTACTGCGCGCGAGCGGCATTGGTAGCACACTGGCGAATGTGTTGTCTGACACCGGTATGCCAATTGTGATTGCTGCGTTTGTGATTTCCACCTGTTTGCGTGTGGCACAAGGCTCAGCAACCGTAGCGCTGACCACCACAGCAGCCCTAATTGCACCTACTGTAGCGGCGACCACTGGCCTGTCAGAACTTGACCTGTGCTTTATCGTGATTTCGATTGCCGGCGGTGCTACTGTGCTTTCACACTTTAACGATTCTGGTTTCTGGCTGGTTTCACGTTTGATGGAGATGGATGAAAAAACCACTCTGAAAACTTGGACTGTGATGGAAACCCTTTTGGGCGGTATCGCCTTCCTGATTGTGGCAACACTCAGCTTTATTCTGTAGAGGTATGGACTCATGACCATTGAACAACGATTAAGAGCGATCAAAATCGTCCCTGTTATTGCGATTAACGATGTCGCTCACGCACTGCCACTGGCCAAAGTGTTGGTTGAAAACGGTTTGCCTTGTGCAGAAGTGACTTTCCGTACGGAAGCGGCGGCAGAATCAATCCGCATCATGCGTGAAGCTTACCCTGAGCTGCTGATCGGTGCAGGCACTGTGCTGACTAGCGCACAAGTGGACGAAGCGATTGCAGCAGGTGCCGATTTCATCGTGAGCCCGGGTCTGAACCCAACCACAGTGAAATACTGCCAGCAGCGTCAAATCGCGATCATCCCGGGGGTTAACAACCCAAGTTTGGTTGAACAGGCAATGGAAATGGGTCTACGTACTCTGAAGTTCTTCCCTGCTGAGCCTTCAGGCGGCATTGCGATGCTTAAAGCGCTCAGTGCGGTTTACCCAGTCAGCTTCATGCCAACGGGTGGCATCAATCCAAACAATGCTCAAGAGTATCTGGCGCTGAAATCCGTCGTGGCTTGTGGCGGCACTTGGATGGTTCCAACTGACCTGATGGACAAAGGCGAATGGGATGCGCTAGCGGAGCTCGTACGCAACGTCTAAATCAGAGACTGCAATAGAATTACGAAGACCAAGCCATGCTTGGTCTTTTTTTTGCGCAGTATTTATACAAAACCACATATGAGTTCTTAGGCTAGACCTTTCATTTTTCTGCTCATTCCTCGGCATGGTCAAAATTCACCCACTCAATATCAAGTGCTGAAATAACACTTGAATCAATAATGAAAATTACTATCATTTGCAATTCATTTTTAGAGTGAATGTATTTTACCCTATCCATTGCCCAATAATAAATAGAGTTCATCTTTTATGTGTTACTTTGCTCGCCCAAAGACCTTAGTCTGTCTCGCGGTTCTTGCTGCCACCGCATCGGCTCACGCCGAACAAGAAACCTTAGTTATCACCAGCCAACAAAGCCAACTGCCAGAAGTGGCCACCGCCACCCGCACCGCAACACCGGCGAAACTGGTACCACAAACTATTGAGTCACTTTCAACAGATGAATTGACCGCTTTTGGCGCGCCCAACCTGAGTGAAGCCTTGGTTGGGGTACCAGGCGTTAACGCCAGCGGCGATACCCGTTTTGATGGTGTCACCATTCGTGGCTTTTCTGCCAATAACGATTTTTACCTCGATGGTTTTCGTGATGACATGCAATACACGCGCGATCTCGGCAACATAGAACGTGTCGAGGTGCTCAAAGGCCCAGCCGCGGTTCTGTATGGCCGTGGCAGCACAGGCGGTATCATCAACCGCGTCAGCAAAGTACCGCACACAGGTGATGCCGCGAGTGTTTCCGCACGAATTGGCAGCCATGATTACCAACGCCTTGCCGCGGATCTCAATGGTGAAGTCAATCAGCAAGTGCAAGTTCGCCTGAATATCGCTCAAGAAGATTACGGCAGTTTCCGTCAAGGTGTTGAAGGCAAACGCACTTTGCTTGCCCCTTCTCTCAACTGGGACATCAATGATGACTTAAGCTGGCTTATCCAGTATGAACAGCATTCCCATCACCGCGTGCCAGATCGTGGTATTCCTGCGGTGAACGGCAACCCTGCCGATGTTCCGGCGAGCAGCGTTTACAGCGATACCAGCCGTGACTTTATTGATGATGATGTGGCCACCACGCGCTCACGCATCACTTGGGCGTTCCACCCAGAATGGCAACTGCGCCAACAACTGAGCTACACCAAGCTCGATAGCCAGTTTGATAACACTTACGTGACGAACGTCAGTGGTGATCAAGTGAGTCGCAGCCGTTGGCAGCAAGATCTGCAAGCCAATAACCTGATCAGCAATACCGAAACAGAAGGCACCTTCAACACAGGTCCGATTGCCCACCGAATTTTGATCGGCTTAGAGCAAGGCTGGCAGGAGCGCTCGCCGAAACTGTATCGCAACGCCAACAGTATCCCGAGTGGCAACCTGTACCAACCGGATTCACTGCCGACTTACAATGGCCCAATGTCGCTATTTAGTGATGCCAACCATAAGGTTCGTAGCTACGGTATTTATGTCCAAGATCAGCTGCAATGGGGAGATTGGATTGTGGTCGCGGGTCTGCGTCACGATGATTTCACCATCACCACCCATCGCAACGACACCAATAAAGAAGAGACACTCTCTTCAAACAGCTTGAGCCCACGTTTGGGCGTGGTATGGAGCCCAGTGCAAGAACATGCGCTGTACGCTTCCTACTCACAAACCTTTACCCCAGTGGGCGGCGGTTTAATTGGGATTACGCCGGGAGACAAAAACAACCAGCTCGATCCTGAACACTCGCGCCTGTATGAGACTGGGGTAAAAAGCGATTGGTTTGATGGCCGCATCTCAACCACCTTGTCCGTTTATCGCTTAGAAATGTATAACCGCCGCACGCGTGATCCGCTCGATCCAAGCCGTTATGTACTCACTGGTTTACAACGCACCGATGGTATTGAACTGAGCAGCCGTGCACTTCTGACCGATGAATTTTCTCTGCGTGGCGGCATGGGTCTGCAAGATGCGAAATATGTCGAAGCCGATACCAATGAACAAGGTAAACGCCCTACTAACGTATCACGCCTCAACGGCGAGCTGTTTGTGGCTTACCAATCGGCAAGCGATGGCTGGTTCGGTGAAACCGGTTTTGTGGCGGTAGGTGATCGTTATGCCGATCGCGCTAACACCACCAAACTCCCCGGATACGCTCGTTTTGATGCTCGTGCTGGCTACCAATGGCAGGCATGGCGTGCTCAATTGAGCATCGAGAACTTACTCGACAAAGCTTACTACCTGAGTGCCACCAGCAGTTCACAAATTCAACCAGGTGCGCCACGCGAGTTTTACCTCACCGCGTCTTACCAGTTCTAAACACCGACATTCTCTCGATTTTCAAGTCGAAAGGGCATACACAGGAGAGCTGGCCTAACGGCCAGCTTGATGATGAAACGACATCGCTTACCACTACACAACAACAAATGGGTACGCCGCCTGCACGCATGGTGTGGCTTTTTCACATTGCTGCTGATGCTGTTGTATGGAATCACTGGCTTATGGCTATCGCACCGCGCAGTCTGGCCATTGCCCGGCCCGCACACCAGCAAGAGTGAAGCGCAGTTGCTCTTAACTGAACCACTGAGTTCGGTAGACGCTTTCCAAGCTCACCTCTTTGCCCAATTTGGTCAAAAAGATTGGACGGTACGTGAAACCACCGCGCAATCTTTACCCACCCCAGAGCAACCTTTGTTAATTCCTGCTCGTTGGGAAGCGCGATCCACCACGGTAACAGAGACTTACAGCGCCCAATACGTACCCGGAACCTTGCTGATTCAGACTCAACAACAGCAGGCCAATTGGGCAGCGGTACTCAACCGCCTGCACCGAGGTATGGGGACAGGTGTCGGCTGGCAGTTATTTTCTGATCTTGCAGCCCTAGCCATGTTGCTGCTCGCACTCACTAGCTTACTGATGTGGACCAAACTCCACGGTTCCCCAAAGCGGGCTGGATGGCTACTCATCGCGGGCGTGATCGCCACTGGCTGCTTCGCTGCGTTTGGCTAACTCAAATTTTTATTCATCGCAGGCAAGCTTATTTCAACTCGCTGATCAGAAAAGAAATCTGACACTGTGCACAACTTCACCAGATTGCCTCATTGGTCGCATTTACCACGCTATGAACATTTTGTTACAGTCTTGCATGCGATGAAAATTTAATCACCGCATGCCTGTCATATCTCAAGGAGTGATGCTTATGACTTCTGTTAGCTTGCGCCGCATCTCGATTCGTAATCGACTCTTTTTTCTTACTGCTGTCATTTTATTACTGCTCTCGGTTCCGTTTGCCGTGACCATTCAGGATTACCAACAAGACCTGATGATCGCCAAACAGACCAAAACTCAGCACATGACGGAAAGTGCCTACACTTTGCTGGCATATTATGCACAGCAGGAAAAACTCGGCACCTTAACCACAGAACAAGCGCAACAGGCTGCGAAGCAGGCGATTGCCGCTCTGCGTTATGGTGACAACGATTACTTCTGGATTAACGATGCCACCCCAAGCATGGTGATGCACCCACTGAAACCTGAACTCGATGGTAAAAATCTCAGCGAGTTCAAAGATCCCAACGGTAAGGCTCTGTTTGTGGAGATGGTCAATGTCACCCGCAGAAATCAACAGGGGCTGGTGGAATATCAATGGCCAAAGCCGGGGGCAGATAGACCCGTTGATAAAATCTCTTATGTGAAACTATTTCAACCTTGGGGCTGGATTATTGGGACAGGCATTTATGTGGATGATGTCAATTCCATCATTTTGAACCGCATGAAATCCATCTTACTGCTGTTTGGCGGAGCGGTGATTTTGATGCTCGGACTGGCAATGGTGATTGGACGCAGCATAGTGCAGCCTTGCCGTGACACGCTGCAAGCGTTGCAAGATATCGCGCAAGGTGAAGGAGATCTCACCCGTCAATTGACTGTACAGGGCAAAGATGAATTGGCGATGATCGCCCACTCTTTTAACCAGTTCACTGCTAAGATTCGCTATATCGTACAAGATATTACGCCAGTCACTGAGAGTGTCACCGGTTCCGCTGATGAACTCACCCAAGTGGCACAGAGTGCTTCCAGCAAAGCCTACGAACAGCATCAAGCGGTGGATACCGTGGCCTCGGCGATGAATGAGTTGCATGCCTCAAACCAAGAGGTCGCCCAAGCCGCTAGCCAAGCCGAACAAGCAGCCCGCAGTGCTGACAGTGCTGCAAGCCAAGGCCGACAAGCGATCAATCAAACCTCTTCGCACATGCAAACCCTGCGTGATCAACTGACTCGTACCGAACAAGAAACTCAAGTGCTGGCCAGTGAAACGCAATCGGTCAGCGCGGTATTAGAAGTGATCCGCGGCGTGGCCGAACAAACCAACCTTCTCGCCCTCAACGCCGCAATTGAAGCGGCGCGCGCTGGCGAACAAGGCCGCGGTTTTGCGGTGGTAGCGGATGAAGTACGCACCTTGGCCACTCGTACTCAATCCAGCACCAATGAAATTGAGCAGATCATTAGTGGCTTGCAAAAGAAAGCGCAAAGCGTCAGTCAATCCATGACTCAGACTCAACAGCAATCACGAGTCACTCAGCAGCAAGCCGAACAAGCGCAGCAGATGCTCAAGGAGATTGAAACCGAGATCCAAACCATCTTGTCTTACAATCAACACATCGCCGAAGCCAGCGCGCAGCAATCTGAGGCCACCAACGAAATCACCCGTAACTTGACTCAGATTGCAGAGCACAGCACGCAAGCCTCTGCGCAAGCCAACCAAGTGGCGGCCGCCAGTGAGCAGTTGATGGAAAACGGTCAGCAACTCGCTCGCAGTTTTGCGGTGTTTAAGATCTGATCCGCTTTGCCCTGTTTCACCCTAGATTGCACCATAAAAAAGAGAGCCGTTAGGCTCTCTTTTGATCGACTGGCGTCCATTGGGGAATTACGCTGTCTTTATAGGGTGATTCAAGCTGGCTTAGTCTTTCAGCACTTTCACGGTGTAAGAGCCATCTTTTTGGCGATACAAACCGTGAATGTCAGTTTCAAAACCTGGGTAATGCGCGCCGATTTCACACAGCATTTCCAAGAAATCCAACACTGGACGAGAGCAGTCTGTCACCATTTCACCTGGCAGTACCAATGGCACGCCTGGAGGATAAGGCAGGATCATATTGGCACTCACGCGGCCAACCATGTCGTTCAGCAGAATTTCTTCGGTTTGGCCACGCAGCTCTTGTTGCCATGCCACATGTGGCGTTACTTTCATTTCTGGCAGCACGTCGAATGCTTTGTACATCAGCTCTGGCAGTTGGTATTTACGGGTTAAGTCGTGGATGCCTTGCGCCAGCTCCTGAATACGCATGCCTTCGTAGAAAGCTGGATCTTCACGGTACAGTGAAGGCAGCATGGTACGAATGGTCAGGTTCAGATCGTAACCGCGTTTGAACTCAGTCAGGCCACGCAGCAGCTGCATTGCTTTTGACTTATCAATACCGATAGAGAACAGGAACAGCAGGTTGTAAGGGCCGGTTTTCTCGACCACGATGCCGTGTTCATCAAGGTATTTCGATACCAGTGACGCAGGAATACCGCTCTGCTCTAATTCGCCATCTTTGCTCATTCCCGGGGTGAGAAGAGTGATTTTGATTGGATCAAGATACATGTGGTTATCATCGAGATTTTTGAAACCGTGCCAATCTTGGTTTGGATCGAGTTTCCAGCACTCGGTGGTATCAATGTTCTCTGGTTGCCAAACATCGAAGAACCAACCTTCACTTTCACCTTTCAGGCGTTTGATCTCTTTACGGAAGCGAATCGCACGATCAATCGAATCTTGCATCAACTTACGGCCGGTGTTGCCACGCATCATTGCGGCGGCGGTTTCAGTCGAAGCCACAATGCCGTACTGCGGTGAAGTTGAGGTGTGCATCATAAAGGCTTCGTTGAATGACTCGCGGTCAAACTCACCTTTGACATGAATCATCGAGGCTTGCGAGAACGCCGCCAGCAGTTTGTGCGTGGACTGCGTTTCGTAGAACACTTTACCCGGCATCGCTTCGCCACTCATGCCGCACTTGCCTTCATAAATACGGTTGAAGTTAGTGTAAGGCACCCATGCACTGTCGAAGTGGATGTGTTTGCAATCCAGCGACTCTTTGATGAACTGGGTGTTGTACAGCAGGCCATCATAGGTTGAGTTGGTGATCACCGCGTAGCTTGGCGCACTTGCACCCGGAGTGTTTGCCACTTTCTCAGCAATCACTTCACGGCTGAATTCACTTTGTGGAATACCACCGAGGATACCGTAAGCGTTACGGGTTGGACGGAAGTAAATTGGCGTTACATCCGTCATCATCATTAAGTGAGTCAATGATTTATGGCAGTTACGGTCAACCAGAACTGTGCTGCCTGCAGGCGCTGAGAACATACCGACGATCTTGTTCGAGGTCGATGTACCGTTGGTCACGATGTAAGAGGCATCGGCATTGAAAGTGCGCGCGATGTACTCTTCCGCTTCTTTGTGTGGGCCAGAGTGATCCAGCAGTGAACCCAGTTCTGGCATCGAAATCGATACGTCCGCTTTGAAGGTATTTGGACCGTAGAAATCGTAGAAAATACTGCCGACTGGGCTTTTCTGGAACGCAGTACCGCCCATATGGCCCGGAGTACAGAAGGTGTATTTACCCTCTTCTACATATTTGAACAGCGCCTTAGTAAACGGAGGCATGATCGCGTCTTTGTACTCTTGAGTTGCTTGGTTGATTTTGATCGCGATGTCGTCCGCCATACCCAGAGCATATTCGAAGAAATGCACGTTCAGGCGCAGGTCAGTCAGTGAAATATCCAGAGTCGATTGCTCGTTAGCAAACGCATGCACCGGCAGTTTTTCGTTGATCTTACTGATACGCTCACACAGCTCCAGCGAATATTTATCCCAGTCGAACAGCACGCCGCAAATGCGTGGGTTCATCTCAATCATCTTGATCAGATCTTTGTCATCAACCGGGTAAACCACTTCATAACCGGCTTTTTCGAGTGCAGCGTGTAGTTGACGAACTGGCTCTTCTTTAAAGAACACACCCATGTGGTTCAAGATAGCGAATATATTCATTTGGACATCTCCAAGGCGAAAAAAGGCGCTCTCTGTGCACCACACAGTGAGTAAGGCGAGCGCCATAGTGAATTCAGAAAGCTGGCGTGGCAGACGCCAGCAGAATCAATCAGTGATTAGCCGAAGCTTGTTGAGGGTGAGTCTCAAGGTATTGAGCAAGACCCGCCTTTTTGCTGTAGAACATGAGAATAATTAGCGACATGATGAAGGTTGCAGTCAGAGTTGAACCTTCAGCCCCCGCCAGCGCCACCATACAGAACAGGCTGGCAATACCGGAGAACAACATCACAAAGGTATTGCGCGTGGTCATGCCCTCGAAGCGGATCAGGTTAATGCTGGAGTAGAAATAAGGCAGCATGGTCAGCAGTACCGCATCGGTGGTCAGTTGGTTAAACAGATCCGAAGCGTGCGCGGTTTCTGAGCTGAAGAACATCAGTACCAGCATCAGCAGCGTCATCATGCTTGACGCAATCAGTAGACCTTTTTTAGGCACGCCGTTGCGGTCAGTTTCACCGAAGATTTTCGGGAAGTTGCCATCGTTCGCGGCACGTTTACCTGCTTCGCCTACAAGCATCATCCATGAACCGAGCGAAGTGAAACACGCCAACGCTGTGAAGGCAGAAACAAAGGGCGCAGTCCAGCTACCAAACAGTTCAGTGGTCGCCAGTGCAAAAGGTGCACCGGATGCCGCTACTTCAGACGCAGGGAACATACCGCTGATCATTTGAGTAGAAAGTACGTAGATAATACCTGCAATACCGGTACCCAACATGGTGGCTAGCGGAACGGTACGTTTTGGATTTTCCACCATACCGGATGATACCGCAGCAGATTCCACACCCACGAAAGACCACAGGCAAATCAGTACCGCAGTGATCACTGCATGGCCATCGCTACCCGCAGACACATTCCAGTTTTGGCTGTAGATGGCACTGTCAAAGTGCGTCCAACCAAACAGAGCGGTACCCACAACAGGGATCAGGATCAGCACCAAACCAATGGTACATAAGCGGCTTACCCAGCTACCCCCAAGCAGGTTCACTAAAGTAAACAACCAAACCGAAGCGATGGTCGCTAAACCTGCTGGAATCGGGTCATTCAACACAGGGAAGAACACAGATAGGTAAGAAACACCGGTAATCGCAATCGCTAGGTTGCCGATCCAGTTAGCGTGGTAATAGAGCACGCCCGTTTGGAAACCAAACACCGGTGACACTTCCCCAGCATAAGCAATCGGGCCGCCGTCTTGCGGGTTTTTGGTTGCCAAACGAGCAAACACAAACGCTAAACTCAATGCACCGATAATGCAGATAATCCAGCTATAAATGGAAATTGAACCTACGCTAGCAAGCGTAGAAGGAAGCAGCGCAATACCACTGCCCATCATGTTACCAGCCACCACACCCGTACAGGCAATCAGGCCGATTTTCTTTGTATTTGATGACATAACATCTCCAAATCGATTCTACTTAAGTACAAAACTCAAACTGAATGGCTTAGCGAGATGTCATGAGTGCAATCACCTGCGCTACCTCGCTAAATTTCGAAGTGCAGACTACGCCCAAAAAAACGAAAAAAAATAAACTTACGGTTATCAATAAAATGATGAGACAAGCATGAGTTTCTTGATATCAACCTGACAAATAAACCCTATAAAATTCACTATTTTCAATCAGTTAAATAAAAAACTAAAAATATCATCTTTGCCGAATAAAAATATCAACCTGAGATCTTAAGGCTCAACAAGCGCATGATGACGTCAAACTTCTGAAGTTTATCTCCCGTTAAAACGAGCTGAGTAACCCATAGCCAAGATTGGCGCTGCCCTGCGCCTGCAGCAGAAGAGAAACCCATTCATCGCGAAGCGATATTGGGAGAGTGAAGAACATAAGGAAGAAGAAAGAATGAAAATACAGAAGGAAGGAAACACAAAGCATCATTCCTTCCCAAACAGGAAGGAATGATGGCGAGAAGGAGAAAATGATGCCGTTCGAGTGCGGATGCTATTACAACAAACGCACCGCGGAAGGATGCACCGAGCGGTACATGGCGTAATCAATGGATTTTAGGTTGGAGTGGAACACCAAGTTTTCGCACAGCAGATAAGTTTCCAGTGACGTGTCCATGTAAAAGGCTTCACTATAGGCATCGCTAGCGCCATCCAGATCGCCTTTGAGTTCAGCGTGCTTGCCTTGCAGCACATACGAGAGCACCGACTCCCGCAACCCCTGCGCTTGCGCCAAATAGTGCGTGGCCGCTTCCACTTGGTTTTCGACCGTTGCTTGCAGTGCTAAAGCCTCATAAATGCGTGGCTGAACCACTGCCTCTGGGGCATAGCTCACCTGTTGTAAGGTTTCACTCAAGACCAAGATTCGATCTTGATTGAGCGCCTGATCAGGGTTCAGAGCTTGCTGAACATGGTAAGCAATCAGCAACTCGGCTTGTACGTAATGGTTGTCCGGCTCCAACTTCAGCACTTGTTCCAATAAATAAATGCCTTTTTGAAACTGCTGACGATCGGCCACATTCAGATAATGATTGGCGCGCACATACAGCCCCAATGCCGCCGGTTGACGCGGAAAGTCCACCAACAAACGCTGCGCTTGCTGCTCTGCATTCGGGATTTTCAACGCTTGCATGACATCCCATTCCGCACTTTTCAGCACAGAGGCCAGATGTTGGCTATCGAGCGGATATTGCCGACTAAACAGCACCGCATCAGAAGAGTTGTTTTTAAGCTCAAGATCTAAAAACTCATGCCCGTCCTTATCATTGACTCGCACCATGATCGACTTACCGGGCAAAATGCCTGAGCTATAAGCCGTTTTGCCGAGAATCACTCGATAATCACTCACCTGGGTCAGATCGGCCATCAGCTTTTGCGCGATACCATCGGCAAGGTCATGCGTGAGCGCCTGTGCATGAAAACTGTCTTGGAATTTAAATTCAATCAGGTGGGTATCCACCACTTGGGTGATGCGCACTTGCGACTGTTGCACGGTAAAAAAGCCCATCGCTACAATCACTAGACCAATCCAGATCGCATTGAGCAAGTTTAAGCGCCAACGGCTCACATTCGGCTTAGCTGATTTTTTCGGCTGCTGACTTTGGCATACGGCACGCGTTAACGGCCCAGCAGGAAACACGATCTCGGGAACGGCTTCTTCCACTTCGTCGATATCGTCCGTCAAACCGACATCACTGGCCGCCGACTCTTCTTGACGAGAGAGGTAAGGATTGCCACCAAGGCGCTGCACATTCGCGACTAACTTATAGCCACGCTTGGGCACCGTCACCACATAACTGAGGTTTTCTTCGCGTCCGTCGCGCAATAGCTTACGCAACTCAAAAATGGATTGAGTGACCACTTGGTCGGTGACAATCGCCCCGTCCCAGACGTGTTGAATGAGTTCCTCACGGCCAAATACCTCTCCGGTATGTTCCGCAAGAAAATGCAGTAAGTTGATAAGACGTGGCTCGACCGAGACCTCCCTATCTTGGCGATACAGCTTATTCTCATCAATGCACAAAACCCAGTCATTGATTTGAAAATAGATTCCAATCATAGAAAAGCTCTTTGTATCAGGAAGATAGCATCGAAAGCAGGTTACAACACATCGAAAACCTGCCGCCAATGAGGGGCGAAATTATAATCGTGCCAAACGGTTTCACCTACTATTGATAAGAGTGAAAAATGCAAACTTAGGTTGTTCACCACTGCTTAAAACGGTGCTGATCTGGCTTCTATTTAAACTAACCAACTGAATTAAAAGCTTATTCTAATGCTGCTAAAATCGAGCAGTGGCTAGCGTTATCTTCCACATGCCCACAACAGGCATCATTGATTTTTTTCAGTGCGCTGCGAATGCGGGTTAACTCTTCAATCTTTTGATCGATCACCGCTAGCTTAGCGCTGGTGATCGCTTTCACTTCGGCACAACTGTGTTCAGTCGCTTCTAAACGAATTTCGAGCAGCTCTTTAATCTCTTCGAGACTCAGCCCCAACTCTTTGGCTTTTAAAATAAACGTGACTTGTTGCTGGCTCTTTTCATCGTACAGTCGATAGCCCGACTCCGTACGCGTTGCCGGAGCAATCAGTTCATTTTTTTCATAGAAACGCAGTGTATCGGTGGAAACGCCACAGCGTTTGGCTAACTCTCCAATCTGAAACATCACTCCTCCTCCTCCCTTACTACTTGGAGTAGTTTGGGGAAATTTAAGCTTTCGTTAAAATTTGTGCTTGAAAAACCGTTTTTTAGCGATTACTTTTCCCATGCCAAACGATTGCGCGAGATCTTTTGTAATAAATTGGTTAGAATACGCGCCATCCAAATTCCGGCGGATAAGGTGTTTCCCCAAACTGTTCTGTTACCTTTCGCTCACTCAGGATTTGAAGAACTCTTCAAACCACTACAGCGCAACAGATCACTTTCGGCAAATATCTTTTAAAGGAAAATGGAAGCATGAACAACGCTCGTCCTATTCACCGTGCGCTTCTCAGCGTATCAGATAAAACCGGCATTGTTGAGTTCGCTAAAGCGCTCGCGGAACGTGGCGTTGAGCTGCTCTCAACCGGTGGCACTGCACGCCTGCTCGCCGAGCAAGGCCTTGCGGTAACGGAAGTTTCCGATTACACCGGCTTCCCAGAAATGATGGACGGGCGCGTAAAAACCCTGCATCCGAAAGTACATGGCGGCATCTTAGGTCGTCGTGGTCAAGACGATGCGGTAATGAACACCCACGGCATCCAGCCGATCGATATGGTGGTGGTGAACCTCTATCCTTTCGCACAAACCGTAGCTAACCCAAATTGCACGCTGGCAGATGCCGTTGAAAACATCGATATCGGCGGGCCGACTATGGTGCGTTCTGCAGCGAAAAACCATAAAGATGTGACCATTGTGGTGAATGCGCACGATTACGACCGTGTAATCCGCGAAATGGATGCTCACCAAAACTCACTGACCTTAACCACGCGTTTTGATCTGGCGATTGCCGCTTTTGAACATACCGCGGCGTACGATGGCATGATTGCTAACTACTTCGGCACGCTCGTTCCTTCTTATGGTGATAACAAAGAAGGCGATGAGGAATCCAAGTTTCCAAGAACCTTCAACGCGCAGTTCATCAAGAAACAAGATATGCGTTACGGTGAAAACAGCCACCAAGCGGCGGCATTTTATGTGGAAGCCACCCCGCAAGAAGCCTCAGTGGCCACCGCGCGCCAAATTCAAGGTAAAGCTCTCTCTTACAACAACATTGCGGATACCGATGCCGCACTAGAGTGCGTCAAAGAGTTCAGCGAGCCAGCCTGTGTAATTGTGAAACACGCGAACCCATGTGGTGTAGCACTCGGCGACGATCTGCTGCAGGCCTACCACCGCGCTTATCAAACCGACCCAACCTCGGCATTTGGCGGCATCATTGCCTTTAACCGCGAGCTGGATGGCGAAACAGCCAAAGCGATCATCGAGCGTCAGTTTGTAGAAGTCATCATCGCGCCGAAAGTCTCGCAAGCCGCGATCGACATCGTTGCAGCCAAGCAAAACGTACGTTTGCTGGAGTGTGGTGAATGGCAAGGCCAAACCACAGGATTTGATTTGAAGCGCGTAAATGGCGGCTTATTGGTGCAAGACCGTGACCAAGGCATGGTGGCACAAGATGACCTACAAGTGGTTTCAACTCGTCAACCCAGCGAAGATGAGCTGAAAGATGCTCTGTTCTGCTGGAAAGTGGCGAAATACGTGAAATCCAACGCGATTGTGTACGCCAAAGGCGATATGACTATCGGTATCGGCGCAGGTCAAATGAGCCGTGTTTATTCAGCGAAAATCGCGGGTATCAAAGCCGCGGATGAAAACTTGGAAGTCGCGGGCAGCGTCATGGCATCGGATGCCTTCTTCCCATTCCGTGATGGGATTGATGCTGCGGCAGCCGCAGGCATTACCTGTGTTATCCAACCGGGCGGCTCAATGCGCGACCAAGAGGTGATTGATGCGGCCAACGAACACGGCATGGCAATGATCTTCACCGGTATGCGTCACTTCCGTCATTAATTGGCATGATTCGTATGGGGTGCAACGCGCCCCATCTTGTTTAAGTAAGGATTTCACAATGCAAGTTCTCATCATCGGCTCTGGCGGTCGCGAACACGCACTGGCGTGGAAAGTGGCACAAAACCCACAAGTTGACACCATTTACGTTGCGCCCGGCAATGCGGGTACTGCGCTTGAGCACAAGGTGCAAAACGTCAGCATCGGTATCACCGATATCCCTGCACTGGTTGCTTTCGCCCAAGATAAAGCGATTGAGCTGACGATTGTTGGCCCAGAAGCACCATTGGTGATTGGTGTGGTGGATGCGTTTCGCGCCGCAGGTTTGCCGATTTTTGGCCCAACCCAAGGCGCGGCGCAACTGGAAGGATCCAAAGCCTTCACCAAAGATTTCCTCGCTCGCCATAACATTCCAACCGCGGCTTACGCCAACTTCACTGAAATTGAGCCAGCACTAGCGTATGTGCGTGAAAAAGGTGCACCGATTGTGGTGAAAGCAGACGGCTTGGCTGCGGGCAAAGGCGTGATTGTTGCGATGACTCTGCAAGAAGCAGAAGATGCAATTCAAGACATGCTGGCTGGCAATGCGTTTGGTTCAGCTGGCAGTCGCGTGGTGGTTGAAGAATTCCTTGATGGAGAGGAAGCGAGCTTTATCGTGATGGTTGATGGTGAAAACGTCCTGCCCATGGCCACCAGCCAAGATCACAAACGCGTGGGCGATGCCGATACTGGCCCGAACACGGGCGGTATGGGGGCTTACTCACCAGCGCCAGTGGTGACACAGGACGTCCATGATCGCGTGATGCGTGAAGTGATTTACCCAACGGTGCGCGGCATGGCAGCCGAAGGCAACACTTACACCGGTTTCCTCTACGCGGGTTTGATGATTGATAGCACTGGCGCACCGAAAGTGATTGAGTATAACTGCCGCTTTGGCGACCCTGAAACTCAACCAATCATGATGCGTCTGCAATCGGATCTGGTTGAACTGTGCCAAGCGGCGATTGCAGGCAAGCTGGATCAAGTGGAGTCTAAGTGGGACCCGCGTGCTTCGATCGGTGTGGTTCTGGCCGCTGGCGGCTACCCAAGTGATTACGCCAAAGGTGACGTGATTTCTGGGCTACCGACTCAAGAAACCGCAGGACAAAAAGTGTTCCATGCAGGTACCGAGACCCAAGGCAACCAAGTGGTGACGAATGGCGGTCGTGTGCTATGTGCAACGGCGCTGGGCAATACGGTATTAGAAGCGCAGCAACGCGCTTACCAGCTCGCCGATCAAATCCGTTGGAATGGCATGTTCTGCCGTCGCGATATCGGTTATCGCGCGATTGCGCGTGAGCAAACCAAGTAATCCGGCATTCAGCTCCCAATCAATACAAAAAAGCGCGAGATTCGCGCTTTTTTATTTCATTTCTGTACTCGAACTCATTGGGATTAATACATTTAATCTAGCAACTCTGGCTGTTGCACACAGTCGTGATCCGCATCATCGAGCAATAGCAACTCATCAATATGCACTTTGTCGTTACGGATCTTGCCTAAAAACGCTACATAGCTTTCGATGGAAGCAAGGCGGTTAAACACAAAGCTCGGTAAAGTTTGATTAAACTCGACGCGTTGGTACTCAACACCTGCACAGGTTTCAAACACTTTGCCATTCCAATAACCTTGGATGAGCTCTAAGCCCTGTTTATCTTGCTCTTTAGTCGCTTCAGCAACAGCTTTGGCTTGCAGTACATAATGCGCAAGCTGTTCTTCACCCATCGGCAGCACTTTTCCGGCCAGCCGATACTGTTGGTACACCGCTTCGCCTTCTTTGCTAAAGCGAATATGCACGCTGAACGGTACTAATTTTTTACCATCGAGGTGCTCACCTTCACGGCGGATCTCACGCACTTGCCCCTCTTCCCAGCGATAACTGGTTTGGTAGCTGCCGTAATCGCCGGAAGTCACATAGTCTGAGGCTGAGCTTGGTTTTTGAAAACGCTCGGTATACCAATAAAAACTGGTCGCATCACCAATCGTTTTACCACCGGTAAATTGATTGATCTGTTCAAGATTAGGATTAGGAGTAGAAGAGCACCCAGCCAACAGGCCAGAGAGCAAAAGAAGAAAAGATAACTGCTGCTTCATAAACAAAAACGCCGAGATGTTCAATCTCGGCGTAGTATAAAGCAATTACTTGATCGCGTCTTTCAGCGCTTTACCTGCTACGAATGCAGGAACGTTAGCTGCCGCAATTTTGATCTCTTCACCGGTTTTTGGGTTACGGCCAGTACGAGCAGAACGATGATTAACTTTGAATGTACCAAAACCAATCAGTTGTACTTGGTCGCCTTCTTTCAAAGCACCTTCAACCGCACCCAGAGTCGCTTCTAGAGCCGCTTTCGCTTGCGCTTTAGTTAGATCTGCTTTCTCTGCGATAAAGTCGATCAATTGGGTCTTGTTCATTTAGGTTTCCCTTCTCAATAGGTTATCGAATCGAGCTCACTCTAAAACATAAATGCCCGATCTGGCAAAGGTTTGTCGCGCAACTTTCGCTTTTATGACGTACTTTTAACCATAATCTGAGTAACAACTCACAATTTGTTACTAATCAAGGCGCGCGTTTGCTTGTAATCGGGGGGCAAAGACCTTATTTAATCAGGGCTAATCGACTGGGAAGCCTGTCATTTCAATCGATTTAGTGACTGAAAAAAGCACTTTTGACTCCTTCAGGCGAAGCGATTTTTCTTCATATTCTCACCGCAATGTTCAGCATCCGCTCAACGTTAGTGAGAAGAAAAGAGCTCGAACGTGCACTCTAAAAACCAAGGAATTTTATGTTTCTGCTTGCGATATATATTTCTGTCGCGATTGGCGTATCGTTTATCTGTTCAGTGTTGGAAGCGGTACTCCTGAGTATTACCCCAAGTTATCTTGCCCAACTGCGCCAACAAGGCCACCCTGCGGCCACTCGTTTGGCGGAGTTAAAAGCGGATATCGACCGCCCACTCGCCTCGATCCTAACCCTAAACACGATTGCGCACACCATAGGCGCTGCGACTGCGGGTGCTCAAGCTGCAGTGGTGTTTGGTAGCCAATGGCTAGGTCTGTTCTCTGCGGTGCTGACTCTGGGTATTTTGGTGCTGTCTGAGATCGTACCGAAAACCATAGGGGCAACTTACTGGCGCGAACTGGCCCCTAATGCTGCCTTAGTGCTGCGCTGGATGGTATGGGCATTGACACCGTTCGTCTGGTTCTCAGAGCAGATCACTAAGCGTTTAGCGCGCAAAGTGGAAACGCCGAAGCTGCGTGAAGAGATCTCTGCGATGGCGATGCTAGCCAATGAGAATGGCGAATTTGCTGCCGGCGAATCGAAAATGCTCAATAACTTGCTGGCGATTCAAAGTGTGCCAGTGACACAGGTAATGACGCCGCGTCCGGTCCTATTTCGCGTTTCATCCGACCTGACGATTGATGCATTTATCGAGAAACACCGCGATACACCTTTCTCACGTCCGCTGATTTACAATGAAGAGAAAGACAATATTGTCGGCTTTGTGCATCGTCTTGAACTGTTTAAACATCAGCAAAATGGTCAAGGCACTGCCACGCTTGGCGAGGTGATGCGCCCGATCCATGTGCTGCTCAATACCTTTAGCCTACCTAATGCCTTTGATCAGATGATGCAAAAGCGCTTACAGCTCTCGGTGGTGGTCGATGAATACGGCTCTGTACAAGGTTTGCTGACCTTGGAAGATATTTTCGAGCATCTACTCGGCGAAGAGATTATTGATGAAGCGGACCACACAACGGATATGCAGCAACTGGCGGCAGAACGTTGGGAACATTGGAAACGTAAACATCGCATGATCGAAAGCCGCGACGAAGAAGAGGAATAGTCAAACGGGAGCTTACGCTCCCGTTTCTCTTGGCAATAGTGGGAGAACTACAACTCCACCCCGATATTGCTGCCCCCTTCTTCGCGCAGCTCTTTGCGTAGGTCTTTGATGAGATCAATGTCGCGCTCAACCGCTTCACGCAGCGGGCGGAAAATCGCCCACTGTACATCCCATTCGGCGCACACGGCTTCATTCTCTTTTTGGTTATCGTTGGTGATAGCTTCACCGGTTTGTGCTTCTTCCAGTTGAGCGACGGTTTGTACCGAAATTTGGCTCACTTTGATCATAGATTCCGCTAAATCATCACGATCCAACAAACCGTGCAGCAGGGTTGCTAAGCCTTCACAGGCATCGATCGCGGGATACACGGCGTACAGATCAAACGCATCGGAAGTTGGGATCAACTCTTCCAACTTTTCTAGCTGATGCTCAAAGTTCACTTTGGCATTTTTTACCGTCATCAATTCCCACACGCTGTCGAGAATGTCACGGTAGATACGCGCCTCAGCAAACTGCGTGTGCTCACAGAACATAGCGTAATTCGGATACATACGTTCACACAAACAGGCCATAAAGGTAATCTGTTGCCAAGGTTCAAACTTCTCAAGACGAAGCTGTAGAGGGTTTTGTAACATAGTCACTTCAAATCGTTGCGGAAAAAGACAGCGGAAGTGTACTGGATAACCATAAGGGAAAAAAGACGCGCCTATGAACAATTTCCACCAGCTGTATATTCTGACTGAACATGATGAACACTACCGCGAGCTGATCTTAGAGCGTCAGCTCGCTGGCCTTAGCGTCACCGATGATCGCACGCAAGCCACGATTTTATTGGCCGCACCACCGATGGCGGCGCGCTGTTTGGATGAGTTCCCGCGCTTGCAATGGCTACATTCCGCCTATGCGGGTGTCGATACCTTAATGGCTCCCAAGCTGCGCAAAAACTATCTGCTAACCAACGTCAAAGGCATCTTCGGCCACCTGATTGCTGAATATGTGATGGGTTACGCTATTCAGTACCAACGCGATTTCAATCTTTACCAAACGCAACAAGTCGAACGGCGTTGGCAAGCGCACCCCTACTCTTCTCTAGCCAATCAAACCCTAGTGATTTTGGGTACAGGCTCGATTGGCAGCCATTTGGCCTGTGTAGCCAAACAGTTTGGGTTACGAGTAGTAGGCGTAAATCGCACCGGTACTCCGGCCAAAGAAGGGCATTTTGATGCCACTTATCACATCAGTGAGCTGTCAGCCGCTTTAATGCGCGCCGACTTACTGGTGAATACACTACCCAATACGCCCGCGACCGAAGGGCTGCTCAACCGAGAGAATCTCAGCCACTGCCACCAAACGCTGCTGTTCAACGTGGGCCGTGGCAAAACGTTAGTGGAGCAGGATCTACCGGATTTAATTGCGGCAGGACACATTCGCCACGCGTTTTTGGATGTGTTTATCAAAGAGCCACTCGCGCAAGACCACCCATTCTGGAGCAATCCGGCGATCACCATAACACCGCACATCGCGGCGGTCAGCTTTCCAGAGCAAGTGGTCGATATCTTCGCCGATAACTACCAACGTTGGTGCGATAACTTGCCACTGCGTAACCAGATTGATTTTGAAAAAGGCTACTGATGCTTGAATCACTGCTGACGGAAATTCGCCAGTGCACAGTGTGTGAACCACATTTACCGTTGGGTGCGAATCCGGTAATCCGCGCCCATCCGGCGGCGAAAATTTTAATTATTGGTCAAGCTCCGGGGACGAAAGTGCACAACACCTCGATTCCGTGGAATGATGCCAGCGGCGAACGGCTGCGTCAGTGGTTGGGGTTAGATCGCGAAGCGTTTTATTGCCAAAAAAACATCGCCATTATGCCGATGGGGCTTTGCTATCCGGGCAAAGGGCGCAGCGGAGATTTACCGCCACGTAAAGAGTGTGCGCCACTGTGGCATGCGAAGGTGCTGGAACAACTGCCCAATCGGCAACTCACTCTCTTGATTGGGCAATATGCACAGAATTATTATCTGCCTGACAAGCCTGCCACTCTGACGGAAACCGTACAGCATTGGCAACGCTGGGCGCCTTCGGTCTTACCGCTGCCCCATCCTTCCCCACGCAACACCTTATGGCTGAAAAATCACCCTTGGTTTGAACAGGACGTGGTGCCTTATCTTCGTCAACGGGTGAAGCAAGCGCTTACATAGCAAGCAATTAGGGTTTGAGGTAGTATGGCGCGCAGATTGATTAAGGAGTACGCCATGCTTGAAACATTAACCTTATGGTTACAGCAATTTGATATAGAAATTGAACGCGTGATTCAGGTTGCTGAAGCGTTAGGGCTGATTGCCGCCATTTCTATCGCTATTCATCTTATTTTACATCGCGGAGTGCTGTTGTGGCTGAAACGCCATACTCGCCACGAGCAAAGTGTTTGGCGCAATGCGCTGTTTAAAGAGCACCTGTTTAGCCGTTTCGCCTTGCTGATCCAAGGTGTCGTGATTGCGGTACAAACTCAGTTATGGCTCACTCCCGGCACGTACTCTTACGACATCCTGCATACTGTCACTGGGTTGTGGATTGTGCTGTTTGGCATGTTGGTCACTTACTCCATGCTCAACGTGTTGGAACTGTTAATCAGCAAAACCCAAGTGGGTAAAAACCTACCGACACGCGGTATTTTGCAGAGCATCAAAATCATTGTTTTTATTATTGCCGCGCTGTTTTTCACCTCGATTTTGATCGGTAAATCACCCGTTATTCTGCTCAGCGGCTTAGGTGCAATGACCGCCGTCTTTATGTTGGTGTTTAAAGATCCAATCCTTGGCTTAGTTGCTGGGGTACAGCTTTCTGCCAACAAAATGCTCTCGGTCGGTGACTGGTTGGAAATGCCCAAATATGGCGCAGATGGCGCAGTGCTAGACATCAGCCTCACCACAGTCAAAGTGCAAAACTGGGATAAAACCATCACTACCATTCCTAGCTACGCGCTAATCTCAGATTCATTTAAAAACTGGAAAGGGATGCAGGAATCCGGTGGTCGCCGCATCAAGCGCAGTATTTTGATTGATGCCACCAGCGTGCATTTTTTGACGGAAGAAGAGAAACAAGCACTGAAAAAAGCGCAACTGCTTGAGCCTTACTTGGCGGAAAAAGAACAAGAGATCAGCAGCTACAACCAACAAAAACATTGGGATTTGGCCTGCCGTATCAATGGCCGCCGCCTGACCAACATCGGCAGTTTCCGCGCTTATTTAGAGCGCTACCTGCGTACTCACCCCAATATTCACCAAGATATGACGCTGATGGTACGTCAGTTAGCGCCCACTCACGATGGCATTTCGCTAGAGGTGTACTGCTTTACCAGCACCACAGTGTGGGTGGAGTATGAGCGTATTCAGTCGGATATTTTTGATCATATCTATGCGGTACTGCCCGAGTTTGACCTGCGCGTTTCGCAAGCCCCCACTGGCAATGACTTTCGGGCACTGAGAGGCTAAACACAGTCCCTCCCTTCGCGCGCATCGATCTTACCCCTCCCCCTTCTCGGGGGAGGTCGGGAGGGGGTATTTCACACCAAGCCAAACTCCCAACTCAAAGCACCGAATATCCGAGTTGAGTAAGCTCCGCCGCGAACGCTTGCTTGGCTGAGGCTTCACCGTGGATCAGGTGCACTTGCTTGGGCTTTTCAGGAATGCCGGTAATAAAGCGCAGCAAATCCGCTTTATCGGCGTGGGCGGAATAACCGGACATCGTATGAATATGCGCGTTGACTTCAATTTCATCACCATCAATCCACACCGACTTCTCACCACTTTGAATTTTACGCCCAAGCGTGCCTTCGGCTTGAAATCCCGCCAAAATCAGGTCGGTTCGCTTATCCGGCAGCAGCGCCTTTAAATAATCCATAATGCGGCCGCCCTGACACATCCCCGAAGCCGCCACCACAATCGCCGCCTCTCCGGTTGAGGCTAAACGGTTGACCAAACGCTCATGGGTTCGGTGATCTTCCACCGTAATACACTGCTCAAACGCCAACGGATGCCGATGCATTTGCAGCCGCGCTTTGGCTTCTCGTCCCCATAACTGCTTAAAGCGACGATAAGAACGCGTCACCCGCTGCGCCATCGGCGAATCGAGAATAATCGGCAAGTTAGCATCGATTTGCTGAGAAAAGATGAGCTGCTCAATATCAAAGAGCAGCTCTTGCGTGCGTCCGACACTGAACGCCGGGATCAAAATTGCACCGCCGTCAGCCAGTGAGCGCTCAATCATCGCGCGCAGCCGCTGCCCTCGGCTCTGCACATCCTCGTGCTGCTTATCGCCATAAGTAGTTTCAATAAACAGATAATCGGCCCGCTCTGGCGACTGCGGATCGGGCAACAAAGGCGTATGGCTTGGCCCCAAATCTCCCGAAAACACCGCCACCTCACCATTCGGACGCCGAATTTCCACATACGCCGAGCCCAAAATATGCCCCGCAGGCTGAAAGCGCACCCAGAGCGAATCGGCACGCTTAGGCTGCACCGCAAACCACTTTTGATAATCTTGCACCCGCAGCAAACGGCGCACCTCGGTCAGTACGCGCTCACTCTGCTTGGGAGACATCCCTAACTGCAGCTTTAAACCATCTTCCAGCATCAATGGCACCAGCTCCGCCGTTGCCGCCGTGCAGTAAATCGGCTGCTTAAAACCTGCCGCCAATAACCAAGGCAAACGGCCAATATGGTCGATGTGCGCATGGGTTAAGATCAGCGCATCCACATGCCCCAGCGCAAACTCCACCGCCAACGGGCGTTCATCCGCCCCTTGAAACAGGCCGCAATCAATCAGCAGCGCTTGCCCATCGGCTCGCAATTCATGGCATGAACCCGTGACACTCGCCTTCCCTCCGTGATGAACCACTTCCATGTTGTTTTCCACTCCTGAGTACATTAATCAACCGATGGGATCATACCGATTTCGCACAAGCATGAATCGAAAGGATAAAAAAACCGCGGTAGAGGCCGCGGTTTTTCAACTTAAATCGACACCATTAATGCACAAGCTGTTTTTCAAGCTGAGTTTGGTTATCTTGCGTACGCTGCCAGACTAAGTCACCAATACCATCTGTCGGATTAAAATCGGTCGGCGCTTCAAGCAATAGCTCTCGGATACGCTCATGGTTAAATGCATGACACGCTTTGTCTAGCTCGTTAAGATGCTGTTCAAATTCCGCTAAAGGTAAATAACGTTCATTGGCTGTCATGATTCGCTCATGAGCCGTTTTTCGAACATTATCGCCAATCAGCAGTTCTTCATAGAGCTTCTCACCTGGCCTTAACCCTGTGAACTCAATAGCAATATCCCCATAAGGATGCTGCTCATCTTTCACTTCCAGCCCAGAAAGCTGAATAAGGTTAACCGCGAGGTCAGTGATGCGCACAGGCTCACCCATATCAAGCACAAACACATCCCCACCTTTACCCATAGCTCCTGCTTGGATCACCAGTTGCGCCGCTTCAGGGATGGTCATGAAATAACGAATAATGTCTGGGTGCGTCACCGTAATTGGGCCGCCTGCCTCAATTTGACGTTTAAACAGCGGAACCACAGAGCCCGATGAGCCCAAAACATTACCAAAACGCACCATACAAAAGCGAGTACCTTTGGCTTTACGGTTTTCTTGTTCCGCAAGCGCTTGCAAACCGAGTTCGGCCATACGCTTGGTGGTTCCCATGACATTGGTCGGGCGCACCGCTTTATCAGTGGAGATCAGAACAAACGATTCAACACCTGCTTCAATGGCCGCCTGCGCAGCGTAGTAAGTACCAAAAACGTTATTGCGTACCCCTTCAACGACATTGTACTCAACAAGAGGTACATGTTTATAAGCAGCAGCATGATACACAGTTTGAACCTTGAAGCTTTTCATCGTTACCACAAGGCGATTAATTCGCTGTACTGACCCCAGTAGCGGGATGATTTCAACGTGCAGCTCCTCGGCTTCCATCAGTTGTTTGAGTTCTCTATCGATTTGATATAACCCAAACTCTGAAAGCTCAAACAACACTAGTACTTTAGGTTTTTGCCGCACAATCTGACGACAGAGCTCAGAGCCGATAGAACCACCAGCCCCAGTCACCATGACGACCTTACCTAAGATATTCGATTCCATTAAACATTGCTGAGGTGTCACCGGATCGCGCCCCAGTAAGTCTTCAATCGCCACATCTTTCAGCTGATCGATGGATGCCTTGCCTTCAACGATATCTTTCATATCAGGAACCGTAAGCACTTCCGCCGACAAGTCTATCAATGACTCGAGAATCTTCTTCCTACGCGCTCGTGAAGCACTCGGTACTGCAAGTAGCACTTGGGTAACATCGTACTTATCAACGAGGTAAGCAGCTCGGCTAATATCATAGACTTGCAAACCCATGATTACGGTATTTTCAAGGGTTTTATCTTGATCGATAAACCCAACCACTTTGTAATTTTCTGAGTTACGTAAAGCTATCGCTAGTTGACGACCAGCAGAGCCCGCACCATAAATCAGCACGACTTTACGACCTTTGCCATTGAGCCCAGAAACCAATACACGCACAATTAGACGCGATCCACCACACAACAGGCACAAAAAGGTGCCATAGATGATAGGCAAAGAACGGGGCACTGGTGCATTAAAATAAAAAGCGGCAATAGCAACAGATGCTGTAGAGATTAGGGTACCAACACTCACCACAGCAAGAGCATGGAAAGTGAGGTAACGTAGGATAGCTCGATACAACCCAAGTCGAGTAAAACTTAGGATTGTGACCACGATAACCGTTGCAAGAAGATAAGGTATCGAGTCTGAGTGAATAATCTCAACGTTCCCGACTCGAACCCAGTAAGCACTGTAAAATGAGAAAATGATAAAAAACGCATCCACCAAAACGCTGATGATGCGCTTATTTACACGCGAAAGATTCCAGATAAAGTTTAGCCTAGCCATAGTAATTGCTTCACACTTTTCTAATTAGTCTATTTTTTATTTACTACGTCACCAGCACCACTCCCCGTTACTGTTTTGAGGATATAACGAAAGTAGTCCTTCAATGTCAGTGTATCAATCATCTTTTTGTCGGTTTGAGCTAGAAGCCTTGGGGTAGACATATCAATATTTTGAATTTGAGCCAGTCCAGTGATTCCGGGAAGCACATCATAAACCCCTAAAGCATCACGTTCGGCAATCAACTCCTGTTGATTAAAAAGGTTGGGGCGTGGTCCTACTAAACTCATTTCACCTTTCAAAACGTTAATGAGTTGGGGTAATTCGTCAAGCTTAGTTTTGCGCAAAAAAGCGCCAAACTTAGTAATTGAACTCGCACTAGCCAGATGTGACGCTACTGACTGAGTATCGACCGACATGGTACGAAACTTAACCAAATTAAATGGTTTTTTGTTACGTCCAACACGCTCCTGAACAAAAATCGGCGAACCAGTATCAAAAAGACCAATGATGGTGACTACCAATAGCAGTGGCCATAAAAACAGCAGGCCAAAGAAGGCTGCGAAGAAATCTAATAAACGAATCATGATATTATTTATCCGAATCTTTTAACGAAGCCATGGCTTGTTCCATGGTGAATGGTGAAGTCCAATCCAAAACTTGTTGGATATTTGAAGAATCTACTTCTAAATTGCCAAATAACTGTTCAATGATTGCTGATTTACCCGTTACTTTACCAACTAAACGCATTAGACCAACAGGGATTGGCAGTTGAACCACTCTCTTATCCAATCCTTTAGCCATAGCATTGGTAAATCCCTTGATAGAAACCGTTTCACCATCAGAAGCTAAAAAAGTATGTCCTGCTGCATTTGGGTGGGTAGCACATGTTATCAGCAAATCAGCTAGGTTTTGCACTGCAATAAAATCACGACGATTATTGGCTAAACCGAAAGGCAAAACAGGCAGCTTTCTTACTAGCTTAGTCAGCATACCAAAGTTTCCGGGAGCATTAGGGCCATAAACGAGTGTAGGCCTAACAATCACTAGCTCAAGACCTGTTTCCTCGGCAATTTTTTTTAAACCAAGTTCAGCTTCATATTTTGATTGAGCATAGTCGTTATGAGGGGCGGGTTCAAACTTAACAGAAAATGGCTCTGTCTGAGTAGATGTGCCATTTACACCAATGGAACTTACAAAGACAAAGCGTTGAACACCCGCCTTTCTAGCTTCAGTTGCTAATTTTAATGTACCATCAACATTCACATTTTGATAATGTAGAGTTGAATAATGAGCTGAGTGGGCTAATCCAGCTAAATGTATAATAACATCAACCCCTTCAAACGCATTGCTCCAGTTTGTTGCAGCGTTTATGCTTTCGACAATAAAAACGTTGCTAAAAAAATGAACATCACTTGCTCTAACTACATGCTTAAAAATATCATGTTTAGCCACTAGATGATCCCCAACAAACCCAGAACTACCTGTTAGTAAGACATTCATTAGTCAGCCAAATCCTTTACTTGATGTAAAATATTATCTAAAGCCATTTTTTCGGAAAAGTTTTCCTTAAGAACAGCTCTTGGATTTAGTTTATTGCTAATACCTTGCTCATATATGTCAGTGATTTTATCAATTATGCTAGCTAACATTTGAGGGTTATCTGGCTCACAATACCATCCGATACGATGTTCTCGAATGAGGATTTCAAGCTCTGTTCCTACATCACCAACATAGATAATCGGCTTATCAGCAGCCATTGAAAAATATGCTTTACTAGGAACTCCTAAACCATACATTCCACTCGAAAGAGTTACAAATGCAACATCGCAGGCATTAAGACCTTGACTGTTTTTTTCTAGCTCTAAACGTCCATAGTATTGAACACGCTCGTATTCATATTTGTCATTAATCTCCTGCATCATTCTCTCAACGTAACTAGATTCAGATCCGCAACCAATAAATAAAAATCGAGCATTTTCGTTTTTTGTTAATGATATTGATTTCAATAAGTTTGATATACCTTGTAGACGACCCATATTTCCGAAAAACTGGAAAACAACACAGTTTCTTTCCCATCCATATTGGGTCAATATTTTATTTTCAATTTTTGGTTCATTTTTCGTTATATCTGTTGAAGCCCAGTTTGGTATATATACAGATACTACCGAATCATTGGTTTTACTATCTAATAAGACCTTCATATCTCGACCAATACAAATCAAACGATCCGGTGCTGAATACACTCTCTTAGACAAAGATTCTAAAGCCCGATAAAACAGGCTATTTGATGTCGTAACACCAGCTGGAATTAAATTATTAGGAAAAACATCATGAACTAATACCAACCATTCAAAAGGTTGAATTCTTTTTAATACAGCCATCATAAAAAGAGTTAGAACTGGATTAGTTCCTGAGAATACCAAGTCCATATTTTTTAATTCATTACGAAAAACACTACTAAAAATAATGGCTTGCTTAACCTGCCCCCAAAATCTTGATACCAAATTATTTTTATTGTACTTATACCGTTTAACGAACCTTGTCGCGACCTGATGCTTCTCTGAGAATGCTCTTGAAGAGGGCGTATCAGGAGTAATAAGCAGCACATCAAAGTTACAATTCAGCTTATTAACAATCTTTGACCAATAATAAGACGTTGAATTGCTATCTTCACCAATATATTCAGCGAGAACAAGTATTTTCTTCTTTATCACTTAGTACTCTTTCCACACTACACGCTTAACATAATCAGTATAGGAATGAATAATTCGAACAACCTTGTCCGAAACGTTCGGCATGCTGTAGTCAGAGACTTCGCGCAATAGGCGCTCATCACCCGATGGTTGTGATTCGAGAATTTGCAAAGCCTGCATTACCCGCTCAACACCTAAACCAACCATCATCACTGAAGCTTCTTCCATTCCCTCAGGGCGTTCATGTGCTTCTCGCATATTTAATGCTGGAAAGTTCATGATGGACGATTCTTCATTAATCGTACCGCTATCTGAAAGTACCACTTTGGCATTTTTCTGCAAATGGTTGTAATCATGGAACCCTAGCGGTTTGAGTAACTGAATATTCGGGTGGAACTCCAATCCTTGCGCCTCAATACGGTTACGTGTACGTGGATGGGTTGACACAATCACAGGCAGATTATAATGCTGCGCAACGGTATTAAGCGTTTGTGCTAATTTGGCCAACTGTTTTGGCGAATCGACATTCTCTTCACGATGTGCGCTAACAACAAAAAATTGCCCTTTTTGCAAACCCAAACGAGAAAGTACATCTGAGCTATCGATTTGCGGCATATAATGATTGAGCACCTCAAACATCGGGCTACCTGTTTTGATTACACGGTCAGCAGGCAAGCCTTCATCTAAGAGGTAATCACGAGCAATGGTACTGTAAGTCAGATTGATGTCGGCAGTATGATCCACAATTCGACGGTTTGTTTCTTCAGGAACACGCTGATCAAAACAGCGATTACCCGCTTCCATGTGGAAAATTGGCACTTTGCGACGCTTGGCCGGAATAGCCGAAATACAAGAGTTAGTATCACCTAGTATAAGCATCGCTTCAGGTTGAATCTCTTCTAATACTTGATCAACTTTAATGATCACTTGACCAATAGTTTCAGCGGCGTTTTTACCCGCAGCGTTTAGAAAATAATCAGGTTTACGTACCCCAAGATCATTAAAGAACACTTCATTGAGTTCAAAATCATAATTTTGACCTGTATGAACCAAAATATGCTCGCAGTGCTCATCAAGTTTAGCGAGTACGCGGGATAGGCGGATAATTTCAGGGCGAGTGCCCACAACTGACATTACTTTAAGTTTTTTCACTGTAATTTCTCTTGAATCAAGACAATGGACGGGCAAAGGTATCAGGCGCTTCGCGATCGAAGATTTCATTCGCCCATAGCATTACGATCATTTCTTCATCACCAATATTGGTGATGTCATGAGACCAGCCAGGAACCGTTTCAACGACTTGCGGTGAACTGCCATCAGTATAAAGTTCATGAAGTTCACCAGTAGCAATATGCTCAAATTTAAATAACGCCTTGCCTTTAAGCACTAAAAATTTTTCATTTTTACTATGGTGATAATGGCCACCTCGAGTGACGCCAGGATGAGCAGTAAAGAAAGAAAACTGACCCGCTTGCTTGGTTTTCAACATTTCGCTAAAGACACCGCGCTCATCACCATAACTGGGAATGGAATAACTAAACTGCTCTGGTGTCATATAACTAAGGTAAGTCGAGTAAAGGGCGCGAGTTAAACCCGTACCAACATTTTCAGTAACAAGATTGTCTCTACTTTCTTTAAAGGCACGCAATAGTTCAGCGACCTGACCGACCGTAGTCGGATACTCTGGTGTTACGCTCTTATAGCCGCTTTCTAAGCCACCTTCTAACAATGAAATTAAATGGGTACACACATCATCAATGTAAACCAAGGTTACTGGCGCACTCGGGTCGTTTATCGTGATGTCAAGATCGTTTAGCGTGTTGTAACAAAAAGTGGCGACAAAGGAGTTGTAATTCGGCCGACACCACTTCCCAAACACATTTGGAAAGCGGTAAATGAAGTACGGTGCTTGTATCTGCTGGCCATACTGCTCAACTGCTTGCTCGGCCAGACGCTTACTTTGTCCGTAGGCATTGTCTTGCTCTGCCTGTGTCGAAGAACTCACCACCAAAGGAACCTTCTTATCGTTAAGCACGAGTTGCTCTGCAATAAAACTGGTTAAACCTGCATTACCTTGCTGAAACTCAACTTCATCTTTTGGGCGGTTGATACCCGCTAAATGATAGACAAAATCAGCATTAGCGAGAACTTGGGATAATTGCTCACGCGATGTTTCGCGATCGACCTCGACAATATCTTGATAACCATGTTCGCGGAGCATAACGCAAAGGTTTTTGCCAATAAAACCTTTGGCACCAGTGACAACAATGTTCATTACACACCTTCAGGAACGTTTAGACTACCTGCCTTAATATCAGCGATAAAATCCAATTTGTGAAGTAGTTTTACCATGCTTTGTACATCTAGACGCTCGGTATTATGTGAATTGTAATCTTCAATTAGAGAAAGATCCGTCTCACCTTCTTCGTTGTACTTTGAATAGTTCAAATCACGATTATCCGCAGGGATGCGGTAATACCCACCTTGATCTTCGGCTACAAACATTTCCTCACGACTGCAAAGGGCTTCATAAAGCTTTTCACCATGACGAGTTCCGATAATATTGACGGGATGATTAGGCTTACCTGTAATTTGAAACAATGCTTTAACTAGAATATCAATTGTCGCAGCTGGCGCTTTTTGCACAAAAATATCGCCATTAGATCCATGCTCAAAAGCATGTAAAACTAGATCAACCGCATCACTGAGCGTCATCATAAATCTCGTCATATTTGGATCAGTTACAGTTAATGGTTGATCATGAATAATTTGACGTAAAAAAAGTGGGATCACTGAACCACGCGAGGCCATCACGTTGCCATAGCGAGTTGCAGAAATAACGGTCTTCTCAGGGTCAACATTACGTGACTTTGCAACAATCACCTTTTCCATCATAGCCTTGGAAATCCCCATAGCATTGATTGGATAAACCGCCTTGTCTGTACTTAAGCAGACCACTCGTTTGACTTCATTTTGAATGGCTGCTTCAAGGACATTCTCTGTTCCCAACACATTAGTTTTCACGGCCTCCATAGGATGGAATTCACAAGATGGAACTTGCTTAAGAGCTGCAGCATGATAAATATAGTCAACACCACGTGTTGCATTTAAAATACTTTGATAATCACGGACATCACCAATATAAAACTTCAATTTAGAGTTGTTATATTTTTTACGCATGTCATCTTGCTTTTTTTCATCACGAGAAAAAATTCTTATTTCGGAAATATCAGTACCTAAAAAACGATCTAAGACGGCGTTACCAAAAGATCCGGTACCACCTGTTATTAGTAGCGTTTTATTCATAAATAAATTCATCTATACACAACCTTCTTGTTTTCAAAAAACCATAGAGCTAAAATTACAAAAAAGTAAGAAATAGTATCTATAAAACCAAAAATCTGATTATTCGCTGGTAGGAATATAAAAAAAACCACTAAAATAGGCATCAAAGCAGAACCATAAAAACTTTTTTGAAATATAATTGAACACCAAACTCTAGAAAGTAAAAAACCGAATAAAAACATTATTAAAGACACACCAGCAAAACTAACATCATTAGCCATTTGTGCATAAAAACTATGCCACATTGCCTTTTCATCCCAAACTGATGATATTCTCGACTGGAATGTCAAATTTGAAACATCAACACCAAAAACAAGCAATAATTGGTTTTGTAAAAAATGTGAACTACCAAAGCCATATGTCCAAATCCAAGGTTCACTTAGAGCTAAGCAAAAACCATAATAACCTTGAACTAAGTACGAACTTAACCAAACGAACGAGTATAAGTAGAAGCCAATTATACTGCCAAGTTCAGGTGTCGCAATATTTACACTGATATCACCGAGAGGTGATAGTGTATTAAAATATTCAAACCCTCCACCACGCTGAGTCATCATAAAGCCGAAGAAACCTGAAAAGAGCAAAAAAACTATAGTCGACACCGCAAAAATTTTTAAAATTGCAAGTTCATTACTCATGAGCTTGACAAAAAACAATGAAACAGATAAAAAAATAAAAAAATAAAAAAGGATACTACTAACACCTCCCGCTAACGAGGGCAAAATAAACAAAATGGAATACATTATGAATAATAATTTCTTGGAACAATCATACATCCGCCAAAAATAAACAGAATAATAAATAAATAAAAACTTAAAAAACATAAAGAAAATTGATAAAACATTGAAAAATCTTGAAGACGCGACATTTTCAGCATTAATTTTCTCCAATCGTTGCACATATACTTCAG
Organism: Vibrio sp. RC586; assembly: GCF_000176715.1. NCBI lineage: Bacteria > Pseudomonadati > Pseudomonadota > Gammaproteobacteria > Vibrionales > Vibrionaceae > Vibrio > Vibrio sp. RC586. The sequence continues at coordinate 69,317 of NZ_ADBD01000016.1, read as the reverse complement.
CTGGAGACTGAATACCATCACTGATCTGACTAAAAATATCCCATGGAATCAGAGATGAATTAATCATGACATTTTTATAGGTAACAAGAGATGCTAATACAGCAAAGAAAAAAATTATATAAAAAGTCTCGCTTCTGAATTCAAAAACATGATGAACACCACTATTCCTATATAGAATATTAGAAACTACGTATCCCAGTATAAATGCGAGGTGATAACTTATCATGCAAACATAAAATAACAATTCATTATGAATCACAAAGGTTATAGGACCAAACAAAAAAACAAGCAAAGTAAACAACAAATAAGCTTCAATAAAGATGAGAGGGGCAAACCTTTTCATTTTCTAATTTCGTCCCTAAAAAATTTACAAGAACGCTGGATAATCTTATTAAGATGAACATTATGATCTTCAATTTCTATAGTACATTGATTTTTCAGAGAATTTATGGATCTATAGTTTAGTAACGATTTTATTAAAAAAATATAAAAACCAATATTAAGAAGCTTATTTAATTTTGTGTTATTCAAAATAAACAAAAACCGCCTATTTCTAATTAAAATCTTGTCCAAAAGGTTATTCGAACGACTTTCTAGATAATTATAAATTTTCGTTTTATCATCAATAAACCTACGATTTGCAATTATATAAGTAGAACCTTGAGTCCTTCTGTAATAAACATAAACTTTATTTTTCAGCATATATGGCTGCTTAATAATTTGTTCTGCAATTGCTATTTGAATAGGCCAATCTTCAACAACATCAAAACGCTTTAGAAAAGATAAGGTTTTATCGGAGGTTAATAGTCTAGTGTTATAAAAAATATTAGGCGCATTGTTAATACTAAGGAATTTAAAACGTTCTATAAGGGGTTTATTCTTATAGATCGCTTGACTTGCCAACAAACCTAAAACTTCGGTTTTATCTAAGTACAGATCCGCGTCAGAGAAATGCAAAGGTATACCAGAAAGAATTGAGTAACTATCATTATCTTCACAAACTTCAAAAATATTTTCAAAAGAATAAATATCATCCCCCCCAGTTATCTTGAAAGTAGCATCGTCAGATGCTAAGCGCAACATATTGCAAATGCTTTTGCAAGTCCCAACATTTTTAGTGTTGTAGAACCTTTTAACATTTCTAAATATTTCAGAATTAACAGATAACCATTTTTCGACTAATAAAATAGAGTTATCAGTAGAAGCGTCATCATTTATGTATAGATCAACTTTATACTTTTCACCATATAACTCAACAAGAAATTTAATACTTTCAAGATGTTCAATTATATAACTCTCATGGTTATACATTAAAGTCATGAAGACGAAGATATTATTTTTTTGCACAATACTTTGCCTTAAAATAACGAGGAATAAAGTTTAAAGATTTAAATCCAACCATTTTAAATCCAAGACATATAAAATTTATTTTCCAAGCAATGCTACGCGCTTCTGAAATTGCATCTTCTGAAAAACCACGCAGGCTTACATCTATATCTAACTTAAATTTCTCTATTTTATCTAAAACTACAGCTCTAACCCATTTTCCACGATAAATTGCTCCACCTTTAGTATAATTATAAGGATATAGGTCGCTCCCATTGATATTTAAACTATAAAATTTTTTGCCATCGTTAAAGGTGCGATAACTACCAAACACTTCCCAAGCCCACGGGTTATCATGATTTCCAGTATATCTTATCAAGTCAGACTTACGCCAAATTGCAGGAGCAGAGTTAAGTTTGTAATCACTGTAATCAATAATTTCTGAGAACCTATTATCAAATTTATTAATTTTAGTCATGGGAGAATTTGTGTTTATTAAATAATAAACAGCAACACTGGGGTCAGCCTTCATAAAATCAACAATAGATATTAAATCTCTTTCGTTTATATAATCCTCAAGAATAAAATCATCATACACAACCAAGACAAATTCGGAACGTACGTCTTCTAGTGTTTTGAGAAAACGATCCCCCCACGTATTAAATCCTTCAGGCTTATAATTATGGATTATTGCTGGATAGTTATCATGTAAGTTATTTTCTGTATTAACAATCACTTCAAAACTGCAATTTGGCCAATATTCAGAAAAAGAAGCAAAGAAAAGAGATAGAACGTCAGAATAAGAATCACAAGTATTAATTATTACTGTCAACTCAGAATTTAAGTCACTTTTATTTTTAAGATTCATTATTTTACACCTGCAATCTTTTTGAAAAATTCATTTTTCTCAATCAAATCTGAGTAACTACCAGTTGCAGTAATATGACCATCATTCAGAACATATATTTTGTCACAGTTTTTTATTGTATTAACCCTATGGGCTATCATAACAATGGTTTTGTTACCTGATATATCAGAGATAGAACGCATTATTTGTTTTTCTGTTATACCATCCAAAGCACTTGTTGCTTCATCAAAAAATAGGTACTCTGCATCATTGTATAACGCCCTTGCAATTGCGATACGTTGCCGTTGGCCACCTGATATTTGTATTCCTTTGTCCCCAACTTTGGTGTCAAAACCTTTTTCCAGCGAATTAATCCAATCATTTAACTGTGCAAGCTTAGACGCAGTACGTAATTTTTCCATATTAATGTCGTTATATTCAACGCCAAAGGCTATATTTTCGCTGACTGTTCCATCTCTAATTAATGCCATTTGTGACACATAGCCCAAGCTATTCTTCCATGTGAAATTATTTGATTTGTTTAATTTTTTTCCACCAACAGAAATAGTCCCGTTTTCAATCGATAAACAACCAATTAAAATATCCAACAACGTAGATTTTCCGGACCCAGAAAATCCAACAATTCCAATGCTAGATTTGTAAGGTATTTCAAGTGATATACTATTTAGAACTTTCTTGTGTTTTCCTTTGTAACTGAATGAAATATTTTCGACGACAATATCACCAGTCAGTTTTTCTGAATTTTCTTCCCTCGTATGTGGATGCTTATTTGTATTGGCAGCTTCTAAATCCGTCTTGAGTGCAGTAAAAGCAGATACGTTGCATCTTATTTGTGCTGCTCCGCTATATATTTGCTGAAAAGAAGGTAGTAATTTGAAAGCTGCAACTCCAAAAACCCCCATCACAGGTAATACTGTTGCTAAGTTAGAATTATTTGCTTTAAGTAGCAATAAAATCATCGCAACCATAGAGCTAAAAACAACAAGCTCTATAAAATATCTTGGAATATTATATAAGCTGTTACTCGAACCATAGGAGGTAGAAAATATTTTACCGCTTTCTTTAAACTGACGAATAAAATAGTCCTGACGCCCTAAAACCTGCACCTCTTTTATCGAACCAAAACCCTCATTCATCAAGGAGAAACGTTTCTTAGAGTATTCACTAATTAAAGAACCATTTCGAGCTAGCTTGTTCTTTACGACTGAGAACAAAGTGAAATATGCAGTACCTAGAATAGTGACACCTACAATAGCTACTATAGGATTGTAAAGGAAAACAAAAATTGATATTAATACAATAGTTGCAATTCTAGCATTTATCTGAACCAGCGGTTGTAAAATATTGTCAGTTACACGAGATACTTCAGTGGCGATTTTCTTAACTAGGTCAGCGCTATTAATCCTTGTGTAATATTCATAGTCCATATTGATGTAGTGCTCATACAATCTGTCACCGAATTCTGAACCTACTGAAGCGGCAAACATTGACAATTTCCAAATCGTAATCATAGAAGCAATCGCAGCAATAAGCATAAGAACTAATACTGCAACACCAAGCGAAAACATAAAGTCAATATTACTACTTACACCAGAAAGCTTATAAATTTCACTGATAATACGATTTGATTGAATATACTCATCATTACTCACAATAGCCATAAATGGACCTATCGATAATACTGATAACACCTCTAGGATTGCTGACAAAACAACCATCACCTGTAAAGGGAATAAGTCCTTTCGTTGCTTGGAATTTAATACACTAAGTAATTCTTTTACTAGTTTTATCATATGAACCTATTAATGGAATTAATAATTAAATTAACCTCTTCATCCGACATAACAGGGCTTATAGGCAGGCTCAAAACTGTGTCATGAATTTTCTCTGTTATCGGTAAATTCAGTTCGAATAGTGATTCATAAGCTTGTTGCTTATGTGGAGGTATAGGATAATGGATCAGAGTCTGGATTCCGTTTTTAACAAAATATTGATGTAAACCATTACGCCGTTCACACCGTACTACGAACAGATGCCAGACATGGGAAAGTTCGTCCTTCACTTGTGGTAACGTAATCAGAGAATTATTGATCTGAGTACGAAATGTCTGAGCAATATGCTGACGGCGAGCAGTTTCGGCCTCTAAATGGCGTAACTTCACGCGCAACATCGCGGCTTGTATTTCATCTAAGCGGCTGTTCACTCCTTGGAAAAGGTTCTCATACTTTTTATGTGAGCCATAATTACGCAGTGCCTTTAAAGTATCAGCTAACTGATCATCATTTGTGGTAATCGCTCCCGCATCGCCTAAAGCACCTAAGTTTTTGCCTGGGTAAAAACTAAACCCCGCCGCATGCCCCCAATTACCGGCTCGCTGTCCATTAATTTCTGCGCCATGAGCTTGCGCGCAATCTTCTAGCACTAATAGATCATGTTCTTGAGCAATTTGCATAATCTCAGGCATAGGCGAGATTAAGCCATACAGATGCACCGGAAGAATCGCTTTGGTCTTTGGTGTGATCGCCGCCTTGATGCCTTCTTGGCTCAAGTTATAGGTATTGATGTCTGGCTCAACCAGTACTGGCGTTAAGCGATTTTCAGTAATAGCTAAGATGCTGGCAATGTAGGTGTTAGCCGGGACAATGACTTCATCCCCTTCTTGCAACTTACCTAACTCTTTCCAAGCTCTCAGCACTAATATTAACGCATCAAGGCCATTCGCGACGCCAATTACGTGTTTAGTGCCACAATAGGAGGAAAATTCGGCTTCGAACTGTAGTAACTCTTGGCCTTGAATATACCAGCCAGAATCAATCACCCGTGCACAAGCTTGTTTGAGTTCTTGCTGATACTGTTCGTTGATAGACTTTAAATCTAAGAAATTTATCATTTGAATACTCTCATTTGCTCGACTGCGTCAATATTTCCAGACTTATTGACATAATCAAAGACATCAAGTCCATTATTATCTTTTATTTTCACATCAGCTCCTAGCTCAATAATTTGTTCTAATATTGAGTAGTCATTGTTTTTGATTGCAAAATCCTTGGCATACATAAAAACGGTAGTGCCATTTACATTTCGATCGTTTATATTAGCCCCGAAAGATAATAACCTTTTAATCATGTCTATTCGACCATGATATGCGGCGACAATAATAGGGCTCCACCCTTTTGCATTTCTTTCATTCACATTAAAACGATTAACATACTTAAGAAACAACTTAATATCATTTTCTTCAATGGAAATCAGCAATTCATCAAAAAAATCTTTGTAAACCAAAATATCAAAATCAATAGTTGCAACCATGAAGCTGATATCGTCTTCAATTAAACTACCAGGTTTTTCTTTACTTTTATTATCACTAATTTCAACACCACAGACTTTTCTTCCATTAATATCCGGAAGTTGATAGTCTCTAAAAGTAAACGCGTCAATTTGTCTCTTTACTTGAAACGCTGCTTTATTAAAGTCAATCTTGACATTAGAATAATCAATCGACTTTTTACTATAATAGCTTGATTTATCTGACCCTTGGGGTCTTTTGACTAGATCACCACTGAGAATGTTCTTTAAATTCCTTAAAATAAGACATGTACCAGTATCGATATACTTTTGATATAAACTTTTTGCAGTTTCATGTTCCGCTAGTGTAAATGCCTCTTGGAATATGATGTCTCCGGTATCAATGCCTCTATCAATGCAGTGAAATGTAACACCACTGGTAGATTCACCATTAATTATTGGCCATGCTGACGTATACATACCTTTGTATTTAGGAAGTAATGAAAAATGTATGTTATAAATATTTTTATGAGAAAAACGATTGGGGTCGACTATTTTGTCAAATTCTAACGATAGAAATAACGCATCTTCACATCCATAAGCTTCGGATAATGACAATGATTTTATACCGTTACTTAAGCAAAACTTCTTAAATGAACGCTGAAAGCCATCAATACCATTATCATTAGCATTGAATATAGCAAAAACCTCATCAACTTCTGGTCTATAAAGTAGGGCCTTTACAACGTCTATAGCGATATTATTTTTTCCAGCCACTAATACTTTCAAGCTTCACCTCTAAAAATTCACTATAGTCACGAATATAATCACTTTCATCATAATGTTCACTGGCTAACACCATCAGTACGCAATCTTCTGAAAAATCGTGCATTTCTCGCCATAAACATGAATCAATCAATATGCCTTTCGTTGGGCAATCGAGAATAATCTCTTCTTTAGTAATCCCATCATCAAGCACAAAACGGCAACTGCCTTTAAGCACAATCGCGACTTGTTTGAGTGCTTTGTGCGCATGTAAGCCACGCACCACACCTTGCTTAGTATCGAAGATGTAATAAATACGTTTTATAGCAAACGGTATATTCTTCATCTCTTCTAATGCGACGAGGTTGCCTCGCTCATCCCCTAAACAAGGGAACTCAATCCACTTAATTAAACTCATGCCTGACCTTCTAAAAGTGATGAAAGATACTGCCCATACCCATTTTTAGCCATTAGATCTGCACGCTCTGTCACTTGCTCAGTAGACAGCCACTGTTGACTATAAGCGATTTCTTCTAAACAAGCGACTTTATAACCTTGGCGTTTTTCAATGGTTTCCACAAATTGTGCCGCTTCTAGCAAGCTTTCATGGGTGCCAGTATCAAGCCAAGCATAACCACGACCGAGTAATTCAACATTAAGTTGATTGCGTTTTAAGTACAGCTCATTAAGACAAGTTATTTCTAGCTCACCACGCGCTGAAGGCTGCACCTCTTTGGCCAGTTTTACGACTTGATTATCGTAGAAATACAGTCCAGTCACAGCAAAATTGCTTTTTGGTTGGCTTGGTTTTTCTTCAATTGAAATCGCGCGTTTATTCTCATCAAACTCGACCACACCAAAACGTTCAGGATCTTTAACTTGATAACCAAACACGGTTGCCCCTTGGCCGTTGTTTGCATTCGCCACCGCTTGTTGCAACTTAGGTCGAAAACCTTGCCCCCAAAAAATATTATCGCCCAACACCAGACAGACTGAGGAATCGCCAATGAACTGTTCACCAATAATAAAGGCTTGGGCAAGGCCATCGGGTGATTCCTGCACTGCGTATTCAAGAGTAATACCAAACTGACTGCCATCTCCAAGTAGACGCTGGAAACTGGCTTGATCTTCTGGAGTGGTGATGATCAAAGTCTCGCGAATACCTGCAAGCATTAATACTGATAGCGGATAGTAAATCATCGGTTTATCGTAAACCGGTAGCAGCTGTTTAGAGACTCCCATCGTGATGGGATAAAGACGAGTGCCTGAGCCACCCGCTAAAATAATGCCTTTCATGCTATTGCCAACTTCATTGATTGTTATTGTCCGGTACCTAAACGCTCACGGCTGTATGAGCCGTCCAACACTCGGCTCCACCATTCATGGTTATGTAAATACCACTCTACGGTTTTGCGAATACCGGATTCAAAGGTCTCTTCTGGCTTCCAACCCAGCTCTCGCTCGATTTTCGACGCATCAATCGCATAGCGAACATCATGCCCTGGGCGGTCTTTGACGTAAGTAATGAGGTCGGCGTAGTGTGCAACACCCGCGGGCTTATTCGGCATCAATTCTTCAAGTAATGCACAGAGTGTGTTTACGACTTCAATATTGGCTTTTTCATTGTGTCCACCAATGTTGTAGGTTTCACCCACCAGACCTTCAGTCACCACTTTATACAATGCTCGTGCGTGGTCTTCGACAAACAGCCAATCGCGAATTTGCATACCATCGCCATACACAGGCAGGGCTTTCCCTTCCAGTGCATTCAAAATCATCAATGGAATGAGCTTTTCTGGAAAATGATACGGGCCGTAGTTGTTTGAGCAGTTGGTGACTATAGTGGGTAAACCATAAGTACGTAGCCAAGCGCGCACCAAGTGGTCACTGGATGCCTTAGACGCAGAATAAGGACTACTTGGTTCATAGGCTGTCGTTTCGGTAAAGAGCTCGTCCGTACCTTCTAAATCACCATACACCTCATCGGTTGAGATGTGATGAAAACGAAACGCGGCTTTACGTTCACTCTCCAAATGATTCCAGTAATGACGAGCCGCTTCGAGGAGGGTATAGGTGCCAATAATATTGGTTTCGATAAAGGCCGCTGGACCATCAATAGAGCGGTCAACATGAGATTCAGCCGCCAAATGCATAACCGCATCGGGTTGATGCTCTGCAAAAACACGGTCTAGCTCGAAACGGTCACAAACATCGACTCGCTCAAAAGCATAACGTTCACTACCAGCCACTGACGCTAAAGATTCTAAATTGCCTGCATAAGTCAATTTATCTAAGTTCACGACACTGTCTTGAGTGCTCTGGATGATATGGCGAACAACAGCAGAGCCAATAAAGCCAGCTCCACCTGTAACAAGAATTTTCATTTTTATTCCCTAAATAACAAAGATCTGAGATTTCTAGGGTTATTGGTCTAAGCCCTTTCCTCTTCTAAACGCAAACCTCACCAACACCATAGCCACACCCAACATTCCTCCAAGCAAACTACCAAGCACCACAATCAAAGCGCGCTTGGGTTTATCTCGGGTGAGTGGTTGTTCCGGTTGGTCTAAATAGTAAAAACCATTTACTGACCACTTAGTCTCTGCACTTAACGTTTCTAAGTCAAATTGGCTCAGCTTACTTTGTAAAATAGCCAGTCTTGGCTCAAACACACTCAAATCTTTGATGGATTTTAAGGCATCTACCTTAGCTTTTAAGGCGCGGCTACCAATGTTAATCGCGAAAATCTCTTGTTCACCTAAATTTTGTACTGGCTGTTTAATATCAGCCGCTTCAGCAATATTTAAAGCATATTGCGTACGCTCTAACTCAACTTGTAAACGCAATTGTGCTTGTTGCTGTAGGTTTTTCTCTTGCTGTGTCAGTTCACCATATTTCGCAGCTAAGGTGCTAATTAAATTAGCATTGAGCTGTTGATTAAGGGTTTGGTTAACAAACTGAATGTAGTCACTAAGCAAGGTTAAGCTACTGGTTTTATCTACCGACTGAAAAATTAAAGTAAATGTGTCGTTGTTTTTACCTACCGCTGAAGCTTTAATGCGCTCAAACCACTCTTCGTACAGCGTCTGCATAACTTCCGGATCATTGTTTTGCTCCAGCATCTGCTTTTGCAGAGTTAAAAAAGTAGAGTTAGCTTGCATAAAGCTACGTTTAGTGCCATTAGCATTAAACTCTTGAATAAAACGTTTAAAAATAACCTCAGGATCAATCAATGAATCTAAGGTCTCACTGACAATAACGGTGCCGTCTTCTTGGTACACATCAAACAACGGTTGATAACGCTTTACCGCCTGCTGGTAACTAGTAATACCTTGCAATTGCGGTTGGCTAACGGTTGCTTTGGCACTCCACCATTCTTGGGCGGTTAATGCATAGCCTATGGCGATCACACTGCAAAATAATGTGGTCATAATGATTAGCCACTTTCCTTGCCATAGGGCTGCAAAAAGCTCTTTTAAATCAATTTCATCATTAGCAGGATAAGCGTAATGTGGGTATTGTGGGGGCTGAACGGGGGGGGTATTAGCTAATGAACTCACTGATTGCTCCTGCAGTATAGATGTACAATTTTTTGACACGCTACCGCCCTTAGGTCTCGCTCCTAATAGCGTTATACAACATGCGTTTTGCCACGGAGTTTAAACCAAAACCCCTAACAGGGCGAGCCCTCAAAAGGCGGAGATTAGATTTTGTGATTACAGTAAGAAAATGACAGTCTATAATGCGTGCAACTGTTCGCATCTATAGGAATTCATAATGATTATCGTAACTGGCGGCGCTGGCATGATTGGCAGCAACATTATCAAAGCGCTTAATGAGCGTGGTATCAATGACATTCTGGTTGTCGATCATTTGAAAAATGGTCGTAAGTTCAAAAATCTGGTTGACCTACAGATCGCCGATTACATGGATCGAGATGACTTCCTTGCTCAGATCATGGCCGGTGATGATTTTGGGCCCATTGAAGCCATTTTCCATGAAGGTGCTTGCTCTGCGACCACAGAATGGGATGGCAAATATGTCATGCTCAACAACTATGAATACTCTAAAGAGCTGCTGCACTACTGTTTAGATCGTGAAATTCCCTTCCTGTACGCCTCTTCGGCAGCCACCTATGGTGAAACCGATACCTTTATTGAGGAACCGCAATACGAAGGTGCACTCAACGTTTACGGTTACTCGAAACAGCAATTTGATAACTATGTGCGCCGCCTATGGTTAGATGCGAAACAACACAACGAAACCTTATCGCAAATAACGGGGTTTCGTTACTTCAACGTATACGGTCCTCGTGAGCAGCATAAAGGCTCGATGGCTTCGGTTGCCTTTCATTTGAACAATCAAATGAATGCCGGTGAAAACCCGAAACTGTTTGCTGGCAGTGAGCACTTCAAACGTGATTTCGTGTATGTCGGTGATGTCGCGGCGGTCAATTTGTGGTTTTTAGATCATGGCGTATCCGGCATTTTTAACTGTGGTACTGGTAAAGCGGAATCGTTCAACGAAGTGGCGAAAGCGGTGATCGCATTCCATGGTCGTGGCGAAGTCGAAACCATTCCATTCCCAGACCATCTTAAAGGTGCTTACCAAGAGTTTACCGAGGCTGACCTTACCAAACTTCGTGCTGCTGGCTGTGATGTACAGTTCAAAACTGTGGCTGAAGGTGTCGCTGAATATATGGCGCTGATTAATCGTAAGTAAGGGAAACCCTTAAACCCCCTCCTAACCTCCCCCTTAAAGGGGGAGGAACAAATAGAATTAGCCCTGTAAGGGGTGTATTAGCAAATGTGGAAATTGGAGTTTAGATGAATATTTTGATGGCCCTATCCCAACTCGAAATAACGGGAGCCGAGGTGTATGCCACTAGTGTAGGTAATGAGCTCACTCAACGTGGCCATCAGGTATTTTATGTTTCCGATACGCTCACCAAAGCTCACGATGGCCTGTTTTTTAAACTGCGCTTTAATAAACGCAGCATCCCGCGGCGCTTTTGGCATGTCGCCTATCTGGTTTACCTGATCAAGAAACATCAGATCCAGCTAGTCCATGCTCACTCACGAGCATCAAGCTGGAGTTGCCATATTGCCTGCCAGTTGACTAATACTCCAATGGTTACCACGATCCATGGTCGTCAACCGGTACATGCTTCGCGCAAAAAATTCCATGCAATGGGAGATAAAGCACTGCCTGTTTGCGAAGCAATACGAGAGCAATTAATCAAAGATCTCGATGTACCAGAGAGCCAACTGCACGTAAGCCGTAATGGGATAGAAACAGGTACCTTCAAGCGTAGCTCTGCACCCAATAATCCTAAGCCGGTTATCTCTATCATTGGCAGACTCAGTGGCCCTAAAGGTGAACTTTGCTATAGGTTGCTGACAGAGTGTTTAGACCTCGACCGCTACCAAGTTCAAGTGATCACAGGTACACCATTGACCGAGCGTTTTAGCGCACTGCAAGATAAAGTCTCATTTCCCGGCTACAGCGCTAACGTTGAACAGGTCATGGCTCAATCAGATTTGGTGATTGGTGCAGGACGAGTCGCGATGGAGGCACTCCTGTGTGGTCGCCCGACTCTTGCGATTGGTGAAGCTAGCTGTGTGGGCATTATCGAATTGGATAATCTAAACCAAGCCATGGCAACCAATTTTGGCGATATCGGCCCACACGATCTGGCGATAGATTTCCAGCAGATCCCCGCTTTGATTGAGCAAGGCCTAAGTCAACCACACTGCGCTCAAGAGATCACTGAACAGATCAAGCTTAACTATGATTTACAAGTGATTGTGAATGAGCTTGAAAGCCTTTATCAAACGGTTTACGTCAACAAATTACAACGAGAAGTTCCCATCATCATGTACCACCGCTTTATTCGTGATGACAGCGAAAAAGGTGTACATGGAACCTATTTGCATATTCAGCAGCTTGAGAAACATTTTCGGTTGCTTAAAAAGATGGGCTTTGAAACTCTGACCTTTAAAGAACTAGCCGAGAAGGGATTTATTCATCGCTTACAACCGGGTAAGCGTTTTATCATGATTACCGTTGATGATGGCTATCGCGACAACTATGAGTTGTTACTACCGCTGCTCAAAAAGTATCAATTTAAAGCCGTGGTGTATGTGGTGACTGGCGAGAATTTTAATCGCTGGGATGTCGAAGTGAGTGACAACCCAGAAAAAGTGGTGCCTTTGATGTCACCGGAGCAAGTTAAAGCGTTACATGACTCTGGATTAGTAGAAATTGGGGGTCATACGATGACTCATCCCTTTTTGAGTAAGCTCAGCGAATCAGAACAACGCGAAGAGATATTGCGCAACAAACTCGAACTTGAAGCGCTAATCGGAGAGCCACTAACCTCCTTTGCTTATCCTTATGGTGACCATGATGCAACCTCTAAACAACTGGCTCAGGATCTGGGTTATCGATTTGCCGTAGCGACCAACAGCGGTCCACTTGTGATGCACCAAGATCCCTATCAAATTCGTCGGATTGCGATTTTTCCAAGAACCGACACTTTTGGTCTTTGGCGAAAAGTGAAAGGGAATTATCTATTTAGAAAAATGAACAAAAAATCATAAGAGGTTGCAGATGGCTGGCTTTGGATTAATTTCAAAACTGCGCAATAAAATTCGGGTAAAACCTAACAACAAGATTCAAATAGGTAAAAATACTCGTATCCGCTATTGCGACATTTATGTTAATGGTAATAATAACCAACTGATTATCCATGATGGTGCAAATTTAAAAGGCGTCTCTATCGAGCTCAATGGCAACAATTGTCTCTTAGAAATTGGCGAAAACTGCGTAATTGGCGAAAACTGTTTTTTATCATGCCGAGAATATGACACTACATTAATTATTGGTAGCGAATGCATGTTTTCGCGCAACGTAAAACTAATGACCAGTGATGGACATGATATTTTACGTGATGGTAAGCGTGTTAACCCTGCAAAAAATATCCATATCGGCTCGCATGTATGGTTAGCGGATAATGTTACTGTCTTAAAAGGCGTGTCAATTGGAAGTGGTTCGATAGTAGGCATTAACTCAACCGTAACACATTCTTTTGCCGATAATTCTGCAGCAGCTGGTAATCCAGCTCGAGTGATCGCCAACTCTATTGCTTGGCAGGAAGAGTTAACTTTTTAAATTAATATTTACACGATTTTCAATAAAAATAAAAATCGGCCTTATCAAAATAAAAAGACCGACCTTATTATAGAAAAAAACGTAATCAGAATAACAATCAGTAGTATTTAAACAGATGAAGATTTTTATTCACACCTTTCTCTGAAAAACGAATCAAAAGGCCACACAAGATCGTCAACAAATAAACAATATGGGTGTGATGCAAAGGCACATCGGTTAAGCCAGCAAATATCAGCATCATAAACATACTATTAACTAGCGGATTACCAATATATTCAAAAGCCGAATTATTTAAATTAAAAATTAGAGCTAAGCAAAACAAAAAGATTACCAGAGTACCCACTATGCCATAGCGTGCTAAAAAATCTAAATACTGATTATGTAGATGAGGCTGTGTTGCTGCACCAGGATTCGTCATTTTTGAAATGCGATCCTGCAGTCCAATATCACCCACTCCAAAGAGCGGATTTTGAGCAATAATGTCCACTCCATGCATCCACAAATCCAAGCGTACACCTATAGAACTACTTAAATAACCTTGCTTTATCAAAGCGATTTCGCCTTGAGTCTGAGTAATACGAGCATTAATCTCAGGTTGAAATATCGTATAAAAAACGCCTAAAAAAAACATTACCGATAATATCGAAGCAACATAATATTTCCATATCGGTTTAATTGTGGTGATCACCAAATAGATGATGGCAACTGGAAGAAAGAGTATTACTCCTCGCACATCAGTCATAATGATCGCAGATAAGGAAAGCGAGCCACCGATAGACGCAAGTAGTTTTAATGTTTTTGATTGCGAGTTCAATAATAGATAAACACAAGACAATACTAAAAAAGATACATACAATGCATATGGTATTGGATTAGTTGCAATGCCGACTCTGTAAATATTTAAAACATAACGTTCATAAAATGCATTTAAACCGCAAACAATGGCAGCAATTGCAATGATATAACATACCACTTTTGGATTAATTCTTTTCCATGGTACAAAAATCAAATAAGCCAGACTTGTAATTAATGTTCTCGCCAAACTGAATCCATCTCCTCGAATAACGTGATAAATAGAATATACCACTACAACCCCAAAGCCAAAAATCAGAAAGCTTTTCAATTGTGAATTATAATTATCCTTTATTTCCTTTCCATACTTTATCATTCCATAAAGACAAACCACGGGGATAAGTCTTGAGAGGATAAACTTTGTGTCAGGAAAATTAAAAATAGCCATAAGTAGTATGGCTAACGGAGATATAAAAAATGCAGCTTCTAATTTTGATATGTGTTTATTTTTTGTAAACATTGTTTGCTAATGCCATCTTTATTTTTCTATATAATGAATATAATTCCCTTGTAGGCTTTCTATATAACGGCGCACTTGGTTGCCTATCATTTTGGAAAGTCGTTTCAAAATGATCTGGGTTTTCTACAACACTGGGATAAAATACAAATGATGGCATATCGTGTAGATATAACGACCCCATATAATTATCAACGGGCATAGACCAACGTTGAGAACCTTTTATTAATTTTTTAGCACTCTCAGGAGATAACGAATAAGCTCTCGCACCTCCAAAATTATTGGTAAGAAAAGAGATCTTAAAGTCATTTGTTTTTTCTTTTAAAAACAGACGACTACGATCGTAAGCCTCTTCCAATCGAAGAAATCCATACTCTTGCGTTTTTACTCGTATGATATTGAGGTAATTAATAAAACTAGGAAGAATTTTAGCATCATCTTCTAGAATAACGATCGGCTCCCCTAATTCGACACATTTTTGCCACATCAAATAGTGGCTTGCGTAACAACCAAGCTCTCCTCGCATAGGCATTTTGCCACTCGTCAACCAAAGACGCTTGGTATAGTCATAATTGGCAAAGAGTGGATGGGGAGGATCGACTCGTCCATCAATCGCATCAAAAAACTCAAACTTCAGACCATGAGAGGTCATTTGCTGTTCAATTGATGCACGTCTATCTAAGCTGTTTTTAAGGCTAATTACGTAGATTTTCATCAGGGAAAACTCGAATTCTTATAAGAATAGTCGCCAACGCGCTACACAATGCTGATTATCAAACTGGGTCAGATTAGAGCATATCTTGACTGGCATTTGAATGCATTTGTTGAACGCAAGTGAGTTTTATCAAACTAGTGCTGTGTTAGAATAGCCGCAAAATAAGAATGACGGTGAAAAATGAAGTTACTGATTGTAGGCCCTTCTTGGGTAGGCGATATGGTGATGTCACAGAGCTTATATAAACGGCTCAAGCAGTTACATCCTAGCGCAAAGATTGATGTCTTAGCGCCAGCTTGGTGCAAACCGATTTTAGAACGCATGCCCGAAGTCAATCAGGCGATTGAAATGACGATCGGACACGGTGCATTCAACCTACTAGGGCGTCGGGCTATTGGCCATGAGCTACGAGACAAACACTACACTCAGGCTTATGTGCTACCCAATTCAGCAAAATCTGCTCTGATTCCGGTATTCGCCAAAATTCCACGCCGTACTGGCTGGAAAGGTGAATTTCGTTATGGGCTGCTTAATGACTTACGTCCGGACAAACGTGTCTTTCAATACATGGTTGAAAGGTACGTCGCATTAGCTCATCCAAAAGCGACAATGCGAGCAGACGTTTCATTGGAACACTGTCCAAGACCAAAACTCACCGTTGACCATACAGCGCAACAGACGGCGCGCCAGAGACTTGGCTTAGATTCGACGCGGCCAATTATCGGTCTTTGTCCTGGTGCAGAGTTTGGCCCAGCTAAACGCTGGCCCGATCACTACTACGCCGAAGTCGCTCGTTATGTGATTGAAAAAGGTTTTCAGGTGTGGTTGTTTGGTTCAGCGAAAGATCATCCGGTCACAACCCAAATACAACAAGCATTAAGCTCAGAGCAACAAGCATACTGTGCCAACCTTGCTGGAGAAACCTCATTAATTGAAGCGGTTGACTTACTTGCTGCTTGTCATACGGTGGTGAGTAATGACTCTGGATTAATGCATGTTTCTGCAGCAGTCGGGTGTAATATTGTCGCCATTTACGGCTCTAGCTCCCCCAAATATACGCCACCACTGACCGATAAACTGGCGATGGTGCATACCGAGATTGAGTGTCGCCCTTGCTTTAAACGAGAATGCCCGCTAGGCCATATGGATTGCCTCAATTCTCTATTGCCTTCTCGTGTCATTGAAGCGCTAAACCTATTTATCGTGCCCGATGCGAAATCGGCACTCGCTAATGAGATATAAACACTTATGAACAACACCGCTAAAGTGATTGCCAACCGACTAATCCGCCTGACTGGCAACCTATTTAAGATGCTCTCTTACCCGTTTCATTGGGTGTTTCCAAAGCTGCGTTTTACGATTCCCGCTTATTCACCCGCCAAACTAAACATGCGCGCCAATGCCACCATTCCACGCACTATTTGGCAAACCAACTTTACCGATCAAGCCTCACTACCGGTTTACCTTAACTATCTGTTTAACCGCCTAATGTCGCTCAACTGTGACTATCGCTATGTGAGTACCGAAGCGCGTGGTGAGTTCTTAAAAGAACATGCATCACCAGAAGTTTATGATGCTTACTCTCGCCTCACTAACGGTGCAGCCCAAGCTGACTTATGGCGTTTAGTGGTACTCAATACCTATGGTGGTGTGTATATGGATATTGATGCCACGCTAGTATGGCCGCTCGATAAGCTGCTCGACGACTCACAAGAGCTGTATATTCGCATTAAAAATAATACCGAGATTACTAACTACTTCATTGCGACCGCACCAAACAATCCCGATCTGCAGGCCACCATTGAACAGGTGGTTTATAACGTGAATCACTACGAGCCTTCGATGGGGGTGTATCACTCCACAGGACCAACAGTACTCAATAACATCTTGTCAGCTAAAGCGGTGATTCACACTCAAGATCGTAAATACGTCTGTATTCAGGGCACCTTTACCAATGAACACTTCCAGTACATTGATAAACCTCGTGGTAAATGGACACACATCAACCCCGAAGATCTCGTGAAAAAATAATGCTGCTCCGTACGCTTTATACGCTTTTACTCACTTTAGCTGCACCGCTTTTACTGTATGGCCTCTATCGCCATAAACAGGGAAAACCCAGTGTCGGAAAACGTTGGAAAGAGCATTTCGGCATTACCCCACCACTAAAAACCACAACCCCACCGATCTGGATCCATGCCGCGTCGGTGGGTGAAACCCTAGCGGTAACGCCACTCATAAAACAAATTAAGCAATGTTCACCGAATACACCAATTCTGCTGACTACCACGACCCCGACGGGTGCAGAACAAGCGGAAAAGTTGGCCGATTGGGTTGAGCATCGCTATACCCCGATTGATTTTTCGTTTGCAGTAAGAGGCTTTTTGCGTCGTGTCCGACCTTGCCAATTGATCATAGTGGAAACAGAACTGTGGCCAAATACTCTGCATACCGTTGCCAAAGCGGGTTTGCCGATTACACTCGTGAATGCACGACTTTCGGAAAAATCCTATCGCGGCTATCAGCGTATTCGCCCGTTCTTTAACAGTATGGCGAAACCTCTCAGCCTAGTGTTATGTCAATTTGCAGACGATGCGCAGCGTTTTATTCAGCTCGGTGTGGCTGAGACAAAAATCAAAATTACCGGTTCGATTAAGTTTGATATCAACATCACCGATGAGGTGATTGCTCAAGGTGAAGCGCTCAGAACGGCTTTAGGTAAACATCGTCTAGTCTGGATAGCCGCCAGCACGCATCAAGGCGAAGATGAAATTGTGCTTTCGGCGCATCAAGAAATCCTCAAGCAGCATCCTAATGCTTTGTTGATTTTAGTGCCGCGCCATCCTGAACGTTTTGCGGCGGTGCATAAGCTCGCAGCCAGCCTTTTTTCAGTGCAAACTCGTAGCAGCCAACAAACCATAATCTCAGACACTCAAGTATATCTCGGTGATACCATGGGTGAGATGCTGGTATTACTCGGCGCTTCTGATGTGTGTTTTATGGGTGGCAGTTTAGTGGGCAAAAAAGTCGGCGGACATAATTTGCTTGAACCTGCTGCACTGGCAAAACCCATCATTACAGGCTCTAGTTTTTACAACTTTACTGATATCACCCACGCGCTCATCAATGCACATGCCTGTGTGATTGCTGACCAATCAGAAACTATTGCCAAGCTGGTAAACCATTGGTTTGCTGATGTTCAAGAACGGCAGCAATGCGGAAAAAATGCGTTAAAGATCGTGATGCAAAATCGTGGGGCTCTCGAAAACACCTTGATCGAATTAGGTTTTACTAAGGAATTCGTCCAATGAAAAAATTGATCGTCGACCTCGACGGCACTCTCACCCAAGCCAATACTTCAGATTATCGTAACGTGCTACCTCGGCTTGATGTGATTGAAAAGCTTCGCGAGTACCACCAACAAGGGTTTGAGATTGTGATTTCGACGGCGCGTAATATGCGCACTTATGAAGGTAACGTCGGCAAAATCAATATTCACACGCTTCCTATCATTACTGAGTGGCTGGATAAACACCAGGTGCCTTATGATGAAATTTTAGTAGGAAAACCTTGGTGTGGGCACGATGGCTTTTACATTGATGATCGCGCCGTGCGCCCTTCCGAATTTGCCTCGATGAGTTTGGAAGAGATCCACCAACTCTTTGAGAAGGAAAAATCATGTTCCTAATTATGTCTGGTGCCTATGTTGGCCAAGAGTTGGAATCTGAATTTGGGCGTATTCCTCCGAGTTTTCTGCCGTTAGGCAATCGTCGCCTGTTTCAGCATCAAGTCGCTTTGGCACCACAAGGCGTAAAAGTCTATCTCTCTTTGCCTGAATCTTATGCTGTCTCAGAGATTGACCACCAATGGCTTGAACAACATCAGGTGACAATTATCGCTACACCAGATGGACTCAGCTTAGGGGCATCACTGGTGGCGGCACTCAATATTAGTGGGCACTCACTCAATGCACCACTGCACATCCTCTACGGTGATACGCTATTTAACCAACTGCCGGTTGGCGATGATATCGTCAGCGTTTCCACGGCAAAAGACAGCTATAACTGGGCCGTATTAACTAATGATGAAGTCGATTGGCTACAAGATGTCAATACGCCCATGAGTCACGAAAGTCAGCGAATTATCGATGGTTACTTCAAATTCAGCCGACCACGGGAACTGGTTCGTTGTATAACACAGAGTGAATGGAAGTTTATTGCAGGCCTCAATCGCTATCATAAAAGCGTTGGCCTAAGTGCGCTCAACTCCATCGGTTGGCTCGATTTTGGCCATGTGAATACTTACTATCACTCTAAAGCCGAATTTACGACGCAACGCGCCTTTAATGAGCTGACCATCACCGCTAAATGGATTGAAAAATCAAGCATCAAAAACCAAAAAATCGCCGCTGAGGCTTACTGGTTTGACAATCTGCCGATGGCGATGCGTGGTTTCATTCCACAATATTTAGGCAGCCAAAACAGCGAGGGGAAAATTTCCTATCGTTTAGAGTATCTCTACCTAACAGCACTGAACGAGTTATTCGTTTTTTCCAGATTACCGAGCCAAATCTGGCAGAAAATCTTAGCTAGCGCAGTGGAGTTTTTAAGTCTATGCCTTGAGCAAACGGTCGAGCAAAATGCTCCCATCAATACTCTCGACATCCTATTTGCCGATAAAACCGCTCTACGCCTTAACGAATTCTGTACAGCGCGACACATCACTTTAGAAGATCAATGGCAGTTTGCGGGACAAGATGTTTCGCTAGCGCAAATTCTACACGATAGCCAAAAACATCTACCTGATAGCAAACCCTTGCTAGGGGTCTTGCACGGTGATTTTTGCTTTAGCAACATTTTGTATGACTTCCGAGCCAACAAAATTAAGACGATTGACCCTAGAGGAATGACGCCTGACGGACAGAAAACACTGTATGGTGATATCCGCTACGATCTCGCTAAGCTGAGTCATTCGATTCTTGGCTTATATGACTGGATTATTGCCGGTTACTACCATGTTGAGATTGCCGATAACGCGATCGAATTAAAGATTGCCGAACAGAGCCATCATAAAGAGACGCAGCAAGGTTTTATCGAACTGATTGAACAGACCTTCGGTCTCACGGCGAAAAATCTCTACGCGATGCAAATTCAACTATTCCTCTCCATGTTGCCTTTGCATGCCGATGATCGTCGCCGCCAAGATGCCTTGTTTGCGAATGCATTTCGTCTCCATCAAATTTTACTGAGGCTTGATCAATGATTGTGATCCCAATGGCGGGAATGAGTTCTCGTTTCTTTAAAGCCGGCTATACCCAGCCTAAATATATGCTTGAAGCCCATGGTCAAACCCTGTTTGAACACTCGGTCAACAGCTTTGCCGCCTATTTTGCTAGCACTCCGTTTCTATTTATTGTGCGCAATGTTTACGACACAGCGGCCTTTGTGCGCGAAAAATCGACTCAGCTTGGCATTAAACAGTTTTACATTGCTGAATTGCATACCGAAACTCGCGGCCAAGCAGAAACGGTGACTTTGGGGTTAGAGGAATTAGCAAAACAAGGCTTGGACTACCAAGGCTCGATCACGGTGTTTAACATCGACACATTTCGTCCGAATTTTGTATTTCCTGACATTAGCCAACACAGCGATGGCTACCTAGAAGTGTTTCAGGGCGGTGGTGACAACTGGTCTTTCGCCAAACCAGAACATGCTGGCAGCACTAAAGTGATTCAGACAGCCGAGAAAAATCCGATTTCCAATCTCTGTAGCACTGGGCTTTATCACTTCAATCGTAAAGAGGATTACTTGGAGGCGTATCGCGAATACGTTGCCAAACCTAGCCAAGAATGGGAGCGAGGCGAGCTATACATTGCGCCACTCTACAATTTGCTCATTCAAAAAGGGTTGAATATTCACTACCACCTGATCGCGCGTCATGAGGTCATTTTTTGTGGCGTGCCAGATGAATACACGGACTTTTTGAGGCAGCCACAACCATGATCAAGATTGATGATGAAGCGATCACCTTTGTTGTACAGGGACCGGTACAAGCCAGTGCCAGTCGTCAGCAAATCGCGGGCATCACCGAGCAGTGTTTGAACTCCATACGGCGCTTTTTTCCTAAATCGACCATCATTCTTTCGACTTGGAAAGGGCAGCCGTTGGATGGGCTCGATTACGACCAAGTGTTGGAACTGGATGATCCCGGCGCAAATACCGTTTTTTATGACGGCCAGCCAATTAAACTCAATAATAACCGTCAGATGTACAGCACCCACATGGGGCTGAAAGCGGTAAAAACGCCTTATGCGGTTAAGTTACGTACCGATAACCTGCTGACGGGTCGTCAATTTGTTGAGTTGTATGAACAATATGCCGATCTCCCCCGAGCGCAGAATTATCAATTTTTGACTCAGCGAGTGCTCACCAGCAGCACGTTTTTTATTTCGAGCCACTACGGACATCCGGTGCATTTTCATAAAAGCGACCTGTTTGATTTTGGACTGACCCAAGATCTCCTGACTATTTGGTCTGATCGCTGGATACCAGAATTACAATTCACGCTTAAACCGGGCTACAAAGCTCGCCACCCAGCAACGGAGCAAGTTTTATGTCTGAATTGGATCTCCGCATTACTCGATGAAGAGCACCATATAGAGAGTAAAACCTGCGATCACGCAGGCTTAGGTGAAAACTTTTGGCCACAGTTTATGGCCAATAACTTACTCATGGATTGTCCAGAAAATATTGGATTGGATGTCACTGAGCGCTTCTATAAACGAGGTAATCTGGCGCTTGAATATGACCTTAAGGATTGGCTGTATCTTAATGGACAGACTCGCCGTCCACTTGATTTCAAGCGCTTATATCGCTACTACCGTTATCAAGAAGGTAAGCTTTTACGTAAGCTCAAATCCTAATCGGCCAATTGGTAACCTTGCACTACAGGTTGCCAATCTAATTCACTCCATTTAACGGCTCGTTTGACAACTTCCTTTTCAAACGAACGTTTTAATCTATTTAAGTTGTCTTGTTTCCAACTATGACCTGATTGCACATAACACTTATCAAAATCAATAATCCATACCTTCTCTTGGTCATCAATCAAGATGTTATGAATATTAAGATCGGTGTGGTTGACTTGCGCATCGTGCATTTTTCGGATCTCACGGCCGATTTTACGATAGAGTTCATCGCTGATCGGGCTTTCTTGCAAGATACTCACCAGATCGCGGGCATTCGGCACTTTTTCACTTAAGAGATCGGCTTTATACAGCAGCCCGTGTTTTTGTACGCGAGCGGCAATCGGGCGCGGCACGTTAACGCCAGCATCACGCAAGTGATTGAGCAGCATAAATTCTTGATAGCTTCGGGTCTTTTCCCAACCGGTGAACCAGTAAGAATCGGCCACTAGTTTGCCAAACAAACCACCGCGGCGATAATGACGCAAAGCACCTTGTGTCTGTTGCAACTGTACAAACCACGTGGTGCCTCGTCCTGTCGCGCTTCCGAGCACTTTACCATTTTGCTGCCAAAACTCGGGGTTACAGCATTGACTTGGGTCTTCATGCAAAAGCGCGTCGTCAAACCAAACTTTCTGCTGCGCGTCGTTGAACGTCTGTATCAAGGGGCGATTCCTATCGTTATCCGGTAGTTTTGCAGTTTTGCTCTGCATCTGGCGTGCTGCATTTTACATTTTCTGGTCAGCTCTGCATAATTCTGGCTCAATTATCGAATAGTTTTATCGAATAGGCTTGGCTATGGCATTGTTTCAATCAGCCCCACACTCCCTCTGTATCCTGCGTTTATCGGCGATTGGTGATGTCTGTAATACGATAGCTGCCGTACAAGCGATTCAACGCCAATGGCCGCAAACACGCATCACTTGGGTAACGGGTAAACTGGAAGCAGAACTTATCCAATCTCTGCCCGATATTCAGGTCATCGTGTTTGATAAAAAACTCGGATGGCGTGCTTATACTCAGCTTTGGCAGCAATTAAAGTCCGAGCGTTTTGATGCGCTGCTGCACATGCAGTACGCTTTTCGCGCCAGCATTGCGACTTTGGGGATCAAAGCTCGCTATAAACTGGGTTTTGATGCAGCGCGCAGCCAAGATTTTCAAACTTGGTTTACCAATGTCAAAGTTCCCTCACCGGACAAAATGCACGTCTTAGATGGTTTATTGGCGTTTGTTGAGCACTTAGGTATTCGCGATATTGAGCCTAAGTGGTCACTCACCTGCCAGCCTGACGATCTGGCTTGGGCTGAGGCGCACTTTCAGCCCGAGCAGCCTCGCTTAGTTGTGGTGCCCGGAGCAAGCAAAGCTTATAAGAATTGGACGACAGAGGGCTATGCAGCAGTTATTGAACATGCCCAACAGCAAGGCTGGCAAGTGATCTTGGCCGGAAGCCCAGCACCAGTTGAGCGCGATCTGGCCGCGCAAGTGGAGCAAGCACTCGCTCACCCCGTCTTAAACTTGGTGGGAAAAAGCACGCTGCAACAGATGCTCGCACTGCTCGCACAGGCAGATTTGGTGATCGCCCCCGATACAGGCCCAGCGCATATGGCTAATGCCATGAATACACCAATCATTGGTCTCTACGCTCACCATAATCCTGAGCGCACAGGTCCATACCATTATCGCCACTATGTTGCTTCCGCTTACCAAGAAGCTTTACTTGCGGAAACCGGTAAAACGCCGCAGCAGGTTGATTGGCGCACTCGGGTTAAAGACCCCAATGCGATGCAGCGCATCACTGCGCAACAAGTGATTGCGATGTTTGAGCGTGCATCTGCTGACATCATGACCACACAGGTGAACGATTGATACACCTTTTATACCCAGATTTATTCGTAACGAGGATTTTTCGTGAGTAAACCAACGCTTGCTGTCGCATTGATAGTAAAAAATGAAGCGCGTCATCTGGATGAGTGCTTACAAACCGTGCACGACTGGGTTGATGAAATCGTGGTGCTCGATTCTGGCAGTCACGATGAAACCGAGCAGGTCGCGCGTCGTTACACTGAAAAATTTTACGTGAATGCAAAGTGGCCGGGCTTTGGCCCGCAGCGCCAACTGGCACAATCTTATGTCCAATCGGATTATGTGCTGTGGCTGGATGCCGATGAGCGAGTGACTCCTGAGCTCAAGCAGAGCATTTTGCAAGCCGTTGCCGCTAATAAGCCCGATACCTTGTATCAATTTGCACGTCTCAGTTGGGTGTTTGGTCGCTTTATCCGCCATAGCGGTTGGTACCCCGATCGCGTACTGCGCCTCTATCCAACTCAACTGACTCGTTACAATGACGCATTAGTGCATGAAAAGGTGCACGTTGAACCAAGTATGAAAGTCGAAACTTTAGCGGGCGATGCGATTCACTACACCTATAACGATGTGCACCACTATCTGGTGAAATCCGCGGGTTACGCCAAAGCGTGGGCGGATCAACGTCAAGCGAAAGGCAAGAAGGCTTCCCTTTCTCAAGGCATCGTTCATGCTGTGGGCTGCTTTTTGAAAATGTATCTGCTCAAGCGCGGTTTTTTAGATGGAAAACAGGGATTTTTAATTGCACTGCTCTCTGCACACTCCACCTTTGTGAAATACGCTGATTTGTGGGCACGTGATAATGACGAGCACTACAAACGCTAAGCGGATATCTATCGAGTAAAGTAACAAAGACAAAGGGAGCCGCAGCTCCCTTTTTTTAATGATTAAAGCCGCACACTACGTAGCCAAGGCGTAAGCTCAGTCAATACGCTCTTCATATCAATCCGACTCATGTTCTCTTGGTTTGCTTTATCGTCTGCAGGCGGCGGACAAAAAGCGATGTGCTTACCTTGCGAGTTGAGTGGTCGCCAGCGCAGTGGCGTTGCTGAACGCTTGGCTGGGAAGAATCCGACCGTGGGCACATCCAAGGCTGCCGCGATATGCAAAGGGCCTGTCGAACCCGCAATGAAAAGCTGCGCGCAAGCCAGCGAGCGCGTGAAATCTACCAGTCCATCATTTTTGGTATACAAGGCCGCACGAACACCTTGCTCAGCAAGCAAACTTTGCAACTGCGCGGCTTTCTCTTCTTCACCCGGCCCTGCGGTGAGCACCACCTGTTTGTGCTCATCCATCACGCCTGTGACTAACTCACAGTACTGCTCAAGGGAGAGATTATTCGCTGAACCGCCACTGCCAGCATGCACAAAAAGCCACGCTTTGTCGGGAGTAATGCCTAACTGCTCAGCGAGTTTGCTGCGCTGCGCTGCCAATTGCTCGGCAGGAAAAGTCAGATACGGTGCGTTTGGTTCAATAATCGGCTGGCCGATATCACGCAAAAAAGCACGTACCAAATCAAGATTATATTCGTATTCCGGCTTGGCCGATTGCGAGCGCTTTTGCTTAATGCGGTGCTGATAGAAAATCTGCGCCAATTTGGTCGCGGGCGCTAAACGGTAAGGAATGCGTGCTTTCCACACTAAGAGCGCGTTATACATGGTCGAAAACAGGTTAATAGAAGCATCAAACTGCTGCGCTTTTAAGCTTTGCACCAACTTCTTATGCTGCGCTTTATCCGCCTGTTGGCCGGGGTCGATGATCACCGCGTCAATCCATGGACAAAGCTCAGCCAGTGCGGCAGTGTATTTCGGCACCAGCGCGGTGATATGACAATCCGGCAGAGAAGCTTTCAGCATGGCGAAACTTGGCCAAGCCAGCATAAAATCGCCAATTTTATCGTTGCGAATAACCAGTAACTTTTTCATTGTGCTCGATAAGGTGTGAAATTTTGCGTGCTCATCATACCGACTTCATAGGTAAATGTGAGGCTTTTTGTTAGGATGAGGCCACTTCCCTGATTGATGAGTAACGGATTGTGAGCCAAAAACGTCTTTCCCGAGTGATTTACCCCGGCACTTTTGACCCCATCACCAACGGTCATCTGGATCTGATTGAGCGCGCAGCGCAGATGTTTGATGAAGTGATCATCGCCGTGGCCGCCAGCCCGAGTAAAAACACTCTGTTTACGCTCGAAGAGCGCGTCGAGTTCGCGCGCCATGTCACCTCTCATCTGGATAACGTCAGCGCGAAAGGCTTTTCCGGATTGTTAGTTGATTTTGCCAAAGCCGAAAAAGCGAATGTCTTGATCCGCGGCTTGCGTACCACAGTCGATTTTGAATACGAATTTGGTCTCACCAATATGTATCGCCGTTTAATGCCGGGCTTAGAGAGTGTGTTTTTAACGCCCGCCGAAGAGCACGCGTTTATCTCGTCGACCTTAGTGCGAGAAGTGGCGATCCACGGCGGCAATGTGGATGAGTTTGTGCCCGCTATTGTCGCTAACGCTCTACATCAAAAGAAAAAAATCTAGTTATTCAAAGGGATGCAAGCTTGCATCCCTCAATCCCCTTCCTACTTGAAGCTGCAGCGGTGTTGGCTACCTGCAACTCTAAGTCGTTTGGGTATATCAATGCTGGCACTGCGGGCAGAAAAAGGTATTGCGCTGAGCAATTTTCTGCTCGCAAATCGGCTCTCCACAATGGGGGCAAGGCTGTTTGGGTTTGCCATACACTTGCAGCTCTTGCGCGAAATAACCCGGCTTACCATCGCTTTGGGTAAAATCTTTCAGCGTGGTGCCGCCTTGCTTAATCGACACTTGCAGCACTTGTTTGATGTTCGCCACTAAGGTTTGCCACTCCTCTAAGCTCAGCGAATGAGCGGGGCGCAGTGGATGGAGGCGTGATGTAAACAGCGATTCATTGGCGTAGATATTGCCCACCCCCACGACCGCTGCGTTGTCCATGATGAAAGCTTTTACTGCGATGCGTTTGTTGCGCGCTTTGTCCATCATATATTCAGCGTTAAAAGCTTCGGTCAACGGCTCAGGCCCCAAACGCCCGAGCACTTCATGGCTCTCATCAGGCGCACACCATAACCAAGCCCCGAAGCGACGCGGATCGTTATAGCGCAGCCGTTTGCCGCTGGTCATCACCAGATCCACATGATCGTGTTTCGCAGCAGGAAAATCGCCATCCAAAATACGCAGCGAGCCAGACATACCCAAATGCACAATCGCACTGCCGACGGCCGTTTCAATAATAAGATATTTAGCGCGGCGATGAATCGCGAGAATAGTCTGCCCTTCAAGCTGTTTCAGCTCTTGAGGGATAGGCCAGCGCAACTTGGGTGTACGTAACACTAAGGATTGAATGGTGCCGCCGACCAAATGTGGGGAGATCCCTAATCGGCTGACTTCAACTTCAGGTAATTCCGGCATGACAACCTCTTACAATGGCGCAGGGAATAGATAACTCGCTTCGGCCGAGACCGCAATCCAACGATCTTGCCAGTTTTTTAGCAACCAAAATTGTGGGGTTTGATAGAAGGTGATCCTTTGTGGCTCTTCGCGATCGGCATACCACACTTCTATCGTTTGTGCGTTTGGCAACGTGGGTTGCAGGGCGCGATACGTCGCCTCATCCACTTCTGTCCCAGTGAGTGCATGCCAACGCTGCACTAATTCTTGCCCATCAACACTCAACTCAGGCTCCGACTGCCACTCTTCGCGGCTTTTTTCTAATGAAAACGCAGGGAAATGCAACGCCTGTAAGGTGGCGTCTGTTCTCAGTAAGCTTGGAAACTGGCTCGCCGGATCGGGCAATAAATAGCTTTTAATCACGGTCGGCAGATTAATCACAGCGATAAAAGCAATCACAGACAAAATCAGAATGTTGTTCCAACGGCGACGTCGATTGGGAGAAACGCGCATAATCACTCCTTGCGATAAGCAAACGTTTTGAGATTAACAAAGTGCTTAGTGAGATCCTAGTCATCCCCTTGCTACTTGAAGCTGCAACGCCAAGTAGTTTGAGTATAAGAGGAGCTCTATACCTTGGGCCTTCTGTTATTGGCAGCCAAAACCCAAATAACAGGCAGAAAAAAACCCAACCAAAGGCTGGGTTTTTTTACAACACTGTAAACAAGAGCTAAATCAATTACTTGATTTTTGCTTCTTTGTACACAACGTGCTGGCGAACTACAGGATCATATTTCTTGATCTCGAACTTGCCAGGCATATTGCGCTTGTTCTTATCAGTGGTGTAGAAGTGACCTGTACCTGCAGATGATACTAGGCGGATTTTTTCGCGAATGCCTTTAGCCATTGCTCAATTCCTCTTAAACGTTTTCGCCACGTGCACGGATCTCTACAAGAACAGCATCGATGCCTTTCTTGTCGATGATACGCATACCTTTAGCAGTTAGACGTAGTTTAACAAAACGTTTTTCGCTCTCTACCCAGAAACGATGAGTTTGTAGGTTCGGCAGAAAACGACGCTTAGTAGCATTTTTTGCGTGTGAGCGGTTGTTACCAACTGCAGGACGCTTACCAGTTACTTGGCATACTCGTGACATGAATGTCTTCTCCAAATCGTTTCAGCTCGATATCAACCTTGGTGGCCGAACCTCTCTCTTTCCAAAATCAGAAGTTGAGGTTAAAAACCGTTATGGAATACCCATACAAGGCTATCAAAGGTCGCGCATTATACTAACTTGCCGCACATTGCTCAAGACCCGAACAGATCCTTTTCGCAGGATTTGCTGATCTTTTTACGGTGCGAGCTGAATCAGGGTTAAAAAATGTCGGGGCATATTAGCAGATTCTCGCTAACTCACAAGCTTAAAAATGCCGCAAACCATAAGTGTTGACTATATCCAGCCACGTTCAGCAAAAGAGACCACTTCCCCATCACCGACGACAAAATGATCCAGCACACGAATCTCAACCAAACCGAGTGCATCACGCAGGCGATCGGTGATCCTTCGATCGGCTTGACTCGGTTCCGCAACACCCGATGGGTGGTTGTGTGCCAGTATTACCGCAGCGGCATTATGGTGCAGCGCCCGCTTAACCACTTCTCGTGGGTAAACGCTCGCCGCATCAATCGTCCCTTCAAATAAAATCTCATCACGAATGACACGATGTTGGTTATCCAAAAACAATATATAGAAGGCTTCTCGTTGGCGATCGCGCAGCACGCTCGATAAATAAAGTTTGGTTTGCTGCGGACTGGTAAGTGCATCACCGCGCTTTAAGGTTTCAGCGAGATAACGCTGCGTCATCTCCAATACCGCTTGTAATTGAACAAATTTGGCTTCGCCCAACCCTTTGTGGCGACAAAACTGCTCCTTGGAGGCACAGAACAGTGCGCGCAGTGATCCAAAATCGCGCAGCAGCAGATCCGCCAAGGCGAGTACATTCATACCATGTGTGCCTGTACGTAGGAAAATCGCCAGCAATTCCGCATCACTTAATGATTGCGGGCCGCGTTGCAGCAATTTTTCGCGCGGCATGGATTCGGTGGGTAACTCTTTCAGACTCATCTCTTTTCTCGGCGTCGGTTTTGCTTACTCAAGCCAGAGAAAAGGAAGGGCCGCAAGCGGTCCTTCTCAAGTTTCGAATCACCTCAAGCGGCGATGCAATTTCACTGTTGATTAAAGCTTAAAATGCCCAACCAAAGTGCCCATCTGTTGCCCAGAATGGGACAAACTTGCGCTCACGCTTTCGGTCTGTTTAAAGCTTTCACTAAGTTCATTGACGATCTGCTGAATCGCGACCAGATTTTGGTTGATGTCTTCTGCTACGGCGCTTTGCTGCTCAGCCGCAGAAGCCGTCTGAATGCCCATATCATGAATTAGGCTTACTGCTTTGGAGATCCCCGCTAAGCTCTCTTTAATCTGCACCGATTCCAGCGCGGTTTTCTCACCACGCTCTTGGCTGATGTTCATGCTCTGCACCGCTTTACTGACCCCTTGGTGCAGCGCATTGAGCATTTCACCAATCTCTTTAGTGCTATTTTGAGTACGACTCGCCAGTGAGCGTACTTCATCGGCCACCACAGCAAAGCCGCGCCCCTGTTCACCCGCTCGCGCCGCTTCAATCGCCGCATTCAATGCCAGTAAATTGGTTTGCTCAGCAATATCGCCAATCACTTTCAGCACTTGGGTGATCTTCGCCGCCTGTTGGCTGAGATCGCCTACCGCGGCAGAGGTTTGGTTCACTTCGTTGACCAACTCACCAATCCCGTCAATCGCCAGATTCACCTCTTTCTGCGCGACAGCAATTTGGCTGTTAGCCGACTCAATCGCTTGCGCGGTCGAGTAAGTGTTGCTCGCCACTTCGCGCGCCGTGGCGCTCATTTCAGTCACCGCGGCGACAACTTTATCGGTCTCTAAACAGTGACCATCCATCTTATGGCTGGCTTGCGAGGTTTGTTGATCCAACTCCTGCGCAGCCGCTTCGACCGTATTGGCCGAGGCGCGGATATCAGTCATAAGCGGATGCAGCTTATCCATAAAGGCGTTAAACGCTTTCGCCACATCGCCAATCTCATCTTGGCTCTCAACTTTAATTCGCGCGGTTAAATCGCCGCCACCCGCAGCCACCGCCTGTAATGAGCTCACCACATGTTGCAGTGGTGCAATGCCGCGAGACACCAAAACACTCACCGCAATAATAGTGAACACCAAACCGACAACCGAAAGCCCAATCGCGGAGATCATTTGATCGTAGAGATCCGCCTCGCGCTGCGCGCGAAACTCTGCCACTTGGGTATCGACATCATCAATATAGATGCCCGTCCCCAATACCCAATCCCATTTCGGTAGGTATTCGGCATAACCCAGTTTCGGCGCTTGAGCATTAATCGTCGGTTTGTGCCAAGAGAAATAGAGGAATCCATCGCCCGTTTTTGAGGCATCAATTAAACCGGCAATCACCGCCACACCATTTTCATCTTTCATGCCGTAGAGGTTTTTGCCTTCTAATTCAGGCTTAATCGCATGCAGGGTATTAACCCCTTGTGAGTCGTAAGCAAAGAAATAGCCATCGCTGTCAAAACGCATCGCTTTGAGGATTTGTTTGGCTTGCGCTTGGTTTTCACCGGCTTTATCACTCTCATATAAAGGTTTCACCGCCGTCACCCCCATCATGAGATAGGCTTGCAGCTCTTTTTTCTTGGCATCAATCAGATCGGTGCGGTAGTTTTCTAGCTCTTTTTGTAAGGTAGATAACCCACTCTGATAATTCACCGCCATGACCAAGGCGGTAATGACGATCAGAGGAATGACCGTCAATAGCAGTAATTTGGTACGGCTTCGTAGAGAAGACAGCATAAGATTCCCTTTCATTATTGTTAGCTTTGTGAATGACTTATCTCATATTCATGGTCTATTGTCTGTGAAATGACCGATGCTTTGCAGCTCGACCAGTGGCGCGATGCGCAGCGGCGGTTGTGACTCCAACTTTTAGCTCGAGCTGTGCTAACATAGCGCGCAGATTTTTTGAGGGATCCCAAATGCAATCATTGGCAGGCAAAAAGATTCTGCTCGGTATCAGTGGCGGTATCGCAGCGTATAAGTGTGCAGAATTGACTCGTCGTTTGGTGGAGCGCGGCGCGACCGTGCAAGTGGTGATGACCCACGCCGCCAAAGAATTCATTACTCCGCTGACCATGCAGGCCGTTTCCGGACGTCCCGTGTCGGATAGCTTGCTTGACCCTGCGGCAGAAGCCTCGATGGGGCATATTGAGCTCGCTAAATGGGCCGATTTGGTGCTGCTGGCCCCGGCGACTGCCGATCTCATCGCGCGCATGGCCGCTGGTATGGGCAATGATTTGCTGACCACGCTCATTCTGGCCACCAGCGCGCCAGTGGCGATTGCTCCGGCCATGAATCAGCAGATGTATCGCAATATCGCGACCCAAGAAAATCTACAAACGCTTATCCGCCGTGGGTATCTGACTTGGGGTCCTGCGGCTGGCGAACAAGCCTGTGGCGATGTTGGCCTAGGTCGTATGTTGGAGCCGATGGAGTTAGTGGCGCACTGCGAAAACTTCTTCGCCCCGAAAATTCTTGTCGGTAAACGCGTGCTGATCACCGCGGGTCCCACTCGTGAAGCGCTCGACCCAGTACGCTACATCACCAACCACAGCTCAGGTAAAATGGGCTTTGCGCTCGCCAAAGCCGCCGCGCAGCTCGGCGCTGACGTCACGCTGGTCAGCGGGCCGGTGCATCTGCCAACGCCAGTGGGCGTCAATCGCATTGATGTGCAAAGTGGATTAGAAATGCACAGCGCGGTGATGAAAGAGGCAACCTCACACCAGATCTTTATCGCGTGCGCCGCGGTAGCCGACTACCGCCCACAAACCGTGGCCGAACAGAAGATCAAAAAGAGCCGTGATAACGATACATTGACTATTGAGATGGTGAAAAATCCCGATATCGTGGCGTCCGTTGCGGCTCTGACTGAGAATCGACCGTTTACCGTTGGCTTTGCGGCAGAAACGCAAGATGTCGAGACCTATGCGCGTAGCAAGCTCGTGCGCAAGAATCTGGATATGATCTGCGCTAACGACGTCTCGATTGCTGGCCAAGGCTTTAACAGCAATGACAATGCCTTGACCCTATTCTGGAAAGAAGGGCAACACAGCCTACCTTTAACCAGTAAAGACGCGCTCGCTAGCGCAGTAATGCATTTGATTCATGAGCAAATGTAGGCGTTATTTTCGCCACCTACTTCAACCATTTTTATCAACACGCTTCGAACAACCTCTGAGCTTAGTTACACTTCAAAGGTTTCATCTTTGTCGCAGGCGCTGAGTCTGCGACGTAGTTGTTGTTCATCAGCAGTGATAACCAAAAGGAAAAACGGGGCATGGCCGGCAATAAAAAAATCAATCGACGCGAAGAAATCCTGCAAGCTCTAGCCGAGATGCTTGAATCCAATGAAGGGGCTTCACGCATCACTACCGCAAAACTCGCTAAGCAAGTTGGTGTGTCCGAAGCCGCGCTGTATCGCCATTTCCCGAGCAAAGCTCGTATGTTTGAAGGCTTGATTGAGTTTATTGAAGAATCCTTGATGTCGCGTATCAACCGCATCTTTGATGAAGAAAAAGACACGCTCAATCGCATTCGTTTGGTGATGCAACTGCTGCTCGCCTTTGCCGAACGTAACCCGGGCTTGACACGCATTCTCTCTGGGCATGCTTTAATGTTTGAAAATGAGCGCTTACGCGATCGCATCAATCAGTTGTTTGAACGGATTGAAACCTCTTTGCGCCAAATTCTGCGTGAACGTAAACTCCGCGAAGGTAAATCTTTCCCGGTGGATGAAAATATCCTCGCTGCGCAGCTGCTCGGTCAGGTGGAAGGCAGTTTGAATCGCTTTGTGCGTTCTGATTTCAAATACCTGCCAACCGCGAATTTTGATGAATACTGGGCGCTGCTAAGTGCACAGATTAAGTGAGTACAATGAGTCAAGATAAATACAGCAAACCTGAATTCTCCTTCTCTTTATTGCACCCAAAATACTGGGGAGTCTGGCTTGGTTTTGGCCTACTCGCCCTGCTGGTTAACCTGCTGCCTTATTCTGTGCTGTTAAAAATCGGCCGCAGTTTAGGCCAATTTTCGATGCGCTTTGGTAAAAAGCGTGTCCATATCGCCAGACGTAATCTGGAACTCGCCTTCCCAACCATGAGCCAAAGCGAGATCTATGCGTTTGTCTTGGAAAACTTCAAAAACACCGGTGCGGCCCTGATTGAAACCGGCATCACTTGGTTCTGGCCAACGTGGCGCTTTAAGCGCATTTTGATTGATAAAGATACCCAAGCCATTCGCCAACATGCACAAACGGGCAAAGGGGTTTTGCTGTGTTGCGTACATGCACTCAATCTGGAAATCACCGCGCGCGCGTTTGCTGTGCTAGGCATCGGTGGCTATGGTGTTTACCGTCCGCACAGCAACCCCGCATACGAATTTATCCAGTACCGTGGTCGAACACGCAATGGCAATCAGCTTATCAACCGAACCGATATCAAGCAGATGATCCGCGTGTTACGCCAAGGCGAGCGTCTGTTCTACCTGCCAGACCAAGACTACGGCCACAATAAATCGGTGTTTGTGCCTTTCTTTGCAGTAGAAGAAGCTTGTACCACAACCGGCACCAGTATTTTGGCTTATACCAGCCACTGCGCGATTGTGATTGGCTCCGGTTTCCGTAACGCGCAAGGGCGTTATGAGATCATGGCTGATAAATCAATTGAAGCGGACTACCCACAAAAAGATGAAACCGCTGCCGCGGCTTACATGAATAAATTTGTCGAAGAGATTATACTGCGCGCCCCCGAGCAATGGATGTGGCTGCACAAACGCTTCAAATCCTTGCCGGACATTGAACTGACTAACTCGCGCTATCAGTAAAGCAGTAAAGGTGAATTTGTGAGCGATCAAGACAACGGCGTGACTCGCCATCTACATAACCCGCAATTTGAGTGGCGCTTTCTGC
Source organism: Vibrio sp. RC586 (assembly GCF_000176715.1). NCBI lineage: Bacteria > Pseudomonadati > Pseudomonadota > Gammaproteobacteria > Vibrionales > Vibrionaceae > Vibrio > Vibrio sp. RC586. The sequence goes on along the minus strand of NZ_ADBD01000016.1, from coordinate 34,548 downwards.
ACCCAAAACATTGGGGGACTTGGATTGGCATCGCTTTCGCGGCACTGTTGGCCTTTATTCCTTGGCGCTTGCGTGATCGACTGGCGAAACCTTTGGTGCCACTCATCATCAAGAAAAATGGCCGCGTAGTCCGCCGCGCTCGGGTGAATCTCGCCTACTGCTTTCCAGAGAAAAGTGAGCAAGAGCGCGAACAAATCCTGCATGATACTTTTGTGAAAGCCTCGCAGTTTATGCTCGGTTATTCAGAGCTGTTGGTGCGTTCAACTCGCTACAATAACTCGCGTGGCGAACTGATTGGCGAAGAGAACTTGCTGCCACTGCTTGATAGCGGTGAGCGCGTTATTCTGTTAGTCCCGCACTCTTGGGCGATCGATTATGCCGCCGTTATGCTGGCCGCTCGTGGCTATAAAGTCGCGAACATCATGAAACCGCAGCGCAACCCGATTGCCGATTGGCTGATGCACGTCCAACGTATGCAGTATGGTGGCCGTATTTTCACTCGTGAATCGGGCATTAAACCTTTCTTGCGTTCCATTCAATCCGGCTATGTTGGCTACTGGGTGCCGGATGAAGATCACGGCCCGCAAAACTCCGTGTTTGTACCGTTTTTTGCCACTGAAAAAGCGACTCTTAAAGGGTTTGGCAAAATGGCTAAGCTGTGCAAAGCGCACGTGGTGCCTTTAATGTCATGCTACAACAGTGATTCAGGCCGTTATGAAGTGCACATTTTGCCTGCGCTGCAAAACTTCCCGACGGGCGATGAAGAAGCCGATGCACTGGCGATGAACCGTGCGATTGAAGCGCTGGTCACGCCGCAGCCTGAGCAGTACATGTGGAACTTGTCTTTGCTGAAAACTCAGCGTGATGGCAGTGAAATTTACGACAACTCCCACCATGGCGATCAAAGCTAAGCGTTTTGTTTTTGAGCTTAGTGCTAAAAAAACAGCCCCAATTGGGGCTGTTTTTCGTTTTAGGCTTGGGTTGGATGAATACGCTTAAATGCCGTACTGCGCGCGGTACGCTTTGACCGCCTCTAGATGCTCAGTGTTGTTACCTTGCTGTTCAAGATAGGTGATGAGATCCGTCAGGCTCACAATCGAAATCACCGCACAGCCGAAATCGCGCTCTACTTCTTGAATCGCAGACAGCTCGCCCTTGCCTTTCTCTTGGCGATCAATCGCCACTAGCACGCCCGCTAAATCGGCGTTGTTGGCTTGGATAAGCTCCATCGATTCACGAATTGCCGTACCGGCAGTGATCACATCATCCACCAGCATAATGCGGCCTTCTAACTTGCTGCCCACCAGATTACCGCCTTCGCCGTGATTTTTGGCCTCTTTGCGGTTAAAGCAGTAAGGCGTATCCACATCGTGGTGATCCGCCAACGCGACTGCTGTGGTGGTAGCAATCGGAATACCTTTGTAAGCAGGACCAAACAGCACATCAAACTCAATACCAGAATCGACTAACGCTGCCGCGTAAAAACGGCCCAAGCGCGCTAAATCACGGCCAGTATTAAACAGACCAGCGTTAAAGAAATAAGGGCTTTTGCGGCCTGATTTCAAAGTAAATTCGCCAAACTTCAGCACCTGTTTTTCTAGGGCAAACTCAATAAATTCACGCTGGTACGCTTTCATCACATCTTCTCTAATTTACGATTTAAGAACTATTCATCTTCTAAGATATTGCCGTGAGGGCAAGACAGCAAAACTTTGAGTCCCTAGGAGCTTACTGAAGTAAGTGACTAGGGCAAAAAGTACTTGCTAACGCAGCCATCGCGTCAATATCGACGAAGATGAGGGCAAAAAAATAGCCCCCAATTGGGAGCTATTCGATCAATCTAATAACGATGCCTTCTGCACCGCGACAATATCCGCAATGCCTTTTTTGGCCACGGCCAACAATTCCAGCAACTGCTCATGACTGAACGGCTCACCTTCCGCGGTGCCTTGGATTTCAATCATCTTGCCTTCTTCGGTCATTACCACGTTCATATCCGTGTCAGCGGCTGAATCTTCAACATATTCCAGATCGCACAGCACGTTCTCACCTAAGATACCAACCGAAACTGCAGCCACATGGCCTTTCATCGGGTTCTTCTTCAGTTGGCCTTTAGCCATCAAATGAGCAAAAGCATCCGCCAGCGCCACGCTTGCACCAGTAATCGAAGCAGTACGCGTACCGCCATCGGCTTGAATCACATCACAATCGACCGTGATCATAATTTCGCTCATTGCTTCCAGATCCACCACTGCACGTAGGCTGCGCGCGATCAGACGCTGGATTTCCATGGTACGACCGCCTTGCTTACCATTGGTCGCTTCACGGCGCGTGCGTGAATGGGTTGCGCGTGGCAACATGCCGTATTCCGCGGTCACCCAGCCTTTACCTTGGCCTTTTAACCAACGTGGCACACCTTCTTCAATGCTGGCATTACACAACACTTTGGTGTTGCCAAATTCCACCAATACCGAGCCTTCTGCGTATGCAGTATAGTTGCGGGTGATTTTGATGGGGCGAACTTGGTCCGCAGCGCGGTTATCTGGACGCATAGGGTCTCGACCTTCTCGTGGCTGTATCAATTCGGTTGGGGCGGGATTATAGCCCAAACCCCCTACAGGCGCTAGGTTAACGAATTCAGCACGGTAGCGCCGTTTTGCCTGCTTTGCTACTATTAGCGCCAGTCACAAAGAGATGAAAGCAAAGGACATCCTGATGATTTACAGCATGACTGCGTACGCACGCAAAGAAGTCAAAGGCGATTGGGGCAGCGCCGTGTGGGAAATTCGCTCGGTTAACCAACGTTATTTAGAAACGTACTTCCGCCTGCCTGAGCAGTTCCGTGGTTTAGAACCACTGCTGCGCGAGCGTTTTCGTCAGCGCCTGTCACGCGGTAAGATCGAGTGTCATTTGCGCTTTGAAGCGAATCCAGCCGCACAAAGCCATCTCACCATCAATGAAGGACTCGCCCAGCAAGTGATTAATGCCGCTAACCAGATCATGCATATGACTGGTGAACTCAGCCGCATTAACCCATTCCAAGTGATGCAGTGGCCGGGTGTGATGGAAACGCCAGAGCAAGATATGGACGCCATCAACCAAGCGCTACTCAGTGCGTTTGATGAAGGCGTGGACGAATTTATCGCCGCGCGTGGTCGTGAAGGCGACAACATGAAAGCGCTGATTGAGCAGCGTTTGGATGCGATCAGCGCCGAAGTGGTCAAAGTGCGTGCGCGTATGCCAGAAATTCTGGAATGGCAACGCGAGCGTCTATTCAGCAAGTTTGAAGAAGCGAAAATCGAGCTCGATGCGAGCCGTGTAGAGCAAGAGCTTATCCTACTGGCGCAGAAATCCGATGTGGCCGAAGAGCTGGATCGCCTCGACTCTCATGTCAAAGAAGCGCGTGAAGTGCTGAAAAAAGGTGGCTCATGTGGCCGCAAACTCGATTTCATGATGCAAGAGTTCAACCGTGAATCGAACACCTTGGCTTCGAAATCCATCTCGACCGATATCACCGCCTCCGGCGTGGAGCTAAAAGTGCTTATCGAACAGATGCGAGAGCAGATCCAAAATATCGAATAATCTTGAAAGCCTCGTTGATTCGAGGCTTTTATCTAATGTCCTTTACCTCTTAGTGATTGGAACCCCATGGAACGACTCATAGAAAAGCTTCTCTACTCTGCACGTTGGATTATGGCGCCGATTTATCTTGGTTTAAGCCTGATCTTGCTTGCGTTAGGCATTAAATTCTTCCAAGAGATTTTTCACCTGCTGCCGAATATTTTTACCATCAAAGAAGTCGATTTGATCCTGATTGCGCTCTCGTTGATTGACGTGTCACTGGTCGGCGGTTTGATTGTGATGGTGATGTTTTCCGGATATGAAAACTTCGTCTCTAAGCTCGATATCGATGAGGGTGAGGACAAACTCGGCTGGCTAGGCAAGCTCGATACCAGTTCACTGAAAAACAAGGTTTCCGCTTCAATTGTGGCGATCTCTTCGATTCATCTGCTCAAAGTGTTTATGAACACCGAAAACATCGCCAGTGACAAAATCAAATGGTACTTGCTGCTGCACATTACCTTTGTTTTATCGGCATTTGCGATGGGTTATTTGGATAAGCTCACCAAGAAATAGTGATAAAAATGCCGCCCCTTGGGCGGCATGAATCAGGACAATAAATAGAGTGAGGCTTTGCAGGTTACAGCTCGTAACGCAAACCTAAGTGGTAGTAGCTTTCATCGGCATGAGCGCCACCAAACGAGGTTTCACCGCCATTGTAACTGCCGCGCGTACCGCTACGATCCACATAGCTGGTGTAAATCGACGAACGACGCGTCAGCTTATATTGCGCTTCCAACGTGGTATCTTGTAGCTCTAACTCATCTCCACCTTGGTTCTCCAGAGAGCGATAACCGGCACGCAGTACCCAATCATTACTCAGGTTGTACACGGCGGTGAGTTCCACCACTTTATCGGTACTTTTCTGGGCATAAAAACCATCGAGCGAGTCTTCAGAATAGAGCGCGCCGAGCATCCATGAGCCGATGTAATAGCGAGTTCCCGCCCCCCAAAATTGGTATTCGGTATCATTACTGCGTGCATCGCCTTGGGTTGTCTGTGCTGCGATAACAGGCGCTAATGTGCCCCACTCCCCCATATCTAAGGTGTAACGCAAGGCCGCGTTGTAACCGTAGTCGAGTGCGGAGGTATTGTTACCCAGCAAGTAGGCCGCCGAAATATCCCAGTTACCTAGCGTGTTTTGGTACTGCAACGTTCCATCCTGACGGAAAACTTGGGTCGCGGTTTTATCCACTTTATTGGCCTGGCGAGCCATAGACACATCCGAAGAAGCAAACACATCACCGATATCGGTAAACATGATGAGGCCAGAGGAAACACGTCCGCCAGTAATGCGACCATAATCTTGCAAATCTAACCCCGCCCACACATAACGCGCGGTCAGCGAAGGTTTATCGTTCACTTGGCTCGCGTATTCTGCTGCTCCAACTTGGTACTGCGCCATGCCGATCACCGAGGCGTGCTCATTGATGGTTTGTGAACCGCTTAGCCCAATCCGGCCATCGAATTCACCTTTGGCATCCCCATCCGTATTGTTTTTGTTAGTAATGTTGAACCCTAGACGCGAGTAGAGATCGATATTCGAACCATCTTCTGCTTGGTAAATTTGGGCCGCAAAAGCTGAAGAAGAGAGCAGCAAAGCGGGCAACAGTGTTGCCAATAGATTTTTTTTCATAACAAACCTTTTAGTAAAGTAATGACGAGTAGGGTAATGATATTTTTAGGCAAAACTCTCCCCCAGCCTAAAAACAGGCCGTTGTGCTATGTGGGGAAAGAGTAGATAAATGCGCTCCCGCGACTAAATCAGGAGCGCGGCTAATTCATCTATAGGGGGGCGAATTAGCTTAAATCGACATTTTTACAACCGAAGAAGTAGGTAGCAGCAAAGCCAACGGAATAGGAGATGAGCAAACCACCGACAAATACCGCCATACCCGCAAAAATACCTTCGGCCGAAGTCATCAGGGGAATCGCCACCACACCGGATGGGCCAAACACGGTATTAAGGCCAACCGGCAACCCCAAATAAGAGATGAGACCGATAAAGAAGCCACCTGCCGCACCGCCAATACAGGCAGTGACAAAAGGTTTCACCCGCGGTAGCGTCACGCCATAAATCAGTGGCTCACCAATGCCGAGAATGCCTGGGATGATCGCACCTTTAATTTGGGTGCGAATCGTGGTCTCTTTTTTGGCTCTCGCGTATAGCGCCAGTGAGGCACCGACTTGCCCAGCGCCTGCCATAGCAAGAATTGGGAACAGTGAATTAAAGCCTTGCGCTTCCATTAGCGCGAAATAAACCGGCACAAAACCTTGGTGAATACCAAACACCACCGAGATTAAGAACAAACCGGCCAAGATGGCAGCACCCAGTGGGTTATCGTTGAGGTTTAAAAACAGCCATGACATGCCTTTAAACAGCTCACCACCGATAGGCATGATGATAAGGAAAGTCACCGCGCCCATGATCAGCAAAGTCACCACCGACGTCAGGATCATATCCAAATCATCCGGCATATATTCACGCACTTTCCGTTCCACTTGCGCGCCTAAAATTGCCGCCAGTAATACCCCGATGATGTTGCCACGTGGGTCAATCGTAAAGCCGAAGAACTCACTCATCCCTGAGTAAATACCTTTGGTCGCTTCTGGGTCATAACCGAGCACAAACAGCGAAGCCAGAATCGCCCCATTCACGCCGGAACCACCAAATGCCTGTTGCGCATTGTATCCAATCAAGATACTGAGGAACGCAAACAACCCTTTGCCAAACACTTTGAGATAAGTCACCAGATCGAGCATAAACTCGCTCGGGGTTTGACCCACCACGTAGACTTGCTCAAGCAGAGTCGCGATGCCCAGTAGCAAGCCTGCGGCAATAAATCCGGGGATCAGCGGGGTAAAAATGGTGGCAAACTTGCTCAAAAAGCGTTGTACCGCACTGGTTTGCTTGCTCTTCATCTGCTTTTTCTGCTGCGCGGCAATCGTGGAGAGATCCGCCTCGCTCACTGCAGGTGCCACGTTATCGCCCGATTCAATCAAAGCATTCATCATATCCGCGGCCGTTTGTGCTTTACCGGGACCGAGGATGATCTGCAGTTGCGCGTCACTTTCAACCACGCCCATCACTCCGGAAATTTTTTTCAACGCCGCATGATCAGCGAGCGCGGAATTATTCAGCGTTAAACGCAAGCGAGTCATGCAGTTGCCACATTTGGCGACGTTACCACTGCCGCCCACCAGAGACAGCACTTGTGCCATCATGGTTTGGGTTATTTTGGCCATAATCGGCTCCTTGTCTTGTCTCTTCCTGTTTTATTCTTGATTGAGCGCAGCACGGATAAAACCTTGATGCTGCGTCAGTTTTTGCGCCGCTTTCTCTGCCGTAAAGCCCCCTAATATCATCAAAATGGCGGTCTTACAGTGGCGACCACACGCGGCCAATGCGGCTTCCGCTTGCTCAGCGCTTACGCCTGTCGCTTCCACTACAATGTTGGTTTGCCGTTGGATGAGCTTAGCGTTGGTTGCTTCCACGTCCACCATCAGGTTGCCAAACACTTTGCCACTTTTGATCATCGCGCCCGTAGTCAGCATGTTGAGCACCAGTTTCTGCGCAGTACCCGCTTTCATACGTGACGAGCCAGTGACCACTTCCGCACCGACTACAGGGGTAATCACAATATCGGCGCACATTTCCATTGGGCAGCCCGGATTACACGCCAGTGATACTACGGAGGCACCGACTGAGCGTGCGTACTCCATACCCGCAATCACATAGGGGGTACGGCCACTGGCCGCGATGCCAACCAGCACATCCTTTTCACTCAGATGCAAGGCCTTGAGATCGCTTTGGCCTAGCTCGCGGTTGTCTTCCGCATTTTCGACTGCTTTCAAAATCGCTGTGTGACCACCGGCAATCAGACCAATCACTTGCTCAGGTTGACTGCCATAAGTCGGTGGACATTCGCTCGCGTCCAAAATACCTAAACGACCAGACGTGCCTGCGCCCATATAAATCAAGCGTCCACCTTGAGCAAACGCAGCGGTAATCGCTTCCACCGCTTGCGCGACTTGTGGCAAGGTTTGCGCGACCGCCAAGGCGACCAACTGATCTTGTTGGTTGATCACTTGCAGCATGTCCAACGTGGACAAGGTATCAATCTGCTCACTGGCTGGATTACGGCTTTCGGTCACTAAGCGGGTTAAATCAATCTTCATAAGACTTCTCGGCAAATTTCGAATTGAGGCGATTCTATGGAATAAAATATTCCATTTTGGTGATAGAAATCACAATTAAGGTTATTCTTTAAGCAGGCGTTTTTTGGAATAATTGTGAAAAGCATCGAAAAAAATATCCACGCAACCATGAAGTCATTGATTGAGAAAGAGTGAAGTGTGGCGTGCATTATTCCCATTATGGAATATTTTATTCGCAAGGAGTGTAAAAATGTCAGTTCTACAACGCATCGTCAGCCGCCGAACCCAACTTTCCGAGAGTGGTCGCCAAATTGGCGATTGGGTGATTGCGAATGCGCCTCAGGCGGCAGCGATGACCAGCCAAGATTTGGCAGCGTGGGCCAATGTCAGCCAGTCGAGCATAGTCAAATTTACCCAACGGCTTGGTTTTAAAGGCTACAGCGAATTTAAACTCGCCCTCACCGAAGAGCTAGGACGCAAACAAGTCATGGTCAACCAGCCTTTACACAGCAACATTTTGGCCGATGACCCCACCGCCGTGATTGCCCAAAAACTGGTGCAAACCAAAACCGATGCCATGTTTCACACGACCAATGCCCTGCGTTTGGATGAGTTTAGTGAGGCGATCAGCTGGATTCAGCAAGCGGTACGGGTACAGATCATCGGAATTGGTGGCTCCGCGCTAGTCGCCAAAGATCTCGCATTTAAGCTGCTCAAGCTCGGCATTACCGCGCTCACGGAGCAAGATAGCCACGTGCAGATCGCGACCGCTCGCACCTTACATAGCCAAGATGTGCTGATTGCGATTTCATTTTCGGGAGAAAAGCGCGAAATTCTGATTGCAGCGGAAGCGGCCAAACAGCAAGGCGCGAAAGTGATTGCCCTGACCACACCGAACAAAAATCGCTTACGTGAGCTGGCCGATCTGGCACTGGATACGATTGCCGATGAAACGCAGCACCGCAGCTCTGCGATCGCTTCGCGTACCGCGCAAAACGTGCTGACCGACCTGATTTTTCTCACCCTCACTCAGCAGCGTGAAACGTCCGCGCGGCAGTTGATCGATGACATTTCTTCCGACATTCGCCAGATGCGTTGAGAGGCGAGCGCCTCTCAACTTCGGGTTCAGCGTGCACGCTGACTGAGTAACAGCAGCAGGAAATAGCTACCACCAATGATTGCCACTAGCGTGCCTGCGGCGATTTGCGCGGGGAATAACAAGGCTTGCCCCAACCAGTCTGCCCACAACATCAAAGTGCCGCCCACCAAGGCAGCGAGCAGAAGTTGAGATGGAGCACGCTGCGCGCCGAGCATCATCGCCATGTGTGGCGCAATCAAACCGACAAAGCTGACGGGCCCCATGGTCGCGGTCACCAAAGCGCACAACAGCGCGACCAAGATCAGCAAAACTAAGCTGGCGCGACTCGCACTCAAGCCGCGAGCAGAAGCAAAGCCGCGCCCAATTGAGATCAAGGTAAGCCAACGAGACAAGCCAAGCGCCAACAGTGTTAACCCCACCACACCCACGCTGAGCAGCAAAGCTTGCTCGCCCGTGACACGATAAGTTGAGCCCGATAGCCACAGCAAAATCTGATAGCTGTCGCCCGTTCCTTTAGCCAAGGTAAATTGCACCAAGGCCTCCAACAGTGCGGTGATGGCAATCCCAGTCAAAATCAAGCTAGACGGTGCGTAATGATGGCGCCGCCCAAGCAGCAACAGCACCACCAATACCGCAGCGCTGCCAAGCAGCGCCGTCATCCAGTGGGTGCTCTGCAAACTTTGCCCTAAAAACAAGCTAGTAAACACCAAGGCAAACGTAGCCCCCGAAGAGACGCCCAAAATATCGGGGCTGGCTAACGGGTTATAAATCAGCCGTTGCAGTAACGTTCCTGCGATCGCCAATCCCACCCCAGCAAACAGCGCGGTGAGCATGCGCGGCCAACGAAGCGGCCATTGAAACTCACTCGGCAGCGCCCAGCTTGCACTTTCCATCTGCCAACCAATATGTAAACCCAGAGCCAAAAATAAAGCCGCCGCAATGAGCATCACCGCCCATCGAGAAGGCGAACGGCGATGTGGAGACAAGGAGATAGAGAGCGCATCCTGCGCTTGGAGCTGGCGACGACTAAACCAGATCAGCGCCGGAGCACCAATCACGGCGGCGGTAATGCCGCTAGGTACCACTTCCTCCGCCCACACGCTCAGCCCCATGGCGAGCATGTCCGTGGCAAGCAGCAACAACGCGCCAAGCAGCGCACTGCTGTACAACTCCATTTTGGGCGTGCGCGCCCCCAGTGAACGGGCAATATTCGGGGTTAATAAACCGATAAAACCGATCACCCCAACCGCAGTAATCGATGCGGATACCAGCCAAATCCCACCCGCCATCAAAAGTAAAAAGGCAGGCAATACCGCTAAACCACGCGCCGCCGCCCCTTCATGGCCGAGCCGAAGCAAAGTCAGCACTCGTGGTGCAAACAGCACTAACGGGAACACCAAAGCCAAACGCGGCAGCAACCAAGTGAGCCACTCCCAGCCGTTTTGCGCCAAATCGCCCGCGCCCCACATAAACACATTCTGAGCGAACTCTTCGTTCAGCAGTACCAAGGCCGTGGCAATCGAACCCAGCAAAATGTTCACCACCATACCGGAAACAACTAGCGGTAATCCGGTGAGGTTGCGTAGCCCCGCAATCGAGATTATCAGTGCGAAAGCGAGTAGCGCTCCGGCCATCGCAGCCAATGCACTGTAATCGGCCAGCCAATCACTGAACCAGATATTGACGATAATCAGCCCCAACCAAGCACCGGATGAGGTTCCCAACGTCAGCGGTGAGGTGAGTCGGTTTTGGGTCAACTGCTGCATCAAGCTGCCCACCAACCCAAGCACCGCGCCCACCACTATGGCCATCACCGCACGGGGTAGCTGCGCGTAGATAAAATTCACCTGCGCGAAACTTTGCGCGGCTTGATTACCGAGCACCAATTGCCACTGCTCATTGAGAGTTAAACTATGCCCCCACTGTAAGCTAACGAGCGCCAACAGCAGAGTCAGCGCCCCCAAACCAGTTAAACGCAGCACACTCATGATTGCGGAGCCACCGCCAGCAAGCTTTCGGTGATCGCTTCTGCGCTATAACGCAGCGACATCGCCCCGCCATAGCTCCACACGGAACGCACGGAATTGACACGCCCCGCCTGCACAAACGGCATTGCTCGCCACAACACCGATTTTTGCACTTTTTTCTCTTCCGCAAACGGCAAGAAATAGAGCACATAGCCTTGCTCAACGTGTTGCAACTCACTCAAGCGTTTTTGCACTATGCCCCACTCTTTCGGCGGCTGCGGCAGCGCTGACGATAAACCGAGCTGTTCTAGCACATATTGCGGCGTGGAGTTTTCGGTATACAAAAACACCGAGGTTGGGTTGGCAAAACGCAGCGTTACCACCGCAGGTAAAGTGTCACCAAAGGCGTGCTGTAGCGAAGCTTTCAGCTCAGAAAAACGGGCATACATCGCCTCCAGTTTTTGCTGCGCTACCACTTCTTTGCCAAACAAGGTGGCTAAGGTTTTAAAGTGGCTAATCGCCACTTGGGCAGCGTTATCTTGCTCAGCAAAGTTGGGCAGATACACCACTGGCGCAATGCGCCCTAAGGTGGCCAGCAAATCTTGTTGCGGCCCTGCGGCTAAAATGACATCCGGTTTAAGTGCGGCGATTTTCTCTAAATTCGGCTCAGTACGGGTGCCAATATCTTGCACCGAACTTGGCACCTCGGGTTGCACAACCCACTGCACGTAAGAACTCAATTCCGGCGCGCCAACGGGCTGAATGCCCAGTTCAAGCACTTGTTCAAGCAGATCCCAGTTCAGTACCACCACTCGCTGTGGAACCTCAGCAAAACTGTGCGTCCCTTGGCTATCCGTCAGCACAATTTGTGCTTGCACGGGCAGTGCGAATAGACAAAGCACGGCAAGCCAGCCAAAAACGGCCTTTGGTCGGCAAATGTTCCGCAGACGAACATTCCATAGACTCATCAAGCACATACGATCGCAACCTTATTAGTAGAAGAGTGGGAAATGGGATTCGGGTGATCAATCAAACGGATCGGTGAGTGATACAGATCCGACAACCGCTGCTCATCGAGCAACAATTCAGCACCGCCTTCAAAGGCGATCTGCCCCTGCTTAAGCGCCACAATGTGGGTCGCATAGCGCAGCGCCAAATTGAGATCATGCAAAATCACGATAATACCCACGCCTTGGGTTTGATTGAGCTCGGCCAGCAGCGCCATCAATTGATATTGGTGATGCACATCAAGCGCCGACGTCGGCTCATCCAAAATCAGCACCGGAGATTGCTGCGCAAGCAGCATCGCCACCCAAGCGCGCTGGCGCTCACCGCCGGAAAGCTCATCCGCCAAGTTATGCGCAAAACCACTCACCCCCGTTTTTTCAAGTGCCGCATTGATAATCTGCTCATCTTCCTTGCGCCAACGACCCAAGGTGCCGCGCCACGGAAAGCGCCCTAAACGCACCAACTCACGCACGGTTAATCCAGCGCTAGTCGGCAATTTCTGCGGCAAAAAGGCCACCGCCTTGGCGAGGGTTTTACTCGGCAGCGATGAGAGTGATTGACCATTGAGGGTCACTTGACCATTATCGGGCGACTGTTGGCCCGACAGTAAACTGACTAAGGTGGATTTGCCGGAACCGTTGTGACCGAGCACAACTGTCAGCTCATGGGTCGGAATGGTCAAATGATCGATCGCCAAAATGGTGCGCCCACCGCGAACCATTTGAATATCAGCTAACTGAAACATTGATCCCCCTAATAATTGGCATTCAATAAAAACAACAAATCCCGCCAGAAGCGGGAGTTGTCTGGCAGCCAATCATCCTAGAATACGAACAATCGGCTACCCCAAACGGCAAGTTCACAACAAGTGCCGACTACCAGCGATAGTTGGCACTGAGCACAGCACTGCGTGATTGGCCGTAGTAACACCAGTAATCACACCCAGAAACGAACTCGCGATCAAACAGGTTGTTGATGTTGAGCTGCGCTTGCCAGTTTTCTGTGATTTCATAGCCCGCCATCAGATCCACCAAAGTTACACTCGGCACCGTACGATCACTCGAACGCGGGTTATCTTTCGACTCACCGATGTAACGTACGCCGGAGCCAAACGTCCAACCTTGCAGACCAAGCTGCGCCGCATCGTAATCCAGCCACGCTGACGCTTGATGTTTCGGGATCAAACCGGCTTGTTGCGTGCCCTTGCCACCCGTTTCATCGGTTTTGGCATCGGTGAAGGTGTAGCTGGCGGTCAGTTTCAAGCTATCGGTGACATAACCCACGCTTTCGACTTCAATGCCTTGGGCGGTCATTTCACCCGTTTGCGTTGCCACAAAAGTCGTTGGGTTGGTCACCAGCGCATTTTGTTGGGTGATATCAAACCAAGCTAGATTGATGTAACCATCATAAAACTCTGGCTGGTACTTCACGCCAACCTCAGTTTGTTCGCCTTTCAGTGGCTTATACAACTCACCCGTCGCGCTATCAATGGTGCTGAGCACATCAAACGATTGTGAATAGCTGAGGTAAGGCGATACACCATTACTGGCTAGATACATCAAACCCGCATTGAATGAAAACTCCGCATCGCTGCGGCTTTTACGCTGCGCGTTCTTTTGGCTTTCGTTTTCAGTATCGACCCAATCCATACGGCCGCCAATCAGGCCAATCCACTGCTGATCCAGCTTGATTTGGTACTGCGCGTACAAACTCGCTTGCTCTTTAGTAATTGTGCGATCCGCTGCGGAAGATTCATCGATAGGCGTGTAATTGCCATAAATCGGGTTGAACGGATTGATGGTGCCAAAGCTGTAGTTATCTAACTCAACACCTTGAGTCTGGTGGCGTTGCAACTCTAAGCCCATCAACAGCGTGTTTTCAACACGTGCAGAATCCCACTTCGCCACCGCTTTGTTATCTAAGCTCAAGCTTTCGGTTGAACCATCACGGAACACAATGCCTTGCGTTAATGTATCTTTACTTGGGTCATCATTCGAGAAAGCGTAGCTGCTGCGCAGATAGAGATCGTTATCGCCGTAATTGAAGGTCTGTGACAGCGCCCAGACATCATTAAGATCATGTTCGAACAAGTAACCCAATGACACCTGACGACGCTCATACTTGTCGTAATCCGGTTGCCCTAAGTTGGTAGAGGGATCGATATGACCAAAGTTGGAATCGATTAAGGTGCCCGCCGCAGGGAAAAATGGGTTAGTCGGCACACCGCTGTCTTCCAAAAAGCTCGCCAACAGGGTTAAACGGGTTTGCTCAGAAATATCGATGCTGAGACTTGGCGCAAGGTAGTTACGGCTGGTTTGCGTACCGTTCAACTGCCCATCATTCTCTTTCATCAACGCGACTAAACGGTAACGCACGGAACCGTCTTGATTCGCGTAATCGGAAATGTCTAAGGTTAAGGTGCGCAGCGCATCATTACCCACTTGTAGGCCAACCTCACCTTGTGGAATGTCGGTCGGTTTCTTCTGCACCGCATTGACCACCCCACCCGGAGGTGCCTCACCATACAAAATCGAAGCAGGACCTTTCAGCACTTCAATACGCTCTAAAGCGTAAGGTTCGATAAGCCAAGTGTAGTAACCATCACGGAACAGGCGACTGCCATCTTGATAGGTCGCAGCATCAAAACCACGCACTTTGAGCCAATCAGTATCATTGTCCGCGCCATAAGGTTGAGCGGTGACGCCGGAGGTATAGCGCAGCGCTTCATCCAATTTTTGTGGCGCGCGAGCCACAATCTCTTCTTGAGTGACTATCGATAACGCTTTTGGCGTTTCTTGTGCGGGGGTTTCCACTTTCAAGGCTGAAGCGGTCACCACTAAGGTTTCTAACTGCTGAGTTTCTTGATCGGTATTGGCCATTGCACTCGGTGCGGCAACCAAAACGACAGGGATGAAGTGCAAGCGAAGCGCACGACGAATGTATTGTCCGATCTGACTCGGGCGAATATCACGCATGATAAAACCTCTGCTGTATGATTTGAGAATTATTTTTATTAGTATTAACTTTCCGCAATTTTAGTGATAATTAGCTTAATTAAAAAGTAAAAATTGCGAATCTTTCTCAATTTCATTCAGTAAGGCACCCTGTTCATGTTTCAATGGTTTGAAAAACTGACCGAACCTTTTCCGGCTCAAGAGCCACAAACGCCGCCGAAATCTTTGGTTGCTTTCTGCCGCTATTACACGCAAGGCTTTGAAAAACCGCTGTTATTGATGTCGCTACTCAGCGCCTGCGTAGCGATGGCGGAAGTCACACTCGTGCGTTACATGGGGGAGATTGTTGATATTCTCAGCACTCAAGAGCGCCACCAGTTTTGGGAAATGCATGGCGAACGGCTGTGGACAATGGCGGCACTGGTACTGGTGGTGATGCCAATTCTGGCACTCGTACACTCGATGTTGCTGCATCAAACCATTTTGGGTAACTACCCGATGTCGATCCGCTGGTCGACTCATCGCTATTTACTCAAACAAAGTATCGGCTTCTTCCAACGTGATTTTGCTGGGCGCGTTGCGACAAAAGTGATGCAAAATGCGAATAGCGTGCGCGAAACGGTGCTGAAATTGGTCGATCTGTCGGTCTATATCGCGATTCAGGTCTACTTCGTACCCCGCTTAAAAACCATTTCGACCGATCAAGCCAACGCACAATCGCAAATGACCGGGCGGATTGTTGATACCTACACCAACATCACCACCGTAAAACTGTTCTCCCACTCTCAACGCGAAACCACCTACGCAAAATCGGGCATGAAGCAGTTTCTACACACGGTTTACCGCCAGATGCGTACCTTAACCTCGCTTCTCTACAGTGTGGATCTGATCAACTATCTGTTGCTGTTTAGCATTGCTGCTCTCTCGATCCAGTTATGGCTCGCAGAAACGGTCACCGTCGGGGTGATCGCAATTGGCATTACGATCGCGCTGCGCATGCAAGGCATGTCGAAGTGGATCATGTGGGAAATTCGCGCTCTGTTTGAAAGCGTTGGCACCGTGATTGACAGCATGAACACCATAGCGAACCCAGTGGAAATTGAGGATCGCCCGCAAGCAAAATCGCTCCAAGTGAAATTTGGTGAGCTGAGCTTCGCGCAAGTTCGTTTTGGTTACAGCGCGCAAAAAACCGTGTTTGACGATCTCAACTTAGTGATTCAAGCCGGAGAGAAAGTCGGTATTGTCGGCCACTCTGGCGCGGGGAAATCCACGTTAGTCAATCTACTGCTGCGTTTTTATGATGTGCAAAGCGGTCAGATTCGAATTGATGGGCAAGACATTAGCCATGTCAGCCAAGAGTCGTTGCGCCGCCATATCGGCATGATCACCCAAGATACTTCACTGCTGCACCGCTCGATCCGCGATAACATTTTGTACGGCGACCCGGATGCCGATCAAGCCGCCATCGAAGAAGCCGCCCGCCAAGCGCATGCTCATGATTTCATTCAGGAGTTGCAAGATGAACAAGGCCGCACTGGGTATGATGTTCAAGTCGGTGAACGTGGCGTGAAACTGTCTGGCGGCCAACGTCAACGTATTGCGATCGCACGTGTGCTCCTGAAAAACGCGCCCATCTTAATCATGGACGAAGCAACTTCCGCACTCGATTCTGAAGTGGAATCAGCCATTCAAGAGAATCTGCATACTTTGATGGCAGGCAAAACCGTGATTGCGATTGCGCACCGTTTATCGACAATTGCCGCGATGGATCGGCTGATTGTAATGGATGAAGGGAAAATCGTAGAACAAGGCACACATCAAGAGCTACTGGCGCACAAAGGGATTTATGCCCAGTTATGGGCGCACCAGACGGGCGGTTTTATTGGCGAAGCCTAATCCACCGTACATCCGAAAATCGTGAAGCGGATGGGGGGAACCTCACCCTGTCGTTAATCAGATTTGGGACAGGAGCTTGGCAATAAACGCCAGCTCCTCATCACCCTGACCTGCGGTTAGGGTTTCCAGCCACAATGATTGGCTGTAATGCTCACCGCGCAACAGCAAATGGCAACCTTCGAAATCGATCAGCCAAGTGTGCAGATCCGCATCGCACTGCTTTTCCAACACCCGAGCAGAAAGCAGGTTCACCAAACGCAAAGCGGTTTCAGCAAAAGCATCAAAATCGAAGTTTTCGGCGCGCACAATCAAGCGCCCTTCCGCGGCAAGGTATTCGCTTAAGCCAAACTCAGCCATGGTAAGTCAAATGCTCCTGAATCAGATCCAAAAACGGGTCGGCGTATTTTTCCAGCTTGCGCTGCCCAACCCCATTCACCGCCAACATTTCGCCATAAGAGGTCGGCATGATCTCCGCCATATCAATCAAGGTGGCATCACTGAACACCACATACGGTGGTAACCCTTCGTCATCGGCGATCGATTTACGCAACTTACGCAGTTTGGCAAACAGCTTTTTGTCGTAGTTTTTGCCCGACAACTTATCGGATTTCGCCGCGCGCGCCGCGGTATCTAAACGCGGTACCGCCAGCTCAATATTCATCTCACCGCGCAGCAGCGGGCGTGCTTCTTCAGTCAGTTGCAGCGTCGAGTTACGCGTGATGTTTTGGTAGAGCATGCCTTTGTGGATCAGTTGGCGGAAAATACTCACCCAGTAATCGTGGCTGTGATCGCGGCCAATCCCATAAGTGGTAATTTTGTCGTGACCATGCTCGCGAATGCGGATGTTCTGCATGCCGCGCAGCACTTCCACCACATAGCCGATCCCGAAGTTTTGATTGACGCGATAGACACACGACAGTGCTTTGCGCGCCTCTTCCGTGGCATCAAAACGCTTGGGCGGATCGAGGCAGATATCGCAGTTGCCACACGGCTGATCGCGATATTCGCCAAAATAATTGAGCAGTACTTGGCGGCGACAAGTTTGCGCTTCAGCAAATGCGCCCATCGCGGTGAGCTTGTGGCTTTCGACCTGTTTTTGCGCGCCATCGGGCTTTTCATCGAGCATGCGGCGCAGCCAGTTCATGTCCGCGGGGTCGTACAGCATCATGGCTTCAGCAGGCAGACCATCACGCCCTGCGCGGCCAGTTTCCTGATAGTAGGATTCAATGTTGCGTGGAATATCAAAATGCACCACAAAGCGCACGTTGGGTTTATTAATCCCCATGCCAAACGCCACGGTCGCCACCACAATTTGCAGGTCATCACGCTGAAACGCCTCTTGCACCCAAGCGCGTTCATCGGCGTCCATCCCCGCATGGTAACTGGCAGCACGAATGTGGTTTCCGCACAGCTTTTCGGTGAGCATTTCCACTTTTTTACGGCTGCCACAATAAATGATGCCGCACTGCCCGCGCTGAGTTTCCAGATAACGAATCACTTGCGAAACTGGCTTATGTTTTTCCACCAGCATGTAGCGAATATTCGGGCGATCAAAACTGCCCAGATACTGATGCGGCTCATTGAGCTGCAAACGCTGCATAATGTCGTGACGCGTTGCGTCATCCGCAGTCGCAGTCAGTGCCATCACAGGGATATTGGGAAAACGCTGCTTAAGCTGGCCTAACGAAGCGTACTCAGGGCGAAAATCGTGTCCCCATTGCGAAATACAGTGCGCTTCATCGACCGCAATCATAGCTAAAGGCAGATGGCTAAGACGCTCGATAAACTCGGCGGTCAATACCCGCTCTGGCGACACATACAACAGCTTGAGCTGCCCTGCGTGCATGCGGTTGTAAATCGCGATCAGCTCCTCGCGCGTCAACGTGGAATTCACGCACTCTGCCGCCACACCATTGGCTTTAAGCTGGTCAACCTGATCTTTCATCAGCGAAATCAGGGGAGAAATCACTAAGGTGACCCCTTCGCGCACCAGCGCTGGGATCTGGTAACAGAGTGATTTACCACCACCCGTCGGCATGATGACCAAGCTATCACGCCCAGCCAACGCCGCTTCAATCACCTCTTGCTGACCAACGCGAAATTGCTGATAGCCAAACACCTCGTGTAAAACACGTTCAGGAGTCACAGAGGGAGCAGAAGATTCAGCCATTAAGGTCGCGGTCATATCGGTAGAGTGCAAAGTGTGAGTCATCAGTCGCCAACAAGCTGGCTATTGTAGGGGGGTTGCCCGGTGAATAAAACCGCAAAATACGTACAGTGTACGATTCTCAGGTTATACTCCGGCTCCGTAGCTTAAATTCACTAGCTAACCAGAGAGCATACGCCAATGACATCCGAACAAAACAACGCCAAAAAAGGCATTTTGCTCGCGATTAGCGCCTACACCATGTGGGGTGTGGCACCGATTTATTTCAAAGCCCTTGGCACCATCTCCACTCCAGAAATTCTTAGCCATCGAGTGCTATGGTCGTTTGTTTTACTGGCGGTGCTGATCCATTTCGGTCATCGCTGGCGCAGCGTGGTTGGCGTAGTACAAACTCCACGTAAATTTTGGCTGCTGTTAGTCACCGCGCTATTAGTTGGTGGTAACTGGTTGATTTTTATCTGGTCAATCAATTCAAATAAGATGTTGGATGCCAGCTTAGGCTACTACATTAACCCGCTGCTCAACGTGCTGCTCGGCATGCTGTTTTTAGGGGAACGGCTGCGTAAATTACAGTGGTTTGCGGTAACGCTTGCCGCCATTGGGGTGGGCATTCAGTTGGTGGTGTTTGGCTCAGTACCGATTGTGGCGATTGCTCTTGCCACCACCTTCGGCTTTTACGGTTTGCTGCGTAAGAAAATCCAAGTGGATGCGCAAACTGGCTTGTTCCTTGAAACCCTATTTATGCTGCCCGCTGCAGCAATTTATCTGTTTTGGTTTGCCGACAGCACCACCAGCAATCTGCTGCTTAATGGCTGGCAACTCAACCTGCTGCTGATCTCAGCGGGGGTAGTCACGACTTTACCTTTACTCTGCTTTACCGGAGCGGCAGCGCACCTCAAACTCTCTACGCTAGGCTTTTTCCAATACATTGGCCCAAGTTTAATGTTTCTGCTCGCGGTGTTGGTGTATGGCGAAGCCTTTACCAGCGATAAAGCCATCACCTTTGCTTTTATTTGGGGCGCTCTCGCGGTATTCAGTTTTGATGGTTTAACAGCGGGACGAGCAGCTCGCCGCGCACAACAGCACTAAATCACAGGAGGTAAGCCATTCCTTGCTTAGCTCCTTTTTCCTCTCATAAAAGCACATCCATTCCAAGCCGTTCAATCCTGAGACATTGCTGCATAAATCACCGATTTAGCCAACAACTCACTAGAACCACTGTTTAACTTCCCGTTAACATAAACGACTCATGACAACCAAAATGGAGATGGGTATGAATTGGACTCATACACCCTTGGCGCTTCCTGCGCTGATTTTTGCCATTGCTGCACAAGCTGCACCCAATCAAACCACGGATTCGATTGCACCCGAACAAGCCACCGGCTTCGAGCACAAGCCGTTAGTCAAAGCCAAAAACTGGATGGTCACCGCCGCTAACCCACTGGCGAGCGAAGCGGGGGCTTCGATTTTACGCCAAGGCGGCAACGCGATAGATGCCATGGTGACAACACAACTGATGCTGGGCTTGGTTGAGCCGCAATCATCTGGTATTGGTGGCGGATCATTTTTGGTCTACTGGGATGCCAAGAAAAAAGCGCTTACCACTTTCGATGGTCGCGAAACCGCGCCACTCAACGCCACGCCTAAACTGTTTTTAGATAGTACAGGTCAGCCAATGAAATTCTACGATGCCGTGGTCGGCGGTCGCTCCGTTGGCACACCCGGCACGGTCAAACTGCTGTGGGAAACCCATCGTCAATACGGCAAGCTGGAATGGGCGCGCTTGATTGAACCTGTCGCCAAACTCGCCGAGCAAGGCTTTGAGGTGAGTCCTCGCCTTGCGGCACTTATTGCAGAAGATAAAGAGCGTTTAAGCCGTTTTCCTGCTACCAAAGCCTATTTCTTTGATGCACAAGGTGAACCACTCACAGCCGGCACCTTACTGAAAAACCCAGACTACGCTGCCACTCTCAAAGCCATTGCACAGCAAGGCGCGGCGGCTTTCTATCAAGGGGATATTGCCAAAGACATCATCGCCACGGTGCAAAATGCGCCGGGCAATCCCGGCGTGATCGATCAGCAAGATTTTGATACGTACCAAGTCAAACAGCGTGCGCCCGTATGCGCGGCTTATCAAAGCTATCAAGTCTGCGGCATGGGGTTACCCAGCTCAGGAGGCCTGACGGTGGGACAAATTCTGGCTCTCACCGAGCAGTACGATCTCAAAGGTTGGGGCGCACAGGATGTGAAATCATGGCAAGTGCTGGGGGATGCGTCACAGCTGGCATTTGCCGATCGCGGTTTGTACATGGCGGATCAAGATTATGTGCCCGTTCCAACTCAAGGCTTATTGGATAAAGCCTATCTGGCCGAGCGCGCTAAACTCATCCAACCCGGAAAAGCGCTGACCAGTGCGCCAGCAGGCAATCCGCCTTGGCATCATGCGCAGCTACGCAGCCCCGATCAGTCGATAGAACTGCCTTCCACCAGCCACTTTAATATTGTCGACCGTGAAGGCAATGTGGTGTCGTACACCACCTCGATCGAAAACGCGTTCGGCTCACGCTTGTTGGTGCGCGGCTTTTTGCTCAACAACGAACTGACCGATTTTTCGTTTGCCACGCAAAGTGAAGGTCGCCCGATTGCCAATCGTCTAGAGCCGGGCAAACGCCCACGCTCTTCGATGGCACCGACTATTGTCCTGCAGGATAACCAACCCTATCTGGCGATTGGTTCACCCGGTGGTAGCCGAATTATTGGCTATGTCGCTCAAGCGATCATTGCTCACACCCAATGGGGCATGGACATTCAAGCCGCGATCAATCAACCGCATGTGCTAAATCGTTTTGGCGAAACCGAGCTCGAACAAGGCACCTCCGCCGAGCAGTTCAAGCTGGCGCTAGAAAGCTTAGGGGCAAAGGTCGGGATCAAAGAGCTCAACTCTGGCCTGCACGCCATCCGGATTACTGCACAAGGTCTTGAAGGAGCAGCCGACCCTCGCCGTGAAGGCATCGCCATCGGCGAGTAACCCAAACCTCAGGCGACACATTGAGATCTTAATAGATGTCATCGTTATGGCTCAAACCGCCAATATAATAAGGGCTTGCCTATGGCAAGCCCTTGATGTTTAACGCAGCTTAAATTTTCCAATTAAGCTTTCAAGTTCTTGAACTCGACCACCGAGCCCTCTGACACTGTCAGAACTTTGGTTAGCCAGTTGCAGCGTTTGTTCAGAAATATCACTGATCGAGGTGATATCTGCCGCGATTTCCTTCGTTACGGCCGTTTGCTCTTCCGCCGCCGTAGCGATCGAATTGACCATGCTCTGAACATTGCCAGCCCCTGTAACAATGCTTTCCAATACCGTTACGGCTCCGCTACTTTGCTCCACACCGATATCCACTAAACGGCAGCTATCTTGCGTTGCCACCACCGCTTCTTGAGTACCAGACTGGATCGCTTGAATAATCCCTGCCACCTCTTGCGTGGCTTTTGTGGTCCGTTCAGCCAGCGCACGAACCTCATCGGCGACCACCGCAAAACCGCGTCCAGCATCCCCCGCTCGCGCAGCTTCAATCGCAGCATTCAGTGCCAACAAATTGGTTTGCTCTGCGATGCCTTCGATAACACGAATCACACTGCCAATCTGCTCACTGTGCGAACCCAGTTCATTCATCTGCAGCGACATATCATTCATCTGCTGTGACACTCGCTGTACGCTCTGCACCATTTCGAGGATCACTTTGCGCCCTTGTTCGGCAGAAGCTTCCGAGCTGCGAGCCTCCGCATAAGTCGCTGAACCTTGTTGAGCCACTTCCGAAATGGTTAAGCTTAACTCTTCTGCGGCTGTTGCAATCAGGTTGGCTTTATCCGCTTGAGCCGATGCTCCAGCCACAATCTCCGAGCTGACCGAAGTCAAATCATTGGTCACTTGTTTAACTTGATTAGACACACCAGAGATCGAACCAATCAGTGCCACTAATGACTGCTGCATACGATTAACGGAGCTAGCCAAATTTGCCAGTTCATCGCCAGAGTGGTCTTGGATCATCTGCTGAGACAGATCACCCTCTGCCACACCTTGCGCCATCACATTCAATTTAGACAAACGCACAACGATCGACTGAGCCAACAAATAAGCGACAACGCAGGTTAGTAGGGCAGCAATGCCTGACAGCAGCATGATGGTATTTTCAATGCTGACGAAAGATGAAGTGAGGCTCATCAGTGCTTTACCAGCTTCGTCTTGTTCATTCTGTGAAGCTTCATCGAGCTGAGACTCAATTTGCACTAAATGCTGCTCAAACAGCTGGTGCAATCGCTGCGTATTCTGCGCAATATTCGCTTCGCCAAGATGAGAGAAAATATCGCGCTCGACACCTGCAGTAAATTGCGCCATGTGTTCGCGGATCTGCTCTAAACGGCGATAATCACTGCTACCTGCGGTTTCTAATCCAAAAGTAGTTTGCAGCGCCTGCGCAAACTCTTGTTTGTTTTGCGCATAGTTTTGCGTGGCATTATCAACATTCACAATCGCATTCAAAGCATCACGATAAATATCACCCGCTTCATCGATCAAAATAAGATAAGAGACTAATTCAGGTACATCATCCTTGTGTATTTCAGTTGCCACCTTGTGCGACTGAGAGACCTCTGACCATATGACACTCGCCATCACCAATAATATGGCGAGCACGCAGCCGAAACCGACATACAATTTTTTACTCACGGATAATTTCACACGTCACCTTACCTTTCTAAAATTCAACTTACCAATATCGGCACTCAAGGCGAATGCTTGAGCCAACCCAACGAGCAAACTTCGAATAACCGCCAATTAATAGCAAAAAACTCAATAAGCAGTTATGGGGATTATAGCTCGCATTGGTGTAAGAGATGTCTCACAAATGAGTAGGAAAAACTCTTTTTCCTGTGTACAACAATGCCAACAAACAAACCTAATCAATTGATTATTATTAAAAAAACAACAAAGCAACAAATGAGAGCATAAAGAAATCGATTTCATTTGCTTGTTCAGAAAACTCATCTGAGTAAGATGAATCTCGTTGGAAGGATACTGACACGGAACAGGAAAGCACCACGGATTGGTGATCTTCAGGAAGAAGAGTCGGACATTCAGGATGAGTGCTCGGCAAGGAAAGCGAAACAGGACATTGAACGGACGCAATCGTTGCTAGGATGGTAACGACAAGGATGGGAAATGGACACCTCTGGACGAGGCACGGACTGAACATCAGGATGATGACAGGGACACCGCTCAGGGAACAAGTGATGTGAACTCACGAGGATTGTGAGTGTAATGGATGACACAGGACACCGCTAGGAAGGCGATGCAAGGATTGAGCTGACGGATTGCAGCGTACTATCAAGGATTTGATGCATGGAGCACCTTTAGTAGCGGGAATGCTGCGAGTAAGACTCTAACCCCGGTGGGCTTGCCCCCGGGGTTTTCTTTTATGGTCGTTTTTATAGAGCGACAAGAGAAACAGCCAAGACATTGCCTCTTGCAAAGAGGCAATCAATCCCCGCCATAAAGCCGCTTACACTTTCTCCAATCTCGCGTAAGCCGTCACTAACCACTTAATGCCTTCGCCATTAAATGCGACTTGCACTCGGCTTTGTGGACCACTGCCTTCAAAGTTAATGATGGTGCCTTCGCCAAATTTCGGGTGACGCACTCGTGACCCCAAACTAAACCCCGTTTCGTTAAAACTCTCTTTAACTACC
Organism: Vibrio sp. RC586; assembly: GCF_000176715.1. Lineage (NCBI taxonomy): Bacteria > Pseudomonadati > Pseudomonadota > Gammaproteobacteria > Vibrionales > Vibrionaceae > Vibrio > Vibrio sp. RC586. The sequence continues at coordinate 9,930 of NZ_ADBD01000016.1, read as the reverse complement.
GTTTGGCTAAAGCGTCCCGTACTGGTTGGGCGGCTGACTTGTGCTTTCATACGCACTTCGTCTAAGCAGCCTTCCGGCAGTTCACGAATAAAACGTGAGGGTTTGTGATACTTATCTTGCCCGTACAAACGACGCATCTCCGCGTAGGTGATGTAGAGCTTTTGCATCGCACGCGTCATGCCGACATAACACAGGCGGCGCTCTTCTTCGAGACGCCCCGCCTCTTCGGCAGACATTTGGCTAGGGAACATCCCCTCTTCTACACCCACCATAAACACTTGAGGGAATTCCAACCCTTTAGCACTGTGCAAGGTCATCAGCTGTACCGCATCATCATGCTCATCGGCTTGACCTTCACCGGCTTCCAGTGCCGCATGGGTCAAAAACGCGGTCAGCATGGTCATATCCTGCGCTTCTTCTGGCTTTTCAAACTGGCGCGTCGCCGTGACCAGCTCTTCCAAGTTTTCAATCCGCGCTTTGGATTTTTCGCCTTTCTCCTGCTGATACATCTCCAGCAAACCAGAGGTTTTTACTGCGTGGTCCGTGAGCACATGCAGTGGCATGTCGATACCTTCCTCTTCCAAGGCATTGATCAGCTCAACAAAGCGACTCAACGCGCCCGCAGCACGCCCGGTAAGCACTTGGTCATTGAGCAGACCGATACTGGCATCCCACAAGGTGCAACCGCGATCACGCGCGGCAAAACGTATCGTCTCTAACGTCTTATCACCCAAACCGCGTGGCGGCGTATTGATTACCCGCTCAAATGCAGTGTCGTCATTGCGGTTATTAATCAAACGCAGATAACTGAGCGCATCTTTGATCTCTTGGCGCTCGAAAAAGCGCATCCCGCCATAAATGCGGTACGCCAAACTCGCTTGCAATAACGCCTCTTCCAGTACCCGTGACTGGGCGTTGTTGCGATACAAAATCGCGCAATCGGTGAGTGTGCCGCCTTGCTCCTGCCAACCTTTGATTTTGCTGACCACAAAGCGCGCTTCATCGAGCTCGTTATACGCCGAGTACACCGAAATAGGTTCGCCAACCAAACCGTCAGTCCACAACTGTTTGCCCATTCGCTCGCTGTTATTGGCGATCAGTGTGTTTGAGGCTTCCAAAATGGTTTTGGTGGAGCGGTAGTTTTGCTCCAGTCGAATGGTATTCACGCTCGGGAATTCAAGGGTAAATTTCTCGATGTTTTCTATTCGAGCACCACGCCAGCCGTAAATAGACTGGTCATCATCACCCACGATCATTACGTTCGACTGGGCGCCCGCCATCATGCGTAGCCACGCGTACTGAATCGCGTTGGTATCTTGAAATTCATCGACCAAAATGTGCTTAAAGCGAGCTTGATAATGCTCACGAATATGCTGGTTACCACGTAGTAGCTCTAGGGTGCGCAGCAAAATCTCGGCGAAATCAACCAAGCCGGCGCGATCGCACGCTTCTTGGTAAGCGGTGTAGAGCTTGAGGTAAGTTTGAGTGACCGGATCAAAGGCGTTGATGTGCGCTGGGCGCAATCCTTCATCTTTTTGATTGTTGATCCACCACGCGACTTGCCGTGCTGGCCACTGTTTGTCATCCAGATTATGTGCTTTGATGAGGCGTTTGAGCAGGCGCTGCTGATCGTCACTGTCGATGATCTGAAAATCTTCCAGCAGTTTAGCGTCGAGATAATGGGCGCGCAGAATGCGGTGGCAAATACCGTGAAAAGTACCACACCACATGCCAGAAGCGGTGCCATGCATCAGCTCTTCAATTCGGCCGCGCATTTCTGCCGCCGCTTTGTTGGTAAAGGTTACCGCCATCACCGAAAACGGCGAGGCTTCTTCCACCGACATCAGCCACGCAATCCGGTGCACCAGCACGCGGGTTTTACCACTGCCGGCACCGGCCAAAATCAGCAAGTTTTCCAGTGGCGCTGCCACCGCTTCGCGTTGTTTATCGTTGAGACCGTCGAGCAATAGAGAGGGATCGATCATGACTTCGCCACTGGTTATTTATACATAATGGCGGCGATTATAACCCTAAAACTGGTGAGACCCAAGCAAGGGAAACAACACTCAAGATCCCTATCTAAGGCGCAACGGGCAATCCATCAAAATCAGCCCTTCGAAAAAAATTCAAACTATTTTTCGATGCAAACCATATTGTTACTCTTTCCATTGCTTATTTTTAAAGCAAATAGTGAAAGGTTTTTCATCTCGCCCCGCTCCTTTTGTCTAAGCAAGCCATGTTAATGACTTGTGAAAACAATGACCAAGGAACTGTCTTGAGGAACACATCATGAAAAAATCTAACCTAGCTGTTACTGCTGCAATCACTGGCCTACTCGCTATGGGAGGCACTTTACTGACCGCCACCGCCGCTTCTGCTGCTGACAATGAAAAATGTTATGGAGTCGCTAAAGCGGGGAAAAATGACTGCGCCACCAAAACCGGGTCTTGTGCAGGTACCGCCAAAATGGATAACCAAAAAGATGCTTTTGTGGTGTTACCCAAAGGCGTCTGTGACAAGTTAGCTGGCGGCAGCACCATGTCACATTAACGGTTGAGTGCGCAGCCTTGGCTGCGCACCACTTTCAATGGTGATGTTGATCGCGTAACAAGGATGGCTCCATGGATTCAAACTCAGTCCACCCTCATGTTGGCGTGGGGTTACGCAGCCCACATTTTGCGTACTTTCAGCAGCAGAACACGGATCTAACTTGGCTGGAAATCCACAGCGAAAATTATTTTTCACCCTACTCTCCAGCAAGAACTGATCTGCTCTCATTGCGGGAGCGGTATGCGTTGAGCTGTCACGGCATTGGCCTCTCACTAGGCTCGGTTGAAGCCGTCAACCGCACGCATCTTGCCCAACTCAAAGCTCTCGTTGATGAGATTGAACCGATGTTCGTTTCCGATCACCTTAGTTGGAGTGCGCAAGGTGGACGCTACTTCAATGACTTACTGCCTTTGCCCTATACCGAAGAAGCACTAGAGGTTTTTTGCCGTAATCTTGATCAGGTGCAACTGGCTCTCAAGCGCCCGCTGCTGATCGAAAATCCCTCCAGTTATCTGCGTTTTGAACACTCCACTATTCCGGAATGGGAATTTCTCTCTACCGTTCAACAGCGCACAGGCTGTCGGCTGCTGCTCGATCTCAATAACGTGCAAGTATCTGCGTTTAATCACGGCTTTGATGTGCACACTTATCTCAACGCTATTCCAGCTTGCGCGGTGGATGAAATTCATCTGGCAGGCTACAGCGTGAAATCTCTCCCTGACGGGGAGATCTGGATTGATACTCACAGTCGGCCCGTCAGCGATGAACTGTGGCAACTTTTTGAACAGTGGACCCAACTGCATGGCAGCCGCCACACGCTGATTGAGTGGGATCTTGATATTCCAAGCCCTTCGGTGTTGCTCGCCCAAGCGCAGCGCGCCGCACAGAGCCTAAATCGGATCAACGCCAACCCCTCTCATGTAAGGAGAATGTCATGAGCCTGACGCTAGCTCAATTACAGACTCAATTTGCTCATGGCCTGAACTATCAAGTCGGGGGAGAAGCGTGCGCCATCATCGCGGATGGGCGAGATCCCACGGATCGACTCCAGATTTATCGTAACAATCGTGTGATCAGCCTCAGTGAAGTGATAGCAGCTACCTACCCTCTGCTACTTGAGATCTTGGGAGAAGAGTGCTTTGCCGCACTGGCGCGCGAATATGTGCTCACTCACCCTTTAACCAATCCGGATGTCAGTCACTATGGAGAGCGGTTTGACGCCCTGATTGAACGTGCCACTCAAGTCACCACGATTGTCCCTTACGCAACGGCGTTGGCGCGTTTTGAATGGACGCTCGATCGCGTCCAACAAGCCTATGCGTGCGAACCTCGCCCACAATGGACACCACTAGAGTCACTAAGCACAGTGGCGGCAGAGCAACACGCCGAGGTGGTACTTCATCTATTGCCTTGGGTGCACGCCTTCGACTCTGCCTATGCTCTGTTTGATTTACAGCGTGCGCTGCATAGCAACGATGTTAGCCAAATCACGCTGCATCAAGCGCAAATGGGTGTTATCGCGTGTGATAGCGAAGGGTATCCTTGGACGCTACCACTCCAACCCCATGCTTACCAACTACTACTCGCGATTGAACAACAGACGCCTCTTGGCGATATTCCGCCCGATACACTCGCAGCACTCCCCTCTTTGCTGCCACTGGAAATTCTGGCGGGCTTCACCCTTGCGTCACAAGGAGCTTAATATGTCGATTCTTTCTCGCTTAATCCAAGGCTATTACTCACTCTGTCACATTTTACAGCGCGATGTCGCCAACCTGCTGCTGCTCATGTGTCGATTCTGGGTTGGATGGGTTTTCTGGCAATCGGGTTGGATTAAAATATCCAGTTGGGACAGCACCTTATATCTGTTTGAACTGGAATACCAAGTGCCACTCTTGCCTTGGCAATGGGCGGCCTACTTCGGCACCGCCGCAGAATTAGGACTGCCCTTGCTGCTCATCCCTGGTTTGCTCGGACGTTTAAGCGCCTTTGCACTGTTTGCCGTCAATGCCATTGCGGTGATCTCCTATCCTGTGCTTTGGGAACAAGGTTTTACCGATCACCAATTGTGGGGAATGATGCTGCTGACCGTGATGGTTTGGGGATCTGGCCGATATTCTCTCGATCACTGGCTTAAACACCACTGGCACACCATCAGACAGATCCACCAGCAGCTTGATTTACCCCATTAACAGGATATGAGGGATGTAAAAAACCCCGCACAGAAGTGCGGGGTTATGCAGATCAAGGTTCAAATTTAAGCGGCGATTCCGGCATGACGCAGCAAAGCATCAATTTGTGGTTCGCGACCACGGAAGCGCTTAAACAGTTCCATTGGCTCTTCGCTGCCACCCATTTCAAGGATGTTGGTAAGGAAGCTTAGCCCTGTTTCGTGGTTGAAGATGCCTTCTTCTTCAAAGCGTGAGAACGCATCCGCCGAAAGTACTTCTGCCCACAGGTAGCTGTAGTAACCCGCGCTGTAGCCACCAGCAAAAATATGGCTAAAGCTGTGCGAGAAGCGGTTCCACTCCAAGCCTGGCAGCACCGCCACTTTCTTTTTCACTTCCGCCAAGGTTTCCAGCACTTTTGGCCCCACTTCTGGGTCGTAAGTGGTGTGTAAAGTGAAGTCGAACAACCCGAACTCCAACTGGCGCAGAATAAACATCGCCGATTGGAAGTTTTTCGCCGCCAGCATTTTATCCAGCATGGCTTTCGGCAGAGGTTCGCCGGTTTGGTAATGGCCGGAAATAAACGCCAGCGCCTCTTCTTGCCAGCACCAGTTCTCCAAGAATTGGCTTGGCAGCTCCACCGCATCCCAAGGCACACCATTGATGCCTGATACCGCGCCCACTTCCACTTGGGTCAGCATATGGTGAATGCCGTGGCCAAATTCGTGGAACAGAGTGGTCACCTCATCGTGAGTAAACAATGCAGGCTTATCGCCGACTGGGCGGTTGAAGTTACACGTCAGGTAAGCCACTGGCGTTTGCAGTGCGCCATTGTCGGTAGTGCGACGCACACGACACTCATCCATCCACGCGCCACCGCGTTTGTGTTCACGCGCATACAGATCGAGATAGAAGCTGCCACGCAGCGTGCCTTTTTCATCAAAAATATCAAAAAAGCGCACTGACTCATGCCATACATCCACCCCTTGGCGCTCTTTCACTTGCATGCCAAACAAGCGGCTTAGCACTTCAAACAGACCATTCACCACTTTTTGTTCAGGGAAGTATGGGCGCAGCTCTTCATCGGAGATGTCAAACAGATGCTGCTTTTGTTTTTCGCTGTAGTAAGCAATATCCCACAGCTCAAGCTGCTTCACGCCACATTCACTTTCCGCAAATTGGCGCAGCTCTTCGACTTCACGCTCACCTTGCAGTTTGGCTTTGCTCGCTAAATCATTTAAGAAACCAAGCACTTGATCGGTGGTTTCGGCCATTTTGGTCGCCAGCGATTTTTCGCTGTACGTGTTAAAGCCGAGCATACGCGCGATTTCATGGCGCAGTTTGAGCTGCTCAGCAATGATTTCGCTGTTATCCCACTTACCCGCATTCGGGCCGCGATCCGAAGCGCGCGTCACGTACGCTTCATACACTTCTTTGCGCAGCGCTTGGTTATCACAGTAAGTCATCACCGGTAGGTAAGATGGAATGTCTAAGGTCAGCAGATAACCCTCTAAACCTTTGGCTTCGGCTGCCGCTTCTGCCGCCGCTAACGCAGACTCCGGCATACCCGCCAGTTCGTTCACGTCCGTAATGTGCTTGCTCCACCCCATGGTGGCATCCAACACGTTGTTGGAGAACTTAGAGCCCAGCTCAGACATACGCTTACTGATTTCGCCATAGCGCTTTTGCTCTTGCAGTGGCAAGCCGATGCCTGACAATTCAAAATCACGCAGACTGTCGCTGATGGTTTTTTGCTGCGCGCGCGTTAATGCCGCAAAGCCTTCGCTCTCTTTTAAGGTTTTGTACGCTTCAAACAAGCCCTTGTGCTGACCAACCCAAGTACCATATTCAGAAAGCAGTGGCAGGCAGCTTTCATACGCTTCACGCAGTTCATCACTGTTCATGACGGAATTCATGTGGCTGACTGGGGACCAGATGCGGCTTAGGCGATCATCCACCGCTTCAATCGGCGCAATCACGGTTTCCCAACTCGGTTGTGGGTTATCGGCCAGAACCTGATCTATGGTGTGGCGACAATCCGCTATCGCCTGTTCAACCGCTGGCTTTACGTGCTCCGGTTTAATCGCAGAAAACGGTGGCAGATCCGTAAAGGTAAGAAGTGGGTTTGACATAAAAAGATTCCTTTTCATCATAGAGACAGGCCGAATTTTGACCTGGGAGTTATGCTAGTAAATATAGGTAGCAGAATGATTTTTCAATAGGAGGCGGTAGGAAAAGCGTTGCAAAATACGACTCCGTCGCGCCTTTCGCTACACAAAAAACCGCGGCTTTACGCTGCGCTCTGCGCCCTAAATCGGTATATAATCAAGCCAATATTTTTATTTCTATTACTAGCGGCAGGCTGAACGGCCTCTAGTACAGCGCCCCTTGAAGGGTTTGAGAGTCTATTTTGTTAAGTTACCGACACAGTTTCCATGCGGGCAACCATGCGGATGTGCTAAAGCATATCGTGCAGAGCCTGATCCTGAATTCTTTGCAACAAAAAGAGAAACCTTTTGTCTACCATGATACTCACTCTGGTGTGGGTCGTTACGATCTGACTCATGAATGGTCAGAAAAAACGGGCGAATACAAACAAGGGATTGCAAGAGTCTGGCAACAAGACAATATTCCGGCGGAGCTTAATAGCTATCTGGATGCGATTCGCCAGCTCAATCAAGGAGAGACTCTGCGTTACTACCCAGGTTCACCCCGTGTGGCACGCGCCCATCTGCGTGAGCAGGATCGCATGGTGCTGACCGAACTCCACCCAAGCGATTACCCATTGCTGGAGCAAGAGTTCCACCGCGATCGCCAAGTCTCTATCTATAAAGAAGATGGCTTCGCGCGCCTGAAAGCCAGTTTGCCGCCGCAAGAGCGCCGCGGCTTAGTGCTGATTGACCCGCCTTATGAGCTCGCCAAAGAGTATCGCGACGTAGTACAAGCGATCGCTCAGAGTTACAAACGCTGGGCAACCGGCATCTATGCGATTTGGTATCCGGTGGTCAATCGCTGCGATATTGATGACATGTTAGAAGGCTTACAAGGTTTAGGCATTCGCAAAATCTTACAAATTGAATTGGGTGTTTCCCCTGACACCAACGAACGCGGCATGACCGCTTCCGGCATGATTGTGGTGAACCCGCCGTGGACGCTGGAAAGCCAGATGCAGACCATTCTGCCTTTCCTCAAACAGGCGATTGCCCCTGCAACGGGACATTACAAAGTTGAATGGGTCGTGCCTGAATAATCGGCTTTTTCATCAAGGCAGGTGGATTGTGACGCACTTGCCCTGATATAAGGAATACAAGAAAAGAGCGAAGAGCATCTTCGCCAGACATAATTGGAGAAAGTAATGGCAACACATTTTGACTACCTGTGTATTGGTGGCGGCAGCGGCGGTATCGCTTCAGCCAACCGCGCGGCGATGTATGGCGCGAAAGTCGCTCTCATCGAAGCCAAAGATCTCGGCGGTACTTGTGTCAACGTTGGCTGCGTACCGAAAAAGGTGATGTGGCACGGCGCGCAAATCGCAGAAGCGATGCACCTTTATGCGGAAGATTACGGCTTCGATATCGATGTGAAGAACTTCAACTGGGCAAAACTGATTGAAAGCCGCCAAGCCTACATTGGCCGCATTCATCAATCTTACGATCGTGTTCTGGGCAACAATAAAGTTCACGTTATTAAGGGCTTCGCTAAGTTTGTCGATGCGAAAACCGTTGAAGTGAACGGCGAACTGTACACCGCTGACCACATTCTGATTGCCGTAGGTGGCCGCCCAAGCATTCCAAATATTCCAGGCGCAGAATACGGCATCGACTCGAACGGCTTTTTTGAGCTGAGCGAGCAGCCAAAACGCGTTGCGGTGATCGGCGCTGGCTATATCGCAGTAGAAATTGCCGGCGTGCTGAATGCGCTAGGTACAGAAACTCACCTGTTCTGCCGCAAAGAGTCACCACTGCGTAGCTTCGACCCCATGATCATCGAAACCTTAGTGGAAGTGATGAACAACGAAGGGCCACAACTGCACACCCATAGCGTGCCAAAACAAGTGGTGAAAGAAGCCGATGGTAGCCTGACGCTGCATCTGGAAAATGGTCAGACGTACAACGTCGATACCCTGATTTGGGCCATCGGTCGTCACCCAGCCACCGATGCCATCAACCTTGCGGCAACGGGCGTTGCTACGAATGAGCAAGGCTACATCAAGGTCGATGAGTTCCAAAACACCAACATCGCAGGCATTTACTGTGTCGGTGACATCATGGAAGGCGGAATTGAACTGACTCCGGTTGCGGTAAAAGCGGGACGTCAACTTTCTGAGCGCCTGTTTAATAACAAACTGAACGCCAAGATGGATTACCAGTTGGTTCCAACCGTGGTGTTTAGCCACCCACCGATCGGCACCATTGGTCTGACTGAGCCACAAGCGATTGCTCAGTACGGTGCAGAGAACGTGAAAGTGTACAAATCCAGCTTCACCGCTATGTACACCGCCGTCACCTCTCACCGTCAGCCATGCAAAATGAAGCTGGTTTGCGCTGGCCCAGAAGAGACCGTGGTTGGTCTACACGGCATCGGTTTTGCGGTTGATGAAATGATCCAAGGTTTTGGTGTCGCGATAAAAATGGGCGCAACCAAAGCCGATTTCGATTCCGTGGTCGCAATTCACCCAACGGGTTCAGAAGAATTTGTTACCATGTAGATCGGTATCTGGAAAATCCACCCTGTAGATTTGTAAACTCTGGAAAACATACTAGCCTCTACGTATATCAAATACATTGGAGGCTGGTATGGTTACTGTCATAAATTCGAAAAATTTTGATGTTCCCCGAATCTATCCGCCATCAAGCAAATCGAAATCCATTCAATTAAGTGGATTTCCTACCTTTTACTCTAAAGACAACGAATACCTGCTACCGGTGAACCTTTGGCTCAATTACTTGGTGAATATTCGAAAAGCAGTCGATGTAACAGTGAGTGTTCGCGCTCTTAAGAGATATTGGCAGTTCTTAGAAACAAATAATTATTCCTGGGATAATTTTCCAGCAAACGACTATCTAAAACCCACCTATCGATTCAGAAATGATGACCTGTTAAAAGCAGCTAGAAGCGGTGAGATCGCTTTTTCGACAGCATCTATGTACATTCTTCATGTGGGGGAGTTCTATGAATGGGCAGCTCATGAAATATTTATCATCTTCACGAC